>CAVTXZ010000031.1:0-118407 GCA_963738755.1 uncultured beta proteobacterium
AGATTGCATCATCACAAACACTTCAACTTCGCTGAGTCTCAGGGAGGAGACAGTGTGGCCATCGTTTCGCCATTCGCTGGTCCAGTCGGAGACTTACCCGACAAGGAATTTCGCTACCTTCATACCGTTATAGTTACGGCCGCCGTTCTTACGGGACTTCGATCAAGAGCTTACACCCCATCATTTTAATCTACGGCACCGGGCAGGCGTCACACCCTATACGTCCACTTTCGTGTTTGCAGAGTGCTGTGTTTTTATTAAACAGTCGCAGCCACCAGTTTATTGCAACCCCTTCACCCTCCTGGCGCAGGCCAGTCGACTTAGGGGCGTACCTTATCCCGAAGTTACGGTACCAATTTTTGCTGCGTTCCTTCTCCGATTAACCTGCTTTAGAATACTCATCTCGCCCACCTGTGTCGGTTTGCGGTACGGTCTTGTTAAACTGAAGCTTAGAGGCTTTTCTTGGAACCACTTCCAGTTGCTTCTTCACCGAAGTGAATGGCCTCACACCCTTGAATTCCGCGCCCGGATTTGCCTAAGCGCCTTCTCCAATGCAAGGACCGGGACTTCCAACACCCGGACAACCTTCCGCGATCCGTCCCCCCATCGCATCTAACAATGGTGCAGGAATATTAACCTGCTTCCCATCAGCTACGCATTTCTGCCTCGCCTTAGGGGCCGACTCACCCTACGCCGATGAACGTTGCGTAGGAAACCTTGGGCTTACGGCGAGGGGGCTTTTCACCCCCTTTATCGCTACTCATGTCAGCATTCGCACTTCCGATACCTCCAGCGCACTTTTCAATGCACCTTCGCAGGCTTACGGAACGCTCTCCTACCATGCACATAAATGTGCATCCGCAGCTTCGGTGACTGGCTTGAGCCCCGTTACATCTTCCGCGCAGGACGACTCGATCAGTGAGCTATTACGCTTTCTTTAAAGGATGGCTGCTTCTAAGCCAACCTCCTGACTGTTTTAGCCTTCCCACTTCGTTTCCCACTTAGCAATTTTGGGGACCTTAGCTGGCGGTCTGGGTTGTTTCCCTCTTGACACCGGACGTTAGCACCCGATGTCTGTCTCCCGTGATTGCACTCTTCGGTATTCGGAGTTTGCTATGGTGTAGTAAGTCGCAATGGACCCCCCAACCATAACAGTGCTCTACCCCCGAAGGTAATACACGAGGCACTACCTAAATAGTTTTCGGAGAGAACCAGCTATTTCCAGGTTTGTTTAGCCTTTCACCCCTATCCACAGCTCATCCCCTAATTTTTCAACATTAGTGGGTTCGGACCTCCAGTACGTGTTACCGCACCTTCATCCTGGCCATGGATAGATCACTTGGTTTCGGGTCTACGCCCAGCAACTGAACGCCCTGTTCGGACTCGGTTTCGCTGCGCCTCCCCTATTCGGTTAAGCTTGCTACTGAACGTAAGTCGCTGACCCATTATACAAAAGGTACGCAGTCACCCCTTTCGAGGCTCCCACTGTTTGTATGCATGCGGTTTCAGGATCTATTTCACTCCCCTCCCGGGGTTCTTTTCGCCTTTCCCTCACGGTACTGGTTCACTATCGGTCGATCACGAGTATTTAGCCTTGGAGGATGGTCCCCCCATCTTCAGACAGGATTTCACGTGTCCCGCCCTACTTGTCGCATGCTTAGTTCTTCACAATCTGTTTTCGTGTACGGGGCTATCACCCACTATCGCCGGCACTTTCCAGAGCCGTTCCACTAAGAGTACTGCATAACATGCAGGCTCTTCCGGTTTCGCTCGCCACTACTTCTCGGAATCTCGGTTGATTTCTTTTCCTGCAGCTACTTAGATGTTTCAGTTCACTGCGTTCGCTTCTCATGACCTATGTATTCAGTCATGGATGACCCAAAAGGGCCGGGTTTCCCCATTCGGACATCTACGGATCAAAGCTCGTTTGCCAGCTCCCCGTAGCTTTTCGCAGGCTACCGCGTCCTTCATCGCCTGTGATCGCCAAGGCATCCACCAGATGCACTTATTCGCTTGATCCTATAACCTCAGACTTGTCTCAGGTTCCAAAATCGTGTTTGCGACGTTACAGGTCGAATTCGGACCATATTCAAAAGCAGTCTTCGATTCAACTCGATACAATCACAACCCATTATTACCTATTCGAGTCATGCCCATCTCTAAGATCAATCCGCCTTCGGGCAGCTCTTAACTTCTTCCTGATTGTTAAGCAATCAGCCGATATGCACTTGCTGTCATTCCAAAAACACTCTGACTGCTCAATTGCCAGCCGACGGGCTCCGGCGCCATGCTCCCCTCGGTCACGTTGCCTCACCGCCAGGTTGGTGGAGGTTGACGGGATCGAACCGACGACCCCCTGCTTGCAAAGCAGGTGCTCTCCCAGCTGAGCTAATCCCCCAGTCATACAGACCACGCAGGCGCATCATCCGGGGTCTTCACCGGTTAGCCGCAGCCACGGCAGAAACATGGTGGGTCAGGCTGGATTCGAACCAGCGACCCCCGCCTTATCAAGACGGTGCTCTAACCAACTGAGCTACAGACCCCTGCGTCTGTCTCCGTATCTGTCAACCTACAGCCGATGAGTGTGAGTCGCTCACGCATGACCGTTAGCTCTAGAAAGGAGGTGATCCAGCCGCACCTTCCGATACGGCTACCTTGTTACGACTTCACCCCAGTCATGAATCCTACCGTGGTGACCGGCCTCCTTGCGGTTAGCCTAGCCACTTCTGGTAAAACCCACTCCCATGGTGTGACGGGCGGTGTGTACAAGACCCGGGAACGTATTCACCGCGACATGCTGATCCGCGATTACTAGCGATTCCGACTTCACGCACTCGAGTTGCAGAGTGCGATCCGGACTACGATCGGTTTTGTGGGATTGGCTCCCCCTCGCGGGTTGGCGACCCTCTGTACCGACCATTGTATGACGTGTGAAGCCCTACCCATAAGGGCCATGAGGACTTGACGTCATCCCCACCTTCCTCCGGTTTGTCACCGGCAGTCCCACTAGAGTGCTCTATGCGTAGCAACTAGGGACAAGGGTTGCGCTCGTTGCGGGACTTAACCCAACATCTCACGACACGAGCTGACGACAGCCATGCAGCACCTGTGTTATGGCTCCCTTTCGGGCACCCCCATCTCTCAGCAGGATTCCATACATGTCAAGGGTAGGTAAGGTTTTTCGCGTTGCATCGAATTAATCCACATCATCCACCGCTTGTGCGGGTCCCCGTCAATTCCTTTGAGTTTTAATCTTGCGACCGTACTCCCCAGGCGGTCAACTTCACGCGTTAGCTACGTTACCAAGTCAATGAAGACCCGACAACTAGTTGACATCGTTTAGGGCGTGGACTACCAGGGTATCTAATCCTGTTTGCTCCCCACGCTTTCGTGCATGAGCGTCAGTATTGGCCCAGGGGGCTGCCTTCGCCATCGGTATTCCTCCACATCTCTACGCATTTCACTGCTACACGTGGAATTCTACCCCCCTCTGCCATACTCTAGCCCGCCAGTCACAAATGCAGTTCCCAGGTTAAGCCCGGGGATTTCACATCTGTCTTAGCGGACCGCCTGCGCACGCTTTACGCCCAGTAATTCCGATTAACGCTTGCACCCTACGTATTACCGCGGCTGCTGGCACGTAGTTAGCCGGTGCTTATTCTTCCGGTACCGTCATCCTCCCGCCGTATTAGGGCAGAGGTTTTCTTTCCGGACAAAAGTGCTTTACAACCCGAAGGCCTTCTTCACACACGCGGCATTGCTGGATCAGGGTTGCCCCCATTGTCCAAAATTCCCCACTGCTGCCTCCCGTAGGAGTCTGGGCCGTGTCTCAGTCCCAGTGTGGCTGGTCGTCCTCTCAGACCAGCTACAGATCGTCGCCTTGGTAGGCCTTTACCCCACCAACTAGCTAATCTGCCATCGGCCGCCCCTGTAGCGAGAGGTCCTAAGATCCCCCCCTTTCCTCCGTAGAGCGTATGCGGTATTAATCCGGCTTTCGCCGGGCTATCCCCCACTACAGGACACGTTCCGATGTATTACTCACCCGTTCGCCACTCGCCACCAGGATTACTCCCGTGCTGCCGTTCGACTTGCATGTGTAAGGCATGCCGCCAGCGTTCAATCTGAGCCAGGATCAAACTCTTCAGTTCAAACCTGTTACTGTTTTTCGGGCTCTTTCGAACCCGGTCGCTCACTCAACGTACTGACGAATGATCATCCCATCCGAAAATGGGAAAACCTTCCTTTAATACTAGTGTGAGACTTGATACTTTCGCTTCCCGGCAGAATCCGAAAATTCCACCGCGCGTCAGACATCAAGCGCCCACACTTATCGGCTGTTAATTTTTAAAGATCGATTACGCATTCACCACCAAAACCGCACCGCGCTCACTTAACTTCAGTCACCCGGCACCGCTTCGTTCTGCGTCGCTGCATCAGCAGCAGAGAAACGAGATTATGAAGAACTTTCGCTACGTCGTCAACAGGTTTTTTTAACTTCCCGAACCTGCCCGACACACCGCAAACCCCCGCCATTGCTGGCTCTCCCGCCTCCCCGTGCCCCGGTATCCGAAGCACGAAAGAGCGAGATTCTAGCGACCCAAACCGGGGCTTGCAAGCTTTATTTTGACGCCCACGAATTGCGCCAGAAGAGGCGCGAAGATGGCAAAGAAGATCCGCTGAAACGGTCTGCTTCAGACAGTCGCTCGCTTGTGCATGACCCGCTCAACTACCCCCAGATAGTGATCGAGACCCGGCGTCGCACGGTGCTCTTCTTTTGCGCGGTCGTCCCATTTACGCAAGCGCAACGCGTCTTCGGCATAAGGCTTCTTCAGGAACACTTCGGCTTCGTCCTTGCTGAAGATGCCGCCTTGCAACTCCAGGCTGCGCACCGAATCGGTCGACAGCTGGCCGAAATAGGTTTCGTCGACTGCGCATAGACAGCGCTTGGCGTCGACGTGCAAGCGGATCGGCTCCAACACCGCGTCCGAAAATACCGGCCGCAGGAACGGTAGCGCGAAATACTGGTGCAAGTCGTCGATACCACGCTCAGTCGGCGTTTCGCCCTGCAGATTCAACAGGTGGCCGAGGTCGTGCAAGAACGCGGCGGCGACGAGTTCGTCGTCAGCGCCCGCCTCTTCCGCTAATGCGCCGCTTTGCAATGCGTGTTCAAGCTGCGTCACCGGCTCGCCGCTATAGGCGAGATTGCCGTACTGCTCGAATAACGAACGGATGTCATTCAGATTCAGCGCCACTCTATTACTCCCACGGTAGTGAAAAAGTCTTCAGGTTGGTGAAGCTCTTCATTGCTTCCTGAACACCTTCTTTATAGCCAAGCCCGGAATCCTTGATGCCGCCAAACGGCGTCAATTCAATCCGGTAGCCCGGCACTTCCCATACGTTGACCGTCCCCACGCGCAATTCGTTGATGAACCGCGTGATCGCGTCCTGCCGGTTCGTGCATACACCCGACGACAACCCGAACGGCGTCCCGTTGCTAATACGGATGGCGTCGTCGAGCGTGTCGAAGGTGATGACCGGCGACACGGGACCGAACGTTTCCTCGCGCACCAGCGTCATCGACGGATCGACGTTCTCCAGCACGGTCGGCGAATAAAGCGCGCCGTTGCGCTGGTTGCCGATCCGCAGGCGCGCACCGCCCGCCACGGCCTCGTTGACACGCGCTTCAAAAAGTTGCGCTGCGGCGACGTCGATCACGGTACCCATCTGATTCGCCGCGTCGAACGGATCGCCATACGTCCACGCACGCGTTTTCTCCACGAGCAGATCGGTGAAATCCGCCGCGACGCTTTTCTGCACGAGCATCCGCTTGACTGCGGTGCAACGCTGCCCGGAGTTCTTATATGAGCCCTGCACCGCAAGCGTCGCCGCGCGTTCGAGATCGGCGTCTTCGAGCACGATCAGCGGATCGTTGCCACCTAGCTCGAGCACGACACGCCGATAGCCCGCCTTCGCCGCGATGTATTTGCCGATCGACACGCCCCCCGTAAAAGTCACCAGCTCGGCGAGCGGATGGGTGATCAGTTCGTCGGCGATTTCACGCGGATCGCCCGTCAGCACCTGCAGCATCGGCGCAGGCAAACCGGCTTCATACAGAATGTCCGCCAGATAGAACGCCGATAACGGCACCTTCTCCGACGGCTTCAGCAGAACCCGGTTATTCGTCGCGATGGCCGGCGCGATCTTGTGCGCCACCTGGTTCATCGGATGGTTGAACGGCGTAATCGCGACGATCACACCCGCCAGCGGTTCACGCTGCGAAAACACCCGGCGCTTCTTGCCATGCGGCGTCAGATCGCAGGAAAAGCTCTGGCCGTCGTCGCGCAAGGCCTCGATCGAGGCGAACTTGAATACGTCAGCCACGCGGCCAATTTCGTAACGTGAATCCTGCTTCGACAAACCCGACTCGCGCGAAATCAGATCGGACGCCGCCTCGGTCCGCTCGCGCAACAACGCCGCGGCGCGCTCGAGAATCTGCGAGCGCTCGTAGCGCGTGAGCGTTGCCGGATAAGCGGCGGCGTAGTCGAAGGCGGCACGCACGTCCTCCACACTTGCCCGCGGAACCGTGCCAACCCGCGTACCCGTGTACGGATCGAACACGTCGAGCGTGCGTTCGCGCATGACGCGTTCGCCTTTGAGCCGCAGCGCTTCCGCCCGAAATGCGGGATGGTCCTGCAGCTGCGAGTTCATGATGGCAACACGTGATTCAGCGCAATGTCGAAGATATCGAAATTGCGCAGCCGCTTGCCACTTGTGCCGGCCAGCACATCCTCGACGCGCCGGTTGAACAGCAGCGGCACTTCCTGCTCGGAAATGCCGCCATGCGAGCGCAGCGGCACAGTGAGCCCTGACAGATCATGCTCACTGCGCCGCGTGCCGAGCGTCACATGCTTCGTGCTCACCACGACAATATCGCCGACGCGGTCATTCGGCAGTTCGAAGCGCTCGCACGCCGCGCGGTTATCCAGCACGACTTCGATACCCTGCAATCCGCCGATCCGCTCGATTACCTGCGCGACGCTCACATCGCGCGGCAGATACACCGTCGCGAACGACCCCAGCGCACCGTGATGCACGACGTACGGATCCGTGATGGGCAGAATCACGCGCGCTTTACCCAAGCCGAGCCAGTCATCCAGCACGTCCTGCAGATAGATCACGTTCGGCTCGCCGGTCTGCGGATCGTGCTTGGCGTTCATGCCGTGATCGGCAGTCAGACCGATCACCCAGCCAAGCGCGTCGAGCTTCGCCAAGTAGCCGTCCATCATCGCGTAGAACGCGTTCGCACCTTCGGTGCCCGGCGCCCATTTGTGCTGGATGTAATCCGTGGTGGACAGATACATCAGGTCCAGCTTGCGTGTTTCGGCGAGCCGCACGCCCGCGGCGAACACGAATTCGGACAAGCCTGCGCTATACACGTCAGGCAGCGGCAGACCGACCAGATCGAGCACCTCGTCGATACCGTTTTCTGCGCGCGTCACCGTATCGGCTTTTTCCGCCGAGAAACAGATGCCGTTCAACTGCCAGCCGAGCAGGCGGCGCAGCTTGTCTTTCGCGGTGACCACGGCAACCGCGGCGCCCGCTTGCGCGGCGGCGGCCAGCAGCGTGCCGGCGCGCAGATAGGCGGGGTCGTTCATCATCACTTCCGCGCCCTCGCCGCCATTTGCGTCCGGGTCCCAGAAGTAGTTGCCGCAGATGCCGTGCACCGACGGCGGCACGCCGCACACGATCGACAGGTTATTCGGGTTGGTGAACGACGGAATCACGCAGTCGCCCTTGAAGGCCGCGCCGCCTTTGAGCATCTTGCCGATGAAAGGCGCCACGCCGGCCGCGACCGCGGCTTCGAGGTAATCGTATTCGCAGCCGTCGACGCACACCACAACCGTTGGCTGCGAGGGCAGCCGGTAGCCGCGGCCGTTGACGTCAATAGTACGTTCGCTTGGGTTTGCCATCGTTACCTTCCGTGCGTGTCGAGCACGCGTGCTGTCGTTAATCCGTTGCAACCTGTCGCATCAATCGTTCGCTTCAATCGTTCGATACCGGGACCATGCGCACCGCGCCGAGCGTCCCGGCCGGTTCGCACGCCTCATGCGCACGCTGCAAGCCGCCGTTCACATGCGCGTGCATCAGCGCGGCGGCCTGGTCGGCGTTGCGCGAAGCCAGCGCCGTCAGAATCGCGCGGTGCTCGGCGAGCGAGCGCTCCATTGCGTCGGCATGCACCACCAGCGCGGCCCGCCGGAACAGGCTCAATTCGCTCACCAGCCTTCGATACGTCTCGTACAGCTTCACGTTGCCCGACGCCGCCACGATCGCGTCGTGAAACGCCACATTGGCGCGCGCATAGGCGTCGTGATCGTGCGCATCGAGCGCGGCGCGCATGGCGTCGAGCCAGTCGCGCAGCATGGCCAGTTGCCGGGCGTCGATATTCGGCGCCAGCATCCGGCACGCCGCTTCTTCGAGCACCGCGCGTACCGCGTAGATCTCGTCCGCTTCCACCAGCGACACCGTGCGCACAAACACGCCACGGTTCTTCTCGTTACGCACCAGACCGGCCTGCTCCAGCGCGCGAAACGCCTCGCGCACCGGCCCGCGTGAGACCTGCAGGCGCGCCGCCCAGTCTGCTTCGTTGAGCTTGTCGCCGGGAGCAAGCGCGCCTTCGATGATGTGCCGCTCGATTTCCTCGCGAACCAGCGCCGTCAGCGAATGCCTGCGCACAACCTCAATCGGATCGACGGAAGCATGCATATATTCGGTCATTTTGACAAATTTTGCCACATCGATATGTGTCCGGGTGTGCGCGCCGTCGTGGTACGCACACTCATCCATCGGAAGTTGCTTGTCAGTCCATGCGACGACGCGGAACGCGCGCCGCAATCAATAACAGCGCGGCAAGCGAGACCAGTAGCAGAATCAGCGACAGCGCGGAGGCCGGCAGGTAATAACCACGCTCCACCTGCCCGACGACGACGATCGGCACCGTCGCGAAGCCAGGCGGATAAACGGTGAGCGTCGCGCCGAGTTCGCCGAGCGAGAGCGCGAAGCCGAGCGCCAGACTGGCGCGGATCGCCGGCACCAGCTGCGGCAGCACGACGCGGCGCAACACCATCGACGGCGGTGCTCCCAGACTCGCGGCGGCTTCGCGCAGAATGGTCAATTCGGGCCGCAGCGCGGCGGCCGCGCACCGGTAACAGAACGGCAGCACGAGTGCGAGCTGCACGAACACGACGATCGCCGCCGAGCTCGACAGGTCGAACGGACGCTTGTGATAGGCGATCAGCACCGCCAGCCCGAGCACCACGCTCGGCACGCCATTGGGCATCATGGCGATCGTATCGACGACGGCGCCAAGACCGCGCCGGTCGCGCCCTTCGAGCGCGAGCGCAAGCCACAGGCCGATAATCGTGCCGAACACCGCCACGCCCATGCCGATTTCCAGGCTGGTGGTGAGCGCGTCGAAGTCGCTCGAACCGAGGCGCTCGAACCAGCGCATGCTGAAGCCGTCCGGCAGGATCGTGCCGGACCAGTGCCCGGCCACGCTCGAAAGCGCGACCACCAGCACCGGCAGGACGAACAGCCAGAAACACAGCAACGCGGCAAAGCCGAGAAACAGACTGCCCAGCATGCGCACCAGCAGACTGCGGCGCACCGGCCGCGCTTTCTTGTGCATGACCGGCAACACGGTCGGATCGAGTTCAACGGCCATGGCCCGCTCCTTTCACCTTGCGCCGGTTGACCTGGCGGTACAACGCGTACAACGACAAAGACATCAGCAACATCACGACCGCGCCGGCGGCGGCGGTCGGCAGATCGAGATCGACGGTCGCGGAACTGTAGATTGCAACCGGCAACGTAATCAGATGCGCGCTGCCAAGCACGAGCAGAATGCCGAACTCGTTGAGCGTCAGCAGAAAACACAGGATCGTGCCGGCGGCGATACCCGGCCACGCGAGCGGCAGGATCACCTTGTACGCCACCATCCAGCCATGCGCGCCGAGACTGCGGGCGGCTTCGATCAGCCGCATGTCGAGGGTGGCAAACGACGCCAGTGTGGGACGCACGACAAACGGCGCGTAGAACACTACTTCCGCGAGAATCACGCCGCCCACGCCGAACAGGAAATCGAGCGGCGGCGCCTGCAGGTGAAAGAGCCGTTGCAAGCCGATGCTGACCGAGCCTTGGGAGCCGTACAGAAAGATCAGCGTGAACGCCACCAGAAACGATGGAAACGCGACAAACAGTTCGAGAAACCGCGTCACCATCCGCGCGCCGGGGAACGGCTTGAAGAACAGTAACGACGCCAACGCGACGCCGAGCAGCGACGCCAGGCCCGCGCTCGCAAACAGGATCCACAGCGTCGTGCCGATCACCCCGCGCGTTTCCGGATTGCCGAAGAACGCCGAGTAGGCCTGCAGGCTTAGACCGTGCGGTCCGGTCAGACTCAGCAGCACGAGACGCACAAGCGGATAGATGACCAGCGGCCCGAGCACGAACACCGCGATAAACAGCAGGTGCCATTGAGCCGCGCGTTCGCGACGCTTCACCGCGGCCGTATGCGAGGCCGCGCTGGCGCTGCGGCGCGCGTCGGCGGCCGCGGCGTTGAGCGGGTTGTGCGCGTCGGACGGATTAGGGGTTGATAAGGACGACATCGTCTGCCTCATAATGCAGGGAAACACGCGCGCCCTTCTCCGGCATCATGCCGTGGCCGCGCTGCATGGTGACCAGCACGGGCTCGTTCGGCATCGCGTCGAGCGCGACCGAGACCGACAACACCGCGCCATACCATTCGACCGACGCGATCGCGCCATGCAACTGCCCTTCGCCGAGCGGCACGATCCGTAGCGCTTCGGGACGCAGACACGCCACCCGCTCGCGCTCGTTACAGCGCGCGTCGCCCAGGCTGAAGACGACTTGCGGCGGCAGCAGATTGGCCGCGCCCAGATAGCGCGCGACGAACGCATCGCTCGGGGTGTCGTACAACTGCTGCGGCGTGCCAAGTTGTGCGATGCGGCCTTCGCGCATCAGCAGCGTGCGGTCGGACAGCACCAGCGCGTCGTCCTGATCGTGCGTCACGCAGACGATCGTCAGATTCGGCAGGCGCTCATGCAGCGCCTTCAGTTCGGAACGCACCGACGCGCGCAGATTGGCGTCGAGTGCGGAAAGAGGTTCGTCGAGCAACAGCACATCGGGCTCGATCACAAGCGCGCGGGCCAACGCCACGCGCTGCTGCATGCCGCCCGACAACTGCGCGGGCATCACATGGCCGGCGTCGCCGAGTTGCACGAGCTTGAGCGCGTCCGCCACGCGCCGTGCGACGTCTTTGGCGGGCGTGCGGCGCGCGCGCAACCCGAACGCCACATTCTCGAATACGGACAGATGCGGGAACAGCGCATAGCTCTGGAACAGCAAACCGAGGTTGCGCTTGTGCGGCGGCACGTGCGTGAGATCGTGACCGGCCACGGTCAGCGTGCCGGACAGGCCGTCCGCTTCAATGAACCCGGCGATGAAACGCAGCAAGGTGGTCTTGCCGCAACCGCTGCGGCCCAGCACGGTCAGCAATTCGCCGCGCTGGATCGTCAACGACAGATCGTCGAGCACGGTGCGCGAACCGAAGCGCACCGTCAGATGGTCGATCTGCACGCCGCCCGGCGTGTTCGAATGCGCGGCTTCGAGCGCATCCGGGGTGGCGCCGAGCGCGCCTGGGTGAGCAAGACTGGCCGTATTCACCGGGTTCATCCTCCAACTAGATTAATGCTGATGCGGCGCCTCGCACGCGATCGGAGGCGCCGCCTGACTCAAAGGCTGATTGCGGCTCGATGCGTGCTGCTTACTTCGGCTTGACGACTTCGATCTGCTTGCCCGACGAACCGATCACGTCGTTCTTCCAGCGTGCCGTCCAGTCGGCCTTCTTCGCCATCACCTGGTTCCAGTCCACCGGAATCAGCGTCACGCCAGCGATAGCCTGCTTGACTGTTTCGCCGTTCTTGCCGGCGAGCGGCACGTCGGTGCGACCCGGGATACCGAAGATGTCCGGCACCTTGGCCTGGACTTCTGTCGACATCAGGTAGTCGATCAGCTTCTTGCCTTCCGCCTGGTTCGGACCGTTCTTGATCAGACCGACCGCGTACGGCAACTGGAAGGTGGTCGGCTTGCCGCCGGCGCTGGCTGCGAGGAAGATCGGCTTGAGCGACAGGCCGCCGTTCGCTGAGTCGTCCAGATCCATTTGCAGGTCGCCATTGGCAAAGGCGATTTCGTTGCGCGAGAGCAGCACGTCGAGGTAGCCCGTGCCCTTGGTGTGGAATTTGGCGCTCTCTTCGAGCTTCTTCAGATAGTCGAACGCCTTGTCTTCACCCATCAACGACGTGGTCAGGATGATCACCGCCATGCCGTCGCCAGCCGTGGCCGGGTTGGAGTACGCGACCTTGCCGGCGTAGTCCGGATGCAGCAGGTCGGCGAACGTTTTCGGCTGGGTCTTCGTGACTTCCGGGTTGATCGCGAACGAGAAGTAGTTGTTCACGAAGGTCGCCCACGCACCGTTCGGCGCCTTGGCGATAGCCGGCACGTTTTTGTAGTTGGCACTCTGATATGCCTGCAGCAGACCGGCCTGGTCGGCTTGCTGGATGAACGGCGGCAGCGTGACAAGCACGTCGGCCTTCGGCTGATCCTTTTCGATGGTGGCGCGGTTCACCACTTCGCCGCTGCCTGCCGTGACGATGTTGACCTTCACACCTTCCTTCTTTTCGAAGGCCGGCAGCACGTCCTTGTAGAGGTTTTCGAGGCCGTCGGCGGTGTACAGCACCACGGCGTCAGCCGCGTGAGCCTGCATCGCCGCGCCGAACGCTGCCGCGGCGACTAGCGCCGGCAACAGTTTGCGTGCGAGGCCAGCCGTGGCGTGAAGGGAATTCGTCTTTGTCATGTCGCTCTCTCCGAAAGGCAAAAAACCAGACGGTCGGGAAAACCCGATACCTGTTGTGATTGAACGGCGGTAGCGCCGCGCCGCTTGCGTGTTGCCCGCAGCCAGTTGTCGTGCAGTTTCGCTCAGATTGCAGATTGCCAACAACTTTGCCGCTTCTTTTACAGCCTGACTTACAGCTTACCTACGACACTCGCGCTGCCTGCCATGCCTGAACGGGCATCGCAAGGATTACAGGTTTCCATGACAACGCCATGACCATTCTGTCGAATTCCAAAAAATGACACAATTCGCCAATAATATCCAAATCAATCTTTTGTCACGCCGACTGGCGCGACAGACATTCATCGGATGATGGAGGCAGTGCGATTCCTGGAAACGACCCAAACCTGTTGACCCGGGAAGCTGACGCAAGTGGATGAATTCCGCGTGGGCCGCATCGGAGTGATCGAGGCAGATGGACTGCATGACACGGTGGCCGCGATCGGCCGCACGCTTGAGCGGCCCGGACTTCGCGTGCAGCGCACTGACCGCACAGAAGGGCCCCGATTCGCATGTCGTCCCAGCCGCCCGGTCTTCAGGCGATCAGGATTTCCGGGCCGTGGCCCGTGATCGCCTTGCTGAGCGCCTTCTCCGGCGCGAGCTCGGTCACGAGATAGCGGGCCGACTCGATACCGTTGATGCGCACCGGCGTCACACGCCCGAATTTCGAATGGTCGGCGACCACCACCACCATATCCGCGGCCGCGATCATCCGGCTGCGCACTTCGGCGGCCATGCGGCTGTAGTCGGTCAGATAGCCGTCCGGCGAGATTCCGCCTGCGCCGATGAAGGCGAAATCCGCGTGATACTGCGTGAGTTGATGGACCGTATCGAGGCCGAAGGTGGCGTCTTCGATATCCGACAGTTCGCCGCCGAGCAGCGTCACGCGGTTGTCATTGCGGCGGCCGAGCAGCAGCGCGATGCGCCAGTCGTTCGTGTAGACCGCGAGGCGATGCCGGTCGAGCAGCGCGCGCGCCACCGCCTGCGTGGTGCTGCCCGAATCGATGATGAGCGATGCGCCGTCCGGTATGAATTCGGCCGCGCGTTCGCCGATCGCCCGCTTGGCGCCGGCGTTGGCGGCTTCGCGTGTGTCGAGATCGGGCTCGCGCCGGTCGCTCGACAACGCGCCGCCGTGGGTCGTGACCAGCAGGCCACGACCGGCCAGCGCGTTCAGATCACGACGGATCGTTTCGCGCGACACATTGAGTTCGCGCACCAGTTCAGCGACCGAGAGCGCGCCGGTTTTGGCGACTTGCGCCAGGATGTATTGATGACGTTGTTCTGCGAGCATCGATGAAGGGCCGGGAGCCGGCACGCTGGGGTTTCGCCAGGATCAGGAAGGCCGGCGTATTGTAGTACGCGTGGCGCGGGGATGCTCCTATTCGCGCGCTTCCCTGCTAACCTGAACGCCCTGGCCGCGTCACACCCTCCTTCGACTGCGCGCGGCCCGTCAACCGAACTGCCGATGCCGCCACTGTTTCGCCGCTTATTACTGCTGTTCCACGCGTTGCGTTATGGCGCGCGCCTGATCTGGCTTGCCGCGCCGTCCGATCACAAACTGCACTGGATGATCGAGCTGGTGGGTCGCATGCATGCATCCGGGCGCGGCAAGGAGAGCCTGCACGGCGTGCTGCCGGCCCTTGGGCCGCTGGCGAGCCGCTTCGCGCAGACGCTGGCCGAGCGGCCCGAACTGGCGAGCGGGACCTTACACGACGCCATCGATGCCATCGATCACCTCGAAACGCCGCTGCCCCCGAAGGCATCCGCAGAGGCGCTGACACGCGCATTCGGCGGCCCGTTGCCGACGCTGTTCAGTGCGCTCGATCTGGTGCCGGTACGCGGCGGCTTCGCCGAACAGACGCACTTCGCCCGCCTTCTCACACCGGTCAACGGCCATCACGAAGTGGCCATCAAACTGGTGCGCGCGGACCAGCTTCAGCAGATCGGCGACGAACTCGCGCTGCTGCGCTGGGTCGCGCGCTGGCTGGAAAAACTCTCCGGCACGGCGCGCCGCCTGCAACTGCGCACCCTTGCGCAAAGCTTCTCCGACGACATCCAGCGCCGTTTCGATCTGCGTGCCGAGGCGGCCAATCTGAGCCAGACCGGTCATCATTTCGACGGCGACAAACGCATCGTCGTGCCAGACGTGATCTGGGATCTGTGCACCAGCCAGACGCTGACGATGCAGCGCATCAGCACGCTGCCGGCGAACGACCTGCCCGGCCTGCATGCCCACCATGTCAAACTCGCGCCGCTGGCCGCGCATATTGTCGAGGTGGTGACCGAGCAGGCGTTCGAACACGGCTTCTTTCACGCGACCCTCGATGCACGCCGCGTGCGCGTGAGCATCGAACCGGACACGCTGGGCCGTCTCGTACTCGCGGAATTTTCCATCATGTCGAGTCTGTCGACCGATGAGCGCGAATTCTTCGTGCATGGGGCGACCGCCCTGTTCGACCAGGACTACGGCCGGCTTGCCGAACTGCACCGCGACGCAGGGCACGTGCCGCACGACACGCGCGCCGAGATGCTCGAAGCCGAGTTGCGCACGCGTGCCGAGGCGCATTTCGCGGCCGAGCCCGAAGATCGCTCGGCGGGCTCGCTGTTTCACCATCTGTTGCACGCGGTGCATCCGTTCGACGGCGCCGTGCCCGGGCGTCTCGCCACCGCGCAGCGCTCATTCCAGCAGGCGGAAATGCTCGCGCGTGCGCTGCATCCGGGCGTCGATACGTGGAATATCACGCGCGGGGTGTTAGCGGGGATCGCGCAGCGCGATATCGATCATCGTGGCTGGATCAAACGCATCTCGCGCGAGTTGCCCCATCTTGCGCATATGCTGCCGCGCGTGCCGCAACTGGCCGTGCGGTATCTGCAGCACCAGCACGATCGCGCCCGCACGCCGCAGCAGAATGCGCAACTGATGCTGGACATCAGTCGTGAGTATCGGCGCACCCGCGTGTTGTTGTGGGCTTGTGCAGTGTGCGGCGGCATCCTCGGGGCGGGCACCGTGCTGCTGATGTGGTGAGTGAGCGCGGTATGCCGGACGGTTTCGGCGAAATGTTGCTGCTGACGCAGATCGGCGGTTCTGCCGTAGCGCCAGTGGGCGGGACGGTGGCGCGCTCGTAAAGCCGTTTCGAACGACGCGGGCGGCGGCGGTCCGTCGCCTGCAATCAATCCGCGGTATCTGCGCCTGCCGGCACTTTTGCCTGCGCCTTGCCGCCCGGCGCGGGCGCCCATGCAGGACGGCTCTTGCGCGCCGAATCGACAACGGCGATATAACGCCCCGCCCACGGCAAGACCTGACGGTCGCTTTTCAGCACCCACAACGATTTACCCGACTCCGCAAGCGTCACATATTCGGCGTCGAGCATGCCGTAGTGATCGAGAAACGCGTTGAGCGATGCGGGAATCCGCACGCAACCCTTCGAATGGCGAATGCCGAGCAGCGGCTCCAGCCGGTCCGGATCAGTGGCGTGCATCTGGAAGCGCATTTGCGACACGCCACCTTTGCCCCAGCCACGTTCGCCCTGGGCCCAACCGAGGTCGAAGATTCGCATATCGCGCTTGCCGTAACCGCGAATGTGGTTCTCGTTCAACGTGCCTTCCGAGCGGAAGTCCATGTTGGCCGGGGTATGCTCGAACACACCCAGCGGCGTGACGAAGTGGTCGTATTCGCCCGGCCGGCCCGTCGAGACCGGCGACGCGCCGATCATCTGCCAGGTGTCGGCCGGCGTCGCCCGAAAATAAATGAAGAGCGCCTGCACATTGGCGCTGCGATCGACCAGCACGACGTACTCACCCGACAGATCGCCCAGCACGTGCTGGCCAAGCGCCGTTTGCAGACGGTTGGCATAAGCCCGCTGCTCAGCCGCGGGGACATTCAACCGGCGCGTGACATCATCCGCGAAGACCGCACGCAACAGGAACGCGCGTCGCGGGTCGACGACGCCGGCCGCGTCCGGCGCAGCAACCGCGGACGCGTTAATGGCGGGTGCCGGCCGGTTCACCGGCGCAATGGCCGCCATGGCGACACCCCATGAGAGTGCGCAAATAACGGCCCCCAACGCGCATACCCAAAAACGGATTGAATGAACCACCCGCGCTGAATGCAAGACGGAAGGCGAATACGGCGTACGCATCGCTTCGCTTCGATGACTTACCGATGCGGGCGTCATGCGGTCCGTTACAGGCTGGCCAAGCCGGTTAGGATAGTTCATCGCGTGTTTGAGCAAACCTGATTATTATTGACTGCTCGCCGGCTCATGCGGCGCTCGGATAGACGAGGATATTACTCAGCGCCTTGCGATCTGTCGATGAAGAATCTGTGTCCAACGAATATCGCTGTAATAACCGGTTATATTTGACGATCTGCAAAACAGATTTAAAGTCAATATCAGCAATAAATCCGTGATACCGGTGTATCGCGGCATGCCGTTGAATTGACTCATTCGCGAGTTCATACGTTCGCGCAATTAGCGCGGGCAATCGTTGTTTAAGGTCAACACCACCGCGCAGGGAGCCAAGAGGAATCATGACGCAACACGATGCAGCTGCACGCCAGGCAAGTATCACAGCGGAAATGCACGTCGGCGCCGGGTTCGACGCCGCACAGGAAATCGAGCGACGGGTCGCCTTTCTCGCGGCCTATCTACGTAGCAGCGGCCTGAAAACTTATGTACTCGGAATCAGCGGCGGCGTCGATTCGACAACCGCGGGGCGGCTCGCGCAACTCGCAGTCGAACGGCTGCGCGCCGAACAATACGACGCGCGCTTCGTCGCAATACGCTTGCCTTATGGCGTGCAGCAAGATGAAGCCGACGCGCAGCAGGCATTGCGCTTTATTCGCGCGGACGAAAATCTCTCGATCGATATCAAACCCGCCGCCGACGCGATGCTCGCCGCGCTGGGCACCAGCGGCGTGAGCTTTACCGACGACTCGCAACAGGATTTCGTCCACGGCAACATCAAGGCCCGGCAGCGGATGATCGCGCAATACGCCGTGGCCGGCGCGCGGGCTGGCGTGGTGATCGGCACCGATCACGCAGCCGAATCGGTCATGGGTTTTTTCACCAAGTTCGGCGACGGCGGCGCCGACGTGCTGCCCCTCGCCGGCCTGAACAAGCGCCGCGTGCGCGCGCTGGCCAAAGCACTCGGCGCGACGGACGCCGTGGCGCACAAGGTGCCGACGGCCGACCTCGAAATGTTGCGTCCACAACGGCCGGACGAAGACGCGTACGGCATCCCGTACGACGACATCGACGATTTTCTGGAAGGCAAACCGGTGAGCGACGCCGCGCAAGCGACGATCCTGCGGTTCTACGAGGTTACGCGGCACAAACGCGCGTTGCCCTACACGCCGTTTGATTGGCCGGCAGCGTCAGACGAGGAATGAGAGGTGGCGTGAGATAGGCGAGGCGCGTGGGTCACTTGCGCCTCGTTCGGGACATACCATGGGGGTTGATTAGCTGGCGGCAGGCGGTTCGTCGCTAAACAGATCGGCACTCGCCTCGAGCGTCAACCCGCCCAGTTGCTTGCCGTGGATCTGCCGCGCGATCACATCGCCCACATACGGCACGTCCGCGTTCAGCTCGACGGCGGCGTAGGCACTGGGTTTGCCAGCGTCGAACACCTCGACATGTTTAGCGTAATGCCCGAGCTCACGCTCGAGGAATTCACGCACTTCCTGCTCGCTGCACGATTCCGCGATATTGCGCACGATCAGGTTCATGCCGGTTAGCCTCGGCGTGTACTACGGCCCGTGCCACGGTCCGCAACTTCCACGCGCACAGGGCGCAACGCCGCGCGCTGCTTTGCCTGAGCCTCTGCGAGCTGGCGGATCAACGCAGCGCCGGCGGCGGCCAATGCGGCCAATGACAGATAGAAGGCAATCATTTAATTCTCCCCTTCGAATTTCGTCCTGTTTTCAGGATAGCCACAATTGACAGCGAAAGCGATGCGACACATTGCCGTAAAGAAACCGACTTAACGCTGCCGTTAAAGCACTGTACCTGAATAAGCGCCGCGAAAAATAGCAAAACACTTGTTCATTCAGCAGTACAGGGCCGGCGCCGCGCCAGATATTCAGCCTGATGGCAAAAACCGGGCCGCGCCACGCGTCATGACGGGCATCCTGCGGGGACCTGCGCGAGAAGCGGGCTGATCGTCAGGATCAGTCCGCCGCTTGCACGTTGGCCGCGCTGACCCACCACGCGTTCTTGCCTTGTGGGACCTGGACCAGCACGGCAGACGGATCGTCCACGCCGTCGTCGGCGATTTCGCATACGGCCAGACCGTCAGGCAGGCGTTTCACCTCGCCGGCGGCCTGGAACAGCGCGACGCGTTGCGCGTTCAAGGGCCGCAGTTGCCGGTACACGTCGAAGCTGATGGCGGCAGGGACGTCGCCGCGAATCCGCAACGCGTCGGCGCTGCCGCAGCGCGCGGGCTCGACGGCGAGCGCCGCGGCGCTGGCAAACAGGCAGCCGCAAGTGAGCGCCAGTGCGGTGAGGCGTGAATGGGTCATGGTGATTCTCCGAAAATAATATGGGGCAGCAAGCTGCAGGCAGCGCGACTCAACGCGTGCAGATGAACAGCGCTGACGGCGGTGACAGCGGTCACGGAGGGCGGCCTCATGGCGCGCTGTCGCCGCCCGCGCCGGTGGCGACGTCGAGGCGGCTCGCGTCGCAAGACGTCTGGCTGAAGCCCGAATAAACCACGGACCAGTTACCGACAATCGCGGCCTGCGCCTCCGCGAGACTCAGTTTGCCCTCGCATACGCAGCGCTTGAGCATGACCGCCGCGCGCACCTTGCGGCGCTCACCCTGCCGGCCTGCCCAAGGCAGAAGATCGAGATTGGACGGGTTATCCGGCGACCCGCCGAGGACGACCGGCACGCGCCGGTCGAGCGCGAAGGCAACGCCCTCGTCGGCATCGATGCCGCGCGCGGCGAGCATGCGGTCCTTGCGGGCCATCAGTTCGTCGAACGGCGGCGCCACCGCGTCCGCGTAGCCCGGGCGGCAGATCGTCTCACCCACTGATTGCTGCGTGACGCGCTCGTCGAGCATTCCGGCGCCCTGTGCGCAAGCTTCGCCGATGCGTAAAACGAATACCGCTGTCAGGCCAAGCATGAGCGCAACGCGCATCGTGCGGGATGGACGCGCCACCGCGCACCGGCGCGTGAGCGTCGGCGGAATTGCCTCGTACGTTGTACTGTTTGCGACGCGGCAAACGATGCCGCGGCGCCTGTCCGCCATGCCTGCGTTCATTCGTCGGCGCGCCGGGAACGGCGCGCAGTAGTCCAATTCGCAGACCAATTAAAACACATTCAATATCTGTCGGCGACAAATGCCGCTCTCGGGCATGCGCTCAGACGTGCACTTTAGGCACGCGGACGCATGCGCTCGCGATCGACTGCCGACGCGCGCGGCCCCTGGCAGGGACGCACTTTGCAAGACCGCGCCGGGCGACCGAACGACGCGGACCCAATAGCCCTCGCGCGCCGGCCGCCCACGGCCTCGAAAAACCCTTTCCGCCCTACGTCGCCACGCGTGCCTGCAAGGCCCGGATACGGCCGAGCGCCTGGACGTTGGACACCGTAGCCTCATACATCTTCGCGAGATCAGCTTTGAGCGCGGTGCGTGAACCGCCGTCGAGATAGATCATGTGCCCTGACGGATAGAAACGCGCCGACAGGTTCTGGCGGACCTGCTGACTGACGAGCGGCATCTGCTGCAAATCGAGCACGGTCTGGTAGAACGGCGTGACGTAATCGTAAAAGCCGTTCGCCGACAGCACCTTCAGATCGGGATTGAGCGCCATCACCGCGGCGAGGTCGCCGGCCGTGTACAGAATGATGTTGCCCTTCGCGTCGACACCCTTTTGCGCACCGGTCGGATCGATGTGGCTGAAATCCCAATACTGGAACGCCTGATCGTTGAGGTCGGTGAACGACGAATTCGACGTGTATTTCAGTTGCTCGTTCAGATACACGTTCCACATGGTCGTGTAGACACCGGTGACCGCCGTCATGGTCGGATCGTTGCCGCCCGAGTTCGGATCGATCTTGCCGGCAATTCCTGTACCGATCGCCGTCACGCGGCCGTCATACTCGCCAAGCTCGAGACCCTTCGACTTCAGCAGCGTAGTGAGGAAAAGCGAATTGCCGCGGCTGTCGTACGACGTGATATCGAGGCTCCACGCGAGCAAGGTGGTTTTGTCGATGCCGGTGTATTCGCTGAGCTTTTCGACCGTCGCGGAATCGGTGGTGGGAAACTTGCGCAGCGCCGCAAGGTAATCAGTGCGCGCAAACTGCGCCACTTCTTCGGCAAATGTGCCGAGATCGGTTGGCCGCGGCGCGATGCCGAGTTTCTTGTGATACCACGCGTCCGCAGCGGCCGTGGGCAAGGCGCCGACCGGGTTGCCGGCTTGCGTGTAGTCGAGAATCGACGATTGCAGCGTGATGCCGTTCAGGTCGACGCCGTCTTCATGAAGCCGGTACGCGAGCACACAACTGCGCGCCGTGCCGTACGATTCGCCGAACAGATACTTGGGCGAATTCCAGCGGTTGTTTTTGGTCAGGAAGCGTTTGATGAACTGCTTGATCGAGTCCGCGTCCTGGTCCACACCCCAGAAGTCGCGGTTCTTCTTGGGCGCAATGGCCGCGGAGTAGCCGGTGCCGACCGGATTGATGAAAACCAGATCACTCTTGTCGAGCAGACTGTCCGGGTTGTCTTCCATCGCATACGGCGCGGGCGGCGTAAAACCCGGCATCGACGTCTTGATGCGGCGCGGCGCGAACGAGCCCAGCAGCACGAACACCGAAGAGGAACCCGGCCCGCCGTTATAGAAGAAGGTAACCGGGCGGGCTTCCTCTTTCTGGTTGTCCTGGGTGAACGCAACGTAGAACATGCGCGCTTCAGGCTGCGAACTGCTCGGGTCGACGATCACGAGGTGGCCGGCCGTTGCCGTGTAGTTGATCCTGTGCCCGCCGATCGTGACCGAGTGAGCCGTGATCGCGGCCGTTTCCGCGATTTCGGTCACGGAATCGTCCGGCCCGTTCCCGTAGGCGACCGGATCGAAGAACGGCTGGTCTTTCGCATGATGCGACGCTGTTGCCGCCGCCGACGAAGCATGAGAATTGTGTGACGACTGCGGACTAACGGAAGCTGACTCTGGGTTCGTCATGATCGCTCCATGGATTCGTTAACGTCTTGAGTGGTCTTGAGTTCTTGAGTGTCGTGTGCTCGTATCGTGTATTCGATGAGCCGTTGCCCGGCTCATCAAACTATAGTGCCGCCGCCACCTTCTGACCATTGGGACTGCCGAGTCCCGTACAAGCGTCCCAGCCGACCGCCGCGGCAAAACTGCCGTTGTTGCCCTGCGTAATGTCGTGGCACACGCCCTTCGCCTTATACAGCTTCGGGTTGATGAAACCGGCCGGCTGCCCTTTCGCCGCATTGATCCGCGCGATCAACGCGGCCCACAGCGGCGCCACGGCACTGGTTCCGCCAACCACCGTCTGCGTGCCGTCGATCAGTACGCTATAGCCAGTGACGGGCGATGCATCGCCCGCCACGTCCGGCACGCCACGCCCGCCAAGCGGCGTTTTGGCTCCGCTCGCACTCGTGGACGACAAACCCTTTTGCCACACCGGCAGCGGAAAAGCCTGGCTCACGCCGCCGCCGCTCGCACCACCCTGCGCGCCGTCGTTCCACACCACTTCGCGCGAGATCGACGTGCCGGAGGCGGTCAGGTTCGTGCCACCACAGGCCAGCACGTAAGGGCTCGACGCCGGAAAATCGACCTGATCGCCGCCGCCCGCGCCGTCGCTCGAACCGCTGTCGCCCGACGCCGCGCACACGGTCACGCCGACCGCCGCGGCCGCCTGCAGCACACTGTTGAACGCCTTGAGCGACTGCCCCGTCCAGTTCGATTCGGGGCCGCCCCAACTGATCGAGATCACCGAAGGCTTATTGGTGGTGTCGTGCACCGCGCGGCTCACCGCGTCGATGAAGCCCGCATCGCTGTTCTGGGTGAAATACACCGCGATCGTCGCGCCCGGCGCGATCGCGCCGACAATTTCGATGTCGAGCGTGACTTCGCCGTCTGGTCCGCTCGGGTCGCCGGTGGGCTGATTGCCGCCCTGATCGACACCGACCGCCTTCACGGTCGGCGAGCCGACGCCAAGACTGGCGAAATAGCTTTTGAGGTCGGATGTCTCGTACCCGCCGCCGAGTTCGATGATGCCCACGCATTCGCCGCTGCCGTCGCCTTGCGGAAACTGATACAGCGAGGCAAGTTGCGGCGGCGTAAACGAAACCTGATGCGCTCTGGCCGGCTGGAAGGGCGGCCGGATGCGGAAATGCGGGCGCGCGGTGGGCCGGTTGTCGAGTCCGAGCACCGCCTCCACGATGCCATGCAGATCGTCCGGTACGCTGATCGTGCCGGTGCGGCCACGAAACTGCCCCGTCGAATGATGTTCGTAGTGTTCGAGCTTGACCGCGAACGCGCTCTGGAACTGCGCGATCGTGCCGCTGAGCAGCACCGAGCGCGCCGCCTGGTCCTCGCGCACCACGGTCAAACCATGTGCTGCGGCGAAGGCTTTCACTTTAACGATATCGTCAGGCGCGGCGCCGTACTCCCTGGCGAGCGCCTCGCGCGAGAGCGGCTTGACGCCCGGCTCGCCCGTTTCAATCCGGTTCATTAGCGCATCGAATTGCGCCTGCTGCTGACGGCGCAGCATCACGAAAACTTCGATCCGTTCCGCGGGATCGCATTGTCCAATGACCTTCGAACCTTGTTCTACTGTTCGCTCGCTGCCTGGCAGCGGATGCTTGTTGACCATGGTGTCGATTCTCCTGTTAGCGCAACGACGCGGCCGCAACGACGCCAGCACGGTACGCGCCTGCCCAACCTCACCGCTCACACAAGCGGCAGCGGGTTGCTGTTTCAAGGACTCCGTCAAGCCGTCCGACACATGCATTCGACCACAGTTCCGATGCCCGCGGCAGTTGTCCGAATGGCTAACGCACTCGTGCCGCGCCAGGCTCGACACGCGTCGTTCGCCGCTCGCGCTATGATGCTGCAGCGGCAATTCAGCCGTTACATTGCCTCGCGCGCCGTCCGCGCGCACGATCAAGGAAACCGAGGAAGCCCATGTCCATTTCGATGTATCAAGCATCTGTGCCCGTGCTGGTGCGCGGCCTGACCAACCTGCAGGTCATCCTCGGCAAAGCCGAGGTGCACGCGGCAGAAAAACAGATCGATCCGTCCGTGTTCACGAACGCCCGACTCGCGCCGGATATGCTGCCGCTGGTGCGCCAGGTCTACATCGCCAGCGACACGGCGAAGGGATGCGCCGCCCGCCTCGCCGGCGTAGAAGCGCCGAAGTACGACGACGTCGAACAGAGCTTCGAGGATCTGATTGCCCGCCTTCAAAAGACGATTGATTATCTGAAGGAATTCAATGCGCAACAGATCGACGGGTCGGAAGAACGCGCCGTGACGCTGAAAATGCGCACGGGCCCGATCGAGTTTACGGGGTTGTCGTATCTGCTGGGTTTTGTCATGCCGAATTTCTATTTTCACATCACGACGGCGTATGACATTCTGCGTCACAACGGCGTCGAACTCGGCAAGCTCGACTACCTGGGCGGCATCAAGTAAAGCGCTTCGCGGCTTTCACGCGCGAACTGGATAAACGAATCTGCGCGGCATCAGCCGCGTGGCTGGAACGCGATGATCGCCATACCGGCCAGCGTGAATACCACGCCGGCCGCGTCCCACAGCGTGGGGCGCACATTGTCCACGCCCCACAGCCACGCAATCGCCACCGCCACATACACGCCGCCGTACGCCGCATACACGCGGCCCGCGGCGGTGCCGTGCAACGTCAGCAGCCATGCGAACAGTGCGAGGCTCAACGCGCCGGGCACCAGCAGCCAGATGGAACCGCCCTCTTTCAGCCAGCGCCACGGCAAATAGCACCCGACTATTTCCGCAAGCGCGGTCACGGCATAGAGCAGAAAAGTTTTCATCGATAGAGACAAGCGCGTCTGACCGCGTGTGGGTGTGCGGCATTCTATCGGCTTTATTGACACAATCACTTTGCGTGGCAGGCATGGCGCATGCGACAGTCGCCATACACTTTTCCATTCGCTACCCGTCATGAGCATCGCGTCCCCCTGCATCGATATCTGCAAGTTCGACGGTAAAACCGGCTTATGCCTCGGCTGTTTGCGCACGCGCGACGAGTGCAAAAGCTGGAAAAAGATGAAAGACAAACATCGCCGGAAAATTATCGAAGACCGCTCGCGTCGGGAGCATAAGCTGCGCAAGTGAGCGGCCCGAGCGGCGCGTGTGCTGGCATCAAAGCGTCAACGCTGGCTTCAACCATGGCCGCCACGCGGCGCCAATGCGTCAGTCGAGCGAGAGCCGCAATGCAAAACCAATCAGCGCGGCCGAGAAGGTCCAGCGCTGCAATGTCTGCGCAAGCGGATGAGTACGCATCCAGCCGGCAATGCGCGCCGCGCCGATCGCATACAGGGCGTCGAAACATGCGCCGACAGCGAGCAGCACCAACCCCAGTTCGACCATCTGCAACGCGACTGGCCCCGCCTCGGGGCGCACGAACTGCGGCAACAGCACCGAGCAGAACAGCAACGCTTTCGGGTTCAGCAGATTGGTCAGCAGACCTTTGACGAAAGCGGCGCGCAACGGCCGCGGCCCGGCGTTCGACGCGCCACCCTCGGGCAACGCAAATACCGGCGAACGGAAAATCTGGATGGCGACCCACGCCAGATAGACCGCTCCGCCGTAGCGCACGACTTCATACAGCCAGGGCGCGCTGCGCAACAACGCCGCCACGCCGCATGCGGACAGCGTGACATGTGTCGCACGCGCCAAACCGAGGCCGCCGGCGGCAGCCAAACCCGTGCGCGCGCCGCGTCCGATGCTGGTTTGCAGGACCAGCGCCATGTCCGGTCCAGGCACGGCGTAGACGACAAACAGGGCGGCGATATAGACAACCAGAAGATGAGCGGAAATCATGAAAACCTCGTGCTTTTGACGGCTCTATCTTGCTATCGCTCACGGAGGGTTTGCTGGCGTATTGCTTACCATGTCGGGATACTTTAAGGGGAATACGCTAATATCCCGTCTTCTTGAGATGTTTTCCGCTCACGCACAAATGCCGCCACCCGCCATGACAACCGACCTCGACAAAACCGACCGCGCCATCCTCGCCGCGCTGCAGAACGACGGCCGTATGTCGAACGCCCGGCTAGCCGAGACGGTTGGTCTGAGCGAGACACCGTGCGCGCGCCGCCTCAAACGTCTCGAGAACGACGGCTATATCGACCGGTACCGCGCGATGCTCTCGCGCCCCGCGCTCGGCTTTGGCGTGGTCGCGTTCATCTACGTACGTTTTGCCGTGCACGACCGCGCGATGGCCGACCGGTTCGAGCGCGAGGTGCAGGCGATCCCGCGAATTCTGGCGTGCCACAACGTCTCGGGCAGCGCCGACTACATCCTGCAGGTGGTCGCGCGCGATCTCGACGACTACGGCACCTTCATGCGCGACGAGATGCGCAGCCTGCCGGGCGTGACGTCGGTGGAGTCGGCCTTGTCGCTGCGCGAAGTGAAGGCCGATGGCGGCTTGCCGCTGTCCTGAACGCGGTCGTGGCATAGTCACCCCTTTGAAACGGCGTAAGCCGAACAGACAAGTACGGAGTTTTCATGGATCACGAGAAGGCGCGAGCCGAAGAATCAGCCGCGATGGCGCGCGTATTGACCGCCACCCAGCGCGTGCAGGCGGCCTTTGCGTCGCTGCAATCGCAATTCCCGCCGGCCGGCAGCGGCCAGCCGTCGCAATTCGCGCTGCAAACATTCGACGCCGCCCTGCAGGAACTCGAAGACGCGCAAGCCGCATTCGACGAAATGCTCGGCGATCTGCTTGACGGCAACCGCTGAGTGGCATAGCCGGCCACTTCGTTGCATAGCCGCTGGGCCGCGCGCGGCCAGCGGCCGTTTCAGGTTCCAGCAAGTGCGCGCCGCGTGATTCGGCGGCGGGTGGCGGACTTGACCGTTAGTTGCATCCTGAGCCGAAAAAAAAGTTGGCCTCCGCTCATGGCCTTCCTTCAGCAGGCAAGACAACGCCCGTCCGCTCTCCTCTCTCCCGCGAGCGGCGGGCGATATTGGCACACCGCTGGGCTATCTGCCCCAGCGCAATCCCGGCGTATGCACCGGGCTATCCCAGTGACGCTTCATCTCGTCGTCGAGCACGCACAGCGTAATCGACGCGCCAGCCATCTCAAGCGAAGTTGTCAATGCGCCGACCTGGGCGCGGCCGATCTTCAGGCCACGCTGCTCGAGCCACACACGCGTGGAGTTGAAGAGCAGATAAAGCTCACCAAGCGGTGTGCCGCCGAGCCCATTGACCAGCACCAGCAACTCCGCCCCGGCAGCCGGCTTCAGATCTTCAGCGATCGCAGTGAGCAACTCGTTCACGATTGTGTCGGCGGGGGCGAACTTCGCGCGCCGCCGCCCCGGCTCGCCATGAATGCCGACGCCCACTTCGATCTCGTCGTCGCCGATCTTGAACGTGAGCGTGCCGGCCGCCGGCACCGTGCAACTGGTGAACGCGACGCCCATCGAAGCGGTACGTTTGTTGATCCGGTCGCCGAAGGCCTTGCATTGTTCGAGGTCGGCGCCCGTTTCGGCCAGGCTGCCCACCAGCTTCTCGACAATCACCGCGCCGGCCACGCCGCGCCGCCCGGTCGTGTAGCTCGAGTTTTCCACGGCCACGTCGTCGTTGATGAGCACCATCGCGTTCGGCACCTCGGACATCTCCGATGCCATTTCAAAGTTCATCAGATCGCCGGAGTAGTTCTTCACGATGAACAGCACCCCGGCGCCGGTGTCGACCGCCTTCGCCGCAGCCATCATCTGGTCCGGTGTGGGCGACGTGAAAATCTGCCCCGGGCAGGCCGCATCCAGCATGCCGTAACCGACGAAGCCCGAATGCAAGGGCTCATGACCGGAGCCGCCGCCCGAGATCAGCGCAACCTTGCCGGGCTTCAGTTCCTTGCGCCGCACGAACACCGGTTCGTGATTGAGCACGACCAGATCGCTGTGCGCGGCGGCGAATCCCGCCAGACTCTCGGCGAGAAAATCGTCCACATGATTGATGAATTTTTTCACGGTCTCTCGCTCCTTCATTCGTAGTGTTGCGCCAGCCGCGCGCATACCGATGCGATCATGATCTGGCTCGAACGTGCGCCCGGATCGAGATGTCCGCGGGAACGCTCGCCGAGAAACGACGCCCGCCCTTTGGTCGCCAGCATGTCGCGCGTCGCCAGCATGTTTTCCTCTGCGACGCGCGGCAGCGTATCGAGCACCACGCTCGCCGCCGCGCCCTCGGCAGCCAGCGTCTCGAAGCGCTGAGCGACGGGAATCAGCACGTCCATCATCGTTTTGCTGCCCACGCCCGTCTTGCCACGCTGACCGACCGCTTCCACGCCCGCGGCAAAGACGTGCGCCATGCCGCCCACATCTATCGTTCGTCCCGCTGAAGCTTTGGACATGCCGTTCAATAACGAGTAGAACAACGGCCCCGACGACCCGCCCACTGTCGAGAGCACTTTAGACGCCGCGACATCCAGCGCGGGTCCGAACTCATCGGCTTCGATATCCGCTCGCACGGCCAGAAGGGCCTCCATACCGCGCAGCAGATTGAAAATGTGATCGCCGTCGCCGATCTGCTGATCGAGCACGGCGATCTCGTCGGTATGCTCCTTGAGCGAAGCATAGGCGGCGTCGATGCACGCCATGACCGTTTTGCCGTTCATGTCAGGATCCTCCTGCCGTCGGCACGAAAATAAAGAAGGCTGCGCGCCGGCAGCGACACGCCGACCGATTGCCCAGGCGAGAAATTGCGCTCCGCCATCGTCGTCGCGACCACGGCGGTCCCCGCTCGATCGAGAATCAGCAGATGGCGCAGCGGCGAATATTCGAGCACCTTCAGATTCAATACATCCTGCGCGTCGGTAGCGTCGTGCAATACGATGTCCTCCGGGCGAATCGCGACGGTGGCCGTGCCCGCCGGCACACGCGCCGAATCGAACAAGGCGGGCGGCAACAGATTGATCGGCGGAGAGCCGAGCCGCTGCGCGGCGCCGAGCGAAACCGGATTGCCATACACCTCGCGCGGCGTGCCGAGTTGCACGAGACGCCCATGTTCGAGAATGCCGATGCGATCGGCGAGCGTGGTCGCTTCGACCTGGTCGTGCGTCACATAGACGATGGTCGCGCCGATCGTGCGATGCAGGCGCTTGAGTTCGATCCGCAATTCTTCGCGCAGTTTCGCGTCGAGCGACGACAGCGGCTCGTCCATCAAAAACACCTTGGGCTGGCGCACAAGTGCGCGCCCTATCGCCACGCGCTGCATTTCGCCACCCGACAGATGCGTCGCCATGTTGTCGAGCTTCGACTCCATGTGCAGCATCTCGGCCACCGCCTGGACTCGCGCGCGCACTTCGGCCTCGCTGCTGCGCCGTCTGGGCGAGCGCAACGGAAACGCCAGATTGCCGAACACGGTCAGGTGCGGATACAGCGAATACTGCTGGAAGATAAACGCGACATCGCGATCCGACGGATGCACGCCCGTCGCCACCGCGCCGTCGATCAGCACGTCGCCGCTATCCGGCCGTTCGAGCCCGGCGATCAGACGCAGCGTCGTCGTTTTACCCGCGCCGCTCGGGCCGAGCAGCACCACGAACTCGCCGTCTTTCACGTCGATCGACAGATCGTCGACGGCGAGGATGTCGCCAAAACGTTTCGACACATTGCGCAACTGGATTTCAGCCATGAGCTTCTCCGTATGCGGGAATCGTGTGAGCGGCACCCGGCAGCAGGCGGCCCGATTGTGCGTCGTATAGCAGCGTGCGTTCCTTGCGAAACGACAAACCGACCGGCGATCCGGCAGGCAATCCATCGTCCTTGGACGCCCTCACACGCACGACACCCAGCGCGGTTTCGATCACCAGCACCTGATGCGAACCGAGATATTCGTCGGCGATCACCTTGCCGCGCAGCGGGCCGTGCTCGTCGATGACGACATGCTCCGGGCGAATGCCCAGCAGCACGCGATCGGCCGCCGCCGCGCAAGCGCGGCACCGGTACGCTCGCGCCATGCAGAAGCACCGTGTCGTCACCGGCTGCGATACCGCGATCGACCGGCAGGAAATTCATCGGCGGGCTGCCGATAAAGTTGCCGACGAACACCGTCGCCGGAAAGTGATAGATCTCGTGCGGCGGGCCGGCTTGCAACACTTCACCCTGATTCATCACGACGATATCGTCGGCCATCGCCATGGCTTCGCTCTGGTCGTGCGTCACGTACACCGTCGTCGCGGCGAGCGCGTTATGCAGCTTGCGCAGCTCGAGACACATCAGCTCGCGAAAATCCGCATCGAGCGTGCCGAGCGGTTCGTCCATCAGAAACGCCTTCGGTTGCCGCACGATCGCGCGGCCAAGCGCCACGCGCTGCCGGTCGCCGCCGGAAAGACCGCCCGTCTTGCGGTCGAGAATGTTTTCGATGCGCAGCATGTGCGCGGCCGCATCGACCCGCGCGGCGATTTCCTTGCGCGATACGTGCTCGTTCTTCAACGGAAACGCGATGTTGTTGCGCACCGTCATGTGCGGATAAAGCGCGAACATCTGGAACACGAAGGCGATATCGCGTTCGCGTGCGCGCAACGCCGTCACGTCTTCACCGTCGATCAGAATCTGTCCGGAAGTCGGCAATTCGAGTCCGGCGATCATCCGCAGCGTGGTGGTCTTGCCGCAGCCGGACGGTCCGAGCAAAACGACAAAGCGCCCGGCGCCGATCGTCAGACTGGTATCGCGCACCGCGACGAAATCGTCGAAGCGCTTGTGAAGGTTGGCGAGAACGATGGTGGACATGGCGTCAGTCCGGAAAATGGCTCGTGACGACGAACGCGAGCGCGCCCACCAGGATGACCGGAAACGACCACGTGAACAGCATCAGCGAAAACGGTTGCACCAGCATCGCCACGCCGAGGCCGATCAGCGCGGTCGAAGCGTTTTCACTGTAGCGCCGACGCAGCCAGCGTCCGTGCGCGAGAACGGAATCACGTTTCATTTGCGCACCGCTCCAAAGGTGATGCCGCGCAACAGATGCTTGCGCAGCACGACGGTGAAAAAGAGAATCGGCAGCACGAATAGCGTCGTGGCCGCGGCAACGGCCGGCCAGTCCTGGCCGCCTTCACCGATGATGAAAGGAATGAACGGCGGCATGGTCTGCGCGTCGCCGCTGGTGAGCAAGCGACGCGAACGCATACTCGTTCCACGCGAAGATCAGGCAGAAAATCGCGGTGGCGGCAATGCCGGTGATCGCCTGCGGCAGCACCACTTTGACGAAGGCCTGCAGGCGCGTATAGCCGTCCACCAGCGCCGCCTCTTCGTATTCGCGCGGAATCTCGTCCATGAAGCCCTTCAGGAGCCACACGGCCAGCGAGACGTTCACCGCCGTATACAGCACGATCATGCCGACATAGCTGTCGCTCAGACCCAGCGCCCGATACATCAGATAGATCGGGATCGCGACGGCGATCGGCGGCATCATGCGCGTGGACAGGATAAAAAACAGCAGGTCGTCCGCCAGCGGCACCTTGAAGCGTGAGAACGCATAGGCCGCGAGCGTGCCCAGAAACACCGCGAGAAAGGTCGAACCGAAGCCGATTACGAGCGAATTTACGAAGCGCGGCAGCACTTTCGACGGGCCCGCGATCACCATGTTGCGCTTGCGCACGTCGCGCTCATACCAGGTCTGCGCGGGCGGCAAGCTGGCGATGAACTCGGGCGTCTGCCGCGAGCGGATCGTGAACAGGTTCACATAGCCTTCCATCGACGGCTGGAACAGCACGACCGGCGGATAGGCGATGGCGTCTTCCTGCGTCTTGAAGCTCGTCAGGAAGATCCACACCATCGGCAAGGTCGCGAGCAGTGCATAGGTGATGACGGCCGCCGCCGCGAACCGCTTGCCGCGTGGCGACGACGCCACCACCGAAGATTGGCTGGCAGTCGGTCTCATCGCTGTTTCACCCGGTTGAGTGCCTTCACATAGATGTTCGCCGCGCCGAACACCGTCACGAACAGAATGATGGCAAGCGCCGACGAATAGCCCGTTTGCCATTTTTCGAACGCGGCGCGCTTTAACGTGATCGACACGGTTTCCGTCACCGAGCCGGGGCCGCCCGAGGTCAGCAGGTTCACCATGTCGAACATCTTGAAGTTCTCGATGCCGCGAAACAGCACCGCGAGCATCAGGAACGGCAAGGTCATCGGCAGCGTGATCGACCAGAACTGCCGCCACGGCGTGGCGCGATCCACTTCCGCCGCTTCGTAGATGTAGTCGGGAATCGAGCGCAGACCCGCGAGGCAGATCAGCATCACGTAGGGCGTCCACATCCACGTATCGACCATCACGATGGTCCACGGCGCGAGCGACACGTCGCCGATCATCTGGAACGAGCCGGGCGCGATGCCGGTGAAGAAGCTGACGATGTCGTTGAAGAGACCCGTTTGCGGTTGCAGCAGAAAGGTCCAGAAGTTGCCCACTACGGCGGGCGACAGCATCATCGGCAGCAGGATCAGCGTGGTCCAGAAACTATGGCCGCGAAACTGCCGGTTGATCAGCAACGCGAGGCCGAAACCCAGCAGCACCTCGAGTCCGACCGACCAGAACACGAAGCGCGCCGTGACCTGCATCGCGTACCAGATGTCTTCGTCGGTGAGAATGTCGATGTAGTTGTCGATACCGACAAAGCGCGCCGGCACGCTCGGCATATTCGACTTGAAATTCGTGAACGACAGACGCAACGCCCAGATCAGCGGAAAGATGTTGATCGCGAGCAGCAGCAGGATCGTCGGGAGAATGAAGAGCCACGCGATGGTCCGGTCCGACAGTCCGGCGCAGACGCTTACCCGCGCGCGCGGAACTGCCCGACTCGAGACCCGCCGGCGCAAAAGGCTTGTTTGCCAACATGCCTGACTCCTTTAAACGGACCGGCGGCGACCCGTGCGAGCGGCGCCGGTCCACTCCGGATACACGCTAGTTCTTGCCTTCGTTCTTGAAGACCTTGTTCCAGTCTTTGACCAGCAGATCGAGCGCTTCCTTGGCCGTGCCCTTGTCGGCCACCACGTAGTCATGCACGCGCTTTTGCATGTCGAGCAGCAATTCGGCATACGCGGGCTCGGCCCAGAAGTCCTTGACGATCGCCATCGACTTCAGGAATGCCGGCGCAAATGGTGCGCTCTTCGGAAAGTCCGGCGCATCGACCACTGACTTCGCCGCCGAATAGCCGCCCAGTTGCCACCATTTCTTCTGGACGTCCGGCTGCGCGAACCATTTGATGTACTCGAGCGCGTCGTCCTTGTGATCCGAGTACGACACCACCGAGATGCCCTGCCCGCCCAGTTGCGTGAACTGCTTCGATTCCTCGCGGGATTGACGAAGAAGCCGATCTTGTCGCCGCCCACGTTCGGGTCCTTGTAGAGGCCCGGGAAGAACGCGAACCAGTTCATCTGCATCGCCACCTGGCCGGACTTGAACGCGTCGAGGCCTTCCTGCATGTACGCGTTGGTCATGCCCGGCGCCGTGCAGCACTTGTAGAGCGCCTTATAGAACTCCAGTCCCTTGATCGCGCCCGGCGAATTGACGAAGCCGTCGAGGTGATACGGCTTTTTCGGGTCCTCGTATTCGAAGCCGAAGTTATAGAGCATGTTGGTCACGCCCATCGTGATGCCTTCGGAGCCGCGCTCGGTGAAGATATAAGCGCCGTACACGGTCTTGCCGTCGATCTTGCGTCCCTGAAAGAACTCGGCGGTCTGCTTGAGTTCGTCCATCGTGGTGGGCGGTTCGAGTTCGCGTTTGTATTTCTGCTTGAACTCAGCGCGTAATTCGGGCCGCGCGAACCAGTCCTTGCGATAGGTCCAGCCGACCGCATCGGCCATGGCCGGCAAGGCCCAGTAGTTCGGCGTATTCTTCGGCCACTCCGAATAACCGACCACGGTGGCCGGCACGAAGTCGTCCATCGATATCTTGTTCTTCGTGAAGAAGTCGTTGAGCTTGACGTAGTGCCCGTTGACCGCCGCGCCGCCGATCCACTGACTGTCGCCGATGATCAGGTCGCATAGTTTGCCGTGCGAATTAAGTTCGTTGATGAAGCGGTCGGCATAACTGGTCCACGGCACGAACTCGAACTTCATCTTGATGCCGGTCTTGGTGGTGAAATCCTTCGACAGTTCGACGAGTGCATTGGCCGGGTCCCATGCCGCCCAACATAAGCGTCAACTGCTTGTCCTGTGCTTGCGCGCCCGTGGCCATGCCGAGTCCCATCGATACGATGGCCGCCGCCATTACCCTTGCTGACGTAAGACGTAACATGTGTCTTCTCCTTGTCTTTCTCGGGTCTCCAACCTGCTATGGAACAGCGCCCATGCGCCGGGCGCCGTGTTTCGGCTCCAGCGGATTCAGACGGCAATCCGCGTGTCGCGAGCTTCAGGCATGCGCATTCTCACGAAGATAAATTCGGGTTTCCGGCGTTGGAATGGCGAGCGCGCCACGCACGTCGTTCAGAAAATTGATCGCGGCAAGACCGGCCCAGTGCACGATGCCGCGCACGTCCTGATCGAGAATCACGTCGATCGCGCGTTCGGACAACTGGCTGCGCGTTTCCGCCGTGCATTCATGGCCGATCAGAATCAGACGGGCCTTGTCGGCGGATTCCTGCAATGCCGCGGCGATTCCGGAGATACCGCCACCCGTCACATAAACGCCGACCAGATCCGGATGGCGCGCCAGCAAGCCCTGCGCGGCGAGGCCGGCGCCGTCGTCGTCTTCAGCGAAATCGGGCTCGGCAATCCAGCGCAGATTGCGGAAATCCTCTTCCAGTACCTGCGAGAATCCAGTGCGCCGTTCCAGCTGGTCGTGCAAGCGCGACGATGCGGACAGCACCGCCACCGTGCCGATGCGCGAGCCGAGAAAGCGGCCCATCAGCAGGCCGGCTGTGCGCCCGGCAATCCGGTTGTCGACGCCGACATACGCGGAACGGCGGCTCGAAGGCAGATCGGAAAACACCGTGACAACCGGCACATTGGCCACGCCCATGTCCTCGATCAGTCGTTCGACCCATGGATAGTCGAGCGGCACGAGCACGAGCGCGTCGTAGTCGGCCACCTGTTCAGAGAATGCGGCCGTGTCGCGCTGACTCGAAAAATCGCAGCGATAGAAGGACGGAATGATGCGGTGCTCGCGAAAGAAACTGGCGGACAGCGCGATGTTGCGCTCGACGTGATCGAGAAAGCGCGAGTTGATCTGCGGAAGGACGAAAGCGACGCGAAACGAACCGAGCTTCGCCGGGCGGCCACGACTTGCGCGTTCGTCGCGCAGCGTCGCCAGCGCCAGGTGAACGCGCTCAGCGGTTTCCGGACGTACGGCCTGATCGTCGCGCAGCACACGGTCCACCGTGGCCACGCTAACGCCCGCACGACGCGCAATCATCATACGTGTAGCCGGCATGTGTCTCCTCCGGTGCCGAGCCAGGAGCGATTTTGTTTATTGAAGGTAGCTTTTCCCGCGCGAAATGCAAGTTTTTTTATTTCGATAAATCCATCATTTCTGATGACATTGTGCATTGCACACAATTTTCGCGCGGCCCCTCAATCGTCAGACAGCATGCGTGGCGAAGGTCGGCTCGCACCGGATCGGGAAATTGACGGAGTTCGCGATATAGCACTTCTCGTGTGCCACATGATGCAGACGCTCGGCGAGACCGAGATCGCCGCCGGCCTGAATGACGACATGGGGATGCAGCACGATCTGCGAAAAACGGCCCTGCTTCGGACTGTCGAGCATCGTGCCTTCGGCCCGGTCCTGATACTGCAGAACGACGATGCCGGCCTCCGCGCACAGATGCAGATACCAGAGCTTGTGACATGCCGAGGCCGAGGCCACCAGCAGATCTTCAGGATTCCAGCGATTCGCATCGCCGAGAAAGGCCGGATCCGATGAACCCGGAATGGCGGGTTTGCTGCCCGCCGTAATTACATGATCGCGCCCGTAGTCGCGATATCCGGATGTGCCGCTGCCGCGGTTGCCGGTCCACTGCACCGATACCTCGTATTTGTGTTCGCCGTGCGCCATGCCGATCTCCTTGATGATGAGCCTGAGCTGATTTTCCCACTCGCGCATTTTAGGTGGGACCGCTCGGAGGAGACGCGATTCTTCCACGCCAGATCGAATCGGCGAAACGTATCGTTTTGCAAATGGTGGGACAGCGTCAGGCAAGACAACGGTTTGCCGCTGGCAACTATCGCGGCGGAGGGGCTTTTCCTGTTACGTTTGGCGCGCGCGGATCCGGGCTCATCTCCAGGCTCGTGCCGTTCGCTCTCATGTTGTTCAGTGCCGGAGCCGATCCGCTGCCGCTTCTCACCCCGCTTCCCGTAGCGTTAGGCGTGAGACCCGCGCCGGGATTGGTGTTCGTGCTCAACCCTGTTCCGAAGCCGGTGCCTGCGCTATTGGCCATGCCGGACTGTGCGCCGTTCATCCCATTGCCGGCGGGGTTTACTGGCTGCGCATGAGCGCCGCAAGTCAGACCGATGCCCAGCGCCAACGCCACCCAGCCGCCTGTCACGATGTTCATAGCCGACTCCGTCACCCCGTCGAATCTCTCAACCCAAACGTTCATTTCGTGGCATTGGCGCCAGTCAATGAGTGAGACCGGCAGCCAGCCCACTTTGTTCAGCGCTGAAAATCAGGGATTGATCTGCCCTGCTCGCGATGCGAAACAAACGATGTTGGGTTCGCTTGCGCATGCAGGACTTCGACCTGGCGCGCTATTATCAACCGTTACGCCAGAACGGCTGAGCGCGCGCGATGGAGCATGCCTACATCCACCTTTTGCACCTGCTTGCCGGCCATCCGGGCTGGACGCTCACGGTCGTTTTTCTCGCGGCATTTCTCGAAGCCATTGCAGTCATCGGCACCTTCATCCCAGGGAGCACGGCGATGTTCCTCGCCGGCGCGCTCATCGGCACCGGTTCGTTAGGTCTCGGCTGGACACTCATGTGGGCGGTGGCCGGTGCGATTGCCGGCGACGGCATGAGCTTCTGGCTCGGCAGCCGCTACAAGGAACGGATCGTCCAGGCGTGGCCGTTCAGCACGCATCCGCAAGTGATGGACGCGGGTCAGCGCTTCTTTCGGAAGCATGGCGCGAAGAGCGTCGTATTCGCCCGCTTCGTCGGACCATTGAGAGCGATCGTACCGGTGGTGGCGGGCATGATGGGCATGCCGCCGGTGCGGTTCTACGCCATGAACGTGCTGTCGGCGCTGCTGTGGGCGCCCGCGCATATCCTGCCGGGCGTGGTATTTGGCGCATCGGTTCTGCTGGCGGGCGCGGTGTCGTTCCGCCTTGTGGTCATCATTGCATTGCTGGTGGGTATCGTGTGGCTGAGCTATCGTGCCACCCGCCTGCTGCTGTCGCACGCGAACGCGTGGTCGGGCGCGGCGGGGCGCTATGTGGGCAGTTGGGCTTGCCGTCACCCCGGCCCGTTCGGCCGGTTCGCGCGGCACATGCTGGACCCCGCCCAGCCGGACGCCAGCAGCATCCTGCTGACGTCGTTGTTCGTGCTGCTTGCCGGCGCACTCTTCTTCGGCGTTCTTGACGACGTGATGAGCGGCGATCCGCTTGTGCGCGTCGATCTGTCCGTCTATCACTTCCTGCAATCGGTCCGCACGCCATGGGGCGACGCAGTCCTTGCCGGGCTCGCGACGCTCGGCAGCGTCGTGACCCTGGCCACGCTGATCGTGACGGTCACGATATGGATGCTGTGCGAACGGCTCTGGCGCACCGTCGGCTACTGGCTGGCCGCAGTGGCATTTTCCCAATTGCTGATCTTCGCGTTGCAGTTCGCGATGCACCGCGCGCCGCCCGACGAACTCATATCCGGCACCTACGTGTTTCCGAGCAATCACGTTGCCGCAACCGTGGTCGTGTATGGCTTTCTGGCATTCCTGCTGGCGCGGCGGGTCGGCCGGGCGGAGGGCTTGCTCGTGGCGACGGTGAGCACGATCGTCGTGATCGTGGTCGCGTTGGCGGGACTTTACTTCGGCCGATTCTGGGTCTCCGATGCTATCGGCGGAGCTGCGCTCGCCTACATCTGGGTGGCGATCGTTGCGTTGACAGCGATCTGGCGGCATCCCGAAACGCCGCCGGCACGCACGTTCATGCCGGTCGTGATCCTGCTGGTCGCGATGGCGAGTGTGGGCGTTCAACTCGGCATGCATCCACCCGCCGCACAGCCGGATAGCATGCGACGCCCGCCGCCGGTGCTGGTCACGCAATCGCAGTGGACCGTGTCCCTCTGGAAGAGGCTGCCCTGTTATCGCTCGGACATGGGCGGCGATTACAAGGAGCCGCTGACGCTGCAGTGGGTGTCGAATCTCGATTCGATCAAGGGTCAACTACGCGCCCAGGGGTGGATCGAAGGCACTGATCTTTCGCCGCACAGTCTGCTCTCGCTGGCCTCGCCGAATGTCGCGGCGGTGTCGCTGCCGGTGCTGCCGAAGCTGAACAACGGCGTGCCCTCCTCGGTCGTGTTCATGCGTCCCGGCGACACGCGCGACGAACGCGATGTCCTGCGCTTCTGGCCCAGCGGCTATGCGGTGGAAAACGGTGTATCCGCCACTCCGTTGTGGGTCGGGGCTCTCGCGCATGAACGGCTCGCGCACGCCTCGTGGCCGATCAACATTCTGCGGGTCGATCGGGAGGTCACACCACTCGACGCTCATAGCAGATCGGCCGCCGGCCTCGGCGCAATGATCGTGGCGAGGGTGAGTTGCCACGGGGTGCCAGTGTCGCTGCTGACCTCGCCGGTGGAATGAGGATTGCCGGTTTATCCGCGCTAGCCGCTCATTCGCGCAATCCAGCGGACGAACCGTCTGCAGAATTGACACGCCCATCGCGATTCATTTTTATACGGTAATTCACTGATTATTCAGTGTTGCAGCAGAAGCTATCGCATCAACCCCCAGCCACCTATCCCCATGCAAGCGCGATGGCATGCGCGCGGCGAACTTCGAATTTTTGCTGATTTTCTTAGTTGCAAAGATTGGTTGGATTCGAGCGCTGACGAATCTAACGTGTAGTGCCGGTTGCCGTTGCAGCCGTCATTAAACGCCATTCGTCAGGAGTCTTGCATGAGCGTGCAGCATTGCAGGCGGTGCAGTCAATCGAAGTGAAGCCGCTTTCCGCGCACATCGGCGCCGAAATTCGCGGTGTCGACCTCACCCAGAAGCTAAACGCGGGCCAGGTCGCGGAGATTCGCGCGGCGCTGCTGAAGTGGCGAGTCGTGTTCTTTCGTGAGCAGTTTCTGACGCACGAGCAGCACATTGCCTTCTCGGCGCACTTCGGCGAACTGACCACAGGGCACCCTGTATTCGGTCATGTGGACGGACATCCGGAAATCTATTCGATCTCGAAGTACCGCAAAGCCACCCGCTTCGAGGGGCAGGCGCTGCTGCGTCCGTGGACCGGCTGGCATACGGACGTGACCGCCGCCGTCAATCCTCCGTGGGCGTCGATCCTGCGCGGCGTGACCATCCCGCCCTATGGCGGCGACACGCAGTGGACCGACCTGGTTGCCGCCTATCAGAAACTGTCGGCTCCGCTGCGGGCATTCGTCGACGGCCTGCGCGGCATTCACCGCTTCACGCCGCCGGCCGGCGCAAACGGGACGGACGCCTTTGTCAAAGCCGTCGAACAGCGCGCGCTCGTCACCGAACATCCGCTGGTACGCGTCCACCCCGAAACGGGCGAACGCGCACTGTACGTGAGCCCAAGTTTCCTCAAATCCATCGCGCACGTCACGCCGCGCGAGAGCCAGGCGTTGCTCGAACTGCTCTGGGAGCACGTCACGCGGCCGGAGTTCACCGTGCGCTTCAAGTGGGAAGCCGGCAGCGTCGCCTTCTGGGACAACCGCGCCACCGCCCACCTTGCGCCCAGCGATATATTCGACCTCGAGTTCGATCGGCAGTTGTACCGCACGACGCTCGTGGGGGACGTGCCCGTGGGACCCGACGGCAAAGCATCCGTCGCCATAGAAGGCTCGCCTGTTGGAGCCGCCGCCGCGCTCGCGCTGAACTGAGCAACGCCTCCTTTTCCTCCGCCGTTCTTATTCCCACTCCCGCATGCGCTATTTCCGTCTGCTGCAATCCCTCGTCGTCGTGGCCACGCTGTCGTTCGCCGCGGCTCACGCCTATGCCGACAAACCCACGGTGATCCGCATCGGCGTCGCCCAGCAAGGCACCGGCGATCCACCTACATTCGGCGGCTCACCGGCGGCCACCGTGCAGTTGCAACAGTTGCTCGAAAAAGAATTCGCCGCCGACGGCATCAAGGTCGAATGGCTGTTCTTCAAGGGCGCGGGCCCCGCGGTCAACGAAGCGATCGCCAACAACTCGCTCGACTTCGCTTATCAGGGCGATCTGCCTGCGGTGCTCGGCCGCGCCAACGGCCTGAAAACCCACCTGCTGCTCGCGTCTGGTGTGCGCGCCGGCGTCAAGGTCGCCGTGCCCGCCGATTCGGACATCCGCTCGATCAAAGACCTCAAGGGCCGGCGCGTGTCAATCTTTCGCGGCACCAATCTGCAACTCGTCGCGGACAACGCGCTCGCCGCCAATCAGCTCGACGAGCGGGATCTGCGCGTGATCAATCTCGATTCCGCGAGTTCGCTTGCCGCGCTGGCGTCCAAAGGAATCGACGCGTCGGTCAACGATTACCACCTGTACAAGCTGCGCGATCAGGGACTCGCGAAGATCGTCTACGAGTCGCAGAACGATGGCCCGCAGCTCACGCGTCAGGCGCATCTGCTGGTGCTCGACGACTTCGATCATGCGCATCCGGATATCGTGCAGCGCGTCGTCAACGTGCTCGTGAAAGGCGCGCAATGGTCGTCCGATGAAGCGAACCGCGATGCGCTCTTCAAGCTGTGGGCCCGAAGCGGAGTGCCCTATTCGTCCTGGCAGGCCGAATTCGCGAAGCAGAGCCTGAAAGACCGCAATTCGCCGCTGATCGATCCGTTCATTGTCGGGCGCTACAAGGCCGTCGCGGCGGATGCGCTGAAACTCAAACTGATCCGTCAGCCGGTGGATGTCGATAGCTGGTTCGAAACGAAATATCTCGACAACGCACTGCGCGCACAACAACTCGATCACTACTGGACGCGCTACGACGCCGCCGGTAAACCGCTCGGCTAAGCCCGGACCGATCATCATGAGCGAAACCGCAATCACCGTAGAAAGCCAGCGGCTCGGCCCTGCGGACGTCGCGCAAGGCGCACCGCTGCATCGCAATCCACGACTGCGTGCGCTGGCATGGCGGCTCGCGCCCTGGGTGCTGCCGGCTCTGCTGCTCGCCTTATGGACAACGGGAAGCGAACGCGGCTGGATCGCGCCGCAGATTCTGCCGCCGCCTGCGCGGGTGCTCGACACACTCGTGGATCTGGCGAGGAGCGGCGATCTCGCGAGCAATACGCTGATCAGCCTGCAGCGCGTGCTGCTCGGTTTCGGCGCCGGCACGCTGCTCGGTTTCGCGCTCGGCGCGGCGCTGGGTCTGTCCCGCACTGTCGAAGCCTACGTGCTGCCGAGCTTCAATGCGCTCGTGCAGATTCCGGTACTCGGCTGGCTGCCGTTTCTGCTGCTGCTCGTGGGCGTCGGCGAGCCGCTGAAATACATCCTGATCGCGCATGCGGCGCTGGTTCCAGTCACGCTGAGCACGCTCCAGGGATTCCGACAAACGCCCGCCACGCTCGACGAGGTCGCGCGCGTATTCAAATACAGCGGCTGGCAACGCATCGTTTATCTCGTGCTGCCCGCTGCCGTGCCGACTCTCGCCACCGGCGTGCGGCTCGCGTTTACCAAGGCCTGGCTCGCACTGGTGGTGGTCGAACTGGTGGCCTCGTCCGAAGGGCTCGGCTATCTGATCGTCTACGGCCGGCAGCTATTTCAGCTCGATCTGGTGATGGCGTCGGTGGTCGTGGTGGGGGCCATTGGTTACGCGATGAACCGCTTGCTGGACGCACTTGAAGCGCGTTTGCGGCGCGGCCAGCCATCGGCGTTTCGCGAGTGATCGCACCCACGCGCGCCAAGCGTCGCATCTAAGGAATCTTCGATGAGTCTCGACTCTTTCAACCGCTTTCGCCGCGCCGCGCCCTCCGCCGCCGCGTCCTGCGACTGCGACGCGCCCGCTGCGTTCCGGCGCGCGGCGCGCCCGCGCCGGCCGCTCTTCACACGCATCGACTGGCGCGGCGCCGTGTTGCCGATTGCCGCGCTTGCGATCTGGTGGGCCGTCTCGGAAGCGCACGTGGTCAAAAGCGGCTTGCTGGTGAGCCCCGCTCAGGTTCTCGCCACCGCATGGCAACAGATCGTCAGCGGCGCGTTGCTCAAGGCGCTCTCCGCGTCGCTCGCGCGCGAAGCGAGCGGCTTCGTGATCGGCGCGCTGGGCGGCCTGCTGCTCGGCAGCGCGCTGGGCTTCTCGCGAATCGCCACACGCATGATCGGACCGAGCTTCGACACGTTCAAACAGATTTCGCTATTTGCATGGATTCCCTTGATCTCGGTGTGGTTCGGTCTCGGCGACGCGGCGAAAGTCGTGTTTCTTTCGCTCGCCGCGTTGCTGCCGGTCGCCGCTCACACCTGCGACGGCATTCATGCAGTGCCACGCGCCTATATCGAAGTCGCACGCGCCTTCCGCTATTCGCGCTGGCAACTCATCCGCGCCGTCATTCTGCCCGCCGCGCTGCCGTCGATTTTCACCGGCATCTACCTCGCGCTGATCTATTCGTGGCTCGCCACGCTCGGTGCCGAATATCTGCTGGTGGCCGGCAGCGGCATCGGCAACACGCTGATCGACGGCAGCGAACAGTTCCGCATGGACCTCGTGCTGTTCGGCGTGATCGTCGTCGGTGTGACGGGCTGGGCACTCAATGCGCTGGCGCGCGCCGTGGAGCGCGCAATCTTTGCGCGCCGTTTCGAGTCGGCGACTCGATGAACTCGTACCTGAACGCTTACCACCGGGACCGCTCATGACTGCTTCGACACTTGCCGAAGGCCTCGATATTCTCCACGTCAGCAAACGCTATGCGCAGCGTGGCGGCACGCCGCTCGCCGTGCTCGACGACATCAGCCTGCGCGTGCGCCCTGGCGAATTCGTCAGCGTGCTCGGCTCGAGTGGCTGCGGCAAGTCGACCCTGCTGCGGCTGATCGCGGGTCTGGATACGGACTACAGCGGCGACATCGTCGTCGCGGGCGAAAAGGTACGCGACACCTCGCTCGAACGGGGCATCGTGTTTCAGGACCATCGCCTGTTTCCGTGGCTCACCGCAGCGCAGAACATTCTCGCGGCGCTGCGTAACGCGCCCTTGTCCGCACACGAGAAACGCGACGCCGTGGCGCAGCATATCGCGCTAGTCGGCCTGAACGGCTTCGAACATGCGTACCCGCATCAACTGTCGGGCGGCATGGCGCAGCGTGTCGCGATCGCACGCGGTCTCGTGAACCGTCCGCGCGTGCTGCTGCTCGACGAGCCGTTCGGCGCGCTCGACGCGCTCACGCGCGGCCGCTTGCAAAACGAGTTGCAACGCATCTGGGAACAGGAGCGCATCACGATGATTCTCGTCACCCACGACGTCGACGAGGCGCTTTACCTGGGCGACCGGGTCGTGACGATGGCGCCGCGGCCCGGCCGCATCAAACGGATCGTCGATGTCGCGTTGCCGCGTCCGCGCGAACGCCACGACCCCCGCTTCGTTCAATTGCGCGATGAAGTGCTGGCCGACTTCGCCGAACACGACGGCGATCGGAACGATACGCCGTACGGGGGCACGCGCATCCCGGTGGCGAGTCCGCCGATCACGGAATGGCGCCTCGCCTGGTGACGCACGCCGCGTCACCCATCCATACCAACACTTCACGGAGCACACGATGAGCGGCGATCAGCAGAAGCAATCGAAGCGGCAGATCAAACTGGGCGCTTTCCTGATGGAAACGGGCCACCATATCGCCGCATGGCGGCATCCCGATGCGCACGCGGGCGGCGGACTCGACTTCGCGCACTACGCGGAACTCGCGCAGATCGCCGAGCGCGCCAAATTCGACACGATCTTTTTCGCCGACAGCGTCAGCGTGCGCGACACGAATCTTGCATCGCTCTCGCGCACCGCGCGCGCCGATCATTTCGAACCGCTGACGCTGCTCTCGGCACTGTCGGTCGTGACGAAACACGTCGGCCTGATCGCGACGGTCTCTACCACCTTCAACGAGCCGTACAACCTCGCGCGCAAGTTCGCGTCGCTCGATCATCTGAGCGGCGGACGCTCGGGCTGGAATCTCGTCACGTCGAGCACCGAATCCGAAGCGCTCAATTTCAGTTTCGAACGCCACCCCGACCATGCAGTCCGCTACGAACGCGCACGCGAGTTCTACGACGTCGTGTCAGGCCTGTGGGATAGCTGGGAAGACGATGCGTTTATCCGCGACAAGGCAAGCGGTCAGTACTTCGACCCGCACAAGCTGCACGTGCTCGGCCACGCCGGCAAGCACTTCAGGGTGCGCGGCCCGCTGAACGTCGCGCGCTCGCCCCAGGGCTGGCCGGTCGTCGTGCAAGCCGGCGCCTCGGAAGCGGGCCGTGAGCTCGCCGCGCAAACCGCCGAGGTGATTTTCGTCGCGCATCAGACGCTCGAAGAAGCACAGTCGTTCTATCGCGACGTCAAAAGCCGGCTCGCAAAGTATGGACGCGCGCCGGATCATCTGAAGATCATGCCGGGCATTTTTCCGATTGTCGGCCGCACGCAGGAAGAGGCCGACGCGAAATTCGCCGCGCTGCAGGATCTGATTCATCCGGAAGTCGGCTTGTCGCTGCTGTCGAACATGTCGGGCGGCGTCGACCTGTCCCAGTACCCGATCGACGGGCCGTTGCCCGAACTGCCCGAAACCAATGGCGGAAAGAGCCGCCAGCGCTTGCTGTTCGACCTTGCCCGGCGCGATAACCTGACCATCCGCGATCTGTATCTTCGCATCGCCGGTGCTCGCGGTCATCAGCAGGTGGTCGGCACGCCGCAAAGCATCGCCGATCAGCTGCAACAGTGGTTCGAAGAGGAAGGCGCCGATGGCTTCAACATCATGTCGCCCTGGTTGCCGGGCGGCCTGACTGAGTTTGCGGAACTGGTGGTGCCGGAGCTGCAACGGCGCGGACTGTTTCGCACCGAGTATGAGGGCCACACGCTGCGCGAGAACCTCGGCTTGCCGAAGCCCGCCAATCGTCATGCGGACTCACAGCGCAATACGCTGCGTTACGGCAATTCGTGATGTTTTCACCTTGCCGTTGCCAGTCAGCCGGACTGCCCGGCAGCGGCAAGGATGAGTTTGCTGATCTCATCGGGATGCGAGATCAACGACAGGTGGCTTGATTTCACCTCGATTGTTCTCGCCTCCATGCGCTTGGCCATGAAGCGTTCGAGGTCGGGATTGATCGTGCGATCTTCGGTGGAAACTGCGTAAAAGCTGGGTTTCGAGCGCCACGCCGCGTGGGTTGTCCGTCCCGCCAGCAAGGCCTTGTGAAACGGTTGCTGAACCGCATACAGTGTGCGAGCCCGCGCTTCCGGAAGGTCGCCGGCGAAGTCATGCAGAAAGGCGGCTTCACTGAGGCGTCCCTCGTCGCCATCAAAGACAATCCCCGCCGATGCCGGCGGCGTGGGGTAAGTTTTCGCGAGTGCGGTGTAGTCCTCACCGGCGTCCGGCGCTCGCGCCGCGACGTAGACCAGGGCCGACACTTTCGGGTGAACGCCAGCTTCGGTGATGATCATTCCGGCGAAGGAGTGGGCTACAAGAACTGCCGGACCATCCTGCCGATCCAGCACGCGGGTCACGGAGGCGACCGCCTCGGGCAAGGTCGTCAGCGGATTCTGCACCGCTGTGCAATTCATGCCTGCAGCCTGGAGTCGCGAAATGACGTCCAGCCAGCATGAGCCGTCGGCGAACAGACCGTGCACGAGAACCACGTTGCGCGCGTTCGCTGCTGCAGGCGGGACCGCTAACGCGCCTGCGGACACCAGAATACTCGCGGCGCCCGCCAGCACGGCGGTTGAAAAGGTGCGTCGGTCCAGCGCCACGGTCTGTTCTCCCGCCGTAAAAGGTTATACAGGCGACCATTTGCTCTATCGACGCCCCCTCACTCCGCCCCCATGCGGGTTGCGTCGACGAAATGCTCCGTCGCATCGTCGAGCTTGCGGCCCTTGCGTCCAGCCGGTCCATGCACGTAGAGCACCTTGACGTTGGCATGTCCGGTCGCCGCGGCAGGCGGCGTCATCGAGTAGCGGACTTCGCGCGCGTGGTCGCTTAATTGCAGGTTCGGATTGAACACGGAGTTGAAGCGCCATAGCATTCGCACGAAGTTCGTCTGGCCGCGCATCAGCAGATGGGCCGCTTCGCCTGCGGCGCCGCGCAGCGCCGTCCAGCCAAGATGCTTGTGGTTGAGCACCTGCTGCGTGCGCACCAGCTCGCGATAGAACTCGGGCAGAGGCAGCTTCGTCGGCAGCACGGCGTGCTGGATGTCGTAGAGCCGGTAGTCGAGGCTCGTCAACTGGCGATGCTCGCGCAGCCAGATTTCCGTGCCGGGATAAGGCGTGTTCACGCTGATATTGACGATCTCGGGAATCTCCAGGCACCACTGCCGGATCGCTTCGAAGCGGTCATGATCCCAGTCGGGATCGGCGATCAGATTGATCGCCACCGTGATGCCGAGCGAGCGCGCGAACCTGAGCGCTTCGAAGTTCTTGTCGAGGTCGATGCGCTTGCGAAACGCCTTGAGTCCTTCGGCATCGATCGCCTCCATGCCGATGAACATGTATTGCAGGCCCAGTTCGCGCCAATACTCGAAGACCTCCTTGTTGCGCAACAGCACGTCGCCGCGCGTCTCGAGGTAGTACTTCTTATGGATGCCGCGCCGTTCGATCTCACGGCCGATCGCCATGCCGTGATCGGCATGCACGAACGCCACGTCGTCGACTATAAAGACGCCCGGCTCGCGAATCGACGCCAGTTCGTCGGCGACCACTTCGGGGCTGCGTGAGCGATAGCTGCGTCCATAGAAGGTCCATGCGCTGCAGAACGTGCAATCCCACGGGCAGCCACGCGCGAATTCGATCGACGCGCACGGGTCCAGCACGCCGATGAAGTATTTGCGCCGATGCCGCAACAGATCGCGCGCGGGGCGAACCTGATCGAGGCTCGCCGTGAAGCCCGGCGGCGGTCCTTCGCCGGCGCGCGTCACGACGCCCGGGATCGACAGCAGATCGGCATGGCGCGCCACGGCACCCAGCAACTCGACGACCTTCGCCTCGCCTTCGCCCCTCAGCACGCAGTCGATTGCGCCCTCGGCGTGCCGGAGGATGTCGGCCGCGGTGAACGACGCGCTGTGTCCGCCGACGAATACGAAGCACGTCGGCCATTGCGCCTTGATCGCTTTCGACAGGTCGATGATTTCAGGAATATTGGCAAGGTAGTTGCCGGAGAAGCAGACCACGTCGGGACGCCATTTGCGAATCAGCCTGTCCAGATCGGCGTGCGATTCGACCTGCAGGTCGAGCAGCCGGACATCGTGCCCGGCCTCGCGAATGACGGCCGCGACTGTTTCGAGACCGAGCGGTTCGAGTCGCAGAAACACGCGGGTGTACATCAAGCCACTGGGGTGTACGGCGAGCACCTTCATGAGATCTCCTTGCTGCAGAAAGGGCACGTTCGTGAGATGAGGAAGCGTGCCGGGCTTTCATGCTGGTATCCCTGATACGGGTCGACTGCCGAGCCTTGCGCATTGCCGTACTGCTGATGCCACCGCGGGCGGCTCATTACGATTCTACTGTCCATTGCGGCGGCGTGCTCGAATACGTTCAACGGTGTAATCGTCAGATGTTTCGCTGCCGCCTCAGTACCGAAAGTGTGCCGAAAGGCGGGGGCGTCGTTGCGGCCCATTGCCTGACTTCATCATCGATCAGATCAGGCACAGATGCGACTGGCTTGCTGGTCCGCGTCCACACTGCGATGCAGACAGCAAATAACGCTCACTTTTGCACGTGCAATCGATCAGAAATTGCGATCGCCGGGCATGTAATGGATTTCGGCTATCGCAGCGATCTTTTACGATTGTCATAGCCTCACGCAATCAGAAAGACCGCGGAAGTGCCAGACTTTCCTTCAATCAGTCGACGCAAATCCAGCGAGCGCCCGAGCATGAAAAATCTGAAATTCACCCCTTATCTTCTGATGATGGTGTTCGCGGCACAGCCGCTTCTGGCCGAGGCGGATGTCACGGTCAGGATCGGCCAGGTATCGCCCTTGACTGGCGAACTGTCGCACATCGGCAAGGACGACGAAAACGGCGTGCGACTCGCGATCGAGGATCTCAACGCAAAGAAACTCCGTATCGGCGGGCAGCCGGTGACGTTCGCACTGGATTCGCAGGACGATGCCGCCGACCCGAAGACCGCTGTCACCGTCGCGCAGAAACTGGTCGACGATCGCGTCGCGGGCGTAGTGGGTCACGCCAATTCCGGCACGTCGATCCCCGCCTCGAAGATCTACGCGGACGCCGGCATACCGATGATCACCGAGTCCGCAACCAACCCCAAGCTCACGGCGCAAGGCTATAAAACCGTCTTTCGCATGGTTGCAAACGATGTTCGGCAAGGCAACGGTCATCGGCTCCTATCTTGTGAAGGACCTGAAGGCGACGAAGATCGCGATCGTCGACGATCGAACAGCCTACGGGCAGGGACTAGCCGACGAGGTCGAAAAAGCGGTCAAGGCTTCGGGAGGCACGGTTGTCGCACGTGAATACGGCACCGACAAAACCACGAACTGGATGGCGGTCCTCACGACCATCAAGAGCCACGTTCCGGATGGGATTGTCTTCACCGGCGGCGACACGCAAGCGGCCGCATTCGTCCAGCAGGCCCAGAAGCTGGGTCTGAAGGCCAAACTCATCGCGGGTGACGAGGCCTGCACGCCGCAATTCATCAAGCTCGCGGGAACCGCAATGAACAGCGCCACGTATTGCACGCTGGCGGGCGTGCCGCCGTCGAAAATGCCGCAAGGAGAGGCGTTCTTCAAGCGCTACCAGCAGCGGTTTGGCGTACCCGTGCAACTCTACGCGCCATACGCATACGACGCCGTCATGGCAATGGCGGGTGCGATGCAGGCGGCCGACTCGGTCGACCCGAAAGTCTATCTGCCCCGGCTCCAGAACCTTGCATTGGATGGCGTGACCGGACCGATCAGGTTTGACGAAAACGGCGATATTCGCAACGGCGCTATTACCGTCCGGCAGTTTGGCCAGGGCGATTGGCACGACACCAGCGTGGTCAGATAAGCCACTTTCCGCCGCGCCAGGCGACAGGCGACATCGCGGTGGGCATCGTCAGCCGCGTGTTTGCGGCGCGGCAACTGGCACGTGACGTTCCGCGCGGCCGGGTGCAGCGCACGGATATCTCGCTTCAGTCGTCGGTATCCACGGGTACGCCCAATCCGACCTTCACGCGACTCATGCTCACGAGCGTCTTGAAGCGCTTGACGTTGTTATTGGAAAAGAACAACTGCCGTGTCAGTTCGTTGTATTGCTCCATGTCCCGCACGGTCAGGATCAGCACGAAATCCCATTCGCCCGCGACGTAGTAGCACTGCTGGATCTGCGGGCATTGTTCGAAGGTCCGCTTCATGGCATCGAGCAGATCGATTTGCTCACTCTCGACTTCCACCGTGGAAACGATGGTCAGAGCGACATCCCACCTTTTCGGGCGCGACGATGGCCGCATAGCGGTCGATCACGCCGTCTTCGACGAGGCGGCGCAAACGGCGGTTCACGGCGGCAGTCGAGAGGTTGACCCGGGCGCCAAGTTCGTTTTGAGGGAGTTGGGCGTCCTGCTGGACCTCGGCTAGCAGCTTGCGATCGAATACGTCGAGAGTGATAGCCATGGCGTGGGGTCCGGGTCCGAAAGTGAGAAATTATTGCGTCGAGACCGCAGATTTAGCGATTAATTTTAGGACGTCAAGCAATATTATTTTGGCTATGGCGGATGCGTCGATTCCCGCATGCGGGCGATCCGACGAATCCAGCCAGACCCTCATCCACAGGAGCCACACTGCAATGCTGATCGCGAACAAGCGCGCGTCGCACGCTGACTACCCCAACGAGCTGAAGACCATTCTGAGTGTCGAGTCCGCCGAACAGAGCCGCGCATGGCTCACAAACTGGCAGCTTCTCAGTTCGTCCGCCACGCCGCTATGGGATCTGCCCGACGCGGCAGCACGACTTGGCGTGGCGCGTCTGAGCATCAAGGACGAGTCCGTCCGCTCGCCACTGGGCAGCTTCAAGGCTCTGGGCGCACCGATCGCGCTGGTCCGTCTGATTCTGCGCTTGTGGCCCGGGCACGATCTCGATCCGAAGGCGTTGATCCAGGGATGCTACAAGGACATGCTCACGAATTTCGTCGTCATCAGTGCGACCGACGGCAACCATGGCAAAGCTCTCGCCGCCGCGGCACAAACGCTCGGCTGCAATTGTGTGATCGTCCTGCACGCCAACGTGAGCGCAGAGCGTGAACAGGCCATCGCCGCGTATGGCGCGCAGATCATTCGCATCAGGGGCAACTACGACGAATCGGTGGAAGAAGCCGCGCGCCTTGCCAGAGAAAACGGCTGGCATGTGGTCTCCGATACATCGTATGAAGGCTATGAAGCCATTCCTCGTGACGTCATGCAGGGCTACGGTGCAATCGCGGCCGAGATCGTCGAGCAGTCTGAAAGTCGTGCAGACGAATGCGCTTTCACGCACGTTTTTCTGCAAGGCGGGGTTGGCGGTCTCGCTGCCGGGGTCGCCAGCTACTTCTGGGAGATTCATGGCAGCAAACGTCCGCGATTCGTTGTCGTTGAGCCGCAGCAGGCGGATTGTCTGTATCAAAGCGCGCTCGAAGGCCGGCCAGCGAAAGCGACGGGCTCTATCGATTCGGTCATGGCAGGCCTTGCGTGTGGCGAAGCTTCACCGCTCGCATGGAAGATCCTCGAGCCGTGCATAGACGACTTCATGACGATCAGTGACGAAGACGCGATCGCGGCGATGCGCAGGCTCGCGGCTGGAACGGATAGCGGACATTCCCCTGGTAGTCGGCGAATCCGGCGCCGCGGGTTTCGCCGGCTTCGAAACCGTCATGCGCGATTCGCAACTGGCACGCGCCACCGGCCTGAACAAAGCGTCACGCGTTCTGGTGATCAGCACGGAGGGCGCGACCGCACCCGCGGTCTACAAGACATGTGTGGGCGAAACGGCCGACTCCGTGCTGTCACGTCAGGCTCAATGGCTGGAAGCCACGATTCGATAAGACTACCCGAATTGCCATCGAAAAGGGATCGACGTTATGGAAAGCGCCTTGCAATCGCAGTTGAAGAGTTGGCGTCAGCATCTGCACCAGAATCCCGAAACCGGCTTCGAGGAAGTCGCAACTTCGGACTATGTCGCACGAGCCTTGAAAGCCCTTGGTCTCGACGTGCAGCGGGGCATTGGCGGCACCGGCCTGGTCGCCAGTCTCACTGTCGGCAACGGCCGGGGCGCGATTGGTCTGCGCGCCGACATGGATGCGTTGAATATCGTGGAGAACGCACCGGAGCGCCCCCATGCCTCGCGAATGCAAGGCAAGATGCACGCCTGTGGACACGATGGCCATATGTCCATGATTCTCGGTGCCGCACGCCTGCTTGCCGAGAAAAAGAATTTCAACGGCACGGTGCGATTCATTTTTCAACCAGCGGAAGAACATGGCCGCGGGGCGAAAGCGATGATGAAAGACGGGCTTTTCGAGCGCTATCCCGTCGACGCAATTTTTGGCGCGCACAATATGCCCGGCATGGCCGCCGGAACATTCGCCACACGCGCCGGCGGCATCATGGCTAGCGAAGACAATTTCGTCATTCGCATCAAGGCCCGTGGCACGCATGCCGCCAGGCCGCACATGGGCGTCGACCCCATCGTGATCGCATCGCAGATCGTTCTGGCATTGCAGACGATCGTGTCGCGCAATCTCGATCCAAGCCTGCAGGCGGTGATCTCCTGCACGGAGTTCGTGACGGACGGCATCCGCAACGTCATCCCGTCGAATGTGACGATCAAGGGCGATACGCGCAGCTACGCACCGGAGGTCCAGGCCATGCTGGCAACCCGCATGCGCGAAATCAGCGAAGGCATCTGCCAGGCGCACGGGGCCGAGTGCACGTTCGAATACACGCATGAATTTGCGCCTACCGTGAATTCACCGGAATACGTGGACCTTGCCGTTTCGGCCGCGCGTAATATCGCCGGCGCGGACAATGTGGACGCCAGCGTGCAGCCCATGATGATCTCTGAAGACTTCGGCGCGTTCCTTCAGGCGGTACCCGGCAACTTTATCTTTATCGGCAACGGCGATACAGGTAAGCAAGGCGGTATTCCGCTTCACAACGCCATGTACGATTTCAATGACGAGATACTGCTCACCGGCGCGCGGTATTTCGCCGAAATAGCGCGATTGGCACTTCCCGCTGCCTGAGCAGCGTATTCCCCTCTCATTGCCCGGAGGCCGGCGCTGCCGCACAGCCAAACCGGCCACCCAAGGTCTGTTTCCGGCGTACCGGCATTGACGCCGGGCCCGGATTCGTCCCGCCAATGAACGTTTCGGAAAACTGAACGCCACGAAGTCCAGGTAAAAAAAGACATTCGTGCCAGACAAAGGGTATACAGTAAGCAAACCGGTCGCTAATGAGCGATCTCCCGTTTCGGAGTTCCATCATGCGATCGCAATTCAAACCGGCTTCCACTGTAATTAGCAGCGAAAGCGAATACACGATTGAGCGCAGAACCCGTGCTCATCTACTCGACACAGCAGACGCTCTGCGAGCAGAGAAAAGACGCGTCAGTTATGCCACGATCGATTCCAACGCCACCAAGTGGCGTTATTCGACCGTGAGCGAAAAAAGCTGATCGCGGTGCTTCAATTTCCCAACCCCAGCCGTAGTTACGATGCCTCCCGACATTGCGTGTGTTTCTGGGGGTATGACAATTCGCGCGAAATCACCTTCATGGTCGACGACGCCATGCTCAAAAATCTGAGACCTGGCGTTGGATCCGACGAAGTGTCGGTGCTGCGTGTCTTTGACGAGTTTCGCGAAAACGTTCTCGAGATCGCCAAGAAGCTGTATGTCGGCGGTCCGCAGAATCGGTATTCGATTTCCTGAGCTGCCGTCCACTGTCTCGGTCGCTCCGTGCCGCGCATGGAAAGAAAGCCGGAAGCCCAAAACCCGGAGCGCGGACCCATTCCTTTTTAAAAGTTAGAGCGCATCATGATTGATGACCAGGTGGACAAAACTGAAATTGAGGAAAACCGGAAACGGCGGGAAGCAGCGGCCGTCACTCCGGAGCAGGATGCGAAGGACACGAATGCGGACGTGCCGCCAACGCCGAAGCCCTGGGGCAAGCGTGTCTGGACGTCATTGGGAATATGGAACGCCCGTACGCGTGTTCGTCACCCCGGCGCGCATGGTTAACCCGGCGTAGCGCGTTCCAGCCATCACGAAGCACATGCGTGCCGAACAACGGCAATCGCGATCACGGTAATCAGCCGCCCATTTGACCTTCGTCTCACGCACCCCGCCGTGAGACGTCGCATAGCCATCCAGATTCGCCGGTTGTCATGGCGAAGCAATTCCAGCGCTTGACGCACTCCGCGGTGAAACGCTTCACTCCGCGCACGGCTCCGTGCGTCAGCGGAAACCCCGGCCCGTCCATCGCCCCGGCACACTCCCATCTCCGGCAAAGCGTCTTACTGGCGCAATCGCCAGAATTGCCATACGGTGTTATTGGTGCTATCCCACCAATTGGAAATCGCGAGCCGCCTGGAATCTTTCGCCACGAACCGGTGTTTGCTCCATCATTGGCCGCCCGGACCGAACTCTGCGATTGCACGAACATGCCCTCCACTTCCCGCTCGCTCTTCTTTTCGACCGTCATTGTCAGCCTGCTGACAGCGTTGAATGTACCTCTGAACGCGATTGCCGCCGGACCGGCCGCCGACAGCACTGAAGAGGCACATTTTCTATCGCAGAACGACGCAGCAATGACCAGGATGATGAATGACATGTCCATCAAGCCGACAGGGAATGTCGACGAAGATTTCGTGGCGATGATGGCTCCGCACCATCAGGGCGCCATCGAAATGGCGCAGGCCGAACTCCGTTATGGCCACAACGAGCAATTGCGACGGCTTGCGCAGGAAATCGTCGTCGAGCAGCAGCAGGAAATCGTCGCGATGCGACTCGCGCTGGGTCAGCCGCTTCCACCTTCCGCACCCGCACCCGATCAGCCGGCCGTCCCGGATCCCTCTCCGAAAGCGGCAGATCCACCGTCCCGTAACCGCATGCAAATGAAACTGCATAAGGAGCCGCAATGAAACGCACGTCCGTTCTCGCCACCATGCTGGCGGCCACTGCGATGGCCGTTGTCCAATTTTCGTGGGCTGGACAGGCGCCAGGCTCACTGTCCGCGCCGGATATACCGGTGAGCCATCGGGATCGCGTCTATGCCGCGGAACAGTTCTCGAATACGGTATCGGTCACCGATCCCGCCGATAACCGGCTGATAGGTGTGATTCGTCTGGGGGACCCTTCACCGGGCAACTTTAGTCCGCTCTATAAAGGCCAGGTGCTTGTCCACGGCATGGGCTATGCGCCAGACCATCGCACGCTGGCGGTGGTGTCGATCGCCTCCAATTCGGTGACTTTCATCGACACGCAGACTAACGCCGTGAAGCACACAACGTATGTCGGGCGTTCGCCGCACGAAGCCTTCTTTACACCGGATGGCAGCGAAGTGTGGGTGACCGTGCGCGGGGAAAACTACGTTGAGGTGCTCGACGCGAACACCTTCGAGGAAAAGACCCGCATCACGGTGCCCGCCGGACCTGGCATGCAGATTTTTTCGCCCGACGGCAAGTACGGCTACGTCTGTTCGTCGTTCAACCCGGAAACTGAAGTCATAACGGTGGCCGACCACAAGATCGTCGGCAAGGTGAAACAGGCTAGCCCGTTCTGCCCGGATCTGGCTGCGACGCCCGATGGAAAGCAAGTCTGGTTCACGCTCAAGGACGTAGGCGAAACCCAGGTGTTCGACGCCCGCCCGCCTTTCGCGTTGCTCAAGACGCTCGATACGGGCCCGATCACGAATCATGTGAACATTGTCCGCAACGCCAACGGCATGTTTGCCTACGTGACGGTAGGCGGACTGAACCAGGTCAAGGTATTTAGAACCGACGACTTCTCGCAGGTCGCAACGATTCCTGTTGGCAACCTGCCGCACGGCATCTGGCCATCAGGTGACGGGAGCCGTGTCTATGTCGGCCTTGAAAACGCCGATGCAATGACAGCGATCGACACGCTGACCAACAAGGTCATCGCGACTGTACCGATCGGTCAGGCTCCACAAGCCGTCGCCTATGTTCCGAACGCGGTGCCAGAAGGCGACGGCAGCGCAGAATACGCAAGCGCTTGGGGTGGCGGGGCAAACCGCCCATCTTGCGCTGGTGCCGGTGGGCTCGGGCCTACCGGCGGACTCAGCGAATCCGCCCACCACAGTCGCGTTGTTCGACCAGGGTCTGCTGCAGGTTCTTCAGGCGGCCGTTACCGGCCTGCAGGCGAAGCAGCCCTATGTGCTCGCCCTTTCGGACAGTCCTGACGGTAGCGGCAACCTGACAGGTCTCGCCAACTTCATGACCAATCCGGCCGGCTCCGCGATCGTCAATACGATTGGTCAGATCCGCCAGGTCGTGACCCCCGGCACGAGCCCCGCAGGCGATAAACGGCGCTACCTCGTGATTGCCCCGCAAGTGGCGGGCAAACCGGGCGCGCCGGTTCAGGTGCAAGCACTTTAGATCAGGAGGGCACCGCGAGCCGCGCCCTGAAAACATCGATCAGCGCGCGTACTTTCGGCGACGGATACCCGCTCGGCGGACACACCACGTGAATGCCCGCGGGCGCCGTTGTCCACTCGGGCAACAGGCGCACGAGGCGCCCCGCCTCCACATCCGCCGCGATCGAAAAGTCTGTCAGCAGACCGAAGCCACCGCCCGAGAGCGTGGCTGCGCGCGCGGCGTCGGCGGTATTGACGAGCAACTCGCTGCCGCAGCGCACGCTCTTCACGTCGCCGACGCCATCGGCGCGTTGCAATTCGAGCGTCAGCGGATGCGGCAGCACCGACTGCGCCACAAAAGGCCATTTCGCCAGCGCCGCCGGCGAGCGCGGTTTCCCCCACTTCGCCACAAAAGCAGGACTCGCCACGACCCATTTGACGAAGCCGCCAATCGTCACCGCCCGGTAGTTCGAATCGGCAAGCCGGCCGAGGCGAATCGCGATGTCGATACCGTCCGCGATCAGATCGACGTAGCGGTCGTTGCAAATCAGTTCGACGTTGAGGTCCGGATACGCGTGGCGCAGATCGACTAGCGCCGGCGCGACCACAAGCGTGCCGTAGTCGTTCGGCGCGCTCACGCGCAGGGTGCCGCGCACCGGTGCACTGGCCCCCGATACCGCCGACAGCGCCTCGTCCGCCGCCTGCAGGATCCTGCAACTCGCATCGTAAAAAGCGCGGCCGCTTTCGGTCACCCTGAGCTGCCGCGTGGTCCGCACCAGCAGGCTGGCGCCGACTTCCCGTTCGAGACGCTGGATGTGCGTGCTGACCATCGCTTTTGCGAGCCCGAGGCGCGCCGCCGCCGCGGTCAGGGAGCCCGCCTCGACCACCGCCACAAAAACCGCCAGCCGGTTCAGATTGACGTCCCGCACATCTGCCATGGTCGATTGTCCACTTTTGATTGACTATGTTTCGAAGCTTATCAGTCTTCTCGCGCGAGGCTGCGGCCGGTACGCTGTGCCCTGCTCCCATTCGAAACCTCTGGCTTTTCCAAAAGGACTCTTCCGGTGCCTGCTTCCAAACCCGCCCAACCGATTCGCCTGCACACCACCCAGCTTTCTGGACACGGCCATCGCGTCAAGCTGTTTCTGACGCTGCTCGATCTGCCGTTTGAAGTTGTGGAGCTGGACATGGCCGCCGGCGACAACCGCCGCTCCGAGTATCTTCAGCTCAATCCGTTTGGTCAGGTGCCGACGATCGAGGACGGCGATACGGTGCTGTTCGATTCGAACGCGATTCTGGTTTATCTCGCGAAGCGTTACGGCGACCCGTCCTGGCTGCCGGAAGACGCATTGGGCGCGGCGGCGGTGCAGCGCTGGCTCTCGCTTGCCGCCGGACAGATCGCCTACGGCCCGTGCGCCGCGCGGCTCGTAACGGTGTTCGGCGCGCCGCTGCACCTCGAAACCGCGCAGAAGATCGCCGTCAAGCTGTTCGACCTGCTGGAGCGCGAACTCACCGGCAAGCAGTTCGCGGCCGGCGAGCACGTGACGATCGCCGATATCGCGGCCCACACCTACATCACGCACGCGCCGGAAGGCGGCGTATCGCTCGATCCGTATCCAAACATTCGTGCGTGGCTGCGCCGCGTCGAGGCATTGCCGCGTTTTGTCGCGATGCCGTCGACCAAAGCGGGCCTGCTTGCCGAGTGAGCGCACGCGCGCGGACCTGTGCCGCGCGATTCGCTTCGAATAGGGACCGCCATGTCTGAAGCATCCCGTATCAAGCCGGGCGGTTGGGACGCCGACGCCACGCCCTTTCACGCCGCTGAGATCGCCGTCCAGCAGCGTGCGGGCGTAGCGGACGAAGCGGACCGCAGCGGCCGGCGCGGTATCCGGCGCTATATGCCCGACCAGCATCGGCAATTCTTCGCGGAGCAGCCCTTCATGGTGTTCGGCGGCGTCGATGCAAGCGGGCAGCCGTGGGCGACCTTGCGGGTCGGCCAGCCCGGCTTTGTCTCGTCGCCCGATGCGCGCACGCTGCGGATTGCGGGCGGCGCATTGCCGGGCGATCCGCTGGCGGGAAGCTGGCGCAAAGGCGCGCTGCTCGGCGGTCTCGGATTGCAACCGCAGACCCGCCGGCGCAACCGGATCAACGGCGTGGTGTCCGCGGTGGATGGCGACGCCCTCTCGCTCGACGTTTTGCAAAGCTTCGGCAATTGCGCCAAGTACATTCAAGGCCGCACGCCTGAATTCGTCGCCGGCTTTTCCGCCGAACCACCGGCCGAGGTGGAATACGCCACTGAACTGAGCGACGCGGACCGCGCGATGCTCTCGCGCGCCGATACGTTTTTCATTGCCAGCGCGAATCTCGCGAGCCGGGCCAAGCTCGCACGCGGCGCCGATGTCTCGCATCGCGGCGGCATGCCGGGGTTTGTTCGCGTCGATAATGCGAACACGCTGACCACGCCCGATTTCAGCGGCAATCGCTTCTTCAATACGCTTGGCAATCTGGTGCACGATCCGCGCGCGGGTCTGCTGTTCGTCGACTTCGAGAGCGGCGATCTGCTTTACATCGCGGCGCGGGCCGAAATCATCTGGGAAGGCCGGCAACTGGCGGCATTTCCGCTCGCCGAACGGCTGGTGCGCTTTCACATTGCCGAAGTGCGCCGTAGCCGCGCGGTACTGCCGTTTCGGTGGTCCGCCGTCGACTACGCGCCGCAATTTCGCGGCCTCGTGCCGGCGCGGGAAGCGGCTATATCACCGTGGAAAAAACTGCGGGTTGCCGCTGTCCACGAGGAGACGCCGTCGATCCGCTCGTACTACTTTGAATCGATCGACGGCATGCCGTTGCCGCCGTTCGAACCGGGCCAGTTTCTGCCGATCCGCGTACCGGTAGACGGCATCGACTCGCCTCTCTTGCGCACATACACCCTTTCGGAAGCGAGCAACGCGCGGCAGTACCGGATCAGCGTAAAGCGCCAGGGTGTTGCGTCGAGCTGGCTGCACGATCATCTTGCCGTCGGCACGAGTATCGATACGATGACGCCACGCGGCGCCTTCACATACGATCGCTCGAGCACGCGCGCGGCGGTCTTCATTTCGGCGGGTATCGGTATCACGCCGATGCTGGCGATGTTGCATCACGCTGTCGCGGCACGTACTGCGGATTCAAAATCGAAGCCGCTTCATTTCTTCCACGGCGCGCGCAATGACAGCGAGCGTCCGTTCGGCGCGCATCTGAAAGAACTGGCGAGCCGTCATGCGGATATCGCGATGCATCTGTTCAATAGCGATGCCGGCGCGCCTGCCGATTCAGCGACTTCGCCGGGACGCATCGACATCGCGGCGCTCAAACGTCTGTTGCCATTCGACGATTACGATTTCTATCTGTGCGGTCCCGAGGCATTCATGCGCGATCTGTATGAAGGTTTGCGCGCGCTCAACGTGGCCGACGAACGCATCCGCTTCGAAGCGTTTGGACCCGCGAGTGTAAAACGCACGCCCGCCGTTTTATCCGCGACGACAACGAAGCCGCCTGTCGAGCAGTCCACCAGCGCAGCAACAGAGCAGACCGGCGGCGTCGCCGTGACATTCGCGCGCACGCAACAAACGCGGCAATGGTTGCCGAAAGACGGCACGCTGCTGGAATTCGCCGAAGCATGCGGTATCGACGCGCGTTCGAGTTGCCGTTCAGGCACGTGCGGCACCTGCTCCACTCGCGTGCTGCACGGCAGTGTTGCTTACGACGAGCCCGTCGAAGCCGATATCGAAGCGGGCCACGCGCTGGTTTGTATGGGCCGCCCGCGCGTCGATGAGGATGGATCGCCCCAAGCGTTGACACTCGATCTTTGAGTGCTAGCAGGAACCTCTGAGTCGAGGAAGAGGACGTGCCTACTCTTTCTGAAAACGCGTCGACAGTGCCGTCGCCAGCAAGTGTTGCGCGAAGCCGCTCACAGCCGTATCCGGCATCTGAGGCGCGAGTTGCAGGAATTGCTTGACCGCGCGCAGCGTCACCGCACTGTTCTTCGATACCATCTCGCTGAGCAGATTGGCCTGCTCGTCGAGTTGATCCGCCGCCACCACCCGATTCACCAGCCCCGCCTGCAGCGCTTGCTGCGCACCGATGCAAGAACGGCTCAACACCAGATACGCGAGTGTCTTGTGCGGTACGCGCCCAACCAGTGCCGACATCACGAGAGCCGGCGGAATATCGCGCTCCATCTCCGGGATCTGGAACACCGCGTCGTCGGCGGCGAGCGTCACGTCGCACACGCCCGCGAGCGCACAGCCAACCCCGATCGCGCGGCCCCGCACCATGCCTAACACCGGCACGGGCACAGCCTTGATGGCGTCGTAAAGCGCAAGCGGCGGCGCCGCGACCACCCGGCGCAGTGTTTCAGCCGAAGGTTGCGCGTCAGCGCCCGGCATGGGCGATTCCCGTCCACCGCAAAAATCGGCGCCATGGCTGCGCAGGCGCACGAGCTTGATCCTCTCATCCAGGTTGTCGAGCGCATCGATCATCGCCTCGCTCATCGCCGCACTGAGCACGTTGCCCCGCTCGGGCCGGTTCAGCACGATATCGAGCACATCGCCCGTGCGTTCGATCAGTACCGCTTCAGCTTGCGTCATCGCCATGTTCCCTACTGTGCAGGTATTCCCATATGACGCGCGGCGTCGCCGGCATCTCCAGTTCTTCGTCCGTCCGACCCGGCGCGCGCAACGCATCGGCGAGCGCGTTGAACACCGTCGCCGTTGCGGGCGTAATGCCGCTCTCGCCACCGCCTTTAACACGCAGCGGATTGCCGGCGGTCGGGTCTTCGGTGAATTCGAGCTGCAGCGGCGGCATGTTCGCCGCACGCGGCACGCCATAATCCATGTACGAACCCGTCATCAGTTGGCCCGTGACGCGATCGACATAGCAGGTCTCCGACAACGCCTGACCGAGACCCTGCGCGAGACCGCCGTGTACCTGGCCCTCCACGATCAATGGATTGATCGGCTGGCCGACATCGTCGATCGATGTGTAGTTGACGACCGTCGCCACGCCGGTATCCGGATCGACTTCGATCTCGCAGACCGCCGAGCCGGTCGGATGCGCCGGAATGCGCCCGGTAAACTCGGCGCGCGCAAAGAGGCGCGGAGGTTCAATGTTCAATGGCGCCGCCAAAGCGCTGTCGTGCTGCGTGCACACGGCGCTGCGCTGTTCGCACAGATTCCGCGCGATGTCGAATAGTGTCGCGCGGCGCACGCCATCCGCGGTGAAAGCGCCGTCGGCAAACTGCAGGGCGGCGGCGTCGCAGTCGAACATCCGCGCTGCTGCATCACGCGCTTGCGCGACGATCTGTGTACAGGCATCCACGAGCAACATGCCGCCGAGCCGCATGGTCCGATCCGAATGGCTGCCGCCGCCGACGGTCACGAAATCGGTATCGCCCGTGCGCAAACGTATCGCGTCGAGCGGCACGCCCAGCCAGGTCGCGACGACTTGCGCAAACGTCGTCTCATGGCCCTGTCCAGTAGACTGCGTGCCCGACACGATATCGACCATGCCGTCGGGCAAAACCGTCATGTCGATCCGCTCGCGCGGCGCGCCGACCGGCGACTCGACATAGTTCGCCAAGCCGATGCCGCGCAGCCGGCCACGCGCACGCGCTTCGTCGCGGCGTGCCTCGAAGCCGGCCCAGCCGGACACCTCGACCGCCCGCAGCATGTTGTCGAGAAACCTGCCGCTGTCATACGTGAGACCCATGGCGGTGCGGTACGGCAGTGCATCGTGTGCAATGAGGTTGCGGCGGCGGATCTCGATGCGATCGAGCCCGAGTTCGTGTGCAGCGATGTCGAGCATGCGCTCGATCACATGCATCGCTTCAGGCCGGCCCGCGCCGCGATACGGCGCGGTCGGCACCGTGTTGGTCAGCACCGCGCTCACATGCACCGCCGCAACCGGCACGTGATAGACGCTCGTCATGACGCGCGTGCCATTGGACATGGGCACGTATGAGACGCTGTGGGCCCCGACATTGCCGAACCATTCGTTGTCGATGGCAAGAATGCGGCCCTCCGCGTCGAAACCGATCGCCGCGCGAATGATTGCGTCGCGCCCCTGGTAGTCGGCGAGAAACGCTTCGCTGCGATCGCCGGTCCATTTGACCGGGCGTCCGACTTCACGCGCCGCCCACACGACCGCGAGCTGCTCGACGTACAGGAACGTGCGCGGACCGAAGCCACCACCCGTGTCCGGACAGACAACCCGCACCTGTTCGGGCGACACCTGCAACGCGTTGGCCAGCGCAACCTTCAGACGCACCGCCCCCTGGCTGCCGGAGATCAGCGTATAGACACCGCTCGCCGCATCGTAAGCGCCGAGCGCCGCACGCGGCTCCATCTGGCAGTTGACCACGCGGCTATGGTGAAACTCGCGGCGCACCACCAGTCGTGCATCCGCGAGAATCCGCCGCGCCGCCTCGCGTTCGCCGATCTGGGTCTGGAAACACAGATTGCCAGGCGCGTCGTCCCATACACGCGGCGCGTCGGGCTGCATCGCATCGAGCGCGACGACGACCGCGTCGTGCACGTCGTAGTCCACATCGATCAGCTCGGCTGCGTTGCGCGCTTCGAGCAAGGTCCCGGCGATCACCATAGCGATCGCTTCGCCGACATAACGCACCTTGTCGACGGGCAGCGGCAGATGCCCGATATTGAGCACGCTGCCGGTGCTCGATTGCATGAACGCGGGGCGTGCATACTCGATGGCATCGGCCGGGTTCGGAACATGATTGATCGCGCGATACCCCGCGTTCAGATAATCCTGGCCGATCAATATGGCGACCACCCCGGGCGCCGCGCGGGCTGCTTGCGTATCGATCGATACTAGCGTCGCGTGGGCATGCGGTGAGCGCAGAAACGCCGCGTACAACTGCCCGTCGAGCCCGATGTCGTCGGTGTAGCGGCCACGGCCTGTCACGAAGCGCTGGTCCTCGAGACGCGGCAACGGCTGTCCGATCCATGGCGTCTGTTTCACGGCTGTTCTTCCCCGCTTGCGGCAAGGTCTGGATACAGCGCCGCGGACGCATGACGCACGGCCTCGATGATGTTGATATAGCCGGTGCAGCGGCAGATGTTGCCCTCGAGCCCGTGGCAGATACTGTCGCGATCGAGTGAGGCGGGTTTGCGCAGATAGAAGTCGACCGCCATGATCATGCCCGGCGTGCAGAAACCGCACTGGAGTCCGTGGCACTGAACGAACGCCTGCTGCACCGGGTGCAACGCGTCGCCGTTCGCGAGACCTTCGACCGTCGTCACCTCGCCGCCGCTTGCCTGCGCCGCGAGTACCGTGCACGACTTGACCGCGAGTCCGTCGAGACGCACCGTGCACGCGCCACACTGGCTCGTATCGCAACCGACGTGCGTGCCGGTCAGGCCGAGTGTCTGGCGCAGGAATTCAACCAGTAGCGTCTGATCGGCCACCGTCTCGCGCACGTCACGTCCGTTCACCCGCAGTTCGACGTCGATCATCTGGGTACCGGCCTCATCGTGCGAGCGTCGCGGTGACGGCAACCGTGAAGCGCGTGAAGAACTCCGCGGCCATCTTGTTTGCCACCCCCGTCACGAGTCGTGCGCCAATCTGGGCGAGCTTGCCGCCCACCTGGGCCTGCGCCGTGTAGTGAAGCAACGTGCCGCCGTCCTCATCCGCGAGCGTGACGGCCGCACTCATCTTGCCGAAACCCGCCACGCCGCCTTCACCCTGGCCGGTGATGCGATAGCCGTTCGGCTCGTCACGCTCCGACAGCACCAGATTGCCCTTCAAACGCGCCTTGACCGGGCCGACCGCGGCGACCACCACCGCGTCGAAGCGATCGTCGCTTGCGCTTTCGAACGATTCGCAGCCGGGAATACACGCCTGCAGCATTGCCGCATCGTTCAGGCATTGCCAGACCTGTTCACGCGGTGCTGCGATCAGATGGGTTCCGCTGAAATCCATGTATGTCTCCAGGTCACACCGCCGGCAGGGGCGCGATGGGTAAATTTCGGAAAGGGTATGCGTTCATGCGGCGTCACCCTGCAACGCGCGCCGCGCGAACGTTGCGATCAGATGCGCGCGATAGCGTGCCGACGCCTGAGCATCGTCAGGTAAAGCGTTGGGATCAGGCGTCATGCCGTCGAGCGCGTGCAGCGAGAAATCGCGTTCGAGCGCACGCTCCGCATCACGCCAGCGGAACACCGAAGCACCCGCGCCGGTCACCGCCACGCGCACGTGCGATGCATGACGCGCCACGAACACGCCAACCACCGCGTAGCCCGATGCGGGATGCCGGAACTTCTCGTAGTTTGCCCAGCGTGGTGTTTGAAATTCGATCGCCGTAATCAGTTCGCCGGGTTCAAGCGCGGTCTGAAAAGTGTCGATGAAGAAGTCGTCGGCGGCAATGCGCCGCGACGATGTCACGACCACTGCATCGAGCGCCAGCACCGCCGCTGGGTAGTCGGCCGCGGGATCGTCGTTCGCGACCGAACCGCCCACCGTGCCACGATTGCGCACCTGCGGATCGGCAATCATGCCGGCCAGTTTTGCGAGCGCCGGAATCGCTCCGGCCACAAGCGGCGACGCGGCAACCTGCGCATGCGTCGTCACCGCGCCGATCCGCAGCATCGACGATTCGCGATTCACACCGCGCAATGCGTCGAGACGCGTCAGATCAATCAGATGCGTGGGCGCGGCGAGCCGCTGCTTGAGTGTCGGAATCAGTGTCATGCCCCCGGACAGCGGGCGCGCCTCTTCGTATTCGGCGAGCCAACGTAAGGCATCATCGAGCGAGTTGGGCCGGATATAGCGCGTTGCGTACATCGCGTCCTCGGGCTATTCGACCACAACGCTTTCGGCGTCGTACTCGAACAGCCAGTCGTAGCGTTCGTGGATCTTCGCTTCGGTCCACTCGCGCTCCACATAGGCGGCGGCACCGGCCGCATGCGCGAGCTCCGGATTATGAAAGCGCTTCGCGTTGGCGGCCGAGCCGCGCACCACGCGTTCGGTGCGCTCCGTGCGCAGCGACTGATAACGCGCCAGCGCGACGTCGAGGTTGGACCCGTGATGCGCAATGCAGCGGGCCAGCACATAGCCGTCCTCGAGCGCCATGCATGCGCCTTGCGCGAGAAATGGCAAGGTCGGATGACAGGCGTCGCCGAGCAACGCGACGCGACCGTCGACCCAGCGCGACATCGGTTCGCGCACCATCAGCGCCCACTTGTACGGTGTCTCGATGGCGCGAATCAGCATCTGCACGTCGTTATGCCAGCCGTCGAAGTCGCGCAGGCAATCGTCAAGCCGGCCGCGTTCGGACCATGATTCGACCATCCATCCGTCGCGCTCCACTACGCCAACGAAGTTCACCAGTCGCCCCGCACGCAGTGGATAGTGAATCACGTGCGCGCCCGGCCCTACCCAGTTGACGCCAAACGGTGTGCGCAGATGCTTCGGTAACCGCGCGGCATCGACCACGCCGCGCCACGCCATGATCCCGGAGTACTGCGGCTGGTCTGGTCCGAAGAACGCATTGCGCACGACAGAATGCACGCCGTCGGCTCCGATCACGAGATCGGCCGTGTACTCCACACCGCGTGCAGTACGTGCTATCGCCACGTTGTCATGCTGCTGGATCTCGACGACTTTCTCGCCAAGATGAATGGCATTGGCATCGATCGCGCGCACACCGTCAACCAGCGCCTGATGCAGGTCCGCGCGATGCAACGTGAAATACGGAAAGCCATACTGTTCGCGCGAGTGCGCACCGAGATCGAAGAGCGGCCACGTCTGCCCGGTACTCCACAGGCGCACGCGTTTGCCGAGAGGTTCACACGCTAGCGGCGCGATGCGCTCGCCGACGCCGACGTTGTACAGAATGCGCGTCGCGTTCGGGCTCAGTTGCACGCCCGCGCCGATCTCGCCCAGCATGGCCGCCTGCTCGAGGACCGTCACGTCGAAGCCATGCTTGTACAGCGCCAACGCGGCGGTGAGACCGCCGAGTCCGGCACCCACGATAACTATTTTCATTGTCCTGTTCGACCGGTTCGCGGGGCGATCGACGTCTGCCAAACCATCGCCCGATGGATCTCACTCTACTGGAACGTTTCGTAGTCCAGAAACGAAAAGTTTCAATGTGAGGATGAAGTAATGTTGATGATCGAATACACCTGGCAAGCATCTGGCACAACGGTCTATTTCTTCTCGCGAAGTGCATTGGCACGCCGTTTTCGATTGACTATACTTTTCCGACATCTCGAGCACCGTCCTTCAATCCACAACAAAAAGCTGACAACGGAAGGCGCAGAACGAACTCATGCAAGGCGTGCCTCATGCACTGCGCTGCATCGCTACGTACCACTCCGTTCAGGCAGGAGACCTCTTTTGACTACCCCAGACAACAGCCCCACTCCCAATCTGCAGCGTTTCGATTTGCGCCGCTTCATCGATTCGCTCGACGCCACGCAACTCGAACGGCACAGCGCAGATGTGCCGTTATCGCGCATCGCACACGCGCTCGAAGGCAATCCGAAAGCCGTGCTATTCGAGCGGCCCGGTGGCGAAGCGATTGCACTGTGCGGCAATGTCGCGGGGAGCCGCGAACGCCTGGCGCATGCATTCGGCACCACACGCGAGCAGTTGCTTGGCGAAATCGTGGCACGCTTGCGCAAGCCAGGGGTACTCGTCGAAGTGCCGCGCGCCGCAGCGCCCGTGCAGGAAGTGGTGCTCGAAGGCGACGCGTGCGATCTGACCGCATTGCCGGTGCATCTTCAGCATGGGCTGGACGGCGCACCGTACATTTCGGCATCGATCGACTACGCATTCGATCCGCAAACCGGCTGGAGCAATGTCGGCATGCGCCGGCTGATGCTGCGCGGGCGGCGCCGCGCCGGCGTCGACCTCGTCGCGCCCTCTGATCTGCGTGCGATCTATCTGGCCAATGCGAAACGCGGCGAGCGTACGCCGGTTGCCTTCGCCGTCGGCTCGCATCCAATCGACCAGCTTGCCGCCACGCTGCGCCTGCCGAACGACGAACTGGCGCTCGCCGCCGCGTTGCGTGGTGTGCCGATGGGCGTGGTCAAGTGCGTCACCAGCGAACTGCGCGTGCCGGCCGATGCGCAGTTCATTCTCGAGGGCTATCTTGACGAGCGAGGCCACGTCGAACCGGAGGGTCCGTACGGCGAATTCCTCGGCTATTACGGCGGCGTCAAGCGTAATCCGATGTTCCATCTCGCCGCCATCACGCATCGCCGCAATCCACTGTTCCAGACCGCGACCATCAGCGGCCCTGCCATGGCGCAAACCGACACGGCCCAACTGTGCGCGCTGCGCACTGAAGTCATGGTGTGGCGCGGGCTCGAAACCGCCGTACGCGAAGTACGCGGGGTCTATGTCACGCCGAGTTGCGGCGGCACCTTCAATGTCCGCATTGCGATCCAGCAGCGCGTGCCGGGCGAGGCGCGCAATGCGATTGCGGCCGTGTTCGCATCGCAGGCGAATCTGAAGCACGTGTTCGTTGTCGATCCCGACATCGACATCTTTTCCGACGCGCAAATGGACTGGGCGCTCGCCACGCGCTTCCAGGCCGACCGCGATCTGGTGATCCAGGCGGGCATGCGGGCGATGCCACTCGATCCGTCGCTGCATGGCGCCACCACCACCGCGAAAGCCGGCTTTGACCTGACGTTGCCGCTGCTCGCGCCGGGCGCGACACGCTCATTTGAGCATCGCGTTCCGGCTCCGCCTACGTTCGACGCACCGCGCTTCGATTCGCTCAACGCCGCATTGCAAAATGGACCGAAACTATTCGCCGACCTGATGGCCGCAAGCGGTTCGAGCGACGGTCGCGAGATCGTTCGCTGGCTCGAAGACAACGAGCTCGCGCAGGGCATTACGCGCGATGACGAGGGGCGTTACCGGCTCGCCTGAGTCAACGGTTCCATCTGTTGCGCGCGCAGTCGTATCAACGCGGCGAGCGCGCGCAGCGTCGGCACCGGCACGCCTGCCCGTTCGCTGATCTGCACGACCGCGGCACACAACGCTTCGTATTCCAGCGGCCTGCCGTGCCTGACGTCCTGCAACATCGACACTTCCACGGCGCCCAGCGAGCGCCCCATTTCCAGCCGTTCGCTCGAAGATTGCCGGATCCGCAAACCCAGCGCGGCGCCGACCGCAATCACCTCGTCCATCGCGGTGAGCAGTAAGGTCCGCACACCGGGGTCGTCGAGAATGCGGTCGAGCGTCGCAAGCGTCAGCGCCGCAACGGGGTTCAGACCGGCATTGCCGATCAGCTTGTTCCAGATTGCGCTGCGGATATCGGCGCTCGTACGGCACGCAAAACCAGCGGAGCCAAGGCACGCGCACAGACGCTCGACGCGAGCCGATTGCGTGCCGTCCGGTTCGCCTAGTTCGATCTCTTCGCGGCCCATGTGTTCGACGACACCAGGCTCCGGCACACGCGCGCTCAGATAGATCACGCAGCCAAGCACGCGCGAAATATCGATCTGCGCGCCAAGCCGCCCTTGCGGATCGACGTCGTCGAGCGGCATGCCTGCCAACGCGCCGCCGAAGCCGTCAAAAAACCACCACGGCACGCCGTTCATGGCCGGCACCAGGACTGTGTGCTCGCCCAGCAGCGGCTTTAGCGCCGGCAGTGCGCCGGGCAGCGAGTTGCTCTTCAGCGCGACGATCACATAGTCTTGCGGACCGCATGCCTGCCCATCGGCATGGGCTTCGACCTGGACGACCCGTTCGTGGCCGCGCTCGCGCCACACCAGTCCGTGTTGCTGAATCGCTTGCAGATGCGCGCCGCGCGCGATCACCGAGACCGGCGTGCCACTCGCTGCAAGCCGTGCAGCGATCAGGCCGCCGATCGCCCCAGCACCGAATACGCAGATCTTCATTGCGCCCCGCGGGTCGTGGTCACTGCCGGAACGCGAGTCGACACGCGCGCCGTCATGCTCAATCGCGCAGGTCGGGTTGTTCGGCGAGCACCTTGTCGAGCAGCGGCTGCAAACCGAACCAGCCGGCGCGCGGCGAGCCGACCTGCTTGACCGTATACGCGGCCATTTCCGGATCGATCTGCTTCGGCGTGCCGGCCGCACGCGCGAGCAGCACCTGTTCGCAGGCACGCTCGGCACGCAGATACCAGGAGACCGCTTCCTCTAGCGTAGCGCCTACGGTGAAGACGCCATGATGCTGGCAGATCACAGCCTTGTTGGACCCGAGCGCCTGGGCGATCAGATCGCCTTCTGAAACGCTGGCGGCGATGCCGTTATAGCCGGCGAACAGCGAATGGGAGTTGTAGAAGCCGACCGCTTCCTGCGTGATGGGCGGAATCAGTTCACCTAGCGATGCATACGTCGTGCAGTAGCGCGAATGCGAATGCGCCGCCGCCACGACATCGGGCCGCGCCTGATGAATGCGCGAATGGATCGCGTAGGCCGCCGCGTTGATCGGATGTTTGCCTTCGACAATCCGCCCCGCGTGATCGACAAGCACGAGATCGGATACGCGGATGCGGCTGAAATGCACGCCCAGCGGATTGACCCAGAGGTGATCGGTGAGGATCGGATCACGGCACGAGATATGTCCGGCGATGCCGGCGTCGAAACCGTGCATCGAGAAAATCCGGTAGCACGCCGCGAGCCGCAGCTTGCGGTCGCGGCGCTCGTCTTCCTTGTTCTCGAATACCGGCGGCTCCGGCCATTTGAGGCCGTTCTCCGCGATCGTGAGTTGCTGTTCCACCTTGCGTGATGCGGTCGTCGACATGTGTGTGCTCCGCAACGGCCACGCGCGGCAATCACGTGGCGCGGTTCAGTTAGAGGCTATAGAAATCGATCCTGGCCGGCAGATAATCGTTCAGCAGCACGATCCGCTTGTGCGCGATCCGCCACGTATCGCCGTCGCGCACCAGGGTCTGCCGGTACCGGCCGAAAAAGATTTCGACCGAATGGTCTTTCGGCTGATATTGATGCGTGGTCCATTCGCACGCCACGTGCACCGTCTGCACAGCGGTGTCGCCGGGCTCACGCTCAACCGCGCCATCCGTCTCGACAATGCGTGGATTCGCGATCAGGTGCTGGGTGCGCGGCAGTACCGCGCTTGCGACCGAGCGGCCCGATTTCACGCGCCACACGCGGTCTTCGAGTCCTGCGCGATGCGCGTAATAAATCAGCGACAGCTCGCGCCGCGGATTGCTGGTCTGTTCGTCCTCCGACTTCCACGCGGGCACCCAGTATTCGCAATCTTCGCTATACAGCGCGAGCCAGTCGTCCCAGCGCCGTTCGTCGAGCGCGAGTGCTTCGGCGTAGAGGAATTGCGTGATCTCCGGCAACAGGAGTGCACTCACGACGCCTCCTTGCGAAAGATCACCGGCTGCACCGACGCATGCGCCGGCGGCGTCGAATGCGCGGCGCGCTCGGCGGCGAAACCGGCCTTCATCATCTCCACCCATGCCCGATAGCCCGCATGAAACAAGGTTTCGTCCTGCACCTTGACTTCGCCCATCTGGCTGGTACGCGCCTGAATGCCGATGCGTTCGCCGATCTCATTGGTGCCCGCCTGCACCGATGTCATCCCGCGTGCGTAGCCCTGTTGCCATTGCACGATCCGTGCGCCATAGCCGGCCTGGCAATCTTCGTAGCAGGTCGTATCGTCGGGGGTCGCCATGCCGGTGCTGTTGAAGAAATCTTCGAACTGGCGCAGGCGGAAATCGCGTGCCGAATCCGACTCGCCGACCGGCGCGAGACAGTAGATGGTCATCTCGGTCAGATCCGGCGCCAGCGGACGAATCACACGCAATTGCAGCGACGCATTCTCCGCCACCTGCACGTTCGGAAACAGCACGAGGTTGCGCGTGGTCAGCATCCACGCGGCACGGTCACTGCCGACCCGCTGCCGCAACTCGTCGATGGCTGCGTATAACGGCCGGATCTGCGGATTCGGGTTCGGTGTGAACAGCGCCGCGTGGCCGTTCTCGAACGTGAAACCGCCGCGCTCGGTGAAGCTCGCGAAATCGACGGATTTCAGCTGATAACGCGATTCGCTCGAATTGCGCCGCTCGACGAGCTTCATGAAGCTCGGATGGGTCGATGTCAGATGGTAGGCGTCGAGTCCGTTTTCCATCTGCAGCTTCCAGTTGCCGCGAAACGTATACGTCGAGCTTCCCGGCACCGCTTCGATACCGTCAGGACTCTGGTCGACGACCAGATCGAGGAAGAAGCGCGCATCGTTCAGATGATCGTCGAGCGACTGAACATTCGCATCGAGGCAGCCAAACAAAAAACCACGGTATTGCTCGAAGCGCGGCACCGCGACGAGATCGTGATTCTCCGCATGAAACGCGTCGCTGTAGCAGCCCGTGCGCAGGTCCTTGATCGATTTCGACTTGCCGCTGCTGTCGTAAGACCAGCCGTGATAAGGGCACACGTGAAAACGCGCATTGCCCTGGCGTTTCTGGCAGATTTGCGCGCCACGGTGGCGGCAGGTGTTCATGAATGCGCCAAGTTCACCTTCGGCGCTGCGCATCACGATCACGGGCTGGCGCCCAATCCAGGTGGTGAAATAGTCGTTCGGTTGCGCCGCCTGCGAGGCCAGACCGAGAAATACCCAGCCCCTTTCGAAAATGAAGCGCATCTCGAGGTCGAAAATCTCAGGATCGCGAAAGATATCGCGGTCAACCGTGAAGATGCCTTCGTCCGTCCTGTCGACCACGAGCCGCGCGATGTCATCGGCGTTCATGTCGGTGTCTCCGTCGTGTTGGCGTTGAGTGGATGGCGTGGTGACGCGTGCGCTCACACAGCGGGTCGTGACGACAGCGGATGCGGCCCCGCGTCCGGCACCTTGACGCCGGGCATCGGCTGCAGACGCATCAGATGCCATGGACTCGGCATCTCGCCGACCGGCGCCTCGATCAGTACGGGGCCGTTCTCGCCAAGCGATTCCGTAATCGCCGCCTGCAACGCGGCGGGCGATGTCGCGCGCACACCGGGCACGCCGAACGCCTGTGCCAGCGCAACGAAATCGGGGTTCTGCAATGCGACGGCAACCTGGTTGTCGGGGCCGAATACCCGCTTCTGGATCGCGCGCACATTGCCGAAGTGGCCGTCGTTGAACACCACCAGCGTCACGGGCAGGTTGTATTTGCGCGCGGTGGCGAGTTCCTGCAGATTCCAGCCGAAGCCGCCGTCACCCGTGATCGACAGCACGCGACGCCCGCCTCCGCCGACGGCCGCGCCGAGCGCGGTCGGGAACCCGTAGCCGAGCGTGCCCTGATAGCCCGGGCCAATATAGGTGCGCGGCGCGTAGATCGGAAACGCGATGCGCGACAGATAGCCGACCTGCGTCAGTTCGTTGACGAAGATGCCATCTTCCGGCAGTGCCGCGCGCATGGCGCGGATGTAGTCGACCTGTGGCGTCACCTGGTCGATCTGCGCCTGGGCCCATTCCTTCAGTCCACGTGCTTCCGCTTCTGTCAGTACTTCACGCGGCTTGACGGCATCGGCCAGCGCGTCGAGAGCGTCGGCGGCGTCGGCCTGCAATGCGATCGCTGCACGGCGCGGCGCACGCAGATCGTCCGCGTCGATGTTGATATGGATGAAGCGTGTACCCGCCGCGCTCCACGAAGGCGACGGATGCAACGCGTTCATGAAGCGGCTGCCGACCACGATCGCCAGATCCGCGTGCTCGAACACCGCGCGGCCGGCCAGCGTGTTCATCGACAACGGATCACGATCGGACAGCGCACCGAGACCATTGTCGCTCAGCACGACCGGCATGCCGACCTTGTGCGCAAGCCGGGCGAGCGCTGCGCTCGCATTCGCCGCGAGCACGCCGCCGCCGACATACAGCACCGGCAGCCGCGCTTCGTCGATGGCTCGCGCAATGCGGCCGACCGCTTCCATATCGAGCGGCGCGGCGGCCGCCGGCGCAGCAGCCGCACGCCAGCGCGCGGTGTCGGGGACGGTGGTGCCGGCGCGTGCCTCGAGCACGTCATGCGCCACCTCGATACCGACCGGACGTGGCCGGCCCGCATTCATTTGGGCAAACGCGGCGTTCATCGCTGCACCGATCTGCGCGGGATCGTCGACGCTGGCGTTCCATTTCGTCAGGCCGGCGATCAGCCCGGTCTGATTCTTGATCTCGTGCAGCATCCCATAGCCGGCGCCGATACCGTGTGAATGCACGTTGCCGGCGATCAGCACCACCTTCGAATTGGCCGCATAGGCTGTAGCCAGTCCCGCTCCCGCGTTCAGCACGCCAGGCCCCGGCACGACCATCGCGACGCCGGGCTTGCCGCTCACGCGGTAGTAGCCGTCGGCCATATAGGTCGTCGTCTGTTCATGGCGCGGCACCACGAGCCTGATCTGCTCCTGCCGTTCGCGCAGCGCGTCGACGGCCCAGTCGAGCTGCACGCCCGGGATCATGAACAGCGTATCGACGTTTTGCTCGATCAGCGACGCCGCGAGCATTTGACCACCGGTGTAAGGCATGTTCGAACCCTTCAGGTTGAGGTTATTGGTAGCGTGCGGCGCCGCGTAGCCGATCGAGCAACGCGAGCGAATCTTCCGGCAGCGCATCGCCGCGCCAGCCGACGTGCTGGTCGGGCCGCGCAAGCAGCAACGCATGGCGATAGGGCGCGCGCTGTTCGTGCGGCGCGATATCGAGTACCCGCAACGGCACGCCACGCAGCCGCGCGGCGTCGAGCAAAGGCGCGACATCGATCGACATATCGAAGCGCAACAGCGCGTAGTCAGCACCCATTTCATCGTACAGCGAAGCGCCGTTCGCGCGCACGATATGCGGCACGCGGCAGCCTGGCGCAGTCGACTCGGTGAACTCGCCCATGCTGTACGCGGGGGCCGCTTCGCCGTCGTACGCGATGAGCGGCGAGCGGTCGTAGAAGTAGCCGAAATTCAGTCCGGCTGCGCTGTACTGCTGCACATTCAGTTCGTACGCGCGGCGTCCAAGCTCGGCGCGCAATGCGTCGCCGTCGGCGCCGGGCGCCTCGATATTCACTGGTACGCTGCCACGCTGCTTCGCCATTGCATGCGCATGATTCATCGCGAAGTGCGAGACCTGTTCGGTGATCGGCATGCGTTCGGCTTCGTACGCATCGAGAATGTGCTCGCCGCCCCAGCCGTTCAGGCGCGCGGCCAGCAACCATGCGAGATTGGCGGCGTCGGCGATGCCGGCGTTCATCCCGTAGCCCGCATACGGCACCCAAAGATGCGCGGCGTCGCCGCACAGGAACACGCGCCGATCGCGGAACCGGTCGGCGACGAGCCGTCGGCCAAACCAGTCTTCCTTGCTGATGACCTCGTATTCGAAGGCATCGTCAACGCCGAGAATGTCGCGTATCGAGCGGTCGCGGTCGACCGATTCGAAATCGGCCTCGCTATCGCGCAGGTAGTTGTGCACCAGCCAGCGCTCGCGGCCGTCGATCGCATACACGTTGCCGCTGCGGCGCGGATTCAGCGAGAACGTGCTCCATGCCGGCGCGTATCTGAACAGCTCGATGAGATGCGGCGCGCGAATATAGGTGGACTGAACCCGCTGCACGACGGCATCGCCGACCAGCGTCGCACCGATGCCTTTGCGCACGAGCGAGCGGCCACCATCGCAACCGATCAGATAGCGAGCGTCGAACGTCAGTTGCGTGTCATCGTCGAGACGGCGTGCAACGACACGCACGCCCTCGGCAGTCTGGCTGAAATCGATCACTTCGATCCGGTTGATGATCGTCACGCGCGGAATCGCTGCGGCATGTTCAAACAGGATCGGTTCGAGATAGATCTGGTTGATTCGATGCGGCGGCTCGGCGGTTGGCCAGCGCGTATCCGGGCCTGGATCGCCGCGCAGGCGCCCGGCGCGGCTCGGAATGGGGATGCGGGTGAGTTCGATGCCGGTGGCCGTGGTGCGATAGGCGACATCGTGCGCATAGTCGTCGGGCAGTCCCGCCGCGCGAACCGCCGCCGCGACACCCAGGCGCCGGAAAATTTCCATTGAACGCGCCGCGACATGATTGCATTTGACGCTGGGCGGCTCACCGGGTCGACGCATTTCGAGCACCGTCACGTCGATGCCGCGCGCGGCCAGATCGAGAGCCTTCGTCAGTCCGATTGGACCGGCGCCGACGATCAGCACTTGTGCGTTTGTTATGGTCATGAAGGGCGCACCCGTTGTCTCCTTGTGAGAGTTGAATTTACGGTGCATCATTCATAAAGACCAACGAAATATAAACATGCCCGCATAAAGTGGACTCATGAATCCGACCCTACGGCAATTGCAGGCGTTTGTTCTCGCCTATCGGCTCGGCGTCCTGACACGCGCTGCCGACCAGATGTTCATCACGCAATCGGCGGCCAGTGTGCTGATCCGTCAGCTCGAAGACGGACTCGGCATCAAGCTGTTCGACCGCACGTCGCGCACGCTGCGCCCCACTGCCGCCGCCCACGAAATCCTGCCGACCGCCGAACGCATGCTGCGCGATCTCGATGCACTCAAGGCGGGTGCGCGCGGCGTGACCGAGCGCAGCCGCGGCCGGCTCAGCTTCGCATCGACACCATCGGTGGCGGCCGCCGTGCTGCCCACGCTGCTCGCCGACTACCGGATCCGCTATCCCGAGGTCGAGATCGCCATGCAGGACGTCGCGCCCGACAGACTCATCGCGCCGGTGCTCAGCGAGGAGGTCGAGTTCAGCATCGGCACGCTCGGCAGCAAACCGGAGGGTATCGAACTGCAATGTCTGACGCGCGACCATATCAGCGCTATCTGCCTCACGGATTCGCCGCTCGCGCGCCAGCATCGCGTCACCTGGGACGATGTGCTGGGCTTGCCATGCATTACCGTCAAACAGGGTAACGGCATTCGCGATCTGATCGATTCGGCGTTGCGCGAGCGCGGCGAAAAGCTGAAGCCTGCATACGAAGTGTCCTATCTGTCGACCGCACTTTCGTTCGCCTCGGCCAATCTCGGTGTCGCCGTGCTGCCCGCCGTGCTGCTCGATTCGCTTGCCTATCACACGCTGATCGCGCGGCGCATCGAACAACCCGTCGTGCCGCGCGATATCCAGTTGATCACGCACGCCGAGCATTCGCTGTCGCCGGCCGCGGTCGGTTTCGTCGAGCTGTGGTACGAGCGCATGGGCAAACCGGGTGACCTGACGGTGCGCACGGTGCCGCGCGCCATCTCCGCGCAGCTGGAGCATTAATCGTTACCGCCACAGCCCCGTGCCGCTAACGCAGCGGCACGTCGAAGGTGTGGCATAGCGCTTCGAGCGCGCTTGCGTCCCGGCATGCATTCATCGCGGTTTGCACCAGATCGCGGCCCCGCCGGCCGCCGATCACGCGCGTCGCCTTGTCGATCAACGCGGCGGTATCAAACGGCAAGGCGGGGTCTCCCGGGCTATCCACAACCAGAATCTGCTCGCGACGCTGCCGGGCGTTCACCGTGACGCGCGCGGGCCATTGCCGCGGATATAGCGCGTCGAGCGCCGGTTCCGCGCGTACCGTGACCTTCGCGGCAAAAGCGCCGAGCGGCCCGCTCCAGTCGAGCGCGTCCCGCGATACGTCGTCAAGCGACTCCGGTTGCAGCGCGGCCAGCGCCAATTGGCCCGGCGCACTGACGATGCTCGCGATGCGGCTCACTCCGGGTGCTTCGCGAGCGATCATGCCGGCGTAAGCGCTCGGCACCTGAACCTCGATGGCGTCGATACGCATCGGATCGAGTCCCTGTGCGAGCAGCTCGCTCAAGCCGTGTACCGCGGCGAGGGTCTGCTTCGCGCTGCAATGCGGTTTGATGCTGGTCTGCGCGATCAGTGGCGTAGCGCAATCGAGTCCGCGCAGCGGCGTCGTGTCGGCCGCCGCACCGCCGATGCCGGCCAGCCAAGCATTGTTCAACAAACCCGTGTCGCCATCGATGCCGTCCGCCGCGGCCAACGCGGCGAAGCAGCCCGCGCGCACCGCGTTGCCGAACAAGGGCCAGCGGCCGGGACATGGCGTGTGTGGCGTGCGACCCGGCGCGCGCGGCGTCTGCGCAAGCGCCAGCGCGAGGGCGTGGGCGGTGCGCGCCGCGTTCAGTCCGAGCAGCCGGGCGGTGGTGGCCGCCGCGCCGAACGGGGCGACGAGATAGGTCGGCCATAAGCCCTGCGCGAGCAACGCCGCGCCGCCCATCGCGAGTGCGAGCCGCAGCGCGGCTTCCTGGCCCACGAAAATCGCCTCGACGAAACGCGCGGGATTCGCGTCGATGGCGAGCGCACGCATCGCGAGCGCGCACGGCACGGCGATTGCGCTGGCGGTGACAGCGCTTGGCCGGTGGATGTCGTCGATCTCGGACAGCCGCATCACGGCGGCGAGGCGCGCACTGTGCGCAAGCGGCGAGGCTTCCGTGCGATGGATCAACGCCGCGATTGCATGTCCTTCGGTGCTGCGCATGCCGGCCATCAATGCGATCGACGCATCGGCCAGATGCAGCGCAAGCCTCTTGAGGCCGGCGCCGACCGATGCGTCAGCCGTGAATACGGCAAGCTCGTCAATCAGGTTGGAGGTCTTCATCGCGCGCGTTCAAGGATCGAGGACTAGACGTCGAGCAACCGGCTCGTTGTGCCCGCGCGTCCCATGATCAGCGGCACGCTCGCGCGCCAGGGTCCGTCTTCGAGCAGCAACTCGGCCGACAGCATCGCGAGCGCACCGGCCGGCAGTGCGTGCAGGCGGCCGGTCTGGCGCGAGGCGACCCGTTCGAGCGAATGCAGCCCGATACTGGCTTCGAGTGTCCAGTCGAGCACTTCGCCGGGCGCATCGTCGAGATTCGGGCCTTCGCTATCCGCATGCAGCGCGGCGGCGCTCGCCGCAAACCAGCGCTGTGCGCGTTGCCATGAGAGCGGCAACGGTAGCGGCGCGCGCGTCATGCAGCGTGCCGCACGCACCCACGCGCCCTTATAGGCAAGCGACAGATCGACTGCATAGCGCGAACCGAGCGGCACGTCACCCTCGATGCGGCGCGGCGTCGAATCTGTAGCAAGATCGGGCGCGATGCGTTGCAGCACCTCTTCGGCGCCCGCGAGTCGCGCTGCGGCTTCGATGGCGGCAATCACTGCCGAGGTGGACTGCGCATCGGCCGGAACGGCACGCAACGCGCCGTGAGCAATCGACGCTGCCCGCACCGCGAGATCGACTTCAGCCTGATCCGCCGGTTGTCGTATCGTCGCGTACAGTTCGCTCGCATCGACCAGCGCGTCGCCGCGTCCTGCGTCGATCAGCTGCTTCGCGACCGGCCATGGCAGCGTGTCGAGCGCGATCACCCCGATCCGCTGGCCGGCCGGCACGCGCTCGTCGAGCAGCGCCTGAACATTGGCCGCGAGACGCGGCGCGGTCATCACGCCACCTGTATGAGACACCGCGTGAATCCACGGATGTACACGCCGTGTGAGTGCCGTGAGCAGGATCGGCTGACCTTCGGGAAACACGGCCAGCATCGCGTCGCCCCAATAGGGCAGGAAGTTGGACAACCACTGCACTGCCGCCGGCTGCGCGAACGAGCCATAGACGAGCACGGCATCCAGTTGCTGCGCGCGCATGCTCTGCTGAAGCCGGTTCACGCGCGCGTCCAATGCTGCTTGCGGCAGCTCCTCGCGCGACCAGCTGACGAGTCCACGACGCATGCTCTCACTCCTCGATATCGATGCGCGCGTAGCCGCTCGCGCCACCAACGGGTTGAACGGTACTCAAACGGGTACGGAAAACAGCTCGCGCGGCGTCGCCGCGAGCACTTCGCAGCCGGTCTCGGTGACGCGCACCGTGTCGCCAAGCACGATATAACCGGCGTCAGGATGGTAAGTGTTCGGATGCACGATCAGCGTCGTGTTCGGCTGGAGCACCTGCTCGACGCCTTCGAGCACATGCGGACCGTCGACATAAAGGCCGATGCCGTGGCCGCGCACGCGCGTGTATTCGGCGCTCACGTAGTCGCCGAGTCCGTTCCTGCGGAACACGTCGTTCTGCGCGACGGCAATCTCGCCGTGCGTCACGCCGGGACGCACCATCGCAATGCCCGCCTCCAGCGCCTCGACGTAAACCGCGAACGCACGCCGCTGGATTTCCGTGGGCTCGCCGACCGTCAGCGTGCGGCAGATCTGCGCGTAGTACCCGTCGACGCACGGCGTGAGTTCGGTCGTCACCAGATCGCCGGGCGCAAGGCGGCGCTCGCCGGGCGGATGCATGCTGCGCACTTCCTGCCCGCCCGAGCCCATGATGATGAAGTTCTCCGGACAACCCTGCGCGCGTAGCCACGCCTCCACGTCCGCGATGACTTCATACTCGCGGCGACCCACTCGCGAGGCGGCCTGAAACACCTTGTAGCCTTCGTCGGCGAGCGCGGCCGCACGCGCGACTGCGGCAGCCTCGGCGGCGGACTTCGCGGCCATCAGCCGGTCGAGCAGCGCGGTGGCCGCGTCGATGCTGGCCTCGAATGCGCCGCGCGCCAGACACCAGGGCGTTGCATGCGCGGGGGCCACCGCCGTGCGCGACGGCTCCGCCGTGGCCAGCAGCGAGGCCGCGTAGGCGGCCGCATTCGGCGCGCACAGCACCTCGTAGGACGGCTGCTCGGCAGCGATACGCGCTGCCTCGAACGGATGCTCGACCACCAGCCGCGTGCGCGCCTCGCGTGCAAAGAGCACGACCGCCGCGCCTTCCATCGGCGTGACATCGGCGGCAAAACGCAGATAGTCGCTGCGCCAGGCATTGCCGGAAATCACCAGCAGATCGAGTCCGGCGTCGCTCATCGACTCGCGCAAACGCGCGCGCCGTTCGTCCTGCAATGCCGTGCTCACGAAACGTTCTCCCGCGGCTTCGTGGCGCAGCCATAATCACGCTCGGCGCCTTCGGCGCTCACGTAGCCGAGCCGAACGTCCTCCTGCAGCACCTGTGCCGGACGCTCGAGCGGATCGCCGTAGCCGCCACCGCCGGCGGTCCAGAAGGTCACCGTATCGCCCTTGGCGAGCGCCACGTTGCTCTCCTTCGTGACCGAGCGTTCGCTGCCGTCGCCGCGCCGGATCAATGACGCGTTGCTACGTCCGGGCTTGCCGCCGTCGACGCCCCATGGCGGATCGATGATGCGCTCGAGGTTGATGTTGACCGTGCTGTTCTGCAGGCAACGGTAGCGCAGTTCGACGCCGAGCCCACCGCGCTGGCGGCCCGGTCCGCCGCTATCCGCGCGCAACTGGTGGCATTCGACGAGGAACGGATAGCGGATTTCCTGCAACTCGACCGGTGTATTGCGCACGTCGCCCTGGCAGATCGACACCGAGGCGGATTCGCCGTCCGCCGTATCGCGGCCGCCCCAGCCGCCGCCGAAAATGTTCATCAGCACGTAGCGCTCGCCGTTTTCTTCGCGCTGGCCGTAGAACGAGCAGCCGCCCATGTCGCCCTTATGCGCCGCCGGAATGAAATCGGGCAACGCCGGGGTCAGCGCGCGCAGGAGCGTATCGATCACGGTGGGCAGCGCCACGCTCCAGAGTCCGAGTGCCGCCGGCGGCCGCGCGTTGAGCATGGTGCCGAGCGGCGAGATCAGCGTCAGCGGCCGGAAGCAACCCTCATTGACGGGCGCATGGGGCATCGTGATGCACTTGAACGCGACCCGCGCCGCCGACAGCCCGCCTGAATAGCCGGAATTGAGCGGGCCTGGCACCTGCTCGTTCATCTCCGAGTAATCGATGGTGAGATTCGAGCCTTCGACCTTGACTGTCACCTTCACGCGCAGCGGCACATTCAGGCGGCGGCCGTCGCTGTCCAGATGCGATTCGGCGCTGTACACGCCGTCCGGAATGCGCTCGACCACCGCGCGCGCCTCCGCCTCGGCCTGATCCCACGACGCGGCGATGCACTCGCGCACCGTCGCGATCGAATAGCGTCCGAACAGTTCCGCGAGCCTGCGTCCGCCGAGCTGGCAAGCCGCGATCTGCGCGCGCAGATCGCCGAGCGACGCCTCGGGAAAGCGGATGTTGTCGGAAATCATCTGCCAGACGCCTTCATTGCGTTTGCCGGCGTCGTACAGCTTGATCGAGCGCATCTGGATGCCCTCGTGGAAGATCTCGTAGGTCTGGACGTTGCCAAAGCCGGTACGCAGTCCGCCGACATCGACCCAGTGCGCGCGGTTTGCCGCGAACGCCACGACCTTGCCCTCGTAGAAGCACGGGGTGTACACCACGACGTTGTTCAGATGCTGTCCGCACACACCGGCGTGGTTCATGATGATCACGTCGCCCGGCGCGAAACCGTCGAGGCCGTAGCGCTCGATGCCGTCGCGCACGGCGATATCCAGATCGGCGAGAAAGATCGGCAGGCCACCGGAATTCTGGCAGATCATCCGGCCATCCGTGTCAATCAGGCCGCAACAGAAGTCGCGCACCTCGTAGATCATCATGTTGTAGGCGGACTTGCAGAGCGCGAGCGCCATTTCTTCCGCGTAGGCGATCAGCGAATTCGTCACGACTTCGAGCGTGATCGGATTCACCTTGCGAGGCGTCGACGGCCGCGCCGTCGAGTCGTGCGCGAGCGCTGCACCAGAGATGAGGTCGGCTGTCATTGCGTTTGCTCTTCCGGAAGTTTGATGGCGACCACGATGTGGCCGTGTTCGGTGACGCGCGCCACATCGCCTGGAAACAGCACCGTGGTCGAATGCGGTTCCTCGATGATCGCCGGGCCTTCCACCGTGAAGCCGGGTGCGAGGCTCGGGCGCCACAGGATGCGGGTGGCAAGCGGTCGCGCCGGATCGTCGAAGACGACGTCCCGGGTCTGCTCGGCGCGCGCCGCTTCGACTTCGGGTTCGGCCCCGAGCAGGTTGTCGACCGAGCCGCTTGCGCGCTCGACGGTGACCGTCAGACGCAGATTGACGACTTCGATGATTTCGCCCACCGCCGAATGGCCGTAACGCTTGTCATGCAGTTCGTCGAAGCGGCGGCGCATGTCGGTGTTGGTATGCGAGAGCGCGTCGGGCGCGGCGAGTGGCACGGTGATGCTGTGCTCCTGGCCGCGATAGCGCAGATCGACGCCGAACTCGAATTGCGCGGCCGCCTCGTCGAGTTCGTCATCGGCGAGTTGCCTGCGCGCAGCCGCGCGCAGGTCCTCGAACGCCTCGGCGACACCTTGCGAGTCGAGCTGTCCAAGCGTGCCGACCAGCGTACGCACCAGGTCATGCCGCCACGGTGCGAGCAGCATGCCGAGCGCCGAGAAGTTGCCGGGCAGCTTCGGAATCACCAGCGTCGGGATGTAGATCTCCTTGCACAGCGATGCCGCGTGGACCGGCCCGGCGCCGCCGAACGCGATCATCGCGGCCTCCCGCGGATCCACGCCCTTGCGCACCGACACCGCGCGTACCGCAAGCGCCATCGCGGAATCGGCAATCCGGACGATGCCCATCGCGGCTTCCGCGCTCGAAAGCCCCATCGGTTCACCGACGCGCGACGCGATCGAATGTTCGGCCGCTGGCGCATCGAGCGCCATTCCGCCGTCGAGGAAGCGGCCCGCGTTCAGGCGTCCAAGCACCAGGTTCGCGTCGGTGATGGTCGGCTCCTCGCCGCCGCGCCCGTAGCACACCGGCCCCGGTGCGGAGCCTGCGCTTTGCGGACCGACGTGCAACCCGCCCGAGCCGTCGCGCCATGCAATGCTGCCGCCGCCGGTGCCCACCTCGACAATCGCGACCACCGGCAGTTGCATCGGCTGGCCCGTAGCGTAGCCGCCGATGTAGTAGCCCTCCTCGATCGACATCTCGCCATCGGTGATCAGCGTCGCCTTCGCGGTGGTGCCGCCCATGTCGAAGCCGATCACCTGACGCAGGCCGAGCAGCTTCGCGACGTGTCCGGCCCCGATCATGCCGGCGACCGGGCCGGATTCCATCATCGAGACCGGTTCGACGCAGGCGTGCGCCAGCGACATGCTGCCGCCGCTCGAACGCATCATATGGATCGCGCCGCTGAACTCGCGTTCGCGCAGATGCGCTTCGAGCGTGCGCAGATAGCGCTGCACGCGCGGGCCGACATAGGCGTTGAGTACGGTCGTCGAAGTGCGTTCGTACTCGCGGCATTCGCGCAGGATTTCGTGCGAGAGCGTGACGAACAGCTTCGGGAATGCTTCGCGCAGCACGCGCCCGGCCGCGCGTTCATGCACCGGGTTCGCGTAGGAATGCAGGAAACACACGGCGACCGACTCGACGCCCGCGCTCACCAGCTGCTCGCCGAGCGCGAGCACTTCGGCTTCATCGAGCGGCGTCAGAACCTCGCCGCGCGCGTTGAGCCGCTCACGCACTTCGAAGCGCAATTCGCGCGACACCAGTGGCCGCGGCCGCTTAAAGTGGATGTCGAATGCGTCAGGCCGGTTGCCGCGGCCGATTTCGTAAACATCGCGAAAGCCTTGTGTCGTGATCAGCGCCGTGGCGACGCCACTGCGCTCGAGTACTGTATTGATCGCGATGGTGGAACCATGCAGGAACTCGTCGATTTCGCCTAGCCGGGTGCCGGCCAGATCGAGTGCGTGCGCCACGCCCTCGGTTGGATTCGCGGGCGTGGTGAGGGTCTTGGAGAGCACGAGTTCGCCGCGTCGATAGCCGACCAGGTCCGTGAATGTACCGCCGATGTCTACACCTATCAGGTTCATTTCCAGTTCCACGGTAACGATTGCCGCTGACCGCCCGCCCGCTGTTCACAGGACAGGTGACCCGCCGCCGGGTTGACGTCCAGGTTGTGTGTCGAGCAAGACTAATTGAGCGGGGCCAGGCCGGGCAATCCGCTATCGGGCTATGAGTTCATAGTAAGATGGCTATGAGCTAACAGGCTTCTCAAGGGGGACGTCAATGCGGCCGGTCACGATACGGGGCCTCGAAGTTTTCGTCGCGGTCGTCGACCCAGGCGGCTTCGGTTCAGCCGCGAGCGCACTCGATATCACGCAGCCTTCGGTGAGCGTTCACATGCGGGAACTGGAGGCCAAGGTGGGCGGTCCGCTGTTCGAGCGCCATCCTGGTGTTTCCCCGGAGCTCACACCGGTCGGGCGTAACTTCTACGCCTATGCGGTGGACACACTGGCGCGCACGCGGGCCATTTCATCCGACGCAGGGCAGTCCAAACGCAAGCTTCATTTCGCTGCGCAGCGTTTCGTCGCAAACGCGTTGTTGCGCCGGCCACTGGAAGAATTCACGTCGTTGCGCACGCAGGTCGAACTGATCGTACGCACCGGCACGTTCGAGGAAGTCCTCGCGCTGTTTCAGAAAGGCGCGGTCGACCTCGTGTTCATGCTTAGCAATGGCGAAGTGCCGGGATTGCAGACCGAGCAGATGGGCCGCTACCGGCTGGCGTTTGTCGCACCGCCCACTCATCCGCTCGCCCGCGCGCAAAATATTTCGATCGATATGCTGTCGGCCCATCCGTTCGTCGCGGCGTATGAGCGGTCGTATTTCGGCCGGATGATTACAGACAAGCTGCGCGCGGTGGGCCTGAGCGATCCGGTGATCGCGTCACAGGCCCAGGAAATGGGCACCGTACGCGACATGGTGGTAGCCGGCATGGGGATCGCCTGTGCATTGCGCCGCGCATTGCAGACGGATATCGCAGCGGGTTCGCTGGTCGAGCTGGATGTCGACGTCGAGCCGATGTACCTGACGCTCAACTACGCGCGGCGCGTGCGCCCCGAATTGCCGGAAATCGACAAGCTGATTGAAATGATGCGGCGCTCGGAAGGATTGCATCCGTAGCGCGTCGTTACGGCGACGGCCGCCACCGTCACCGCCATCGCTGCACCAGCGAACTTATTACCGCGCGTTACACGTTGACAGGCTCACGCAGGTTCAGGATGCGCCGCGCGTTTTCACCCAACACCTTGTTCTGGTCCGCCTCCGACAAACCCGCTTCGCGCAATACCTTCAACGCGGCGTCCGGGTCCCAGCACGGATAGTCGCTGCCGTACATCACATGATCGGCACCATAGAACTCGACCGCAAAGCGTACTCCCATCTCATGCGGGGATACGGTGTCTGTATACATTCGCTTGATGTAGGTGCTCGGCGGCTGCGGCAGGTTCGCCTTCTTCGAGTTCTTGTCCATCCGCCCGGCTTGATAAGGCAGCGCGCCGCCGGTGTGCGACATGACGATCTTCAACCCCGGATGACGTTCCATCAGCCCCGACAGGATCAGCCGGCAGGCGGCCACGCTGACGTCGATCACGCGCCCGAGACTCAGATAGAGCGCGCCATCGTAGCCGTCGAGAATATCGTTGAAAACGGCGTCGGTTGGGTGCAGAAATAAGGGAATGCCCAGTTCCTCGACGCGCGCGTAAAACGGTTCCAGCCGCTCGGCGTCGATACGCGGGTCCGCACCAATGCTGCCCGGCAGATTCACGCCCATGAGCCCCAGGTGGTTGATCGCGTGATCGAGCACCTCCAGAGCGACCTGTGTGTCGACCAGCGGCACCGCTGCGCTCGCCCACACGCGCCCAGGATAGCTGCGCTGCGCGCCGGCCATTTCCTCGTTCCATTGCATCGCGGCCGCCCTGCCTTCTTCGACCGGCAGATCGGAAAAATGGACCGAGAACGGGCCGATCGAACAGACCACGTCGATCTCGTGGCCGGTTGCATCCATACGCGCCAGTTGCTTTTCGATGTCGAACCAGTCAGCGCCAAGATCGAACCCCGGCACGCCGTTCCCGGCGCGCCAGTACTTATAGCCGCCACGACCATTCGGCTCGGCGCGCGGAAAACCTTCCCGTTTGCACAGTGCCTCGAAAATTGACCGTGGCCACCAATGAAAGTGTGAATCGACAATGCGCATCGAGAGTCTCCTGAAAGCAAGGCATCCGGCCACGAAACCATTTTGCAAGCTTCACGCCGACGCTTCAATTCTACGATCCCGCGTTCAAATGCAGCCACTCGTGAATAGCTATGAGTTCGTAGAAGGAAGGTTATGGGTGCCGCTGCTAACCCGGGACAACGCGGAGACCAGATAAGAAAAGTTTATGCAAGCATTAACCCATAGCCTTCTTTCTATCTACTCATAGCCCAAGCGTAGATTGCATCAACAATATGGCCTAGTTAGCTTACGTCACAATCCGCCGTCCGGGACAAGCGTGCGGATCTGAAGCAGATGAGGAAGGCACCGTCGTGACGCTTCCATGTTCTGGCAGACATTCGATCCATGGCATCAGGTTTCAATTTTCACCATTAGGACTCCCGCCCACCAAACACATCAATCGGGGCGTCTGTGACACCAGAACTGTCTTTCCAACCTACTCGCCGTGTTTGACAGCGGACGCGGGCGCATCGATGCCGGTCCGTTCAAATGAAAAAAATTGGGGATATCGCGATGAAGAAGCAAGTAAGGGAATACACGAGGCAGCTCGCAGGCGCGCTTGCAGCACTGTGCCTCGCCGGCACGGTCCATGCGCAGTCGAGCGTCACCCTGTACGGCGTCGCGGACGCGAGTTTGCGATACCTGACGGGCGCCAACAAAGCTGACGATTCGCTGTTCTCGCTGACCAACGGTGCGATCTCCCAAAGTCGCTGGGGCATGCGTGGCCATGAGGATCTCGGCGGCGGCACCTACGCCATGTTCGACCTGCAGAGCGGGTTCAATTTACCGAACGGCTCGATGTCCAGTCCAGGCGTGATCTTCAACCGCAATGCCTACGTCGGAATCGGCAATCCGACATTCGGCTCGATCAAGCTCGGTATTCAGGACAATCCGACCTATCAGCTGCTCACCGACGGTTGGGATCCGTTGACGGTCGGCAACTACACGCAGAACGAATGGCTGCCGGTCGCATTCTCCGGCGCGCTTCGCGGCGGCAGCAACATGGCGCTGTACACACTGGATCGCGGACCGTTGACCATGCGGGGCTCGTTCAGTCTCGGCGGCGTGGCGGGCAACTTCAATTCGGGCACGCTGAAGGTGCTGGCAATCGCGTACGATCCGAGTCCCTTCGGCGCCGAAGCCGGCTTCGTGCAGGGCTACAACGCAAACAACTTCTCGCAGCGCGCGTTCAACATTCAACTGCGCTTCAAGGGTCTCCAGGCGTGGGAATTCTGGCTCGGTTATTACAACGACGACGACCACACCGGCTCGGTCGACGCGTTCCTCACCGGCAATGCGGCCGTAGGCACGACGGTCGGGCGCAAGGACAACGCCTTCGTTGCGGGCGCCGCGTATTACGTCACCCCCACCTTCCGACTCACCGGCGCGGCCTACTATGACAACGCGCAGAACGTCTCGGCCGTCGAGGGCGCGGATGGCAAGCGCTATACGTACGTGGCGCTCGCCGAATATTTCCTTTCCAGGAAGGTGACGTTGTACGCCACCGTCGACTACAACCGCGTGACCGGCGCGACCACCAATGAAGAGCCGAACGGCAGCAACCAGTTCGGTGTCGGCACGGGCATCCGCTATCGGTTCTGAGCGGTTCTGATCCGCGCGCGTCCCCGTGCCGCGCGGTCGAACCATGCAGTCACTTTATGTCCGCATTTCTTTATTTCGTTTGTCGATGAGGACGGCCGCCAGTACAGTAAATTGCCGACTGTTCATCGCACCGCGCACGCCAGCGTCGAACCCAGTATCTGGGTGTGCAGTCACCGGCTCCGTGTGAGCCACAGCCGGCAGTTGCGGCGGGTGCGTTGGAGGAGACCGATGCGGCGTCGCACACAACATTCAAAACAAAGGATGAGGTAGGCATGTCAGAGTTTTTAACGCAGTGCGCGCCGCACATTCTCGATATTCCGCCGTATGTGGCGGGACGTCCGGTTTCAGACGTCATGCGCGAGTTCGGGCTTGAGCGCTCGACCATCGTGAAGCTCGCGTCGAACGAGAATCCGCTGGGAATGTCGCCGCATGCACGCGCAGCCATTGTCGACGCGCTCGCCGAAGCGAGCCGTTATCCCGATGCGAACGGCTACGACCTGAAGCAGGCGCTTGCGAAGGCCTACTCGGTCGACGCCAACTGCATCACGCTCGGCAACGGCAGTCACGATCTGCTCGAAATGGCGGCTCACGCGGTATTGCATCCGGGGCTGTCGGCGGTGTATTCCCAGTATGCGTTCGTGGTCTACGGCAATGCGACCCAGGCATGTGGCGCCGAACATATCGTGGTGCCGGTCGATGCGTCGATGGGTCACGATCTCGACGCCATGCTGGCCGCCATCAAGCCGAACACGCGGCTGATCTTCATCGCCAATCCGAACAACCCGACCGGCACGTTCATCGCCGGCAGCAAGATCGAAGCCTTTCTCGAGCGCGTGCCGGCGAATATCGTCGTCGTGCTGGACGAGGCATACACCGAGTATCTGAACGACGAGGACCGCTACGACTCGCTGCACTGGATCGAGCGCTTTCCGAATCTGTGCGTCACCCGCACTTTTTCGAAGGCATTTGGACTGGCCGGTCTGCGTGTCGGCTTCGGCGTGGCCGGCCCCGTGCTGACAGGTCTGCTCAACCGGCTGCGGCCCGCGTTCAACGTCAATTCGCTGGCTCAGACCGCAGCCATTGCCGCCCTCGGCGACCGCACGTTTCTCGAACACTCGCGCAAGATCAATCAGGCGGGTCAGCAGCGGCTCGCCGCGTCCTTCGACGAGCTCGGCCTCGCGTACGTCCCGTCGTTCGGCAACTTTGTGATGGTCAAGGTTGGCGACGAAAAAGACGCCGGTCAACGTGTCAACACCGCGTTGATGCGTCGCGGGGTGATCGTGCGTCCGCTCGCGAGCTACGGTTTGCCGCAGTGGCTGCGGGTGACGATCGGCACGTCCGGCGAAAACGAGCGCTTTGTCGCGGAGCTGAGCACGATAGCCCGCTCGGCGCGCGCGGCATAAGCACAAGTCCGCGACACACCGCGCGACGCCAATGCGACGGGGCACACCGAAGTGCTCCGCCGCTCAGGCAGACATGCCACATGTTTCGTTTATCGCTCGTCCTTTCCTACCCGCGAGGTCGCGTACATGAATACCTATCGCCACTTCCATGTCGACGGCCAGTTGCGGCCGAGCACCGGCACGAGTTCGATCAGACTGGTCAGCCCTGTCACTGAGCAGCCGGTCGGCGAACTGCTGTCGTGCAGCCAGGCCGATGTCGACGCCGCAATCGGTTCGGCGCATCGCTGCTTCCCGCGATGGGCGTCAAGCAGCATCGAACAGCGCGAGCGTGCGCTCCTCGCGCTACGGGCGGCAATCGTCAAACGCACCGAGCGGATCGTCGAGAGCCTCGCCGTCGAAGTGGGTGTACCGGTGTGGATCGGCCGCTCGATGCAGGTGCCGATGCCGCTCGCCAATCTCGACGCCATCATCGAAGGTCTGCACCAGTTGAAATGGGAAGAGCAGATCCGCACGTCGCGCGTGGTGCGCGAACCGGTTGGCGTGGTGGCCGCGATCACGCCGTGGAATTACCCGCTGCATCAGATCGTGGCGAAGGTCGCCGGCGCTATCGGCGCGGGTTGCCCCACGGTCCTCAAGGCGAGCGAGATCGCACCGGGCGCCGCCCAGCTCTTCATGGAAGCGGTCGCAGAGGCCGATCTGCCGCCGGGACTGGTCAACATGGTATGGGGCGGCGCGGATGTCGGCGAACGGCTGGTCGCCGATCCGCGCATCGATATCGTGAGCTTCACCGGCTCGGGTGCGGTCGCCAGACGCGTGCTGGCGAGCGCCGCGGGATCGTTGAAGCGCGTTGCCCTGGAGCTCGGCGGCAAGTCAGCCGCGCTGATTCTCGACGACGCCGACCTCGACGCCGCGGTGCCCGCAGTCGTGCGCCGCTGCATGAACAATTCGGGGCAGGCATGCGTCGCACAATCGCGTCTCCTGACACCACGTCATCTGCAACAGGAAGTCGCGGAACGCGTCACGGTTGCGCTGCGGGAATGGACGCTGGGCGACCCTGCCGATGAAAACACCCGGCTCGGGCCGGTTGCGAGTGTCCGTCAATTCGACGGCATCAACCAGCACATCGACGCGGCGCTCGACGCCGGCGCGACGCTGCTCGCGGGCGGCGTGGGCCGCGCTGCCGGTTTCGAACGCGGCTACTTTATCGCGCCCACCGTGTTCACCGATGTCACGCGCACGATGGCGCTCGGCTGCGAAGAAGTGTTCGGCCCGGTGCTTGCCGTAATGCCATACGACGGCGACGACGACGGCATCGACCTCGCGAATGCCACGCCCTATGGTCTGTCCGGCGCAGTGTGGTCCGCGAATCAGACCCGGGCGATGAACGCGGCCCGGCGCATGCGCACAGGCCAGGTCATTCTCAACGGCGCACCGCCGAATCCCGCCTCTCCATTCGGCGGCGTCGGGCAATCCGGATTCGGCCGCGAAAACGGCCGCTTCAGTATCGAAGCGTTTCTGGAGTTCAAATCCATTCAGCAATAACGGCAACGGCGCCGCGCGTAACGCTTCGGCGCCTGTCCGCGTACAACCACATGGGGAGCGGCAATGGAAACTGCAGGCAAGGCTGGAAACTGGCGGGGCGCAGTCGCTTCGACCATTGGCAACGTACTCGAATGGTATGACTTCGTGCTGTTCGGCTTTCTCACGCTGGTGATCGCCAAACAGTTCTTCCCGACGAGCAGTCCATACGGCGGGCTGCTGATGACCACGGCGACGTTTGGCGCAGGCTTCGTGGTCCGGCCCATCGGCGGCGTTCTGCTCGGCATCTACGCGGACCGCAACGGACGTAAGGCGGGTTTGACGCTGGTCATCATGATGATGACGCTCGCGTCCGCGATTGTCGCGTTCACGCCGGGCTTCCAGCAGATCGGCATCGTCGCGCCGTTGCTGGTGGTGTTTGCGCGACTGCTGCAGGGCGTGTCGGCCGGCGGGGAATTCGGCACCGCCACGGCCATGCTGGTCGAGTACGCCCCGAAGGGCCGGCGCAGCTTCTATGGCAGCTGGCAGATGTTCGCGCAGGCCCTGGGTGCGTTGATCGCCATCGCGATGGGCGCGTTGTTGACGGGCTTTTTCTCGCCGGCCGCGGTCGAGTCGTGGGCATGGCGCCTGCCGTTCGCATTCGGCCTGCTGATCGGTCCGGTCGGTATCTATATTCGAAACCGCATGCCCGAGACCGAGGCGTTCCGGCAACTCAGCAAACCCGCGCGGGCACCGCTAGGCAAGGTACTGTCCACCTATCCGAAAGAGGTGTTCATTTCGACCTCGATGAGCGCGGCACTCAACGTGATGTCGTATGTCATCTTCACGTTCCTGCCGATCTTCGCGGTGCAAACGCTCGGCATGCCGATCAAGCTGCCGTTCACGGTGCTGCTCCTCTCGGTGACGCTGCGTATTTCGACCATTCCGCTGTTCGGCTGGCTGGGCGACCGTGTCGGTCAGAAGCGCGTGATGAGCCTTGCACTCGTCGCGTTCCTGATCCTGCTCTATCCCTCGTACTACTGGATGATTCATGCGCCTTCGATGACCTCGATTCTCGCCGCCGAGAGCGTCTTCGCGATCCTCACCAGTGCCGCCACCAGCTCGGTGCCAAGCGCGTCGGCGCAGCTGTTCCCGACTTCGGTTCGTTCAACCGGTCTGGCGATCTCCTACAACATCGGCGCATCGCTGTTCGGCGGCTTCTCGCCGTTCATCCTGACGTGGCTGCTGCATGTGACCGGCGACAAGTTCATGCCCGCGCACTATGCCGCGCTGTTCTTCGCGCTCGGCCTGATAGGCGTACTGATGCTGCGCAGCGACAAAGACAACCAGTCAGTGGCGGAGCCGGCTCCCGAAACGGACGATTCATCCCCGGCGCTGAAGCAGGCGCACTAGGAAAATGAAAGCGGTGCGCAATGCGCGCCGCGCGCGACTAGCAATAGCAGAAGCAACCCAAAAAAGCCGCAACAAAAAGGCCCCGGCAGTCATGCCGGGGCCTGTGTTTTGTACGACTCGACTGCGACCTGATTCTGTAGCACGACCGGGGCGAAGCGCCCCGAATCGCCACGTGAAGACGTTACAGTTTGAAGATCCGCTCGGCATTGTTGCCCCGCACCTTGTGACGAACCGTGCCGGGCAGTTCGTTCACGCGCGCGAGAATGCCGCCCATGTCGCTGATGTTGTGCGGAAAATCCGAACCGTACAACACATTGTCCTCGCCGACGCAGTTGATCGCCATTTGCAGTGCTTCACGCGAATACACCACCGAATCGAGGAAGAGACGCCCCATATAGGTGGACGGCCGCTTGTCGATCGTGACCCGGGCGCTGTCGATCTTTTCGTGGCAACGGTCGAGCCGCGAGATCAGGAACGGCAGCGCGCCGCCCCCATGCGCGCCGATGATCTTGAGCTTCTTATAGCGATCGAAGAAGCCGTCATAGATCATCCGGCTGAGCGCGAGCGTGGTATCGAACATGAAGCCGATTGGCACGATCAGCATGTACTTCTGCATGTCGAGGCCGTGTACCGCCGGAGGCGCAGTGGGATGAATCAGCACTGGCAACGCGTGCTCGTCGATGGCTTTCCATGTCGGCGCGAAGAGCGGATCGGTCAAGGATTTTTCGCCGACATTGGCCAGCACGAGTACACCGCTTGCTCCGAGCTTCACAGCGCGTTCGAGTTCGGGCTTCGCGAGTTCCGGATGCTGCCAGGGCAGTGTCGCGAACCAGCGGATGCGATCGGGGTACGCGGTCTGTGCGGCGGCGAAGTCGTCGTTCATCGCCTGCGCTGCCTTCAGACTAATCTCGGGCGTGCCCCAATACACGCTCGGCGCGGCCAGCGAGACGACGCAGATATCGACGCCGTGTTCGTTCATTGCCTTCACGCGTGCGTCGAAATCGAAGAAGGCGGGGAAGATCGTATTGAATGCCGCGCCGTCGTGGTGGATCGCTTCCCGGCCGCCCGCCACCTGTTTCACTTCGTAGCGCGGCTTGCCATGTTCGCGCAACAGGTTGAGCCAGTTCTCACTGTAGTTATGTGTATGTACGTCGACAACAATACTGTCCATGACGGAGTCTCCAGGATTCAGGGTTTTCATTGCCAGTGCCCGTCTTCACACGACGACTGACGCCTGCCAGTCTAGGGACTGCCCGTAAGCACGGCCAACGAGTAAAAGTTGTTCCCGCATAAGGTGGATTTATGACCACGGAAACGTTTCAGATCGGCAATGTCTCGCTCAAGCAGTTACGCGCCTTTGTGGTGGTCGCGCAGGAAAAGAGCTTCACGAATGCAGCCGCCCTGCTGCATGTCACGCAGGCCGCCGTCAGCCTGCTGTTGCATGAACTGGAGAAAGAACTGGGTGTGCGCTTGCTCGATCGCACGTCGCGCGCCGCGCAACTGACCGACGCTGGCGCCGAGTTTCTGCCTACTGCGTTGCGGCTATTGCACGAGTTGAGTTCAGCGATCGCCGATACAAAGGAATTGTCGAAGAAGCGCCGCGGCCGCGTCAGCATTGCAGCGTCGCCCTTGCTGTGCTCGTTGATGCTGCCGTCGGTCATCGCCGCGTATAAACGCGACTATCCGGAGATTTCGGTGGTGTTGCGCGATGTAGCGTCGGGTGACGTCCGGCGCCTGGTCGAGGACGGCGCGGTGGAACTCGGTCTGAGCAGTCCAGGCAACGCCGGCGATCTCGTGACCGGCGATACCGTTCTGCTCGACGAAGTGCTGTTGATCGTGCCGGCGGATCATCCGCTCGCGCAATACGCGCAGGTGTCGTGGCGCGACGTCGCGCGCTATCCGCTGATCGCGCTGACAGCACGCAACGCGACGCGACAACTGATCGACCGCAGCGCCCTCGAGGCCGGCGTGCGGCTGATGCCCCAATACGAAGTGTCACAGGTGTGGACCGTGGTCGGCATGGTCGCAGCCGGACTCGGTATCGCGTTTATTCCGGGTTATGCCTCGGTCGTACTCGATTCCCGCCAGGTGGTGACACGCAGACTCTCCTCCCAGCCGATCACACGGCCGATCGCGCTGCTGCATCGACGTGGCCGCAGCCTGAGCCCGGCCGCCCAGACGTTCCGCGATTTTCTGTTCCAGCAGGTGTGCAATAAGGGGGATAGCGGGTTGGGCACGCTACCGTGGAGATTCCAGTCAGCGCAGAACGTGCTGACGCCGGACGCGACGATGCTGCCTTCTGAGCAGGGATATCAGCGCGATCCGGCAATGACGAAAAGCATGCCTGCGACCTCAATCGAACAGACGCGCGACTCAGGTCGGCAATGACGTGCCGGCCTGCTCGCTGACGATATATTCGGCATACCAGTCCGGCCAGTTTTCGTCAGCCTGGCCGGTCAATTTCTCGTGCTCGCCGTGCGCGGCCGCGGCGCGTCGCAGCGCCCCCGCGAGTTCCACCGACGAAGTGAATGTCGTGTCGGGCGTGTCCACCCGCCCCGGGAGCCGTGCAGTCACTTCCTGGAAGACCCAGCCGTTGCCATCGGGATCGCTGAACGAGGCGAAAGAACCATAGCTGCGACGCGCCGGATGCGGACCGTTGACGCGCCCTGCTTCACCTGCGTGGTGGAACACGCCGCCGACGTCATGGAAAACTTCGCTCACGTTGACGCCTGACCGCACAAGCTCCGCGCGGGCGGCTTCGATGTCCGACACAATGAGATGGAGTCCCTGCACCGAGCCCGGCGCTTCCGTCGTGACACCCTTGCCGAAAAGAATCGAGCATTGCGAGCCTGGGGGTGTGAAATGCACCACCCGGAACTGCTCATTGGTCACGAGATCGACGTCCAGCCTCCAGCCTAACCCGGCGTAGAACTGCTTGGCGCGGTCGACATCCGCAACGGGGATGACAACGATCTCCAGCTTCATGTCGACCGTCCGTGCTTGCCCGGTCGCCGTCGTCGCTTCGCTGCCTATTTGCGTATTGCTCATGTCAGGTTCCTCGCGGTTGGATGATCCAGGGCTTTACATTCACCCTGTAAATTACACCAAAAGAAAACAACCGGTCGGTTGAACCGAGCCATGTGAACACGACGCGGACCGGCTTGCGACCCCAATCACAAGCGTAGGTTCCTTCGGCGCCAGAATCCGCGCTGAAATAATATCTTTCAAAGTTGGAAAATGTCGCAGCACAGCACGCTTAAGTGCAACTCAAACCCAGGCGGGGTGTGCACTTAACGCCTGGCACGTCATGCGTGAAACCACCGTACGCCCTGCACGCTTCACTGAAATCCATTGCGACTTGCCCCTATGATGCTGCATTCGCCATCCAATGGAAAATTGCCGTGACGCTTGATGAAATCCGCAACAATGCCTTCGCCATGCCGATGCACAACCCGGCGTATCCGCGTCCACCCTTCCGGTTCCTCAATCGCGAATACTTCATCATTTCGTACGAGACCGACATGGACGCGCTTCGCGCGGTCGTGCCCGAACCGCTGACGGTCGACAACAGCCTTGTGCACTTTGAGTTCATCCGGATGCCGGACTCATCCGGCTTTGGCGATTACACGGAGAGTGGCCAGGTTATTTCGGTGCTGGACGAAGCGGGCCAGAAAGCCAGCTATACCCACGCGATGTACCTCGACGACGAAGGTCCCATCGCCGCCGGCCGGGAGATCTGGGGCTTCCCGAAAAAACTCGCTTCGCCGCGCTTGTCCATCGACGGAAAAGATACGTTGCTCGGCACACTCGACTATGGAACGCAACGGGTCGCAACCGGCACGATGGGCTACAAGTACCGCCCGCTCGATATCGAATCCGAACGCAAAAAACTCGCGGACACACCCAATTACCTGCTGAAAGTCATCCCTCATGTGGACGGTTCACCGCGAATTTGTGAACTCGTTCGCTTCTATCTGCGCGACGTTTCCGTGCTCGGTGCATGGGAAGGCCCCGCAGCACTCGAGTTGCATGCCCATGCGTTGGCACCGCTCGCCGACCTCCCTGTTAAAAGGGTGGTCGCCGCCAGGCACGTCATTGCAAATCTTACCCTCGATGTGGGCAAAGTCGCTTACGACTACCTCGCCCCGGCGGAAGCACTCAAGCTCGCTGTCAATCAATAATTCAGCAAGGAACAACTTATGTCGTTGCAAGGAAAAGTCGCGCTCGTAACGGGCGCTGCAAGCGGTATCGGTGAACAATGCGCGCGCAAGCTGGCTTCGGACGGCGCGGCTGTCGTCATTGCCGACCTGAATCTGGCAAACGCGCAGCAGGTCGCGGACAGTATCGTCGCCGCAGGTGGGAAAGCGCTGGCCGTGTCGATGGACGTCACCAGCGAAGAAGCAGTCAACGCCGGTATCGAAGAAGCAGTCAATAAACTCGGCAGTATCGACGTGCTGGTGTCGAACGCGGGTATTCAGATCGTCAATCCGATTGAAGACTACGCTTTTTCCGACTGGAAAAAGATGCTCGCCATTCACCTTGATGGCGCGTTTCTGACCACCAAGGCAGCTATCAAGCACATGTACGCATCGGGAAAGGGTGGCGCCGTCATCTACATGGGCTCGGTTCATTCGCACGAGGCGTCGAAGCTGAAGTCGGCTTACGTGACCGCCAAACACGGTCTGCTGGGCCTTGCTCGCGTTGTCGCGAAGGAAGGCGGCTCGCGTGGCGTGAGAGCGAATGTGGTATGCCCGGGCTTTGTCCGCACGCCATTAGTCGACAAGCAGATTCCGGAGCAGGCGAAAGCACTCGGTATTTCGGAAGCCCAGGTTGTGAAGGACGTGATGCTCAAGGAAACCGTCGACGGCGAATTTACCAGCGTGGCTGACGTGGCCAACACAGTCGCGTTTCTGGCGGGGTTTGAATCGACGGCACTGACCGGGCAATCGATTGTGGTCAGCCACGGTTGGTTCATGCAATAAGGAGCCGACGATGCGCCGCAGTCAACGCAATACATTAAAACAACCGAATCAGCTTGAGCTGCCTTCCTACGACGAAATCGGCCTGGTCCTCCAGGGCGGTGGCGCATTGGGTTCCTATCAGGCCGGCGTCTATGAGGGGCTTGCTGAAGCGGGTGTCGAACCCAGCTGGATTTCGGGCATTTCGATTGGCGCCCTGAATACCGCCATCATCGCCGGCAACGCGCCAGAAGACCGCGTAGAAGCATTGCGCGGCTTCTGGAACACCATCTGCCAACCGGCGGACTTGCTGGGGCACGTTGGCGCTCTGCTGCCGACAGCGTTCGGGTTCCACGACGCCGCCCGAAAGTGGTCGAGCATGTGGGCTGCCGCTCGCGCTTTGACCGAAGGTCAGAAGGGCTTTTTCACGCCGCGCTTTCCACTTCCTATCGGCGGCGTTGGAAAAAAACTGCCGGGCGAGGTGAGCTTTTACGATACGACGGCGCTGCGTGCGACGCTCCTCAAGTTCGCCAATTTCGACCGTATCAACGACGGCGACGTGCGCGTCTCCGTCGGCGCGGTCAATGTTCGCACGGGCAATCTGGTGTACTTCGATAACACGCAGATTCGTCTCGAGCCGGAGCACTTCATGGCGTCCGGCGCGTTGCCGCCAGGTTTTCCGGCTGTGGAAATCGACGGAGAATACTACTGGGACGGCGGTCTGGTCTCAAACACGCCGCTCACGGAAATCGTTCGGGAAAGCCAGCACAAGGATACGCTGGTCTTTCAGGTCGACCTATGGAGTGCAGGAGGAACATTGCCTGGCGATTTCCTCGATGTGGCCGAGCGGACCAAGGACATTCAGTACTCGAGCCGGACCCGCGCCATCACGGCCTTCGTGTCGCAAAGCCAGAAGCATGCTCGCCTCATCAAGGAGCTGCTCGAACACATTCCGGAGAACGTGCGGCGCAGCCACCCACTTATTAAACAGGCACAAAAAGTGGCGGACGGCGGCGCGGTCAATGTCGTGCACCTTATCTACAAGAACAAGTTTTTTGAAGGTCACTACAAGGACTACGAATTCAGCAACGACACCATGGGCGAACATTGGGCGAGCGGCCTCGATGACATTCGCCGCTCGTTTGGCAATCCCGACTGGTTCGAGATTCCAAGTCACGACCTTGGCTTCGTTACCCATGACGTCCATCGCCATGAGACGAGTCAGGCTTCAGCGATTCATACGCCTGGGTCCGCGCCGGACACGACGGCGGTAGTTGACGAGGAAGCCGCGAAAACCTAAGCCGCCTGCTTTGCTCGACGCCGCAATACGCGGCGTCGGCGACGCGCATCGCGGCCGAATATGGACAAGCGCAAACTTGCTCCACGGCGCAGGTTAGAAAACGCGATTTCTTCTGATAGAGTATCTCCAACAGCAGGTAGATACGAGATTCTGATATGGCGATACTGACGACCGAAGATCTGACAGGCGAACGCTCTCCCGGCGCGGCTTTTGCGTCGCATTCACAAATTGCTGGTCACGCACATCGATTCGCTCTTCGATGACGAACAGTTGACTGTCGTCCAGTGGACCGCTTTAAAGCAGATCCGTGACGGCAAGGGCACGACCACTGCAGGAGAGTTGGCACGGTCGATGGGCATCGCGACGGGCGCCACGACTCGACTGATCGATAGTCTCGAAGCGATCGGTTACATCAGAGCGCGACCTGAGTTCTTCCGACCGACGCGTGGTCCGTCTGGTGCTCACGAAATCCGGAGAGGCAAAGCATGCCGAACGGGTGCCGGTCATGGTCGCCAGCTGGAATGCGATTCTTGCCGACTTCAAAAAACAGGAGGCGGAGCAATTGATCCGTCTTCTTACGAAACTCCATGACTCCATGGAACGCGTTGTCGAGTCAAACAGCCACAGCGGCCGCGAAGACACCGATTGACCGCGCGCCGGTGCGGCGGCGGCCAATCGCCTGTACTCATCCTTAATCTGCTGCCGCGATGTGCTCCGCCGGTTTAGGCTTGCGGGTGATCCAGACCACCAGCACCATCGCCATTGCCAGCCAGCCGCTTGCATAAAAGATGTCGAGCGACGACAACATATAAGCCTGATTGACCGTCTGCCGCATGATGATTCCGGCAGCCTGCACGGGATTCATACCCTGAGCCTGAAGCTGCTCAACTGCCTGGCGATACACGGGCGAGAAGCTGGTGCTGGAATCGACCAGCCTGCTCTGGTGCAACGCCTCGCGCCGATCCCAGAACGTCGTAATCAGCGATGCGGCAAAGCCCCCCGAGGTGATACGGGCGAAGTTCGAAATCCCGGTCGCCGACGGGACACGCTCAGGCGGTATGCCGTCGAGCATGATGTGCAGAAGCGGCACGAAGAACATACTCAGGGCGAAGCCTTGCAGGAACAGCGGCATGGCGAGCGTCCAGAACGTGGCATCCGGCGTGTAGTGAGAACGCAGGAAGAAGCCTGCCGAGTACGCTACAAACGAGCCGGTCGCCATCCAGCGCGGATCCACCTTGAGCCGCCCGACCGGCGTCGTCATCAACACCGCTACGAGACCGCTCGGCGCCGCCACGCACCCTGCCCAGGTCGCGGTGTAGCCCATCTGTTCCTGCAGCCAGAGTGGCAGCAGGACATTGTTGGAAAACATCAGCGCGTATCCGAGGCAGGTCGCAAGAACGCCAAAGCAGAAATTGCGCCGCTTGAATAACGTCAGGTCCACTGCCGGCCTGCTTTCTGTGAGCTCCCAGATCACCCAGGCCGCAAAGCCCAGTGCCGCACAGATCGCCAGCACGACAATCAGCGTGTTGTTGAACCAGTCGCGGTCTTTGCCCAGATCGAAGAGCGTTTGCAGGCTGAACACCCAGAACGCGAGCAGTCCCAACCCCACTTTATCGATGGGCAGCTTGCGCTTCGGTGTCTCACGCTTCGCGAGAAATTTCCACGTGACCAGGCCGGATATCAATCCCACGGGCAGGTTGATCAGAAAGATCCATCCCCAGTGAAAATTATCGGAGATGTATCCGCCTACAACCGGGCCGAGAACAGGAGCGGACATCGCTGTCATCGACCAGATGCCAAGGGCCGTTGCCCGCTTCTGAGGAGGAAAGATGGCGATCAGCAACGCCTGGCTGCCTGGAACCATCGGCCCCGACATCGCGCCCTGCAAAATGCGGAACGCAATCAGTGACGGCAGACTCCACGCGATACCGCAAAGGAACGACGCGATACTGAACGCGAGCACCGCCGCGGTGAAGGTGCGGACAACGCCGAAGCGCCCCATCAGCCAACCGGTCAGCGGCACGGTCACGCCGTTGGCGACGGCGAACGATGTAATCACCCAGGTACCGCTATCGGTACTCACGCCAAGATTCCCGGCGATCGTCGGCAGCGATACATTGGCGATGGTCGAATCGAGAACCTGCATGAAACTGCCGAGCGCGAGCGCAACGGCGGTCAGGCCCAATGCGATGCCTCCGAGCGGTGCAAGGTGCCCGCCGCTGCTGGTGCCGGCACTCATGGTTTGCGTCCCGCGTTCTGCCCGATGATTTCGCGGATACGGTCTTCCACTTTCGGGCCGCCGTCGAGGCTTGCCACTTCGCCTCCCGCCGGCGGCGCACTGTCAGCCACAAAGGGCCCTGACCGATCTGCGGTATCGACCTCTACGTCGACCGACAAACCCACTCTCAGCGGCTTCCTTGCAAGTTCAGCGGGATCGAGTGCGATTCTCACCGGCACCCGTTGAACAATCTTGATCCAGTTTCCCGTCGCATTCTGCGGCGGCAGCAGGGAGAACGCATTGCCGCTGCCGGCGCCGAGACCTGCAACATGGCCATGGAACACCACCTTCCCGCCATACACATCGGTTGTGATCGTGGCGGGCTGCCCCACACGAAGATCCTCAAGCTGGGTCTCGCGAAAATTGGCGTCGACCCATACGCTCTCGAGCGGCACCACCGCCATCAGTGGCGTTCCCGCTGCGACCTTCTGACCGAGTTGCACGGTGCGTTGCGCTACCACCCCGGACAAAGGAGCCACGATCTGCATGTAGCTTGCGTCGATAGCGGCCCGCCGTACTTCCGCGATCGCGCCCAGCACTTGCGGGTTCGTTTCGACCGTCGTCCCGGATATCGTGCTGTTGGCCTGCGCCTGACGTGCCCGCGCCAGATCGAGCGCCGCGCGGCTCGTCGTCACTGCGTCGGCCGCATGGCTCAGGTCTTCACCCGAAATTGCGCCTGCCGCCGCTGCCGCCTTGCGCCTTGTGTAATCGTTCTGCGCCTTCGACAGGTCCGCTTCGGCCTGCACAATTTCAGCGCCCGTCTCGTCTACCTGTGCCGAATTGACCCGTACCGCACGAACCGCCCGTCCAAGCGCCGCTTCGGCCGCATCCAGTTGCACCCTGGCCATGGCCGGGTCGAGCTCGATCAATGGCTGTCCGCGCAGCACGCGCTGTGTGTTGTCGGCGTGGAGTGCGAGAACCGTACCCGCTTCACGTGCGGTCACCGCCACGATATTGCCGCCCACGTAAGCGTCGTCCGTGTCCTCGGAGGGCGGCGCGAACCAGCGCGTGGCCAGATAGGCGGTGGCTGCAATCGCGGCCACGATACCGAGCGCGGCAAACAGCCGCCGCCGGGTTCGCGGCGCGGCATTCTCGCCTGGGTGTTTGACGTCAGGTGCGAAGTTGGGTTGGGCCGAGCCAACCGTCAGCGTTTTTTCAGTCATGGTGATTGCCCGACGAAGAAGTCGTCGCAGTCGTTGGGTTAGAGACAAATCCGCCGCCAAGCGCAGCGATCAGTTGCACGCGCCGGGTCAACCCCTCTGCCTGCAAATTGACACGTTCCTGTTCAGCTTCAAGAAGACGGAATCCGCTATCGATGGCGTCCAGTTTCGACCCGAGTCCCGTCGACGTGCGCACGGCGTCCAGCCGTACGGTGTCGCGCAGCCCCGCCACGATGTGCTCCTGCTGCGCCACGTCGGAATCGTTCGAGTGGACTCTCGTCAATGCATCGGCCGATTCACGCACGGCCCGCAGCACGGAGTCGTTGTAGTTCGCGACAGCCCCGTCGAGATCCGCGCTGGCGCGGCGATATTGCGCGCGCAGCCTGCCGCCCTCGAAAATCGGCACATGGATGGCGACCCCGCCGCCGTATGTCGCGGCTCCTGCGCTAAAGAAGTTCCCGAAGCCGATCGACGCAAGTCCCGCGAGCGCCTTGAGATCGACATTCGGCAGGAAGTCCGTGCGCGCCACCTTCTCACCCGATACCGCCGCATCGATGCGTGCCTGACCGGCCAGCAGGTCCGGTCTTCGGCCGAGCAGGTCGGCGGGCAGCATCTCAGGAACCGGAGGCCGCTTATCCAGCGCGAGAGTCGGCGCGCTGATGGTGGGATAAAAATCGGCGCCGCGGCCGACTAGCGCCGCGAGCGCGTGGACCAACAGATCCCGTTGCTCGGTCGCCCTCAATTCAGCTTGCTGCGCCTCTGCGAGCAAGGTTTCGGCTGTGCGTTCGTCGAACTCGCTGGCCAATGCGTATCTGGCCTTGCTTCGTGTCAAGGCCAGAGCGTCCTCACGCGTTTTCACAAAGCCATGAGTAACCCGAATCAATTGCTCCGCCCTTGCCAGGCCGATATAGGTCTGCGCGATGCTGGTGGAAATGATCAAGTGGGCTTCGGCGGCGTCGAGCCCCGCCGCTTCGGCATCTGAACGGGCCATCGCCACGATCGCCCTCTGCCGGCCAAACAGATCGAGATCCCAGTCGAGGTTGGACTGCACCGTCGGTACCCATCGCGTGGTGCCGGCATACGGTGGCGGGATCAGGTACGTGCCGCTGAAACGCTGATCGAGGACTTGCCCATCCGCCGACACCTGCGGTAGTTCCGCGGCCCGTTGAACGCTGACCGTCGCGTCAGCCGCACGCACCCTTGCCAGCGCAGCCTCGAGGTTGGGATTGCTTTTCATCCCTTCATCGATCAGGCGGCCAAGTTGAGGATCGTCGAACGACTCCCACCAGCGCTCACCGATTGCCGCGCTCTGCGTGGCCAGACCCAGTTGACTGGCGCGGGACTGTGCAACCTGCTGAGGGACATCTGGGACGGCAACACATGCGCCTAGCAGCACCGTGGCCAGCGCCGAAACCGCAATCGTCGTGGACTTCATGCTTTCCTCGACGCAATGATGCTGCGGCGCACTGTTGAAAGCTCCATCGTGTTTGGCAATTTACCTGGCAAACGCATCATTTTTTCGTGCATATCCTCCGCTCCCGTTTAGCCGCACCAGCGAGGCAGCTATTCTGCCTTTTATCTCCAAATGAAGATACTTATTTTGGAGCAAACAATCAAGATTTTTCTCCATTTGGAGCTTTTTGGGATCGATAGATATTTCCGGACAAGCTTCAGGCAAGAAGTGAAGGAATGATTGATGCAGCCGGAGCGCCGGCGGCGATGGTCAGCGGAGGGGGAAGCTGGTGCTGGCGGGAGAGAGTGTCGAGCCGGGCAAGCCGGTGCCGATGGTTGCACGCCTGCAAGCTGCCATTCCAGGCCAGCCGTTGCATTGGCGCAAGCTGTACCGGGACGGCAGCCTGTCAGCAGTCAGCGCCGGCGAGCAAGCAATGCCGGCGTCCGGGCCGTGCGATGCAGTGAAGTGAATCGCCAAGCTTCAGCGATTGCCCGGCAAAAAGGAGAAGGGAGTTCTTCGGAGCGGTAGCGGTAGTGAAGTCGCCAGGTTAGCCGCACCGTGTTCTTTGCAGACACGCTTCAGCGCTTGCCCTGCCCCGCTTCCAGCGCGAAATTCCTGAGAAGCATCTGACGGCTCGCGTCCAGTATTTCCTCTCCGAGTTCGGGATTGGCGCCGGCTACCGCTCGCGACAGGATGAGCGCACCGACCATCTCGCTGTAGAACGCGATGGCCTCGCGGCGGGCTTCGTCCAGATCTCCGGTTTCGGCGCGCTGTTCCGCCACGAGCCTCGTCAATGTTTCTATCATCGTCTGCAGGCCGCTTGCAAAGTGCAATTGTGCTTCGTCGCCGAGCCGCCGGACGTCCGCGGTCAGGCCGGCTATCGCGCAACCCTGCTCGATGTCGCCGCAATGCGCGCCAGACAGGTAAAAGTCCACCTGTCGCTTCAACCGGTTTGCGCCCGGCTCAAGCGGCGCGGCAATGGCTTCCTGCAGGTCGCCGTTGGCCTTGTCCATGGCCGTCGCCACGACTTCAGCGGCCAGCGCCTCTTTCGATTCGAAGTGGTTGTAGAACCCGCCCTGGGTAAAACCTGCGGCCTTCATCAGCGCGCTCAGGCCGACACCGTCGATGCCGTGCTCACGGAACAACTTCTCCGAGGCCGCAACGATGGCCCTTCGGTTCTCCAGCGTCTGCTGTTTTGAGACTCCCATCGTTCAATGCTCCACGCCGTTGTTAGCTCGATTATAGCCGCTCTCGAAAAATACAATGGTGATTGACATTGACTTTTCGAAATCAGTCCGTCAAACTCAATGTCAATCACCATCGTGTTTGGGTGAATCGATCAATTTCGTAGGAAAATTTCATGGACATCGAAATCAACCAGCCCCTGCTCAGGCCGATCCGGCTAGGGCACCTCGATCTGCCCAATCGCATGGTCATGGCGCCGCTGACGCGCATGCGCGCGGCGAATGCCGAGCTTGCCCCGACCACCGTGCATGCCGACTACTACGCGCAGCGGGCCTCGGCGGGGCTGATCATCAGCGAGGGGATTTTTGTCAGCCCGGAAGCGGTCGGCTGGGCGGACGTGCCCGGACTCTGGAGCGACGCCCAGGTGCGTGGCTGGAGCGCGGTGACCGACGCCGTGCACCGCGCGGGTGGCCGGATCGTCGCGCAACTCTGGCATACCGGTTCGTTGGGACACCCGGATTTCCACGCCGGCAAGGCGCCGCGGTCCGCGTCAGCGGTTAATCCGGAGCAGCAGAGCGTGACCGCGGCCGGCCACAAGGACACAGTGATCCCACGCGCCATGGAGAAGGACGAGATTCGTCGCACGGTCGCCGACTTCGGCCAGGCCGCGCGCAACGCGATCGCGGCCGGTTTTGACGGCGTGCAGATCCAGGGCGGCTATCACTATCTGTTCAACCAGTTCCTCAACGTTCGCACCAATCTGCGTACGGATGCCTACGGTGGTTCGACGCAGAACCGGGCGCGCTTCCTGTTCGAGGTCGTGGAGACGGTGGTCGAGGCAATCGGGGCGCAGCGCACCGGCATCAAAACGGGACCTGCGACCTCGGAGACGGGGGCATTCGTTTCCAATGCTGAAACGCTGGCCACCGCCGAGTATGTCATCGGCCGGCTCAACGACTTCGATCTCTCCCATCTGCTGCTGATGGGCGCGATGGCCGACCTTTCGGCGACGCCGCTCGCCGCATTGGCAGAAGACGGCATGTTCCGTCATTTCCGCGAGCTCTACCGCGGCAACATCATTGCGAACGTCGATATCGATCGTGCGCGTGGTAACCGGTTGATCGACGCGGGGCTGGTCGACATGGTCGCCTTTGGCCGCCCGTTCATTGCCAACCCGGATCTGCCGGCGCGCTTCGCCGTCGATGCGCCGCTTGCCGAAGTCGACTGGCAGAGGATCTATGGCCCGACAGCCGAAGGCTACACCGACTATTCCACCCTTCAGGCTGTGCCCGCATGACGCGCGGCCCCGCCACTCGCATTTCAGGAGAATCCTCATGACCCATACCGCCGAAGCCGCCAACAAGGCCCTCGTACTCGAAGCGTTCGACACGCTTTTCAATCAGCGCGACTACGCTGCCGCCGAGCGCTTCTGGTCGCCCAACTATATCCAGCACAGCGCACATATCGAGCCGGGGCGCGATGGTCTGTTCAACCTGATCCGCAGCCTGCCTCCTACGTTGCGGTACGAACCCGGTGTCATCGTTGCGAATGGCGATTACGTGATCGTGCACGGGCGCTTTTCAGGCAATGGCCGCCCCGTCGCATGGATCGCAGCAGACATCCTGCGTATCGAGGACGGCGTGTTCGCCGAGCATTGGGACGTGCTGCAGGACGAAGCAACCGAGGCCGAATCGAAAAGCGGCTTGCCCATGTTTGGGACCCGCTTTGCGCGCTAACTCAACTTGTCATTTCCATCTGAGGCAATCATGAAGCTCACAGGCAACACGATCTTTATCACCGGCGGCGGCTCGGGCATCGGCCGCGGTCTCGCTGAAGCGCTCCACAAGCTTGGCAATCAGGTGATCATTTCGGGCCGGCGCGCTGAGCGTCTGCAGGAAACCATCGATGCGAATCCCGGCATGCGCGCGGTTGCGCTCAACATCACCGATCCGGCGGACATCCAGGCGGTCGCCGCGAGGCTGGTGGTCGAGTATCCAGAACTGAACGTGCTGATCAACAACGCCGGCATCATGTTTCCCGATGGCGCTGGCGGCCCGGTCGATGACGAACTGCTGAGCGCGACCGTCGACACGAACCTGCTTGGGCCGATCCGCATGACATCGGCGCTGATCGAGCACCTGAAGACCCGGGACGGCGCAGTCGTGGCGAATGTCTCATCGGTACTCGGCTTTGTGCCTTTGGCCATTACGGCGGTGTACAGCGCGACCAAGGCGGCCTTGCATTCGTACACGCTCTCACAGCGCTACCTGCTTCGGGATAGCAAGGTCTCGCTCATTGAAATCGCGCCGCCATGGGTTCGTACCGAGTTGCTGAACAGCAGCGAGGAAGAACGCGCGATGCCCCTCGAAGATTTCATTGCGGGCGCGATCGAACAGCTGGGCACAGAGGCCAACGAGATACTGGTGGGTCCGGCCGTGGACATGCGCGCCAATCCGGGACCTGACGAGCACGCATGGGTCAACCAGTTTAACGACATGATGGCTGCCGGTTGAGGACAGGATTGTCTGGCGAGAGCCAGACAATCCTGTACGCCGCTTTAACGGCACGCGCCTCTGCGGGCCCCGCACCCCTCGCTGTCCGGCTCACGTGTCGGACAGCCGTTCCGTTGGCCGCGGCCTACGCAGGCATTTCGTAAGAAGCCAGCTTGCGTCGCGTATTACACCGCCAACAGGCAGTGCGATGGAGTCAACGCCATTGCGCTGAGCCTCGCAGGAGCAAGGGGTGATGCCACGCGATGAGCGAAACGAAAATCACCTTTTCCACATCTGACCTCCCCGAAATTGTCTACTAGACTAATTACCATTATTCCCCGGCGCGACCCCGCGCGCGAAAGCGACCCGGCAATGCGCCGGCCAATACACTGCGAGGGCTTTACCGATGCGGTGTAGCGTTATCGAGGAGACTCCGCATGCCCAAGGCACACCCGACAGACGCCATCAAGGCGATCCTCGAAACCTCGCGTTCCGGTTATGAATTGCTCGCCAATCCGTTGCTGAACAAGGGAACCGCGTTCACCGAGACCGAGCGCGACGCGTTTGATCTGCATGGGCTCTTGCCGCCTAGCATCGGCACCCTTGAAGAGCAGGTGTCACGCCGCCTGCAGGCATTGCGCAGTTTCTCCACCGATCTGGAGCGCTACGCGTTTCTGCGGGATCTGCAGGACACCAATGAGACGCTATTTTTCGCCTTGCTCGTGCAGAACGTCGAAGAGTTACTGCCGATTGTCTATACGCCGACGGTCGGGGCCGGCTGCCAGCAATTCAGCCGCCTGTTCCGCAAGCCGCGGGGCCTGTTCCTGAGCTTGCCGCACAAGAAGCGGCTCCAGTCGATCCTCGCACATCCGCGTTTCGATAAAGTCGAGGCCATCGTGGTGACGGATGGCGAGCGGATCCTCGGCCTCGGTGACCAGGGCGCGGGCGGCATGGGCATCCCGATCGGCAAACTGGCCCTGTATACGGGCTGCGGCGGACTCCACCCTGCCACCACACTGCCGGTCATGCTCGATGTCGGCACCGACAATCCCGATTGCCTGAGCGATCCGCTTTACATCGGTTGGCGTCACGAGCGCGTGCGCGGCGAGGAGTACGACGCGTTTATCGAAGCCTTCGTTGATGCTGTCGTGAAGCGCTGGCCTCATGTTTTGCTGCAGTGGGAGGATTTCGCCAAGAACAACGCCACGCGCATGCTTGAACGCTATCGCGACCGTCTGTGTACATTCAATGACGACGTGCAGGGGACGGCTGCAGTCGCGACAGGCACGCTGTTGTCGGCCATCAACGTCACCGGCGTGCCGCTGATCGAGCAGCGTATCGCCGTGATGGGAGCAGGATCGGCCGGCTGCGGAATTGCGAGTCTCATCTGCAAGGCGATGACCGACGCCGGCCTGCCGGATACTGAAGCCGCCAAACGCTTTTTCATGGTGGACCGCGACGGGCTGCTGCTCGAAGGGATGGACGGCATCGCCAGTTTCCAGCAGCCATTCCTGCAGGCGAAATCGCTCGTCGGCAACTGGACACTCGATCATCCGGACAGGGTCGCACTGCTGGACGTCGTGCGCAACGCGAAGCCCACTGTCCTGATCGGCGTCTCGGGACAGGCCGGCGCGTTCTCCGAACCGGTGGTCCGGGCAATGGCGCAGTACAACCCGCGTCCCGTCATTTTTCCACTATCCAATCCCACCTCGCGCGCCGAGGCGACCCCTGCAGATCTGGAAACATGGAGCGAGGGCAAAGCGGTCATCGGGACAGGCAGCCCGTTTCCGCCGCTCGAGCGCAATGGCGCCCGCTTCAAAGTCGACCAGACCAACAACTCTTACATCTTCCCTGGCGTCGGCCTTGGTGCCCTCGCGGTCAAAGCCGTACGCGTGACCGACTCGATGTTCATGGCTGCCGCGCAGGCGCTGGCCTCGGCGTCGCCCGCGCGCAGCAATGCCGGCAAGAATCTGCTGCCGCCCGTGACCGCCCTGCGTGACGTCGCGGTCTCGGTCGCGCTCGCCGTGGCACTGCAAGCGCACAAAGAAGGTTTGACCTCGGGTGTGAGCACTGACCAGATAGATGGTCTGATTCGCGGCAAGGTCTGGACGCCGCACTACGTGCCATACAAGCGAATCCAGAAAAGCGCGAACTAAGCCGTTTAAAAAAACAGGAGCATTCCTTTGCTCGATACCATTCTGAACGGTCTGTTGCCGGTTGCGTTCGTCATCATGCTGGGCTGGCTATCGGGTCGCATAGGCTTGTTGAAACACAACGATGCCGAAGTGCTGGCGACCCTGGTGATCCGCTTTGCGCTACCTTTCGCGCTGTTCGAAGGCGCGGTCAAGACCTCGCCGGACAAGCTGCACAACGTGGGGTTTGCGCTGTGCCTGACACTCGGCCTGATGGGTACGTATGTCATTGCGTTGGGGGTCGGCCGCTTCGTGTTCAGACATGACCTGCGCACCGCTACCATGCAGGCACTGGTGTGTGCTTTTCCTGACATGGCTTACTTCGGCGCCCCGATTCTCGCTGCGGTATTCGGGCCGGAGGGATTTCTGGCAGTGCTGGTCGGCAACCTCATCACCAGCATCTTCATGCTGCCGCTGACCATAGTCCTGACCGGACTGGGCGACAAGAGTGACAAGGCAACGGGTCGGCCAGACGTGTTAAAGGTTTTCGGGCAGAGTATTGGGCGCGCCGTCATCAATCCCATTGTCTGGCTGCCAGTCTCCGGCATGGTGCTGAGTTTCTGCCACGTCACGCTACCTGGACCGGTGCTCACCTCGGTCGACCTGATCGCAAAGGCCGCCGGCGGCACCTCGCTGTTTGCGCTCGGGCTGATGCTTTACGGCGAGCACTTTGTGATCAATGCCAACGTCCTCGCGAATCTGGGTATCAAGAACTTCCTGCAACCCGCATTAATGGCGCTTGGCGCCGTACTGTTCGGCGTAGTGGGCGCACCTGCGCACCAGGCCGTTATCACGGGCGCCGTGCCGACCGCGACCGCGGCCGCCATGTTTGCACTCAAAAGCAATACGTACACAGCCGACGCCACTGCGACCATTCTGGTCAGTACGATTCTCGGCGTCGTCACTGAAGGATTGCTGATCGCGTACTTCTTTTGACGACTCCGGCAAGAGGTTGCGAAATCTGCAATCCGGATAATTGCATCAGCCGACGAGCATGGATCAGGGCGCGGGGCTAAGTTTCAGGATGACACTGTCATCCGTGTCCGCTGCGTACAGCGATTGGCCGAACCATGCCAGCTGATCAATGGAGGGAAGTGTCCCGGGCAGCGGTCCGAGAGTCAGACCGTATTGTTCGGGCGTACCCGCGAGCGTGCTCACCACACCGGCCGGTGAGATTGCGCGGATGGTGCCGTTATTGAAGTCGTTGCCGTAGATGTTGCCCACCGGATCCGCCACGAGCGCCGACAGGCCATCGAAAGTCGCGGCGTTGCCCGGGCCGTCGGATGAACCAGCAATGGCGATCGATCCGGCCAGCGTGCTGACCTGCCCGTTCGAGCCGTTGATCGCAACCTTGTACAGCACGCCCGCGCCGCCCTGATTGTTCTCGTCGGCAATATATACGTTATTGGCGCTGTCCACCGTCAGTCCGGATGGATCGATCAGGCCGACCGGGGCGCCGGTTGATGTGGTGAGCGTAATCGGAATGACGGCGCCCGCGGGGGTCACCTGCGTGAGCACGCTGGCGCCGGTACTCGCTTGAGTCGTGAAGAGATAGAGGTTCGAGGCTGCATCAGTGGCGAGTACCGTGCTGCCGTCCGTTTGCAGTGCCAGACTCGTGCGCGGATCGACGAGCGTCGTCACCTGTGCGGCCGGCGTGATCTTTCGCACCGTGACAGCCTCGCTGCCCTGGTCGGTGACATACAGGTTGCCCACTGGCGAGACGGCGATATTGGATGGGCCGGAGAACAATGCAGCCGTGCCCGTACCATCGGCCGAACCGGACGTGTTCGCAGCGCCGGCAAAGGTCGATACAGTGCCCGCACTTATCTTGCGGATCGTGTAGTTCTCGAAATCGGCGACGTAGAGGTTGCCGGTCAGATCGGCAGCGACCCCGGTAGGCACGTTGAATTGCGCCGAAGCGGCAGCCCCGTTCTGCGCACCTGTCACGGCAGGGTTACCGGCAAAAATGCTGATGCTCGAAGTTGGCGGCGGCGGGGGATTCGAGCCGCCGCTGCCGCTGCCACCACCACCATCGCCACCGCCGCCGCAGGCCGTCAAGGCGACAACTGTGAAACCAGCGAACAGCAATGCGCTTGCGTAGCGTGCGCGCCGGCGAAACGAACTCGCGCGGGAAATAGAAGTGGGATGCGTGTATGGGATCATCGTCAGGAATCGATTATTAAAATGTTGAGACTGATGTCGCCGTTATGGAAAGCAAGAGCCCTTTCCGCGTGAGGCGCGCACGGTGTCATGACGGGGTGACCTGCAGCGACAGATCTGGAGGTTGAGACACCCGCCGACGAACCGCATATTAGGAGCGAAGAATGAGAAGAGAATTAGAAGAACGCCAGCGCAAACACGGTGGCCGATGGAACTGAAGTGGGAAATGAACCGCAGAGCATCATCGTCTGCATGAGTGCGGTCACATTGAGAATTCTCGAAAGGAAGGCGCGAATGGTGCGCAATGTCGTGTCGCAGGCCGAGCGTGCCTTGCCGGATAATGCTCGGTTAATGCTCGGCAAACGCTCGGTTAATGCGCGGCTAATTCTGAAGCCTCACGATCTCTTCATTCCATCAGTCGTCAGGATTCGATCATGCAGAGCCTCAACTGCGAACTTACTTCTCAAAACCGGCTGCGCGCCGCGAGACGAATATATCGCCGCGCCTCGCCGACGGAGATGATCTACATCCAGACGCATACGAATGTGGTGAGCCGTAGCAGCATCTCCGGAGCAGTCAACAGAGAACAATTTGAAGCAGCCGTCGTGTGTCTGGAGGCTCGCTACGGCATCCTTCGTTCGGTCGTCGAAGATGGGCAGTTCGTGGAGCGCACGGATAACGCGCAGACGGTCGAATCCTGGTTGTCTGCCGATACGTGTTCGGCCGATGGTTTATATGCGAAGTTGCTGAATGCCGAGTTGGATCCGCAAGAGGCGATCTACCGTATCCACGTCATTGACGGTGACGATACGCTCGAAGTCTTCATGCTAAGTACCCATGCAGTTACCGACGCGGCTTCGCTGGTCGAGCTACATGCAAGTCTTGCTTACATGTGCGACTGCATCGTGCGCGGCCAAGCCCCGGCGCTGGAGGCGCAGCCCTTTCCGAGCCCACTCGATGCGGCGGTGTGTCAAAGTCTGGCTTCGCTTCCAGCCGACCGTTTATGCAACCCTATTTCGTACTCGGGCGCATTTGCGCAAATCCCGCTGCGGGCGCGCTGCGATGGCGGCCCTCTGAAAAGACGCCTTGAGCGCACGGTGATAAAGAGGGACGACATGCAGCGAATCCACGCCGCAGCCCATGCGCATGGTTCCTCCGTGCACTCGCTGCTTCTCGCCGCGTTTGCCCTCGCGATTGGCGATGTGGCGGAGCATCCGCGGCAGATTCTGATGCGATCGAACGTGGATATGCGCCGCCGGCTTGAACCACACGTTTCAGCGGAACTTGTTTTTACAGCCATCACAGGACACATCACGCGGATTCCCGATCTGGATCGGCCGTTCTTTGACATCGCGAAACTCGTATTCGACGATATTCACCAAGGTGTGAGCAACGGTTCCGTGTTTCAGACTTACCTGAACTACCCGAAACTATTTGGCGGCACGCAGCAACCGCCCGTTGCGCTGAATGTCTCCGACATGCAGGCGATCAATTTTCGTTGGCCGACGCAACAGCTGAAAGTGACCGGCTTTGAATATGCGTGCGGGTTGAAGAATTTCCCCAACGTTTCGGTCGCGATTTTCGACGGCTTGCTGGTGGCAAACACCGTGTACACGGAAGAGTTCATTGACCCGGCGATCATGCGGGCGATTTCGGATCTTGCCGTGACGAGATTGAATTCCGCTTGCCAGTTACATGACCCAAAAAGTATGACCGTTTTCGGACAGTGAGCGGGTGTATTCTGCGGTCGTATGCTCGCCATTTCGCCGACGTCGGCGCTCATTGTCTGGAGAAGCGATGAACATTAGCGCACACAAGCCTGCCCTCCCCACCTGTCAACTGGTGCAAGCCGGCCCGCAGTTCGAGGGAAAGCAAGGGCTCACCTATGCTGTTGGTATCTCGGCTGAGAGCGTGGGATCACAGCATATGCATCTTCAGCTTGCAACAATTCCGCCGGCTGCCCGCGCCAAAGCGCATCTTCATGCGGAGCACGAGACGGCCATCTATCAGCTGAGCGGCATCTCGGGCTGCTGGTACGGCGAACGACTGGAACACCATGTGGTTGTTCGGGCCGGCGATTTCTTCTACATTCCCGCTGGGATGCCGCATGTTCCGTACAACGCGAGCGCGGACGAGCCGTGCGTCGCAGTCATTGCCCGAACCGATCCCAACGAACAGGAAAGCGTCACGATGCGGCCGGATCTTGATGCCTTACCTGACTGGCCGAGCGTCATGCCTTCACCACTGTGATCGCGCTAATCGCGACGAGTGCGAAGGAGTCGCAAACGCGCTGACAGTCTGACGCCCCCTCACTTTCTGCTAATTTTCCTGATTCACAATTGCTCTGTGCCATCCGTACGCCATAGCTATTCGTCGCGACACGGCTCGCGCCGCGTACGCCATATGGCACGAGCATGTCGGAAACGATGCGCTCTATGACGGTCTGAAACACCTCGCAAACTTCAGGAGCCGATATGAAACTCAACGCATTGCAGCAAGCCGATTTGATTACCGCAGCCGCTCGGGGCGTCGACGGTATCGATGAGGTCATTCAAAAGTTGAAACAGGAGTGCCCAACTGCTTTCCATACCAATACGAGTCTACTTACTCGCGTTTTCTTTCACAGGCCGGCAGGCGAAACACCGCACAGGAGTTTCGTGCGTGGCTCGGTGGAACGCTAACAGTTCTTTGCAATACGGTGACAGTGGCCGGTTTGTGGCCAGGGTCACCGTACGCAACGAGATCTGAAATCGGGCCCCTTCTTTCTCGCGGAATCACGGGCGCCTTCGCCGGGATCAATGGGTTGGCAAGCCCTTCCGGGTTGGCGACATGCTGCGTAGCGTGCCGTTGGAAGACTCCCGCGGCATCACCGTCCAGCCGACACCGCGGACATTGCGGATCAACGATTGTCCGTACTTCTTTCGCATCGCATGGATCAACACGTCGATCGCATTGCTTTCCACTTCTTTGCCCCAGCCGTACACGCGCTCCTCGAGTTGGCCGCGGGACAGTATTGTGCCGCGCCGCTCCAGAAAGGCATGCATCAGCGCGAATTCCCGCGCCGAGAGCGGCGACTCAACGCCGTCATGGAAGAACGTGCGCCTATCAAGATCGAGGCTGATCAATTCGTCGCCGATCCGCGAGGTTGGATAGCCCGCCGTGCGCCGAAGCACCGCGCGAATGCGTGCAAGCAGTTCGCGGATATCAAATGGCTTGAGTACGAAATCATCGGCACCAGTGTCAAGACCGCGCGCTCGCGTTTCGGGGTCGTCGTGCGCGGAGAGAAGCAGGACAGGCACACTGTTTCCGGCTGCCCGCGATGCCCTCAACAGGTCGATGCCGCAGATACCCGGAAGGCCGAGATTGAGTAACGCCACCGCGTAGTAAGCATTCCCGATCGCGTCCTTGCCAGCCTTGCCGTCACGGACCCAGTCAACCGTGTAATCCGCACCTTTCAGTGCGCTAAACAGGTTCCGACCGATGTGTAGATCATCTTCAACTAGTAATACTCGCATCATTCCCTCGTGAAGTGCCGCAAACGTCAGTCGGCTATGGACTGAGCGCCATGGGTGTAGTGGCCTTCCCGTTGCTCGTTCGAACACCGCATTGGAAGAGCCATCAGACGGCTGGAATTACTACGAGTACCTTTCGTTTGTCGTAAGTGATGCGCTTTTTGTTTGGGGTCCGCGTGGTAGAAGCTTAACTTTTGCCGTCAAGAAGTTCGTAGAACAAGTAGCGCGTTACTACGAAGTGAGTGAATTCTAAACACGAATTTATGCCACACAATAAGGGAAAACACTTATTTCGAGAAAACCTCTCTCCTCCGCTTTAGAGCCGTGAGCACAGCTTGCGGACTAAACGCTGAAAGCCATGCCTGTATGGCATTTGAAGCCAAATAGAAGTTGCCCTGAAAACACTTCCCGGAAAGAAAACGATCGTGCTGCGTAGTCAATTCAGCTATTAAGGAAGCGCTTCCACATTCACGCTATCGGCGATCGTGCAAGAGATGCGCGCCGTTCCGAAACGGGCTAGAATTTATAGTAGTTTCAGTAGCGCGCTACATGAAGGAGTTACTGCACAGTGCGTTCATATTCCGCGTTGAACATGGACATGCCGGCAACGCCGTTCGCGTGAATCCTTCATGGGTGCACTTCAAATGGCATGGATCGAACAGAGGAGCGAAATGGAACTACTGCAAGGCGACGGCGCGGGCAATTTGCGCGAGCGGGTTGTCGCAATCGTGCGCGCGGATATCGTGTCAGGACGCACGCCACCCGGCGCCATTTATTCGGTACCGGGACTCGCTACCGAGCTTGCCGTCTCCACCACACCGGTGCGCGAGGCGTTGCTGGAACTCACACGCAGCGGCTTGCTGGTGGCAATGCGCAACCGCGGCTTCCGCGTTGAACGGCTTTCTCTGGAAGCACTGGAAAGCCTCTTCACCATGCGGGAATTCCTCGAACGCTACGCGCTCGAGACGCTCGCGCGTCAGGGCCTCAGGGACCGCGATTCGCTGATTGCGCTTGCCGATGAGGTGTCAAACGCAGTTGCATCGAACAATCTGCCGGAGTACCTCACATCCGACCGGGCTTTTCACGAGACCCTCGTCGGCCAGGTCGGCAATCCATTCCTGACACGAATGGTGATGCAATTGCGCGACGATATGCGGCTCTATGGCATCGATTCTTCCGAAGGTCGCGCACGCCAGCAGGAGTCGATCAAGGAGCACTATCAAATGGTCGAGCTGGCTGACAAGGGAAATATCAAAGAAGCCGGCGATTTGATCAGCCGGCACATTCTCTCGTGGAAGCCGCTTTTCGAGGCCGCGCTCGCTCAACTTCCGTGAACCTGGTGATTGGCGACATTGCTCTCCGACGCTTGCGCGGGCCATCCGGTGTCGCTAACTGCGACGGCACAACCAGCCGGCGTAGACTCGACCATTAGCCGTTCTTCGCGTGCCAGACACTGTCTCTTAAGCCAATCCGCAGCTTACAGGTACAGCGGAGGACACTACCGCGCGATTCTTGCTATGGAGGCGGCGAGAGGATTCGAACCAATGTGAACGGGTTTGCATACCGTCGCCTAGCCACTCAGCCACGCCGCCCCTGAATGCGGAACCGAAGGTGCCAGGCGCCGACCAGCTTACCAAAGCTCATTCGAGCCGTCCTGAGGATAGCAACGTTTCCTGAAGATGACCTTAAGGAAACAAATAGCGTCGCTCTAGCGCTGACACCTGTCGTCGCGATCGAGTCAACGTCGGTGCCCAAGGGCGTGACAGGCTGCAGCAAGAAAATCGTCAGGCATCCGAAAATACGTATAAAAAGTGGGCGACGCAAAGGACATCGCGCCGGCGAAGCGCGGGCGTTTGACGCTCCACCATTCCACCAGAACACAAACTACTGGTCTGCAACAGCCCAAAGCCCTGCGCGATGGGCATGCATACCTCTTTTATCGTCGGGCCCTGAGCCATTGGGCGCACACGCACGCGAAAGCGATGAGTCGATCGTCGGCTCGTCGCGTCCAGACGGCCAGTCTTGACACAATTCGCAGAACGCATCGTTTCGGACGGGTCGCTGTCGACGATGCAGGTGCCACGCGCGCTGAATATTTTTGTGTGGAGCCGGAATAATTCTTCCTTCCAGACGTTTACTCAAACTTCTCCCTGTTCCGGATTTTCCAGTTGCCTCGCGAGGTAGCGCTAGCGTGTGAAGCGCTTCACGTATATACCGCAGCATGCGGGTGTATCGGGCTCTACGTGAAAGGTTGAAAGATCACCTACTGTGCCGTTGCTGCAAGATTTCGTCAGGTTGGAAGGGTAGCGGCGCCTCCGTTGCTCGATCGTGCGAGATCGTCCTCGGCCGATGGCCAAATGCCTGCCGTCGTGCTTCTGTGTGCGTCGCAAGAGTGGGCCTGCTTGCCCATCAGTTCATTTGGAGATTACTGTCATGGACTCCAACACATCCGTAGCAGAAAGCATTCACTTCATGCCGACCCGGCTTCGCCGAGGTGCCACGCGTCGTACTCGCGGTAGCTTCAGGCGTCTTTTCCTGTCCGCCCTATGCGGTACAGGCCTTCTACTTTCGCTGCCCGAAGTCGCTTGCGCTGACGGTGGCCTCACGCCGCTCTTGCCACCGCCGTCGGTTACATCTTCGACGGTCCCGCCTAACGGTGACGTCAATCCCTACGGCGTCGCATTTGTCCCTCACGGCTTCCCTCGCTTCGGAACTATCCGCCCCGGTGACCTGCTGGTATCCAACTTCAACAATAAGGCCAATCTGCAGGGCACCGGATCGACGATCGTCAAGATCGTGCCCAACAGCAAGCCCGTAGTGTTCTTTCAGGGGGGCGCCGGTCTTGGTTTGAGCACTGCGTTAGGCGTGCTCAAGGCCGGCTTCGTGCTGGTCGGCAATGTGCCCACCACCGACGGTACCTCTGCGACCGTCAAGGCGGGCTCGCTGTTAGTCCTGAACCGGACCGGCAACCTTGTCGCGCAGTGGACGCCCGCGATGGCGAAGATTGACGGCCCGTGGGATCTGACCATCTTCGATGCGGGCAACAAGGCGAAGGTGTTCGTATCGAACGTGCTCAACGGGACTGTCGTGAGGCTCGACCTCGCCATCAACGATAACGGCGTGCACATTGTAGCTGCCACGCGGGTGGCGTCCGGCTACCCGTTTCGCGGCGACCCGGCAGCCCTCGTCGTAGGCCCGACAGGACTCGCATACGATCCGCAACGGGACGTACTCTACGTCGCTTCTACTGTTGACAACGCCATCTTCGCCGTATTCGGCGCCGGAAACACCAAAAACGACGGTGGCAAGGGTGTCCTGATCTATGCGGACCGTGCACATCTCCATGGTCCACTCGCATTGGCGCTCGGACCCAACGGCGATCTGTTCACGGCGAATGGCGACGCGATCAATTCCGACCCGAAGCAGCCGAGTGAGATTGTGGAATTTACAACGCAGGGGCGGTTCGTCGCGCAGCTTTCGATGGATCCAGCGCAGGGCGGTGCGTTTGGTCTCGCTTTTTCACAACCGCGAGAGGACGTAGTGCACTTCGCGGCGGTTGACGACAACGTGCCGAACATCACAGACTGGAGCTTGCAATTCGACGACTCGGCGCGCTGATCCGCAAACCTGCAGCGGGCCTTACGTTTTATACGTTGATCACACCGTGCGAATCGTCATTGAGGAACATAAGGCCGATGACACGCCCTACACTGCAGGCGCGCCCTTCGGCCTCGAAAACTTAAGCTGCGGCCGGGTCGCTGATCAGGTCGTTTCCGTTTTCCATGCGGCCCGCGAAGCGGCGCAGAAACGTCGGCTGGGTATCGACCGTTACGCTGAAATCGTACCAGTTGCCACTCGCCGATACGGGCCAGCTCTTGTTGACATTACCACCTGCCGGGACTGCAAAGACCCACGGACCG
>CAVTXZ010000032.1:0-78479 GCA_963738755.1 uncultured beta proteobacterium
TTGCCGCGGCGATACGCATTCGATTTGACCGTAAACCGACATGCCGCGGCACCTGAATTCAGCAGAGTCACGCGGATCGCGTTGTCCGTGAGGTCGTAGCTCACCTCGATCTCCGGAAGCGCCGCCCTGCCGCCTGCGCGCGAGGCGAGGTCGCCTCGGAACACGCGCAGGAAACCGTTCGCGCCGTGCAGGGCGATCGCATACGTCGTGCCGTTGATCTGGGATTTTGTCCAGCTATCCGAGGCCTGCGTGCCGGGATCGAGCGCATAGCGGCGCGGCGCGCGAGTGCCCGCAGCAAGGTCATAGGCGGAGAATGCAGCGCCAGTTTTCCCGCTATTGACGAGCAGAATCGAGAATGATCCGCTGACCGTATCCGGCATTGCGTTTGCGTGAAACTCGTACGGCAATGCTCTGGACGGGCGTGTGCCCGGCTCCTGCTTCGGCATGGTTTGCACCGCCGGCACCGTCGGCGCTGGCAGTGAACTGCATTGCAGGTTCGCCCCCGCAACATAGCGGCTTGTGTCCGGTAAGGAAGGCCAGTCAGAATCCGGACTTCTGAAGTTGAAGGCCGAAGTCAGATCGCCGCAAACGGAGCGGCGCCACGCGCTGATGTTCCGGCAACGAAGCCGGAATCGCCGTTCGATAAACTGGATAATCGACGTGTGATCGAACACTTCCGAGCAGACGTAGCCGCCTTTAGACCACGGCGAGACCACCGTCATGGGCACACGGAACCCAAGGCCGATCGGCAGCCCATCATAGAGTTCGCCGGTCGTCGCGACGGTCGTCCTACCCTCCCCGTCGTCTCCAGGCGGCGTGGGCGGCGGTATGTGATCGAAGAAGCCGCCTTGCTCGTCGTAGTTCAGAAGGAACACGGTCCGCGACCAGACCTCGGGCCTGGCGGCCAGGCCGCGCAGCAACCTCGCGCTCAAATCCTCGCCGGCTTGCGGATGATAGTTCGCGTGCTCGGACAGTGCCGTCGGCGCGATTATCCAGGAGACCTGTGGCAGCTTGCCTGTCGCGACATCGGTGGCAAAGGCCTGGGCAATGTCATCGACCGTCGCCATGCCCTTTCGGTAAAGCGCGCTGGTCGGCGAGGCCGACTTGAAGTTGTGAAAGAGCGCGAGGGCGTTGTCGTCGAAATTGTCGGCTTGCTGATAGACGCGCCAGCTGATACCGGCCGTCTCGAGCATTTCGGCAACAGTTTGCCATTTGAACCCCTGGGTCGGCTCCGCATTGTCCAGCGTCGGTTCGAATCCCACCGACAGGCCGCTGCTGCCGCTGAACAGGTGCAGCCTGTTCGGATTGGTCTGCGTAAACGTCGACGCAAAGTACTGGTCGCAGATCGTGAAGGCGTCGGCGAGTGCATAGTAGAACCGCAAATCGTCGCGCGAAAAGTAGCTCATGCCGAGTCCCGGCTGGCGCGCCGTATTCCACGCGTTGCAGAGCCCCTTGTTCCACATCGCGATGTCGGTGAGATAGCTCATCGAAGGCGCTTTTGCGCAGGTCGCGCTGGTGGTCGACGTGCTCATGTGGAATGGCAGAATGTAACTCGTACTCGTCGGCTGCCTCCAGACCGGGGCGCCGCTGGGTAACGTGATCGCCATGCGGTCGTTGAAACCGCGCACGCCACGTAGCTTGCCGAAATAATGATCGAACGAGCGATTCTCCTGCGTGAAGATCACGATATGCTGGACGTCGTCGATGGTACCGGTGGTGGTTTTTTCAGGAAGAGCAAACGCTTCGCGGACCCAGGCCGGAAGCAATGTCGCCGCCATTGATGCACCGAGCGAGCCTGCCGCCGCGCGAATGAAGTCACGGCGTGGCCTCGCGGAGTCAACGCTGCTGTGCGCGGCCGGATATTCCGGCTCCCCGGATGATTTCCGGTGACGTCCCCTGCCCATAGTGCCCCCGGTCAGTTATGACGCGCCGGGTCCCGCGACGGTCCGGCGCTGGGCAGCATCCGCTGCAATACGTGATCTTTGAGAACAAAGCGATGGAACAACGCAGCGGCGACGTGCGCGACGATAAGCGCGAATAACACCCATGCAAGGATGCCATGCACGTCGCCCATTTTGTGACCGAAAGACGATCCCGTGCTACTCAACGATGGATACGGCACGAGGCCTGCAAGGCGAACCGTCCGGCCGCGCGAGGATGCGTTGATCCAGCCAAGGAGCGGAACAAGCAGCAAGCCGGTATAGAGAAGGAAATGAATGATGCGTGAAAGGATGTCTAGCACGGGCGGCAACGCGTCTGGTGCGGGCTGATGAGTCAGCCGCCAGACCAGGCGGAACACCACCACGGAGATCAAGGTCGCGCCGACGCCGAGATGCCACGCAATCAGCCCAACAGGCCGGGTGTCCTTGTGGACGTCGGGCATTGCCCAGCCGATCACGAACTGCAACGCGATCAACAGGACCGTCAACCAGTGGAGGATACGCGCCACGACACCATAGGCCGGTGCGCTCCATTCATGTTGTTTGACCACTCCCACTCCCCGTTTGTCCTGTGCAGGCAGGATCGACGAAGCACGGGACCCGAGGTTCTTCAACCGAAGCTATAGGTCGGGCATCGTGCAAGTCGCTTGAGATTAACGACATTACCTTAAGGAAAGCTGATGTTGGCGTTCACAATTGATGACTGTGGACAAAAATTGGGGGAGCCCGCCACTTTGCACTCAGATCGGCGGGCGCTATGCGACAGCGAGAGTCTATCCCTCCGAGACCGCCATCGTTACTCCGTTTCGCTTGCGTCGGTGTCGACGTTGGCATCCGTCGTTTCATGATCCATGGCAGCGGCGGCCAGTTGCTCCGCAAGTTCACGGTGCGCGTCCTTTCGCTCGCTGTAGCGATCCGTCAGATAGTCCGAGCGGTCACGGACCATCAACGTGAACTTGTACAGCTCCTCCATGACATCGACCACCCGGTCATAGTACGCAGAGGACTTCATTCGACCATCCGGGTCGAATTCCTGCCATGCCTTCGGCACTGACGACTGATTCGGAATTGTCACCATGCGCATCCAGCGGCCGAGCACGCGCAGCGCATTCACTGCGTTAAATGACTGCGATCCGCCACATACCTGCATGACAGCGAGGGTGCGCCCCTGAGTGGGACGAACGCCACCGCTTTCGAGCGGCAGCCAGTCGATCTGATTCTTGAACACAGCAGTCAGCGTACCGTGACGCTCTGGACTGCACCAGACTTGCCCCTCCGACCACTCCGACAATTTGCGCAGTTCCACGACCTTGGGGTGATCCACCGGAACACTATCCGCGATCGGCAGTTCATGCGGATCGAACACTCGCGTTTCAGCGCCGAAGTGCCGCAAGATACGTTCGGCTTCGAGTGTGAGTTGACGGCTAAAAGACGTGGCACGCAGCGACCCGTAGAGCAGGAGAATACGCGGCGCATGTTGTGACAAGACGCGAGGTGCGAGCTTCTGCAGATCAGGCGTATCCAGATGGGGGGCACTGATGTTGGGCAGATGATCAATCACTTTCCGGCTCTCTGGCCTTCGCTGTCGATGACCACCTCGCCATCTTCCTTCGTGAAGGGCCTGTTTCGTGCTTCCGGCAGGATGTCGAGAACGAGTTCGGAGGGCCGGCACAGACGCACGCCGTGTGACGTCACAACGAACGGACGATTGATCAGGACCGGGTGTGCCAGCATCGCGTCAAGCAATTGCTCATCGCTCAACGGCGTGTTGGCCAGTCCGAGGTCCGCGTAGGGTGTGCCTTTCTCGCGCAGTGCGGCGCGTACAGTAAGGCCCGCTTGCGCGATCATTGCCTTCAATGTTTCACGGTCCGGCGGCATTTTCAGATACTCGACGATCCGAGGCTCAATGCCCGCGTTGCGGATCATGGCCAGCGTGTTCCTTGACGTGCCGCAATCCGGATTGTGATAGATCAAGACGTTCATAGCTTTTGTCCTTTGATGCCGTTACCTGCCTCATACCAATGCTGCGATCTGTTCACCACGCCGACGACCAGCAGCATGACGGGCACTTCGATCAGCACGCCGACGACTGTCGCGAGCGCGGCCCCCGACTGAAAGCCAAACAGACTGATGGCCGTCGCGACGGCGAGTTCAAAAAAGTTGCTCGCGCCGATCAGGCTGGATGGTCCGGCAACGCAATGCGCAACACCTAAGCGTCGATTGAGCAGGTAAGCGAGGCCGGAATTGAAAAACACCTGAATCAGGATCGGGATTGCCAGCATGGCGATGACTGTTGCAGCCAACGACGGTACGCGATCGATGCGGCGTCTGCGCGCGCAGGCGTTTCCGCCCGCGCTCCTAACGGAAGACGCGCAGGCAGCTGGTTCTCGAGAATCGGCTTGTCCTGACCAAAAATGGTTTGTTGAAACGCGATCAACTCCGTGTCGTTGTGAGCTTCGTCGTATAGCAACATCATTAAATGTGCGCGGCTTTCCACACCGCTCAGCGGCTGGACGAACAATGCAATGACATCACGCTCGTCGGGTCGAGCAGGGCTTGACTTGTACAAGATTGCACTGAACGGTTGCATCACCCGGTACGTGTAATGAACGTCCATTCCTGACGAGGCGGCAGCCGCCGCTTTCGGCTGCCAGAAGACACAGTCGGTTGCCCACAATTCGTCGTTATCGTCCAGCGCGACCCGGTACTCCTTCACTTCCGTATGCGGTTCCTTGCCAAGGATTTCGGTGTGCACATAGGGGAAGTGGCCCATGTCCAGAAAGTTTTCGATCATTCGCAAGCCCGACGTCCGCACGCCGAAGGCGCCACAGTCGATGAGCCGCCGACCTGGTTGGTCGAATTCGGGGAGCAAAAATAGCGGTGCTTTCGGCTCACCCAACGAAACCCATGTGTAGCCGTAGCGGTCCATCGCCCGATACCGCTCCTTGGACGATGGGTATGGAGCCGCTACCGGGCCGTCCTCTTCTCGCCAGATGGCAACAGGCCGTCCGAGCAATTTCGTGGTCGTGGCGAATGCCGTTACGCGCTGGGCGGTGCAGACGACAAACCAATCGTCACGAAGGACGTTGTCTAACGAGTCTTCCTGCTGATTGATCATCACGGACTCCAGGTAAGATCGCTCATTGCGCGACTAGCTCGATTTGATTTCGCAAAGTCTTGAAGGCGGAAGTCGCGCGCTTTAGCGTCTGCATCCTGCTGTCCGCCGATGGTGGGGTGTCCGCCCAGAGATACGCGACCGTGCGGTCGGATGCCATGGGTTGCAAAAAGAGGAGCGTAGATTCGGCGCCATCGGTGCCAGAAGCCAAAACCGCACGGCCTCTATCTTCGTATTTCTGATCGACTTGATTTAGCAAAGACACGCGGACTTCCTCCGGTGCCCGGTAGAGCACAAAGCCGCGGCAAAACGATCGCGCGGCCCCACCAAGATCGAGTGGAGACCATGGCGCATCGCCGAGCGTGACCCACACCATGCCCTGATCTTCCCGGACGGAGAACGTTTTAGCGCACGCACTCTTCGGCGGAGTCAGTGTCGGATTGGCGGGAATCGTCAAACATTGCCCCTGCGGCGCAAATTTCCAACCGTGATAAGCGCAAATCAATGTGTCGCCGACAATCCGCCCAAGCGTAAAGCGGGTGCCTCTATGCGGACAGCGGTTCTCCCATGCGTGCAATTCTCCGTCGGACGAGCGCCAGAGCGCCAATTCCTGACCATCAAGAAACGCCTGCACGATCAAGCCAGCTTGAATTTCATTAGAAGCCGCGACCGGGTACCAATGAGCAGTCGCATCAAAGCGCTCAAACCCGAGTTTTTCCAATTAACACTCCCGTTTGTTTCTAAAGTTTCCCTGGACCCCGCATCGTCGCCGCGGGTTTGACAACCGAAAGCATCGCAACCGCAGCCCCCCGGTCGCAATGCCCTGCGACATCGAGCTCGACCGATATCGGGTTGTTGGAACATTAAAGTTTGCTGAGCACGGCCGTAAGGGGGAAAAAATGAAAGGTCGTTCCAATTTTGAAACACTACTTGGCGATCTACGAATACGCGTGGTTTCTAGCCGAGGCAACCCACACGCCGAGTGCCCTGCCTCTGGTAGACAAAGCTCCGTCCGTAACTGCGACAGCGATGTAAGACGCGCGGGGTCGTCGCATCATGTTCAAAACGCGAAAGCGGCGGCGGCGCACAGGTCCGCTCCGTCCCTTTTATTTGAACGTGGGATACCCCGCTTCGAGAATTGTTGACTGTGAGTTCGACGTGGTTGAAGTTGTCTTGGCAACTCTCCCAGGTGCTGCTCAGTGCTCGTCCCTAGCATCCTGCTCAGTCCTTCGCCCATGCTATGCATGGGCACCAGACCTGCACGGCAAGCAGTGCGGGATAGTAATCTTGAACGTTGAATGTCAGGTCTTTGGAAGCTGAAATTTTCGTAGTGGGTTCCAAGTACGCATTCGCTGAATGCGTAAGCGGCGGTCCGAGACGAGCAAGTAATGAATGGCCGTTCAGCAACCTACAGCGGCCACCTCAAGGCCGATGAGCAAACGTCAGCAAAGGCCGCGACCTCCAGCCAACCGATGTCCGACTGAACGGCCGTTGTACTTTGGAAGCTGCCGCCCGAGTCGTGCCGGGTCGGATGTCGGCAACGGGTCGACAGGCGCCCTTTGGGGGGGCGGCATAAACCGCGAGCCCCGGCCGGAGCTTTCATAAAAGTCTCACGACTGCGCGCGACGGCCGACGGATCACGCGATTCCGGCGAAGCGTTGCTCCAGATAGGCGATGATGGCGCTGGACTCGTACAACCAGCTCGACTGGCCCTCTTCCTGAATATGCAGGCAAGGCACTTTAATCTTGCCACCGCCGGCCAGCAAACGATCGCGTGCGATGGGATCGTTTTTGGCGTCGTGCAGCGCCATCGGCACATTCAGACGATGCAGGGCGCGCCGGGTCTTGACGCAGAAAGGGCACGCATGGAACTGATACAGCGATAGCCGCGCCGCTTCTTTTTCTACAATCGCCTGACCTTGCACCGCGCGACGTTGCGGGCGCGGGCGACTGACAGCGTCGCCGAGTAAGATCAACTGCCCGAGACCGACACGCAGGACTTTCATCAACATGGAGACTACCTCGAACGGCGAATGGGAGCGCGCAAGTCTACACTTTCCAGGATCCGTCTGGTCCCGGCCTGATGGCGGCGATCGCGACGTGCGTTGAACGACCTGAGCCAGAGGCCCGCGTGAAGCGTGCACCGGGATCATCGCGGATTGTTCCATGCCTCGATCGACCGGGATCCACTCATCCTTCTCGCCCCACAAGATGGGAACCGGGCAGCGAAGTTCGCTATAGCACGGTTGGACCTCATCGGTATAGCGCTGGTCCATCTGGGCGATTTCCCGATAGAATGCCGCCTGACCCAGTTCGCCCATCCATGGTGAAGAGTAAATGCGCAATGCGTCTGCCGCGAGCATTCGCTTCGCGGCGCGCTGCAGATAACCGCCGGCGCAAAGGCTCCGCTGAAATGCCGTCGGCTGAGCCGACTACAATGGATCGCTGGCCAAAAGACGAATACGACCAGCCATGCAGCTTACCTCGATCCATCAAGCGCGGAAACGAACAGCCCGGCCAGTCTGGATCGCCGTTTGCGTCGCGCTCCTTCTGTTGCCGCCAGCCCTCCTTGCCCAGGACGAAAAACCGGGTATTGCCTTTTCCACGATCGAGCCCGGCGAACCATTGCCCGCGGGCTGGAAGAACCTGCCGGTCGCGCACGGCAAGCCCATGACGCAATACACGCTCGTTCACGACGGCAACACCACCGTCCTGCAGGCGGACGCGAACCGCTCTGCTTCGGCGCTGATGCACGAGGGTAATATCGACCTCGCCCGCACACCCGTCGTGGCATGGCGCTGGAAAGCAAAAGGACCGATCGAGGGGGCCGACAACCGCGTCGGATCGAAGGAAGACGCGCCAGCGCGACTGGTGTTCTTATTTGACGGCGACAAAAGCAAGCTATCGTTTTTCGACCGGGCCAAGATGGACCTGGCAAAGCGCCTGAGTGGCGAAGAGCTGCCCTATGCCACGCTGATGTATATCTGGTCGACCACCGCCGCGCCAGGCACCGTCATTGCCAATCCTCACACGAACCGCGTACAGATGATCGTGGTCTCCGGTCTGTCCGGCGATGCGGGTCACTGGCAAAGCCTGCGCCGCAATATCGTGCAAGACTACGAGCGGGTCTTTCACGAACCGCCAGGACGAATCACCGGCTACGGGCTGCTGACCGATACCGACAATACCGGTACTACGACGCGCGCCTGGTACAGAGACGTCGATTTCCTGCCCGGGCCTTGATAACGCAAAGCCGCCGAACTAACTGAGTCCACCTGTCCGATCGGAGCGGCTGTCCTTCAGTTCTTTCGCCGTAAGCGGCCAGTCGAGACCGTTCTCCCTGCGCCGACGACAGACGGCCCGGGTCAAGGGGTGCACGCGGCCATGACCGGTCATTCGCCGACCTCCCCACGATCGTCGACGATCCGCAAAAATGCAGGAGCGCAGCCCAATTCTGCCGCCCTGGCCGCAGACGGCGGAACGGGGACTGCGCTTTCATCCCGCCGCTCACGCGCCCGCGGATGCTTCCAGCTCCGCAAGGCGCTGGCGCAGCAAGCGATCCTCTTTGAAACGGGCGGTTTCGTCGCGAATCACTGCGACGATGCCGATGAGTTCATTGTGCGGCGAATGCAGCAATGCAACTGTAAAGGCGATCGACATTGACTGTCCGTCCTTATGTACGGCGGGGACACGCAGCACATCATTGCCGTAACGGGTTTCGCCCGTTGCCATGGTCTTGTGATAGCCGTCCCAGTGTCGGCCGCGCAAGCGTTCCGGAATGATCAGGTCCAGCGAATTGCCGAGCACCTCGCTTTGCGTAAAGCCGAACATGCGTTCGGCTGCGGGGTTCCAGAACGTGATGCCGCCGCCGGCATCGGAGATGATGATCGCGTCGCCGATTGCGTTGGCAAGTTGCTGGAAGTCGATGGCAGTTTGCACGGCGCTCCTCCAGGGAGAAAATGCGGATTGGGATCGAATACGGCGCCGTCAGCGGCGCCTTATCTGCACGTTAGAGCCAGATTTCCCGGCCTGCGTGACGCCGTCAAACCGCGTTGACTTCGCGTAGATTGAAGATCTCCTGCTTGCTGTAGCCAAGGCCCGCGAGCACTTCGTCTGTATGCTCCCCGAGCAGCGGAGATGCAGTGACCTCCGGCTTCATGTCCGAGAATTTGATCGGGCTGCCGACGGTCAGATACGAGCCGCGTTTCTTGTGCGGTACTTCGACGATCGTACCGCTTGCCCGCAATGAAGGATCATTGGCCAGTTCCTTCATCGTCAGCACTGGCGCACACGGAATGTCGAACTTACGCAAGATGTCGACCGCTTCGAATTTGGTCTTGTCGGCGAGCCAGGCTTCGATGGTTTTGAAGATATCAAAGATATGCGGTTGACGCGCGTCAGCGGTTTTATAAGCTGGGTCATCGATCCACTCGGGCTTGCCGAGTGCTTTGCAGATCGGCTCCCATGCATGGCCCTGGATCGTGAAATAGATGTAGGCATTCGAATCCGTTTCCCAGCCCTTGCATTTGAGCACCCAGCCCGGCTGCCCGCCGCCGCCCGCATTGCCGCCGCGCGGCACCACATCGCCGAATTCGCCGTGCGGATACTGGGGATATTCTTCGAGATATCCCACTCGCTCCAGTCGCTGCTGATCGCGAAGCTTCACGCGGCATAAGTTCAGCACGCTGTCCTGCATCGACACAGCGACCTTCTGGCCCTTGCCGGTTTTGTCGCGCCCGAGCAGTGCAGTCAGAATGCCGATCGCGAGATGCATGCCCGTGTTGCTGTCGCCGAGCGCCGCGGCGCTGATGGTCGGCGGACCGTCCCAGAAGCCGGTGGTGGAGGCCGCTCCGCCCGCACATTGCGCAACGTTTTCGTAGACCTTCAGGTCGTCGTAGTGGTGACCATCGCTGAAACCCTTCACCGAGGCGACGATCATCTTGGGGTTGAGTTCGTTCAGACGTTCCCACGAAAAACCCATCCGGTCCAACGCGCCCGGCCCGAAATTTTCGACCAGAACATCGGATTCACGGATCAGTTTTTCGAGCACTTCCTTGCCTTCTGGCTTCTTCGTGTCGAGTGTCAGCGACTTTTTGTTGCTGTTGAGCATCGTGAAGTACAGCGCGTCGGCATCCGGGATGTCGCGCAACTGGTTGCGCGTGACGTCGCCCGAACCCGGCCTTTCGACCTTGATCACGTCAGCACCGAACCAGGCGAGCAACTGGGTGCACGCAGGACCGGCCTGAACATGAGTGAAGTCGATGATCTTGATGCCTTCGAGAGGTTTGGTCATGTTGGTATCTCCTTGGTTGATCCGATTACTTTTTCATTGCCGCACTTTGCGGATTCAGGTTCGTCAGGCGGCCGCTTTCGGTGCCGGCCGCTTCGTCGATAACGGCATTGATCAAGCTAGGTTTGCCGGATGCGATTGCCTCAACGAGCGCCTTCGTCAGTTCTTCCGGCGTGCTCGCGTGGTAGCCGATGCCGCCGAATGCCTCGATCATCCTGTCGTAGCGCGCACCCTTCACGAACACAGTCGGCGCAACGTCCTTGCCGCCCGTCGGGTTCACGTCGGTGCCGCGGTATACACCGTTGTTGTTGAATACGACCGTGCAAACCGGCAACTCGTAACGGCAGATCGTTTCGAGTTCCATGCCGCTGAATCCAAAGGCGCTGTCGCCTTCGATCGCGACCACTGGTTTGCCCGTCGTTACCGCCGCGCCGATGGCGAAGCCCATACCGATACCCATGATTCCCCACGTGCCGGAATCAAAGCGCTTGCGCGGCTCGGCCATGTCGATAATGCTGCGCGCGTAGTCGAGCGTGTTGGCGCCTTCGTTGACGACGTTGATGTCCGGACGGGTTTTCAACACGTCACGGATCGCACGCAAAGCACTGTGGAAATTCATCGGAGAGGGGTTCTTGTCGAGCATCGCGGCCATTTTTGCGAGGTTCCGGGTCTTGCGCTCGGCGATCGCCTCGGTCCATTCGCCCTCCGGCCTGGCGAAGTTCTCATCGAGGCCGGCGCGAAGCGCCGCCACGCACGAGCCGATATCGCCGATCACCGGCGCGGCAATCGCGACATTGCTGTCGATTTCAGTCGGCGAGATATCGACCTGCACGAACTTTTTCGGCGCCGCGCCCCACGTGTTGCCCTTGCCATGCGACAGCAGCCAGTTCAGACGCGCGCCAATCAGCACGACAACGTCGGCTTCCTGCAGCACGAACGAGCGCGCTGCCGATGCGGATTGCTCGTGCGTGTCGGGCAACAAGCCCTTGGCCATCGACATCGGCAGATACGGAATGCCGCTTTGCTCGACGAAAGCGCGGATTTCCGCGTCAGCCTGGGCATACGCCGCCCCCTTGCCGAGCAGGATCAGCGGACGTTTTGCGTTTTTCAGCACGTCAAGCGCACGCTTGACCGATTCCGGCGCAGGCAACTGACGCGGCGCGGCGTCGACCACTTTCACTAGCGACTGCTGCGCCTTGACGGTGTCTAGCGTTTGCGCGAGCAGCTTCGCCGGCAAGTCCAGATAGACGCCACCCGGCCGGCCAGACACCGCTGCACGGATCGCACGCGCCACGCCGATGCCGATGTCCTCCGCATGGAGCACGCGATACGCTGCCTTGGCGTAAGGCCTGGCCGCGTTCAACTGATCCATTTCTTCGTAATCTCCCTGCTGCAGATCGACGATTTCGCGTTCGCTCGACCCGCTGATCAGGATCATCGGGAAACAGTTTGTGGTCGCGTTGGCGAGGGCCGTCAAGCCGTTGAGAAAGCCCGGTGCCGACACGGTCAGGCAGATGCCCGGCTTCTGGGTGATGTAGCCGGAAATCGCCGCCGCGTTGCCTGCGTGCTGTTCATGACGGAAGCCGATAAAACGCATCCCTTCCGCTTGTGCAAGCCGCGCAAGGTCGGTGATGGGAATGCCGACTAGTCCGAAGATGGTATGGATGTCGTTCAGTTTCAGCGCGTCGATGACGAGATGGAATCCATCGGTCGTTTCGCTCGCCTGTTGATGTGACGTAGTGTCTGTTGTGAGCTGGTCGGCTTCTGCCATGACATCTCTCCTGGGTAGCGGGGCGTGATGAGTTGGATCGTGAGCGGTGGGCTCACGGGGTCATTCATTCAGACGAGCCACCGGACGACGTTTGCAGCCGTGCCTCGGCGACGGCCACGCCGCCTGGCGCGCCTGAGTTTTCGATCCAGCGCTTTCTCATAGGGGCGAGAATGAATTTCGCGGATACGGCGGCCGCGATCGATATCACGGCCGCTGAGATAAACACGGTGCTCCAGCCACCGTTCGCGGACAGCACCGATGCAACCGGCACCAGCATCGCGGCAGTCCCTTTCGCGGTGTAGAGCGTCCCCGCATTCGCGGCGGCGTATTTGCTGCCGAACGTGTCCGCACAGGTCGCCGGGAAGATCGAGAAGATTTCGCCCCAACAAAGGAATATGGCGGCGGCGAAGAACATGAACGCGTACGGGTTATGGCCGAACTGCATCAGTCCGAGCAGCGCAACGCCTTCGCCGAGAAAGATCATGAACATGGTGTTTTCACGGCCAATGCGGTCCGATAGAAAGCCGCACAGAGGGCGAGTGAAGCCATTGCATAGATTGTCGATGGACAGCGTCATCGTGAGGAGCGGGAGCGTGATGCCCAGCAGGTTGACCGGCATTCTGGCGAAGCCGTATTCCTTCGCGATCGGTCCTAGCTGAGCGGTTGCAATGATGCCGCCGGCCGCGACGAATACGAACATCAGATAGAGCACCCAGAACAGCGGCGACCGGATCATCTCGCGGGACGTGTAGTCGACCTTGCTTGCAACAATACGTTTAGGCGCGACCGCGTAGGCAGGCGGTTTAGGCCGTACAAGGAAGGTGGCGAGCAGCAGGATGCAGATGCCCTGGAAAATACCGAAGAACATGAACGTGTGCTCGTAGCCCGAACGCTGGATCATGTTGGCAATTGGAATCACCGTTACCGCCGCGCCTGCGCCGAAGCCCGCCGCCGTCAACCCGGCTGCGAGACCCCGTTTGTCCGGGAACCATTTGAGTGCCATCCCGACGCAGGTTCCGTACACACAGCCCGCGCCGATACCGGCAATGACTGCCGCGATGTAGAGTTCGGTAAGACTGCCTGCATGAGCGTTAATGATCCAGCCGATAGCCGCGCAGAGCGCGCCGCCGATCACCACTGGGCGCGGTCCGAACTTGTCGACGAGCCAGCCTTCTACGGGAACGAGCCAGGTTTCCGTGACGACGAAGATGGTGAATGCGGTCTGGATCGCCGCTTGTCCCCAGTGGTGAGCGTTGTCTATTGGTACGACGAACAACGTCCACGCGTATTGCAGGTTCGCGACCAGTCCCATGCACATCACGCCGATCGCGAGTTGCACCCACCGTTGATGCCAGAACGCTGATCGGCCGGTTTCCGCTACGTTGGAATGTCCCATGTCTCCGTCTCCTGTACTTTCCGTCGCGCTCAGGCGGCGCGTTGGACTTACGTGATCGAATCGCTTCGTCGCTCGTTTGTCTGCGAGCAAAGAAGTGCCAATGGTCGGCCAGAGAAAAGCGCACTAACGAAAGCTCTTACTCGTTGAACGCACAACAGTGGGGTTGAAGGCTATTGGACGTGCAGCGGGTGTGAGGGGATGCTGCGCGAGAAAGACGATAAGTAAAAGTTAAAATATTTTATGATTTGCATTAGGTATCGGTAATACAAGCGTCCGCCGCCTCCGACGATGAGCCTCTGCGCCCGTGTTTTCGAATCCTTGGACGTCATGGGAATTCCCCTGAGGCTCAACCGGTGGGTAGCGCACCGCGAAAGCGAGGGCTTTTCGCATCGAAATTGCGAGGCAGAAAATTACATGTATAGGTAAAAAGCTATCATTTTTCATAAAAACTTTAACTATTGTTTATCCAATCGCTCTTCTATTCTTGGTCGTGCCATTTACCGGAAGGAGACGACGATGAACACCTCTCAATTCCATACGCGCGACAGCGCTCATGATGCGGAAGTCGAGGCGCAACTTTGTGCCTACAACGCCGCTTTCGAAGAACTCGGCCTGCGCTTCCGTTGGGATGAGCGCACGCTGACGTCACTGGCCACGATTCACGACGAACATGAGCAGATTGCCGCGTACATCGAGGCGCATCATGTGCACTTACTGAAGGCGTATAGCGCTGAGTTTCTGAGTCTGGCGATTCTCGACAAGAAAAAAGCCCGCTATCCATCGCGCTTCCAGGGGCGCGGCGATAGCACGCCGAATCCGACCCACGTGATGCCTTCACCGCAAGTGAACCGCCAGTGCGAGCGTGCATCGTATGAATTGGAGTTGCCAGCGCTGGCTGGCGTGTAGATTGCGCGTCGCTGCGGTTTGCATGGGCATGGCCGCTATCGGTTTTTAGCAATTGCCGCGAAGCAGATCATGAAAGCCAAATCGACAGTGATACTGCTGGCCCTCGAATCGAAGGCTCTCTCAGACAGGTAATTGCCCGGCAAAGCACCGGTAGGCCCCGCGGATGAACTGCTGTGGAGCGGAAAGAGCGTGAAATGCGTCCCAAGTTGGCCGGGGTTTGAACGGCCGTTGTTGATAAGCCGGAAGGGTTGATCAGGGTCGATCTCAACCGTTCGATTGTCTTAAAATCTGCCATTCGATACGGGCGTTTCTGTGGCGCGTCGTATGGTGAAATAAGCCGCGGCTGGGCAACGACCGGCCGACGGCAGTTTGTTAAGCATTTTGCGTATCGAGGCCATTCTGAAATGTCAGTCTGGTACCCGTACGCGGGCAACCATTGAATTGATGTGTACTCCTTTGGACATTTGCCTGGCAACCGACGATTTTCTGGAGCTCGACTGAGCGATAGGCGACGGCCAGATCACCGGCACTCGCCTTGATCCCGATGGGTGACTGGTGCGCGCTGTCGCAGCGGGGAGTGGGCATTGAGAAAATTAGGTCTTTCTACGCTGAACGAAATGCCCTTGTCCAGCGGGAGCACTTCCTTAAGCATGGCCGCAGCCTGCCGGTATGGCAGATGGACTGCCCACTTCGCCTGGAGATATTCCCAGTTCCGGTGTGACGCGCGTGGTTAGGGTTTGGGACAAGGGATGCACCACACGCCGCGGCGTCCGCGCATTCTGCTGGCAAGCACACGACCACAGCCGCGGACTCTTCACCATCACTTTGCCGAACACGGTGCGCAGCACCGTCGAGCGACTATCCTTACGACTCAAGGCCGCACCGCAGCCCCGACAATGGGTCTGGCCTGAGAGCCACGACTGCACCTGTTTCGAAATGAGCTCGGCCTGCACCTTTGCAAGCAGCGGCCGCCCTTCGGCGAGAGTCAGGCCCAGTTCGGCAGGACAGCACTCAGGGCGCTCAATCACCGCCAGAACTCCGTCACCTTCCTCGACCGTATCATTGTCTCCGTCGGCCAACCTTGCTTCGATGATCAACCGCATGGCTTGCTCCCACCGTTGCGAGACTGACCAGCCTACTCCAGACGAAACCGATGCTGCGACCCGAAGCACAAGCGGCCCCCCTTGGGAGCCTCCCCAACTTTGCACGCTCTCCCTTTTCTCCGAGGAACGCGGACTTCATATGGCGCGCGAAGTGATTTTCGGCCATATGTCCACAAACCCGCTCGGTATAGAGGTCGAAACGGCGGGTGATCCGAGTTCAAGGACCGTGATCGAGGTTTGACACTTGCCTTAGTCCCAAAATGGGACTATCATGTATCGATGCGAATCATTGCGAAAAAAGTCCTCCTGGCGTTCTGCGACAAGCATCCGATCGCGCGGCAGTCGCTGCTGGCATGGCATGAGGAAGCGGTGAGGGCCGTCTGGATGACGCCGCAGGACATAAAGACCAGATATGCGACCGCGAGCTTTGTTGGCCGAAACCGTGTGGTATTCAACATCAAGGGAAACGACTACAGGCTGATTGTTGCGGTCGCGTATCGCATCGGGGTCGTCTACATCAAGTTCGTCGGAACGCATGATGAGTACGACAGGATTGATGCTGAAACCGTAGAACTGGAGTGACCAAGATGGAAATCCGTCCAATTCACAACGAACACGATTACAAAGAAGCCTTGCAGACAGTATCTGGCCTGGTCGACGCCGACCCGGCTCCCGGCACTCCGGAGGGAGACCGATTGGAGGTGTTGGCTACCTTGGTGGAGCGTTATGAAGCTGAGCACTTTCCCCTCGATCTTCCCGATCCCATTGAGGCCATCAAGTTCCGCATGGAGCAGGCCGGACTGTCTGCCAGCGACATGCAGCCGTATCTTGGCAACCTGAACAGAGTGTACGAAGTGCTCAATCGGAAACGCGGGCTAAGCCTTGCCATGATTCGCCGTCTGAATCGCGAGTTGAAGATTCCAGCTGAAGTACTCATCGCCTAGGAAAAGCCTTTGGCGATCATCAGTTAAGTCTCGCCGCCCGGTAGCAGGACTTGGGTATCGCGAAAGAGGACAAGCATGGCATTCAAGATCAAGGCCGCCGATCAGAAGCGCATCGATGCAGCGTTCGGAGAACTGACGGCGCAGCGGAACACGTTGGAAGAGTCTGTGCGTGTGTTCAATGAGGCAGTTTCCGTGGCACGTGCGAAGCTGCAACCAGATGTGGACGCATATAACGAAAAGGTCGATGCGACGCGGGGCATGCTCGATGACGTGCATAGTGCCCTTGAAGACGAATTCGATGATAGGTCGGCGAACTGGCAGAACGGAGACAAGGGAATCGCGACGAAGGAATGGATCGATTCGATCAACGCGTTGGCCGAGGAACTAACTGAGGCAGCGCTCGACGTCTTCCCCGAGTCGCTCGAATTTGAGAATGTGGTCGGCGATGACCCCGCCGAGGACTACAACGAACTGGACAAGGAAGCGCCAGGCGCAGAGTAATCAGCTGTGGCCTGAAGTACCGAGGAAAAGCCATATGAAACTCATCCCTATTGCGCTATCCCTGATCCTCACTGGCTGCGGCCAGGCATCGCATGATGCTTCGCCCACGGCATCAGGCCACTACCAACTGGCTGTAGACGGCGGCGGCAATGCGTGGAGATTAGATACGAACACGGGCGAAATGAAGCGTTGTTGGCAAGGCACCCCACCAGCAAAAACGGCGCCGAGTTGCTATACCGCGACTCAGGAGTGACGCGATTCCGGCCGCTGCCAATATCGATCCCAGCTAAAGCGCGCGGATGAATATTGCAACAGCCGAGGCGAGCAGATGCACCAGGTCGACATGCAGACGCACGGCGTGCGTGGCTGGACGCCGCAAGAGGCCGAATGGACCTTCTCATGTTTGCAGATCGAGAAGATTTCAGAGCGATGCTCGGAGGCAGTATGCAGAATCCCCCGCTTTTTCACGCCCTGCTAGATCATCTCGAAGTGATCGACGCTCCACCGATGGAAATCCAACGATTTGTCGACCGCTGGCATCGCCTGAAGCCTCATGAACGATTTCCTTGTCCAGTCTGCTATCTGAACGGCGAGGAGCAACCCCTCACGCCGCTCGACGCCCGAGCTAACAACGAAGCGGTGTTTTGCAGCGCGTGTCGCACGCAGTACGACATTCCAATCGACGAAACGTAAGGCAGTATGGTCGTACGCGACAACCTCGATGACGAAGCACGCGCCGAACTGCTCTGCTACCTGGTGGTCGGGCAGCTAGCGGCTCGAGCACGCACAGGAGAATGGCTGCGCACGGACCACCTCGTCGAGTCGACGCGCATCTGGTGACCAGCAACGGCGCTAACGCCGACTGGGCGGAACGCGTCCACTTAGGTACCTTGTCACGGCAGATCGCGTTGGATTTTGCGGAGTTGCCACGCTTCGCAGACTCCGCGTCGTTCGCCAGGCTCTTCACGGACGGCTGGCGGCTGGACTATCGGTCGCCTATCGTTCGTGGGAGCCATGCGGCCTGCGAAAGCGAGCTGCATCCGAAATGGCCATAGCGGCCGGCGTCACGACGTGCTAGTGCTCAATGTACATGCGCCATTCCGGGAACTGATCGAAGAAGCTTTCGCTCACGTAGACGAGATACACCGCCGGTGAACGGGTGTTTGCCGTCATCCCAGGCTCGTTAACGATTGTCAGGCCGGGATCGATACCGCTCGTGCTAGCCCACGCGTTCAGGTCGTCGTGAAGATCACCGGATTCTTCGCGCGGCACACGCAATTTGATTGGTTTCAGGTCATCCTTGGCAAATGGGAAATGGCATCTGACCGAATAGCATACAAAGAAGCGGCGTGCCCGCACCAGACTACGGTAGCGGCAAACCTAGAAATCCTTCGGAGTCTGCGGAAAATCAGTCACGAACAGTGACGACCGCCCCCGTCCCGGCCATCCCCGCTACGACGAATCCATGGCCCTTGAAATGACCGTTCGCGCGACCCGCCGCGCGCAAGAAAAAAACCCGAAGACTTCACGGCCGGCACACCCGAATGGACGCCGCGACCAAAAATTTTCTGGGCGATATTTACGCGCGATGGGCAGCGATCCTGCTGATCTCGATAATCCAGACTGACTGGCTACCGACTGTAATTCGAACGCGAGTAATCAAAATAATCAGACGAAACACCCGATTGCAGAATTACTTTCACCGTGTAAGACTTCGCGCTCGCCCAGCGATCTCTGGGCGGAGTGTGTCTCCGGGCCGCGGCTATGCCTGCGGCTTTTTTTTGGTTCGTCTGACCTGAGAATCGATCGATTGTGGAATCTGCATGACTGCAGGTCGAACGACCTAGACTTTGATGTGTGCCGTCGCCGCGTCCGGATTCCGAAGGGCAGACGACCCAGTCGGCAATAACGGCGGCAGATTGGGCTTCTTGAACTCGTCCCGGCGCTGTGCCGTTCGCACCTTCGGGTGGCGAACGCGGATTATCAATCGGCATTACGACACGGCGCGACCCAATTAAACGTCTGTGGTCCAGTTGCGACGGTGGTCGCATACGGACGGCTTTCGTCTCAATAGCCGAGGAACCTTCACTCCTTTCCATCACAGGGAGTGGGGACAATGGACCTCATCGATTCAAACATCGCGCGTGCCGCGCAATGGATCGCCGGCGCGGACGCGATGATTATCGCCGCAGGCGCAGGCATGAGCGTGGACTCCGGTCTTCCCGACTTCCGCGGTTCGAACGGGATCTGGACGACGCTCCTGCCTGCGGGCATGTACGAGCGGGACGTGAACGCATTCACGCAGGGGCGCTGCTTTGCCGGCAATCCGCGCGAGGCCTGGCGCTTCTTTGGACGCGCGCTCGACGTGTGCCGCGAAACGGCTCCTCATGCCGGTTACGCGCTGCTACGCGCTTGGGCGGCCGCGAAACGCCACGGCGCCTTCGTCTACACGAGCAATGTCGACGGCCAGTTCCAGGCGGCGGGCTTCGACGAGGCGCGAATCATCGAATGTCACGGATCCATTCGCCACTTTCAGTGCGCGCGCCCATGTTCGCCGACGACCTGGGCTGCGCCGCGCGCGATCGTGCCAGCGAGGCCGCCGCGCTGTATCCATTGCGGCGGCCCGGCGCGTCCGAATTTTCTGCTGTTCTCGGATCCTTCGTGGGTCGTCACACGCACCAACGCGCAGCGCCTTCGCATGGAGGTGTGGCGCGGCGTGGCCGCCCACGCGGTTGTCATTGAGATCGGTGCCGGGCTCGCGCTGCCGGCGGTGCGTATGTTCGCGGAAAGCCTGCGCTTGCCGCTGGTGCGCATCAACGCCGATGACGCCCAGGCCGACGGCGAGAGTGTCCTCTCGGTGCAGGGGACGGCGCTGGACATCCTGCAGCGCATCGACCGCTCGCTCGCCACCGGCTCCGGAGTGGCACGAACAGCGTGAACCGGCGTCCGCTACACTCCCTAGCGCAACCACAGAAAAAATGAGCTCATGATCATCCAGGAAGCCCTGCTCAACATTCTTCCGTACGTCGCGGATCCGGAGGACACCGCGGACGCAGTCGCGAAGGGAATGCGCTTCGGCGACGTCTACAGGCAACTGAGCGCGCGCGTGGATGGCGTGCCCACGCGACGCAGCGTCCGGCGGATCATGGACGCGATGTCGGACTATATCGATCATGTGGGAAATACCAATGCCGCGTGCTGGTTCAAGGTACGGGATACGGTGATGCTTGGCAGCCAGTGGCGCATGAACGTCAACACGGCGATCGCATTGACCACGCTCGAGCGCATGGCGACCCACCACTTACCAGGTGCCGTATTTGCGGGACTGGCTCCCCGCTTTGCGGAGGCCCGGGCGACACTCGAACTGAACGGATCCGAGCATGCCCAGAAGGGAAAGACCTGGGACGCAAAGATAATGCGGATCGCCAGCGCGAGACCGCTCATTCCCCCGCCGATCGACGACGCCATCTACAACAGCGTGACCGACGCGCTGATGCGCGACAGGCTGATTGATCTCCGCTACGAACCTAAAAAAACCGATGGGAAGGTCTCTACCTATCCGAAACTGTCACCACTGGGCCTGCTCGACGATGCCGGCGTTTTCTATCTCGTCGCTCAGTCAAACGACGGCACACGTTTGTTCCGTCTCGACAGAATGAACGCCGTGAGAGTGCGGGACGATTCAAGCGCGGCGATTCCCGGTTTCGATCTCAAGGCTTTTGTCGCAAGCAGCGGCCTCGCGGGCTTTACGGCGGAGCCCGAGGTGGTGCTTAAACTGCGCGTGCACGCGCGCGAGGGCCAGTATGGACGTACGGCGGCCGAGCACGCACTCACCCAGTTCAGCCTCCACGAAAGCCAGCGTATCGTTGAGTGGGCCGAAGACGGAAAATCCTTCGTGGTCACCGCCACCGTCCGACCATCGGTCTCGCTGCGCAACTTCCTTCACGGCCAGAGCGATACCATCGAGGTCCTCGCTCCCGCCAGCATGCGCGCGGAATTCGCAGAGCGCGTCCGACTTATGGCGAAGCGCTACGCGCAGCAACACAACGATTGACGTGGTGATTCTGTCCTGCTTCGGCCTCTCTTGCCTCGCTGTGCCTTCGATGGTCTCACTGGATGAACGACGCTCTGGTGCCCGGGCATCAGCGTCGTTGGTCCGTCAGCGGCCGCACAACTCGAACGCACACGTCACGCGGCGTGCTGCGCGAATGTGGAACGAGCGGACGCTCCTCGGTCGCGCAACGATGCCGCCGAAGAAGTCAACGCCGGCAGTGCGGCGGCGACCATTTTGCGCTTCGACACAGGCGTGGCGAAACGATTTGGTCGAGGAGGTGCCGGTTCGGAAGCAGGGCCGGTAGACCCATCCGACGCCTCGCGGCCAGGACGCGACGTTCGCTTCGCCGCTTTGGCCGTCCCCTCCAAGCCATGAAGCCGTCGTTCAGACGCCGTGAGGCGTTGACCAATCAGTTCATCCTTGACGTGGAAGCGTCGTCAAATGCCCCATCCGCAGCGGCGTGAAGTCGCTACAACGCATCGCGCACTGCATGTCGTTAGCCCGTGCGCCGATGGCAGACACAGCGTCAATCATGTCGACGCACGCTGCCATCGCACGAGAGCATCCCTCGTCGATGACGCGGCAGCCCTCATAACGCTCAGCGGCCGCCAAGCAGAGCGCTGACTAATGTGCACCCAAACACGATCAAGGCGATGACGAGTTGGTTCACCGCTATTGTCTGGGAAGTTGTGCCGCGTAAGTGCAGCGAGTCTCGGCCGGGCGTCCTTCAGGGCGCGGGCACGACACGGTAGTAAACGCCATTCGCGCCGTAAGCGGGCTGGAACCACGTGTTTCCGCACAGGTAGTAGGTGCCGCTCGGCACCTTCGGCGAGATGCAGCCGGCAGGTAGCGCCGCATAGATCGCACCCATTGCAAACGACTTACTGACCGGTGCGGGCGGAGGCGGCGCCGTCGTTGCCCCGGCAACATAGCCCGCGTTGTAAGCGTTCGCCGCGACCGCCCGAGTTATTGGCCGAGGCCACCGCAGCGCCGGCCGCGACACCGACCGCGACGCCGGCGGCCGCGGCGCCCGCCGTCGACCAGCCGCCGCAGTTGTAGCACCCGGAGCCGTAATTGTTCACCGTGGCTCGGCGGATGGTATGCGGGGTACGCGGCTCCGTAGTAAGCGCTGTGGTAGGCCGTGGTACCTGACGCACTCGTGTAGGTCGAGTACCCGGAACCGGTTGTGTGGCTCGCCGTCCCCCCATACGCATTGGTGGCGGTTGTACCTTGTCCATAGGTGTGCGTCGCACTGTCTCCGTACTTGTTGTTGTAGGTCGTCTGATTGGATCCCGCCTGATGCGATGCCGTACCGCCATAGCGGCTGGTTGCGGTCGCGCCCCCACCGGCGGATTGCGTCAGGCTGCCGCCCGCAGCGTCGGTACGGGTGAGCGATTGCGAACCAGGAGTGTGCGACGCGGTGCCGCCATACCGGTCCGCATGCGACCACGCGCCAGCCGGGCCAGCTACAGGGGCCAGGATGAGCAGACCCACCAGACGGATGACGGCTTGCTTCATGACGCGTCTCCTCATTGCGCCTTGGCGGGCCTGGTTTTCGGCGGTGGCTTCATGCCGGTCGAATCCGCTGCGTCGGGGCGTGCGAACGCGATGCGTGAAGCGCCCGCGGTCTTGGCCGGAACGAAAGCGTCCGCGGGAACGGTGGCATCCAGTTCCCAGTTGGACAGTTCGAGAACGTGGCGCAACCGCGCGCGATCGTTCAGGTAAATGGCGTAGATGCGACGTGGGAGCTTGATCCTGCGCACCGATCCATATCTGCACGAACACATCGCCCGTGACGTAAGCCACCATGTCCGTCGTCGTGCCGCCGACCACGATCGATTGACCGATGTAGAAGGCGATCTTGAGTCCGTCGGCGATGTCCTTGTACGGATCCGCGACGATCACGTCGGAGAACGGAAAATAGATCGCGCCGGTGTGGTACGCGACTTCCAACGCGGCGTCGATGGTGGGAGGCGCGTCGGCGACGGCGACCAGATTCTCCTTGGGCGCGAAAGCGGTCATGGTTTTGCCGTCGTAATAGAACTCAGACGGTGGTCCGTCGCCAGGCGTAATGACCCTCAGCTTGTCCGGCCGCTGTAACGTGACCTCCGATCTGGTCGAGTAGACCAGTGGCGGACCGAGCCGGCTCGGACTCTCGTAGGAGACCACCGCCGTGAACGACATCGTCTTCGCGGCTGCAAGGCGCGCGCACGCCGCCTTGAGGATGTCGATGGCGCGCGGCTCCAGTCCGGGTTGAAACGTCGATGCGGCGGCGTTCGCGGCCGGCTTGGCCGCTGCCTTGTGCGCGTGCAGGGTGGTCTGTTGCTGCTGCGCGTGGCCGCTTATGGACAGCAGCATGCTCAGTACGACGACGGTTACGCCCCACTGCAGTTTCTTGCAGGTCATCGCAGCCTCGGTGAGTAACCCCGTTTGGCGCCCGCCGCCCGGCCGGCGGTCACGGAATCATGCCGCATTCAAACATCTTGTTGGCAATCGGCGCTGCCACCCGGTTGATAAACTCCGCCCGCATCTGCGGATCGCTGCGCATCATCTGCACGGCCTGCTGTTCGGCCTCGGGCTTTGGCTGCCCCTGCTTTTGGGCCTTCTCCTGCCACAGCTGCTCGCAACTCGATTGCTGATATTTCTGCACAATCTTGCCCGCTACGTTGTCCAGCATTGGGTATTGCTGAGCATTAACCGAATTCGCCTGCAGCAACGCCAGTGCGATACCAGTCCACAAAACACGCCTGGTCATGATTTGCCCCTCGATCCATAAAAGAAGTCATTCGAGAATGATTCCGCAATTCTTGCCTTCTGAAGCGCGGCGTTGTCGTCGACTTTATCGGCGCGGCCCGCATGAAAATACACGCTCTACCGTATTCGATATAGAAACAGGCTATTCGATTCGAGGACACGCCGAAATTGGCCCTTGGTCCCATACGCGTTGGCAGCCCCGGCTTTTGCTTGCGCACTCGCTGACGACGACGCACCCGCTTGGCGGCCAGCCGTATTCGCGCAAGGGCCTGTTTCCGGAGCTTTGTAGGGGCCAGACGACCGGATTTGCGGAACGGCCACGGGACGAAAGCGCAGCTATCCGGCGGCGAAGGCTGACATTCCTGAGCTCGCTCATGTGAAGCGTGTTTTCGTCAAGGCGGCCGCACGTGTGAACAACCGCGCCGAGAACAGCCACCAGCCGACCCGCAGGCGCGAACGCCAGATGTGCGGCTTTCGCGATGCGCGTGGCACACAAGCGTTTCTCTCATGCTTTGGCCCGATCCGGCAGCACTTCGCGCTACCCAGAAATCAGATGAACGCGGCATGTCATCGTGCCGTACTCCAGGAACGCTTCGTCACATGGCATGGTTGGGCGCTGTCAGGTTGATTTATCAATGGCGTAAGATGTCGCGATGAAGAAAACGAAATCGCTCTATCACGGTCACCGTTTCCCAGCCAGTGTCATCAGTTGCGCAGTGCGCTGGTATTTTCGCTTTCAGTTGAGCTTGTGCGACATCGAAGAGTTGCTGTTTGAGCGCGGCGTGATCGTGGCGTATGAGACGATTCGGTGCTGGTGCGACAAATTCGGTGCGGGCGTGCCTCGCCGGGTGAAGGCAGCGCGGGCGTAGATCTGGCAGCACGTGGCATCTCGATGAGATGTTTGTGACTTTGCGTGGGGAACCGTATCTGCTGTGGCGACCTGTCGATCAGCACGGTGCTGAGCTCGATATCCCACTGTAGAAGCGCTGCGACAAGGCTGCAGCCAAAGGCTTCTTCATACACATTCTTGCTTCGCGTGTTAAGGCGACGAGCAAGATCGTGACTGACCAACATTTCGAAGGGCGGATCAGGGTCGCTCTGCCGATCGTTGCGTAGCGAGGTTGAAGCTGTGTATGCCTATTGCATGAGACAGCACCCGGCCCTTCAGCTTACCTGAGGCGAACTTCTACGGTCGAAAGGCTGCTATGCGGTCTGCCTGATCGCACAACACATGCGCAGGGAGTGCGCCACAACCAATCCGAAAATAGTATTTCACTCTTTCCGGCGCACGTGGAAGACGGAAGGTGCGCATCTGGAATCAGCGAAGAGTTAGCAGATGCGATGCGAGGAGACAGCGAAGGCGGTGCAGCCGGCAATTACTGCGGAGAGTTCTTCCATCTAGGACCGTTGGCAGAGACTGTGGACGCGTACAAGGTGCACTGGCGTCAATCTACCTGCTTAACCGCGGACCTCGAGTCGGAGAGCTTATGCGGCCTGCCGGCCTTGGTAGGGCAGTCGCCTAGCATCTATCTCGGATATCCCATAAGCGATAGCGAATGTCCGTGCCTCTCGGGCATTCGAAAAACTCCCCAATACGCCGGTTGCCCTCTGGGTGCCATCAGATTTTCGCAATATGAGCATTGATGCGTACGTGCCATCGTCATAGGCAGCAAGCGGGACTAAAACAAAGCTCTTATAGGCTACCTCGGCGTCTTCCATCGATTTCCCTCCGTTTCAAGGAGTCGCCCCACAAGCATTGGACGATCTAATAATATAATTACGAATTGTAAGGCGCTCGATGAGGTTTGTCTCTCGGTGCTTGCCCCGATTCTTCAGAAGTATGAGCACTTATCAGACGCATCTAGCTCATTCGGACGCGAGACCCTTTCAAGCTGGGTACGTGCTAGCTTTTTTCTTGCTGAACCTTCCGCCGGATCTTACTCTCGGGGACAAAACCGGAACCGCTCAATTCCGCGACCTCTTTGAATAGGCATTTTCTTTGCATGCATCGACAATGGAATCACCGTTGGTTCGCCGAACTTCTATAACAGAATCGGCAGCCGAGGTGGACGTCTGCGCACGGCGAAGGACGCGGACATCCGTAAAATTTTGACTGTGAACGATCGAACTCGATGCGACGGTCTACGCGCTCGATGCGACCACCATCGATCTGTGTCTGAGCCTGTTCGACTGGGCACCATTCCGTTCGACCAAAGCCGCCGTGAAGATGCACACGTTGCTCGACCTGCGCGGCGCGATTCCGGCGTTCATCTACATCAGTGACGGCAAGATGCACGAGGTCAAGGTCCTGGATTTCATGCCGGTCGAGGCGGGTGCCTTTTACGTGATGGACCGCGGCTATCTCGATTTCGCCCGGCTGTACAACCTGCATCAGGCCAGGGCTTTTTTCATCACGCGTGCCAAGCGCGGGATGAACGCAAGACGCGTGTACTCGAGCCAGACCGACCGGACCACCGGCGTGGTCTGCGACCAGAAGATCGCACTGAATGGCTTCTACGTGTCGAAGGACTATCCCATTCATCTGCGCCGGATTCGTTACAAGGACCCCGACTCGGGCAAGACGCTGGTCTTTCTGACCAACACATGGCAGGAGGTTTAGCGATTACGACCGGACGAGATCATGCTTTGTCTTTTCGAATCCCGATTAGCCTAAGTATCGGAGGTAATCATGAAATGCGGGTACCGTGGGTGGATCATCGACGCGAGTCCGGATTTCTCCCTTGGGAAATTCTCCGCACATGCGCGACTGGTCCGCGTTTCGGGTGACGATGACGGGGTGGGCCGCTTCTAGCAACACCACGCGACGGCAGGGATCATAGTACTCGGGACGAGACGCCAACATCCCGGAGCGCCATTCCGGTCGAAACGCCATCTAGATGAAATGTTGGGTGCGTTGCTCTCGCTGTACGTCCGGCCTTTGCCGAGCCGCCCATTGTTGGGCAACATCGATTGCCTCATCCTCCGTGTCGAAGTACGAAAGATCCCGTTCGATGCGCATTTCACCATCAACTTAGCGTTGGCAAGCCTATTCAGCAAAGCTACCACGATTACCATCGGCACTACCATTTGCGATTCGAGGTCGAGGCCGGGCAAGCTCAGTTCTGCGAAGAAGTGAATCGGCTATTCAGTCGCAACGGCGTCGCATACAAATTATCGTTCGGCGGCCAGATCATTCGCATCCTACCTGATGCATTCGGTGATCTGATAAGACGCTCCCGATTCGAAACGGGCGATCAGATACTCGATAATCTGCTGGAAGAAAGCCGTATCAAGTTTTCGGGAGCTGATCCACTCGTCCGGCGCGGGGCCTGGAGCGGCTGTGGGACGGATGGGAACGGCTGAAGACGCTCGTCGACGAGAAAGACAAAAAGAAGTCGATTACGGCGATCCTTGACGCCGCTGCCGTGGAACCTGCTTTCAGGCAGTTACTTGAAGGCGAAGCAAACACACTGACGAAAGTGGGCAACACCCAGCTGATTCGGCACTTTGAGATCAGCCAGACGCCCGTCATCGACCCGGACCACGTCGACTATCTTTACTTCCGGCTGTTTGCTCTTGTCATGCTGCTGATACGGAAGAATGCACCCGCGCACCGGCAGTAGAATGGACGAGAATCAGAAGGGCCTGCCGGCCACTTTTATTTAGCTGACGCCGGTTGCGATCCAGACTACTCCGGATATTGGTCGCGGGCCAAGTGGACAGAACGAATATTCATCCACGGGCCAGAAGCTTAAGGATCCGGTCGTCATGCTTTACATGGAGTGCGTCAACAATCCGCACGGTGTCAGCGGCAGGATGGGCTGGGTTGAACAGGAAGTTGTGGGCGAAGGGAACGACCGCACTCGGTACCTTCAACACCGCGCTCGTTTCTGTCTGCAGCCACTCCGTGCCCGCGCCGCGTGACCAGTCAGGATTTTGCCGCCAGTCGTCCGGGACATCGGCGTCCGCGATTTCAGCGACTGAAACGTCATCGTCCACCTCGACGCGCAACAACTGATAGCCGTCAGGCAACTGGCTGACGCTGGCGATCTCCATGTGGACAAGAATCTCAAGGAGGGCCAGCGCAGGGTGTTCGGCTAGGTAGACGATGGGCTGTCCCGCGAAATGCCATCGCCCCGGAGCGCGGAGCCCACCTATACCTCTCAGATCCGCGTAGTTGCTAATTCTCCAAAGGATCATCAGGCGAAGTAACCTTCGTCGATCTGAACAAGGGCTTCCTCTACGAGACGCGCCCCGTGCTCCGTGCTAGCCATATCGAGTGCGGACTTTCCGCCAAAGCGCGCCTGATCGTTCCTGAGCCAGGCCATTGCTTTGTCCGGGTCACCGAAGGTCGACGTGGCCTGAGCGAGAATCTTCGCGAGTCGGATTGCCTTGTCGGACTCGTCGATTGATAGTCGTTCGTGATGCTGGCGCCGATGCGTCAGCGTTCGTCGCGGGATGATGAAGGAGAGTTCGTCCACCTTTAGGCCACGTTCTGACAGCCGGTCGATCACGGCAACGTCCACACGGGCGTTCGCAATCACCGCGAGATCTGCGCCGGACTGAATCCGCGCGTCGAGCAGCTGCTCCAGCACGTTGAACTCCGCCCGTCGCGGATCGGCTGCGCCAGTCGGTTTAAACGAAACGATTGTCATGTAGCCCCCTTCGGCAATATGCCCATACATTATAGGCGTTTTGCCGACTCGTTGGCCAGCAGCCCTCGAATGTGCCGTCAACCCGATCCACGTTTTGTCAAATCCGCCCAAATACTGTATAGATTTACACAATTTGTCCAACCGCACAGGAATTGGGCTCTGATGGAACCTTTCCTTGCCTGCCGCTTTACGGGTTTTGTCGCGGTAAGGCTCACGAGAAAAGGTGATCAGTATGCAAAGTACTGCTTATGTTGCCAGTTCGTAGAATTGAACGGCGGCAGAAGGATTGGTTCCGCGAACAAACGTCATCTGCCCTTTGGCTATCATATGCATCAGTTCGATGCCGGCGAGCAAGATCTCCGGCTCTCCGTCGGCGGGGTTATACATCGACACCATGACCCATTCATTCCACGGCCGCACGCAGATCCATACCCCACTTCCCACCCAATACTCACAGCCTGGCTGATACATCCAGTACAGCACGCCGGGACGGTGTGCACAGTAAACTGCGCCTACATTTCGAATGCGGCTTTAATCATCGGGAAGTCGGTCGGGCGTTGGGCACGTCGCCCACAACCGTTGGGCAATATGTCCGCCGTCTGGAACGTGCCGGCTTAAGCTACCCGCTGCCGCTAACACTCAGCGATGATGAGCTCGAGGCACGCCTGTTTCCGCCGCCGCCGCGTGTGGAAGGAGAACGTCCCGCACCGCACTGGCCGACCGTGAGGCGGGAGCTTGCCCGCAAAGGCGTGACGCTCGACCTGCTCTGGAACGAGTACAAGGCCGAGCACCCCGACGGTTACGCGTACACCTGGTTTTGCACACGATACAGCGAATGGGCGAATGCGCTTCCGCTAACCTTGCGGCAAACACATGCTCCGGGCGAGAAGTTGTTCGTCGACTACTCAGGCGACAAGGTTGCGATCATCAATGCAGATACGGGCGAAATCCGGGACGCTGAGTTGTTCGTGGCCGTGCTGGGAGCCTCGAACTATACGTATGCGGAAGCGACCTGGACCCAGCAGAGTTCTGACTGGATTGGCTCTCACATTCGAACATTCGAATTTATGGGCGGTTGTCCTGAGATCGTCACGCCCGACAACCTTAAATCGGGTGTGCACAAGCCGAGCTTTTACGATCCCATTATCAATCGAACATACGGAGAAATGGCCTCGCATTATTCTCTGGCTGTCATTCCGGCCCGGAGTAAAAAGCCCCGTGATAAAGCCAAAGTCGAGCAAGGCGTGCTCCTTGTCTAACGCTACATTCTCGCCCGACTTCGCAAGCACCGTTTCTTTAGCCTGGCCGAGGCAAACTCTGCGATCGCGTCACTCCTGGTCGATTTGAACAACAAACCCTTCAAGAAGCTGCCGGGATCGCGCCGCAGCACCTTCGATGAATTCGAACGCTCATCGCTGAAGGCGCTTCCATTGCTGCGCTATCAATATGCTGACTGGAAGGTAGCGCGCGTGGGGCCCGATTACCACGTCGACATTGACGTTCACTATTACTCTGTACCGCATCGCTTCGCGCGTCAACAGGTCGACGTTCGATATACGAACGGGACAGTCGAGATCTTCCACCGAGGCACGCGTATCGCCGCCCACGCGCGAAGCACTCGACGTGGTCACCACACTACGGTTAATGCGCACATGCCGCCTCATCATCAAGAGGTCAGCGGATGGGGATCACAGCGCCTGTACGACGGGGCCATGCGTATCGGCCCGCATACCGCCGCCGTGATCCAGCACTTGCTCGGCGGCCGGCAGCATCCTCAACAAGCCTATCGAGCCTGCCTTGGCGTGCTTCGCCTTGGCAAAGACCACGGCAAAGCGCGGCTGGAAGCCGCGTGTTGCCGCGCCATCGATCTGAAGGCGCCAAGCTACCGTTTCATTAGCTCGACGCTTAAGAACGGTCTGGACCAGTCGCCTCAGACAGACACGGATCAGGCCAGCTTACCGCTCACACATCCCAATGTGCGCGGCCCCGACTACTACCATTGAAGAGGACGCATGCTCAACCATCCAACGATCGACAAGCTTCACGCGCTGAGGCTGAACGGCATGGCAGCCGCCTTGGCGCAACAGCAGAATAACCCCGATATCGAAGCGCTGGGTTTCGAAGAGCGCTTAGGCTTGCTTGTGGAGCGCGAAGCGAGCGAACGCGAATCGAGGCAAACCTCATCGCGCCTTCGGCGTGCCAGGCTGAAGTTCTCCGATGCCGTGGCCGAAGACATCGACTACCGCACCCCGCGCGGGCTTGATCGCGCACTCATGGGCCGCTTGCTGACCGGCGAATGGATTCGGGAGAAGCACAACACGCTGATTATCGGCGCGACCGGCCTCGGTAAGACCTGGCTCGGATGCGCGCTTGCCAATCAGGCATGCCGCTTAGGCTACACGGTGGCCTATCTCAAGATGCCGCGACTCACAGAGGAACTCGCTATTGCGCACGGCAGCGGCCGATACGCGCGAGCGCTCGCGCAGTGGGCCAGGACGGACGTACTGTTGATGGATGACTTCGCGATGGCACCAATGCCTGACAGCGCCCGGCGCGACCTGCTCGAAATACTTGATGACCGCCACGGTCGCCGTTCAACCATCGCGACGAGTCAAATTCCTGTCGAAAACTGGCATGGCGCGCTCGGTGATCCGACACTTGCCGACGCCATTCTCGACCGGCTTGTTCACAACACGTATCGGATCAACATGAAGGGCGAATCGATGCGAAAACGAAAAATTAGTTTGACCGAAAACCTGCAGTCAGAGTAAAAACAGAAAACCCCTGCGTCGCTGCGCTCCGACTGTCCAGCTTCGCGCGAAACACCTGTCCGCCTTCACGCGAAACGCGTGTCCAGCTTCCCCGAAATACGCAACTGACGGTTGACCCGGTCGAGCGGGCGTGGAGCCGACACTTCGGAGACAGTCGTGCGAACTCGCTTTCCACGCCTCACACCGCGCAAACCCAGTTGCTTCATCAGCCGCTCGACGGTGCAACGTGCCACCGCAATACCCTCCCGGTTCAACTGCTTCCAGACTTTGTCCGCGCCATAGACCTGCATGTTGGCCTGCCAGACTCGCTTGATTTCCGGAGCTAGAAACTCATCGCGTTTCGCTCGGGCACAGCGGCGCGACGGATCGCGAAGCTGTGCGGCGTGACGCCGATAGCCCGACGGGGCAATCCGCAAGACCTTGCAGATCGACTCGACCCCGAAGGTGTCGCGATGCTGATCGATAAAGGCCTTCAGGACTTCAGGCGGCGGTCGAGTTCCGCCTGGGCGAAAAATGCGCTTGCCAGCTTCAGGATCTCATTGGCACGGCGCAGTTCCTTAACCTCACGCTCTAGTGCCTTGAGGCGCTCACGTTCCGACGTGGTGACGCCCTCACGCTCACCGCTATCAACTTCTTCTCGCTTGACCCATCCCAGCAGCGTCTGGCTCGTACAGCCGATCTTCGGGGCGATGGATTCGATCGCCGCCCACTGTGAGGGATACTCGCCCCGATGCTCTTGCACCATGCGCACAGCACGCTCGCGGACTTCAGCAGAAAATTTGTTCGACTTGTTCATAGCTCCATTTTCTCAAGAATTGGAGCCTCCACCAAATCCGGGGCGGTTCACCGTGTCCGCAAATGAAGGGTATGAAAGCCGTAACTTTCGTGCCCTTCAGTCGGGATTGATGCAATGTCCAGAAACGAAGGGTCGGATAGCTGCAATTCCGACCCTTCACGTTAATGGCGAAAGCGGGTACATTTTTCTCCGCGCCACACCGCCGCCTTGCTGCTCAAGGCTGTGCGCCGATGTTGCCAAGGCGCGCATCTGCTCATCCGGCACCGCGCGCGACGCGGACGTCGCGGGCCGTTCATTGACGGGACAGTAGCAGCAGTACGGAAGTACAACTAGAAGCGCGTCTGCGACGTGCGACTGGATGCTCACACCGGATGTCACACAAAGTGAAATCTGCGTCAGGTAAGTAAAAAACTGCAGACACGCTTCCCGCGAGGACGCGACCGTCGCCGGTCGACCCTTCGCGGTCGTTCAACTGCGCGCCATTTCAACGACCGGCTTCAAGCAGGTAACGGCCGTATTCGTTCACGACACGCTATCAAACCCGAGTTCATCGACAGCGAAAGTTCCACTTGCAAATACTGACAAATTCTCTTGAACAGCCACCCGCGTTTCCGACAAGAGGTCTGCCCGATTATTGCCTCTCGAACGATTGCAGAAGTCGTGCGAGATTTTGTGGCTGGACGTGGATGATGCCGCCTCGCGGACTATCGATATCCGCAATGAGCGCAAGCGACAACGCGACTGTCACGGGCAGGACAATAATAAGCAAGCCTTTGCGAGGATTGCCTTTCGCGCCATACCCTTGCACGACGCAACCGAACAGTGCGATCACGATCATCAACGCCCAAGCTCCGGGCGGAATACGATTAATCCGCGCTGCCTCGGAATAGTCTTGCGAGTTGAGCACATCATTCATTCCTGTGACGATGACGGCGGAAATAGGGGTAGGCTTCTGTTTCGCCACATCGCTCGCCAACTGCCACAACTCGGATTGAAGACTTGCCGTTTCTTTGTTGATGCGCTCAAGCTCGCCTGGATCACGAGTCCGATAATCGGCCAGCCTCAATTTCGTGTAGCGAACTAGCGCGTTTTTGATCAACGCACTCGACGGGGCCTCCGCGAGATCGGCTCTAGCGTATTCCGTACCTACTGCATTCGCCTCTTCTTCTTCGAGGTTTTTGCGTTGATCATAGCGGTTGACAGCCATCGAAAGACAGAAACCGATGAGCAATCCAAGCAAGGTAAGGGTGGACGTCTGGACCAGGTTGAAGTCATCTCGCTCCCTGTCACTGAGGACCACGACTTTCTTGAGAAAGAAGGCACCAAAGGCCACAGCAACCATAAAAAGTGCGAGAAAGACAACAAACAACACGGCTGGGTGATCGACGAATCCTGCCATACGATGCCTCCATAACAATAGACCATTGAAGGCCGGGATTATAAGCATGCGCACTGGAAATGCCGCGCCGATAACAGTACCCGGACGACATGTCGATTCATGCGCTACTACTCTGACCGGGCGAGAATTGGACCGAAAAAATTGACTTGAGTCTCTTGAGGCCGATGACGCACGCCAGTTCAGCGATTACGCAGTACATCAGAACCAGTGTAATGAGCAGTATCTGGATCGCCCAAAAGCGCCGCCAGTTTGTTGCAGCCTATAAGGCGTGCCCTACTACAACGCCAGACGGTTCTTTCAGTAGCGCATTCTTTATATCTTCCTTGTGACATGTCCCTCCCGACTGACTGCACCAACCTTGACGCCCAACGCAAGTCAGCAATTGCCGGTCACGGTTGACTCCGCGATCGCGAGCATTCGTGTCAGCGACGCAGTCGGATCATCTGGAGCATCGATCATGAAGAGCGATTCGCGCAACGCCTTCTCGACATCGAAACGCCCGTCCAGCCACGCGCGCAATCCCGCCTCGGACGCGATGACGATTCTGCTGCGCTTCGCCTGTTCCGTTGCTGCGAGATCCGGCATTTCCGGAACGATGTCCGGGTCGAAACCGTTCGTGGTTGCGTGAAAAAAGCCCCACGTGTCATTCTCGATCAGCAACACGTAAAAGTCCGGAAGCGCCAGCAGTGCATCCTCGCTGTGAGCGCTTTCGATACGAGCTTGCAGTAGATTCAGCGCATCAACAGAAGACATGCGCATGCGAGCGGCAGAAAGCGCGCCCTCTGCGGAATCGATCGGCTCTACCAACCCCGACTCTATCGCCTTCCGGGTGGCCACCGCGACACTCAGCGCCAGCGGATGGCCAACGCCAAAATCAATTTTGAAGTTGCAGATCGCGCACACGGTCGTACCTCAAGGCGTGACGATATTGAACCAGAAATCGAAGTTGTCGAGCCAGGACACGAACTCGCCAAGCTTCTGGCTATTGCCGTCAATTTTTGCGTTGCCGGCCATCACGAGCTTCTGCATGTTGGTTTGTCCCATCATGATGCTGTTGAGGTCCGCACGCGTCATGGTGACCGTCGCATCAGTCGAGGTCGAGGTTCTCTCCTTTGAGTAATGCAGCGCACTGTTTTCGACACCCAGAATGCACTTCTCTTTCGTGTCGGTCAGAACAAGATTGAACGACGCCGTCTTTCCATTCGCCCGGTCGGCATTGAGCCGGATGCCGAGATAGTCGAGGAACATGTCGAGCGGCATTGCCTGGATGGTATCGGGGCTCGCCGGTGCAGGTGCCTGCCCCTTCCTCACGCCATTGCGCAATTCCATCGCCCCTGTCAGGTAGAAATTGCGCCAGGGCGCCGACTCGGACTGGTAACCCAATTGCTCGTAGGTGTCCGCCAGCAGTTGCCTGGCAGCGGTGTTTTGCGGGTCCGCGAACACCACGTGGTTGACGACTTCCGCCACCCACCGATAATCGCCCTGGTTATAGGAGTCATGCGCTCTGCGCAGAACGGCGGCCGCTCCGCCCATATACTCGACGTAGCGCTTGCCGCTCTCGGTCGGCTGCAACCGATGCAGGTTCGCCGGCACCCCGTCGAAGAAGCCGAGACGCAGGTTGTACTGCGCAACGGCGTCATGATAGACCGTGCCGTAGTAGCTGCGGCAATACCAGTGCTTTGCCAGGCTGTCCGGCAGACGGATTGCCTGGCCGATCTCCAGCGGCGTCTGGCCCAGATTGGCCATGCGCATCACCTGATCGTGCAGATACCGATACATGTCACGTTGCGCACCAAGGAAGGCGTTGATACGCTCGTTGCCCCAGGTCGGCCAGTAATGCGACGCGAACAGGACCTGCACATCGCCGCCGTACGTGTCGAGCGCCGTCTGAAGGTACTTGGACCACAGCAGGGCGTCGCGGACCTTGGCGCCGCGCAGCGTGTAGAGATTGTGCAACGTATGTGTGGCGTCTTCCGCCGCGCAGAAGGCCTTGAATTTCGGCAGGTAAAACATGAACTCAGACGGTGCCTCCGATTCCGGCGCCATCAGAACCACAACGTCCACACCATCGAGCGTCATCTTCTGGCCGGTCTTTTCGGCGAATATCGTGGGCACAGCGAGGGTGATCGTGCCGACTGATGTCGTCTTGCCGAGCCCGCCGTCGACAATTCCCGTGGGGTTGCGTGGCAGCAACGAGCCGTACATGTAGCTCGCACGCCGCCCCATTGCATTGCCAGCAATGATGTTCTCACCAACGGCGGCTTCCGTGAAGCCAACCGGCGCCACGATCTGCACCTTGCCTGACTTCAGGTCATCGTCGCTGACGAGGCCACGCACGCCGCCGTAGTGGTCAACGTGGCTGTGCGTGTAGATGACGTGGGTAATGGGCTTGTCACCCAGATGCGGAATGACGAGTTGCTTCCACACCGTCGAGGCCACTTCGGTCGTGATGAACGGATCGACGACGATATAGCCGCGATCGCCCCGGATGATGCTCATCACGGAGAGGTCGTAACCCCGCACCTGCCAGATACCATCGACCACCGTATAAAGCCCGTGGTTCATGTTGAGCTTGGCGTTACGCCAGAGGCTCGGATTGACGGTCGAGGGAGCGTTGTTCTCCGGTCCACCTTTCACGAATGCAAATTGCTGGAGGTCCCATGCCGGGAATTCGCCTTGCCCCTTGATGATCACAGGCTCCGGGAGCGTCGCGACGAGGCCCCGTTTTGCGTCCTCGAAATCCTGCGTATCCGCAAACGAAAGGAAGTCTGCGTACTGTTTGTTCAGGGCAATGGTCGAGGGCGTTGCGGGCTTCGGCGTCGGGCCCGTCGGGTTTGCCGCACTGCCAGTTTGCGCGAACGTTTCGCCAACCGCGCCGGAAAATCCGGTCGCTACGCCGACAACTGCCACGTTCTTCAGGAATGCCCTGCGTGTCCCGGGCTTTGCTGCGTCGTCCGACTCTGACATGACCACCTCCAGTTATTTGAAAATGGCGGTCGCTCACCGTATGCGGCATCGGTCTTTGGCCCGACCTCGATTTCAGACTTACAGACTCAAGGGATTATCGAACTGACAGCTGGGTCTTCAGCGGCGGGCTCCCGTCTCAACTGCCTTCAGCAGGCCTTCTGGCATAGGTAAATGTGATCAAACGATGTCGAGTGAAGTAAATGCGATGGCTGCCAACTGCCGCTGCAACGGTGCCTTGATGGGCGAAGCGCATGCTGACTCCTCGCGAAGTGGACTTAGAGGCGATCGACGCGTTTTAAACGTATGCCAAAAGTAAACATAGGATAAGTTTCGATCTGCCTCATATTTTTCGTCACCGCCCGGCTCTGCCTTAGCGAAACCGGAAGTCATCTTGTGCCAAACATCCAAAAACTGATACCGGACGTCCACAGGCTGCCCGGTAGAGCTGCTCGGGGTAAAGAGCCGTTCAAATCGGACGTTGGAATCCCAACTTCGGTCGCTAGGTGAATGCGGGTACCGGAGGCAACGCTTTTGATGGATAGACGAATGATCATCATGTCGCTGGCGGTTGTCTGCTGCAAATCCGACGTCTGAATGTCCGATGAACCCTTTCGTCGAGCGTCGCTTTATGGTCGAGCCCGTGTGAAAACGCGCGCTGAATGCAGCCTCCCGAAAAATCGACCCTTCAGATCGCGCTGTATTGGCCTGGTAGCCACTCGCGAAGGGTAAAGCGACACCCGAAAACCGAGTACTTCCGCGTTTTCACACGGCCTTAGGTGAGTAGCCCACGGGAATCGCACCCGCAGGCCCTCGCAGAACCGGACGTGAATCTCTCGATTCATCCGGCTCCTATTGCTGATCTTGTCGCTGATGCGACTCGTCTTCGCTTCAGTAACATCGGATTGAGTCCGGTCTGCCGTCTCCATTGCCGAAAGATATCGTGCGATGCTCTCATCGATCTGCTGTAAGCGCGCCTGAATCTTCCCGCTCGTAAAGTTGCGATCACGATTGTTGACGGCTTTGAACTTGCTGCCGTCGATGGCCACTATCGACTTTGAGAAGAGCTCCAGGTTACGGCATAGCACGATGAACTGGCTGCACACATTGCGAATCGCCTTGCCGTTGTTACGGCGGAAATCAGCGATGGTCTTGAAGTCCGGCGAAAGGCGGCCTGTTAGCCACATGAACTCAACGTTGCGTTGAGTCTCACGTTCCAGACGCCGACTCGACTGAATTCGATTCAGACAGCCGTAGACGTAAATCTTGAGTAGAACGGATGGATGATATGAGGGGCGTCCCGTCATCGCGGGAGCGGTTCCGTCAAAGCCGAGATCATGAAGATCAAGCTCATCGACAAAGACGTCGACTACGCACACTGGATTGTCGTCGGACACATAGTCATCGAGGTACTCGGGCAGCAAAACAGCTTGCTTACGGTCTTCGCCTTCAACGAATCGCTTCATGTGCCCGCCCGATCTGAATGCGTTACTTCAGTTTAAGCGATCAGCATGCGTTTTCACACAAGCTGGACCCGTACCTGCCCTTCAGCTGGTATCTGCGAATGTCCCCACGTCGATCCAAAGCGGCGGCTTGGTCTACGCCCGCCCGTCGGACGTGAATGGAGGCTGGGCATTGGCACTGATGCGCTATTTTTCGCGCTGTGCGTCGGGGGGTCGGAGCACACTATCGTGGACCAATATTAAGCATTCATATACAAAGACCATAAAATTTGCGATTCGCACATGGGAGAGCGGAGCGGTTCAAGTTAAATATGAGACGAATAAGTGTCGGAATTTCGCTACATCAATTTTGTTTCGCTTCGGTAATTCGAAGATGTCGAGTTACCCTCCCGTGGGTAGCAACAAAGTGATCAATTCTGCGTGGAGAAATGGATGAAACGAATCGCACTCTCGACCCTCTCGCTGGCATTGCTCGGCGCTGCAGGCGCAGCACATGCACAGAGCAGCGTGACGCTTTATGGCTTGATCGATGAATCGATCCAGTACATTCACAATGCCAACGCGGCTAATGACCACCTTGTTCAGCTGGCCGCGGGCAACCTGCAGGGTAGCCGCTGGGGCATGAAGGGCACGGAAGACCTGGGCGGTGGCCTGAAGGCGATCTTCCAGTTGGAAAGCGGCTTCGATCCGAACACCGGCAAGTCGCTCCAGAGCAGCCGCCTGTTCGGCCGTCAAGCCTATGTCGGTGTGACGCACGATGCATACGGTACGTTCACGATGGGTCGCCAGTACGACCCGCTGGTCGACCTGGTTCAGCCGCTGACGGCTGACAACTACTTCGGTAGCACGTTCACGACGCCGGGCGACGTTGACAACAACGACAACAGCTCGCGTACGAACAATGCCATCAAGTACGTGTCGCCGGTGTGGGGCGGCTTCCAGTTCGAAGGCATGTACGCTCTCGGCGGCGTCGCTGGCGCAACGGGTGCAGGCCAATCGTGGGCAGGCGCAGCAACGTGGAGCGGCGGTCCGTTCAGCGCTGCAGCTGGCTACTTCCGTATGGAAAACGGCAACACGCTGGCAAGCCGCGGCGCCACTCCGGCAACGCCGGCTGGCGTCTGGACGGGCGTGACGTCGGACGGTACATTTGACGGCTCGAACATCAACGGTGCGTACCAGTCTGCCAAGCAGATCGACATCACGTCGGCAGCTGGCCAATTTGTCACGGGTCCGTTCACGTTCAACATCCGTTACAGCTTCGCGCAGTACAAGCCGGACGCATTCTCGGGCTTCGCGTCGCAGCAGAAGTACCAGGTTGGTGGTGCTTACGCAGGCTGGCAGGTCACGCCGGCAATGCTGCTCGGTCTGGGCTACACCTACACGCACGGCTCTGGCGACGCGTCGGCAAGCTACAACCAGGTTTCGCTGGGCGGCGACTACAATCTGTCGAAGCGTACCGACCTGTACCTGGTCGGTGCTTACCAGCACGCAAGCGGCCATCAGCGTGATCAAACTACGGGCCAGATCGTCGACGCAGGCGCATCGGTTGGCTCGTATGGCTTCGGGGCAGGTAAGGACCACCAGGAAATGGTCAGTCTGGGTATCCGTCACAAGTTCTAATAGAACGACATGACATACGGCTTCGAGACGTCGAGCCGTACTCTGAAGCCAGCCAGAGGCGCGAGCCGAAGGCTGGCTTTATTCTTTTCAGTGACGCTCCTTTCACCCACAAAGGGCTCGTCCCAAAGATCGGACAACGACTCTTAACAGAGAGACCTTTACTGGTTGGTTGTTTTCTCACCCTGATGATCGAAAAACCGGTCCGGCCTATCCAGACGTTTCCCGAATGGCTCGGCTTTCGGCTTTCCATGTTGTCGACCGGCATCCTGTCATAGTGGCGCGAACGCGGCCTCATCACGCGCGAGGCGCTGGGGTAATGCTTCCCTGAGAAACTCAACCCATGTCTTTATTTTTGTGTCGAACACAGGAGAATAATAAAGTACGAAGACGTTACACGCCTTCATCCTGTAGTCAGGGAGAACGCGAACCACCGACCCAGCGCGCAATTGTTGCATCCCAACCCGGACAGGTAACGGGCCAATGCCCAAACCAGCCTGCACAGAGTCACTGAGTACATCGCATAGGTCGCTCTGAAGAACCGTTTGGCCAACCGAACATGCTTCTTCATGCCCAAATGGCCCGTCAATTATCCATTTACCGGACGACAGGTCGTCAGCAAGAGCAATGCAACGATGTTGCTTCAGGTCATTTAGTGTTTGTGGCATTCCGTAACGCGCGAGATAGACGGGTGATGCGCATAGGATTGACGACATCACACCAAGACACTCCGAGCTTATGCTCGGCTCGGGTGGTTCTGGCGAGCAAAGTAGTAGGACGTCGTGACGGCTGAGCATCGCTTCCGGTACTTGTTGCGCCAGCGTTACGCTCACCGACACCTGCGGGAATCGCTCTTGGTAGCTTGAAATCAGACCGGGCAGATGGTGCCGGTCAAAGCTAGCGGTTACTCCAACCTTAAGTGTGCCAGAGGGTTCGACACTCGTCCCAAAGGCTTCAGCCTCTGCCTGTGCTAGATGCTTGAGAATCACTTCACAGTGAGAGAGGTACCGCTCCCCGGCTTCAGTCAATGCCACGCGCCGCGTGGTTCTATGCAACAGGCGAATGTTCAAGTGCGTCTCGAGATCTGCAATAGAGCGTGAAACCTGAGACGTAACAACACCTAGTTCTTGGGCTGCTGTGGTAAAGCTACCAACTGAGGCAACATGAGTAAAGGCACGAATGGCCTGCAACATATCCATCGATCACGTTCCGTTCGTTCAGGATTTAACAAATGGTCGACGTCTGCTAACCAACCAGTCTTGCCAGTTGGCATATTATGCTCGCCTACTCGCTTGCCCCGCTAATCCTTAAGCTTTCTGGCTGCGAGTCGCACTCACAAGGTCGAACAACAACGCCGGTCGAGCTTTAGCGGAGTTTTTGAAACCCTCGAAAACTCGCACAGGGGTTTACCCCTAACCCCTCGCAGAACTTTTGAGAAGCGGCGCGAAGGTCGGTGTGCCGTGGAAAGCGGCCGTTCAAGTTGTCGCGGCGAGAGACAGCATATGGCCGGGAGTACGCGTTCATACCGTCCGCCGGAAAGCTGCCGTTGATGATTCCAAAGGCAGCTCCGTAGCCCGTTCATCGAGATGGTCCTATCGGCCATGAAGCGACGTTCATGTAGACCGTCACTTGGACGTTCGTGCGACTGCTCCGCTTTCTGAGCGGCCGTTTCGAACACAATGAAGCGTGTCGCGTCGATGAACCTGGCTTCGATAAAATCACTCGCTCGGGCGGCGCCACCACCGACACGCTCCCAGCGCCGCACCGCAATGCGTGGTTCATAGATGTTTGAGCACACCGCTCGCCAGCTTGCGCAGTTCGTCGAACTGCGTAACGAGTTCGAGGCACAGAATAAAGACCAGCATCGCTGAAGGCCCCGGGCGGCGTTCGATCCATCGCAGCGCCGGAGTCGCTTAGCGCACGCGGATCGCATGTCGCGTCATGACATAGGTGATTCCGGTTCCCACAGCGGCGCCCACTAGCAAATCGGTTGGATAGTGAAAGCCGAGATAGGTGCGCGGAACGCAAATGAACAGTACGGTATAGAGAATCGCCAGCACACCGATGCCCCGCCACACGAGGAAGATGCCGGTGGCGACCGCCATCCATAGCATCGCGTGATCGCTTGGGAAGGAACTCCAACTTGTCAGTAGTGCGTCCTTGATATCGCTACCTGCAAAGTGCAGATGCAGTTCGGCGCTATAGACGGGGCGCACTCTGAATGGCAACCAGTGAGTCAGCAGTCTTCCGACGAAGAGCGCCACGAGGCCACTGAGAAGCGTCGCGAGAACCATTTCTCGCCGCCATTCGCGGCGCTCGTCCTGCTGAAACCACATCCACCACAGCACGGGAATGAGTACGAGGCCTTTGAAGGTGTAAAGGTCGGCGAAGGATTCTATGGATTGGGTCGCGAAATGACCAAAGTGTATGTTGGACAGATATGTTCGATAGAAGAATCGAAGTTATTAATTATTTTGTAAAAAACTTGAGCTAGTCGCATCGAGGTAAGCATAGCCCATTGGATGCGCAGCATTTTTGGTGCTTACCTTCACTGACAACTTTTACTGCGCAATTTCATCACGAACTTTCACTGACGGCTTGGTCGGCAGCTGACATTCGCCTCTCAGTGTTGCCCCGAACGTGGCGGCCGGCTGCATACAGCCATCGGAGCTTCCGCCAGAGAGATGGACAAACGCAAGGGATCTCACGCTTTATGCCCCATACAATCGGGACTACCCGTCCGGTAGCCGCCACGACCTTCGTCTCTTGCACGAAAGGGCGGCTGAAAACAACGCGGCCAATTACCTTGACCCGCCCGCGCCTGAACCGCCTCCGCCGTGACCGCCTCCACCCGAACCGCCCGCACCCGAATTGCCTCCGCCATGACCACCTGCGCCCGGACCGCCCGCGCCCGAACCACCTGCGCCCGAACCGCCTGCGCCCGCACCGCCTGCACCCGAACCGCCCGCGCCCGAACCACCTGCGCCCGCACCGCCTGCGCCGTGACCGCCTGCGCTCGAACCACCTGCGCTCGAACCACCTGCGCCCGAACCACCTGCGCCGGAACCACCTGTGCCCGCACCGCCCGCGCCCGAACCACCTGCACCCGAACCGCCTGCGCCATGACCGCCCGCGCCCGCACCGCCTGCGCCTGCACCGCCTGCGCCTGCACCCGAACCGCCTGCACCCGGACCGCCCGCGCCCGAACCGCCTGCACCCGAACCGCCTGCACCCGAACCGCCTGCGCCCGAACCGCCCGCGCCCGAACCGCCTGCACCCGAACCGCCTTCGCCTGCAACCGAACGACCTCCCCCGTGACCGCCTGCAGGCTGTCCTTGAGCCAGCTTCAGTGAAGCAGAATTCGGAGAAGGTACACCGCGGTGATCGAACGAAGACGCTACTTCCGTTGGCGATGCAGGTCGGGTGATCTCGGGCGCATGCCGCGCGATTGCCCTCACGTGCGGCGCCGAATGGCGGCGATTCTGTGTGACGGAATAGTTTGCTTGATCGGGCCCTCGTGTAACCGACTGCGCCGCACTAGAATCCGGAGTAGGTCCAGCGCGTTGACCGGGCGGAGCGGAAGACGCAGGCGGGGCGAGCTCAGCACTGGCAACCGCAGTTCCGCGAGCGGGAGGCGACGATCGTAACGCGACATGACCGGACCAAGACGTGTGTGGCGGTGGCGACGTGGGTCCGATGATCCCGAGCGCCTGATCATCGTCGAACCGATCGTCATGCGCGACGATACCTAGGACCCCGGCAGCCAATGCGCTTGCAGACGCAACCCAAAGCGCGAGGCGTCTGCCCCGCGAAGGCGGTGCGGTCTTGACGTCCGCATCCGGGCTACCTGCACCCGAATGCGTAAGCTTGGCCTGTCTGAACATTCCAACACGCTTCCGATCGTTTCGCCTTAGCCTTCCACTCACTACGCTCATGCGCCGTCCGCTTGCGGAGTGCTCATCGAAATGAGCCGCGGTTCCGCGTGTTCGCCCCTGGGTCCGCCATGGCAATGCGAGCGGTCTACCAAGTTTTTTATCGTAAGCCCTTTTATCGTAAGCCGTTGAGTATGAAAACGCCCGCCATCTTCGTGGCCGATCCTGACGGGTGGCCGGAATCCTCCGGCGTGCTTTTCCGCGATGACTCCACAGTTGATGACGACCCGACGCAGATGGAGCATTCCCTTTGCCTGACAGGCCGAGCCCCAATGGAATCGTGAGATCGTGGACATAGCATGGGTATACACGAACTAACAGGATCCTCGCCAAGCGAGGCGCGGATCGAACTGGGAAAAGATGGAAGGGAATGATCTATTTGTGAACCTACTCAACCTTGACGCGGAAATAAGGCAAATCCGGGGATGGCTTGCGAGTGACAGGGCGATAGGAAATAACCTCCTTCCAATATCGGCTGAGGAGTGCACCTGAACTAAACCGTCGACGTGCTAGCAGGTGGGTTGGCCGACGGCGTGAACGTGTAGCGACACCAATTCAAACGCCCGCATTCGTGGAGAACGCTTAGGCCCTAAGCCGCCGGTCCGAGAATGGCCGCTTCACCTCGGGAAGCGCCGCCGCGGCATGGTTATCCCAGAAGTCCGCTTCGGGTCGAGGCTGTGTGAAAACACGTGTTGAATGTGATCTTCAAAAAAATCGACCCATCAGATCGCGTTGTATTGGCTTGGTAGCAACTCGGGAAGGGTAAAGCGACACCCTAAAACCGAGTACTTTTGCGTTTTCACACAGCCTCGGCCGAGAAGACTCATTCGTAAATGACGAAAGCTGACATTCGGCGACACCTACTCAAGAATGTCAGCAAAGCGACATTGAACGGCCGCACATTCCTGATCGGCCACCGTCCGCTAAGGACGATTTGCGGGCCCTTAGATTGAACAACTCAATATTCGCAGGTGCCGATCGATTGATCGCTCGCCGCAAATACGCCTGTTCGCCTCCGTCGCAGCGGCTCATGAAAGAACGCAGTCTTTCCAGTTCGACCGAGAAGTTGACGAGACGGCCACCTCATGCAGCATGGCCCCTCTCCTCGAAAGAAAATCGAAAGATTGACCGAGCCGTTTGCACCGCCGACGAAGCACAGACATATATTTAGTCATTCGAAATTTATAGACAAACACAACCGGCAAATGGCCCCGCAAATCTCGTCTTGCAAGAAACATTAGATTGACATAAAAAATTATATAGAAATCAGCACGTTGCAAACAATTTTCCATGATTCGAAACAAGAAACACAATCTCTTTCGTGCGTTTCTGTGCCAAACATGAAAATACAACCTATATTGTGCGCCGACACCCATCGACCCCATAGCCAGTAGTGCCTTCATGCATATCGTTAAATTCCGATATATGATTCGTCTCGTAGCGATGTACTGGCGCCCCCTAGCGCCACCGCTGCTGTTGTTCGCAACCTGAAAGCATCCAGATGACGATCGATATCGACGCGATCCACAAAGCGCTTGCCAACCCTGTCCGCCGGGAGATTCTCGGCTGGCTGCGGGAGCCGTGCGCGCATTTCGCCGACCAGGACCTGCCGCTCGATTACGGCGTCTGCGCCGGCAAGATCGACGCGCGCTGCGGCCTGTCGCAGTCCACTGTGTCGGCGCACCTCGCCGCGTTGCAGCGCGCGGGGCTCGTCACGTCGAAGCGGGTCGGTCAATGGGTGTTTTTCAAACGCAACGAGCCCGTTATCCAGGCGTTTCTCGCGCACATGAATAGCGAGCTCTGAACACTTCATCGGCATCGCTTCGCTTCTTTCATCGCACTGTTCGAAGGCTCGGGCCGCGTGCCCGCCACTAAAGGTGACCACTTATGCCGACACTGTTTGACCCGCTCAAGATTGGCGACATCACGTTGTCCAACCGCATCATCATGGCGCCGCTGACGCGCCAGCGCGCCGACGACATCCGCGTGCCGAACGCGCTGATGGCCAGGTACTACGCCGAACGCGCCACGGCCGGCCTGATCATCAGCGAAGCCACTTCCGTGACGCCACAAGGTGTGGGTTACGCCGAAACGCCGGGTATCTGGTCGCAGGAACAGGTCGAAGGCTGGAAGCTCGTCACTCATGCCGTGCACGCCGCCGGCGGCAAAATCTTCCTGCAACTGTGGCACGTCGGCCGTATCTCGGACCCGCTGTTCCTGAACGGCGAACTGCCGGTTGCGCCGAGCGCGATTCCCGCGCAGGGCCACGTGAGCCTCGTGCGTCCGGAGCGCCCCTACGTGACGCCGCGCGCATTGGAACTCGATGAAATCGCCGGCATTGTCGAGGCGTTTCGCAAAGGCGCCGCGAACGCGAAAGCCGCGGGTTTTGACGGCGTGGAAGTGCACGGCGCGAACGGCTATCTGCTCGATCAGTTCCTGCAGGACAGCACCAACAAGCGTACCGATGCCTACGGCGGCCCGATCGAAAACCGCGGCCGCCTGCTGCTCGAAATCACCGACGCCTGTATCGACGTGTGGGGCGCCAACCGCGTCGGCGTGCACCTCGCACCGCGACGCGACGCGCACAACATGGGCGATTCCGACCCGGCCGGCACTTTCGGTTATGTGGCGCGCGAGCTCGGCAAGCGCAAGATCGCGTTCATCGCCGCACGCGAAGCGTTGGGCGACGACCGCCTCGGCCCGCAACTGAAGAAGGAATTCGGCGGCCCGTACATCGTGAACGAAAAATTCACCAGGGACACCGCGCAGCAGGTGCTCGACGCAGGTGACGCGGATGCGGTGGCGTGGGGGCAGCTGTTCATCGCAAATCCGGATCTGGTGCGCCGCTTCGCGACGAATGCACCGCTGAACAAGCCGAATCCGGCAACCTACTATGCACGCGGCGAAGCCGGCTACGTCGACTATCCGAAGCTGGAAACCGTGGAATAAGCGGGTGAAATAAGCACACGTAACAGGCGGGGAAACAGGCAGCGGCATACGCTACTGCTTTCGAACCGCCGCATGACAGGCGTATGCTGCAAAACGACGCGGCGGGTGTGACCGGTGCAATATCCGGGCGTACCCGCTGCGTTTTTTGCGCTTCAGGCAAGGTCCCGCCGCATGAACACGCGTTTCGATTCGTCGAGTCCTCTCGCGATATGTGCGTCGCGCCGCGCGATCAGCGCCGCATCGAGGTCGGCTTCTTCGATATCGCGAAACCCGAGCCGCCGATAGTACGGTGCGTTCCACGGCACCGCGCGAAACGTCGACAAGACGAGTTGCGTCACCTGCCGCGCGAGTGCGAGTTGCGCGACTTGCTCGATCAGCGCCGCACCGATGCGTTGCCCGGCATGTGCCGTCAGCACATCGAGTTCCTGCACGTAAAAGCGCGCGGGCTGCGGCTCGAACATCACGAACCCGGCGCACGTCTCGTCGGGATTCACCGCGACAATGATCTGCTGCGCGGCGATCTTACGGTTAACGAGTTCCACCTCCATCGGCGCAGCGTCGGCGATACCCGTCATGCCGACGCTGACAAAGCGCTGCGATGCCTCGAATTCGATCGAACGGATGGTCTGCGCATCGTGCAGCGCGGCAAAACGGAATGAGACGGTAGAGGCGTGTTGCATAGGCGGGCGCCGGCAGCCGGAAACAAAGTCCCGATATTGACATCATCGCGTTGAAATAAACAGGTAGCCTCACTGCCTTGGGACTAAACTCCTGAACACCTGAATTTTCCTTCGACCCAAGATGGATCTGATGCATGTGCTGCAGGTCGCCCTGCACTTCGACCAGCACCTGAGCGGCCTGATCGTGCAATACGGCACCGCTATTTACGCGATGCTGTTTGTCGTCGTGTTCGTGGAAATCGGCTTTCTCCCGCTCTTCTTTCTGCCCGGCGATCCGCTGATCTTCATCTGCGGCGGGCTCGCCGCCACCGGCGCGCTGAATGTCTGGCTGGTGATCCCGGTGCTGTTCGCCGCCACGGTGGCCGGCAGCATCGTCTGCTATGCGATCGGTCGCGCGATCGGCGAAAAAGTCTATACCGCCGACTATCGCTGGCTCGACAAGAACGCGCTGCGCAAAGCGCACGCGTTTTACGAGGCACGCGGCGGCCTGACCTTTCTGCTGTCGCCGTTTATCGCGGTCGTGCGCACGTTTGCGCCGTTCGTGGCGGGTGTGTCGCGCATGACCTTCGCGCGTTTCGTGTCGTTCGTCACGGCCGGCGCCGCGCTGTGGATCGTCTCGCTGGTGGCGGCCGGTTATCTGTTCGGCAACGTGCCGCTAGTGCGCGATCATATGAGTTCGATCGTGCTGCTCGGCGTGGGGCTAGGTGTCGGGTCGCTGGTGGTCAGCGCGCTGTGGCGTTTCATCAACCGGCGGCTGCGTGCGCATTCATGAATTCCGTCGGCCTGCGGGTTGTCGATGCGACGCCCATCGCGCTATACGACTTCCGATTCCTTCACCTCGAAAATCTCCGCCCAGGCGCGCGAATCGTCCTGCATGATGCTCGCGCTCTTTTGCACCGCCAGTCGCAATGATTTGCTCGTGAGCCGGTCCCCTGTGAGCCTTTCGATGTTCGCCTTCTCGACGGACAGCAATCCGATCAGCCGTGCCGAACGATGAACGACGATCTCGAACTCGGCCTGATTGCGGATGCCGAAGCTCGCCGCACCTAGCGCGGGGAACACACCTGCTAACCAGCCGAGCAACGCTGCGGGGAAAAAATTCGCTACCAGGTCGCGGCAGTCGGCAGGAATGACTCCCGTCAGCCAGGCCGGCCAGGCCACTTCCCAAGTGTGCAAAACAAGCTCGAGAACCGCTGCGACGACAGTCACAACAAAAACACGGATGCTAAACCACCGTAGACGTTTGCTTATCATTGCATTGCGTCGCACTGTCGCCTCGTTATACGCGAGCTGATCGCTCAATCTCTGCTTGGAGGCCCAGTCGCGTATCTCTGAAAGATACGCTGCGTCATAGCGCGCGCCGACTATCCCAACTGACCGCCGAACCGCTGCGGCGAACCAGGGTACCCATCCGCGCATCGGATGAATTTCACTATTGAGGTTCATGCAGCCACACGGCTCGGAGCCTCCAATGGTCGCCAGCAGATCCGCTTGTCGAAATTGCTCGGCGAGCGTTCTGTAATCGAGCCATCGTTCCCGCCAGCGGCATAGAGATTCTGCTACTACAAGCGCGAGAACAACCGCAAGGGCGCACAGTTCCAATACGGTGAACCGAAAGTCGAGTTCCCATCCATGGAATTTCTTGCCTCTGAGAAACTGCGCTGTAAACGCGGCGACGAGCGATATCGAACCGAGAATATAAATCAGCACAAAAGCACTTCGATGGATGTTGGCGTAGTGCGTCGCCAACGCGTCGGCCCGCTGGAAGTGAGCGATGTAGGTCACGGCCGCCTGACTGCCGGCGCTTGCCGGCTGCTTCAGTTCAGAGGCGTTGACCGGCGAGGCGTCTCCCAGCCATCGCTGCAGGCGGGGGAACACACCGCCTAACAATGCCAAAGGCGCCGACTTCACCCCGGCCCATGACAATTCAATGCGATCGGCACATACACTTTCCGGTTCGCCCAGATACGTCGCGACAGCCTTGTGATGATGGCGCGTGCCAGTCGGACGTGCCGAACCAGTCCGCCACGCCGGCAGCACGATCCGGCGAACCAGCGCTTCGATCGTCAGGCTCTGCCCATCTTCGCCGCACGACGGATCGAGCAGCAGCCTGAAGGCATGCGGCGCCGCCGAGTCGATGTGAACGACCGGCAACCCCAACCTCCTGGCCGTTTCGACAATCTCGCCCGTGCCGCCCTCTCCGGCCGCTTCGAGCCCATCCCAGACCGCGATCAGCACGTCGGAATGCCGTAGTACAAAGTGCCCCGCTTCGAAATAGGCTGCCCCTTCCGCTTCGCGGCGACCGTCGAGTTCGACCACCTCGCCGATTGCCTTCGCGCATGCCAGCAGGCTACGGAACTCGTCGACACTGTCGGAAAAATCCCGCTCGTATTCCTGTTGCGCGAACGGCAACGGTGCCGAAAGCAACCACTGCCGCGCGACAGCCTGTCGTGCTACCACGCGGTCCGCACCCGCCGCCAGCGGCGAAATAACCCGCAGAACGGGTGTCTCTTTCTGATAAAACTGATGCAACGTGTGATCGTCGGCAAGCACCTTCATGGTCGCGCCGATCTGGTCGAGAATCTTCCCGACTGTCGCATCGAGCAGCGCACCGTCGGCGGCGGGAAGCTCGCGATGTCCGGTGACGCCTACACGCAGGCCTGATCTCGGGCGGCTGTCCGTTGCGCACGGGTTCGCCACACTCCGAGGTGTGACCCCCAGTTCACTTCGCGCAACCGGTTCACACTCCGCCATGCCATTGCCTCCGGCAAAAAAGAAGGCGCCGTCGCACCTCGACTCGTGCTGGTCTTCACGACAGCCACGGTTCCCACAAAGCTGACAACGAGATTGCTAACACGTATTTAGTGGACGCATTTCTGTCGGCGTATGTGCGCTGCGCCATATCCGCACCTATTACGCGTCGATTCAGTCACGCCACAGGTTCCGTCTGTCTTAAGCCGTCAATGACTGCGACTGTACGTTAGCGCACATACTGGAAAGGCCGCTCACACAAAATAGGGAGCGGTATCGCGTCTGTAAAATCTTTGCGGATGCACGCCCGCACGAAACATCGCTCGAAAAGAAATCGAAACGTCCGGGCACGCAGCCCGATTCCGCTGCCACGCATGACTGGAGTGGTTGTACGGATTTTTACTCATGGGCTACGACGCATTCATCAGCTTCTCCTCCAAGGACAGCATCGCGGCAGACAAGCTCAGACATGGGCTCGAATTGCGCGGCCTGACCTGCTGGATTTCGTCGCGCGACGTGGCGCCGGGCGCCGACTTCGCGGACTCCATCGTGAAGGCGCTCGAAACGTCGAGCGTGATGGTGCTGGTATTTTCGGCCAACGCCAATAACTCCGACGAAGTCAAAAAAGAACTGGTGCTCGCGGGCGAATACAAAATGCCGGTGATGCCCGTACGCATCGAAAACGTCCTGCCCTCCGGGGCTTTTCGCTATCAGCTGACGATCCGGCAATATCTCGATCTGTTCGAAGACTGGGACACCAACCTCGCGAAGCTGGCCGAACAGGTCTCGCGGATGGCCGAGAGCCGGATCGCATTCATGGGCGGAGCGTCCGCCGATCCAAGGCCGCCCGCGGCAAGCGCGGCGCAGGCGAGCGAGCAGCAGACGCCACGACCGGCAGCCCGCGCAGCGACTGTGGGGCAAATGGGTAAGCCGGGTCGGACAGCGGGGTCCGCTGCGGCGGCGGGTGCCCGCGCGGACACCACAGAGGTGCGCCGTCCCTCGCGCGTCGTTCCGATTGCCGCGGGGGCATGCGTCGCTCTGGCTATCGCCGGGTTCGTCGCAACACGGTTTATCGGGCACTCCGATTCGACGCCCACGCCCGTAGTTTCCCAGACGCCGGCACCAACGCCCGTAGTTTCGCAAGCACCGACGCCAGTGCCGGCGCCAGCACCTGCGCCCGTAGTGGCCCAAACTCCGACGCCAACACCTGCGCCAACACCAACGCCCGTAGTGTCCCAAACCCCAACCCCAACCCCAACCCCAGCGCCAGCACCGCCACCCACACCCGCCCCGCCCTCCGGCGGCAACCCGGTTCAACTCGCGAAGCCGGATCTCGATGGTCACGTCGATCAGGTGCTCGACTCCGGCGCGCTGATCGTGTCCGGAAAGATCGTCAATCTGTTCGCGATTCGCGGCGACGACGGGCGGCCGGCGCAGGCCATGCGGCGCTATCTGAAGAGCCAGGGCAGCCACGTCGAATGTTTCGCGAAAGGCGCCGCGTTCCAGTGCATGGCAAACGGCGAGGACGTCGCCGAGCATGCCGTGCGCAACGGCTGGGCCCGCACGCGTGACGGCGCACCGGCCGACTATGCCGCCGCCGAACAGGAAGCAAGGCGCGCGCACGCGGGAGTCTGGGCAATGTAGCGAATCCGGCGATTGCGTCCGATAAAAAAAAGGAGATACGAAATGAATAACTGGCTCTTGGCGATCGCCTGCACCGTTATGTCCGGTGCCGTGTTGACAGGGTGTGCGGACAGCAGCGGCTCCGGCGGCATGAACAAAACGACCGGCGGCGCCTTGATCGGCGCGGGTGCGGGCGCCACGCTCGGCGGCCTGTTCGGTCATGGCAGCGCCGGCGCGATCGTCGCCGGCGGGCTCGCCGGTGGTCTGCTGGGCGGCGTGATCGGTCACGAACTGGATGAGCGCGACCGCGAGGCCCGCGCAGCCGCGTTGCAACAGGCCCTGCAGACCTCGCAGGACAATCGTCCGAAACAGTGGCACAACCCGAAGACCGGCAACTCGGGCGCGATCAAACCGCTGAACGGTTATACCAAATCGGCAAACGCACAGACCTGCCGGCAATACACCGAAACCTACACGAAGGAAGGCAAGACCTACGAACAGACATCGCGCGCGTGCCGGGACGCGAACGGCGAGTGGAAGCTTGCGAACCAGTAGCGCGGGCGTGACCGGTGAACCGCGGATATCCGCTGTCACGCAACGGAACGTGCAGGACGCGAACGATGAAACCACGCACGGCTCGCCGGCACTCGCGCATGAACCGACAGGCTCAGGCCACGCTGCGGATGGCCGTCGCGATGACAATCACGTGCTGCATCGCGCCCATCGACGCCGCCGCGCAAGCGGATTCGCCCAGGCTTCTGCGCAGCGGCACGGCATTTTTCGTCACTCACACAGGCAACATGCTGACGAGCGCGCACGTCGTGCGCGGCTGCAAGACCATCGTCGTGTGGCCGCGCAGCGAGACCGGTGTGCCGGCTTCGCTGATCCTCATCGATGACAGGCTGGACGTCGCGTTGCTCGCCACGCGGCGCACTGTCGATGCGATCGCAGTTCCCGCGGTGCGGCCGGTCGCGGCCGGCGCGTCGGTTTATACGATCGGCTTCGGCCTGACGTCATCGTCGCCGCGCGTGCCGGTGTTCACGCGTGGCTACGCCAAAGGTGTCGCCTACGTGAACGGCCACCGTTTGCTGATGCTGCACGCCGAACTGCGCGAAGGGAACAGCGGCGGTCCGGTCGTCGACGCCAGTGGCCGGCTCGTCGGGATGATCGTGGGGCGCTATACCGACGCGCCGGGCTCCGCCGTCGCAGTGCGCACCGAAGATCTCGCCGCACTGCCCGGCACGCTGCCGCGCCTGGGTGGCCCAGCAGCGCAACCGCATGCCGGAGAAAGCTGGCGATCGCGGCTCGAAAGAATCGCCGCCCTGGTGCAATGCGCCGATGACGGCTGACGCCGCATCACGCGAGTCCGTGTGCTGTCGAACAGCAAGCACGGACGCAGGCCCGTACCATGAAAAACGCCGGATCACGGCAAGCCGACCCGCTTACGACGCCTGCCGGCGCAGTCTCGATCGAGCGGCCCACTGGAGTTCGCGATGGACAATCTTCACGACCTGCGCGTCAACCCGACGCCCGATCTGAAGTATCTGCTCGGGTTCATCATCGCGATCGGCCCGGTATCGGTGGACATGTATCTGCCTGCCGCATCCGCGATTGCGCAGGAGTTCGGCCGCTCGACGCCGCAGCTCACACTCGCCGCCTACTTTGCCGGATTCGCTGTCGGCCAGCTGACCCAAGGGCTGATCTCGGACCGCTTCGGACGGCGCGCGCCGCTTGCCGCCGGTCTCGCGATCTACACACTCGCATCGATCTGCTGCGCCCTCGCTCAAGGCACGACGAGCTTTTGCGCATTCCGGGCGCTCGCGGCATTCGGCGCCGCGGCCTCGATCGTGGTGCCGCGGGCGATGGTCCGCGATATCGCCGATGGCGCGAAGGCCGCCGCCCTGATGTCCGGCGTCATGCAGGTGATGTCGGTTGCGCCGGTGGTCGCGCCGGTTCTCGGCAGCCTCGTGCTGGAGGCCGCCAGTTGGCGGACGATCTTCGTCGTCGCGGCGCTGTACGGCGCGGTGAGCCTCGTGCTGCTGTTCTATTTCCTGCCGGAGACGTTGCCACGCGAGCGGCGTTTGTCGAACGACGTCGTCGCGTCGCTGCGACTCTTTGGCAGCGTGCTGCGCGAACGGCAGTTTCTCTCGAATGCGTTAGTTGGCACCTGCGGCATGGGCGCGCTGTTCGCGTTCCTCGCCGGATCGCCCACCGTGTTCATGACGCAGTACAGCTATACGCCGACTGCCTACGGCCTGTCCCTCGCGTTGATCGGCGCCGCGACGGTCGGCTTCTTTCGCCTCAATACCTGGCTCGTGCAGCGTCGCGGTGCGCCTCGGACGATCAGTCTCGGCGTCGTGATCTGGCTGCTCGCGAGCGGCTGTCTGATGGCCTGCGGCCTGCGTCCGCCGCTGCATGTCTGGCCGGTGTTCATCGCACTGCTGGTTTTCACGCTCGGTTACTGCTTCATCCCGTCGAATACCCAGGTCGGCGCATTGTCGCGGCACGCGGGTCACGCCGCCAGTGCGACTGCGCTCATGAGCACGATGCAATATTCGGGCGGGGCGGTCACCGGCGCGCTCGTGGGCAAACTGGCCGACGGCACGGCCAGACCGATGGCCGCCGTGATGCTGGGTTGCGCGCTGGCGGCGGCGCTCGCGGCCGGCTTCAGACCACGCGCCGCTTTACCACAGGCCTGACCGATCGAGGCGATGCACCACCGCCCGGCACTATCGGCATATAACAAGGGGAACATGATGATGCGTCGGCTGCTGGTCCTTTCCACCCTGCTCTGCCCACTGCTCGTGGCCTGTTCGCTCGAGCCGATCATCAACCACCAGGTCGTCGATTATTTCGAAGCCAACGACATCGCGTCGAATCAGGTGATCCTGCAGAACATCCTCCGTGCGAAGGACGGCGCACCGCTGCACTTCAGCGAGCTCGCGAGCATTCGCGGTTCACTGTCGAACGGCGCGTCGGTGTCGGCGACCTTTCCGTTCATGGCGCCCGATCACGCCACGACCCTGCCGCGCAAACTCGGCACGGTCGGCATGACCATCTCCAGTTCGCCGAGCTTCGACATCGACAGCCTGGATACGCAGGACTTCACGAACGGTGTGATGCGGCCCATCACGCCCGAAACCGCACAGTTCTTTCTGAACGAAGGCATCGATTACAGAATGGTGCTGCTGTTGCTGGTTTCCGGCCTGCGTTCGGGAGGCAGCCCCGAAATGCTGCTGAACGCGCCGAACAGTTCGAGAGTTGTGTGCTATCACAAGCCGCCGGGCCTGAACGCACTGCCGGCCGACTACTCGATCGTGGAAGCCGACGAGCCCTGTGATGGCCAGTCGGAGCCCGAGTTTTACGCGTTCCTGCGCACCATCAACAATCTGGGACGGCTCTATCCGCTGAGCGTCACGCAGATGCCGAGGCCCGTCGGCCAACCGTTCGAGCTCGACATGCATAAGGATCTGACGGCGGTCGCCAGCATCGATCCCAACCGCTATTCGCTCGCCACCCTCAAATCGGGCAAATATCAGCTGATGAGCGCGGCGCACGGCAGCTATGTGGTCATGTGCCGCGAAGTCGCGGGACGCCCCACGGTCGCCGGCGTGCTGGCCAGCGACCGCGACGAATCGACTTCGGTCCCAACGGACGCGTGCTCGCGCAAACACGGTCCCGCCGCCGATCACAGCGCTTCCAACGATCAGGCAGGGACCACGCCGCAGACGGTGGTCGGCGAACAGGCCAACACGGTTGTGTTCAAGCTGCGCTCGACGCTCGAAGTGATTCAGTACATTGGACAGATCCTCGCGCTGCAGCAGGAGGAAAGCGAAGCGAATCCGCAACTGCCGGAGCGCTGCGTGACACTCGAATATGAAGACTACAAGGGTGGCAATACCACCTGTAATTTCGGCGTGCTGTTTCATCTGCAGAGGACGGGCGTCGCCTTGAGTTCGCCGCTCAACACGGTCTACTACAACGGCGTGAGCTGGTCTCTGCCCGCGCCGAAAGTCTGCAGGTCGCCGGTGCGCTGCGATCACACGCTCGAAACCATTTCAGTCATCTCGCTGCTGCTCAACCAGAACAAATCGTCGAAGGACATTGCGAAAACGCAGGCCGTGCAGGTGGTTCCATGACGCCGTCCGTCACGGACGGCGCAGACCCGTCGACGTCGAGCATCGCGCAATGGCTCGAGCGGATTCAGCGCGCGAACGGCAACGAAGGCAACTACCTCGCCGCCTACGACCTCTGCGTGAAAGCGCTGGCGGCGTGGCCGGACGCGATGGTAGTCGAGCATCAGGCGATCCTTGCACTGGCGCGGGCAGGCGCGCTCAATCGTGCGCTCGAACGCTACCGCAGACTCGACGAAGCCGGCCGGCTCGCCGCGCTCACCGATCTCGATCTTGCGGCGGAATTCGCGGGCCTGTTCGGCCGGCTGCTGAAGGATTGCGCCAGCGGCAGCTCCATCGAAGACGCGAAAAAACACCGGCTGGGTTCGGCGATCGCTTATGCGAACGCGTTCGAACGGCTGGGCAAATACTATCTGGCGATCAATGCCGCATCGATGTATCTCTCGCGCGGCAAGTCCGCCAAGGCGCACCACTATGCGAAAATCGCGCTCGAACTGGCCGCCGCGCAACGCGATCAGGATTACTGGTCGCATGTCACGCAGGCGGAAGCATTCCTGATCCTCGGCCAATTCGAAGCCGCGATCAGCATGTTGCAGGCCGCGGCCAACGACCGCCTCGCGATCATCGCGACCACCGGTGCCGAAAATCTCGACGCCGTGGCGAGCACGCGCCGTCAACTGACGTGGGTCGCCAGCCTCGCGCAGGCACCGGTGGACATTGTCGATCATCTGCCGAAGCCCCGCGTGCTCAACTGGATCTCGCGGCCCGATGTGCTTCTGTCGCACAACCCCTTCGTTTTCGCATCCGGACAGACCGTCATTGCGTTCGGTCCGTTGATGTCCACCGCCGATCTGCTGATCGCAAACGCACTGCTCGAGGTCGGCGCGAATGTACATCTGGTGCTGCCGTGCGAGCCCGATTCGCTCGCAGCGCGAATTTTTCTGAACCAGCCCGAGTCGTTGGAGATGCTGACCCGCGTTCTGGACAGCGAGCGTGTGCGCGTGACGCTCGTCACCAAGGAAGGTTCGCCCGACGAGCCCGCCGGCGCGCTTCTATGTCAACAGCAGGCGCGCGGACTCGCGTTGCTGCGCGGGCATAGCCTCGTGGTCGACCCGGAGTTGTTCGTGTGCGGCGACGGCACGATTTCGTTCGGCGCGATTCCTTCCGGCAACCGGGACATCGCCGGGATAACGCTGCCCGGCGGCTCGCGATCGAATGGCGTCCGCAAACCGCACGCCATTGTGTTTGGCGATGTGCGCGGCTTCAGCATGTTGAACGAAGCGGAGCAACTGACGTTTCTGGAGCACGTGATCGGCGGATTCGCCGATGCACTTCAGGCGTGCGACGGCGTCGAATATGCCGAAACCGCCGGGGACGGTCTGTTCATCGTGTTATCCGACGTGATGGCGGCGATCGACTGCTGCTTCAGGCTCCAGAAGGTGCTACGGCCGGAGAAGACTGCGAAGCTCGGCTTGCCGGCGCATCTGGGTATCCGCTTGAGCGCGCATGTCGGGCCGCTTTACCGGCGTTATGACAAGGTGATTCACCGGCATAAATTTGTCGGGATGGAGGTCGTGCGTACGGCTCGCATCGAGCCCGTGACGCCCGTTGGCGAGATCTTCGTCACCGAGCAGTTTGCGGCGGCGCTAGCCTTCACGACACGGGATGCTTACGTCTGCGAATACGCCGGCATGCAACCGATGGCGAAGAACTTCGGCGAATGCCGGATGTATTCGTTGCGCCGCGCGGGGCGGCATTTTCCGGCGTGAAGGCGCCGTGTGCGTTCAAACGCCCGCTCCTTGATGCGTCACACCCACCCTTCGATTTTCAGGCCGCTTACGCGCTCGGCTTCCTCGCGCGACACCTCGCGAACGGTCTGGCCGAAGCTCCAGACGTGGCCCTCCGGATCGCGCGCAGCATACACGCGGTCGCCGTAAAACTGATCTGCCGGTTCGCGCGTAATGACGGCGCCCGCGGCGCGCGCGCGGGCGCAATGTTCGTCGATGCCTTCGCGCAGTTGCACATGCACCGACTGGGTGTTCTTGCCGCCGAGCGACTCGGGGCTCGCCGCGTCTTCCGACCATTCGCGGCACACCATCAGATAGCTGTCGCCGAAACGCATTTCCGAATGTCCCAGTTGGCCATCGCTGTCGGTGACGACTATCTGCCGCGTAAAGCCGAACGCCTTCTCGAGCCAGTCGAGCGCGGCAAACGGGTCTTTGTAGTACACCGCAGAACCCAGCGAAGGACGATGATGCGGATCGCTCATGGCAAGCTCCTTTAACTTTGATAAACCCATCGGTTGATATCCAAGACTAAAGCTGAACAAACTAGAAAGGCAAGGAATGAGAGGGACGCTACGGAAGAACGTAGCGATGCACCGTGTCATGCACCGCAGCACGCATCCAGCGAAAACACGCTTACAGTCGCCCCCGGCAACGCTGCGTTTCCGCCGGAAAGACAGCCACGCGATAGAGCCTTTTTCCCGAATGACACACCGTCCCTGATCCCCCAATCGCGGCATCGACTTGACGCCCACCAGATGTGAAGGTAACCTTCGTAGGTAACCTTCACATCTGAACGGGCATGTCCAGCAATACTCCCCCGGCTGAATCCAACCCCGACGCGGTACACGCCATGGCCGAAGACATTCGCGTGGTCATCGGCAAACTGCGCCGCCGCCTGCACGAAGAAGGCCACCTGGGCGACTTCACGCCGTCGCAGGTACGGGTGCTCATGCTGCTGGAACGCGAGGGCCCGGCCACGGTCACCACGCTGGCGCGCGCCCAGGGCGTGCGTTCGCAGTCGATGGGTGAAACGCTGTCCGTGCTGAAAGCGGCCGGACTTGTCAGCGGCGCGCCCGACCCGAACGACGGCCGGCAAACCGTGCTGTCCCTCACGCCCGCTTTCCGCAAGAAGATCAGGATCAGCCGCGCGGCGCGCGAAGACTGGCTATTTCGCACCATTCAGACCCGGCTCGCGCCCGCCGAGCAGGCGCAACTCGCAACAGGCGTCGAATTGCTCAAACGCCTCATCGATATCTAATCCGCAGGAGAATACCTTGGCACTTACCACGCTCGACACGAAAACCGCGCTCATCGTTATCGACTTGCAGCAGGGCATCGTCGCCTTGCCCGTGGCGCATCCCACCGAGGAGATCGTGCAGCGCGCGCGTGTCCTCGCCGACGCGTTCCGCCGCCATGCGCTGCCCGTGGTGCTCGTCAACGTTGCAGCCGGCGCACCGGGCCGCACGGAACAGCAGCCGCGCAGCCGCGGCGACTTCCCTGCCGGTTTCGCCGACCTCGTGCCCGAACTGAACCAGCAGCCGTCGGACCACGTGGTGACCAAGCGCACCTGGGGCGCGTTCACCAACACCGACCTCGAAGCGTATTTGCGCGGGCAAGGCGTCACCCAGGTGGTGATCGTGGGGGTGGCGACCAGCATCGGCGTCGAGTCAACCGCGCGTTACGCGAACGAACTCGGCTTTAACGTCACGCTCGCGGTCGACGCCATGACCGATCTGAACGCCGACGCGCACGCCAACAGCATCGCGCGGATCTTCCCGCGCCTCGGCGAAACCGGCACGACGCAGGACGTGCTCGACCTGCTCGAAAGCACACGCGCATGACCCCTTGTTGGTACCGGCGCGCCGCACGCATCATCGTGACGGAAATATTCCGGTGAGCGGCACCTTCCGTTCGCTGCGCAATTTCAACTACCGGGTCTGGGCCGGCGGCGCGATCGTCTCCAACGTCGGTACGTGGATGCAGCGCACGGCGCAGGACTGGCTCGTGCTCACGGAACTCACGCATCACAATGCGACAGCCGTGGGCATCGTCATGTCGCTGCAGTTCGGGCCGCAAATGCTGCTGTTGCCGCTGACCGGTTTCGCGGCCGATCACTTCGACCGCCGCAAGCTGCTGTTCGCCACCCAGGCGGCGATGGGCACGCTGGCGCTCGGCCTCGGCATTCTCACCGTCACCGGCCTCGTGCAGTTGTGGCAGGTCTATGTGTTTGCGCTGCTGCTCGGTTGCGTCACCGCGTTCGATTCACCGGCGCGTCAGACCTTCGTCTCCGATCTGGTCGGCGAGGCCGATCTGTCCAACGCGGTCGGGCTGAACTCCACCTCGTTCAACGCCGCGCGCATGATCGGCCCGGCGGTCGCGGGCGTGCTCATCGCCTCGGTGGGCACCGGCTGGGTGTTCCTGATCAACGCGATGTCGTTCGTCGCCGTGCTGTGTTCGCTGCGCCTGCTGCGTACCAGCGAACTGCACCTGAAGCCGCGCGCAGTACGCACGCGCGGCAGCTTCGTGGAAGGCTTCAAATATGTGTGGAAGCGGCCCGACCTCAAGGCCGCGCTGCTGATGCTGTTTCTGATCGGCACGTTCGGGCTGAATTTCCCGATCTTCATCTCGACCATGTCGGTCACCGCGTTTCACGCGGGCGCGAGTCAATACGGTTTGCTGAGTTCGACCATGGCGATCGGCTCGGTCACCGGCGCGCTGCTGGCCGCGCGCCGCGCGAAGCCGCGCATGGCGATCCTGCTCGGCGCGGCGGGCGCATTCGGCGTGGGCTGCACGGTCGCCGCGACTGATGCCGAACTATGTGCTGTTCGGGCTCGCGCTCGTCGTCATCGGCGTGTCCACGCAGACATTCACCACCTCCACCAACAGCCTCGTGCAACTCTCCACCGAGCCTGCCATGCGTGGCCGCGTCATCGCGATCCTGCTGGCCATCGCGCTAGGCGGTACGCCGCTCGGTGCGCCGGTGGTCGGCTGGGTGGCGGACCGCTTCGGCCCGCGCTGGGCGCTCGGCGTAGGCGCCGCATCGGGCTTCGCCGCGGCGTGCGTCGGTCTGCTTTACCTCTACAAGTACCGGCAATTTCGTGTGTTTGTCGAGGCGGGCCGTCTGCGCTATAGCATCGACGAGCCGCACCAGACCACGCCCTATGTCAGTCCCGCCACGGCCGTGCAGAACGCCGTGCTGAGCGAAGCGGAAGACGATTGAATCGAGTCGGATAAAAAAAGCCACACCCGAAAAAATCAGGTGCGGCTTTTCGGTTACCGCAATACGCCGCGAAGAGTTTACTTCGCCACCGGCATCGTGAATTCAGCGCCCTTCGCGATGCTATCCGGCCAGCGCTGCATGATGCTCTTGTAGCGCGTATAGAACCGCACGCCCTCTTCGCCGTATGCATGGTGATCGCCGAACAGCGACCGCTTCCAGCCGCCGAACGAGTGCCATGCCATCGGCACCGGAATCGGCACATTGATGCCGACCATACCCACCTGAATCTGCCGGCCGAACGCACGCGCCACGCCGCCATCAGACGTGAACAGCGATACGCCGTTGCCGAACTCGTGCGCGTTGATCAGCGCGACCGCACTCGCGAAATCGGGCACGCGCACCACCGCCAGCACTGGGCCGAAAATCTCTTCCTTGTAGATCTTCATCTGCGTGCCGACATGATCGAACAGCGTGCCGCCGATAAAGAAACCCGCCTCGCTCGCCACCGGATGCGCGCGGCCATCGACTATCAGCTTCGCGCCTTCCGCCTCGCCCGAGGCGATATAGCCAGCCACCTTCGCCTTGTGTTCGGCGGTCACCAGCGGGCCCATTTCCGCGTCGAGATTTTCGCCATTCCTGATCACCAGCGACTTCACACGCGGCACCAGCTTTTCGATCAGTTGATCGGCGACATTGCCGACCGCCACCGCGACCGAGATCGCCATGCAGCGCTCGCCCGCCGAGCCATATGCGGCGCCGATCAGAGCGTCGACCGCCTGGTCCAGATCGGCGTCCGGCATCACCACCAGGTGATTCTTCGCGCCGCCGAGCGCCTGCACGCGCTTGCCGCGTTTCGCGGCTTCCGTATGAATGTATTCGGCGATCGGCGTGGAGCCGACAAACGACAGCGCCGCCACGTCCGGATGCTCGATCAGCGCGTCCACGGCCACCTTGTCGCCGTTCACGACGTTGAACACGCCGTCGGGCAAGCCGGCTTCCTTCAGTAATTCAGCCAGACGCAGCGAGGCCGACGGATCGCGCTCCGACGGTTTGAGCACGAACGTGTTGCCGCAGGCGAGCGCGACCGGGAACATCCACATCGGCACCATTACCGGGAAGTTAAACGGCGTGATACCCGCGACCACGCCGAGCGGCTGACGCAGATTCCAGTTGTCGATGCCGCCGCCGATCTGGTCGGTGAAGTCGGTCTTGAGCAGATTCGGAATGCCGCACGCGAACTCGACTACTTCAATGCCGCGCACCACTTCGCCTTGCGCGTCGGTGAATACCTTGCCGTGTTCGCGCGTGATCAGCAGCGCGAGTTCGTCGTGATGCTGGTTCAGCAGTTCCTTGAACTTGAACAGAATGCGTGCGCGCTTGATCGGCGCCGTTTCGCTCCATGCGGGAAACGCGGCCTTGGCGGCCTGCACCGCCGCGTCCACTTCCTCGACCGACGCAAGCGCGACCGAACCAGTGACCTGGCCGGTGGCGGGATTGAATACGTCCTTGAAGCGCCCGCTAGCCGGCGCGGCCGGTGCGCCGCCGATGAAATGGCCCAGTTGCTGCACCGACAGCTTCGCTTGTTCGTTCACTGCATTCATTTCGTTACCTCGTGTTCGGGAGAACCCGGTGCGGCTCGGCACCGGGCCGTGAGCGAGAAAATCAGGCTACGTCGCGCTGCGCGTAAGCGGCAGGCGCCATCAAGACCTGCCAACTGTATCGACGGCGCCGGGCATATTCCCGATACAGCACAATAAAACCGCGCCTCACTGTATTGTTTTTTGCATCGCAACTGTATTGGAACGGGGGCTGCCCGATTGCGCAGCGCGGACCATGCTGCGGTGCGGCGCGTCCTCGCTTGCCGTGGTGCCACTGGCTGCGTCAAAAGCCGCCCACGCCGCGTGTGACGAGAGCGTATGGGCCGTTCGTCAGTTGCTCCCGCAGGAACTCGATGCAAACCTGGATCTTCGCCGACGACGACAAACGCTCCGCCGTCACGGCCCACACGTCCGCGGGCTGCAGATACTCCGGCAATACGCGCACCAGTTCACCGGAGCGCAGGCTTTCGGCTACGTCCCAGAGCGACACCATCACCACGCCGTAGCCGTCTTTCGCCCACTGCACCACGATGTCGCTGAGATTCGACGCGACGGTTCCGGTCACCTTCACACTCTTCTCGCCATTCGGGCCGCTCAGGCGCCAGACGCCGAAGCGGTCGTCGCGGCCGCGAAACAGCAGGCAGTCGTGCTGGGCCAGATCGCCCAACTCCACAGGCACGCCGCGGCGCTCCAGATACTCCGGCGACGCGCACAGAATCCGCGCGCTATCCACCATCTTGTGGGCGATCAGGTGCGGCTCCTGCACCTCCCCCACGCGAACGTCGATATCGAAGTTTTCTCCCACCAGGTCCGCGCGCCGGTCCAGCAACTCCAGCCAGATCTCCAGATGCGGATGGCGTTGGCGCAGCATCGACAGGATCGGCGATACATGTTTGCGCCCGAGCCGCAAGCTCGTGCTGATGCGCAGCAGGCCGCGCAGTTCGGTACGGCGATCCGCGAACGCGTCGGCCATGCCCTGCACGTCGTCGAGGATTTTCTGCGCCCACTGCAAAGCCGCTTCGCCGTCGCTCGTCACGCTGACCTTGCGGGTGGTGCGCTGAAACAGCTTGACGCCGAGACTCGCCTCCAGCATCGCAATGCGCTTGCTCACGTGCGACGGCGACAGCCCCATTTCCGTCGACGCCGCAACAAAGCTGGAGCGGCGCGCGATATTGCAGAACAGTTGCAGATCGCGCAGAAACGACTCATTGCTGGCTGTGAGCGCATTCTGATTTTCCATTTGGCCGCATTGTGTCCGTGCAGAAGCACATTACCCTAGCTGTAAGAGATTCGTCACGCAAGCGAAGCAGGCCCGATGAATCGCGCCGGACATCAAAGCACTGGTTAACCCTTGCCGCCAGCCGCCCGAATCACCTGCAAGTTCTTTCGACACGCGCACGGAGCGGCCTACCAATAGCCGCTTCCCGGTAAGTCCTGGCTTGCAAAGATTCACTTTAAAGACGCAAATGAGTCAGCCACAGAAGCTGATCAAACATTTCTGTTCAGGAGACAACATGGAAACAAATGCATCTGCAGGCAGCGGCGAGCATCGCTCGCAGGCTCGCAAAGCGACCGCCAGCGGCTGGATTGGCTCTGCGCTCGAGTACTACGACTTCTTTATCTACGCGCAGGCAGCGGCCCTCATCTTTCCCCAACTGTTCTTTCCATCAGGCAATCCGAAGATCGCCATCGTCGCATCGCTCGCGACGTATGGCGTCGGCTATGTTGCGCGACCGATCGGCGCGGTCGTGCTCGGCCACTGGGGCGATACGCACGGCCGGAAAAACGTCTTGCTGGTATGCATGTTCCTGATGGGCTTCTCGACGATGGCAGTCGGCTTCCTGCCCACTTATCACCAGGTCGGCCTGCTTGCACCGGCACTGCTGGTGGGTCTGCGCCTGATTCAGGGCTTTGCGGTGGCCGGTGAAATCTCGGGCGCGAGTTCCATGATTCTCGAACATGCGCCATTTGGACGGCGCGGCTATTACGCGAGCTTTACGCTGCAAGGGGTGCAAGCGGGGCAGATTCTCGCCGCGGCCGTGTTCCTGCCGCTCGCCTATTACATGGACGAGAGTTCGTTCAACTCATGGGGCTGGCGGATTCCGTTTCTGTTGAGCGCGGTGGTGCTGATCGCCGGCTACTTCATTCGCCGCGAGGTACACGAAACGCCGGCTTTCACCAAGGAAGATGCCAGCGGTAGCGTGCCCAAGTCGCCGATCGCCGAGGCCTTCCGCTATAACTGGGGGGATATGTTGCGCGTGATCGGCTGCTCGCTGATGAACGTGATCCCCGTGGTCGCCACCATTTTCGGCGCAGCGTATGCGGTTCAGGCGTCGTACGGCATCGGTTTTTCGAAGAGTGTCTATCTGTGGATTCCGGTGATCGGCAACATCGTCGCCGTGGTGGTGATTCCGTATGTGGGCAATCTGTCCGACCGGATCGGCCGGCGCCTGCCCATCATCGTCGGCGCGGTTGGGGCGGGGCTGCTCTCGTTCGGATACCTCTACGCGATCAGCATCAAAAACGTGCCGCTCGCGATGGTCATGTCGATCCTCATGTGGGGCATCGTCTATCAAGGCTATAACGCCATCTTTCCGAGTTTCTATCCGGAGCTGTTCCCGACCCGCTCGCGCGTATCGGCGATGGCGATCGGCCAGAACATCGGCACCACGATTACGGCCCTGCTGCCGGCACTGTTCGCCTACGTCGCGCCGCCGGGATCGCATGACGTTCCGCTGATCATCGGAACCATCACGTTCGCCATCACTATCGTTGCAGCAGTCACTGCATGGAGCGCACGCGAGAACTTCCGCGTCAAGCTCAGCGATCTGGGCGAACGCAATGCCGTGCCGATCGAAAAGCACGCGTACGAAGCGCTGCGCGCCCAGACCATGGCTGAGGCAAAGAAAGCGCTCGCTTAACTCTCTTCTTTCAGACGTCAAAGGTTTTATTCATGACCAGGACCCGGATCGCCGTGGCCGGCGCGGGCTACATTGGCCGCGCTCACATGGGCGTGGCGCAACAAAGCGAAGCGTGCACGCTGTCGGCGATCGTCGACCCGTCGCCGGCGGCACAGGCGCTCGCCGCCGCTGCGGGCGTGCCGCTCTACGGATCGCTCGATGAACTGTTCGACAAGGACCGGCCCGACGGCGTGATTCTCGCCACGCCTAACCAGTTGCACCTCGAGCATGCGCTGGCGTGTCTCGCGGCCGGCGTGCCGGCCTTGCTCGAGAAGCCGATCGCGCCCACCGTCGAGGAAGCAGAGAAGCTTGTCAAGGAAGTCGACCGTACCGGCGCGAGATTGCTGATCGGCCATCACCGGGCCCATAGTCCGATCATGGCGCGCGCCAGACAGGTGATCGAAGAAGGCAGGCTCGGCAAGCTGGTCGCCGTCATGGGCAGCGCGGTGTTTTTCAAACCGGACGAATACTTCGCCGACGCGGAGTGGCGACGCAAGATCGGCGGCGGCCCGATTCTGCTCAACATGATCCACGAAGTGCACAACCTGCGGATGCTCTGCGGCGACATCGTCGCGGTGCAGGCGTTTTCGTCGCATGCCACGCGCGGCTTTCCGGTCGAAGACACCGTGGCGATCAATCTGCGCTTCGCAAGCGGCGCGCTCGGCAGTTTCATGTTGTCCGACACGGCCGCAAGCGCGCGCAGCTGGGAGCAGACCGCGCAGGAGAACAAGGCGTACCCGACCTATCCCGACGAGGATTGTTACGTGATTGCGGGCACCTTCGGCTCACTTGCCGTGCCCACGATGCGGCTGAAAACCTATGGCAAGGCGGAGGACCGCTCGTGGTGGAAACCGTTCGAGGTCAGTGTCGCCGCCATGACACGCGACGACCCGCTGCGACTCCAGCTGGAACACTTCGGCCGCGTGATTCGCGGGGAAGCCGAGCCGCTCGTGAGCGCCCGTGACGGTCTTCAGAATCTGCGTATTACCGAGGCGATTGCCCAGGCCGCAAGCGCCGGCAAGATTGTCGATACGACACCCGCACATGCGGCTTGATGACGTCGCGCCGATGCGCTGACGCCTTCACTCACTCCATGGAAGATCAATGAAAACCTTCGTCATGCTCCACGGCATCAACCACAACATGTTCGGCAAACGCGACCCCGTGCAATACGGCACCGTTACGCTGGCTGAAATCGATAGCAGCCTGCAGGCGTTGGGCAAGGAGCTGGGCGTGCAGGTGGAAAGCTTCCAGACTAACAGTGAAGCGGAAATGTGCGAGCGGATTCACCAGGCGTTTATCGACAACGCCGACGGCGTCCTCATCAATGCTGGGGCATGGACGCACTACAGCTACGGCATCCGCGACGCGCTCGCCATTCTCACGGTGCCGGTGGTGGAGATTCACATGTCGAATATTCATGCACGGGAGGCGTTTCGCCATCTATCCGTGTTCGCCGAGATCGTCAAAGGGCAAATCTGCGGCTTCGGTGTCGACAGTTATCTGCTCGGATTGCGGGCTGCGGTGTCGGCGGCCAAATAGATTTTCCGCGGCAGCGCGTGCTCATGAGCGCGCGCGGCTGTCTCGTTGCCAGTCGCTCAGGACCACGCCTCGGTCAATTCATTGGCCAGCACCATCTTCTCGCGCACCGTTTCGACCAGCGCCGCGTCCACCCCGTTCTGCGATTTGATGAATTTCAGCGCCGCGGAATGCACGGCGCGCATCGAGCGGCCGTCAATTCCTGACATGCGTCCCGCACTCCGCCGGGTCTCCTCGACAAGATCACGCGCGCTGCTGAAATCGGGCGACAAACCGCATTGGGTTTCGAATCCCGCACGCAAGCCGGCCGCGTATTCGCCCGACTGCCCCAACCGGTCCATGTCGATCAGCAGATCGACGCCATCCGACATGCGCAACGCGCAGAGCGCCCACAATGCGATGAAGGCGCGATAGGCATTGTTGCCTTCCGCAGTGCGCGCATACTGCTCGCACGCCATGGCGTAGGCGTCGTCTGAAGCAGGCGCTGCGGGTGGCAGGCTCACGCCGCACGCCTCGATTGCCTGCCTGACGAGCGGCTCCGACTGATTCAGTCCCAGCACGCGAAACGGCGCGGCGACAAAGAACGGATTGTTCCATTGCTGATTGAGCAGCCACCCGGAGGCAAACTGCGATGCGGGATTGCGCAGTACCGCCACGTGCATGGCAGCAGGAAACGCGTGTTTGAGCCAGGGCAAGCGGCCCGACGAGCGGCAGAACTTGAAGACGGGCACCCTGCCCTGTTCGGTGGAACAGTCGCTCAGTGCCTGCAAATAAGCCTGCAACGCGGGAAATTCCGCGTCTGGTGCGCTCGCGAAACGATCGATGCCAAAGCGCTTGCGATATCCCGCGACACCGCGCGCGCCCGCTTGCAGCAGCGGACGGTATTCTTCGAAATAAGGCGCGGCCAGCGGCGGATGCCCCGAGGTCAGCGTGGGACGGGAGGCTGAGACGTCGGCCATGCTCAGCTCGGCGAGCACGTTGCTCAGCGGTTCATAGAATCCAGTTACTTTGTCCAGCGCCCGCAGACGCGACCAGACCCACGTTCCCGCGCTGCGCCAGCCGGTATGCAGAAATACGCCCTGTTTCAGGGCACTTTCCTGCGCAGCGCCCGACGGACCATGTGACAACGACATTAGGCTCCTCTCTTCACTCTGCTCGAGCGCACACTCTAGCGCTTCAGGCTGTCGTCTTCGTTACAGAAAACGTCACTGTACCTTGCGATGACCTATCGCGTTGGATGACTCTGAGCCGGGCCCCGCCGACACCAGCACAAAACTGGAACCGCGCATCCAAACGCTTTAAGCTGCCAGACTTCCGAACCCAAAAAAGCCGCTGACATGACTGACTCGGCCGATATCCGCTTCCTGTTGACCATTCGCGAGAGCGGTAGCCTGATCGCTGCGGCGCGGAAACTGGGACTGTCGCCCTCTGCGATCACCCAGCGGCTGCAGCAACTCGAAAAGAAGCTGGACACGCAACTGATCAACCGCACGGCGCGCCGACTGCAGTTCACGGAAGAAGGCCTGCTGCTATGCGAACGAGGCGCCGAACTCGTGCAGCAATTCGACACCCTGCTCGAAAATCTGCAGACGCGCCGGGGCGGTCTGGTGGGCACCCTGAAAATCAATGCGCCGCTGGGCTTCGGCCGCCGCCACGTGGCGCCCGCCATCGCCGACTTCCGGCAACAGCATCCCGAGATCGACATCGCGCTCACGCTGTCCGACCAGCCGTTGACCGAGACCGCGGATTCCTTCGACATTGTCGTGCATATCGGCGAGTTACCGGTCTCGAACCGGGTCGGTTACGCAATCGCACCCAACGCGCGCTTCGTCTGCGCGGCGCCCGCGCTGCTCAGACGCTTTGGTATGCCGGACTCGCCGGAGGATTTGAACACGCTCCCTTGCATCGTGCTGCGCGAGAACAACGAAGATGTCACGCTCTGGCAATTCAGCAAAGGCCGCACTCGCCACAGCGTGCGCGTGTCCCCTGGTTTGAGTTGCAACGATGGCGACGTGATTCGGCAATGGGCGTGCGAAGGGCGCGGCGTGATCCTGCGCTCCGAATGGGACGTTGCCGACGACATCGCGACCGGCAAGCTCGTGCGCCTCCTGCCGGCGTGGAAAACACCGGACGCCAACGTGATTGCGCTCACCCATCATCGCGCGGGACTGCCCGCGCGTACGCGGCACTTCATGCAGTATTTGCAAAGCAGGTTCAGACCGGCGCCGCCGTGGCGACGGTGAATTTCAGGTTTCCGCCCGGTGTCGCATCAGCCAGTTGATTCAGTCAGATTGAATCTTTGAATCAACCTGGCTTAACGTCTCGTAGCAGATGAAACTTTATAATCGGCTCATCATCCATCGCCGGTTAAATCATGACTTCCGTTCCGGTTTCTTCTGCTTACCCGAAGGCTGTGCTCTTCGATCTTCTCACCGCCCTGCTCGACTCATGGACCTCCTGGAATCGCGCGGCGGGCTCCGAACCGGCAGGCCGTGCGTGGCGTGCCGCCTATTTGCGGCTAACCTATGGATGCGGCCAATACGTTCCGTATGAACAATTGGTGCGCGAGGCAGCGGTTCAGGTGGGATTGCCGGCATCGGCAGCGCTTGCACTCGAAACAGACTGGCTCGAGCTCGCGCCCTGGCTCGGCGCCCTCGACGCATTGCAGGCGCTTCAGGCATTAGAGCCGCGTTGCAAGCTGGCGATCGTGACCAACTGTTCCACCCGTCTCGGCATGCAGGCTGCAAACCTTTTCCCGATTCATTGGGATGCTATCGTGACCGCTGAAGAGGCCGGCATGTATAAACCCGACCCGCTGCCCTACCGGCTCGCGCTCGAAAAACTCGGTGTCGAAGCCCATGAAGCGGCTTTCGTGGCCGGCTCGAGCTACGACATGTTCGGCACGGCTGCCGTCGGCTTGCGAACTTACTGGCACAACCACGTGGGCCTGCCGCTGGTGACAGGCGCACAGCGGCCCGAGATCGAATCGCCGACGCTCGACGCACTTCTGCCCTGGCTCGGCCGTTTCGGCCTGAGCGACACCCACTCCACGCCCCGGTGAAAGCATGAATTTCGACCACATCGACACCCCCGCCGCGCTGATCGACATCACGCGGATGCAGAAGAACATCGCGCGGATGCAGGCGCAGACGAATATGCTCGGCGTCGCGTTTCGCCCGCACGTCAAAACCACCAAATGTATCGACGTAGTGCGCGCGCAGATCGCTGCCGGCGCGCGCGGCATCACGGTCTCGACCCTCAAAGAAGCCGAAGCCTTTTTTGCCGGCGGTATCGCCGATATTCTTTACGCGGTCAGTATCGTCCCATCCAAATTGCCGAGAGCGCTCGCGCTACGCCGGCAAGGTTGCGATCTGAAACTGGTGGTGGATAACGCAGCGGCCGCCGCGGCCATTGCGCAATTCGGCCGCGAGCATCAGGAAACCTTTGACGTGTGGATCGAAATCGACACCGATGGCCATCGTTCCGGCATTACGCCGGAACAGGACACGCTGCTGGAAGTCGGCCAGACTCTGCACGAGCGCGGCGTCAACGTAGGCGGCGTGATGACCCATGCCGGCTCCAGTTACGAACTGAATACACCGCAAGCGCTCGCGGCACTCGCCGAACAGGAGCGCGCGGGGTGCGTGCGCGCCGCGCAACGGCTGCGCGAAGCGGGCATTCCCTGTCCGGCCGTCAGCGTCGGCTCGACACCCACCGCGCTTGCCGCCCGGCAACTGGATGGCGTGACTGAAGTGCGCGCGGGCGTCTATGTGCTGTTCGATCTGGTGATGCGCAATGTCGGCGTGTGTTCGCTCGACGAGATCGCGCTCAGCGTGCTCGCCACCGTGATCGGCCATCAGCCGGACAAAGGCTGGGCGGTACTCGACGCGGGCTGGATGGCAATGAGCCGCGACCGCGGCACGTCAAAACAGTCGCATGACTATGGATACGGCCAGCCGTGCGCGTTGAACGGCACCCCGCTCTCGGACTACGTGGTCAGCGGCGCCAATCAGGAACACGGCATTCTGTCTCCCGTCGACACCGAGTCTCCGCACGAGGACATCACCCAGCGCTTTCCGATCGGCGCGAAGCTGCGCATCATGCCGAATCACGCATGCGCAACCGGTGCGCAGTTTCCCGAGTACCACGCGTTTTCGGCGAATGGCGATGTCGCCGTGTGGACACGTTTTCAGGGCTGGTGACGAATCGGCGCAACCGCGCCACACCGAAGCACGACCTCACTCATCGCCTTCTTCGAGGCCGGCCAGCAGATCGTCGACCGCACGATACACGCGCTCGACGATTTCCGGCCCCACCTTGCGCTCCAACTCCCGATAGTGCGCTTCGAGATCCCGCGAAATCACCCGCACCAGTTCCACGCTCGTATCCGTGAGCGACACCAGCACGCGGCGCTGATCTTCCGCAAAACGCTCCTTCGTCACCAGTTCCATGCTCTCCATGCGCGCGAGCACGCCGGCCATGCTCGGGCTCGAAATCGTGCAGATGTCGGAGATGTGCCGCGGCTCCATCGGCCCATGTTCGTTGAGCGCGCGAATCACGCGCCATTGCTGTTCGGTGAGCCCGTGCGCGGTGATCAACGGACGGAAGCGCTCCATCATTTTTTCTCTGGCGCGCAGCAACAACATCGGCAGGTTGCGGTGCAAAACTCGGGTAGAAGCGGAAGCGGACATGGCGGAAGTCGAATTAAAAACAGCTGTCGAAGCTTAAGGGAAAACCCGCGATCAGCCGACAGGCTATTGACCGTGGATGATATCAAGCGCAATACTACTAACATGTTAGTGTTTTCTCTGAGAGACAACTGATTTATGTTTGCACTTGCCGATCACCTGCTGCATCCCGAGGGCGACGTCCTGCCTCGCGACGTGGATGCGCACACCGCCGCCGTGCTGCTTGCGCGTGGTGTTGCCTGCCGCGCGCCGGTTTCAGGCGCCGTTTATGGAACCCTGCTCAACGACCGTGCCGCGCTGGACGCACTGGGCGACGCGGTCAACGCCGCGCCTTACAAAGCGCCGCCGAAAGCGCCGGTTCTCTATCTGAAGCCGCGCAATACGCTGGCCGGGCACCGCGCCCGCGTGGCCGTGCCCGACGATGCGCTGGGTGTGGAAGTGGGCGCATCGCTCGGCATCGTGATCGGCCGCACGGCCACACGTGTGAACGTGGCGCACGCGTTTGACTACATTGCCGGCTATACGCCGGTCGCCGATCTGAGCGTGCCGCATGCGAGCGTCTACCGGCCATCGGTGCGGTTCCGGGCCCGCGACGGCTTTTGCGTGATCGGGCCGGCCGTGGTCGCGGCGTGTCATGTTCCCACGCCTGACAACCTGGCGATCAAGGTCTCGATTGCCGGACGTGAGACGTTTATTGCAAGTACTGCGTCGGTTACGCGCAACGTCGCTCAGCTGATTGCAGATGTGACCGATTTCATGACGCTCAGCGCGGGCGACGTGATCACGCTGGGCGTGCCGTATGGCTCGCCCGTCGCACATATCGGCGACACCGCCACGCTGACGATCGGCGCAATGCCCTCGCTTGAAGTGGCGTTTGTTGGCAACGAAGAACAAGGAGAACAGCCATGATGCGCGGCCGCGTTGCGTATGCAGGCGCCATTCACGAAGCGTACCCGGACGCCAACGGCGTGCGGCTCGCGGACGGCCGGGTGCGTCGAGAAGACGAAGTGGTCTGGCTCGCGCCGATCGAAGTCGGTACGATCTTCGCGCTCGGGTTGAACTACGCCGAGCACGCGAAGGAATTGCAGTTCAGCAAGCAGGAAGAGCCGCTGGTCTTTCTCAAAGGCCCGGGCACGGTGATCGGCCATCGCGGCTTCACGCGCCGCCCCGCCGACGTCACCTTCATGCACTACGAGTGCGAGCTCGCCGTGGTGATCGGCCGGACCGCGCAGAACGTCACGCGCGAAAACGCCATGCAGCACGTGGCCGGCTACATGATCGCCAACGACTACGCGATCCGCGACTACCTGGAAAACTACTATCGCCCTAACCTGCGCGTGAAAAATCGCGACGGCGGCACGGTAATCGGGCCCTGGTTCGTCGATGCCGCCGATGTCGAAGACGTCACGCAACTGGAGTTGCGCACGTTTGTGAATGGCACGCGCCAGCAGCATGGCAACACGCGCGATCTGGTCACCGATATCCCCGCGTTGATCGAATATCTGAGCAGCTTCATGACGCTTGCGCCCGGCGACGTCATCCTGACCGGCACGCCGGAAGGCATCGTCAACGTCAATGTGGGCGATGAAGTCGTGTGCGAAATTGACGGCCTTGGCCGTCTCGTCAATACGATCGCATCAGATACGGATTTTGGCCGCGCCTGAGCGACAGCTTTGCACGGGATCGGAGTAAGCGCTGAAGCGCCCACTCCGATCGACAGTCATAAAAGAAAGGACAAAACAATGCGAATCGAGCATCTGATCAACGGCAAGTCGAACGCCGCCAAAGATTACTTCGAAACCGTCAACCCGGCTACGCAGGACGTGCTCGCCGAAGTCGCACGCGGCACCGCGGAAGAAGTCGACGCTGCTGTTCGTGCAGCAAAAGAAGCCTTTCCAGCATGGGCCGGCAAGCCCGCCGCGGAACGCGCGAAACTGATGCGCAAGCTCGGCGAACTGATCGCGAAGAACGTGCCGGATATCTCGGAGAACGAGACAAAAGACACCGGCCAGACCATCTCGCAGACGCGCAAGCAACTCGTGCCGCGCGCCGCCGACAATTTCACGTATTTCGCGGAGATGTGCACGCGCGTCGACGGCCATACGTACCCCACCGACACGCATCTGAACTACACGCTGTTTCATCCGGTCGGTGTCTGCGCGCTGATCTCGCCATGGAACGTGCCGTTCATGACGGCGACATGGAAAGTGGCACCCTGCCTCGCGTTCGGTAATACGGCCGTGCTGAAGATGAGCGAACTGTCGCCCATCACCGCCTCGATGCTCGGCAACCTCGCGCTCGAAGCCGGCATTCCCGCCGGTGTGCTGAATGTCGTGCACGGTTTCGGCAAGGAAACCGGCGAGCCGCTGGTGGCGCATCCAGACGTGCACGCGGTCTCGTTCACTGGATCGACCGCGACGGGCAACCGGATCGTGCAAACCGCCGGCCTGAAGAAATTCTCGATGGAACTCGGCGGCAAGTCGCCTTTTGTGATTTTCGACGACGCCGATTTCGAACGCGCGCTAGACGCCGCGGTGTTCATGATCTTCTCGAACAACGGCGAGCGCTGCACAGCCGGTTCGCGCATTCTCGTGCAGCGTTCGATTTACGCGCGCTTTGCCGAGCGCTTTATCGAACGCGCAAAGCGCCTGACGGCGGGCGATCCGCTCGCGGACAGCACGATCGTCGGCCCGATGATCAGCCAGGCGCATCTGGCGAAGGTACGCAGCTATATCGAACTGGGCCCCAAAGAAGGCGCGACGCTCGCCTGCGGCGGCCTCGGCACGCCTGATCTGCCGGAAGCCATGCGCAAAGGCAACTTCGTCCAGCCGACCGTGTTCGTCGACGTCGACAACCGCATGCGGATCGCGCAGGAAGAAATTTTCGGCCCAGTCGCCTGCCTGATTCCGTTCGACGACGAAGCCGACGCCATCAAACTCGCCAACGACATCTCGTATGGTCTGTCGAGCTATATCTGGACCGAGAACGCAGGCCGCGCGCATCGCGTCGCCGCGGCGGTCGAAGCCGGCATGTGTTTCGTGAACAGCCAGAACGTGCGTGATCTGCGTCAGCCGTTTGGCGGCACCAAGGCATCCGGTGTGGGCCGCGAAGGCGGTACGTGGAGCTACGAGGTGTTCCTCGAACCGAAGAATATTTGCGTGTCGCTGGGCTCGCACCATATTCCGCGCTGGGGCGTTTGAGGCGGCGGGTGCTTCATGACTTACGCTACACATAGGAGACCGCGGTGGGCAAACTCGCGTTAGCAGCAAAAGTAACTCACGTTCCGTCGTTGTATCTATCCGAACTCGACGGCCCGCATAAGGGCTGCCGTCAGCCCGCAATCGACGGCCACCATGAAATCGGCCGGCGTTGCCGCGAACTGGGTGTCGACACAATCGTCGTGTTCGACGTGCATTGGCTCGTGAACAGCGAATACCACATCAATTGCGCACCGAAGTTCGAAGGCGTCTACACCAGCAACGAACTGCCGCACTTCATCAAGAACATGCCGTACGCGTATCCCGGCAATGTCGGGCTCGGCGATCTGATCGCCGAAGTCGCCAACGAAATGGGCGTGAAGAGCCGCGCGCACAGCGAGACCACGCTCGAACTCGAATACGGCACGCTGGTGCCGATGCGCTATATGAATGCCGACCAGCGCTTCAAGACCGTCTCGGTGGCGGCCTGGTGCATGTGGCACGACCTCGACACCAGCGCACGCTTTGGCCTCGCCGTGCGCAAGGCCATCGAGGAGCGCTACGACGGCACGGTGGCCATTCTGGCGAGCGGCTCGCTCAGCCACCACTTCGCCAACAACGGCACCGCCGAGCAGTTCATGCACAAGGTGTGGAGTCCGTTTCTAGAACAAATGGACCGCAAGGTGGTCGAGTTGTGGGAAGCCGGCGACTGGAAGACCTTCTGCGAAATGCTGCCGCTCTACAACGAGAAATGCTGGGGCGAAGGCGGCATGCACGACACCGCGATGCTGCTCGGCGCACTCGGCTGGGACCGTTACGACGGCAAGGTGGAAGTCGTCACGCCGTATTTCGGCAGCTCGGGCACCGGTCAGATCAACGCGATCTTTCCCGTCACGCCCCTACCCGCTTAAAGCCTGAGAAAGGAGTCTGCCGTGCCTCATTTGACACTCGAATACAGCGCCAATCTTGCGGACGTTGAAAGCATCGGAGCGCTTTGCGAAGCGCTCGCCCACTGCCTCGACGCGCAGCGCGAGAACGAGCAGCGCATCTACCCGCTCGGTGGCATCCGCGTGCGCGCATTGCGCTGCGAGCAGTACTGCGTCGCCGACGGCAGACCCGATGCCGCATTCCTGCATGCCAATCTGAAGATTGGCGCAGGCCGCTCCGAAGCCGCGAAGAAGGCCACGGGCGAGGCGCTATTCGAATTGATCAAACAGCATTTCGCCGCTGAGTTTGAAAAGCGCGGCCTTGCGCTCTCGCTGGAGATCAATGAATTCAGCGAAGCCGGCACGTGGAAACACAACAACTTGCACGCGCGGCTCAAGGCCTGAACGCGGCTCATCGAGAATCGACCATGCTAGACGAACAGACTATCCGCGATCTCGCGGCGCAACTCGATAATGCCGAGAAGACGCGTACGCAATTGCGTCATTTCTCCGCCAAATATCCCGACATGACCGTACAGGATGGTTATGCGATCCAGCGCGAGTGGGTCAAGCTCAAGCTCGCCGAAGGCCATGTGATCAAGGGCCGCAAGATCGGGCTGACCTCGCGCGCCATGCAGCGCTCGTCGCAGATCGACGAGCCCGACTACGCGCCGTTGCTCGACAGCATGTTCATCGAAAACGGCCAGGACATCCGTGCCGACCGCTTCATCGCGCCGCGCGTGGAAGTCGAACTGGCCTTCGTGTTAAGCAAGCCCCTGAAGGGCCCCGGCATTACGTTATTCGATGTGCTGGATGCCACCGCCTACGTGACCCCGGCCGTGGAAATCATCGACGCGCGCATCGAACAGTTCGACCGTGAAACGAAAGCGCCGCGCAAGGTGTATGACACCATCTCCGACTTCGCGGCCAACGCGGGCATTGTGCTGGGCGGGCGTCCGGTGCGCCCGCTGGATGTCGACCTTCGCTGGGTTGGCGCGCTGCTTTACAAGAATGGCGCAGTGGAAGAAAGCGGACTTGCCGCGGCGGTGCTGAATCATCCGGCGACTGGTGTGGCATGGCTCGCTAACAAGATTGCCCCGTACGACGAGGTGCTGAACGCGAACGACGTGATCCTCAGCGGCTCGTTCACGAGCCCGATTGCGGCGCGGGCGGGCGACACGTTCCATGTCGACTACGGTCCGCTCGGCGGAATCGGTTTGAACTTTATTTGAGCGTATAGCCATGTTTCTACCGCAGAATCCATTCAAGCGTGCCCTAAGCGAAGGCCGTCCGCAATTCGGGCTATGGGCGGCTCTCGCCGACGCTTACGTGACTGAACTCCTGGCGACGGCCGGTTTCGACTGGTTGCTGATCGATAACGAGCACGCGCCGAACGATGTGCGCAGTACGTTGACGCAATTGCAGGCAGTAGCCGCCTATGCGTCACATCCGGTGGTGCGGCCGGTGCGCAGCGATAGCGCGTTGATCAAGCAATTGCTCGATATTGGCGCGCAGACCTTGTTGTTGCCGATGATCGATACCGCGGAGCAGGCCGCTGAAGCGGTGGCGGCAACGCGATATCCGCCGCAGGGTATTCGCGGCGTGGGGAGTGCCTTGGCGCGGGCCTCGCGGTGGAATCGGATTCCCGATTACCTTGGCGCGGCGTCTGATGAATTGTGCGTGCTGGTGCAGGTCGAGACTGTTCAGGGGATGGAGAATTTGGCGGCGATTGCCGGAGTGGACGGTGTGGATGGGGTGTTTTTTGGTCCTGCGGACCTGAGTGCGTCGATGGGACTGCTGGGCAAGCCCGGGGACGCGCGGGTACGCGAGGCGATTTGCAGCGGGATTACGGTTGTACGGGGCGCAGGCAAAAGTGCTGGTGTGCTGGCGACGGATGCGGCGATCGCGGATGAGTATCTCGCCGCAGGGGCGTTGTTTGTTGCTGTTGGCACGGATGCCGGGTTGTTGAGCCGGGCGGCGGGGGATTTGGCAGCGAAGTATATGAATGCTGGGGGGAGTCCGGCGGTGCCGGTGAAAGGCGGGTACTAGGTTTTTTTTGCCTTTAGCGGTGGCATTTGGTTGCGTGCCTACGGCGGTGGGTATTTTCTGCGTGCCCGCGGCGGTTGGTGTTTCTATTCTTATTGGTTTATTAGCGTTCCCCCTGTGCGGGGGGGCACTCACTTTCTTTGCCGCCGCAAAGAAAGTAAGCAAAGAAAGCGGGCTCAAACCGCTAACTCTTAAGCGGCTCCCCTGGCTTGGAGGGGCTCGTGGCCCGATTAACGGATCACACCGTGCCCGGTAACCGCCAGTGACACAGCCGTCATTCGCTCCCACTCCGCACTGCGTGCGTCGCGGACAGGTCCACCACGGAAACCCAACGCTTCGTTTGTGCGCGATGGGGGCCATCGGCTTCGCCTCGGCGAGGCGCCGAAAACACCAATTGGTTCTGTGAAGTACCGCGTCGGCGCGCGCAGCGCCGCCGGAAGCATGACGGCCTGGTCACTCAGGTCAGCAGGTGCGCAGGCTTGGTCTCTACGGGGCCACGATACCCTCCAAGCCAGGGGACCCGCTTAAGAATTAGCGGTTTGAGCCCGCTTTCTTTGCTTACTTTCTTTGCGGCGGCAAAGAAAGTAAGTGCCTGCCCCGCACAGGGGCGAACGCTAATAGACCAATAACAAAACAAGGAAAGGCCAAAGAGGCAAGAACAACCAAAACGCCACCGCAGGCAAAAAAAACCCCACCCACCGCTACGCGGAAAAAACCCCTCATTCAACTGCCGGCCAAGGCAACCCCACCGCCGACCAATCCAGTTCGACACCAACAACAGCACGCCCCACGGCACACTGCCCCGCAGCAAACTGCACAGCCAGAGTAACAGCCACACAAGGCCGGCCGCTAGCCAACGAAAGATAAGGATTACTGGCCACCGCCACGCCAGGCGCCAAAACCGCATTACGAAAATAAGGCCGATGATCCCACCGCGCATCGCGCGGATTAGCAACCGGCTGCAGCGAAGCCCCTTCGCTATAGTAAGCCGGCCCCGGCACTTCAAGCCCA
>CAVTXZ010000033.1:0-89506 GCA_963738755.1 uncultured beta proteobacterium
GGATCGACGTCAGCAGCACCACGATGCCCGGCCGGTTGCGGTTCACCCGGCCTTGCACCGACGTCAGCGCGTCGGTCACCGCGGCGCGCAGCACCCGCGGGTTGCGGCGATCGCGCTCCGCCCATTGCAGCGCCGCCGGCGCCAGCAGCGCGAGCGTCAGTCGGATCATCGGCCGGCGTGGTGAAATGCAGCTCGACATCGCCGTGCCTGTGTCGGCAGGTCGAACCCGACGCGATTGCCGTCATCGAACAGCTTCTTCGCCGTCGCGAAGGCGGCGACCGTGCGCAGGAACTTGCCCGGCTCGGCCAGCACCGCCGCGAGGCGTTCCAGCAGCGCATGGTGCTGCCAGGTTTGCAGCAGCTCGTGCATCGCCGCGACATGCATCGCCGCCATCGCGTCGTCGTTGTGATGCAGCCAGCTCCATCCCGGGCGGCCAATCTGCTCGCGCAGGCGCAGCACGGACCAGGCGAACGGATAGGGGCCGTGCTCCGGCTCCATCGCCGGGGGTGACGCGGCGGCGTGTTCGGCGAGCCGTCCGCCGGTCAGCCGATCGTATCCGGCGGCCGTCGCCTCCACCAGTTCGCGCGACAGCAGGATCGGCCCGGTCGGCGGCTCGCGCGGACAGGTCAGGGCATAGCACGTGCGCCATCGCGTCCTGGCCGGCGAGCACCGTCTCCGGACCTATGGCATACGGCTTCACCGAGGGCGTCGCATTCGCACCGACGGCGATGGCCGTGCGCCGCAGGATCTCGCCCTCCGGCAGGCCGGGTGTGACCGTGACCGCGCTACAGCGGGCGCACTGGATCCGGATCGACAGGAGGTTGGCCGGCAGATATCCGCGGATCGAGCACCGACTGGCCGCACTCGCAGCGCAGATCGCCGCTGCCGGTGCCGGCGAACACCGGTTCGGTGCCAGCCTGCACGAAGTGCGGCGCGTCCGCGGACGGTTCGATTGCTAGAACAGCCCTTCCAGCAGCGCCCGCTGCTTCGGCTGCACGATCGGCGTGTCGCCGGTGTCCTGGCTTTGGCCCGAGCGCCGAGTTCTCACGCAGGCGCTGCGCCTCTTTGGCCGGATCGACCACGATCCCGGGCTCCGGCGGCTTGCGCCAGAACATCAGCGAGCGTGAAGAAGCCGTTCGAGGGGCGATCCTTGATCGCCTGCTGATCGACTTCGGCGCGGATGTCGGGGTCACGGGCGGACCGGCCGCCTGCACCAGGGCCTGCTGGCCCGGCGCTGTTGCTCGCCGGCGGCCCGCCCAGCGCCGTCTGCGGCACCAGCGCTTCCTGCGCCTTCTGCGGCGTCGGAGAGTTCCTGCGGCCGCGGCACGCCGGGCGTCGGCGGCGGCAGGGCGAAGCTCGGCGGCATGGCGAGCGGCGCGCGGGTCGTCACGGTGAACTCGTCCGGCGCGTCGCGGCTGAAGCCGAGGTTCTTGCTGAGGTCGCTGCGCAGCCGGCCAGCACCGCGGCGCAGCCGGCCAGCAGAATCGGCGTCGTCCAGCGTCGGATCGAAGGCATCATCGGGCGAAATCTTACCCGGAGACTGGGTCGGGTCGCAAGAATGTCATCGAGCGGAAGCGTCCTCGGACGGCCCGGTGCGGCGGCCGCGCGACAGCAGGCCGTCGAGCACCAGGGCCGCGACGCCGCACACGATGGCGGAGTCGGCCAGGTTGAACACGTAGGGCCAGAAACCGATGTCGGCGTGGATGAAGTCGACCACCCAGCCGAAGCGCAGGCGGTCGATGACGTTGCTGATCGCGCCACCGACGATGGCACCGAGGGCGATCGCCACCAGACGGGACTCGGCGCGTCGCAGCCAGGCCACCAGGGCGACGACGACGACGAGCGCGACGCCGGCCAGCAGCAGGTAGCTCCACTGGCCGAAGCCGTTCAGCAGGCCGAAGGTCACGCCGCGGTTCTGCACCATGGTGAACTTCAGGATCGGCAGCAGGACGATCTGGCCGTCCGGGCGGTCCGGCAGGTCGAGGATGTTGAGGATCCACCACTTGCTGGCCTGATCGACGACCAGCACGACGATGGCGGCCAGGAAGCCGAGGAAGGTGAGGTGGTTGCGGGTCATGCGATGGGGAGCAGAGTGCGCGATGCGCATCTCCCCTCCCCTTGCGGGAGGGGGGTAGGGGGAGGGGGATCGAGGCGCCGCAACGCCCCCTCCCCCCAACCCCCTCCCGCAAGGGGAGGGGGAGAACTCTGGAACCCCTGGAACTCACCGTGCGTCACGCGGCGGGCCGGCAGACCAGCCCGAACTCGACCGCGTCGGCGCAGCGCACGCACAGCGTTGGATGCCCCGGCTGCTGACCCACCTCGGCAGCACCCGCCAGCAGCGCGCGCATTTGTTCGCCCGGCGCCGGGCTGATGGTTGCGGGCGGTTCGTCCGGGTCCGGCGACGATCCGCACGTCCGAGACGATGGCGATCTCCGCCCACTGTCTTCCGTCAGCAGCAGTTCATGGTCGGGCTTCAGCGGCAGCAGCACGCTGCGGCCTGCAGCGACGAACCGAGCGTGTTGGCGCGGCGCGCTTCCTCGATCGGCACGGTGATGCGGCGGCGGATCGTGCGGATCGTGTCCCAGCGCGCGGCCAGCGCGTCGTCGCGCCACTCGGCCGGCAGGTCGGGGAACAGTTGCAGGTGCACGCTGTCCTGTTCGCCGAAGCGGGCGGTCCAGGCTTCCTCGGCGGTGAAGCACAGCACCGGCGCGAGCCAGGTGGTCAGGCAGCGATGCAGATGGTCCAGCACCGTGCGCGCGGCGCGGCGGCGCAGGCTGTCCGGCCGGTCGCAGTAGATCGCGTCCTTGCGGATGTCGAAGTAGAACGCCGACAGGTCGGTGGCGCAGAAGTCGTGCAGCTCGGGATAGACGCCGGTCCAGTCGTAGCTCTGCACGACGGCGCGGACGCGCGCATCCAGCTCGGCGAGCCGGTGCAGCACCAAGCGTCTCCAGCTCCGGCATCTCCGCGTACGGCACGCGCTCGGCGTCGGTGAAGCCGTCCAGGCTGCCCAGCAGCCAGCGCAGCGTGTTGCGCAGCCGGCGATAAGCTCGACCTGCTGCTTCAGGATTTCCGGGCCGATGCGCAGGTCCTCGGTGGTGTCGGACATCATCACCCACAGGCGCAGGATATCGGCGCCGTACTTGTCGGCGACCTCCTGCGGGGCGGTGACGTTGCCGAGCGACTTCGACATCTTGCGGCCCTGCTCGTCGAGCACGAAGCCGTGCGGTCAGCACCGCCTTGAACGGCGCGCCGCCGCGGGTGCCGACAGCTTCCAGCAGCGAGGACTGGAACCAGCCGCGATGCTGGTCGGAGCCTTCCAGATAGAGGTCGGCCGGCCAGGGCAGGCCGCGCGCCTCCAGCACGAAGGCGTGGGTCGAGCCGGACTCGAACCAGACGTCGACGATGTCCTCACCTGCTCGTAGTCGTCCGGGTTGCGGTCGTTGCCGAGGAAGCGCGACGGCGGCGAGGAGAACCAGGCGTCGGCGCCCTCCGCCGCGAACGCGTCGACGATGCGCGCGCACCACGGCGGGGTCGCGCAGCGGCTCGCCGGTGGCGCTTGTCGACGAACACGGCGATCGGCACGCCCCAGGCGCGCTGGCGGCTGATGCACCAGTCGGGGCGGCTGGCGACCATGGAGCCGATGCGGTTGCGGCCCGGCCTCGGGCACGAAGTGCGGTCGCGTCGATCGCGTCCAGCGCCTTCTCGCGGATGCGCTCCGGCCCGTCCATGCGGATGAACCATTGCGGCGTGGCGCGGAAGATCAGCGGCGCCTTGGAGCGCCAGGAGTGCGGGTAGGAGTGCACCAGCTTGCCGCGCGCCAGCAGGCCGCCGGCCTCATCGAGCGCGGCGGCGACCTGGTCGTGCGGCCTTGTAGACGTGCAGGCCGGCGAACAGCGGCACCCAGGCGTTGAAGGTGCCGTCGTCGTCGACCGTCTCGGGGACCTCCAGGCCGTGCTCGCGGCCGAGCTCGAAGTCGTCCGCGCCGTGCGCCGGGGGCGATGTGGACGAAGCCGGTGCCGGCCTCGGTGGTGACGAAGTCGCCCAGCAGCACCGGCACGTCGAAGTCGTAGCCGCGGCCGCGCAGCGGGTGGGCGCAGACCGTGCCGGCGAGGTCGGCGCCCTTGAGCACGTGCACGACGTGGTGCGTGGCGATGCCGACGTCCTTGACGACCTGCGGCAGCAGTTCCAGCGCGACGACCAGCTTCTCGCCGACGCGGGCGCGGCGAGCCTTCGGCTCGACCGCATCGACGCGGAACACCGCGTAGTCGAAGTCGGCGCCGTCGGCGATCGCGCGGTTGCCGGGCATGGTCCAGGGCGTGGTGGTCCAGATCACCACCGAGGCGCCGTGCAGCTCCGGCTTCGACGGCGCGTGATCGACCGGGAAGCGCACCCAGATCGTGTGGCGAGGTGTGGTCGTGGTACTCGACCTCGGCGTCGGCCAGCGCGGTCTTCTCCACCGGGCTCCACATCACCGGGCGCAGGCCGCGATAGAGCGCGCCGTTCAGCAGGAACTTGCGGATCTCGGCGACGATCGCCGCCTCGGACGGGAAGTCCATGGTGGCGTAGCGCTCGTCCCAGTCGCCGACGACGCCGAGGCGGCTGGAATTCCGCCGTCTGCACCGCCATCCAGTGCTCGGCGTAGGCGCGGCATTCGGCGCGGAACTCGAGGACCGGGACCGCGTCCTTGTCGCGGCTTCGGCCTCGCGGTACTCCTCCTCGATCTTCCACTCGATCGGCAGGCCGTGGCAGTCCCAGCCGGGGATGTAGTCGACGTCGTAGCCGGCCATCTGGCGGGTGCGGTTGACGACGTCCTTGAGGATCTTGTTGAGCGCGTGGCCGATGTGGATGTCGCCGTTGGCGTAGGGCGGGCCGTCGTGCAGGATGAACTGCGGGCCGGCCCGCGCGGGCGTCGCGGATGCTTCGACCAGAGGTCGATCTGGTCCCAGCGCGCCAGGATCTGCGGCTCCCGCTTCGGCAGGTCGCCGCGCATGGGGAAGGGCGTCGCGGGCAGGAAGACGGTGTCGCGGTAGTCGCGTTGGGCAGGATCGGTAGGGGCGTCGTTCATGGCGTGTCCGGGCGGCAGATGCCGCTTTGGGGTGGTCGGGGCGCGCGAGTGGTCCCGGGGCTCAGCGAGCCGCCGGGCCGGTAATTCGTGCCTGCCTATACACCTGGGCCATGGCGGGACTATGGGGATGCAGGTGGGGTGGGGTCAAGGCAAGGCCTGCGAAGCGCCTCTGGCCTTCACACCCAGGGCACGTTCGCCATGTCCTGCACGATACTTCCTCGCGCTTTCGGTGACATCCGGTAATATTGGTGGGACGTCAGGAAGCCGAAATCGTAGTCCTGGAACGACGTGGCGTCGGTCATGCGAAACTGCGCGGTCGGGAAGACAGTGAGGTCGGTGCGGTGAGTGGGCCCGTCCTGCCCCAGCCGCTGGACGCCGAGATTCACCACAGAGCTTAGCTGCAATACACTGTCTGCATGGCTGTAGTAGATCGCCACGCGCTGCGCCAGCTTTGACAGACCGCTCAGACGGGCGAGATTGGGCTGGCCGAAGGCGTCGTACCCGCAGTCTCCGGCCGCGAGCACCGCAAGATCGAACAGATGGTCCTCGCCGTTCCCATGTAGGAACCAGTTCTCCACTGCGCTCTCCAGCGCCAGATTTCCCATGCTGTGCGCCAGCAGGAAAGTGCGGAACCCGGCCGCTCTGGCCTTGGTGAGTATTGGATCCAGCGCGGCAAAGAAGGTCATCAGATGGATGCCAGCCAAGCGGGCCATGTTTCGATCGTGGAGGTAGTCCGCCTGTGGGATCGGAAAGCTCACAATCTGGCCGAGCGACGGCCAACTGAAGGCGATCACAGCCATATCCGCCGTTGTCACCCCCGAGTCGGCAAACCACTCGCGGTTGAACGCGGCACGCGTGATCGCGTCCTCGAAACTGTTGTCGAAGCCGTGGATGAAGACCAACAGATCGCGCCCGCCCTCTGACAGGTCGCCAGCCGGATCAGGTGCGAATGCGCCGGTGGCTACATCCTGGAGCGAGACAATGTGTCCTTGAGCGTTGGTTGCGACGTTGATGCCATCGACGAAGGCGGTGCCGTAAACGAGACCGGTGGAAACGGAAGGGGGCTGGATATCAGGCCCGTAACTGGCGACCGCATCCGGGGCGCCGGTCAGCTTCCGGTCGGAGGCGTAGTAGACTGTGGTTGGCATGACGGGGGCTCCCCCCTATCGGAGTGACGTGACAGGACTGGTGGATTTTCCCCGGGCAGACGCATCCGTAGGATGCATGCCGCTGACTGTCCGATGGCTTGGCCCCGGCCAAATCGATAACACTTTGCCATTGACCTGGCGAGCAAATTACCATGCCAACAACCACCCGATCCCAGCCAGCGGCGGTGTCCATCGGCGGCCGGCTTCGCAGTGCGCCCGGCATCATAGCAATACGTCGTGGTTTTGCTGGCTCCTCGTTCAGTTACGTGTGTTGCTGGGCACCTACTTTTCTTTGCCGCCGCAAAGAAAAGTAGGCAAAAGAAAGCGGCTCAAACCGCCAACATTTAAGCGGCTCCCCTGGCTTGGAGGGGATCGTGGCTCCGTAGAGATTGAGCCTGCGCACCTCCTCACCTGAGTGACCAGGCCGTCATGCTTCCGGCGGCGCTGCGCGCGCCGACGCGGTACTTCACAAAACCATTTGTCTTGGTCAGCGCCTCGCCGAGGCGAAGCCGATGGCCCCCGCCGAGAAACGATTCACCACTGGTTTCCCTGGTGGACCCGTCCGCGACGCACGCAGTGCGGAGTGGGAGCGGATGACGGCTGTGTCACAGACACTAATGGACCACGGTGTGATCCGTTAATCGCGCCACCAGCCCCTCCAAGCCAGGGGACCCGCTTAGATGTTGGCGGTGTGAGCCGCTTTCTTTTGCCTACTTTTCTTTGCGGCGGCAAAGAAAAGTAGGTGCCCCCCCGCACAGGGGGAACGCTAATAAACCAATAAGAACAGAAACATCAAACGCCGTAGGCAAAACCACAACCAAAACAACGCCGCCGCCGAAGGCAAAAACCCCAAACCCAATTCCGCCCCGCAGGGAATCACACCATCTCCCCCGAGTAGGGAATCCTGCCTGCTGAACCAGCGATAATGCCAACGCAACTGCGCATAGCTTCACACCACCCGGCCCGTGCCAACCCCAACCGGCATGTGCCCACCCCACCCTCGGTGTAAAATTCCACTTTTTCCGTATTCAAGAACACCCTGTGACGACTCAACAAATCCCCACCACATCGCGTAAATCCCTCACCCTATTGCAACTGCTGGGTCTCATCGGCGCCGCCGGCCTGATCGCCGCCATCGTCCTGAACCACTTCGCTTAACCCCGCCGCAAGGCCTGATTCCAACCATCCGACCCCATACCGGCGCACGCCGCCAACCCCATCGATATTCCGATTTGCCATGTACAAGAAGGGCGTAGCCGTAGAAATCCAGTTTTCCCCCGAGCGACTCAACGACGGCGCCGGCGATCCGTACTGGATCGACCTGACGCAGGCCGAAGCGCAACGGCTGCTGGAAAGTCTGCAGGCACGCCTCGCGGAAGGCGTCGCATCCACCGCCGCACCTCTGGTAATGAGTCTCGACGAGACGCCCGCGTCTCAACTCGCAGACGCGCCCCTTGCAGCGGTAGAAACGACCGCTTCGGCGGATGACCTCAAACAGTGGGTCTGCGTGATCTGCGGCTGGATCTATGACGAAGCCGCCGGTTTGCCGGAAGAAGGCATCGCGCCCGGCACGCGCTGGGCAGATGTGCCCGTCGACTGGCGTTGCCCGTTGTGCGACGTGGGGAAGGATGATTTCGCGTTGGTCGAGTTCTAAACCCGACCAACCTGCCCTCTAACACCTGCTAACACTTCCGGTCAGAACGCGGCGCGATCAGCCCTCGCCCTCAGGAAAATCCGCGCCCACGGTCGTGGCTTCCCACGCATCAAAGTCGCCGCGCATGAAGTCCAGTTTCTTGTGCGCCAGGTCGAGCGCGATCTTGCCGAGCAGCAAACGCAACGGCGGCGTATCCGATAGCGCGGAATCGATAATCGCCTGGGCGGCGCGCACAGGGTCACCCGTCTGCTTGCCGCTGCGTGCCGCGGTCTGCTTGCGGCGTTCGCCAGCGGTGTCGGCGTACGCGTCGATCACCGTAGCCGATTGTTTGATCGACGGCCCCGCCCAGTTGGTGCGAAACGGGCCAGGCTCGACGATCAGCACGCCGATGCCAAGCGGCTTCACCTCCGTCGCAAGCGATTCGGAGAGACCCTCCACCGCGTACTTGGTGGCGTGGTAATAACCGGTTGCCGCGAAACTCGCGAGGCCGCCAATCGACGATACATTCACGATCAAACCGCTACGCTGCTCGCGCATGATAGGCAGCACGGCCTTCGTCAAATCGACCAGACCAAACACATTGGTCTCGAACATCGCGCGGACTTCGTCGTCCTCGCCTTCTTCGATCGCGGCCAGGTAGCCGTAGCCGGCGTTGTTGACGAGTGCGTCGATGCGGCCGAAGCGTTGCTTTGCCTGCGCCACCACGTCCTTGATCTGCGCGCGGTTCGCGACGTCGAGCGGCAGCACCAGCGCGCGCTCGCCGTGTGCTTCGGCGATATCCGCGACCTTCGACGGGTCGCGCGCCGTCACCACCGCGCGCCAGCCGCGCTCCAGCACCAGCTTCGCCAGTTCGCGGCCGAATCCGGTAGAACAACCTGTAATCAACCAGACGGGATTGTCTCGATTCATCATTTGGGAAACTCCTGTTGATAGTTCAACGGCGTGTCGAAATTGCATGCCGGGCGAAAGCGCATAACGTCACGCGAATTCGTAATCCAGCTCGCTGCAGGTACTCGATTAAAGCGTGTCCGGTGTTGTCCGGCTTGATGACGACGGCTGCCAGCGCGGTGCGAATGCTCCGGTTGACAGATGAAAGTCGATTTAACGCGCAATCGTCGCCGTCAGGGACGTTTAGCGCGCGTTGCGTTGCTGATGTGGATCGATTGTGGAGCCGCGCCGTTATAGTCTGCGCTTCGTGTGGTTTTTCAATTGTAGTCGTAGCGCGCTCGCCTCGCTTTGCAGCGCTTCGATAAACGCGCCGGCCAGCGGATGGCTCGGACGGTGTTCCGGATGAACCACGCTCACGCGAAATGGAAACCGCACGGCGAGCGGACGTATATGCAGATTACGGCCCGCGAAATCGAGCGCGGTCAGCGGATTGACGATCGCCACGCCGAGTCCTTGCCGCACGAAACTGCACACGGAGACGGCCGTGGGCGTCTCGATCATCTGGCGGCGCGCGATGCCCGCCTGGGCGAACGCTTCATCGATCTGAATCCGGTACGGGTCGTTCGACGACAGGCTCACGAAAGGCTGATTCGCCAGATCCTTCAGTTCGATCACGCGCTTTGCAAGCAGCGGATGCGCATCGGGCAACACGCAGACCTCGTCGACTTCGAGCAAGGGCGTCAGGCGCGTACCCGCTGGCGGCGCGCCGTGCTCGGTCAACCCGAGGTCGTAGCGCTGCGCGGTGAGCCACTCTTCGAGAAACGGCGACTCCTGCGTCGCGATGGACAGACTCACGCCGGGCTGTGCATCGTGAAACCGTTTCGATGCACCCGGCAAAATCGAATGTGAAAACGCGGGTAATGCGATGATGGAGAGCTGGCCGCCCTGAAACTCACGCAAGCTGGCCGCCGTGGACGCGACCCGTTCGAGTCCGATATAGGCGCGCTTGATCTCGTCGAACAGCGTCAATGCGGACAGGGTGGGACGCAGCCGCCCGTGCACGCGCTCGAACAGCGCAAAGCCGATGCTCTGCTCCATGCGTGCGAGTTCGCGGCTCACCGTGGGCTGCGAAGTGAAGAGCATCTCGGCCGCTTTGGTGACGCTGCCTGCCGTCATCAACGCGCGGAATACCTCGATATGCCGATGCGTGAGCGCCATTTGTCTATATCAAGAATGAATGGTTGAGCGAAGAATAGGTATTTTACTGAATGCGTCGTTTTGGTCATCATCTCGTTCATGACAAACGCTTCGCCCCAACGCGCCGACACCGTGACCCCATTCGATCCGCAACAACTCGTTGAACTTGCCCGACAGCACGGCACGCCCCTTTGGGTCTACGACGCCGACGTGATCCGGCGGCGCGTCAGCGAATTGCGCAGCTTCGACGTGATCCGCTACGCACAGAAGGCGTGCTCCAACATCCACATTCTGAAACTGATGCGTGACGCAGGGGCAATGGTCGACGCGGTGTCGCTCGGCGAAATCGCGCGCAGCCTCGCGGCGGGTTTCACGCCTGCGGGCGACCCCGAGGGCATCGTTTTCACGGCGGATCTCATCGACCACGCCACCCTGGCGGCAGTGCTCGAACATCGCATCACCGTCAACGCCGGATCGCTCGACATGCTCGAGCGGATTGGACGGCATGCTCCGGAAGGTCATCGCGTGTGGCTGCGGATCAATCCGGGCTTCGGGCATGGACACAGCAACAAGACCAACACGGGTGGCGAGCATAGCAAGCACGGCATCTGGCTCGACGATGTGCCGCTGGCGATCGCCATGGTGCGGCGTTTTGGGCTGAAGCTGGTCGGATTGCACATGCATATTGGCTCCGGCGTCGATTATGGGCATCTGTCGCGCGTATGCGATGCGATGGTCGAAGCGGTAATAGGCTTGGGCCACGATATCGAAGCCATTTCTGCTGGCGGCGGCCTATCCGTGCCGTATCGCGAAGGCGAGCCGCAAATCGATGTCGAACACTATTTCCGCCTTTGGGACGCAGCGCGGCGGAAGATCGAGACACATCTCGGGCATCGCGTGAGACTGGAGATCGAGCCGGGGCGCTTTCTTGTCGCGCAAGCGGGCGTGATGGTTGCCGAAGTGCACGCGCTCAACCGGCGGCCGAGCCGACACTTCGCGCTGGTCGACGCGGGCTTCAATGATCTGGTAAGGCCGTCGTTTTACGGCAGCCATCACGAGATGACCGTAGTGAAGGCCAACGGCACGCCAAGCGATGCTCCGCTTGAGCCGTTCGCGGTCGCCGGCCCGTTATGCGAAGCCGGCGATGTGTTCACGCAGGAAGCAGGCGGTGTGGTCACGAGCCGCTCGATGCAGACGCCGGAAGTAGGGGACTTCATCGTGTTTCACGACGCGGGCGCGTACGGCGCATCGATGTCGTCGAACTACAACAGTCGGCCGCTGGCTGCGGAAGTGTTGCTCGAAAATGGCAAGCCGCGTCTGATCCGGCGTCGGCAATCCATTGACGAGTTGATCGCGCTCGAAACGCTGGCGTGATTCGAATGCGCTGAGTCGCCGTACGCTTGCACCTTGACGTCAGCGCGGCCCTACCGCGCCCGCACCGTGCGCGTGTACGACGCAATCATCGTCGCCAGTTCCTGCGCGGCGGGCGTGACGGGAATCGCCGCCCGTTGCAGCAGACACACGTTCTGCTCGACTGCGCGCTCGCGCACATTGATCGACGTGAGCGTGCTTGCAAACGGCCCGCGCTTCGCGACGATCGACGACTCCAGTGACAGGCAGTCTGTCGCGCCAACCAGATGCAGCGTCTCGTACAGGCCTTCGACTGTCGCGATGATTTTCGGCGGCGGCAGGCCGTGGCTTTCGAGCAGATGGCTCAGTCGGTTGATTTGCGGATCGTCGGTGAGATTCGGCGAGCGGGTGGCCACCCACGTGCAATCGATGAGTTCGGCAAGCGACGTTGCGCCCGCTTTCGGATGACCACGGCGGCAGACGATCACCGGATCGGACGGATAGAGCGGCGTGACGGACAGATCGGCCGTGTCGGTGTGCTTCGAAACCAGCGCGACGGCGAAATCGAGCGTGCCTTCGCGAATCCACGAAATCATCATCCGCGAGGTGCCGGTGCGTAGATGCACCGCAACGCGCTCGAAGCGCGCGCGGAACTCCGTCAGCACCGGCGCCAGCGCATCGATTAGCGGCTCGGTGGTCATGCCGAATGTCACTTCACCCGCGTAGTCGCCGCGCAATTGCTGCACCTCCTGCTCGGCGCGCTCGCATTCAGCGAGAATCGCACCGGCGCGCTGCAACAGACGTTGGCCGAGCGCGGTCAGGGCGATGCCTCGATTTGTGCGGGTGAACAAGGTCGTGCCCAGCATCGACTCGAGGTTCTGCAACTGCTGCGTGATGCCGCTCTGGGCGATGCCAAGCGCCCGCGACGCCGCGCGGATACTGCCATGCTCGGCCACGGCGGTAAACGCACGCAATTGGGAGATCGTCAATGCCATGAAGAATCTCGTGATCGGTAAAAGTGATCATGATATTACTTTCGGGACTTCTTTGAGGCGCTGAGGCGGCATAGGATGGCCTTGTCATACTCCGCCCAACCCACACTCGTCCCCCATGAAAATCTCGCTGATGATCTTGAGCGCCGCGCTGGCTTTCAGCAGTGGTGCGTTTGCCGCCGATTCCGGCACACTGCGCCTCGGTATCGATCCGAGCTATCCGCCGATGGACGCCAAGGCGCCCGATGGCAGCTTCAAAGGTTTCGACGTTGATCTAGGCAACGAAATCTGCCGACGCATGCACGCGCGTTGCCAGTGGGTCGAACTCGAGTTTTCGGGGATGATTCCCGCGCTGCAGGCACGCAAGATCGACGCGATCCTTTCGTCGATGGCGATTACTGAAAAGCGCGAGCAACAGATCCTGTTTTCGTCGAAGCTGTTCCAGTTCACGTCGCGGCTGATTGCGCGTCAAGGTTCGGCGCTCGCGGGCGGCGTGAATGCGTTGGCCGGCAAGCAGATCGGCGTACAGTCGGGGACGCAGTTCGAGGGATACGCGTTGAAGAATTGGGCGCCGCTTGGCGTGCATGTGGTCGCGTACAAGAGTCAGGACGAGGTGTTCGCCGATTTGCAGAACGGCCGTCTCGATGGTGCGTTGCTCGGTTCGGTCGAAGCGGATTACGGCTTTTTGCGCACGCCGGCGGGGAAGGGCTTTGCGTTTGTCGGCGAGCCCCTTTCGATGGGCGATCGTGGCGTGGGGATTGGTCTACGCAAGGATGAGACGGCGGTGCAGGCGTCTATAAATGAGGCGATTGCATCGATGCGCAAGGACGGTACGTACGCGCAGATCGCGAAGAAGTACTTCGACTTCGATCCGTACGGTAACTAATTTCTTTTTCAATTCTTCTCCAGACCTTCAGCTCATGAATAAGCAATCGATTCCGCTTCTGTCGCCGGCTATCGGCACGCATCGCGAACTGGTGTCGTTTCACTTTGGCCCTCCAAATAGCGGGCAGAAGATTTATATCCAGTCATCGCTGCATGCCGATGAAACGCCCGCGATGTTGACGACGGTTTTGCTTAAGCGTCGATTGCTTGAACTGGAAAAGCAAGGTGCGTTGAACGCGGAAATCGTGCTGGTGCCGGTGGCGAATCCGGTTGGCCTTGGGCAGTATGTGCTCGGGCAGTTTCTCGGGCGCTTCGATCTGGGCAGCGGCAAGAACTTCAATCGACACTTCATGCAGTTCTCGAAGCTGGCGGAGCGGGCTAAGGATGCGTTGGGTTCGGATGCCGCGGAGAATCGGCGGATTGTTCGTGAACTGATTGCTGCTGAGTTGGCTGAACAGAAACCGTTGACCGAGTTTGAGTCGCTGCAATTGGCTTTGCTGAAGCTATCGTTCGATGCGGATGTGGTGATCGATTTGCATTGCTCTTTGGAAGCGGCGATGCATTTGTATACCAGTGAGGCGGCGTGGCCGGAGTTTGAGCCTTTGTCGCGGTATCTGGGTGCACAGGCTTCGTTGCTTGCTACTAACTCGGGCGGGGAGTCGTTTGATGAGACGCATAGTTTGTTGTGGTGGCAACTGCAGCAGGCTATGCCGACTGATAAGCCGGTGCCGAATGGGGCAATTGCTGTGACAGTGGAGTGCCGTGGGCAACGGGATGTTTCTTATGAAGTTGCGCAGGAAGATGCGGACGCGTTGGTTGATTATCTGGTCTGGCGCAAGGCGATCAAGCTTGATGCGAAGCCTTTGCCCGCGTTGCTTGCGCCTGCTACTCCGCTCGCTGGCAGCGAGCAGTTCTATGCGCCTGTTAGCGGGATTCTGATTCATCGCGCGAAGATTGGGGACACGATTGGTGTGGGGCAGGCACTGTTCGATATTGTTGATCCGTTGACGGATGAGACGACTACGCTGTGTAGTAACACCGAGGGTGTGCTTTATATGCGGCGGGCGATTCGGTTTGTGACGGCTGGGGCGCCGCTGGGACGGGTGACGGGGACGCGGGCGTTTAGGACAGGGGTTTTGTTGGGGGCGTAGGGGTTTTGCAGCCCGTGGGCATGATGTCAATCGTATTCATGGTTTTGGAAGCCGAAATTTGAATGTGGGGCGTGTTGCTGAAGCGGGCTCGATCGTTAAGCTAGGCCTGCCGGCGGGCACGCATCAAACTTCGTGAGTGCAGGACAGGCGCGGACGAAGCGCGAGCGTCGTAATTCGCGGAGAAAAAAATGGCCCGCTTTCGGGCGGCCCTTGGAAGGTCATTCGAGATCTGTGGGCCAAGTGTAATGCTCCGTTCGGCGACGCGGCGCGCCAGCTTCGTACGGAGTAGCCGTTGCACGCGCTCCTACTTTCTTCCCACCAGATATGTCACGCCGTTCGGACCGTAACGCTCCACATGCGGTTTGTTTGCGGGCAAGTGGAAGACGTCGCCGACGTTATACGCCTGCACGGTGTCATCCACGCGTATATGCAATTCCCCTTCCAGAATCAACGCCTTCGCTTCGAATGGATGTTCATGCGCCTCCATCTCGATGTTCGCCTCCCGCGTCACAACGACGGCCTCGGGGAAGCCGTCTTTCGTCAGGCTTTCAGTGAATGTTTGGCGGTCCATGGCGTCCTCATCGACAAGCGGTTGCGAAGATTTACTGTAACGCAATCCGTCAATTCGTGCAGAGCGCAACCGCCTGTCATGCCGATGCTCTTACGCCGGCGTCGACCTTCCCGCGCGTTCTCGTGCGCGGCGCCGCTGATTCACCCAACCCTTTCCTGCGACGCGTAGCATTCGATTCCGCTTCCTCCGCATCGGCCATCACCACCGACATCTTTCCTCGCTCAATGTTCGCCTCGGTTTCGTACTGATGCGCTGTCTGTTCCAACAACCCCGCAAGCAACATCTGGTCGCGACGGTCGCAATGGTTCATCGCGATTCCTCTGCGCAGCGTCCTGGCTAGCATAGCCAGCGATGAAAGACGTTCCGCATACGTACGGGTTGCTTCCAATACCTCTCCAGCAAGTCGCTTGTATTCAGCGGGCTGCACCGACAGGCGAGGGTTCATAAATGAAGGTTCAGCGGGTTTGCTCATGGCGCGATTTCCGGTTGATTCTCGAAATCGCCCGACACTCGCTGCAAACGGGTGGGCGGGCACGTAGCGAGGTTGACAGGCCGGCGCTAGCTCAAACCGGCGAGCCTTGCGGCTCCCTCGCTACGGCCCACCCGTTGAAATGGCGTGCAGAAGCTCTCGCACTGCCTGCGGAACAGGTAGTGCGGGAGCCAGCATTCAGGCTGTCAAACCCGACTGTCGAAAGAACTTCAACAGCAGACGAAAGTATAAGTGCGCCCTTCTCTTAAAATTCACTTTGTTAAGCTAACTATTTAGATTTGGCCATTCGGCCTAAGACCGTTCTAATTCTCTTCGCCGCGATAGCCTCCCGTGACCGAGCTTCGATCAAGCGCACCAAAAGTGCAGCTACTCAACCGAAGCCCAGCTCGCATCACCCCGCTCTTAATTCACCACCAACACCGGCGCCACCGCCGCCGGATCACTAATACTCGGCCGGCCATTCTCAACGTGCCCAGCCAAACGACGCGAGAAGCTAGCGTCATCATTACTCGTCACGGTCAGGTCATACCAGTGATGGCTCGACGCCAGCACCCAGGCCTCTTCGATCTGTGCACCCGCCGGCACCAACACCGGACGCGTCCGTGCCCCATACGCATTGTCTGTCACCGCCAAGCGCGCAACACCACCACCCTTGTTGCTGAACTTCAAAAACACGTTCCCGTTCGCAACATCGTATTGCACCTTGATCTCGGGCAGCGCCGGTTTGTCATTACCATGCCGATCAGCGGCCAGCGCAGCCTGCGCCGCCGCCTGCTGCGTATTACCCGCAAACTTGCGCACGAAACCATTCGGCCCAAACACTTCAAACGCATACACCCCATTCGTCGCAGTCAAATCAAACGTCTCACGAAGCGACTTGCCCGCCTCGACCGTATAACGCCACGGTCCATCCGTACGATTCGTGGAGTACACATAGAAGTGCGCACCTTGATCGCCGGTGTTGGCCAGCGAGAGCTCAAACGTATTCTTCTTCTCTTCCACATGCCCGTTCACATGCAACTCATACGGCAGCGCGCGCGCGAACCGGATACCGCTTTCCTGCGGATCAATCGCGCCCGGCGTCGCCGGCACGGTCGGCTTGGGCTGCGTCGCGCACTGGTTGTCGGCGATGCTCTTGTAGTTGCTCGTGTCCGGCAGCGGCGGCACTTTCGAGTCCGGTGTGCGGAAGTCGAAGGCAGTCGTCAGATCGCCGCACACCGCGCGGCGCCATGCCGTGATGTTCGGCTCGTACACGCCGAAACGCGCTTCGATGAAGCGGATCACCGACGTGTGGTCGAACACCTGTGAACACACGAAACCGCCCTTGCTCCACGGCGACACGATCGTCATCGGCACACGCGGGCCGAGGCCGTACGGCAGACCGTCAGCGGTGTAGCTGCCGCCGCGCGCTGGATTCACCACGTTGTGAATTTCGCCGTCGGTGCTGACCGTCGACTGGCCTTGCGCGGCCGTCGTCGCCGGTTGCGGCGGCACGAGGTGGTCGAAGAAACCGTCGTTCTCGTCGTACATGATGAACAGTACGGTCTTGCTCCACACTTCGGGATTCGACGTCAGCGCGTCGAGAATCTGCGACGTGTATTCGGCGCCGTAGGCCGGCGTATAGCTCGGATGCTCGGAGTATGCGGCCGGCGGACACAGCCACGACACCTGCGGCAACTTGTTCGCAAGCACATCGGCCTTCAGGTCGTCGATCGTGCGCACGGTTTGCGCGTGCTCATACAACGGCGAACCCGGCTGCGCGTTGATGAAGTTCGTGAAGTTCTGCAGGATGTTGGTGCCATAGTTCCCGTTCAGCGGATCGGCGCCGGTCAGCCCCTGCTGATACACCTGCCATGAAATACCCGCGGCTTGCAGGCGTTCCGGGTACGTCGTCCACGACAGCAACTGATAGTTCGGCGGACCGTCACCATCGACGAAATCGTTGTTGTCGAGCAGCGGACCACCCAGCGTGCCGGTCGGATCGACCATGCCGCTCATCAGATACGAACGGTTCGGGTGGGTCGGCCCCGGGAGCGAGCAGAAATAGGCGTCGCAAATCGTGAACGCATCGGCCAGCGCATAGTGGAATGGGATGTCGCTGCGCAGGTGATAGCCCATCGTCATATCGGTCTTGTTGGCGGGCCACTGGTCGTAGCGGCCGCCGTCGATCGCGGCATGGGTCTTGTACCAGCTATGGTCGAGATCGCCAACGCATTGCGCACTGGTGGTGGCCGTGTTCAGATGGAACGGCAGCACCGGCTTGGTTGGGTCTTCTTTCGACGGTTGATACCACACCGGCTTGCCGTTCGGCAGCGGAATCGGGAAGCGGTCGTTGTAACCACGCACGCCGCGCATGTGGCCGAAGTAGTGGTCGAACGAACGATTCTCCTGCATGAACACGACGATGTGCTCGACATCGCGGATCGTGCCGGTGCGCGAAAATGCGGGCACGGCAAGTGCATTGCGAATCGACTCGGGCAGCGCGGTCAATGCGGCAGCAGCGCCAGCAGATGAAGCCACGGTCTGCAGGAAACGGCGACGGCTAGTTGATGTCATCGAATATCACCTTCTGCGGGGGGAAGAATAGCGCGCAAAGCACGCCGGTGGAATCAGGTCAGTTGCTGGTGGCGCTATCGCCCGGTGCGTAATGCATCACGGGCGCGACTTGCTGGTTGTCGGCGGCGAGACTGGCTTGCATGTTCTGGGTAATGCTGTCAGACGCAGCGGCAGGATCGGCAGCCAGTGGCGCGGACCTATTCGAGCCGCCGGTCGAAGGGCTGACCACGGCGTTTTGCACGGCATTGTTATTCGTCACGGCGGGTGACGAAGACACCGGCGCGGAGTCGTCCGCGCCGCAACCGCTCAGTGCAAAAGTTGTAAGAGCAACAAAAAGGACAGTCGCGAGGCGCGTGTTTTTTCTCATTTCCGCATCCGGTTTCGTGGTGGCGGATGCAGTCTCCAGACCTTTCAAGAAATAATTGTGAAACGTTTGCGAGTGAGTAAAACTAGTGTGTAAGCGTTGGTTATTCGAAAGAAACTGAAAGAAAGTGGAAAGCAGAAAGCAGGTGAATGTTCACGCTGGCGCCACCCGCCTGAAGCCGAGGCCTATCGAAAGATTCACGGTTCCGCATACGCGGGTACGAACATGACACGCATCGAAAGACCTTTCGACATCGCGCGTCTCGAAGACGAATGGCTCGAAGCAGATGGCTTCGGCGGTTTCGCATCGGGCACGGTCGGCACGCTGCGCACACGGCGATATCACGCATTGCTGCTCACCGCCACGCGTGCACCGGGCGGGCGCATGGTGCTCGTCAACGGTGTGGAAGCGTGGCTCGAAGCGGATGGCAAGCGCTATCCATTGAGCATGCAACGCTATATGCCGGATGTGATCTATCCCGACCTGAGCGCGACTCTCCTCGCGTTTTGCACCGAACCGTGGCCGACGTGGCGCTTCCAGCTCGATACGCAGAGGTCGGTAACGGCGGAAGTGTTCGTAAGCAAGGCGACGCGTGAAACGGTTTTGCGCTGGCGGCTGGAAGGTGCCCAGGCAGGCGCGGTCGTGTTGAAGGTCAGGCCGTTGCTTTCGGGGCGCGACTACCATGCACTGCACCACGAAAATCCCGCTTTCAACTTCAATGCGCGGATTAGCGACGGGCGGGCGTGCGCGAGTTGGCAATCCTACGGCGATGTGCCAGTGATCCAGGCCGCCACGAACGGCACTTACATGCACGCGCCCGACTGGTATCGGAACTTCTGCTATGTGCGCGAGCGTGAGCGTGGCCTCGATTTCAGCGAGGATCTTGCAACGCCGGGCGTGTTCAGTTTCGATCTCGCCGATGCTGAGGCGGTGATGATCTTCAGCGCTTCAATAGCAACCTTGGCAACCTCGCCTGCAAGCACAGCGCCCGTTGCAGACCACGCCGCCGACCTCGCGCGCATCGAGCAACAACGCCGCAACGCGCTCGGCTCACGTTTGCAACGCTCCGCCGACGCATACGTCGTCGAGCGCAACGAAGGCCGGACGATCCTCGCGGGTTTTCCGTGGTTCACCGATTGGGGCCGCGACACGTTCATCGCTATGCGCGGTTTGCTGATCGCCTCGGGGCGTCTCGACGACGCCAAAGCGATCCTGCTCGAATGGGCGGCGACCTTGTCGGAAGGCATGCTGCCGAATCGCTTTCCCGATTACGGCGACGCGCCCGAATACAACTCCGTCGATGCGTCGCTCTGGTTCGTCATTGCTGTGCACGACTACCTGGCCACGAATCACGCATGCGCTGCCACACGCACGCGCTTGCAGCAGGCCGTGGAAGCAATCCTCGCGGGCTACTCGCAAGGCACGCGCTTCGGCATCAAGGCATCGGCGGATGGGCTCCTGAGCGCGGGCGTGCCCGGCGTGCAACTCACGTGGATGGATGCGAAAGTAGGCGACTGGGTCGTCACACCGCGCATCGGCAAACCAGTGGAAGTCCAGGCGCTATGGATCAACGCGTTGCGCATTGCAGCAATGTGGAATCCGCAATGGCAGCCAGCGGCCGCGCGAGCGTTGCAAGCGTTTCATGAACGTTTCATCGATCCATCCACGCAAGCGCTGTTCGACAACGTCGACGTCGATCATGTGGATGGCGCGGTCGATCGTTCGATTCGGCCGAATCAGATATTCGCGGTGGGCGGACTGCCGTTTCGCTTGCTGGAAGGCGCCGCCGCGCGCGCGGTGCTCGATCAGGTCGAAGCGCAATTGCTGACGCCGCTCGGCTTAAGAACACTTGCGCCATCCGATCCGGCATACCGCGGCCACTACGAAGGTGGCCCATTGGCGCGCGATAGCGCCTATCATCAAGGAACCGTCTGGCCGTGGTTGCTGGGCCCCTTTGTCGAAGCGTGGCTGCGGCTTAACGGCGCCGGCGCAGACGCCCGAACCCAGGCCAAAGCGCGCTTTCTGGAACCGCTGTACGCGCATCTCGATCACGCCGGCCTCGATCATCTCTCCGAAATCGCCGACGGCGACGCGCCGCATGCCGCCGCCGGCACGCCTTTTCAGGCGTGGTCGCTTGGAGAGTTGCTGCGGATCGAAACCCTGCTTGCCCAATGGGAGCCCATCGCTCGCTAAACCGCGCTACGATGTGAGTCCCGCCCAAGCCCACGCCCACGCAAGGACGTATTCATGCCTCCGCTGCGCGCTGCCAATCTGCTCGCCACCATTGAAGGTTCACGCCTGCACTCGCCCGATTGTGCCCATTGGCAGCGCTGGGGTCCCTATCTCAGCGAGCGTCAGTGGGGAACGGTGCGCGAAGATTACAGCGAGAACGGCACCGCCTGGGACCACTTTCCGCATGACCATGCGCGCAGCCGCGCGTACCGCTGGGGCGAAGACGGCATCGCCGGTTTCGGCGACGACAAGCTGAGCTGGTGCGTATCGCTCGCGCTGTGGAATCGCAACGATCCGATTCTGAAGGAACGCCTGTTCGGCCTGACCAATGCGCAGGGCAACCACGGTGAGGATGTGAAGGAGCTGTACTTCTACCTCGACGGCACGCCCACGCATTCCTACATGCGGATGCTCTACAAGTACCCTCACGCGGCTTTTCCGTATGACGACCTGATTCAGGAAAACGCGCGGCGCGGCGCGGATATGCCGGAGTATGAAATTCTCGATACCGGCGTATTCGACGATTTGTGCTATTTCGACGTCCAGGTGGAATACGCCAAGCACGCACCCGACGACATCCTGATGCGCGTGACGATCGAAAATCGCGCGGACCAGCCGGCCTCGCTCGACGTGCTGCCGCAAATCTGGGCGCGCAATTCGTGGTCGTGGAGCGAAAACAAAGACAAGCCGACGCTCGTCGCCGGCGCGGAACACAGCGGCGAAGCGCATGTGGTAGGCCGACAGCATGGCCATGAGCCGATTGTCGTCACGGCATGGTGCAAAGATGCGCCGCAGCTCGCGTGGCTGTTCTGCGAGAACGACACCAACGTCAAGCGTCTGTACAACATGGACGGCGCGGGACCATTCAAGGACGGCTTCAACGATTATCTGGTGCACGGCGACGCCGAGGCGGTGCGCCACGACGCCGGCACCAAGGCGGGCATCCACGTGCCGCTCGAACTGCCGCCGCAAGGCCGTGCCGTGGTGTACATGCGCTGGCGTCCGCAGTCGTCCCCCGATTGCGTGCAGCTCGACGCCGACGCAGTGTTCGCTCACCGTCTCGCTGAAGCGGACGAATTCTATGGCGCGCTGCAGCATGAAATCGACGATCCGGATGCGCGTCTGGTGCAGCGCCAGGCGCTGGCCGGCATGCTGTGGTCCAAGCAGTACTACCATTTCGATGTGCAGCGCTGGCTCGAGGGCGACCCGCTGCAACCCAAGCCGCCTGAGGCACGCAAGCATGGCCGCAATACAGATTGGCGGCATCTGTGCAACGCGGACATTGTGTCGATGCCCGACAAGTGGGAGTACCCGTGGTACGCGTCGTGGGACCTCGCGTTTCACGCGGCTGCGTTCGCGCTGATTGATCCGGCGTTCGCCAAGCGTCAATTGCTGCTGCTCGTGAAAGATCGCTACCAGCATCCGAACGGCCAGTTACCCGCGTACGAATGGGCATTCAGCGATGCCAACCCGCCGGTGCATGCGTGGGCCGCATGGCGCGTGTATGAAATCGATCGCGCGATGACCGGCAAGGCCGATCGCGATTTTCTCGAACTGGTGTTCCATAAGCTGCTGCTGAATTTCTCGTGGTGGGTGAACCGCAAGGACGCCGACGGTCACAACATTTTTCAGGGCGGTTTTCTGGGCCTGGATAACGTCGGTATCTTCGATCGTTCAGCGCCGCTGCCCACTGGCGGTCACATCGATCAGGCCGACGGCACGGCGTGGATGGCTGCGTACGCACTCGACCTGATGCGCATCGCGCTCGAACTCGCGTACGCGAACCATGTGTTCGTCGATATCGGCGTGAAATTCTTCGAGCATTTCCTGTATATCGCCGAGGCCGTCAGTTGCGAGGACGATTGCGATACCGGCTTGTGGGACAGTCAGGATGAGTTCTTTTACGACAAACTGCGTCTGCCTGACGGCACTAACGTGCCGATGCGCGTTCGCTCGATTGTCGGCCTGATACCGCTGTTTGCGGTGCACGTCCTGGAAGAGCGTCTGCATGGCAGCTTGCCGGGCCTGCGTGAACGGCTCATCTGGTTCCTCAGCCATCGCCCCGACCTGGCGAATCTGGTGTCGCGCTGGAACGAGCCTGGCAGGGGCAATAGTCTCCTGCTCTCGCTGTTGCGCGGGCATCGGATGAAAGCATTGCTGCGCCGCGCGCTCGACGAAAGCGAATTCCTCTCCGATCACGGTGTGCGGGCGCTATCGCGCGTGCATCGCGACGAACCTTTTGTGTTGACGCACAACGGCAGCAGTTTCACCGTCAAGTACTTGCCGGCCGAATCCGACTCGCGCGTGTTCGGCGGCAATTCGAACTGGCGCGGGCCGGTTTGGATGCCGGTGAACTATCTGCTGATCGAGTCGCTGTACGAATTTCATCGCTATTACGGCGATGCGTTCCGTGTCGAGTATCCAACGGGCTCAGGGCAACAGTTCTCGCTTAGCGAAATCGCCGACGAACTCGCGCGCCGCGCCACCACGCTGTTTCTCAAAGACAAGCGTGGCGAGCGACCGGTGATGGGTGCGTATCCGCTGCTGCAAGCCGACCCACGCTCGCAGGACCTCGTCCTCTTCCATGAGTATTTTCATGGCGACAACGGACGCGGCGTGGGTGCTTCGCATCAGACCGGCTGGAGCGGGCTGGTGGCCTTGTTGTTGCAACCGCGCGCACCGGGCGCCTCGGGCAATCTGCCGCTCACGGGTGACCCGGAACAGGCACCCGTGCCGGCGCATACACTTGCCCCTGCGCTGGCGACGACGGCGAGGTAGCTTCTACACGTGCAGGTGGCGCAAGAACCTACATAAGCACGCAGCACGCGTGCTGGGCGGGATGAGTGGTTGTTTTTGAACTGTGCGGGCTCATACGTGGTCTTTCAGATATCGCCACGTCCGTTTCATTGACTTCCTAAAGCGAATCCCATGTCTACTCCTTCGAACACCTCCGCTTCCGCCAGCCAGAAAGCCAGTTGCAAAGTCAGCGCGAACCCGCATGATGCGCCGCCGTCACCGGCCGGCAAGCGGCCTGCGCCGCCGTGCACGCTGGTCATCTTCGGTGCGGGCGGCGACCTGACCAAACGACTGCTGATGCCGGCACTCTACAACCTCGCTGTGGACGGCCTGCTCGACGACGGCATGAAGATCATCGGCGTGAATCACGGCGAGCGGGAGACAGGTGAGTGGCGCGAGGATCTGCACACTTCGCTGCAACAGTTCGCCGCCGACAAGGCCAGCACCTTCCACGCCGGCAAGCTCGACGACCAGGCCTGGGACTGGGTCGCACAACGGCTCGAATACATGGCCGGTGAATTCGAAACCGACGACACCTTCGCGAAGCTCAAGCGGAAGCTCGATCAATCGCCGGGTGGCAACGTGATTTTTTACCTCGCTGTGGGCTCGCGCTTTTTCAAGCCGATCGTCGAACATCTTGGCAAAGCGGATTTGTTGAAAGAAGGCGACGGCGCGAGCGGCGGGTTCCGCCGCATGGTGATCGAGAAGCCGTTTGGCACCGACCTTGCATCGGCGCGCGATCTGAACGAACACATCCTGTCGTACGCGAAAGAATCGCAGGTGTATCGCATCGATCACTTTCTCGGCAAGGACACCGTGCAGAGCATTCTCGCGGTGCGCTTCGCGAATGCACTGTTCGAACCGGTCTGGCGGCGCGAATATATCGACTGCGTGCAAATTACCGCGGCGGAAACGATCGGCGTGGAAGGGCGCGGCAAGTTCTACGAGCAGACCGGCGCGTTTCGCGACATGTTGCCGAACCACCTGTTCCAGTTGCTAGGCATGGTTGCAATGGAGCCGCCCAATTCGTTCGATGCCGAAGCCGTGCGCAACAAGAAGGCCGAGATTTTCGACGCGATTCAACCGCTCACAGCGGACGACGTGGTCTTCGGCCAATACGAAAAAGGTCCTGCGGGCGTGGGCTATCGGGAAGAACCGGACGTTGCGCCGGACAGCACGACCGAGACCTATGCCGCCGCCCGCGTGTTCATCGAGAACTGGCGCTGGGCCGGCGTGCCGTTTTATCTGCGCACCGGCAAACGCCTTGCCGCTCGCCGTACTGAGATTGCCGTGCAACTGAAGCCGGTGCCGTTCCGCCTGTTCCGCGATACGCCGGTCGATGCGCTGACGCCTAACGTGCTGACTCTGCGCATCGATCCCGCGCACGGTACGACCTTCGACTTCAATGTGAAAACGCCGGGGCCGGTGATGCAGGTGGGCGCGGTGCAGTCGTCGTTCAATTACGGCGATTTTTTCGCGGAGCGTGCCAACGTCGGTTATGAAACCTTGCTGTACGACTGCATGCTCGGCGACGAGACGCTTTTTCAGCGCGCGGACAGCATCGAGACGAGTTGGTGCGCGGTGGACGACGTCCTGCATCCGAAAACCGGCGGCGCGATGCCGGTGCGCGGCTATGCCGCCGGTAGCGAAGGTCCGGCGGAAGCGGACGCGCTACTCGCGCGCGATGGCCATGCATGGCGGCCTTTGCAACAGGCCGCGGTCGAGAAGAAGTAAGTCCTGCAGTTTCACTAACACTATCGGGGGACGCTATGGTGACACGCACAAAAGGCAAGAAGAAGGTGACCGGCAGTGCCGAACGGATTCTGGCGATCGACGTGGGCGGTACGGGTTTGAAAGCGGCAATCATCGACGCGGACGGACAGATGAAAACGGAGCGCTTGCGGGTGGCGACGCCGCATCCGTGCACGCCGGATCAGCTGGTGGATGCGTTGGCGAAGCTGGTTGAGCCGCTCGTCGCGAAGGAGCCGGCTACGCTGATGTCGATCGGCTTTCCGGGCGTGGTGCGGAACAATCGCATCCTGACGGCGCCGCATTTCGGTGTGGAGGGCTGGCATGATATTCCGCTTGCTGATTCACTGGCGCAGCGGCTCGGTGGTCTGCCGGTGCGGATGATCAATGATGCCGAGATGCAGGGTTTTGCCGCGATCGAGGGACACGGTATTGAGTTTGTGCTGACGCTTGGGACGGGGGCCGGGACGGCGCTGTTTCGCGATGGCGAGCTGATGCCTCATCTGGAGTTGGCGCATCATCCGGTCAGCAAGAAGGGCGTCGCCTATGACGAGTACATTGGCGAGGCGGCGCGGGAGGCGGCGGGGAACAAGCGGTGGAACCGGCGGGTCGAGAAGGTGATTGGGATTCTTGCTTCGCTGGTGAACTTCGATAAGTTGTGGATTGGGGGAGGGAATGCTGCGAGGTTGAATTTCGCGCTGCCGGCGAATGTCGCGACTGTTTCGAATGATGCGGGGATTGAAGGTGGGGCGAGGTTGTGGCATGCGCGGGCTGTGAGGTAGCGGTTTTTTTGTTTGCCTATGGCGTTTTTTCGTGGGTGTGCCTACGGCGGTTGGTGTTTCTTTTCTTATTGGTCTATTAGCGTTCCCCCTGTGCGGGGCGGCACTCACTTTCTTTGCCGCCGCAAAGAAAGTAAGCAAAGAAAGCGGACTCACACCGCCAATTCTTAAGCGGGTCCCCTGGCTTGGAGGGTGTAGTGGCTCCGTAGAGATTGAGCCTGCGCACCCTCCCGCCTGAGTGACCAGGCCGTCATGCCTCCGGCGGCGCTGCGCGCGCCGACGCGGTACTTCACAAAACCACCTGCCCGTTTTGGGCATGCGGTTTGCCCCACGCGGCTGCTCGCACTTGCCTTGCCTTGCCAGGGCTGCCGTGCTGGCTTCGGTGTTAACGCCAGCGCTTCCAAGACTTCCAGTGTGCTCCGGCACTTCGCCGAGGGGAAGCCGTCCCGCGCTACGCGCAACCGAAGCACCGAGACCCGTCCGCGACGCACGCAGTGCGGAGTGGGAGCGGATGACGGCTGTGTCACTGGCGCTTATGGACCACGGTGTGATCCGTTAATCGCACCACCATCCCCTCCAAGCCAGGGGACCCACTTAAGAGTTAGCGGTTTGAGCCCGCTTTCTTTGCTTACTTTCTTTGCGGCGGCAAAGAAAGTGAGTGCCCCCCGCATAGGGGGAACGCTAATGGACCGATAAGCAAACAAGGAAAGGCTAAAAAACCCACAACAAGGAAAGCCAACGCCGCAGGCACCAGCCCAAACCCTCGCCCTGTGAACGCACAAAAACGGCAAACATCACGACCAGCTGTTGCAAAAAAGTAACGACCTCGCGATTTCGCGCCAGCGATCTGTCTTCAGACGCCAAACGTTTTGTTGTGATATTGAAAGCTTATGAGTCACGCGAAAATCCGCCGGGGCAGCGAATCAAGTGCACGAACAATACGATCGCGCGGTTCATAACAACAACATTTAACGACAATTACAAGAAAGTGTCTCGACAACGCCGCAAATAAGCGACTATAAATTTTCGTTAGATCAATGCTGGAGAGCACCCCACGCGGTAAATCTATTCCTTTCAAACGTGTAAGTTAGCCAATTGAGAATTCGCAATAAAATTACAAAACCCATACACATGTAAAAAACCGAAACATTTCCGTTTCCGCTGATTTCTTACGGTTTGTTGCTCCACTTTTATGCATGTGGAATGATAGCGATTCTCATTAACAATCAGCCAGCCATCCCGTCCTCTTCGGTCTCTCCTGGAGAGCGGCAAGCCAGCCAATTGCGGTTTTGTCATCAATACCCATGTCAAACATGCGGTCTTGGCAAGCGCACCTCTGACGGGATTTCCAATGTTCAACCACACGCCGCTCGCGACTGCGTTAGCGCTAGCCTTCGCCGTTCCGTTCGCAACCCCGGCCGTCGCACAGACCGCCGCGCCGTCGTCAGCCCAAGCCGCGCCGACGGCCACGCCTGCCGACAACGGGACCTTGCCGACCATCGGCGTGGCGGCGCAAGCTGAACAACAGGACTTCCAGGCAGAGCGCTCGACGGTCGGTGCCAAGACCCCCACGGCATTGCGCGATATCCCGCAGACAGTTACGGTCATCAACAAATCCGTGCTGCAATCGCAAGGCGCGACCTCGTTCCAGGACGCGTTGCGCAATGCGCCGGGCGTGACGATCGGTGCGGCCGAAGGCGGCCAGATCGGCAACAACATCAACCTGCGCGGCTTCACCGCCCAGAACGATATCTATCTGGATGGCTTCCGCGATCGCAACCAGTACTATCGCGACACCTTCGACCTCGAAGAAATCGAAGTGCTCTACGGTCCTTCGTCGATGCTGTTCGGCCGCGGTTCGACCGGCGGCGTGATCAACCAGGTCAGCAAGAAAGCAAACCTGAAGGATTCAGCGGAAGTCACGGGCATGATCGGCACCGACGACCGCTACCGCTCCACGGTCGACGTCAATCACAAGCTCACCGACACGTCCGCAATTCGCCTGAACGTATTCGGCCAGAGCCTCGGTTCGTCGCGCGACGAGATGAGAAACAAGGACTACGGCATTGCGCCGGAAGTGCGCTTCGGCATCGGCACGCCGACCGAGATCACGATCTCCGCGCTGATCCAGCACAATTACGACATGCCCGACTACGGCGTGCAGGCGTTGAACGGCCGCCCGTCGCCGGTGCCGAAAAACACCTTCTATGGCCTGACCACTGACCGCACAATTCAGGACGTGCAGACGTTTAACGCCGGCATCAAACACAAGTTCTCGGATAACCTCGTCCTGCGCAACCAGACGCAGTTCTCGCATTCGATGACCGATGCGCGTGAAACCGCGCCGCAAGCGGTATTGATCGGCCCGCTCGCCTCGAGTACGGCGCTGACCAACGGCAACTTCACGACGCTCTCGCCGTCGCAACTGTTCATCAAGTTGCAGAGCCATGACCGTGTGATCGAGAACCACTCGCTCTACAACGACACCACGCTCCAATATAAATTCGACACCGGACCGCTCAAGCACGACCTGATCGCGGGCGTCGAACTCGGTCACGACAGCTATTCGAATCAGGCGTACACGCGCAACAATTTGCCGGTCGTGACGATGATCAACCCGGCGTACCTGGCGTCGCCTGCCGGTGTGACCACCACGGTGGGCAATTACGCCGACTCGGGTTCGAATGAAATCGCCGGTTACCTTAACGACACCGTCTCGATCGGCCAGCACTGGAAAGTCATCGGCGGCCTGCGCTGGGATCGCTTCCAGGCGCAGATTCATAACACGATCAGCTTGCCGGCCTACGCCAGCCAAACCAACTTTTTCACCAGTGTGCGCGCCGGCGTCATCTATCAGCCGACCGACTGGCAGTCGTACTACGTGTCGTACGGTACGTCGTTCAATCCGTCGCTCGAATCGTTGACGGTGACCAACCTGACGCAGAAGCTCGCGCCGGAGTCGACTAAATCCTATGAAGTCGGTGGCAAGTGGGATCTGCTTGGCGGCAATCTTTCGGTGACCTCGTCGATCTTCCGCGAGGAAAAGAACAATGCCCGCACGCAGGTCTCGCCGACCGAATACGAACTCGAGGGCGATATTCGCGTCGACGGCTTTCAGGCCAGCGCGACCGGGCACATTACCGACAAGTGGCAAGTGTTTGCCGGCTATACCTACATGGATGCCGTCATCCTGAAAGCGCTCGACGGTACACAGGGACACACTCCGGCCAATACGCCGCGCAACACGCTGATGTTCTGGACCACGTACGCGATCACGCCGCAATGGGAAATCGGCGGCGGCCCGACCTACATGTCGCCGCGCTATGCTTCGAACACGAACTACGTGCAAGTGCCGGGCTACACGCGTTGGGACGTGACCGCCGCTTATCATGCGAAGAAGTACGACGTTCGACTCAACCTGCTGAACCTGACGAACAAGTACTACTACGACGCCCTGATTCCGTCCGACGGCGGCCGTTCCGTGCCTGGCATTGGACGCGCGCTGTTGGCGACGTTCGACTACCGGTTCTGATTTCGCGCTCGACCGGGCCGCGCTCGACCGGGACGCCACGCAAAGGAAATACGACATGCTGCTGCATATTCCGAATGTACTGAACGCCGAGCAATTGCGCTTTATGCGCGAACGGCTTGACGGGGCCGGCGACGCGTGGGTCGACGGCCGCGCGACCGCTGGATATCAGGGCGCGCCGGTCAAACGCAATCAGCAGATCGCCGAGCATTCGCCGGTGGCACGCGAACTCGGCGACGTGATTCTCGCGTCGATCGAGCGCAACCCGTTGTTCATCAGTGCGGTGCTGCCGAACCAGGTGTATCCGCCGCTGTTCAACCGGTATGAAGGCGGCATGCAGTTCGGCAGCCACGTCGACGGCGCGGTGCGTGTGCTGCCCAACGGCGTGAAGCTGCGCACGGATGTGTCCATCACGCTGTTTATTTCCGGGCCCGACGAATACGACGGCGGCGAACTCATCATCGAGGATACCTATGGCGTGCAGCAGGTGAAGCTGCCGGCGGGCGACATGATCGTCTATCCGGCCACCAGCCTGCATCAGGTCACGCCGGTCACGCGCGGTGCGCGCATCGCCAGTTTCTTCTGGGTGCAAAGCCTCGTGCGCAGCGACTCGCAGCGTGCGCTGCTGTTCGATATGGATACGGCGATCCAACGCCTGAACACCACCCATGCCGACGAAGCTGCACGCCGCAGCCTGGTTGGTTGCTATCACAACCTGTTGCGTACCTGGAGCGAAACGTGAGCGTACCCGAGACCCTCGATCTTCAACCGGCCTCGGCCCTCGATACGGCGGCGCGCGAGCCGCAACGGCTGGACATCGGCGATCTGAAGACGCGACAACAACGCTCGCGCCGCGCCACCTTCGTCAAATGGCTGCGCAAGGTGCATGGCTGGATTGGCCTGTGGGGCGCGGCGCTGGGCCTGCTGTTCGGCACCACCGGCTTCCTGCTGAATCATCGCGGCGGCCCGCTGAAGGTGTCGACGGGCGAGCCGCAAGTGTCGGTCGTGCAGGTTCCGTTGCCGCAACCGGCGCCGGAGACGCCGCGCGAGCTGGGCAAGTGGCTCAAGCAGGAACTCAAACTCGCTGGCACGCCGGGGCGCGCGCAGAAAGAGCCTGCGCATCCGGTCGCGTGGGGCGAGCACAGCCTGGTCCAACCGGAACACTGGCAGCTCAATTTCGCTTCGCCGCACGAGAGCACGTCGGCCGAATACTGGGTGGGCAATGGCTATGTGACGGTCAAACGCAGCGAAAACTCGTTTTTTGCGACGCTCACCAATTTGCACAAGGGTGTTGGCCTGAGCGTCGGTTGGGTGCTGCTGATCGATACTTTGGCGGGCAGCATCATCCTGCTGTCGCTAACCGGCGTGTTGCTGTGGACGGAATTAAACAAACGCAAAACCGTCGGCGCGGTGCTGGTGATCGGCTCAATTGTGGCGGCTGTGTGCGTCGGCTTGTTGTAAGCGACACAGCTTTTCTATAGAGATGTAGCGACGCGGCTTGGCGCTCGCAGATCGATCGTCACGCCTGCACGCATGCAAGCGGAACACAGGCTGCTCGCGCTAGAATCATTGCAGACCGCCAAACCCATTTGGCTCTGCCGGAATTCTACCGATGACCATGCCTTCCAACGAATTCGACGCCGCAGTGATATCGCGGCGTTCGACTCACGCCGTCCTGCCCACACCCGTGGCGCACGCCGAGATCGAAGCGATTCTCGAAACGGCCTGCCGCGCACCGTCGGGCACCCGCACACCATGAAAACATCGCGTCGAAATTTTCTGATGCTAGGCGTGGGCGTGAGCTCATCGCTGGTGTTGTCCCGCGTCGCGTTCGCCGATACGGCGAACAAGCTCAGTGAAGCCGATCCGAAAGCGCAAGCCGTCGGTTATAAGGAGGACGCGTCCAAGGTCGACAAGGCCAAATTCCCTGACTACGCCGCGGGACAAACCTGCGGCAACTGCTCACTGTTTCAGGGCAAGGCGGCCGACGCCTACGGCGGCTGTACGCTATTCGGCGACAAGCAGGTGGCCGCGCGAGGCTGGTGCAGTTCGTATTCGAACATCTGAGTTAACGGTCGGCGGCGCGGTGCGACGTTATCTCAACGCGTCGAGCACCAGTTCGTGTGAGCGACCAATCCATACGGCAGCGTCGCGGTGGTCGCGCAGCGCGTCGCCGGTATTCGGATGCAGGAAGACATCGAGCGCGCCGCGATTCAGCGTGAGCCAACTCACCAGTTCGGCGAACTGCGCCGGCTCGAACGCGAGCTGATACGACCACATCGGGTGCGGCCCGACCGGGCGCTCGTGAAAGCGGCCCAATTGCAGCCTGCCGTTCCAGTGCGCTTCGATCTGCTCGCGAAACGCCCACGCGGCGTCGCGACTAGTTGAATCGAAATAGATGTGAGCGTGCCAACTCTCGATGGTGGAAACGTCGCGAAGGGTCATTTCAGGTCCGTTGAATTCGGTTGGATATCAGTCTTTATCAGACATTCATTCTGCTTGAGTTTCCGGCTGCGTGTGCGGTGTGCGGTTGGCCAGTAAGAATTGTCGTGAATTGCCGAGCGGGCCACGCGTTTTTACCACGAGGTTATGTTTCGAGCGTTATATTCGTTGGCATATGCTTTGCTGCTCCCTCAGCCACCGAATCACCGCGCGCGCGGATTCGACCTTGCAGGGACGAGACACAAGCTCGCTGACATGCGGTGCCAATCTGCTATAAAAACAAAAAACGCTGAGCGCGAAACCACCTGTTGTCGCGTGCCTTTCGTCAGTTGAAAGACGCCGGCGGTGATCGGGTTGCTCTTCAGTTTTGTCCGGTGTCGTTCGTTCAGAGTCCGGCGGGCGTTAAACAAACTTTGCGAGGTGGGCTATGGAGATTATCGAGCTTGAACCCAGCATCTCAGCGGATGGACGCTCGGTGATTTTCCAGCTTTCGGCACGCGGGCGCGACCTTGAATGCGCCGTCACGCGCGAAGCGCTCGAACAGCACTTCTGGTTGCAACACGGTGCTGACGAAGAGCACGTCTTGAAGAAATTCGCGGACGGACGCAAACGGATCACTGCGGTAGCCGAACGAAAAATGCTCGCACGGCCCGGCGAGAAGGTGCTGCTCACAATCAGCGACTTCATCGCGCGTGGCTGAAGCCGCCAGCGACAGATCGACCACGTAGTCGGAATATCCCATGAGCCGGTGCCTGTTTCGGGCACCGTTCATCTGAGGAAATCGCGCCTTCGGGCCGATTCGCCAAACTGGCCTGCCAAATCCCCTCGCTTCGCCCAATTGCACGCGCGCGCCCCGGCATAAACTGTTTTCCATGGAGCGACAAGTGACCGAGCCCCATCGACGCGGACTTCCCCCGCGTTGTTTTGAACCGTACCGTTGATGGCAGTGTGCCGCGGTTGTAGAACGCGGCAGGGCAGTTAAGCAGTAGGCAGTCGAAGCAATGGAAACAACGCGCAGTCGCATCAATTTGCGCGGGAAACAGCAGGGGATTGCAGCGAGGCGATGTTGAAGACGAGGGACCGCGCTGTGATGCAGTAGCCGTTCAAGTAGCAACAGCATTGTTAGTTTCTGATGGCAACAGGTCGGCAGGCATCCACGCGCCCGCACGACTCTTCCATCCTGTCTGGCCCTGTTCCCTCGTGGGAACAGGGTTTTTTTTCGTTTGTATGGCAGTTAAGACTTGTATCTGGCGCGATCGAACCTACATGCGAGCGTCGCATTTTGCTGGACGTCCGGATGCAGGAGCAGCTGTCGCACGGCGCGAGCTTGTACGTCCAGGGCAGACTTTGGGTCGTTTAAGTCTGTCTTAATTGTTGCTTGCCATGATGGCTACACAGACTCACATTAAGAGCCTGTCAAGCCGCCGGTGGACCGGCGGCATTTGCCACCGGAGAACATAGAATCTGGCGGCAAAGCCGAGAATTAGCGAAGGAGATTGAATCGATATGTCCAGTAAATCGCGAGCCCGCAAGCATACCCAGCCGGCAATGTCTCCGTTGTTGCGCGCGCTGACCTATAGCCGCACCGCGCACGAGCCGGTTACCGCGGCGATGCTCCTGCAGTGTTACACCGCCCTCGATGCATTCCGGAACGGTCACGGCTCGCGGAATTTGCATATGACCTTGAGCCGTCATTTGCTGGTGTCGCAGGAACTGGCCCGTCTCGGCCTCGGCGAGGATCTCATTGCCGATATCGAACGCGCGCATGCTGCAATGGTTCAACTCGATATCAGTGAGCATCGGAATGGCGCGTGGGCACTCGAAGACGGCGAATATGCCCGCCTTTGCATCGCGCTCGCGATTCTGGACGCGCAACTGGCCGTCGCGTCGTTGAGCGAGATCGCTCACGCGGAAACAAAGATGATCGAAGGACTGATGAGGTCCGCGCAAACCCAGGCGCTTGCCGAAGCGACGGTTTAAGCGCGCGTTTGCTGAACCGCGCGCGCTGGTTCGGCACCATGCGGTGCATCAATTAGAAATACGAACGCCCGTCATTTTTGCCGGGCAAATCGGAGTGATTCAGTCAACGCCTGAATCACTTGCCCAGCTCATGACCGATAATCCCGCCGGCTACCGCGCCACCTACTGTGCCAGCCGTGCTGTGATTGGTCGCCTCGTTGCCGATAACACCCCCTGCGGCCGCGCCGCCGACCGTGCAGCCAGTTGTCAGCGCCAATAGCGCCAAGGCGATTGCGATGATGCTCAAGTGAGATCGATTGCGCATTTGTTCACCTCGAATGTCCGTCGACATAAGCACTTAAGCAATCTGCATGCCCATCTGTATTACGAGTGTCCGTAGAGCGCGCTATTGACTGCCGTTCAAGCGCCGAAACCGGTTTGCTGGAGTCATGCGCGCTTGCTAGACTGCCTCTCGCAAGCTATCTGCAAGCGTATTCTTGCGCTCATACGCCAACCTGGCGTCCACGCCTGCGGCACGACTAATGGGAGACTCCATGTCTTATATGCTGCTCATCGTCGAACCTCCGAATCAGCGCGTTGAGCGCGGCGAGCAGGCGGGGCGCGAAGTCTACGACCAGATGGTGCGTTTCGCTGCCGACCTGAAAGAGCGCGGCAAGCTGCTCGCGGTCGAATCGCTCGCCTCGACCAGCGACGCTGTGCGCGTGCAGGTGCGCGATGGCCAACCCAAGCTGCTCGACGGCCCGTTCGCCGAAGCCAAGGAAATGATCGGCGGCTTCTTCCTGCTCGATTGTGAAAGCCGTGAAGAAGCGGTGGCCATTGCGCAGGCCTGCCCGGCGGCCACGTGGTGCACGGTCGAGGTCCGCAAGCTCGGCCCCTGCTTCGTCTAGGCCACCCACGCAACGATGCGATTGGCGGGGGTTTTCCCTGGAAATCGACAATGCGTGTCGATTCAGTCGTGCATTGCTCGTCGTGTGAGTAAGGAGCCGCCACATCGACACGGCTCCGTCCTCAAAGCGAAAGGAGCAGCGGCGATGCGTTTCATGATCATAGTGAAGGCGACTGCAGTCAGCGAAGCCGGCGGCCCGCCGGACGAAGCGCTGATGGCCGCAATGGGCACATACCACGAAGACCTCGCCAAGGCCGGCGTGCTACTCGACGCAAGCGGCTTGCAGCCAAGCTCGAAAGGCTGGCGCATCCGCTATAGCGGCGGCAAGCGCACAGTATTCGACGGCCCGTTCGCCGAAACCAGGGAATTGGTTGCAGGCTATACGCTGATCCAGGTGCGCTCGCGTGAAGAAGCCATGGAATGGGCGCGGCGCTTTCCCGCGCCGTTCGGCGAGCAGGCCGACGGAGAAATCGAGGTGCGGCAGTTGTATGAACTAGAAGACTTCGAGCCGGGCCCCGAGGTGGACCGTTTCCGTGACCTGAACGCGGCGGCGAGGCGCTGATTCCGCACACCGATGCTGCTTCAAGCTGAATGCGCCGGATAGCGGCGCTGCCGGCCGGCATACCACCTGATCAATGGACTTCGCCATGCATAAGCAGATTTACGTCAATCTCGCCGTCGACAATCTCGAACGTTCGAAGGCATTCTTCAGCGCGCTCGGTTTGAGCTTCGAGGCGCAATTCACCAACGAACAGGCCGCATGTCTGATTCTCGGCGAGAACATCTACGCGATGCTGCTGGTCAAGGATCTGTTCAAGTCCTTCACGCGCAAGTCGCTTTGCAATCCGAAGGAAAGCACCGAGGCGCTGATCGGGCTGTCGTGCGAGAGTCGTGCCGAGGTGGACGCGCTGGTCGCAAAAGCGATTGCCGCGGGCGGCACGGCGCCGCGCGCGCCGCAAGACCACGGTTTCATGTACGGGCACGGCTTTGAGGATATCGACGGTCATATCTGGGAGCTGATCTACATGGACCCGAACGCGAACCCGGCAGGCTGAGCACGTGACGAAACCGGCCACCCATCGTGCCATCGAGGCAGTCTGGCGGATCGAATCCGCCAAGGTCATCGCTCACGTCGCGCGCATCGTACGCGATGTGGGGCTTGCCGAAGAGCTCGCGCAGGACGCGCTGGTGGCCGCGCTCGAGCATTGGCCTGAAGCGGGCGTGCCCGACAACCCGGGAGCCTGGCTGATGGCGACCGCGAAGAATCGCGCGCTCGACCGCTTGCGCCAGGAGGCGCTGCATGCCCGCAAACGGGAAGAGCTGGGTCACGACCTCGATGCCATGGAGGCGCATCTCGTGCCGGATTTCGTCGATAGCCTCGATGCCGCGCGCGCCGACGATATCGGCGACGATCTGCTGCGGCTGGTGTTCACCGCGTGCCACCCGGTACTGTCCACGGATGCACGCGTGGCGTTGACGCTGCGCCTGCTCGGCGGCCTCACCACGGACGAAATCGCCCGTGCGTTTCTTGTGCCGGAGCCGACCATCGCACAGCGCATCGTGCGGGCCAAGCGTACGCTGTCGGCGGCCAAGGTGCCGTTTGAAGTCCCGCAAGCGGATGCACGTGCGCCACGGCTGGCATCCGTGCTTCAGGTGATCTATCTGATTTTCAACGAAGGCTACTCGGCCACCGCCGGTGACGACTGGATGCGTCCGGCTTTGTGCGAGGAAGCGTTGCGGCTCGGGCGTGTGTTGAGCGGGCTCGTGCCTGACGAAAGCGAAGTCCATGGCCTCGTCGCGTTGATGGAGATTCAGGCTTCGCGCACGCATGCCCGCATCGACGCGCAGGGGCGGCCGGTGCTGCTGCTCGATCAGGACCGCAGTCGCTGGGATCCGCTGCTGATCCGCCGTGGCCTTGCGGCGCTCGGCAATGCGCATGCACTGGGCGGCGCGAGCGGTCCCTATGCGCTGCAAGCGGCGCTGGCAGCGTGTCATGCGCGCGCCCGTCGCGCCGAAGAAACCGACTGGGCGCAGATCGTCGCGTTGTACGACGCGCTTGCGCAGGCAGCGCCGTCGCCGGTGGTGGAGTTGAACCGTGCGGTGGCGGTGGGCATGGCGTTCGGGCCTGCCGTCGCTCTGGAAATCGTCGACGCGCTCGCTGCCGATCCGGTGCTCGCGAACTATCACTGGTTGCCGAGCGTGCGAGGCGATCTGCTGGCGAAGCTGGGCCGCCTGGACGAAGCCCGTAACGAATTCGAACGCGCCGCGGCGATGACGCGCAACGCGCGCGAGCGCGAGTTACTGCTGGAACGGGCGCGTGGGGCCGCGCATTGAGCGGCGCCGCGCATCGAGCGCGGGCCATCAGGAGCGCGTCAGGCGGCGCACGCGCGCAGTAGATAAAACTCACGCGGTCCCGCCTCTTGCGGCGGATCGAGCAATGGTTCGAGATAGCGCGTGATGCCGATCTGGTAGAAGCCGGCGGCGTTACATGCGGCCTCTAGCGTGGCCGCGTCGTGAACGGTGAAGCCGTACGTTGCGAACGGCATGTCGATCGCCGCTTCGGGTGTGATGGCGGCGATCACCAGCACGCCATCCGCGCGCAGCACGCGATGCGTCTGCGTCAGGCCGGCAATCAGATCGGGCCAGAAATAGGTGGTGTTGATCGCGATGGCTTTGTCGAACGCTCCATTCGCGAACGGCATGGCCGCGACGTCGGCGGTTTCGAGCCGGACCTGGCCGCTGTGGATGAAAGCCGCGTTGCGGCTGCGTGCGTCAGCAATCATGGTTGGCGACAGATCGATGCCCGTGTAGCGGAGCCCCGCCGCATGTTCCAGCACAGCGGCGATATGACCGCCGTTGCCCAGCCCGGTTTCGAGAATGCGTTCGTTTGCGTGCAGGTCGAGCAGATCGAACGATGCCTCGATCACTGCCTGGTTCGATCGTTCCAGCATGTCGCCGACCGCCACACCGATCTTGCCCGTCGGACAGCCCAGTTGCGGGAGCAGGATGCTTTCGTCGAGTTGGGCGATCAGGTCGCTTGACGCATCAGGCGATGTCTTCACGGCGAGTCCTCCATGACAGTTTGCGCCTTGCAACAGCAGCGCGGATGCGCGGCGCGAAGCCGCAGCGTCCCAAACTTATGTCATGGAAATTGGACTGCTGACCATCCAATAAACAGATGTTTGATCTATCGCAAAAGGGGAGTGTTAAGGCGCTGAGGCATGTGTAAAGACATCAAAAAGGACGGCACTCAGCGGATCAACTGACGCAGGCCCAACGCAAGGATCAAGCCGCCGCACACGCGATCGATCCACGCCTTGCCGCGCCGGTACGCCATAGCAATTCGCGCGTGCGACAGCGTCAGCGCGACAAATCCATACCAGCTGCCGGCCACGACAAACACCATGCCGAGCATCGCCGCAAACGTGCCCACGCTTACATGGGCCGGCGCAGCCGACGAAAACACCGCGGCAAAGAACGCCATCGATTTCGGGTTCGCGATGTTGGTCGCGAAGCCTTGCGCGAAGGCCTGTTTGAAGCCGCCCGCCGAAGGATGGATGCTGTGCGGCGGCTTCCCTGCGGATGCGTTCGCGATCAGCCGGCCGCCGAACCAGATCAGATAGCCGGCGCCCGCCACCTTGACCGCGAGCGCCAGCCACGGAAACGCCGCGAACACGATGCCGACGCCGAGAATGGCGCAGCTCGCCCAGAACAGATTGACCAGCACGATGCCGGCGACCACTGCCAGCGCCTCGACCCGTGTCGCCGACGCCGCCTTGTGCGCGACCGCAACGAAATTCGGCCCGGGGATGACCACGCCGGCCACATACACGGAGAAAACGCCTAGAACCGCCGACCCATCAATCACACACCACTCCTTTATTCTTACAAGGCTGCCAGCCGGTAAGCTCGCTGGCAGCGTCATACATCAAGCCGAAAAAAACGCCACGGCGCCTGTGACTACGCCCGCTGCCGCAACCACAAAAGACAGATTGCGCAGCCAGTTCTTGCGGGTCAGCAACGTGATCGCGCACAAGGCAATCGCGACCTGGATCAGCGTGGTGGCCTGCGCCCATCGATGATGGCCGTGCAGAAGCACCTCGCTTTTGGCGTCGTTTTCCACGACTTCCTTTTCGATCGCTTCGGCCTTCGCGCGGATCGGCTCTTTCTGCTGCTTGTATTTATCGACGTCGGTGACAAACTTGGTATGAGCGTCGGCGTTGCCGAGCGAGAGCGCCGCGCCGAGTTCCGCGAGATTCTCCTTTTCACCCTTGGCCTGGTAGTAATTCCATTGGTTGGATGCTTCGGTTTTTTTGATCGCGGCTTCGTTCTTGTAGTACAGCGCCAGATTTTCGCTGTTGCCGCTCTGGTACGCGCACAGTGCGCCGATGGTTGCGAGGATCGCCGTCATCACGGCCATACGGCTCGCGAAGGGGTCCGCGTCGTGGTGGCCGGCATGTTCGACGGCATGATCGTGCGGGCCGTGCACTTCATATTCTTCAGACATCTGACTCTCCGAGGCAAAGCTTTTCTTGTGGTGTCCGGGCGGCACGCGTGACGGCGAGACGTGCGCGGGCCCGGCGGCCTCAATCTTAGCGTGAGGCGGCGAGCGATGGAAAAGGTATCACCTTGCGAGCACTCAACCCGATCCCGGCGATTGGTAACTATTAAAAATTAATTTGAAAAGTTACCGAATCGGACTATGATGTAACCGGTTTGACGAAATATTAGTGGTTTCTGGTATTCCATCTCACCCCATTTCCGGAGTGCTCCATGTCTACCTCATCTCCGTCACAAACCGCGCTGCCCGTCATTCCGCGCATCGCGTACAAGCGTGTCGAAGCCGATGGCGTTAGCGTGTTCTACCGCGAAGCCGGTCCCGCCGATGCCCCGGTGCTGCTGTTGATGCATGGCTACCCGGCCTCGTCGCATATGTTTCGGGAGTTGATGCCGCGTCTTGCCACGCGCTATCGGGTGATCGCGCCGGATCTGCCTGGCTTTGGCTTCACGAACGTGCCGGCGGAGCGCAATTTCACCTACACATTCGACGGCCTTGCGCAGACCGCGGTCGCGTTCGTCGATGCGCTGAAACTGGAGCGTTACGCGTTGTATGTGTTCGACTACGGTGCGCCGGTCGGCCTGCGTCTGGCGCTCAAATACCCGGAACGGGTCACGGCGCTCGTATCGCAGAACGGCAATGCCTATGAAGAAGGTTTGGGCGATGCATGGGACCCGATCCGCACGTATTGGGCGGAGCCGAGTGCGGCGAATCGCCAGGTGATCCACGACGCGGTGCTGAACCTCGAAGGCACGCGCTGGCAATACTGCCATGGCGTGCCGAATCCGGACGAAGTCGCGCCGGAGTCGTACACGCTCGATACCTTTCTATTCGAACGGCCGGGCGGCAAGGACATTCAGCTCGATCTGTTTCTAGACTACGCGTCGAATCTGAAACTCTATCCGGCGTTTCAGGCGTTTTTCCGCGAGTTCCAGCCGCCCACGCTGGCGATCTGGGGCAAGCACGATCCGTTCTTCATTCCGCCGGGCGCGCTGGCTTATCAGCGTGACAATCCGAACGCGGTGGTCGAATTGCTCGACACTGGGCATTTCGCGCTGGAGACGCACGTGGACGAAATCGCCGTGGCAATCGACCGGTTGCTAAGCGGTATCAAGCCGTAGGCGTGGAGGTTCGCGGCGGCGAACTGGGTGGCTCGCTCGATGAAACGTCCGGGCGCGGGCGTGTGGTTCCGTAGTGGACACCCTGTCTTTCGGCTGTTCTCAGGTCCGGTGTCCCATCACCAGCAGCAGAAGCGACAGGGTCGCCACCGAGCCTACGGTGGAAAGCAGGATCGTGCGCGAGGTGATGTGCGCCTCACGGCGGTAATACTCGGCCAGCATGAACGGACCGGTGCCGGTGGGTAGCGCGGCCAGCACCACGGCCATCTCGACCAGCGCGGGCGCGAGCGCGAATACGCGCGCCGCGAGCCACCACGTGAGTGCCGGTTGCACCAGCAGTTTGACGCCGGTCAGCAGCAGCGCGATGCGGGGCGCGTCGGTGTCGGTGTCGCTGTCGGCGTCGGCGGGGCGCTTTTCGGCGAGGAATAAGCCGAGGCTCACCAGGGCGCATGGACTCGCCGCGCCGCCCAACAACTTCAGAAACGTTTCCGCGCTGGCCGGCAGTGGCACATGGATGCTCGCGAACAGCACGCCGGCAATCGGCGACGCGATCAGCGGATTGCGCGCCAGCGAGCGCAGCACTTTCAGCCCCAGCTTGTGCGGCGTGCGCTCGGTCTGCAAGCCGATTTCGATCAGCACGATGGCCAGCGCGAACAGCACACATGCAACGAGGATCGTGGCGATGGTGGTGGGTGTCAGGCTCGCTGAACCGAACGCGATCATACCGAGCGGAAAGCCGATGTAGCCGGTGTTCGGGTACGACGCGGCGATAGCGTCCACGCTCGCGTCGGCCAGATGCCGGCCGCTCATGAGACGCATGGCGAGAATCAGCGCGAACACGCTGACACACGCAATCGAAAATGTCGCGACGAAGGCCGGTTGATAGAGTTGCAGCCAGGTGGCGTGCGCCATGGTGTCGAACAGCAGCGCGGGCAGCGCCAGCCAGACCACAAAGCGATTGAGCTCCGACGCGGCGTTCGGCCCGAGCACGCCGCGCCGGCGGCATGCAAAGCCCGCGAAGATCAGGCCGAACACGGGAAGCAGAATCTCGAGGGTGGATAGCATCGGTGGCGAGGTCGGGGCGGAGCGAACGATCCGCCAGCCTAATGGCTTGCGTCGATCCAGGCCAATACAATTTTCTATGGTGTTCGGGCCGCCGGCGAATCGCGATCCGTGTCCGGCGTGCTGTTTCGAACCGGTTTGAGAGTGTGCGTTATGAGCTGGCGAGCCGGCTCTGAGGGTCCGCTGGGTCCGCCGCATCGTTGGGGTAGCGCAGGGAATCCTGCTTGATGCGCCGCCGCCACCAGAAGGTCCACACCGTCAGTCCGGCGTAGACGCCGTAACGCACACATTCGGAAGCGAGCGCCGAGTGCGGATCATTCGGCCACTGCCACACGAGCAGGGTGCGCAAGATGTTTTCGCCAATCATGCCGACGCCCCATACGAGCGTCATCAGCCGGATAGAGGCGGCGAGGAACGGTCGCTCGCGCCAGTGTTTTTCGAAGCTCTCGGCGCTGCGATGATCTTCCCGCGACATGGTCGAGCGGGCGAGGTAGAACACGAGTGGCCGGGGCAGCGCGAGCGAAACCAGAAACGATGCGCCGATCATGCCCGACACCATCGGATCTTCGAACTGGAGGATGCGTGAGTCGCCGCTTACGGCGATCGCGATCAGCGAGAGCACGATGCCGATCAGCACTTGCGCGCTAAGCGCGTCGAAATGGCGGTAGCGCGCGAGATCCCACGTCATCCATGCGATCAGCGGCAGCGCCGATGCCACCAGCGCGCCGAGTTGGCCCCAGTGCGGGAACGCAAGCCGGTAGGCGAGCCATGGGCAGGCGACGTTCACGATCAGCGCTGAGAGGTGGCGCAGGCGGAGCTTCATGGACGGAGCGGCGGTGAGCGTGATCCAGCATGGCTGAGCGTGCCTGTGACGCATGAGTCGCGCGTCTGCACGGGCATATTCGAGGAGTGTAGGGCGAAGCCTGCCACCTGCCAACGTCGGCCGTACAGTGCGAGCGCCGCAAAGATTCTGGCTGTGAACCTCATGCGCACAAAATCTGCGATCATCCCTCGCACCCCCTTAGCGCTTCTCAACCAAAGCACCCACATCCAATCACTCGCCCCATTCGCAATGTCCAACCCGCCTGCCGTCCTCACCACTGACCGCCTGACCCTGCGTCCCCATACACGCGACGATTTCCTCGAGAGCTACGCCATGTGGTCCGATTCCGAGGTGATCCGCTACATCGGCGGCAAGCCGTTCACGCGTGAAGAAGTCTGGGCGCGCCTGCTGCGCTATGCCGGTCATTGGGCCATGCTGGGATACGGCTACTGGGTGGTGCGCGAAAAATCGAACGGCCGCTTTCTCGGCGAAGTCGGCTTTGCCGACTACCACCGGGACATCGAGCCTTCATTGATGGGCACGCCGGAAATCGGCTGGGCGCTGGATCCCGCCGTGCACGGTCGCGGCTACGCCACTGAAGCTGTGCGTGCGGCGCTGGACTGGGCCGACGCGCAGTGGCCCGCCGGCGAAACCGCTTGCATCGTCGCGCCGGAAAACCTGCCGTCGCTGCGCGTCGCGCACAAGTGCGGTTATCGCGAGCAGCTTCGCACGACGTATAAAGGCAAGCCGACCATCGTGTTGAGACGGCCGGCGGCCTTCGCCTGATACGTCGTGCGCCTACAGGCAAGTCACGGGCTTACGTGGCGCTCCCGCTTGCCGTTGCCCGCTGCTGTGCGATCAGATCCACGAGTCGTTCGATCTGTTCGCGCTGCGCATTGAAGTTGCCCGAATCGAGCCAGCGCGTATAGCTCGGACGCAACGCGGGCCATTCGCTGTCCAGTACCGAAAACCACGCCGTATCGCGATTGCGTCCGCGATACACGACCACCTGCCGGAAGATGCCTTCGAACGTGAAGCCGTAGCGCAGCGCCGCCGTCCGCGAAGGGCCGTTCAGCGAGTCGCACTTCCATTCGAAGCGGCGATAGCCGAGTTCATCGAACACATACTGCATCAATAGAAACATCGCGTCGGTGGCAATGCGCGTGCGCTTGAGCCGCGGCGAATAGGTGACGTGGCCGACCTCGATCGCGCCGTTCGCGGCGTCGATCCGCATCAGCGCCAGCGTGCCGACCGCCTTACCCGTCGCCAGGTCGATCACGGCAAAGTGCAGCGGATCGGCGGAGGCGGCGGCGCGCGTCAAATGTTCGCGATACGCGGCGAGGCTCTCGAACGGTCCGACGTTCAGATAGGTCCAGTCGCGGCCATCGGCTGCCGAACTGTAGGCCTCGAAGAGGTCTGCGACATGGCGTTCGACGTTCACCGGTTCGAGCCGGCAGTAGTCGCCCACCAGCGGCTCGCGGCGAGGCGCCTGCGCACCGCTCCAGCCCGGCACGGGCACACCGATCGGCTGATCGAACGCGTTACGTCTGGATTCCATCTCTGCTCTCCTGTGGGTCATGGCTTATGGAGCACGATACGGCAAACGTGGTATGTTAAAAAGGTCCAGCCGAAGGCTATTTGATAGGTCCAGCAGCGATGATTGAGATCATTGGCCCGCTTGCAAGTCCCTCAGACTTTACCCCTGCCGACGAAAAGCCGGCGCCGCTGCAAAAGCAACTGATCGAGCGCCTGCAGCAGGCGATTCTGACCGGGCGTTTGCCGGCCGGATCGCTGCTGCCGTCATCGCGTTTGCTGGCGGCGGAGATGGGCGTGTCGCGCAACACGGTGGTGATTGCGTATGAACATCTGGCCGCGGTCGGGTACGTGGTGGCCGACAAAAAGGGCACGCGCGTCAGCCCGCTTTCCAGCCCGGCGGCGCGCGGGGAACCGCAAACGCCGTCGGCCGCGCCCAAGGTGGAGTACGCAGGGCGCATCGGGCAATTCGCCGCCACGCGCACTCACGCCGACAACACCTTGCCGCTCACGCCCGGCACGCCCGCACTGGACCGCTTTCCGCTCCCGGCGTGGCGACGCGCGCTCGAGCGGTCGATGGAGCGTGCGCTGCCGCTCGCGCTCGGCTACGGCACGCCGGCAGGTGAGCCGGCATTGCGCGATGCGATCGCTGCGCATCTGCGCATGTCCCGGGGCGTGCGCTGCGACGGCTCGCAGGTGGTGATCACCGAAGGCGCGCAGGAGGCACTAAACCTCTGCGTGCGGCTCTTCACCAATCCGGGTGAAACCGCCTGGGTCGAAGATCCGGGCTATCGCGGCGCGAAGGCCGCCTTCAATCTCGGCGATCTCGTCACGGTGCCGATGCCGGTCGATCCCGAAGGCATCGCGGTGCCGCCCGAGGCGTGGCGCACGCATCCGCCGAAGCTGATCTACACCTCGCCGGCGCACCAGTATCCGACCGGCGCGGTGTTGTCGGTGGCACGCAGGCTTGAGCTGATCGCGCAGGCGCGCCGCTGCGGCGCCTGGCTGATCGAGGACGACTACGACGGCGAATTCCGCCACACGGGCGAGCCGATTGCCAGCATGCAGGGGCTGGTCGACGATGCGCCGGTTTTATACGTCGGTTCATTCAGCAAGACGATGTTCCCGGCGCTGCGCATCGGCTTTGTCGTGCTGCCCCAGGCGATTGCCGCACATACCGATGTTGCATTGCAGGAGATGCTGCGCGGCGGGCATCGGCAGGAGCAACTGGCGCTGGCGTATTTCATCGAAAGCGGCGAATTCGGGCGGCATCTGGGCCGCATGCGGCGCCTGTACCGCGAACGCCAGCAGGCGCTGCGCGATGCGCTCACCACGCATTTCGCGCCGTCGCAGATTCTGGGTGGCAACTGCAGCATGCATCTGACGCTGCGCCTGCCGGCACGAATCGCCGATCGAACCCTGGTGGAACGCGCGCTTGCCGCGCGGCTCAACCCGCGCCCCTTGTCGGGATTCGCATTGCAGCGGCGCGAGGCCGCAAACGGCCTGGTGATCGGCTACGGCAGCACGCCTGCCGAACAGATCGCGCCCGCCATCCGCGTATTGGCCGGTCTGGCAGGCCAGATGGCCGACGAGTTCAAGCCTATGCACGCCGTGTAACTTTTTAGGTTTGTCCGCGCGGCCCATGTCGCGCTATCGTGTTGTTTATGCGTGGCGATTTCGGCGTGCGCGACGTCGACGAAATACCCGCAGCTCATGCTCGGCGCCTCGCAATGCATGATCGCGTGAAAGGTGGCGCGCGCATGCTGCGCCGCTGCCCGGCGCGGGCATGAAGAATGCCTTTGTTGTGCTCATCTATGACGATTTATTCGACCGGAGACGACATGAAGGAAATCGAACCGACCCCGTGGTTTGAGCTTGCCGCCCATACCCCCGTCCGTGAAGGCTGGTACGAGGTGCAGCTGGCGAGCGGGGACACGGCATTTGCGAAATATGGCGACGGCGTATGGACTGAGAAACCGCTGCTGATGTTCACGCACTGGCGTGGCCTGTCCGCCGATCCGGCAAGCGCGACCGCAGGCGAGGCCGAATCGATCGGCGCGGAAGCCACCGCGGCCCAAGGCGTGCGCGCAGCGTGGAATGCTTTCTTCCCGGGCCTTGGTGAGGAACAGCACAAACCGCTGGACGCCGTGCCCAACGGCAAAGCGCCCCATTGATGTCTGACTGGGCGGCGGCTTGACGGTTGCCGCCCGGATTCCTGTCTACGTTTTCACTGCGTGCGCTCTACATCCGCGCAAGTGCTGCGGCCGCCAGTCCGCCAATCTCCCTGTCGATCTCCGGCACTTCGCCTGTTTCAAGAATCCACGCCGCGGATAACCCCGACCACGCGAGAATCCATTGCAGCAGACGCCGCCGCTCGAGGCCGGCGGCCTGCGCCACGCGTTCCACTCGTCGCTCGAAGCACCCCGGCGCCAGCGCGCAGTCCCGATCGGGATTGCAGAAGATATTCGCGTAATCGAAACCGCGCTCGCCGTAGAGTCCTTTCGGGTCGATGGCGAGCCAGCCGCGCGGACCGAAGTCGAGCACATTGCTGTGATGGATGTCGCCGTGCAATACCGTCGGATCTTGCGGTGCAGCAAGCAGGGTTTGCGCGGCCGCAGCGCTTCCGACGAGCCAGCCGCCATATTGCTGCGCCGCCGGCCAGAGACTCTGGAACCAGCGAGGCAAACCGATCAGTTCAGGCGGCGGCTTGTTGCGCGGGGTGTGAAGTCGCGCGGCTGCGGCACAGAGAATATCGATGGCGCGGTCATCCGCGCTGCGATCGTTCATGCGTGCCATGTCCGCGAGCGCGTGAGGGTGAAATGCGCGCTCCAGCAGCAGGGCGTCGGCATCGTGTGCGAGCACGCGGGCCGCACCGTCGCCGTGCCACCACACCATCAGCTGCGCGCCGGATTTCTCTTCGGGTGCCTGCGCAACTTTCAGCATCGCTGGGACACCGTGCTGGCGCACCGGCAGCAGACGGCTACTGTGCGTGCGGATCGGCTCGCCGTCCGGCACCAGATCCCATTTGACGACGTACTCGGCGAACATTGCGATTCAGATGGCGAGCGCGGCGATATGACTGTCGGCGGCATGCAGGCAGATTTGGCGCACGCGTTTCTCCAATCGTTTCGGTGATCTTGCAGCCGCGGTCATGGCGCAGCGGATTGACAAGTCAGCGGCGGCGCGATGTGTTTGCGCGTTGCCGAACACTCACGCATTGCCCTCCGCAAACGCCTTGAGCGCGTCGCCCGCCAGCCGGTAGCGAACCCACTCGCTTTGCGCACTGGCGCCAATCGATTCATAAAATCCGATGGCCGGCTCGTTCCAGTCAAGCACGCTCCATTCGAAGCGTCCGCAGCCGGTTTCACATGCGACGCGTGCGAGATGGCGCAGCATCTGTTTGCCCGCGCCGCTGCCGCGCGATGCCGGCGATACGTACAGATCTTCCAGATACAGCCCTTGTTTGCCGAGCCACGTGGAATAGGAAAAGAAGTAGACGCAGAAGCCGATGGGCTCGCCATTCATCTCGCAGATCAGAGCCTTCGCGGTTGAGGCGGCGGAAAACAGGCTCGCTTCAATGTCTTTGACGCTGGCAACGACTTCGTGCTCCGCCTTTTCATATACGGCGAGTTCGGTGATGAAGCGCAGAATCAAGGAGGAATCGGCGGCGTGGGCGGGGCGAATGTGGATAGTCAAGGTGAGGTGCTCGGTTGGTCTGCGAGATCGACTGAAGTATAGCGACTGCGCGTCAGCTTCGAATGAGACAGGTATCGTATCGTTTATTCTGTCGTTCTGGCCGCCAGCCACCCATCCCGGTGATCTTCAATAATCAGATATGGGGCTTTCCAATGAAGCGACTGTCGATTCTGGCCGCAACGTGTCTGGGGTTGTGCGCGAATGCCCACGCAGAAAACATCGATTGCAAGCACGTATCCGACCAGTATTCGCTGAACCATTGCGCCGCCCTGGAGTATCAGGCGGCCGATAAAAAGCTGAACGATACCTACAGCAAGCTCCTGAAGAAAGTCAGCCCACAAGGAAAGCCGCGTTTGCAGAAAGCCGAACGCGCGTGGGTTGCGTATCGCGACACGCAATGCGAATTTCTGACGTCATCGCCGTCGCCATACAGTGCGCAGCCAATGATTCACGCGGACTGCCTAACCCGTCTCACGCAAGCGCAAACCAAGTTACTCGACGAGCAACTGCATTGCCAGGAAGGAGATATCGGCTGCGGACAGCAATGACATGGCGATCACTGTGGGTTGCAAATACGCGAGACGTGTCCTCACAATTCCGCCAGGGATGGCCTGGCACATCCCAAGCGATCAGATTTCTTCAAACAGCCGCCCCCAACCCGACAACGGCGCCGTATCCACGCCCAGCATTCTCAGGCACTTCCACACAACCGTTGCCACCGTGTCGTAAGCGCGAATATCCGTCGCCTCCTCAAACGGCCGTACCAGATGCGCCGCATGCAGATTGGTGCAGAAGACCGCCACCGCATCCGGCCGGGCGAACGCGGCCTCGCGCATCATGATGGCCAACTGCGGATCCGGTACTTCGGCAAAGCGGAAATTCTCCTGCAAGCCGAGATGCCGTTCCGCCACGCATTCGATGCCGAGCCGCTCGTAGTTGCGCACAATGCGTTGTTGAACCGAATCGATATAGGGCGACACGAGTCCAAAGCGGCGCACTCCAGTCGTTGCGAAAATTTCATTGAGCGCCAGCACCGAAGTGGTCGCGGGAATGCCGGTCGCCTCCGTAATGTGCCGGCACAATGCCTGATCGCGCTCAAAACCGAGCCAGCCCGACGACGTGCCGCTCCAGCCGATTACATCCACACGTGCGTCGGCCAGTTGGCGAGCCGCCGCCAGAATCCGGCTCGCGTCGAACTGGCCGAGCGCCGCGTCCGACAACGCGATCTCCGTCACCGTAAAACGCGCAAAGTGAGCGCTGACGTGCGGCAGTGCGCTGAGCATCGCCGCAGTGATCGGTTCGAGCGCCGTGTTCGACGACGGCGTCAGGATACCGAGCCGGATTCTTCGGGCTTGCATAGTGGCGCTTCCCTCAATCGGCAAGCAGCAGTTTCACACCTTCGGCCGCTTCAAAGCGAAGCTCGTCGAGATCGAGGCCGGGGATCACGCCGTCGTCGACCACCACGCGGCCGTTCACCACGTTGTAGCGCACGCGGGCTGGCTCACCTGCTGTCACCGGCGCCACCGCCACATCGTGGAAGCCGTTGAAGCGCAGATCGCCGACGTCATACAGCACGAAATCCGCCGCCTTGCCGACTTCGAGTGTGCCGACCGCGTCGAGACCGAGCACCCCAGCCCCGCCCGCGCTGCCCCAATGAATCGTCTCTTCGACGGTCGTGGCCGACGCGCCTTGCGCCGCGCGATGCACGAGCCACGCGAAGTGCGCTTCGTTGGTCATGCTGCCGGATTCGTTCGATGCCACGCCGTCCACCGCGAGCGACATCGGCACGCCGGCGGCCGCCATTTGTGGAGCGGGCGCGATGCCGCTACCCAGGCGCGCATTGCTGACCGGGCAGTGCGAGCAGCCGCTGCCGGTCTCCGCGAGCATCGCGATCTCGCTTGCTTGCAGATGCACGAGGTGCGCGAACCAGACATCGGGCCCGAGCCATTCGTGGTCGGCGACGAACTCCACCGGCAGTTTGTTGAAGCGCTCCTTGCAGAAGTCGACGTAGCGAGTCGTTTCCGAAAGGTGTGTGTGCAACCTTAAGCCCATGCGCCGCGCCGCGCGTGCGACTTCAGGCAGCAGTTCCGGCGGCAGTGAAAACGTCGGCGTGGTCGGCGCAACGACCACACGACGCATCGAGGCGTCGCCCGCATCGTGATAGCGTGACTTCAGGCGTTCGATATCCGCGAGCATCTGATCGAGCGTTTCCGGCTTGAGCGCAACTTTGGAAAAGCCCGGATGATCGCCCGCCGCCTGCAATGCGCCGCCACGGCACAACACGAAGCGCATGCCGAACGAAGCCGCTTCGTCGAACAGCAGATCGCCGGTTTCGGTGCTGCCGTCGGCGTGATAGAGATAGTGGTGATCGGCGCAGGTCGTGACGCCGGACAGCAATAACTCGGCCAGACCCAGACGCGCCGCGACGCGCGCCAGGTCTGGTGTAAAGCGCGCCAGTCGCGGATACGGCACCGCGGCCAGCCATTCCTGCAAATCGGCGTTGATGCCGGACGGCACCGCCTTCAGCAGGTTCTGGAACAGATGATGGTGCGTGTTCACCCAGCCGGGATAGACGACACACGAGCGCGCGTCGATCACGCGCTCGTCGGCGCGCGGTTCCAGATTCGGGGCGATGGTCTCGATACGGCCGTTGCGAATGCGTAAATCCACCTGGCCCAAACGGGCGCTATCGCCACGCAGTCCGCTCATCACCGCGACCGGGTTCTTGATCAGCAACGCTTCAGTTTGCATGCTCACGATTCGATGTCCTTTCAGTTGCAGCGAGGCGGCCGCGAGTTCCGGGAGGCGCGGCGGCCTCGCTCGCCATGCTGGTTCGGCTGCTTGTTGGCCGTTTCCAGCTCGCCTATTCGCGCACCATGTTGTGGGCGGCGACGACCTCTTCTTCTTCATGTGCGCCGTTGAGCACCGCGTTCAGCACGACGGAGACGAGGCACGCCAGCACCACGCCGCTATGCAGGAACGGCTGCGTCCAGTCGGGCATGTGTTTGAAGACCTGCGGCGCCATCACGGGGATCAGCGCGGTGGCGATCGTGAAGCCGACGATCAGCACGTTGTAGCGATTGCGCTCGAAGTCCACCTTTGCCAGCGTCTGCACGCCGGCCGCGACCACCACGCCGAACATCGCGATGCCGGCGCCGCCGAGCGCCGCTGAAGGCGTCGAGGCGACCACCGCGCCGATCTTCGGCACCAGCGCGACCACGCACATCAGCAAGCCGCTGATCGCCACCACCCAGCGGCTGCGCACGCCGGTCAGGATCACGAGGCCGACGTTCTCCATGAACGCAATGAACGGAAACGCCGCGAACATGCCGGCAATTGCGCTGGCCAGTCCATTGGCGCGCATGCCGCGCACCACGTCTTCCTCGCTCACGTTCTTGTCGACGATGTCGCCGATCGCGACGAACAGCCCCATCGATTCGACCATCTGCACCACCATCACGACGATCATCGTCAGCACCGGCACCAGCGAAAACACGGGGGTGCCGAAGTGGAACGGCAACGGCACGGTGAACCACGGCGCTGCGCTCACGCTTGCAAAATTGCCCATGCCGAGCGAGCAGGCCAGAATGCCGCCCGCAATCAGACCGATCAGCACCGACAGATTGCGCATGAAGGCATTGGCGAAACGGTTGATCGCGAGAATCACCAGCGCGACGAACAGCGTGACGCTCAGGAAGGGCAAGCGCGCCGAACTGCTGCTGCGCCGCTTCGCCGCCGCCGGCCCATTGATACGCAACAGGGAACAGCTGCAAGCCGATCACGGTGACGATGCAACCCGTCACCACCGGTGGGAAAGAATCTTCGTAAGCGTCCGACCAGTGGCGCGGCGAACATCGTGAAGAGACCGGCGCCGATCACCGCGCCGCACACACCGGCGAAGCCCACGCCCGGGCTCATGCCGATCGCGATGACCGGCCCGACGCTGCTGAAGGCGACGCCTTGCAGAATCGGCAGACGCACACCGAACTTCCAGATGCCCACGGTCTGCAGGATGGTGGAGATGCCCGAGCAGAACAGCGCGGTGCTGATCAGCACGGTGGTGTCGGCGGGCGACATCTTCAGCGCCGAGGCGACGATCAGCGGAACGGCAATCGCGCCGATGTAAGCCACCAGCATGTGTTGCAAGCCGAGCGTGATCATCTGACGCTTCGGCAGAATCCGATCGACGGGGTGTATGGCGGTGTTCATGATGTGCCTCACGCAAAATGGTTGCTGCGATTGTCGTTTTCGATCGGAGCGCGCCGCACGAGACTCGCCGTGCGGCATCCCTTCACACGCCGACCGGATCTCCCGTCAGGCCGCAACCGGCACGGCAAGACAGGCATGGAAGCGGTCGGTCAGCGCGGCGCGATCGAGATCGCGTCCGATGAACACGATGCGGCACGAACGCGGCTCACTGCCCCACACCTGCGCCGCGCGCAATTCGATGACGTTGTGCACGCCTTGCAGCACATAGCGGTGCGACTGGCCGTTGCACGGCGAGAATGCCTTTCATGCGGAACAGGTTGGCTGCATCCGCTTCACGCAGTTCGGCGAGCCATGCTTGCAGCGCGTCGAGGTCGATATCCGCATCGACTTCGATACCGACCGACGAGACGCTCTCGTCGTGCTGGTGGTCGGCGTGGTCTTCGTCGTGGGCATGCTCGTGTTCATGAGCGTGCTGCGCTTCGTGCTCGTCGTGGTGATGCTCGTGCGTGTGGTCTTCCTCATGCAAGCCGTCCGTCTCGACGAGAATCTGCGAGAACTCGTTTGCACCCACACCGAGAATCCGGCTCAGGTCGATTTGCGCGTAGCTCGATTCGACGATCTCCGCTGTGGCGTTCAAGCCACGAATACGCTGCGTCAGCGAGGCAATATCGTCGGGGCCGACCAGATCGACCTTGTTGATCACGATGCGGTCCGCGCAAACAATCTGATCGACCGCCTGGTTGTCGCTGCCGTCGAGCACCAGATCGTCCAGGTGCGCGGCGATATGCTTTGCGTCGACCATCGTCACGACCGCGTCCAGCGTCACCTGCTTCGCGATCGGATCGTCGAGGAAGAAGGTTTGCGCCACCGGATACGGATCGGCAAGCCCGCTCGTTTCGACGATGATGTGATCGAGCCGGTCCGGCCGTTCCACCAGCATCCGCACGATTCGCACGAGGTCTTCGCGCACGGCGCCGACGCAGCACACGCAGCCGTTCGTCATCTCGTAGATTTCTTCGGTCGATTCGAGCACGAGGCCGCCGTCGATGCCGATCTCGCCGAACTCGTTTTCGATCACGGCGATCTTGCGGCCATGCTTTTCGCGCAGGATGTAGTTGAGCAGCGTCGTCTTGCCGGCGCCGAGAAAGCCGGTCAGCACCGTGACGGGGATTTTCTCGACTTCGTTGTGGGTGGTGTGAATGTGATTCATGGCTCGTCTCCGTTTCTTGGTTCGTACTGCGGTTCGGCTATCAGGCGATATACGGCGCGGGTGCTTCGACCTCGGCTTCCACTTCGCTGTCGCGCCAGCGCTTGACGGTGCCCGCATCGAGTCCGAACAGATCGAGTACACGCCCGAGCGTGTGGTCGATCATCTGGTCGAGTGAAGCGGGGCGCGCGTAAAACGCCGGCACGGGTGGCGCGACGATCGCGCCCATCTCCGTGACGGCGATCATGTTGCGCAGATGCGCGAGGGTGTAGGGGGTTTCACGCGCCAGCAGCACCAGTGGGCGACGCTCTTTCAGCGTGACGTCGGCGGCGCGCGAGATCAGGCTCGACGACATGCCGCTGGCTATCTCGGCCAGAGTCTTCATCGAACACGGCGCGACGATCATGCCCAGCGAGCGGAACGAGCCGCTGGAAATAGCCGCGGCCATGTCGTCGCAGCGATAGGTGAAGCTGGCGAGTGCGCTGACTTCGGCGAACTTGTAGCCGGTTTCGTGTGTCATCGTCAGCAGCGCGCTGCGCGAGACGGTCAGGTGTGTTTCGATATCGAGTTGACGCAGCAGTTGCAGAAGACGCACGCCGTACACGAAGCCGGATGCGCCGCTGATGCCGACCACGAGCCGCCGCGCATTCATCGCTGTGCCCCAGCGGCGGCGTGCGCCAGAATCTCGAGCGCACGTTGCGATGCCTGCTCGCTGATCCGTGCGCGAATGCCGTCGAAGTGCGAGCCGCGTGTCGCGTCGATGCCCATGCGCGACGTGGTGCCCGTAGCGGAAGAGGACGGATCGAGCGGACTGCCGGGCAAGCCGTCGACGATAAACATATCCTCGTGTGGCTGAAAGTGCGTGGCGATCGCCCATAGCACCTGGGAATCGTTGGTGATGTCGATATCGCTATCCACGGCCACCACGTTCTTCAGATACGGGTCCCAGCCGAGCAGCGCAAGCATGATCTGGCGTGCTTCGCCGTCGCGTGTCTGATTCAGCGCGACGTAGCAGTGAAAGTGCGTGCCGGAATTCGGATAGTGGAGTGCGGTGACCGAAGGAAAGCGTGCTTTCAGCTTCTCGCTCATCTCCGCTTCGCGTGGCAGACGGGCCAGCGTCAGATGCTCCGCGTACGGTCCGCCGACCACATCGACGAGCCACGCATCGTGACGGCGCATCATCGTGTCGACGCGCAGCACGTTGTTGGTCGAACGGTCCGACGAATAGCCGGTGAATTCACCGAACGGACCTTCTTCGGCATGCGCGTCCGGATCGATCGTGCCTTCGAGTACGAACTCGGCCGCAGCGGGCACGCCGATGCCGTAGCGCGGCGTGCGCACCAGTTCCAGCGGCGCGCCGAACAGGCCACCGGCGATCGCGCGTTCGTCGGTGCCGAATGGCACGCGTGCGGCGGCAGCCAGCATGAACAACGGATGGGCGCCGATCACCATCGCGACTTTCAACGTATCGCCGCGCGCCTTTGCCGTTTGCAACATTCGCCAGAGATGGCCACGCGAGTGCAGGCTCGTCGCCAGCGCGTCGCGCGCATGGCGCATCGAACGGTGATAGCTGAGATTCGCGATGCCCGTCACCGGATCTTCGGCGACGATCACCGCGTTGGTGATATACGGGCCACGGTCGGTGTCGAAGTGGCGGATCATCGGCAACTGCGCGAGATCGACGCCGTCGCCTTCGATAACCTGATCCAGAATAGGGCCGTGTGAAACGAACACGGGCGCGAGCGGCGCATTCGCACGCTGTTGATAAGCGTCGAACAAGCCGGATGCGTCGACATCGAACAGGCGGCCAATGCGCGTGCGCGACGCGAAGAAGTTGGTGACCAACGGCGTAGCAATACCGTCGAGCTTCTCGCAGACCAGCATGGGATGCTGCCCGCGTGCGGCGAGTTCGGCAACCACCGCTGTCACATCCTGATCGGCGGAGAGCGCTTGGGAGAGTGTGATTACATCGTCAGGATAGTGCTCGCGGTACGCCTGGGCGAAGCGGTGAAAATCCTGCGTGGCGCGGAAGAGGTTATCCGCCATAGTGAACTCCGTCGAAAGCGATAACGAATGCGATAACGAAAGCGGACCGGCAAGAGAGGCAGGCGCGGCGCGAACCACGCCTGCCATATGGCGCCTGGCGTGTTAAGCCGACTTAAGCCAACTGCGTCACGTCATCGACGTAAGTCGCCTTCAAACGCTTCTCCGCCTCGGCCAGATCCTTCGGCGGTTTGGTCGGTTCGATGCCGACCAGCCGGGCGATGTTGTTGCCCATGTAGTCTTCGAGCCCGTCCTCGTCGAGGTTCATGCCTTGCGGCGCGGGACCGCAGAGCATTTCCAGTTCGCGCAGCCACATGCCCGGCTCGTTCGGCGGCGAGTCGGTGCCGAACACGATCTTGTTGCGCGGCAGTTCGCGTGCGAATTCGACGATGCGTGACTGATAGCACCAGCCCGATTCGCAATACACGTTCGGCGTATCCATCGCCATCCAGAACGCTTCGAACGAATAGTTGCCGCCCGTCTGGATTCCGAAGTGACCGATGATGAAATTCACCATCGGGAATTCGCGGATGATCGGATAGAACTGCGTCGGAATCGTGTACGGTCCATCGCCGGTGTGAATCAGCACCACCACGCCGAGCTCCGCGCATTTCTTCATCGCCGGACGCAGCCAGTCGAGTGCGCGATCCGGCCGGTAGCCGTGCATGTTCGCGTGCAGCTTGAGCATCTTGAAGCCGTACTCCTTCACGTGGAATTCGAGTTCGGCGGCGCCGTTTTCCGGACCCCAGCGCGGGTTGTACGTGAAGTTGCCGATAAAACGGTCCGGGTACTTCTGCGTCAGCTCGGCGATATACGACATGTAATCGCGAATGCCTTCGCGGCCCCGGCGATTGCCGTCGCGATAGCCGGTATTGCCCGGCGGCGGCTGAATGAAGCCCATGTCGATGCGGCGCGGCTTGCCGTTGATGATGTACGGGCCGTCCATCATCTTCAGCAGGCGCTCGCCGGTGAACGGCTCGCCGGTATGGCGCCACGCTTCGTCGACGAGATTCGTGGGGTGCAGATGGGTATCGATGATCATCAGCGGGCTCCTGCGTAGTCAGCCTGGCCCGCGTGTTTCTTCGCGGCGCCGGCGTGTTGTTTCAGATAGGTTTGCGCTTCTTCGACGCTTCTAGGCGGCGCGCTCGGTTCGATGCCAATCATGCGAGCGAGGTTGTTGCCGAGATAATCCTCGAGCGTGTCTTCGTCGAGGTTCAGCCCTTGCGGCGGCTCGTGACACAACACTTCGAGCAGCCGCAGCCACATGCCGGGCTCGTTCGGCGGCGTGTCGGAGCCGTACAGAATCTTGTGCGTCGGCAGTACCTTTGCGAATTCGACGATCCGCGATTGCAGACACCAACTCGATTCGCAATACACGTTCGGCGTATCGAGTGCCATCTGATACGGCTCGAAGCAATACACGCCACCGGTCTGCACACCAAAGTGCGCCATGATGAAATTCACCGACGGGAATTCGCGGATCAGCGGATACCATTCGCTCGGAATGCTGTACGGGCCGTCGCCGGTATGCAGCTTGACGAGCAGGCCGAGGTCCGCGCATTTGCGCAGCGCGGGGCGCAGCCAGTCGAGCGCGCGGTCGGGACGGTACGCGTGCATGTTGGCCTGCAACTGCACCATCTTGAAGCCGTGTTCCTTCGCGTAGAACTCGATCGCTTCGGCGCCGTTCTCAGGACCGCAACGCGGGTTGTAGACGAAGCAGCCGAGCAGGCGGTCGGGATACTTCTGCGTCATTTCGACGGTGTAGGCCATGTAGTCGTCGATCGACTCGCGGCCCGAGCGGTCGCCGTCGGTCCACGTATAGATGGTGTTGCCTTGCGGCGGTTGAATGAATGCCTTGTCGATGCGGCGCGGCTTGCCGTTGATGATGTACGGGCCGTCCATCATTTCGATCAGACGCTCGCCGGTGAATGGCTCGCCGTCATGGCGCCAGGCGAGGTCGACCAGATTGGTCGGATAACAGCTGGTGTCGATGATCATGTACTCGATCTCCTTGAGAGGAACTGGTGTATCCAGTTGCCGGATCGCGGGCAGGCGCATCGATGGAACCGAGCCCGTGCGGGCTTGCCCATGCGGCCCTTTGCAAGACGCAGTGTTTGTGCGCCTTCCCCTCGCCGGCATCGAGTGTCACACTGATGTGCACTGCTGCTTGCGATGCAGTCTCACAAGATAAAAACGCTCTGTACAATATTTTTTAACCACGATCTTGATACGTTTGCGATATGGACATGCGGCTGTTGCGTTACTTCGCGGTGCTTGCCGACGAACTGCATTTCGGCCGCGCAGCCGCGCGTCTGCACATTTCCCAGCCACCTTTGAGCCAGCAGATTCGCATCCTCGAAGAAGAGATGGGCACGGCGTTGTTCATGCGTTCGCAACACCGTGTCGAACTCACCGAGGCAGGGAAAACACTGAAGGAACAGGTGCCGCTGATCTTCGCGCAGTTCGAACGCGCGATCGATCTGACGCGTTGCGCGGGGCGAGGCGATGTGGGGAGTCTCGAGATCGGCATCATCAGCTCGGCCATGGTCGAGCCGATTCCACGCGCGCTCAGGGTATTTGCGGAGAAGCATCCACGCGTGCAGTGGACACTGCACGAGATGACGCCCGCCGCGCAGATTCTCGCGCTCAAGGAGCGCCGGCTCGATGTGTGTTTCTTCCGGGTGTCGCATGAGGACCCGGAAATTCGCAGCGAAGTGGTGATGCGTGAGTCGGCTGTGGTCGCGCTGCCTTTAGGGCATGCTCTGGCGGCGCGCAAGGAGATTGCATTGCGCGAGCTGGAGAGCGGAGCGCTTCGTGTCGTTCGGATTGCGGCAGTCGCAGCTTGCGCGTTTTTTGCAGGACTGTTGCGTCGAAGCAGGGTTTACGCCGCGCATCGAGCAGGAAGTGGTCGAGGTGCATACGCTGCTGTGCCTCGTGCGTGAAGGGTTGGGCGTTGCGTTGCTGCCTTCGTCGGCGCGGCAGTTGACGACCGGTGGTGTCGCGTTCGTGCCGGTGGCCGCGCCGCGTCCCGAAGTGTCGCTGCACGCGCGCTATCGTGCGGAAGATCCGTCGCCGGTGCTTGCGCTGTTTCTCGATACCGTGCGGGAAGTGGCCGCGAGCGTGAGCGACGGCGCGCGCTAAGGCTCGCCAGCCGTTCGCGCGACCAGTTCGCGAAGCACGCCGAGCAGCGGCGCCACGCGAGCGGCTTTCTCACGCGGCCACACGGCATAAAGGTTGTAGTGCGTGGGGATTTCCACCTGCGTCAGTTCGATGAGACTGCCGTCGCGCACGGCGTCGGCGGCCAGCAGGCCACGCGCCAGACCGGCGCCCACGCCCGCGCGGGCCGCTGCAATCAGGCCGGCGGCGTTGTCGAATACCGCTACCGCGTCGGGTTCGATAGCGGGCATGCCGGCCGCCGCGAGCCATGGAATCCACGAGCGTTTCGTATAACCGAGCAATGGTAGTTCGAGCACCTGCGCGGCCGTGAGGGGCAAGCTAAGCCCGCGTTCCTGCAGCAGCGCGGGCGAACCCACCGCGGTCAAACGGTCGCCGCAAATCAGCGCATTCTCGAAGCCGTCCCATTCTCCATACCCATACCGCAATGCCATATCCACGCGCTCGAAGGCGCTGCGCTCGTGGCGCGGCGTGGACAGCACCGTCAACGACGTACCGGTCAACGCGCCCAGCAACGTGGGCAAGCGCGCCACGAGCCAGCTCTGCGCGAGTTCGGGGTCGACATCGAGCGTGATCGACTGCTTGACCGTGCGCTCCTTCACCGAAGACAACGCGCGGTCGATCTGCTCGAAGCCATCGGTCAACTGGTTTGCGAACAGCACGCCCGCATCGGTCAGCACCACGCGGCCGCTTTCGCGCACGAACAGTGGCTGACCGACGAACTCCTCCAGCGTGCGGATCTGCTGGCTGATCGCGCTATGCGTCAGCGACAACTGACGCGCCGCGCTCGAAAAGCTGCCGACGCGCGCCGCCTGCAGGAAAGCCTGCATCGACTGAATGGAAGGATAGCGCTTGAACATGGGTGTTAGCCGGACTGACGGGTGATGGAAGAAATCGTCGCTGGCGTTGTGCGCGGCGTCTTTCAATAATGGCCGCAAGCACGCGGACCAGGATAATCAGGCGCCGCGCTGCACAACAACGTTCAGGAGACAGCGCATGATCGAGATCGTGGTCAACGACACGCGGCACTCGCTCGACAATGTACCGGAAGACATGCCCCTGTTGTGGGTGTTGCGCGACCGGCTCAAGTTGACCGGCACGAAATTCGGCTGCGGCGGCGGTTTTTGCGGTGCGTGCACCGTGCACCTGGAAGGCGAGGCGGTGCGCTCCTGTTTGCTGCCGATCGCGGCGGTGGCAGGCAAACGCATTACAACGATCGAAGGTTTGTCGCATGACGGCAAGCATCCGTTGCAACTCGCGTGGGTTGCTGAAGATGTGCCGCAATGCGGCTACTGTCAGTCCGGGCAGTTGATGCAGGCCGCGGCGTTTCTCAAGGGCAAGCCGAGCGTCACCGACGAAACCATCGCCACGGCCATGTCCGGCAATATCTGCCGGTGCGGCACTTACGCGCGGATTCGGAAAGCGATCAAACGCGCGGCGTCGGGCGATCCGGCGGTGGCTTCGGTTGCGCCCGCATGCACTTGCGCATGCGCTGCGACGCACGAGGAGGCCTGAATGCGCCACGACGACAAACAGACGCTGACCAGCGCGCACGGGTCCGCCCGCCGACGCTTCATCAAGCAAGGTTCGGCATTGCTGGCGTCGGGCCTCGCGATTGGGTTTCAGTTGCCGGAGGCTTTAGCGGGTAATGCGAACGCGAGCGGCGATCCGAAGCCGCAAGCCGGCGAATTCGAACCGAATGCATGGGTACGCGTGTTACCCGACGACACGATCAAGCTGGTGGTCCACAAGCACGACTCGGGCACCGGCACGCGCACGGCGTTGGCGGCGGTCGTCGCGGAAGAACTCGATGTCGATCCGTTTCGCGTCGATGTGATTACGCCGGAGAATCCGTTTTACGGCGACTATATTCATCCGCTGTGGAAGGTGTTTTCGACAGGCGGCAGCACGAGCGTCTCGCTGGAATACGAGCGCTTGCGGCGAGCCGGTGCGACCGCGCGTGCGATGCTGATTGCCGCTGCTGCAAAACAATGGAACGTGCCGCCGTCCGCGCTCACGACAGAAGGCGGTTTCGTTCTCGACAAAGCCAGCGGCAAGCGTGCGAATTACGGCTCACTGGCGAGTGTGGCGGCGCAAATGCCTGCACCGAAAGACGTCGTGTTGAAGGACCCGTCGCAGTTCAAATACATCGGCAAATTGCAGAAGAAACGTGGTGCCGCGCAGAAGGCGATGGGCGCGTTTCCGTACAGTATCGATGTGTCCTTGCCGGGCATGCTGGTGGCGGTCGTCACGCGCGCGCCGGTGATCGACGCGCGCGTGCGCAGTGTCGATGCCAAAGCAGCGTTGGCGGTGCCGGGCGTGCGGCACGTATGGCAGATTCCCGGACGGCCGGACATTCTCGGCGGTAATCAGGCAGGCGTTGCCGTGCTGGCCGACGATTACTGGTCGGCGCATCAAGGCCAGGCCGCCCTGCATGTGGAGTGGGAAGACAGCCCGCTCGAAACATTCGACAGCAGCACGCTGGCCGCGCATCAGGCAGCGTGGCTCGACGATCCCGCCGCGCGTGTCGTGCCGACCATTCAGAACCGGCGACGCGAAAACCGCCTGGCCGCATGGTGCGCGTGTGATCGAGGCATCGTATTCGATGCCATATAAAGCGCAGAATCCGCTCGAGCCGATCAACGTCACTGCGTCGGCGAAAAACGGCGGCATCGAGTATTGGGGCGGACTGCAAGTGCCGTCGACGGTGCAGGAAGCGGCGGAGGTCATCGGCGGGATTCCGGCCAATCGCGTGGTGTTGCATGAACTCGTGTCGGGCGGGAGCTTCGGTTCGCGTGAATCGAAGTACTGGCTGTTCGAAGTGACGTGGCTCGCATTGAAAGCAGGCAGGCCGGTCAAGCTGATGAATAGCCGCGAAGACGAAATGCGTGCGCTCTTCTATCACTCGGCGAGTTACCACCGCGCCAGAGCCGCGTTGGACGCGCGCGGCAATCTGACCACGCTGCAACTGCGCGCGGTCATGCCGGCATCGCCCGAGCAATGGGAGCCGGGTTATTTCGATCGCCCGGACCGGATGGACTACAGCACGACCGAGGCGATCAGCAAATACGAATTCGCCTACGGCGCGCCGCATGTCGATATCGGCTGGGTGCGTCACGAAACCGGTGTGCCGACCGGCTGGTATCGCGCGGTGAGCTATATCCCGAACGTGTTCGCGGTGGAATCTTTCATGGATGAAGTCGCTCATGCCGCGCGTCGTGATCCGATCGACTTTCGTCTCGCGCATATCAAGGACCCGCGCCATGCGGCGGTGTTGCGCGAGGCGGCCACTCGCGCTGGGTGGGGCAAGCCGCTGCCGGTGGGGACCGCGCTCGGGGTGGCGACGAATCAGGCCTACAGCAGCTATGTAGCGGTGGTTGCACGCGTGGCCCGCAAAGGGAACGGCGTTGTGATCGAGAAGCTGACCTGCGTGGCGGATTGCGGTCTGGCCGTATCGCCGGGCGGCGTCGAGGAACAGCTCTATGGCGGCTTGATGTGGGGGCTGGGGCACGCGACGGCGGATCGCATCGATATCCGTCACGGACAGGTGCAACAGAAGAACTTCGATACGTACCGCGTCATGCGCATGAGCGACATGCCGGAGATCGACATCCAGATCGTGCAGGGCGACCCGGCGAAACCGGGCGGCGTCGGTGAACTGTCGAGTCCTTCGGTGGCGCCGGCGGTGGCTAATGCGGTGTTCAGGCTGACGGGGCGGCGGTTGAGGGATACGCCGTTCCGGTTGGAGAAGGTGGTGGCGGCGTAAACGGATGATCGTTGGAAGGTTGGCGTGAAAGCGAAGGCTTGAGGCTGGCGGATCGACCTCGGCGATCAGGCGGGCTGGAAGTGTGTGATGACTTTCAGCCCGTTCATCCGATGCGTGGGCGCCGTGTGTCGGTGTCTGACTTGATCGCTTCGCGCGAGCAGCTATCCGCAACGGCTATCGAGGCGCATGCCCGGCGGGAGAATCTGGAGGCGGAGGCGTATTCAGGAATCCACGTTCGCTGCCCGGCGACGCGGGTTGCGGGTCCGCCGGTGAGCCAGGTAGTGAATAGGAGTCTAGAGGTACGGCCTGGAATCTCGGCGTAAGGGGTCTGGGTGGCGAACCTGGAGGAGGCGGCGTCTGCAGAGATCCGCGCCCATCACTCGGTGACGCGGGTTGCGGGTCCGTCGGCGAGCCAGGCGGTGAATACGGTTCTAGAGGTATGGCCTGGAATTCCGGCGTAGCGGCACCGGACGGCGAGGACGAGGCTGCGGGAGGCAGCGTCTGCGGAGATGCGCGCCCGCTTCCCGGCGACGCGGATTGCGGTCCATGAGAAGTCGAGAGGTCGAGCGGCGACGTGCCGGACGAAGATGTGCTGGAAGGTGAAGAGACGCCGTGGGAGCCGCCTGGACTAAGGGTTTCAAGCGGCGGCGGTGCCCAGGGCCGAGGCGATAGGCCTGACGGAGGTATAGCTTGGGAGTCCTGCGGCGGCGAGTCAGGTCGCTGCGCCGATCCCTCTGACGGCACTGGGGCCGAGGACTGGCTGCTCGGTCCGGGCTGCGGCTCGTCGACTCGCTGGCGTTTTGGGTCTGGATATGTGGCCCCGCCGGTGGATGTGCCGGGTTGCGGGGACCAGGGGCGTTGGGCCGGATTCCCACCGTCTGTCGCCTGATTGGCAGGCTGCCTTCCTGTGGGGTTAGATGTATCTACGAGATAGCGGTCGGGATTTCTAGCAATTTTTGCCGCGCTATCTCTCGATATACCTAAAACGCTGCCGACCTCGGCTCGCGAAACCCCCAGCTTCAGCAGTTGAGCAGCACGATGCTTTGTTTCTTCCAATATTCGGGGCTTTACTTCGATACCGTTTTCCCGCGCGATGATTGCCACGCTTGACCGTGATATTCCTAGAATGCGACCGATCTCGCCTTGCGTCATCCCCTGCTGCAGCAACTGGACGGCGCGCTGCTTTATTTCTTCCGGTAGCGACGGAGGTTTTCCCCCCTTGAGTCCTACCTCGTCGTGCACCTGCCAGTTACCACTCTCGTCGGCCCGGACAGGGTACTGATATTTCGTCGGATTATCCGGGCTATAAACACGCCATGTGCCATTGTCCTTGTCGAAGTTGACCGGCCAGGTTTGGTCGCCAGATTTAATATAGGCTTGGCCCTTTTCGTCCCTGAAGACGCCGGCACTGTTCGGGTCCGCGTGCAGGCCACCTTTCGGCTTGCGGGCATACGCTGCAGGCACATCGAACTGCGCGCCGCTCGCCGGCCGCGCGCCGGCAACCGCTTCACCAGTTTGCGGCACCCCGACTTGCACCTCGCCCGGTTTCGCTGGATCTCCCGATAGTCGTCCCTTCGTGCTGCCCGACTCTCCGATCGCGGCGCTCTCGCCCGGCATTCCGGTTCCGCCCTCGTGGCCTCGGTTGGCCTCGGTTGGCCTCGGAGTAAGACGGGAATCTATTTCCAACTTTGCCGATCGCGCCTTCTACCCCAGCACCCAGAAACGCGCCGGCAATATCCACCGCTTTTCTGGTGTTGTCAGACATATGACTGCGCGGGACGATCGCATCGGTGAGAAGATTCACGCCCGGTATCGGGGCTAGCAGGAGACGGCCGAGTACCTCCGTCACTTCCTGGGCCGTCTCGGATGGGGGCGGGGTATGGGCCCGAAGGTATGCGTCGTTGATCGGGCCGCGCTCGGTCGCAGCATGATAGAGCTGGCTTGCGTTTGAGATGTCTATAGACGCGTTCTGGTAGGCATCTAATAACAGGTCGCCATAGTGGGCCAGCGGGATCCGGCTTTCGTCGACATCCAGAAAGCCCTTGGGTACGCCCGGTAGCGTGGGTGCCGGATGGATGGTTAAAACATCCAGTAAATCGGCCACCCATTGGCCGCCCGACTTGCGGGCCTGATCCATGAGTTTCCGCAATTCCCCCGGCTCCTCCTCCTTCAGCGCCCTCAATGTTTTGTCGGCCGCCTCGCGGGCCCAATTGCCGAGTTCCGCCAATTGTTCGGGATGTTCCTGCTGCATCGCCTTGAACGCCTGCGTGTTGTCCGCAGAGGTAAAGACCCGCCCGGCGAAAGTGCTTAGCTTAACGAACGGCAGCGTGGTGTTGGCGTCGCCATTGTCCGTTATTCCTTTCGCGAAATTCAGCGCATCGAGGATGGTCTGGTCGGCTTGCTTATGATCGGCCTGCATTTTCTCGGCAACTTGTCCGATCGCATTGCCGATCTGCTGCTGCAGATCGGCCTTTAATGCCGCGGCGCCTTTGAACGCCGCCTCGCGCTGACCGGTGTTTTTCGCGGCATTGAAGGCGTTGCGATAGCGCTCCAGTCCAGCCGCCTTGGCCTGCCCTTGCTTATTCAGATCCTGAATTCCGATAGGCGGATCGAAATATCGCAGCAGGCGCCAGGACGGGTTGCTCATATATTCGGAGTGCGCGTTGTCGAGCGTCTCCATGAATGAACCAAACTTCAGCGCGACGTCACCGCGCGATTCTTGCGTATTGGCGGCTTCGTACTTGTTGATGAAAACGGCCTGGGCTCCACGGTAATAGTCCTGGTCCCGTGGAGGGAGATCGGCGATTTTCGCGCTAACGCTTTGCTGAAGGGCCTCGAATTGCGCCGCGGCGAACGGCGTGCCACGTCGTACCAGCAACTCCAGTTTCGTCAGCTTCTGGACGTTCGTGGCGTCGCTCGCTTTCGGTTCGTACACGTTTAGCAGCTGGGTCACTTCCGCATCGCTTGCTCGCGTTGGCTTAGCCGCAGGCACGTCGCCGGGCGCGGCGGCCGCCTCCACGCTGTGGCCACTGGCGGTCGCATTCGCGGCGGCAGCAGGCCGCCGTTCAACGGATGCATGCCCATCGTCGATCGGCGTCGCGGACGCAAACGGGCGCAGATGCTCGCGGAGTGCCGCCTTCGCCTTGTCTGGCGCATCGCGCGATAGCTTCGGCGCGGGTTGCTGCTGCGGATCTGTCGCAACGGAGCGGTCGGTCAGGGCCGTTGCGCTGCGGTTGTTGATATCAGAGATAGCCATGGTGTCTTCCTTGCGGGTGACTGCAATGGTGGAACGATCACGCCATACGAAGCGACAGTTCGACGCGGGCCCGTTGGCATAAACATATCAAGGTAGAATTTTCATCTTAGTGATCCGAAGTGGTTTCATCATCCCGGCACGATCGGCTCCTGACGAAATGCACGGAATCGGAAGAAAGCCACGGTCTCCAAAGTACGGTCTTTCGCTTCGCCAATGTATTACTGGCATATACGGGCATACGAATCGGCGCGCGCCGGTTGTCCGCCGCAGTCCTGGCGGAAGCCGTCGACGTTCAGGCAGCCGCTTCCGACCGTGCTCTTCATTTCAGCGAGTGAGTCGTTTCGCACGCGCGCAGGACAATGCGATGCTTGCCATGCACGCGTGGCGGCGCGACATAAGGAATTTTTACGCAAGGGGAAAGTACGTCATGAAGCTTTATCAGATAGCCGTTGCCGCGCTATTGGGACTTTATTTACAGATGGGCCATGCGGAAACGAACACGCCTCGGTCGGTGGTGAAAGCGGTTGCGGAGTGGTACGTCAAGGATGGCTCGGTAGGATTGCCGCGCGCTGGCGATGAACCCTTCGAATCCTCGTTCAGCAGCGATCTACTGCGCTCAATGGCAGACGCTCGCGCCGAGAATGATCGGCAGGAAAAAGCTTATCCCGACCTCAAGCCGCCCTTTGCCGAGATTTCGGTGGTCACGGGTATCCCTGATGCGGTTTCGAGCTATCGGATGGTTCGAGTACGGCAGAGCGGCACGACCGCGCGGGTCACAGTGGATTGGCAGTTGAAAGGTGACCCGTCCGTCTTCAGAACCGAGATGCAACTGGCACCGGAGGGCTCGCGCTGGGTCATTACCGATATCCTTTCCGGCACGGGCCGTCCACGGAACTCGTTGTCGCAAGCGCTGAAACTGCGCGATTGATCCGCTGCTGGTCGCGCAACCGCAAGAGCTCGCATCAAGCTTTCAAAGGCAGCCAGATTTCGAGCCCGCCCATACCGCTGACCGGATCGAACTTCTCGTCATAGCGCTCGAAGTTCGGTGCATCTGCGGGAACATGGCCTGATGCCGGCAGCCACTGATTCCAGATCGTGTTCCAGGTGCGTCGAATCGTCGAGATATGCTCGCGGTGGCTGAACACGGCATAGCGCTGCGGGGCAATGCGCAAGCGACTCAATTCGCCGGGCAACGCCGAGAAATCGCTGACTTCGACGCCGCACAGGTAGTCGATATTGCCGGTGTCGTCGGCGTTGTAGCAGACGCCATATGCCACGTTGCCGATCTGGCCGGGCACGTTGCCGAAGTGGTCGCCAAAGCGCTGCCACTGCGAAGGAATCGCGGCGCAGGTTTCGCTGGTATAGCGCTCGCTCAGGCCGGCGACGAGAAATGCTCTGCCGTCTTCGAAACGCGGCGGTTCGAGATGCGTGAGAAGAGTTTCGTCCATTTTGACCGGCTCCACGATGGCAATATTGTCGAGGTGACCACGCGCGCGCAGCGCTTCGGGTGTGAGCCCGAATTGCTCGCGAAACGCGCGCGTGAATGCCTCATGAGAACCGTATCCCGCGTCGATCGCAACGCTCAGAATGTCTGGCGCGCCACTGGCGACGCGCCGTGCCGCTTCGCTCAAACGGCGGGCGCGTACATAGCGCATTACCGAAATCCCAGTGGCTGCTTCGAATGCGCGCGCCAGATGGAAGCGCGACACGCACCCACAGTCGGCAATGTCGTCGAGCGTGAGCTCGTTGGAGAAATGGCTTTCGATAAACCAGAGCGCTTTTCCAACCGGATTCATATCGGCTCTCATGTCAGCATGAAGCCAGCATAGCTAGCCATGAGCCGGCGCATTTGATCGCGCTTGCGGTTTTGCAGCGCCGGTCAGTAGTTTTCCGCCGCGGGCTTGTTGCCGGTGGCGCCTGAGCGCACCTGAGCGGCCGGCATGTCGTGACCGTGCGCATCGGCTGCTACGCCAGATTCACCTGGTTGTGCGGGGCGCAACAGCAATCCACCAAGAATGCCCGCCGCTGCCGCGAAAATCGCGCCGAACAGGAACGCGACGTGATAGCCGGCATTGAGTGCCGCCACCGCGCCTTCCGATGCTTGCAAGGCCTCGCTGCGCGCGGCAGCGAGGCTCGCCAGCACGGCGAGGCCGAGTGCGCCGCCCATCATGAACGAGGTATTGACGATACCGGAAGCGAGCCCCGAATCGCTCGGATCGACATCGCTCATGGCGGCCAGCAGCATTGGATTGAAGGCAATACCGGCGCCGAAGCCGAGCAGAATCATGCCCGGCATGACATCGAGCACAAAGCTGCCGCCAACCGGTGCGCGGGCGAACAGGGCGAGTCCGCACGCCGCCACCAGCAGGCCCACGGCAAGCGGAAGACGCAGACCGAAGCGCATCACCACGCGCGCCGACAAGCCCAACGAGAAAAACGCCATGATCAGATTGGCCGGCAGAAAGGCGAGCCCCACCTGCAATGGCCGGTAGCCGAGCACACGCTGCAGATACAGCGCGGAGATGAAGAACCACGCGAACATGGCCGCCGCCCACAACACGCCGACCACGTTCGCCGTTGCGACATTGCGCAAGCGGAATAGGCCGAGCGGCATCAGCGGATGCAGCACGCGCGCCTCGATGACGAGGAACACCGCTAGCAGCACGAGTGCGGCGAACAGCATGCCGAGCGTCTGCGCCGAGCCCCAGCCGGCTTCATTGCCATTCACGACCGCGTACACGGCCAGCATGAGCGAAACGGTGATCGTCACCGCGCCGGCGATATCGAGCCGCTCACCATGCGCATGACCGCGCGCCGAAGGCAACAGCGCGACGCATAGCGCGTACACGGCGATCCCGATAGGCAGATTGACGAGAAAGATCCAGTGCCAGCTCAGCAGATTGGTTAGCAGCCCACCGAGCAGGACGCCGATGCTGCCGCCGCCCGCACAGATGAAGCCATACACGCCCATGGCTTTGGCGCGCTCGCCGGGCTCGGTGAACAGATTCATGATGAGCGACAGCGAAACCGCCGAGACGATTGCGCCGCCCAGCCCCTGCACGGCGCGCGCGCATACCAGCAGCCCTTGCGAGTTCGCGAGGCCGCACGCGAGCGACGCCAGCGTGAACAGCGTGATGCCGCCGAGGAACAGCTTGCGGTGGCCGTACAGATCGCCGAGCCGGCCACCCAGCAGCAGGCAGCCGCCGAAGGTGAGCATATAGGCATTGACTACCCACACCAGCGAGGTCTCGTTAAAGCCGAGGTCCGCGGCGATCGACGGCAGCGCGACATTCACGATCGTCGTATCGAGCACGATCATGAGCACGCCCAGGCACAGAACGATCAGGGCCAGCCAGCGTTTGCTGCCGTGGATGGAATGGGTCATGCAGGGAGCTCCTTCGCCGCGCCCGATGGATGCCGAACGTGCCGCCGCCCGGCGCGACGTGGGCAACGCGATCGGCAACTCGTTGATGGCAATGGGATTTTTCAGTCTAGCACCCACCACTTTTAAGTCACAACTACGAATTCCTGGGCGGCGCGCCGTCAGTCGCCGCCTAGAAGCTCGTACTTGCCGCCGCGTTCAAGCGCCCGCTGATAAGCCGGCCGGGCATGGATGCGTTTCAGGAAATCGACCACGGCCGGAATCTGGCCTTCCATGCCGCCGCGCGCGGTGGCGGCTTCGAGCGGAAAGCTCATCTGGATGTCGGCCGCGGTGAAGTCGTTGCCGACGAACCAGCCGGTCGCGCTCAATTCCTTGTTGATATAGCCGAGGTGCAGCTTCAGCTGCGGATCGATGAAGCTCGCTTGCAGCGTTGCGGCGATCTTGCGCGCGATCGGCTTGGCGAAGAAGGGCATCGGCGCGCCGGCGATGCGCAATGCCACCAGCTTCAGCAACAGCGGCGGCATCGCCGAGCCTTCCGCGTAGTGCAGCCAGTACGTGTAGCGCAGCCGCTCAGGCGTGCCCGGCGCCGGCGCGAAGCGGCCCGCACCGTACTTGTCCACCAGATACTCGATGATGGCGCCGGACTCGGCGACGGTCTGGCCGTCGTCGGTGATCACGGGCGACTTGCCGAGCGGATGCACCGCGCGCAACTCCGGCGGCGCCAGCATCGTTTTCGGGTCGCGCTGATAGCAGCTTGATTTCGTACGGCACGCCGAGCTCTTCGAGCAGCCACAAAATGCGCTGTGAGCGGGAGTTGTTCAGATGATGGACAGTCAGCATGGGTCGAGGGACGTTGGCCTGTGGAGTGTCACATCATAGGGATGTTCACGAGAGGCGGGGCTCTAGTCGTCCGCCGCCCGTGCGCTGCTCGATCGCCGCGACTCATACCCGCGACTTCGCGCGCATCAGCTGGTTCGACGGCAGGATTTCGTCCAGCAGCTTGCGCGCGCTTTCAATGTCGGCCACCGGCCGGCCCTCCGGGTTCAGCAGGCCGACCTGCACCAGCACGAGACCCGGTTCCGAACGCTACGCCGGGCTTGCGACGTGGGCCTTGAAACGGCCGCCATGCGGGGTGTCTCGTATGGGCAGGAGCGGCTACACGAGCGTACGCAACGCGAAGCGTTTGAGCTTGCCGGTTTCGGTGCGCGGCAGCGCGTCGAGAAATGCGACGACGCGCGGGTATTTATAGGGCGCCACGCTGTTTTTCACGAAATCCTGCAATTGCGCGACCAGTTTGTCATCTGCCGTATAGCCCGGGTTCAGCACGACGAACGCCTTGACGATCTGCCCGCGCGTTTCATCCGGTACGCCGACCACGCCGCATTCGGCCACCGCGTCGTGCTGCATCAACACGCCTTCCACTTCCGGGCCTGAAATGTTGTAGCCGGCAGAGACGATCATGTCGTCGGCGCGCGCCTGGTAGAACACGTAGCCGTCTTCATCCAGATAGACCGAGTCGCCCGGCAGATTCCAGCCGTCGCGAACAAATTTGCTTTGCCGCTCGTCGGCGAGATAGCGGCAGCCGGTCGGACCGCGCACCGCGAGTTTGCCGATCGTGCCGGGCGGCACCGGTTGCATGGCGTCGTCCACGGCTTGCACGATGTAACCGGGCACCGCGCGACCGATGGCATGCGGGCGAATCTCGTCGCCCTGCGCCGAGATAAAAATGTGGATCAGTTCGGTACCGCCGATCCCGTCGATCATCTCGATGCCGGTTGCGTCGTGCCACAGGCGTCGCGTGGAATCGGGCAGCGCTTCGCCCGCCGACACGGTTTTTCGCAGGCTGGAAATGTCATGGCGCGCGACCAGCGGCGCCATCTGCCGATAGAAGGTGGGCGCGGTGAACATCACGGTCGCATGAAAGCGCTCGACGGTCTGCAGCAAGGTTTCGGGTGTGAGCCGTTCGATCAACACCGTCGATGCGCCCACACGCAGCGGAAAGCACAGCAGGCCGCCGAGGCCGAAGGTGAACGCGAGGGGCGGCGTGCCGCAAAAAATATCGCTCGACGACGGTTTCAGCACGTGGCGCGGAAACAGATCGCACATCGCCAGCACGTCGCGATGAAAATGCATGCAGCCTTTCGGCGCACCGGTCGTGCCGCTCGTGAAGGCGATCAGACAGACGTCGTCGGCGGCGGTGTCGCATGCGGTGAAGTGGTCCGGCTTGTTGATCGCGAGAGTGTCGAGTGAATCTGCGCCATCGTCGTGAAACAGGCGCGTCTGTTTCAGCCCGGCGCAGTAGAACGCGTCTTGAGGATCGCTGCAACGCGCGAGTTCATCGGTCAGACGGGCGTCGCACAATGCCGCGCTGACTTGCGCCTTGTCGATGATCTGCTTGAGTTCCTTGGCGCGCAGCAGCGGCATGGTCGGCACGACGACGAGTCCGGCCTTGAGCGCAGCGAGCACCGTCACCGCCATGTGCAGTGTGTTTGGCCCCCGCAGCAGTACGCGGTTGCCGGGCTGCAGACCCATTTCGTCGACCAGCACTTGCGCGCTCCGGTTGACGAGTGCCAGCAGTTCGCCGTACGTCGTGGCCTGCGCTTGGCCGTCCACCTCGGACCAGATCGCGGGGTGATCGCGATGGCCTGCTTCGATGGTCCTGTCGAGCAGTTCCGTCGCGCAATTGAAGCGCGCGGGGTAAGCGACGTCCGGGTTGTCGAGCAGAAAGACGGGCCATTGATCCTGCGGCGGAAGGTGATCGCGCGCGAAGGTGTCGACGTGTGCTGACGGTTCCATCATGGTCTCCCGGGCGTTGAGCCGGCTGAATGCGCTTCGGTTGGCGTAGTGGGCTTGACGTGCCTGATGTGCTTAATCTGCCTGACTGGGGATCACGGCGGTGGCTTCGATCTCGACCTTGGCCTCGTCTTCGATCAACGCGACGACCTGCACCGCGCTCATTGCAATGTCGTAATCGCCGATCAGATCGCGAAACGCACTGCCAATATCTTTCAGCGCAGCGAGGTATTCGCGTTTGTCGGTCACGTACCACGTCATGCGCACCAGGTGGGCGGGTGTGCCGCCCGCCTCGTGCAGCACGGCCACGACATTCTTGAGCGCCTGCACGGCCTGGGCGGCGAAGTCGGTGGTCTGGAACCGCGCCTGTTCGTCCCAGCCGATCTGGCCGGCGATAAATACTTGCGTGCCAGTTGCCGCGACGCCGTTCGCGTAGCCGCGCGGCTTGAGCCAACCTTCGGGTAGAAGAGCTTTTTTCATGAGCGTTGCGCCTCGATGGAGTCGGGCTGTGGAGCAAACATGGCGAGTGCGCTCGCGATGTCGGCGGGAATGTCGATGGATTGACCGCTTTGCAGCGAGGTGGTGACCAGCACCTGTTTTGCGCGGAAGCGCGTTTCGCCATTGCAATGGCCGACGATCTCGATGCTGATCGAGCGTCGCCCGATCGCCGCGACGGTCAGGGACAGCATGATGGTTTCGCCCATCTGGCTCGGCCGCGAAAACTCGCAGTCGAGCTTGACGATCGGCAAGCCGACGCGGCGCTGCGCGATCATCTGCGCGTAGTCCACCTGCAGTCCGTCGTTGAACCAGTCTTCGACGAGCGCGTTGGTCATCACCAGATATTGCGGAAAGAACACGATGCCCGCCGGGTCGCAATGCGAGAAGCGGATACGCACGGGCCGTTCGAATGTCGCGCTCATCTCGCGTTGTCCTGCAGGGTGGCGGCGTGCGCCTTCAACAAATCGCGGCCGATGATCAATTGCTGCACTTCAGTCGCGCCTTCATAGATGCGTAGCGCGCGAATCTCGCGGTACAGCATCTCGACGGCGGTGCCGCTTTGCACGCCCATGCCGCCGAACAGTTGCACGGCGGCGTCGATCACCTGCTGTGCGCCTTCGCTCGCGTGCCATTTCGCCATTGCCGCTTCACGCGTGACGTTTTCGCCCTGGTCGCGCAACCAGGCGGCGCGATAGACCAGCAATGCGCTGCTGTCGATCGTCAGGGCCATTTGCGCGAGTTTGGCTTGCGTCAGCTGAAAATCGCCGAGCGTTTGTCCGAACATCTTGCGCGACGCCGCACGCGCGAGACCTTCGGCCATGGCGTGCCGGGCGAAGCCCAATGAGGCCGCGGCCACCGACGTGCGGAAAATATCCAGCGTGCGCATGGCGAGTTTGAAACCTTCGCCGGGTGCGCCGAGCATCTGGCTGCGCGGTACGCGTGCGCCGGCAAAATGCAGACGGGCGAGCGGATGCGGTGCGATGACGTCGATGCGTTCGGCGATTTCCAGTCCCGGCGTGTCGGCATCGACAATGAAAGCGGTGATGCCGCGTGCGCCCGGTGCCTCGCCGGTGCGGGCGAACACCACGTAGAAATCGGCAATGCCGCCGTTCGAGATCCACGTCTTGTCGCCGTCGAGCACGTAAGCGTCGCCGTCTTCGCGAGCGGAGAGCGCCATGGCGGCCACATCCGATCCCGCCTCCGGTTCCGACAAGGCAAACGCGGCGATAGCCGTGCCGTTGGCGACGCGCGGCAGGTAGCGGGTCTTCTGCTCATGCGTGCCGCCGAGCGAGATCGCACCCGAGCCGAGCCCTTGCATGGCCAGGGCGAAATCCGCGAGACCGGAATGTTTCGCCAGCGTTTCACGCAGGAGGCACACGGCGCGCGTGTCGATGGTGTCGCCATGGCCGCCATACGCCACGCCGCCGACGCCATATTTCAGCCAGCCTGCCACGCCGAGTTCGCGCACGAGGTGACGGCAGGTCTCATCGACATCGCCGTGCTCCACGTGTGCGAGGTTCGCGTGGGCCCATGCCTCGATACCCGCCGCCAGTTCGCGATGACGTGGCTCGAAGAACGGCCACGCCAGCGCGCTATGCGGATCGTGTGTGCTGTTAGCGCTCAAGTCAGTCTCCCTCGAACACCGGACGCGATTTCGCGGCAAACGCGCTATACGCCCGTTCAAAGTCACGCGTGCTCATGCAGATTGCCTGCGCTTGCGCTTCGGATTCGATCGCCTCGTCGATGCTCATGCTCCATTCCTGGTGCAGCATCTTCTTGGTGATGCCGTGCGCGAAGGTCGGGCCGGAGGCGAGGTCGGCGGCGAGCTTCTGTGCTTCCTCGACCAGCACCGCCGGTTCGCACAGACGGTTGTAGAAGCCCCAGGCATGGCCTTCGTCGCCGCTCGCCGAGCGGCCGGTGAACAGCAGCTCGGCGGCGCGCCCCTGGCCGATGATGCGCGGCAGGATCGCGCACGCGCCCATGTCGCAACCCGCAAGCCCTACGCGTGAGAACAGGAAGGCGAGCTTGCTGCGCGCCGTGCCGAGCCGCATGTCGGACGCCATCGCGAGGATGGCGCCTGCACCGGCGCATACGCCGTCGACCGCGGCAATCACCGGTTGCGGGCAATGCCGCATGGCCTTGACGAGGTCGCCGGTCATGCGCGTGAAGAGCAGCAGTTCGGGCATCGGCAGATCGATCAGCGGCGCGATGATGTCGTGCACGTCGCCGCCGGAACAGAAGTTCTCGCCGGCGCCGTGAATCACCACGGCCTTCACGTCGGTTGCGTACGCGAGCTGGCGGAACAGGTCGCGCAGCTCCGCGTACGATTCGAAGGTCAACGGGTTCTTGCGTTCCGGGCGGTTCAGCGTGACCGTCGCGACTTTGCCGGCGACCGCCCAGCCGAAATGCCGCGCCTCGTAGCCCGCGAGCGTCACGCGGTTGCCTGCCAGCAACGCGTCGGCGTTGGATCGTGTCATTGAGTGTCTCCCATGCAAGATGGTTGCTTGGTTCCGATGCGGATCAGTCTTTCAGACTGTCGAGCAGATGTTTCTTGAGTTTGCCGAGACGCTGGTGCGTGCGCGATTTTTCGTCGAGACTCAGGCCGCCGAACATTTCGACGACCCATTGCTCGTGTGCCACCGCCATCCTGTCGAACGCTTTGCGGCCCGTCGGCGTGAGACACACGCTAATAGACCGGCGATCGTTCGGATCGGTATCGCGCGAAACCAGGCCTTCTTTCTCGAGCTGATCGGTAATGCCGGTGACGTTGCCGCCGGTGACCATCAAACGGCGCGACAGCTCGGTCATCTTCAGCCCTTCTGGATGACGTTCGAGTTGGGCCATCAGATCGAAACGCGGCAGTGTGGTGTCGAATTCGTTGCGCAGACGCTTGCGCAGTTCCGCTTGCACGAGGTTGGTGGTGGTCAGCATGCGCAGCCACAAACGCAGTCCCATGTGACTGTCGGCGCCGGTGCTCATTTCCAGGTCCACGACGTTCTCCGCGGGTTTCGGCACACCTTTGCGCTGCGGTTTGATATCGGCCGCAGCGGGTGTCTTGATGTTCGGTGACTTGGTCACATTACCTCTCCACCGGAGATGGAAATCGATTGGCCTGTGATGGCGTCCGAGCCGGGTTGGCAGAGCCAGAGCACGGTATTGGCGACCTGTTCGGGGCTGACAAAGCGATGTTGGGGATTCGAGCGCAGCAGCGTCTCGCGCGCCTGCTGTTCGGTACGTGAGGTCTTGCTGGTGATCTGTTCGAGCGAGGCGTGCAGTAGTTCCGTCTCGGTGTAGCCGGGGCACACCGCGTTGACGGTGACGCCTTTCGTGGCCACTTCCAGCGCGAGCGAGCGCGTCAGCCCGATCACGCCATGCTTCGCGGCGCAATAAGCGGCGACGTAGGCATAGCCGATCTGCCCCGCCGTACTCGCTACATTGACGATGCGGCCATGACCGCGTTCGAGCATGCCGGGCAAGACAGCGCGCGTGCCAAGAAATACGCCGGTCAGGTTCACGTCGAGCATGCGCTGCCAGAGCGCCATGTCGGTGTGCGTGAACGGCGCGGCTTGCGCTTGCCCAGCGTTGTTGACGAGGATGTCGATTGCACCGGCTTGAGCGAACGCAACCGCGACAGCGTCTTCGTTCGTGACATCTACGCTGATGCAGGCGACCTCGCCGAGCGTGTTCAGTTTTTCCCGTTGCGCATTGAGACGTTGTGGGCTGCGGCCCATCAAGGTGACGCTCGCGCCGGCTCGCAGCAGCGCTTCGGCCACCGCCGCGCCGATGCCGCTGCCGCCGCCAGTGACGACCGCGTGCTGTCCGGCTAGCGTCGAGACAGGCGTGTTCACGTGGTTCCCTCCGCGCGTTGGGCGCGTTCCTGCGGCGACAGGCCGGCGTTCGCCATGACCTGTGCGCGTTCGCGTTCGAGATTGCGTTCCAGTTGCGATTTGGCGGCGGTGTAAGGCTTCGGCCACATCACGTCGAAATAGCCGATCTTCGCGGCTTCATTGAGCGTCCATGACGGATTGGCCAGATGCGGACGCGCGATCGCACACAGATCGGCGCGGCCCGCCGCGATGATGCTGTTGACGTGGTCCGCTTCCGAGATCGCACCGACCGCAATCGTGGCGATGCCGGCTTCGTTGCGTACGCGGTCGGCGAACGGCGTCTGGAACATGCGGCCGTACACGGGCTTTTCTTCCTTGCTGACCTGGCCCGACGATACGTCGATCATGTCCGCGCCCGCCGCCTTGAAGGCGCGGGCGATCTGCACTGCGTCGTCGGGCGTGGTGCCGCCTTCGACCCAGTCGTTCGCGGAAATGCGCACGGAAATGGGCTTGTCTTGCGGCCAGACCGCGCGAATAGCATGGAACACCTGCAACGGATAGCGCAGACGATTCTCCAGCGATCCGCCATATTCGTCCGTGCGCTGGTTGGTCAAGGGCGACAGGAAGCTCGAGAGGAAATAGCCGTGCGCGCAGTGCAGTTCGAGCCAGTCGAAACCGGCTTCCTCGGCCATTTGCGTGGCGCGGACGAATTGCGCTTCGATCTCGCGCAGTTCTTCACGTGTGGCTGCACGCGAATGCTGGCTGACGCCGCGCAGATATTGTTGCGGCGAAGCGGAGACGAGGGGCCAGTTGCCTTCGGCCAGCGGCTGGTCGATACCTTCCCACGCAACACGCGTCGATCCCTTGGCGCCGGAGTGGCCGAGTTGCATGCCGATTTTTGCGTCCGACTGACGATGCACGAGACCGACAATGCGCTTCCATGCGGTGAGATGTTCCGGCGCATACATGCCGGGGCATGCCGGTGTGATGCGCGCTTCGGGCGACACGCAGGTCATTTCCGTCATCACGAGCGCTGCGCCGCCCATGGCGCGGGCGCCAAGGTGCATGAGGTGATAGTCGCCGGCAATGCCGTTTTCCGCGGAGTACTGCGCCATTGGCGAGACAACCACGCGATTTTTAAGCGTGATGCCGCGAAGCCTGAACGGCGTGAACATCGGCGGGACGGAATGCTTTTCGGGCGTACGGTCGATGCCCGAGCGGTGGGCCAGCCAGTCTTCGAAGGTGGAGAGATAGGTGGCGTCACGTTCGCGCAGGTTTTCGTGCGAGATGCGCTGCGAGCGTGTGAGCAGCGAATACGCGAACTGTTCCGGTTCGAACGAGGTATAGCGGTCAACGTGTTCGAACCACTCGGTCGAGTTGCGCGCGGCATTCTGGATGCGCAGTACGTCGATGCTGCGCACGTCGGTGTAGTGCTTCAGCGCGGCCGGCAGATCGCCGGGATGCGCGGCCATGCTGTTCGCGAGTTCGATCGAATCTTCAAGCGCGAGTTTGGTGCCGGAGCCGATCGAGAAGTGCGCGGTGTGGGCCGCGTCGCCCATCAGCACGATCGGGGTGTGCGTGCCATTGGCGTTGCTGCGCCAGTGCACCCATTCCTCGTTGATCACGCGCGGGAAGCGGATCCATTGCGACGAACCGCGCAGGTGCGCGGCATTCGATAGCAGCGGATGGCCGTCCAGATATTTGGCGAACAGCTTTTCGCAGAAGGCGATGCTGTCTTCCTTGCTCATTTCGTCGAGACCGGCGGCGCGCCATACGTGTTCTGGCGTTTCGACGATGAAGGTCGAGGTTTGATCATCGAAGCGATAGGCGTGCGCCTGGAACCAGCCGAATTCGGTTTCTTCGAAGGCGAAGGTGAAGGCGTCAAACAGTTTTTTGGTGCCGAGCCAGACGAACCGGCAATCGCGCATGTCAATGCTGGGCTTGTACGTTGCCGCGTGTTTCTGGCGGACGGCGCTGTTGGCGCCGTCGCAGGCGACGATCAGATCGGCTTCGTAGACGGTGTCGTCCGAGACCTGGGTTTCGAAAACCAGCTTCACGCCCAGTTCTTCGCAACGTGCCTGCAGGATATTCAACAGACGTTTGCGGCCGATACCGCAAAAACCGTGGCCGGACGAGCGGATCTGCCGGCCGCGGAAATTGATCTCGATGTCGTCCCAGTGATTGAAGGCGTCGAGGATCGCGTCGGCGCTCGGGGCGTCTGCTGCGCGCAGATTGCCGAGAGTCTGGTCGGAGAAGACGACGCCCCAGCCAAATGTGTCATAGGGACGGTTGCGCTCGACGACCGTGACTTCATACGATGGGTTCCGGCCCTTCATCAACAACCCGAAGTACAACCCTGCCGGGCCGCCTCCTATACAGACGATGCGCATGCTGGTTCCTCAGGTGGATGTTGGCTCTGGAAGGTAATTTAGGCCTCGATAGTTTAGGTGTCAAGTAAATGTTTGTGCGCTTGCCGTGGACTGCCCGCTCCGATTGATGATCCCAAGGTGACGGCGGAGTAGCCCGATCGCCTGTTTGCGACGATGAGTCGCTTACGCCGCCATAGCCGCTGGTTCCATTATTTCCATCCGCTTGCTGCGCCTCGGCGGTCATTGTCTGGGTGCTTTGGCCCCGCTGCTATGCGGGCGCGCCAGCGCTGGGACGATAGAACGACGCAGGGCCGTAACCGCTTGCAAATGCCGGGGAGGCGAAGGCTGTCAATGCGACGATCAATGCAGGGACGACAAGTTTGATTTTCATGGTGAGACTCAAGGCTTTACTTCAAAAAGACGGTGCAACCAGGTACTGGCTCGGGGGTACCGTGTTCTAGCGCCAACCGAGGCCGGGCGCTACGTGTTCAAGAATCGACCCGATCAGGTGCGCGCAATAGTCCACGCCCAATTGGTTGGGCACGGTAAGCAGCAGAGTGTCGGCTGCGGCGATTGCCTCGTCTTCGGCTAGTTGCGAAATGAGTACATCGGGTTCTGCCGCGTAACTTCGGCCGAAAATCTTTTGCACGTCATCGTCAAGAAAGCCGACCGTGTCGTTGCTCTGATTGCCGCGGCCAAAATACATCCGGTCCTCGTCGTTCACGAGCGCGAAGATACTGCGGCTGACCGACACGCGCGGCTCGCGGGTATGCCCGGCCTCTTTCCATGCCTCACGGTAGGCGCGAATCTGCTCGGCTTGCTGGACATGCAGCGGGCGACCCGTTTCGTCGTTCTTCAATGTCGACGTCTGAAGGTTCATGCCGATCTTCGCGGCCCACACGGCCGTTGCGTCTGAGCCCGAACCCCACCAGATGCGGTCGCGAAGCCCCGCGGAATGCGGTTCGATCCTCAGAAGGCCAGGCGGATTCGCAAACATGGGCCTCGCAGCGGGCTGTGCAAAACCCCTGCCGCGCAGCACCTCATAAAACACTTCGGTGTGGCGGCGGGCCAGATCAGCATGTGTCTCACCTTCGGCCGGCGCGTACCCGAAGTGGCGCCAACCGTCGATGACCTGCTCGCCGGAGCCGCGGCTGATACCGAGTTGCAACCGTCCGCCGGCAATCAGATCGGCTGCGCCGGCATCTTCCGCCATGTAAAGCGGATTCTCGTAGCGCATGTCGATGACACCCGTGCCGATTTCGATCCGGCTGGTTTTTGCACCGACCGCTGCGAGCAGTGGAAAAGGTGAGGCTAATTGTTGAGCGAAATGATGGACGCGAAAGAAGGCACCGTCTGCTCCGAGTTCTTCGGCGGCGACCGCCAGGTCGATTGATTGCAGGAGCACGTCAGCCGCTGACCTTGTCCTTGAATTTGGGGAATTGGCCCAATGGCCAAAAGAAAGAAAACCGATTTTTTTCATAAAAGCATCGCCCGTGGACTGTATGGCCTGCGCCGAAGCGCTCAGTCTACCCGCTGTTCAAAGACATCCTTAACGATTGGTAGCGCAGAGAAGACGCTGGACCAGCCTGAGTAAAACGCCAGTTGCGCCATCACTTCCGATGCCTGCTCCTGCGTCACTCCGTTGTTCATTGCGCGGTTCATGTAGATGCTCAGTTGTGGGTACTGGCCAAGTCTCGCGCTGATAGCTGCGGGCGCTTCCAGAGATCGCCCAGTACGACTTCGCTCGTATAGTGCTCAAGAGCCGGTGAAGCCGCGCGGATGCCGTCGAATGTGTTGATGGAGGACGGGCGAGCTGAGCGTTCCATTTCAGTTTTCCTTTTCAATTTGCGAGCTTGCCGCGAGGCCGGAAGAGGGCTGTGTCACTGGAGTCGCTAACTCTTCGGCGGTCCGCAGAGCGCCGGCGCTACCCGCTTTCTGGCGTCGGGTGTCGGCGCTCTTTACGGCGTGCTTATGCCGTGAGCGAAGCGTTCTGGGGGAACAGTGCGCGCCGGGTTTCTTCGTCGAACTCGGCTTTGAACGTCAGCTTGTCTTTTAGCGCCAGCGTGCGGGCGGCCGCCGGGCGCGCCGAGATTTCATCTACCAGACGCTTGACGTGCGGGTAGTCGGTCAAGCCTTTCTCGCCGAAGATGTAACCGGCGAAGTTCGCCCAGCCCCACAGTGCCATGTCGGCGATCGAGTAGGTGTCGCCCGCCAGTTACTTCGAGGCCGCGAGACGCGCGTCGAGAACGCGGTAGTGGCGCTCGACTTCTTTCAAGTAGCGGTTACGCGCATACGGAATAGGTTCGGGCGCATGGTGCTGGAAGTGCACCGCTTGACCCATGAACGGCGACAATCCGGTCGCGACGAATAGCAGCCACGAGAGCATCGCCACGTGTTCCGCCGGTGCGGACGGCACGAACTTGTCGTGCTTGGCACTCAGGTGTAGCAGGATAGCGCGCGAATCGAACACGGCGACGCCTTCGTCTACGATCGCGGGCACCTTACCGTTCGGGTTGATCTTCAGGTATGCCGGCTTGTGCTGAGTCAGCGACGAGATTATTGGATTCGAACTGCTCATGCCGGTGGTGCGCAGCTTCGACGCGCTCGACTCTGGCGTTCAATTGCGTCTCACGCACGAAGTCTTGAACGGCACCTGGGAAGCGCTACGCGACGGTCGCGCGGACCTGATTGTGGGCGCGACGAACGAGCCACCGGCAATTCCCGGGCTGCGCTGGTTCAAGCTTGGCTCAATGGAATGGGTATTTGCGGTGGCTGCGCGTCATCCTCTGGCACGCGCTGAAGGGCCAATCAGTCGCGAGCAGTTGAGCACGTATCGCTCGGTAGTAGTGGCCGATTCCTCGCGTACTAGCGCGGGGCGTGCTTACGGCGTGATCGGAGGCCAGCCCACGCTGGCTGTGCCGCACATGCAAGCGAAGATACTCGCGCAATGTCACGGCCTTGGCGTCGGCTGGGTTCCGCGCCAGCGCGTTGCGTCGCTGCTGAAAAGTGGTGCGCTCGTTGAGAAGTCGACGGTAGACCCACGTGAGCCGACTGTGTCATATGTCGCGTGGCGCGGCGATCGCGAGGGACGCGCGTTGCAATGGTGGCTGGAGCAGTTGCGGCAGCCACGACTCGCAAAACGCCTGGTGCGCGGCGTGGATGTGACGGTTGGCGCGTGAGTCAAGGATGGTCAACGCAGATGTTCCCGCGTACTAAGGGATTGCAGGACTCAGTGCGTCGCTCCGAAGCATGGTGAGCGATTTCACCACTGCCTGCTGGAGGGCCAGGACAGCAGATTCCCTCATTCTGATCGAGCGCCATCCTGGCTCAATCAGATAGCTATTTCCGTTCGTCCATTACTTGGGAGACTCTTTTTCATACGGGAAGAAGTGTTCCTTTTGACCATGTTCCCACGCCGATTTGAGTTCGGGCCTCGTGATGTCCCAGTCCGGCCGACATTTTCTTGTCACGGCACGCAGATCCAGGCGAAGTTCTTCTAGAGTCGGGCGACCGAAAAACCAGTACCCGTTATATATCTTATAGATAACAAGACCTGGTTCGAGGACGATCGTATAGGGGATCATCGGATTGTGAACCTGGTCGGTGTATTCGGCGATATCGAGGTCCTTCTGCACAGTGCGACGCGGGTCCGACAGGAATGGCCAGTGAGCGCTCATTCCGCTTCGAAATTCATTGGTCTCGGTGATATTGTCCGTACTGATCGTGACCAGTCGGCAATAACCGACCTCCATCTCACGATACAGTTGAACAAGTCCCTCATGCTGACGGCGTTCCTTTGGGCAATAACCCCCGCGACTCAGAACCAGAACCGTGGGATGCCCTCCTTGAAGTTCTGACAGCTTCCGACGTTTGCCGGTCTGGTCGGACAGTTCATAGTCGGGGAAGATGGCCCCCGGGGTCAGATCGGGTCGCATATATCCTCCTGATTGTTCATTGGTCGACTGCCCTAAAGGATAGCGCTGCTACGCGGCGGAATTGTTGAAACAAGAGCGCGCAATTTTTTGATTGATAGCCGAAGGTACTTAATGGAACGCTACGACGTAAACTTCGCTCTCAAGGCAGTCATGGGACTTCGACAGGTCGTGGCGTTCTACGCGGCACCTCACAATGCGGGGCAAATTCCGCGATTGCATTTTGCCGTCCGAGAGTACATGTGTCCCACCGCTGGCAGAACGAATCGTGATGCGCTGCGGCCGGATTGATTGGGCTCGTCGTTTCGCCATCGTAGCAACGCAATCTAAAGATCCCTATCCGGTCTGAGCGCAGGCTATGCGAAGAGGTACATCTTAATCTTGCATATCGATGGTTCTGCCACCTGGGTCCGGACGACTCGAAGGAAGCGAAAGGGTCAAGCTTGAGCAGCAGGTCGTACTTACGGACAGTGGGTGCGTGCCGCTTACCTCATGCAGTTTCGAAACGGATTGGCTGTAGCGTGGGCGGCGAGTGAGTTGTCGCCCTGTTCCTGGAAATCACCGGCGAAGTGCTTGAGGTCGGGGCCGACGTGCTGACGCTGTCGAAAGGTGACCTTGTCTCAGTTTGAACTCTTGACAGCCCCGTTCTATTTCACGAACACGCTCCAGAATTTCCGCGCTCGCTGGCGCGTAGTTGTACCTTGCGCCGGGAATCGCGCCGGTAGCGAGAATGTCACAAACGCCGAGCGCATTGAAAGTCGAAGTAATAGCAAACAGAAAGGTCGCCGGAAAAGCTCACTTACCGCGTCAGAGAGTTGAGCAAATAAGCGTGAGTTAAGGTGCGATGCGTAATCTGAAGGTCAACAGCCGGTCGTGTTCAACGTGCGCGAACGACTGCCCCTTGCAACGCTTCGCACCTTCTCAGGAGTCTTTTCGTGAAATCTCTGTACACCCTTGTTTTCGCTCTCTACACGCTGGCCATTCCTCTCGCCTCCTACGCTCAAAGCAGCGACAATGTTTTGTCACAGTCTGCAACGGGTTCGCAGACGGCGATTGCGCAACCCTCGAACATGCTGCAGCAATCGACGCCCTACAACGCGCCGCAGCAATCGAGCGTTGGCAACCCGGTAACGACGTATGGCGCGCCGATGACCGGCTCATCGGAGGCAGGTAGGAAATGGCCCGCAAACAACGGGTCGTTGATATTCCAGCACCACTAAACCAGTGGCGTGGACACGCGCAATAGAAGCGGGGGTGCGTTCGGCGATCGTCGTCATCGCAATGGGACGCAGGCGGTTGCTGCCGGCATCGATTAATGCGCGTTCGAACGGCACGCCTTTATCGCGTACCAGTCCCTGCAACTCTGACACATAGACAATCGCGGCCTCGGAAGTCTCCGCGATTCGGCTCGTTCAGGTCGCCGCCAAGCCTGCGCCTGTCACATCAGCACGTTGCTCGCGCCGATTGCCTTCCGAACGCGAGATCTGTAGCGCCGCCGGTACGCCCAATTCAATGCATGAAGATCTGAAGGCTTGTGCGCCGTCCCACTAATCGGCGTCGTAGAAATCGACTGCTGGAAGGCGCCAGGTATCGTTTTCCAGCAAAGGATAGACGCCAATCGTATGTCTGCCGGCATGTCAGCTTACGCCGCAGATACTCAAGCTCATCAACTTCAAAATTGCTCATCGGGAACACCACGCCAGCCGCTTCGGCCGCTGCCGCCTCGAATCGGTGCAGAATGCCGTTGACCAGGGGCAGGCAGTCGCTGCGGCGATCGTCGGCGAGTCGATTCCCTATGACAAGGTGCCATGGTTCTGGACCGATCAAGCCGATCTCAAACTGCAGATCGCCGGCATTGCCGCCGGCCATGACCGTGCGGCGTTGCGCGGCGATCCTGAGAGCCGCAATTTTTCAATGTTCTTCTTTCGCGATGGCACCTTGACAGGCGTCGAGTCGATCAACCGGCCGACCGATCACGTGGTCGCGCGCCGGCTGCTGCTCGTCGACCCGCGTCTGTCGCCGGAACAGGCCGCCGACCGCGATTTCGATTTGCGGGCGCACGCTACCAGTCTTTCGCGACGTTAAGGAAAACGAACATGACGGTCAACTCGATGTTCCTGATGCGACCGGCCAACTAGCCCTGACGTGACGACAGCCGTTCGAACCATGGCGCAAGCCACCGAAGCGGAGCTTCTCGATGCAACGGGAGTCTTGAACAGCGGTAAGCGAAGATGCCGAGCGTGACGTCGGCCAATGGAGAGATCAGCGCCGCCCAGGTAGGAATTGTGGTCGGGGGCGGCGTGGAGTAGGGCGAAATGGAATGCGCCACGTTCGATCACGCTTCGGATCTCGCCGTCGTCGTGACGACGCGACCCAGGCATGGGTCGCGATATCCGTTAATTTTGCACTGACCGCCGCGGCTTGCTTAGCGGCCGGTCCGCGATTCCGCGATTTTGTCGAGTGCTGCTTCCGCTTCCGCTTCGATTTCGCTGACGATCTGGGCAACGGGCCTGACGTCATGAACGAGTTCAACCGTGGCGCCCGCATACAGCGGACCGGCCTCCCAATCGCCCTCCATCGCGTCCCAGGGAGCCGCGACGTCATAGCGATTGAGCGGCTTGCCATTGGGAAAGCGCGATATCGCCTCGCCTTCTCCGGGCCGCTGACCGTTGGCAGGACGGCCAGCCTGTTCCCATGCGGAGAACGTGGAATTGCGTATCACCTGATGCGGGGAGTCCTGCCAACCCGAATCGAACAGTTTGGTCTCCACCAGGTCGGCCGCGCGAGCGGCAACCACGCGCGCCTTGTAGCCACGATGATTGGCCGATTCCGTGCTCGCCACGAAGCGCGTTCCCATCCACACGCCACATGCACCCAGCGCGAGCGCGGCAGCCAGACCACGCCCGTCGGCGATACCGCCCGCAGCCAGCACGGGGACTCCCCTGGCGGCGTCGACGATGGACGGCAGCAGCGACATCGTGGGCGCGGCGCCAATCAGATGGCCGCCGGACTCGCGTCCCTGGGACACGAGAAAGTCGACGCCGATATCCTTTGCGCGCGCCGCGTCTTGCGCGTTACCCACGGTCCAGAATACCAGGCCACCGGCATCCTTGATGATGCGAACGTACGGCTCGAGATCGCCCTGCCACATCGAAAAGACGCGCACACCCGCATCCAGTGCGGAGGCGAGCCGATTGCGCTGGTCCACGATCAGGGTCAGATTTGCACCAAACCGGCCGTGCGTGGTGCGGTTAATTTTTACGAGCTCGTCGCTGACGGATTCTTCCGGCATATGCATGAGCGCCGCAAAGCCGAAGCTGCCGCTGTTCGCCATCGCGCCGAGAAATTCCGCACTTGAGCCTCGTCCGAGGGGACCTGCCACGACCGGCACGCGCAGATCCAGTGCTTTGGTTAATGCTGTTTCGAAAGGCATATCGGTTCTTCTCCACGCTCGGATCGAGCGCGTATTGGGTTGATGGGTCCGCGTCAGCTTTCCACGGACGCCAGCTGGGGAGACGCCACAAAAATTCTGCCGTCTGCCAGCGTGACTTCGTAGGTTTCAAGGTCCCCGTTGGCCGGCCCTGCCACCGCCTTTCCTGTGGTGACATCGAATTGCGCGGCATGAAGCGGACATTCGACCACGCAGCCATCGAGGAAACCGTCTGAGAGATAGGCCAAAGCGTGCGAACAGATATCACTGGTCGCATACACTTTGCCGTCCACGTTAGAGAGCAAAATTCGCGTGGTTCCCAGCGACACACATTTCATGTCGCCCGGCGGTACTTCCGCGACACCACAAACATCCTGACCTTTAGACATGCCTCACTCCTTTGTTCCAATTGATTTTTTTTGCAGATCTGCAGATTCAATCTCTTGAGTTATCCGAGGTAGTGTCAACCGCGATCGACGCGGTTGAATCTACGCGACACTCCATCGGCATTGAGTTCAATATAGGCCTCTTTCCTGGCGGGATAACTCCCCTCAGTCTTGATAGACTTTCAGGCAATTCGAAAGAATCACGAACTCGCCGGGAGCGCCTCGCCCACGATGTCGGACTCGTTGCCGCGCCGTCTGATTCACGTAGACACGCTTCGTGGGGCGGTAAGATCAGGGTGATTGAAGACCTGCCCGCTGAAAAGAAAAGAAGCACCGGTGCGCCGTACGAAACTGCGGAGGTATGGATGATGCCCGTGGGCACGCTTGCTCAAATCTGCCGGATGGCCATATCGTCGCTCGGACGAGAATTGGCGGCCTGGAAGCCTTCCAGGGAGCGTGCGACATTCGGCGCGGAAGCGATGCTCTCGGTCGCACTTTCGGTGGCGCTCGCAAATGCATTGCATCTTTCAGACACATGGTGGGCGGCAATCAGCGGCTTCGCCGTCATGCAAACGAGTTTCGCCGGCTCCGTGCAGCGTGCCGCACATCGCATCATAGGCACGCTGATCGGCGCCGCGCTTGGAATCATGGTGGGGCCGTGGATCGGTGACCGGCCGTGGCTGTTCGTGCCCGCACTAGGGGTGATTGGCGGTGTGGCGATATATCAGGCCAACGGGCCCAAAGCGCCGTACGCCTGGGTCCTGGGCGGAGTGACTGCCCTGATGGTGACGTACGAAGCACATGGGCTCGTGTCAGTCCGATCAACTGCATTATTTGCAGCGCTGCGCGTTGCCGAGGTCATGGTTGGAACACTCGCGTGCCTGTTTGTGGCGAGCATGTTTCACTTCGGACCGAGGTGGTATGGGAAGAACGAGCCATCGTCGCTGTCTGCAACCGCTCGCGCAGCCGGCGAATCGGCAGCGTCTCGCGCATCAGTTCTTCCGCAGCCTCCAGAATCGACGCGCCCGACGCGCATGCTGCTGTGCTTGCAGGGTGCACCGGCAATCGTGATCCTTGCAACCCTGACCTACGTTTTGCATCTGCCGGGATTCGCGCAGGCAATGGTCACGGCGATCGCGGTGTTGGTATTGCCGGCAGGCTTGCCAGCGGACGGAACGCAGCAACCGGTCATGGAAAAGATGGTCCACCGCGTGGCCGGCTGCCTGCTGGCCGGCGCGCTTGGCGTGGCGCTACTGCCTCTGATGCAGGGGCAGGCAATTCTGTGCATGCTTGCGCTGTCTGTCGGCGTATGGATAGGATGCCACGTGCAGTCGGGGCGAGAAGGCGCAAGCTACATTGGCCGTCAATTCACGATCGCGTTCATCATGGTTTTTGTGCAGGACCATCATTGGTCGGCCGATCCGGTACCCGCGCTGATGCGGCTGTCGGGCATTCTCACCGGAATCGTCGTGCTGGCCGCGGTGATGCTCGCGACCAGCAGACTGCATCTGCCGCGGGCGTCGAACGACGTAAGTCTTTGAGACTCGCATCTACCACGCGTTGCCTGGTAATACTTTTTCCGATGTCTGCTTTGGACGATGTTGAGCGTCTACATCGGGTCGAATCGGATGTTTCAATCGCAACCATTTTTCATGCGAACGGCGTTGGCCGATTTGCCATCTCTCGCAAAGAGCGATGCGCCGGGCTAGCCGTAGGGCGTTCTCGCACAGACCTAACGCCCCATGACGCTCACAACACCGCTTCAGCAACAAGCTGCAATGCCGGAGCGAGCTTCATACAAAGCTCCGGGCGCTCAAGGGCATAGCTGAGGTTCATCTGGGCAATGTGCACATGCTCGGAGGCGAGCGCCTGCGCTCGGGTGCCCTCGCCGCGCTCCATGGCCCCAACGAGGCTGTGATGCTGCTGATGCGCAATGAGAAGCCACTGGCGACCCTCGTCAAGAGCGGATTGCATCGGCAGCATCGCGCTGGCGGCGGCGAACGGCAGACGATTGTTCATTTCGATGGCGCGGATCAGCGCCGCATTGCCGGAGCCTTCAACGATAAGGTGGTGGAGCCGATTGTTCATGTCGGTGTATCCCGCGTAATCGTCGAGCGTCAGTTCGGACTTGGCGAGCAGTTTGTCGCCGGTGCGCAGACATTCGTTCAGCGCGTTGGATAACTGCCGCGGTACGCCGTGTTCCGCGACGAGGCGGGCCGCCATCCCCTCGAGGTGTCCGCGCACCGCAATGGCATCTGAAATCTCCGCGGCGGTGATGCGCCGCATGACATATCCGCCTGCCGGAGACGGCTCGACGAGGCCCTCCTGTTCGAGCGTGGTGAGCGCGAGTCGAACCGGGGTGCGCGACGCCTGCAGCCGCTCGGCGAGCGCGACCTCGGCGAGCCGTTCACCAGGTGCAAATTCGCCCTTGAGAATCAGGTCGCGCAGATAGACCAGTACGCGCTCTTGCTGGGACTCCATTCTCTTTCTCCAGTAACTAGACAAGCCGGATGTACGCGGCAGATGCGCTGTTTTCTGCCTGTACAGCATTGTAGACCATGGCTACGGTGTTTGCCGATAGATGTTTATTGGTGACGAAACAACGGTTTGCATATGTATGCAGTGTGAGCCGTGAACGAGCAAACTCACAAAACTCCGTCTCCCTGGGGAAAGTCCTGGTAAATCGTCATAAACATATAAAAATCAATGTTTTGAATGAAAATATGGCGCGAAAAAGAGGCATGTGCTATTCGTCAGATACGGCGGTATTGCATGCAGAGATTGAATTTATGAATCCAGTAACATATCCTTCGCTCTCATCAGGCGGCGAATTGCATACATGAATTCTGCCGTTGCATTCCATTCCACCGGAGAAAAGCCATGATGAGTTCCCAGCAAAACGACCTGATAACGCGCGTAGGCAAGGGCACGCCTGCCGGCGAGCTGTTGCGCAACTATTGGCAGCCCGTGGCGCTGGTCGACGAGTTGCCCGCCGAACGCCCTGTGCGCGCGGTGCGTCTGATGGGCCAGGATTTCGTTGTATTCAAGGACGAGCAGGGCCGTTACGGCATGCTGGATCGCGACTGCCCACACCGCGGCGCGGATCTGGCGGCGGGTCGCCTCGAGGCTGGCGGCCTGCGTTGTGCGTTTCACGGCTGGCTGTTCGACGTCAACGGTAGTTGCCTGTCGACACCGGGCGAACCCGTCGGCAGCACGCTGTGCAAGAAGGTCCGTCAGAGCGCGTATCCGGTCGTGGAGCGCAGCGGCATCCTGTTCGCCTACATCGGCAAGGGCGAGCCGCCCGCATTCCCGAATTTCGACTGCTTCGCCGCGCCGGGTGAATACACATTCGCGTTCAAGGGCCTCTTTGAATGCAACTGGCTCCAGGCACTCGAAGTGGGCATCGACCCTGCGCACGCATCCTTCCTGCACCGCTTCTTCGAAGACGAGGACGTGAGCGCGAGCTATGGCAAGCAGTTCCGCGGCGCGTCGGCCGACTCGGACATGCCGATTACGAAAGTGCTGCGTGAATATGAATCGCCCGAGATTCTCGTGAGTCTGGCCGATTACGGCCTGCGCCTCATCGCCAGGCGTCCCATTGACGACGGGCAGACGCACGTTCGCGTGACCAATGTCGTGTTCCCGCAGGCCTTTGTGATTCCGATGAGTTCGGAGATGACCATCTCGCAATGGCACGTGCCCATCGACGACGAGAACTGCTACTGGTACGCCATCTTCAC
>CAVTXZ010000034.1:0-50063 GCA_963738755.1 uncultured beta proteobacterium
ACGGTCGGTGAAGGCGCGGAAGCATCGAATCATGTGGCTGAGGCCGACGTCGACGACCTCGAACTCCAGCGCCGCGAAGAGGAAGCTCGTCACGAAGCCGAGCTGCTCGAAAAGCAGGCCCAGGAGCTGAAGGCGCGTCAGGAACAACTCGAACGCGAAGAAGCCGAACGTCAGGCGCGCGAGCAGGCTGCTGAAGCCGAGCGCCGTCGTGCGGAAGAAGAAGCGGCGAAGAAGCGCGCGGCGGCTGCGGCAGAAGCGGCAGCTCGCGAGAAGGCTCAGGCCGCGAAGCCGGCGCAAGCCGCGCAACCGGCGGCTGCGAAAGCGGAGCCCGCCGTCGCCAAGGCTGCGGAACCGGCGGTCGCCCGGGATAGCGAGCAGGACGACGAGCGCGCGGCAGCAGAGCGCGCCGCGCAACGCGAAGCCGCCAAGAAAGCGGAAGACGCAGCGCGTCAGGCCGCCGAGAAAACGCGCGCCGAGCAGGCAGAAATCAGCAAGCGCCGTGCGGCGGCTGAAGCCGAAGCGCGCGCGATTCGCGAAATGATGAACACGCCGCGCAAGGCGCAGGTCAAGGCGCCGGAACCGGCACCCAAGCCCGCTGAGCCGGCCAAGGCCGTGGAAGCCAAGGGCACGCTGCACAAGCCGGCGCGTCCGGAAGGCTCGGCGCCGGCACGTCCGGCTGCCAAGAAGCCGGCTGCTGCGGCTCCGGCAGCCACCACCGCTCCGTCGGCAGGCGACAAGAAAAAGCCGGGCGGCAAGGGCGGCTGGCAGGACGACGCAGCGAAGCGCCGCGGCATCAAGACGCGTGGCGACACGAGCGGTGGTGTCGATCGCGGCTGGCGCGGTGGCCCGAAGGGTCGCGGCAAGCATCAGGATCAGAACACCACGTTCCAGGCGCCGACCGAACCGATCGTGCGCGAAGTGCACGTGCCGGAAACCATCACGGTCGCCGATCTGGCGCACAAGATGGCGGTGAAGGCCTCGGAAGTCATCAAGTCGATGATGAAGCTCGGCCAGATGGTCACGATCAACCAGATGCTGGACCAGGAAACGGCGATGATCATCGTCGAGGAACTGGGTCACCATGCGGTTGCGGCCAAGCTGGACGATCCGGAAGCGATGCTGGTCGAAGGCGAAATCACAGACGCGGAAGCACTGCCGCGTCCGCCGGTCGTCACGGTCATGGGCCACGTCGACCACGGCAAGACCTCGCTGCTCGACTACATCCGCCGCGCCAAGGTCGCAGCGGGCGAAGCGGGCGGGATTACGCAGCATATCGGCGCGTATCACGTCGAAACGCCGCGTGGCGTCATCACGTTCCTCGACACGCCGGGTCACGAGGCCTTTACGGCCATGCGTGCCCGTGGCGCGAAGGCAACCGACATCGTGATTCTGGTGGTCGCGGCCGACGACGGCGTGATGCCGCAAACGAAGGAAGCGATCGCCCACGCGAAGGCAGGCGGCGTGCCGCTCGTCGTCGCGATCAACAAGATCGACAAGCCAGATGCGAATCTGGAGCGCGTCAAGCAGGAACTGGTCGCGGAAGGCGTCGTGCCGGAAGAGTACGGTGGCGATTCGCCGTTCGTGCCGGTGTCGGCGAAGACCGGCGCGGGCATCGACGACCTGCTCGAAAACGTGCTGCTGCAAGCCGAAGTGCTGGAACTGAAGGCACCGGTCGACGCACCGGCCAAGGGTCTGGTCATCGAAGCGAAGCTCGACAAGGGTAAGGGTCCGGTTGCAACGATCCTGGTCCAGTCGGGTACGCTGAAGCGCGGCGACGTGGTGCTGGCAGGTAGCGCTTACGGTCGCGTGCGCGCCATGCTCGACGAAACCGGCAAGCCGACCAAGTCCGCTGGTCCGTCGATCCCGGTCGAAATTCAGGGTCTGTCGGAAGTGCCGCAGGCAGGCGAAGAAGTCATCGTCATGCCGGACGAGCGCAAGGCGCGTGAAGTCGCGCTGTTCCGTCAAGGCAAGTTCCGCGACGTCAAGCTGGCCAAGCAACAGGCCGCGAAGCTCGAGAACATGCTGGAACAGATGGGCGAAGGCGAAGTGCAGTACATGCCGCTTATCGTCAAGGCCGACGTGCAGGGTTCGCAGGAAGCACTGGTGCAGTCGCTGCTCAAGCTGTCGACCGACGAAGTACGCGTGCAGATCGTGCACGGCGCCGTGGGCGGCATCAGCGAGTCCGATGTCAACCTGGCAACGGCTTCGAAGGCAGTCATCATCGGCTTCAACACCCGTGCGGATGCGCAGGCTCGCAAGCTGGCGGAATCCAACGGTGTCGATATCCGTTACTACAACATCATCTATGACGCAGTGGATGAAGTGAAGGCCGCGATGTCGGGCATGCTGGCACCGGAGAAGCGCGAAATCGTGACGGGTACGGTCGAAGTGCGTCAGGTCTTCAAGGTACCGAAGATCGGCGCGGTGGCCGGCTGTATGGTCACGGACGGTTTCGTCAAGCGCTCGTCGTCGGTGCGCGTGCTGCGCAACAACGTCGTCATCTTCACGGGCGAGCTCGATTCGCTCAAGCGCTTCAAGGACGACGTCAAGGAAGTCCGTCAGGGCTTCGAGTGCGGTATGTCGATCAAGAACTTCAACGATATCGTCGAAGGCGATCAGTTCGAAGTCTTCGAGGTCACCGAAGTCGCGCGTTCGCTGTAATCCACGCGGCACGGCTTGAATAAGGGGCGGAGCGGGCTTAAACGCCCACTCCGCCCGTTGTTTTTTGGGCCTGCCGTTTCGCGAGCTGAGCGGCTCTCCGGTCGCTTCATAGCCACCTCGCCGCCAGAGCAAAGCCGCGGCCCGCGAACAACCTTTTGTCATCCGTTAAAGCGGATCAGAATTCACCATGCCTAAAAAACGTACTTCTCCCAATCGCAACGTGCAGATCGCCGATCAGATCCAGCGCGACCTGTCCGAGTTGCTGCGCGAGGTCAAGGATCCGCGCATCGGTATCGTCACGATCCAGAGTGTCGAACTGACGCCGGACTACGCGCACGCGAAGGTCTACTTCACGACGCTGACGGGCGACCCGCAGCAGACGCTGGAAGCGCTTCAGCATGCCGCCGGCCATCTGCACAATCAGCTGTTCAAGCGCCTGCATATCCATACCGTGCCGACGCTGCATTTTCACTACGATCAAACGATCGAGCGGGCCGTCGAAATGTCTCGCCTGATTGACGAGGCGAATGCCAATCGCGCGAAAGAAGACTGAGCGCGCGCGGTTGACCGCTTCGTCAGCTGCGTCCGCATCTACATCGTTTCCCGTGCGCTTTCCCGCACCCATCGAAGACACTGTCTTTCCGATATGACCGCACCTCAACGCCCCCGCGTGCCGCGTCGCGCGCTCGACGGCGTGCTGCTGCTCGATAAGCCGCTCGGCCTGTCGAGCAACGACGCGCTGATCCGCGCCAAGCGCCTCTATCTGGCGAAAAAGGCCGGCCACACCGGTACGCTCGACCCGCTTGCCACCGGCCTGCTGCCGCTGTGTTTCGGCGAAGCCACCAAGTTTTCGCAAGACCTGCTCGAAGCCGACAAGACCTATGAGGCGACCATGCGCCTCGGTATTCGCACGACCACCGGCGACACCGAGGGCGAAGCGGTCGACACGCACGATGTAACGTGCGATCAGGCAGCTGTCGAGGCGGCATTGCCAAAATTTCTCGGCGACATTGTCCAGGTTCCGCCGATGTACTCAGCGCTCAAGCGCGACGGCAAGCCGCTCTACGAATATGCGCGCGCGGGGCAGACGGTCGAGCGGGAAGGGCGTCAGGTGACGATTCACGTGCTCGAATTACTCGCGTGCGCGTTGCCGGACGTGACGTTTCGCGTGACGTGCAGCAAGGGCACGTATGTGCGCACGCTCGCCGAGGATGTCGGCGAAGCGCTGGGTTGCGGCGCGCATCTGGTTGCGTTGCGCCGCACCGGCGTCGGGGCGTTGACACTGGCACATTCGGTGACGCTCGACGCGTTGTCCGACGCGACGGAAAGCGAGCGCGATGCATGGCTGCAGCCGGTCGATGCGTTACTGTCCACGTTTCCGTCCATCGAACTGGATGAAGACGCGACCCGGCGCTTTCTGCACGGTCAGCGGTTGAAATTGTCCGAATTGACGATTGGCAGCGAAGCGGTGAATGCGCCGCGCGTTCGCGTGTACGCCGCGCAAGGGCGTCTGCTGGGCGTCGCCAAACAAGGCGAAGGCGTGCTGGCGCCGGAGCGCCTGGTGGTCACCTCCGCGAGCTAAGGCAGCGCCGCGCGGGACAGAAAAAAGGCGGGACCGCTCGATTGCGGTCCCGCCTTTTTTATTTCATATAACGTGCGCCGCGCAGCGACGCCAAAACCTCAATGCGCCGCCGCGGCAGCCGCACCCGCATCACCGCCCGCGCGCTCCGGCCTGGTCACCCAGATCAGGGCGATCAGCGCCACGAAAATGCCGGCGGAGACGAAAAACAGATCGTTCACACCCAACTGCGCGGCCTGCTGCGTCGCCATCGTATTGAACAGCCCATACGCCTGCGGTTGACTGAAGCCCGCGGCACCCATCTGCCGCATCGACTGGTCGAACACCGGGTTGTATGTGGTTGCCTGTTCCGCCAGTTGCGCGTGATGCATGATCGTGCGGTGATCCCAGGCGGTCTGGAAGATCGACGTGCCGATGCCGCCGCACATGATCCGAACGAAATTCGACAAGCCCGAGGCAGCCGGAATCCGGTTGCCCGGCAAACCCGACAGCGTGATCGACACCAGCGGAATAAAGAACCCGGCCATACCGATGCCTTGAATCAGCGTGGGCAGCAGCAGCGAGTACGTGTCGACGCCCGTCGTATAGCGCGAGCGCATCCAGAAGCACAGCGCGAAGATGAGGAACGACAGGGTGGCGATATAGCGCGGATCGGTGCGCGGCAAAATCTTGCCGGTAATCGGCGAGAGCAGCACGGCGAACAGGCCCACGGGCGCCATCACGAGACCCGCTTCAGTCGCGGTATAGCCGATATCGGTTTGCAGCCACAGCGGCAGCAGCACGAGATTGCCGAAGTACAAGCCATAGCCGATCGAGAGCGCGATCGTGCCGCCGGTGAAATTGCGCCGGCTGAAGAGCGACAGATCGACGACCGGATGCTCGGCCGTCAATTCCCACACGATGAAGAACGCGAGCGCGATCACCGCGACCAGCCCCAGCACGACGACGGTCGTGGAGGAGAACCAGTCGAGGTCCTTGCCCTTGTCGAGCATCACCTGCAGCGAGCCGACCCAGACGATCAGCAGGCCCAGGCCGACACCGTCGATCGGCGCCTTGCGGATGACCGAATCGCGGTTGCGGAAGATCGACCACGTGGCGACAGCAGCGATCGCGCCGACCGGAATGTTGACGTAGAAAATCCACGGCCACGAGATGTTGTCCGAAATCCAGCCACCCAGAATCGGGCCGGCCACCGGCGCAATCAAGGTGGTCATCGCCCACATCGACAAGGCCATGGGCGCCTTGGCGCGTGGATAGCTGGCGAGCAGCAGCGTTTGCGACAGCGGAATCATGGGGCCGGCCACCGCGCCTTGCAGCACGCGCGAGGCGAGCAGGAAGGGCAGCGTGGGCGCGAGGCCGCACATCCATGACGAAATCACGAACAGCACGATCGACGCCATGAACAGGCGCACCTGGCCGACCCGCTCGGTGAGCCAGCCGGTGAGCGGCACGGAGATCGCGTTGGCGACCGCGAACGACGTGATCACCCACGTGCCCTGGTCGGACGAGACGCCGAGGTCGCCGGAAATCGACGGGATCGACACGTTCGCAATCGAGGTGTCGAGCACGTTCATGAACACGGCAAGCGACACCGCGATGGTGCCGATCACCAGTTGCGCGCCCTCGAGCGGCGGGTGAGGGACTTGCGCCTGAGCCTGAGCCATCAGAAAAGCCTTGTATGAATCGTCGCGAGACTTACATCAGCTTTGCAGCGGGCTTCGCGGAGCCGACTTGCCCCGCCTTCGGCGTGCCGCCGTTCGGACCGGCGTTTTCCGAAATGATGCGGGCAATTTCCGCGTCGGCTTCGTCGCCGTACTTCTCGAACACGCTGGTCTGATAGACCGTGTTCGGCGCCTGGCCGAGCTGACCGCCGTTTTCGTCCTTGATGCTCACGTCGACCTGCATGGACAGGCCGATGCGCAGCGGATGCTTTTCAAGTTCCTGCGGATCGAGCGCGATCCGCACCGGCAGCCGCTGCACTACCTTGATCCAGTTGCCCGTGGCGTTCTGCGCCGGCAGCAGCGAGAACGCCGAACCGGTGCCGGCCGAGAAGCCGACCACCTTGCCGTGGAAGACCACCGACGAACCGTATACGTCGGCTGTCAGTTCGACCGGCTGGCCGATACGCATGTGCTTCAGTTGCACTTCCTTGAAGTTCGCGTCGACCCATACGCCGCCCAGCGGCACGATGGCCATCAGCGGAGTGCCCGGCGAGACGCGCTGGCCGACCTGCACCGAGCGCTTCGCGACGTAACCCGTGACCGGCGCCGGCAGGTTGTTGCGCGCGTTGGCGAGGTACGCATCGCGGACCTTCGCGGCGGCGGCCTGCACGTTCGGGTGGTTCGCGATCGTGGTGTTGGCGGTCAACGCACGATTCGATGCCAGTTGCTGCTGCGCGGCGTCGACGGACGCCTGGGCGCTCTTCACGGCGTCGCGAGCGTGCGAGATTTCTTCCGCCGACACGGCGCCCGTTTGCGCGATCGTCATGCGGCGCTTCAGGTCGTCCTGAGCGCGCGACAGATCGGACTGGCGTTGGGCGACTTGCGCCTGGTATTGATTGTCGTCGGCGAACAGGCCGCGCACCTGGCGCACCGTCTGCGCGAGATTCGCTTCGGCCTGTTGCAGGGCGACGCGCGCGTCGGCCGGGTCGAGCACGACGAGCGGGTCGCCAACCTTGACGGTTTGCGTGTCGTCCGCGTTCACCGCGACGACCGTTCCCGTAACCTGCGGCGTGATCTGCACGACGTTGCCGTTCACATACGCGTCGTCGGTATCTTCATGAAAGCGCGCGACGAGGAAGTAGTACAGGCCGTAGGCAATCGCGGCGATCAGGATCACGATGACGAGCAGCGTCATCATGAGCTTGCGTTTGCCGTTGTTCGCCGGTGGCTGTGCCGGTGGTTGTTGTGTCGGCTGCGGGGCCGGCGGGGTCGGCTGTGTGGTAGCCGAGGGCTGTTGGGTGGTGCTCATTGATGTGCTCCGGGTTCTCTCAAACGTCTGCATTTATTCGGATGTTTATGCGTATGCGGTGTGGCTGCGCTGCGGTTTCGCTGTGGTTTGGCTTGCACACGCTCAATTCGCGGCCGCGGTCGCGGCGGTGGCCGATGCGGGAGCATCGGTCGGCACCACGAGGCCGGTCTGCGTTGCGTCGAAACCACCGCCGAGTGCCTTGACGAGGCCGATCTGCATATCGCGGCGGCGCATCTTCAGGCTCGTCACCGTCTGTTCGGCGGCGAGGCGGTTCTGGTCGGCGGTCAGCACCTGCAACTGCTCCGACAAACCGGCCTTATAGCGGATCACGGCCAGCTGATACGCCTTGGTCGACGCGTCGAGCGCGCGCTGTGCGTCGCCCGATTGCTGGTCGATCGAGCGAATCGACGACACTTGCGTCGCGACATCCGATAGCGCGTTGATCAGCGTCTGGTTGTAGTTCGCCACATCGAGGTCGAAATCGGCGAAGCGGCCCTTCAACTGCGAGCGCAGCGCGCCGGCGTCGAAGATTGGCAGATGGATGGCCGGGCCGAACTGGATCTGACGGCTTGCCGAGGTCAGGAAACGGCCCCAGCCGAACGCATCGAAGCCGAAACCGGCTGCGAGGTTGATGTCCGGAAAGAATTCGGCCTTCGCTTCTTTGACGTCGTGCATCGCGGCTTCGACTTGCCAGCGTGCCGCCACGATATCCGCGCGGCGGGCCACGAGGTCGGCAGGCAGGTTGTTTGGCAACGCCACCGTGTCGCCTTTGCTTAGAACCGGCTGGGCAATTTGCAGGCCGCGATCCGGGCCTTTGCCGAGCAGCGCGCCCAACTGATAACGCACTACGGTGATCTGGCCGTCCAGATCGGTCAAATTCGACTGGCTGGTCGCGATGTTGCCATTCGCGGTTTGGCGCTCGACGTTGGTGTCGAGGCCGGCGGTGACACGGCCATTGGTGATCCGGCCGATATCCTGACGGTTGGCAATTTCACGCTGCGCGATATCGCGGAACGCATACAGCTGCGCGAGCTGGTTATACGTGCTTGCCACCGATGCGGCAAGCGTCACGCGCGCCTGCTGCATGTCGGCCTCAGCCGCCTTTTCTTGCGACACGGCCTTGCCCAGACGCTGGCGGTTCTTGCCCCACAGATCCAGATCCCACGACGCGCTCGCCAGCACATTGTTTTCGCTATACCAGGTGCCGCCGTATGGAGGCGGATAGAGCGCCGTGGCGGAAAACAGCTCGCGGGTCCACGAATAGCTGCCGTTGACTTTCGGATACAGCGCCGAGCGTGAGCTTTCGATATACGACGCGGCTTTTGCCACGCGTGCCTGCGCCTGCGCGATCGATGGGCTGCCTTCGAGCGCTTCGGCAATCAGCTTGGGCAATTGCGGGTCGCCGAACTGGTTGGCCCAGTCGAGCGAGGGCCATTGGCCGCCCTGACTGGGCAGACTCTGAGTGGACTCGTACTGAGCCGGCGACGACATCTGCTTGTCGGTCTTCATACCGAAGTAGTTCGCGCACCCCGTGAGGGCGAGCGCCGTCGCCGCGGCGGCGACAGCGGCCCGGCTCGACAGCGCGGGCGCGGACAGGAAAAGGGATTTCATCGCTCGACTCTTTGAGTGGAATGTAATGATGGACGCTGCAAGCAATTTATTACGATTTGCTGTCAAGATTGCTTGCTGCATCACGGGCTAGTCCCGTTTGATCACCGGCATTGACGAGCACGCGACGCAGCATGCTCTTCAGGAAACCTACTTCTTCGGGAGTAAAACCCCCCAGCAGGCTGTCCAGCACACCGTTGAAAATTGCCGGCAGTTTGGCCGCGATGGCATGACCTTCCGGTGTCAGCGCGAGGCGGACGACGCGCCGGTCTTCGTTGCTGCGCACCCGGGTCAGCAGGCCGCGCTTCTCGAGCCGGTCGACGAGACGCGTCACGGCGCTCGCGTCAATGCCGTATTCACGCGCCAGTTCGGCCGCCAGCAGGCATTTGCCGCTGGCCACCATAAACAGGATGCTGCCTTGCTGGCTGGTGATGCCCAGTTCAGCCATGCTGCGCTGAGTGACCAGATTGGACACGGTCGACTTCACTCGCGAGATCAGATAACCGACGCTTTCGCCTAGCTGATATTCGCTGATGGCCGGGTCAGGGGTAGAGGACGGCTCCGTCATGATTCTCGTGCGAATGCAATGGTTGACTAGGCAGGATTATAGGGGCCGGTTGATTGACGCGGCAAGTGTTATTGCAGCTTAGGCAAGGAACTCTTTCCGCTCAAGGGACAATGGACGCGGGTCCGCACAGGGTTTTGCGGACGCCAACTGGGTCTGCGTCCGACAGGGCGCGAGGTGGAATCTGACGGTCTCTCAGGGAATACCAGAAAGCTTAATTTGTGCGTGCTATAATGTTGGGTTCCCAAAAGTGCGCTTTGGGCTTTGTTGGCTTCCTACACAATGCTGCTGCTGGCGCACTCAACTGTCTCCAGGTTCCTATGACTCGCGCCCTACGCAATATTGCCATCATTGCCCACGTCGACCACGGCAAGACCACGCTCGTCGACCAGCTTCTTCGCCAGACCGCCACGTTCCGCGACAACCAGGCGGTTGTCGAGCGTGTGATGGACTCGAACGACATCGAAAAGGAGCGTGGCATCACGATTCTTTCGAAGAACTGCGCGGTCGAATACGAAGGCACGCACATCAACATCGTCGACACCCCGGGCCACGCCGACTTCGGTGGCGAAGTGGAGCGCGTGCTGTCGATGGTCGACTCGGTGCTGCTGCTGGTCGATGCGGTCGAAGGCCCGATGCCGCAAACGCGTTTCGTGACCAAGAAGGCGCTGGCGCTCGGCCTCAAGCCGATCGTCGTCATCAACAAGGTCGACCGGCCGGGCGCGCGGATCGACTGGGTGATCAACCAGACATTCGACCTGTTCGACAAGCTGGGTGCGACAGACGAGCAACTCGACTTCCCGATCGTCTACGCATCGGGTCTCAACGGTTATGCCGGCCTGACGTCGGACGTGCGCGAAGGCGACATGCGTCCGCTGTTCGAAGCCGTGCTGCAACACGTTCCGGTTCGTCCGGCCGATCCGGAAGCGCCGCTGCAACTGCAGATCACGTCGCTGGATTACTCGTCGTATGTCGGCCGTATCGGTGTCGGCCGTATCACGCGCGGCACGATCAAGCCGGGCATGTCGGTTGCCGTTCGTTCGGGCCCGGATGGCGCGATTCTGAACCGCAAGATCAACCAGGTGCTGTCGTTCAAGGGTCTCGAACGCGTGCAGGTCGATTCGGCTGAAGCCGGCGACATCGTGCTGATCAACGGTATCGAAGAAATCGGCATCGGCGTGACCATCTGTGCGCCGGAACAACCGGACGCGCTGCCGATGATCACCGTCGACGAACCGACCCTGACGATGAACTTCCTCGTTAATTCGTCGCCGCTGGCCGGCCGCGAAGGCAAGTTCGTGACGAGCCGCCAGATCCGCGACCGTCTGATGAAGGAGCTGAATCACAACGTCGCGCTGCGCGTGAAGGAAACCGGCGACGAAACCACGTTTGAAGTGGCGGGCCGCGGTGAACTGCACCTGACCATTCTCGTGGAAAACATGCGTCGTGAAGGCTACGAGCTGGCCGTGTCGCGTCCGCGCGTGGTGATGACGGAAGTCGACGGCGTGAAGCACGAACCGTACGAAAACCTGACGGTCGACATGGAAGATGGACACCAGGGTGGCGTGATGGAAGAGCTGGGCCGCCGTAAAGGCGAAATGCTTGACATGGCGTCGGACGGCCGCGGCCGTACGCGTCTCGAGTATCGTATCTCGGCGCGTGGGCTGATCGGTTTCCAGGGCGAATTCCTGACGCTGACGCGCGGCACGGGCCTGATGAGCCACACGTTCGACTCGTATCAGCCGGTCAGGGAAGGTGGTGTCGGCGAGCGTCGTAACGGCGTGCTGATTTCGCAGGACGACGGCGCGGCAGTGGCGTACGCACTGTGGAAGTTGCAGGATCGCGGCCGTATGTTCGTGTCGCCGGGCGAGCCGCTGTACGAAGGCATGATCATCGGCATTCACAGCCGTGACAACGACCTGGTCGTGAACCCGATCAAGGGTAAGCAGCTGACCAACGTGCGTTCGTCGGGTACGGACGAAGCGGTGCGCCTCGTGCCGCCGATCCAGATGTCGCTGGAATACGCGGTTGAATTCATCGACGACGACGAACTGGTCGAAGTCACGCCGAAATCCATCCGTCTGCGCAAGCGTTACCTGAAGGAACACGAGCGCCGCAGCGCCAGCCGTAAGGGCGCGGTGGACTGAGCGAATGACCGTGCGTTGACGGAATGTGGTTCCTGATATCAGCGCGGTGTGCATGACAAAAAAGCCGTTCCGGGTTTGCGCCCGGAACGGCTTTTTTGTTTCGGTAATGGGGTGGGGTTCCGTTGACGGACGTCGACCCGAGCTTACCGTGGCGCTATCAGAGATCGTCCTTCCCGCGTTTATCGGCTTGCTTTGGTCTCGGGGGGCTCTCCATTACTCTGGATGACATGCTGATCCACGTGCGAGCGCGATTGTGAAGGTGAGGCCGGCACAAAGAATTGAATCGCACGCGGTTGCGCTCCGCTCAGTCCATTGTGATCAAACGCTGAAGTCATGTAGCCACGCAGGGCGTGTTCCATATCCTTCGAGCCATCGTATGTGAATACACCGTTGTTGGGATCGAAGATGGCATATCGTTCCGAGCCGCCGGGGGCGTTCGTCAGGCGCTGTATTGCCAGCGAATGACCGTACCCCGAGCCATTAGCCGTTCCGCCGACGCTTACGTATGCGAGGCTGCCCTCGGGCAGGCTCGACATCGTGCCGACCGTGCGCATGAAGCTATCTCTATTCACGAAGTCGGCCATCAGATCGTGGGGGTTCCAGGACTCGCTTCCGGCCGACCGGTAATTCGTAAAGTCGGTATTCGTCGGGTTGTTCTGGGCAGATGTGATTCTGTTGAAGGCGTCGTTGGATGCGCCTGCATGGCCGGCATTGATCTCGCTCTTCATCGAGGTGACCGCCGACGTTAAATCTGTCTTTGCCTCGCCAGTGCTGTGGTCAATGCGAGACATTGCATCGAGAACGATGCCGTTGCTCATTCCCTGTCCCTTGTTACCCCGAGTCGCCGGATAGTCATTCTGATCGAATTTGACGTACGACGACACATCGTTCCTGAGCGCCTCGCCGCCCGCATTTTCCCGAAATTCCGGTTTCGCGTTCGTGCCCGGCGCGACGCCACGCCACGCTTTTCCGGGCTATATGCCTGATCGCCGTTTGCCGAACGTTCATATGGCGTGCTGACAGATCCATTCGTGAGGCTCTGTTCGGGAAAAACCTTTGGTTGAACTCGTGGCGCCTGCGCTGACACCGATTGTTCTGCGAGTGTCCTGGAGGGCATGGTTTGCGCGGATACGTTCGTCTGTAGAGTATTCAGTTCCATTAGGGATTCCTTTTTTAAATCGCTGTAAAAAAATCAAACGGACGGCATGCCGATACGCAGCGGTTCCGGCGAGCCGCCCTTCTGGGCGTCGTTGCTGGAATCGAATTGCGTATGTCCAGTGTGCGGAATTGCTCGCTGACGAGACGCTAAATAGATATGACGGAGAGGGCGTGCTTGCAGATACGGACACCGTCCGGGCGGAGAGCTCCGGGCTCGCTCGCCCGCAAGAGCGGGACTTTATCGAGCTTTCTGCGTCCCGCCCGAGATCGTTGCGCGCTGCAACAAGTACCGTTGCAGACTCTTAAAACTGAGTGAAAAGCCCGTCCCCAAAGGCTTGGGCGCTCATCCGTACGCTATCTGGACTATCTGTTCTGTGATATGCTCCCCGGGTGCAAAGTTTTAGGTCCTTCCAAGCAAGACTTGATTCGCGCAATCCGCTAAACGGTCAGGCCGTGTCGCGGAAGGTTCTGTAACCCGCTATTTTTCGAGAAACTCGAAGAAAGGTGAGCGTAAAAATGATGAAGCAATTCCAGTCGAACTCTTACCTGTTCGGCGGCAATGCTCCGTACGTAGAAGAAATGTACGAAGCGTATCTCGACAATCCGGCGTCAGTGCCCGAGAACTGGCGCAGCTATTTCGATGCGTTGCAGAACGTCCCTGCATCGGATGGCAGCAATGCCAACGACGTGGCCCATGGCCCGATCGTCGAATCGTTTGCGCAACGGGCCAAGGCCAACGCCTTCATCCCGCGCACGGCAGCCGGCGGCGAAGATCTCGCTACGGCTCGCAAGCAGGTCTATGTGCAGTCCCTCATCGGCGCATATCGCTTCCTCGGCTCGCAATGGGCCAACCTCGATCCTCTGAAGCGCCGCGAACGTCCCGCGATCCCCGAACTCGAACCCGCGTTCTACGACTTCACCGAAGCCGACATGGACCAGGAGTTCAGCGCAACGAATCTGTATTTCGGATTCGAGCGTGCGTCGTTGCGCGAAATCGTCAAGGCATTGCGCGACACGTACTGCGGCACGATCGGCGCCGAGTACATGTATCTGAGCGATCCGGAACAGAAGCGCTGGTGGAAAGAGAAGCTCGAGTCGATCCGTTCGACGCCGAACTTCTCCAACGAAAAGAAGAAGCACATCCTGAATCGCCTGACGGCCTCTGAAGGCCTCGAGCGCTTCCTGCACACCAAGTACGTCGGCCAGAAACGCTTCTCGCTCGAAGGCGGCGAAAGCTTCATCGCGTCGATGGACGAAGTGGTGCGTCATGGCGGCGCCAACGGCGTGCAGGAAATCGTCATCGGCATGGCCCACCGTGGCCGTCTGAACGTGCTGGTCAATACGCTCGGCAAGATGCCGGCGGACCTGTTTGCCGAATTCGAAGGCAAGCACGTCGACGACCTGCCGGCCGGCGACGTGAAATACCACAAGGGCTTCTCGTCGGACGTCTCGACCGAAGGCGGCCCGGTTCACCTGTCGCTCGCGTTCAACCCGTCGCACCTCGAAATCGTCAACCCGGTGGTCGAAGGTTCGGCCAAGGCGCGGATGGACCGTCGCGGCGACGACAGCGGCCTGCAAGTGCTGCCGGTGCAGATTCACGGCGACGCGGCCTTCGCGGGCCAGGGCGTCGTGATGGAAACGCTGAACCTCGCGCAAACGCGCGGTTACGGCACGCACGGCACGCTGCACATCGTCATCAACAACCAGATCGGCTTCACCACGTCGGATCCGCGCGACTCGCGCTCCACGTTGTACTGCTCGGACGTCGTCAAGATGATCGAAGCGCCGGTGCTGCACGTGAACGGTGACGATCCTGAAGCGGTCGTGCTGGCTACGCAGCTCGCCATCGACTTCCGGATGCAGTTCCACAAGGACGTCGTCGTCGACATCGTCTGCTTCCGCAAGCTCGGCCACAACGAGCAGGACACGCCGGCGGTCACGCAGCCGCTGATGTACAAGACCATTGCGAAGCACCCGGGCACGCGCGCGCTGTACGCTGAAAAGCTGGTGCAACAAGGCGTGATCACCGCGGAAGAAGGCGACGAATTCGTCAAGGCGTACCGCAAGGCGATGGACGAAGGTCATCACACGGTCGACCCGGTTCTGTCGAACTACAAGAGCAAGTACGCGGTGGACTGGGTTCCGTTCCTGAACCGCAAGTGGACCGACGCAGCCGACACGGCCGTGCCGCTGGCCGAGCTGAAGCGTCTCGCCGAGCGCATCACCACGGTGCCGGAAAACTTCAAGGTGCATCCGCTGGTCGAGCGTGTTCTCAACGACCGTCGCGCCATGGGCCGTGGCGATGCCAAGCTCGACTGGGGCATGGGCGAGCACCTGGCATTCGCGTCGCTGGTCGCATCGGGCTATGCCGTGCGCCTGACCGGTCAGGACTCGGGTCGCGGCACCTTCACGCACCGTCACGCGGTGCTGCACGATCAGAACCGCGAGCGCTGGAACGACGGCACGTACGTGCCGCTGCAGAACATCGCCGAAGGTCAGGCGAAGTTCACGGTGATCGACTCGGTGCTGTCTGAAGAAGCGGTGCTGGGCTTCGAATATGGTTACTCGACGGCTGAGCCGAATACGTTCGTCGCATGGGAAGCGCAGTTCGGCGACTTCGTGAACGGCGCGCAAGTGGTGATCGACCAGTTCATCTCGTCGGGCGAAGTGAAGTGGGGCCGCGTGTCGGGTCTCACGATGCTGCTGCCGCACGGCTATGAAGGGCAGGGTCCGGAGCACTCGTCGGCGCGTATCGAACGTTTCCTGCAACTGTGCGCAGACCACAACATGCAGGTCGTTCAGCCGACCACGCCGGCGCAGATTTTCCACCTGCTGCGCCGTCAGATGATCCGCCTGTTCAGGAAGCCGCTGATCGTCGCCACGCCGAAGTCGCTGCTGCGCCACAAGGAAGCCGTGTCGGATCTGTCGGAGCTGGCGAAGGGTTCGTTCCAGCCGGTGATCGGCGAAATCGACGAAGCGATCGACGCGAAGAAGGTCAAGCGCGTGGTCGTGTGCTCGGGCCGCGTGTATTACGACCTGCTGGCACATCGTCGCGAATCGAAGTCGAACGACGTTGCGATCATCCGTATCGAACAGCTCTATCCGTTCGCGCATAAGCAGTTCGAAGCGGAAATGAAGAAGTACGACAACGCGACGGAAGTGGTGTGGGTGCAGGACGAGCCGCAGAATCAGGGCCCGTGGTTCTACATCGAACACCACCTGAAGGACGGCATGAAGGAAGGGCAGAAGCTGGCGTACAGCGGCCGCCCGGCTTCGGCCTCGCCGGCAGTCGGCTACTACGCGAAGCACTACGAGCAGCAGAAGGCGCTGGTCGAAGGCGCGTTCGGCCGTCTCAAGAGCTCGTCGATCGCTAAATAATCACCAGAGCCGAACCGGGAAAGCGCGCTGCGCTTTCCCGTGCCGCCGCTGGTGACCGAATCGACGGTTCAGCGGCGGCATTCAAGGTTCGCAGGCGGTCCTCCGGTTGTTGATTACCGCGCCGTCACCCGATACGTATTCAGGATATTCATAATGGCTATTGTTGAAGTCAAGGTTCCCCAGCTGTCCGAGTCGGTCTCGGAAGCCACCATGCTGCAGTGGAAGAAGAAGCCGGGCGAGGCTGTTGCACAAGACGAAATTCTCATCGAAATCGAGACCGACAAAGTCGTGCTCGAAGTGCCGGCACCCTCGGCCGGCGTGCTCGCACAAGTGATCTCGAACGACGGTGACACCGTCGTGGCGGATCAGGTGATCGCCAAGATCGACACGGAAGGCAAGGCTGGCGCGGCTGCTGTCGAAGCCGAAGTGAAGCCGGCTCCGGAAGCCGCTCCGGCTCCCGCCGCAGCGCCTGCTGCTCAAGCCGCCGCTGCAACGGGTGCGAACACTGCTGCTTCGCCGGCTGCCGGCAAGCTGATGGCTGAAAAAGGTCTGGCTGCTGGCGACGTCGCCGGCACGGGCCGCGACGGCCGCATCACCAAGGGCGACGTGCTGACCGCAGGTCAAGCTGCACCGGCGCCGGCTGCCAAGGCCGCACCGGCTGCCGCACCGAAGGCTGCCAAGCCGTCGCTGCCGGACGTCAAGGGACCGGCATCGGCCGACCAATGGCTGAAGGACCGCCCGGAACAACGTGTGCCGATGTCGCGTCTGCGTGCGCGTATCGCCGAGCGTCTGCTCGAGTCGCAGCAAACCAACGCCATCCTGACCACGTTCAACGAAGTGAACATGGCGCCGGTGATGGATCTGCGCAACAAGTACAAAGACAGGTTCGAAAAGGAACATGGCGTGAAGCTGGGCTTCATGTCGTTCTTCGTGAAAGCGGCTGTCCACGCGCTGAAGAAGTACCCGCTCGTGAACGCGTCGATCGACGGTAACGACATCGTCTATCACGGCTACTTCGACATCGGTATCGCGGTCGGTTCGCCGCGCGGCCTGGTGGTGCCGATCCTGCGCAATGCAGATCAACTGAGCCTCGCTGAAATCGAGAAGAAGATTGCTGAATTCGGCCAGAAGGCGAAGGACGGCAAGCTGTCGATCGAAGAAATGACCGGCGGCACCTTCTCGATCTCGAACGGCGGTGTGTTCGGCTCGATGCTGTCGACCCCGATCATCAACCCGCCGCAATCCGCGATTCTCGGCGTGCACGCCACCAAGGAACGCGCCGTGGTTGAAAACGGCCAGATCGTGATCCGGCCGATGAACTACCTGGCCATGTCTTACGACCACCGCATCATCGACGGTCGCGAAGCCGTGCTGTCGCTGGTCGCCATGAAGGATGCGCTGGAAGACCCGGCGCGCCTGCTGCTCGACCTGTAATCGCCGGTTTGGCCGGTGCCGGCTTGTCATCGCGCAAGCCGGCACCACATAAGCAGCACGTCTCTCGCATTCCGCAGTACTGGAGCGCCGCATGTCACGAAGCGTGGCCGCGCGCCGCTCCGTCATCAAAAGGATTGTCATGTCCAAAGAATTTGACGTCGTCGTGATCGGCGCAGGCCCCGGCGGCTACATCGCCGCAATCCGCGCAGCGCAACTCGGCAAGACGGTCGCCTGTATCGAAAAATGGAAGAACCCGGCCGGCACGCTGAAGCTCGGCGGCACGTGCCTGAACGTGGGTTGCATTCCGTCGAAGGCGCTGCTCGCGTCGTCGGAAGAATTTGAAAACGCGTCGCATCACCTCGCCGACCACGGCATCAGCGTGGAAAACGTGCAGGTCGATATCACGAAGATGCTGGCCCGCAAGGAAGGCATCGTCGAAAAAATGACCAAGGGTATCGAATTCCTGTTCCGCAAGAACAAGATCACGTGGCTCAAGGGTCACGGCAAGTTCACCGGCAAGACGGACGCCGGCGTGCAGATCGAAGTGAGCGGCGAAGGCGAAACCGAAGTCGTGACGGCGAAGAACGTCATCATCGCAACGGGTTCGAAGGCGCGTCATCTGCCGGGCATTCCGGTCGACAACAAGATCGTCGCCGACAACGAAGGCGCACTCACGTTCGACTCCGTGCCGAAGAAGCTCGCCGTGATCGGCGCGGGCGTGATCGGTCTGGAACTCGGCTCGGTGTGGCGTCGTCTGGGTTCGGACGTGACGGTGCTCGAAGCGCTGCCGGAATTCCTCGGCGCCGCGGATCAGGCGCTGGCCAAGGAAGCGGCCAAGCAGTTCAAGAAGCAGGGTCTCGACATCCACGTCGGCGTGAAGGTCGGCGAAGTGAAGACCACCGCGAACAACGTGTCGATCGCTTATACGGACAAGGACGGCAACGCGCAAACGCTCGAAGCCGATCGCCTGATCGTGTCGATCGGCCGCGTGCCGAACACCGACAACCTCGGTCTCGAAGCGATTGGCCTGAAAGCCAACGAACGCGGCTTCATCGACGTCGATGACCATTGCGCAACGGCGGTGCCGAACGTGTATGCGATCGGCGACGTGGTGCGTGGCCCGATGCTCGCGCACAAGGCTGAAGACGAAGGCGTGCTGGTGGCCGAAATCATCGACGGCCAGAAGCCGCATATCGACTACAACTGCATTCCGTGGGTGATCTACACCGAACCGGAAATTGCGTGGGTCGGCAAGACGGAGCAGCAACTGAAGGCCGAAGGCCGCGAAGTCAAGACGGGTCAGTTCCCGTTTATGGCGAACGGCCGCGCGCTGGGCATCAACAAGGCGGAAGGCTTCGTCAAGATGATCGCCGACGCGAAGACCGACGAACTGCTGGGCGTGCACATCATTTCGGCGAACGCATCGGACCTGATCGCGGAAGCCGTGGTGGCGATGGAGTTCAAGGCGGCCTCGGAAGACATCGGCCGCATTTGCCATCCGCACCCGTCGCTGTCCGAAGTCATGCGCGAGGCGGCATTGGCCGTCGACAAGCGCGCGCTGAACATGTAATCACGCGCACGCCTGACTGAACGCGATTCTGGCATCACCACAAAGGCGGGCGGGTTGACTCCCTCCCGCCTTTCTTTTTGCAGCAACACCATGAACGTCACCGAATACTACGAAAAAGAACTGCAGACGCGCGGTTATCAATCGGACCCGGCGCAACGCGCGGCGGTCGACCGCCTGCAGCGGTGCTTTGAAGAGTGGACCGAATACAAATCGCGCCGCTCGAATGCGTTCAAGAAACTGCTCATCCATCCGGACCTGCCGCGCGGCGTGTACATGTGGGGCGGAGTCGGGCGGGGCAAGAGCTTCCTGATGGACAGCTTCTACATGATCGTGCCGCTGTACCGCAAAACGCGGCTGCATTTTCACGAATTCATGCGCGAAGTGCATCGTGAACTGGACGAGCTAAAAGGCACGGCCGATCCGCTCGACGAACTCGCGCGCCGTATCGCCAAACGCTACCGGCTGATCTGCTTCGACGAATTCCACGTGTCCGATATCGCGGACGCAATGATCCTGTATCGCCTGCTCGACAAACTGTTCGAGAACGGCGTGCAATTCGTGATGACGTCCAACTACGATCCCGATACCTTGTATCCGGACGGACTGCACCGCGACCGGATGCTGCCGGCTATCGAGCTGATCAAGAGCAAGCTCGATGTGATCAACGTCGACGCGGGCATCGACTACCGGCAACGCACGCTTGCCCAGGTCGAGGTGTATCACACGCCGCTCGGAGCGGCCGCCGATAAAGCCTTGCGCGACGCATTCTCGCGCCTCGCCGCGGTGCCCGACGAAAGCCCGCTTCTGCATATCGAGAAGCGTGAGTTGAAGGCGTTGCGCCGGGCCGATGGCGTGGTCTGGTTCGATTTCGCCACGCTGTGCGGCGGTCCGCGCTCGCAGAACGACTACCTGGAACTGGCGAGCCGCTTTCACGCGGTGATCCTGTCCGGTGTGCCGCAGATGTCGGTGCGGATGGCGTCTGAAGCGCGCCGCTTTACGTGGCTTATCGACGTGTTCTACGACCACAAGGTCAAGCTGCTGATGTCCGCCGCGGTGCCGCCCGAAGCGCTTTACGTCGACGGTCCGATGGCCAACGAGTTCGCGCGTACCGTGTCGCGGATTGTCGAAATGCAATCGAAAGAGTACCTCGACGCGCCGCGCCGGATTGTCGATACATCGCTGACCTGACGGCTTACCCGCGGCTCGCGGCACCGCTTTTGCGATAGATCACGGCCTGCTTCCCAAAGGGGCATCGTCCGAAGGCGTATTTTCAAGATTCGGATTGGTCTTATATTCCGGCGGCCGACGACTGGATATCTTCTTTGTCATGGTTCTGACAAAGGAGAAACCATGAATCCGTACCGTGATATCAATGACGAAGAATGGCAGCGCGTCGCACCGCTGCTCCCCGAGCTGCGTCCGCGCTCCGAACTGCGTGGCCGGCCGCTTGCCAATACCCGCTCGGTGCTCAACGGCGTACTGTGGGTGATGTACAGTGGCGCGACCTGGTCGGCCATGCCGCGCAAGTACCCGTCGTATCAAACCTGTCATCGCCGCTTCAAGGCCTGGTATGAATCCGGCGTGCTCAAGCGCGTCATGGATCAACTGTTCGGCGCCGCAAGCGAAGAACTGTGTGCCTTGATGGAAGCACGTATGCGCACGCACATCAGCACCCAGGAGAAGGGCGTCGAAGCAGACAAAGCTCGGGTCCCGGCGCCTGCCGTGTACAACCCTGCGTCGGCCAAGTCGCTGCCGTCCTCGCCGTTCGCTTACGCGTCCTCGCCTTTCAAACACGCTGCATGACGAGTCCTACCAGCCGAATTCATGCAACAAAACGGCCGGGCGATGGCGATCGCCGGCCGTTTTTTCGGTATCAATCGCCTAACAGTAGCGGGCCGCAGTGGGTCCCGCTACTGTGTCGTTTGTAGTCCGCATTATCAAAGCCAGGTATCGCCGCCTGAACCGGGTGTCCGACTATTGCTGGCGAATCCACGTCTGCGAGCGGCCCAACAGCGCGACACCAATATAGCCGCGCACCACCAGCTTGTTGCCACCATCTTCCAGGTGCATTTTGCACTTGTAGAGCTTGCCGCTTTCCGGGTCGAGAATCTGCCCGTGGTCCCAGCCGTCGCCATCCTTTTTCATGTCGCTGATAATGGTCATGCCGAGAATCAGCTGATCCTTGCGCGCATCAGTGCATGCAGTGCAACGGCGATCCGGTTGATCGTTCGCCCCCAATCCCTTGATTACCTTGCCGTTCAGCGAGCCAGCGCTGTCCGGTGCGATTTGAACGAGCGCCTTGGGCTGGCCGGTGTGGTCGTCGATCGTTTGCCAGGTGCCGACCGGGCTGTCGGTCTGCGCCATCGCCGTGACGGCGCTGGCGAGCAGCACGCCTGCGAAAGCAGCATGTTTGGCGGTGCGCAGCGCGACGGCGCGCGCATGTTGGGTGAATTGCAGCATGTCTTCCTCCTTGATAAAAGACGGCACGATCATGGTCGCGCAACGTTATGGGAATCTCGGGCGATGCTTCGACCCAACCGGGCGCTAAGCCGCCGTGTTGCCTGGTGTTGCCTCTCAGGTTCTCCTTCGATTACATCGTGGTGCGACTCGCGGGTTGGCGTCGCGGGTCGAACATCGTCAGCGCAGAATACGTGAAAGTGCGCGCGTCGTTTGATAGTGGGACCTCTAATCAGAACGCTGCACCTTACGCTTTTAGTTCAGCTGATACGAGAACGTGGCGTTGACACGCGGACTGCGCGACGGGCTCTCCACGGGCGCATCACCCACCGGCTTGGCGATCGACAATTCCAGGCTGTAATACTTTGCATCCGAGATCCGAGATCCGAGATCCGAGATCCGAAGAGTCCGAGAGTCCGAAAGCCGAAGGCTATCGACGACAATTTCGACGGCGACGGCGCGCCCGCATGCAGATACACGCGTGCCATGTCGAACGAGATATACGGCGTGAGAGTGCGCGGATACGTGAAGCCCGGAGTAAACGCGCGGTTGACCTCAAGGGTCGCGCCCCAGCCCGAATCACCCGAGGCTTCGCCCAGCTGATAGCCCAGTGCGACGCGTTGCGCACCGAACGAAATCTGCTCCGAGGTCGGCAACGAACCGGCGCCGTACTGACCACTTACCGATATCGCGGTGCCGATCTTGAGCGGCCACTCGTTGGTTTGCGAAAAGCTCGCTCCGGTTCGCACGAAGTTGATCGATGCCGGATTGACGACGGGCGCGCCGGGCACATCGAATCGGCGGATTTAGACGCGCCCAGAATATCGAATGCCTTCGCCACGTTGACGCTCGCGCGGCGCACCAACCCGTTTTTGCGCTGCTCGCTACCGTGCTCGTCCCGACGCTCTCACTGTTGGGTGTTCAGGTCGGCACCACCACGGTCCAGAACATGTCGCTGACATGCGGCGTCTCGCCACTGGTCAACTAGCGTATCCAAGATGAGAACCACCACCAAAATCGAGGAACTCGATATCTACACCTTGGAAGGCAAGGCCGACATTGTCGACCAGGTCGCGCGCTGCATGGCGAGCTTCGATGTCGAAGTGATCCGCGCGGAGGCGGCGACCAACAAGCATTTGCCGCAACTGGTTAAGGACGGTGCCTTCCGCGCCGATCTCTACTATCGGCTCGCCGTGATCGAGCTGAAGATTCCGTCGCTGGAAGAGCGGGGCGCGGTCGACAAGATTGCGATCTTCAAGGCATTCATTACGCAGTTTGTCGGCAGCGAACGGCTGGGTGTGTTGCCTGACTTGCCATACTGGCTCGCCGACGCGGTGGCCGACACGTATTTCCCCGACAATGTGCGCGAGCTGCGCAATCTGGCCGAGCGGATCGGCGTGACGGTACGCCAGATCGGCGCGTGGACGCCGCGCGGCTGCAACGTCTGCTGGCGCTTGCGCGCACCAGTCAGCCGGTGCTGGCCGAGAGCGTCGCGGAGGTGCTCGTGGATCGCGGTAAGCGGGATATGGCCGGGCGCAACCGCGTGCTAGCCGCGCTTGACGCAAACGTCTGGCGCCGCCACGATACAGCCCTCTATTCGGGCATCAGTCGCAAGGTTTTGTGGAAAAAGATGCGCAAGTACCAAATTTTCGACGAAGAGCCCGAAACACGCGAAAGTGAGTAATAATGAGACAGTTGTACTAAAACAAAAACTGTTCGAGCAGGATTTACATGGACCACAAGTCGAAACTACGACAGATTGCCCTGGCCGCATGCATCGCGATGGGGGTTGTGCCGGGTGTTGATGCGCAGGCGCTGCCGGATAGCGGGGCGAGCGCTGGCGTTGTTGCCCAGCCGGGCACAGTGGCCGCGTTGTCGGCCGCTTCTCAGCCGGGTCAGGCGCAGACTGGCGCACTGACGGCGGACGAGGCGAAGCAATCTGCGGCGGGCAATGTTGCGGAATTGCAGCAGATGATCCACGGGTCGGATCTGAGCGAATTGCGCACCACGTATAACGGCGGCTACGGTGCGAGCTTGCTGTTTTACGGCAAGGAAATGACGTATTACGTCGCGTTGTTCCAGCAGAAGAATTTCTGGCGCGTCATCAAGACGCAGGACGCGGCGCGTGCGGACATGATCTATAAGGATTTTGTGCGTCAGACGCTGCAGTTGTCCGACGTCGAGATTCGGCGTACGCAGCTTGAGGCGCAGAAGGCCTTTACCGAGCGGATGATCGCGTTGTCGCAGGATCGGGCGAATCGCTTGCAGGCTGACCTGGATGTGGCGCGGCAGCAGCAGAATATTGTGACGAGCCAGCAGCAGCAGACGCGTGCTGAAGCGACTGCTTTGGCGCAGCAGAAGGCCGCCGCGCAGGATCAGTTGCGTGCGGCGCAGCGGCAGGTGCAGCAACTGCAGCGGCAATTGGAGTCTGGGTTGCCATCGCATTGAGGTTTTTTTTGCCTTTGGCGGCGGCAATTCCTGGGTTTGGCTTTTTTTGGCCTTTCCTTGCTTTCTTATTGGTCTATTAGTGTCGCCCCTGTGCGGGGCAGGCACCTACTTTTCTTTGCCGCCGCAAAGAAAAGTAGGCAAAAGAAAGCGGCTCAAACCGCCAATTCTTAAGCGGCTCCCCTGGCTTGGAGGGTGTAGTGGCTCCGTAGAGAGTGAGCCCGCGCACCTTCCCACCGGCGTGACCAGGCCGTCATTCTTCCGGCGGCGCTGCGCGCGCCGACGCGGTACTTCATCAAACCACCCACCAGGTTTTATGCGTGCGGTTTGCAGTTACCCGCCTTGGCCGCTTCGATGCAGGCAAGCCGGCTCTCAGTCTCTGAGTTGAATAGCGCTCGCGTGACCTGCCAATTCGATGGCTGCACACCAACACGTCCAAAACACTCAATGATTTCGGCACCTCGCCGAGGCGAAGCCGACGGCCCCCACCGCGCACAACCGAAGCCCCTGGTTTCCGTGGCAGACCCATCCGCGACGCACGCAGTGCGGAGTGGGAGCGGATGACGGCTGTGTCACAGACCCGAATGAACCGAGGTGTGATCCGTTAATCGGACCACAGTCCCCTCCAAGCCAGGGGACCCACTTAAGAGCATTCCAGCCCCGTGCCGGGCCCGGCGTTGGCGGAGAAACGGAGATGAGGTATACCGGTGAGCGGCAGCGCCGCGATGACCGACAGACCAATGGTGCGCGCTCGCGGCATGCCCGCCGTGGAGTGAGCCCGCTTAAGAGCATGGTCCGGGATTCGTCGGCGACAGTGGTGAGCGGCGCGAGCCGCATCCCGTTCAGGAGATCGAGTCAATTTCGACGATTCCCATGGCGCTGCCGTTCACGGACGATTCTGGAGCAGGCGATGGCGATGCGCAAGCGAGAAGAAGACGAGGTGTTCCCGAACGCAGCGGGGATCGATGTGGGCGGCTCCAGCCACTGGGTGGCGGTGCCCCGACAGGCGGATGACGAGCCGGTGCGTGAATTCGGGGCGATGACCGATGACCTGAACGCGATGGCCGACTGGCTGCTGGCGTGCGGGGTCGACACGGTGGCGCTCGAATCGACGGGCGTGTACTGGATCCCGGTGTACGAGGTGCTCGAGCGGCGCGGACTCGCGGTATGGCTGGTCGACGCGCGGCAGATGAAGTACGTACCGGGACGCAAGAGCGACGTGCAGGATTGCCAGTGGCTGCAGAAGCTGATGAGCCTGGGGCTGCTGCGCGCGGCCTGGCGCCCGGGCGACGAGGTCTGCGTGGTGCGTGCGGTGGTACGTCAGCGCGAGGTACTGCTGGCCGAACAGGCCAGCTGGGTGCTGCGCATGCAGAAGGCGCTGGTGCAGATGAACCTCCAGCTTGCCGAGGTGCTCACCGACGTGATGGGCATGACCGGGCAGGCGATCGTGCGGGCGATTGTGGCCGGCGAGCGTGACCCCAAGGTGCTGGCCCGGCACCGCAACGGCCGCGTCAAGGCCAGCGAGCGCGACATCGAGCGGGCGCTGACGGGCAACTGGCGCGAGGAGCACCTGTTCGTGCTCGGGCAGGCCCTGGCGATGGTCGACAGCCTGGCCCTGCGGGTGCTCGAGTGCGACGCGAAGACCGAGGCGCTGCTGGTACCGTTAGGGCGTCACGACGTGGAACTGGCCGGGCCGGACAAGAAGCGCCACAAGAACACCCCGCGGTTTGACGCGCGTACCGCGCTCGCGCGCTGGGCGGGCGTCGACCTGACGCGCATCAACGGTCTGGCGGTCACCACGGTAATGACGATACTCTCGGAGATCGGCCCGGACCTGAGCCGCTTTGCCAACGTCAAGCACTTCTGTTCGTGGCTGGGACTGTGTCCGGGCACCAAGGTCAGTGGCGGCAAGGTGCTCAGCGCCCGCACCCGGCGTTCCACCAACCGGGTGCGCCAGGCGCTCAAGCTGGCGGCCATGAGCCTCTCGCGTAATGACTCGGCGCTCGGCGCGTTCTACCGCCGGCTCTGCTCACGCATGGACAAGCCGCGTGCGAATACCGCGGTCGCCCATAAGCTCGCCCGCATGGTGTACTTCATGCTCACGCGTGGCGAAGCCTTCGTCGACCAGGGCCAGCAGCACTATGAAGAGCTGCAGCGTCAGCGCAGCATTGACGCCCTCAGGCGCCGCGCCAACGCCCTCGGTTTCCAGATCACTCCGGCTGCGCCAACGGCCTGAAAACCGACGTTATCCTGATTGTTTCTCAGGAGTTGGCGGTTTGAGCCGCTTTCTTTTGCCTACTTTTCTTTGCGGCGGCAAAGAAAAGTAGGTGCTGCCCCGCACAGGGGCGACACTAATAGACCAACAAGAAATCAAGAAAAGGCCCACACCGCGGGCAAACAAATCAAGGAGAGTTCAATGCTTCTTCTTCCCTGCCGAAGGCACCCCTCCCACTGGCAAGTGCTGCGGCTCACTCATATCGATAGCGATCGGATCACTAGCAGGAAAACTCTCATCGAGCGCCTCATCGAGTCGACTCTCCGCTGCCTTAACGGACGGTTCCGTTTCTTTATGCTGTGGTGTGAGTTGCTTCTGCCTGGTCATGACGCGCTCCTTGCAACGAGTGTCAACGATTCAGCATAGCGCAAAGCGCAGATCACAGAGCGCAAAGCGAAGCCCTGTAAGCATCCGCTTCAAAAAAAACCCGGAAAAAAATCAAATCTATCCCGCATCAAGCCGTTCTCCGAGTGCCACGCAAGAAAAACCCCAACTCCGGCATCCGCCAATGCACACGCAGACTGCGTGCCACGGTCCTGCACACCTGGCCGAGGAAGGAACGCACAACCAGCAAGCAATCGGAAGGCAACAAAAAACCATGATTCCACAGACCCCTGCGCGCGCGCAGCGCTACACCGCTTCACACGTGGTAGAAGCCGAACTGGTACATCTGGATTGGGCAACACGACAACCGGCGCTTCGCATGCTTGACGCCGTCTACTGGCGGCGCCGCGTGCTGGCGGTCAAATGCGGATTCGAAATGTCAGAGCAGCAGGGAATGCGTCTGGAAAAAATCTTGCAGCGGCTCGGTCATCCAATGGATTAAATCGATTAGCGGCCGCCGCAGCGGTCGTTTATTCGCTGCCGCCAGTTGGGCCGTGATTGCCGCCGCCATGATTGCCACCACCATGGTTGCCGCCATCGCCGCCACCCGTGCCGAACAGACGCCGGCGGCGCGTGACGACCACCGGACCGTCCGACGTGCCACTGCGCTCGGACGACGCCGGCCGGTCGGACGAAGGCTGCCCACCGTACGACTCGCGCGGTTCACGCGGTTCACGATGATCGCGGGGTTCACGCGAGCCGTGCGGGCCACGCGTGGTGTGCTCGCCGTGCGAAGGCCGCCCGGCCCGCGGTGCAGGACGCGTGCCGGTGTCGAGCTGGATCGTCGAGATCGCACGCTTGTAGATGCCTTGCAGGCCGACGGGCGTGCGCAGCATCACCAGATACTGATCGAACGACTCGATGCACCCTGTCAAACGAATGCCGTTGACAAGATAAATCTCAACGCGCTTTCGTTCTTTGCGCGCAGCGTTCATGAAGTCGTTTTGCGGATGCGATTCTGCGGAAGCCATGGACAAGTCAGGTTAGATAGACGGTTGTTCGCCGCGATTCTACCCTGTATGAGGGCGGTACGCGTCAACGGGCAAACTGGATCCACTATAACGGCTTGTGCGCACATAAGCATCTGATAAGTATTGGCTGTAACGTTGAGTTACGAATCTGCGGAAGAATGGCGGCTATATGCTGCCGCGCCCGCAGTGCCCGACGTGCATGGCGGAAAAAGATGGCGCATGCGCACGATCGCGGGGAATAAATCCGCCTCGGGCAGCGTTAAGTCAGCATGGAAGCGCGATATGTCGCACCTGAGCCGGACGTCGCCACGAAGTGGTCCATCGGCGTCGGAGTGTGGCCCGATGCGCGCGCCAGGACCTCATCAGGAGACTCACATGAAAGCAACCCGCATTCTCTCCGCCGTCTTTGTGATGCTCGCACTGGCGCTCGGCTCGCTCGCGACGAGCGGCTGCACGTCGGCGACCGACTCGAGCGCGTCAGGCAGCAGCGGCGGCAGTAGCAGCGGTGGTGGCTATTAAGCCGCTACGCGCCGGGTGAATTTCGAAGCGGAAGTGATTTCGTGGCTCCCGCAGTTGCGCCGCTATGCGCGCGCACTGACGGGCGACCGCGCCTGGGCCGACGACCTCGTGCAGGATACGGCGGAGCGTGCACTCGCGCGCTGGGCGGCATTCCGGCCGAACAGCAACCTGCGCGCATGGCTGCTGACGATCCTGCGGCATCTCTATATCGATCAGTTGCGCGGCCGCCGCGAAATCGCCGTCGACGATGAAAGCGCGCCCTGGCGCAATCTCGAAGCACCGCATGGTGAAGTCGATGGACTGGTGCTGCGCGATCTGCAGCGGGCGCTGTATTGTCTGCCGGTGGAGCAGCGGGAGGTACTGCTGCTCGTCGGCGTGGAGGAACTGACTTACCAGGAGGCGTCGAGCGCGCTCGGCGTGCCGATCGGCACGATCATGTCGCGACTGTCGCGCGCGCGTGAGCATATGCGCGTGTTGCTGACGGACGGGCCGTCCGAAGGATCGGCGCAAGCTTCGACACGCAAGGCTCCGCCACTGAAAGTAGTGAGAAATCCGTGATGAATAACGACGACCACGATTTCAGCTTGCCCGAGGGGCTCGATCTGCGAGTGCTGTCGGCGTTCGTCGATGGCGAATTGCCGCCCGCGCAACACGCGGCGATCGAGGCGCAACTGGAGCAGCATCCGCAGGCCGCCGCGCGAGTGGCCGCCTGGCGCGCGCAGACGGCCGCCTTGCGAACACTGTGCGGCGCGCCGCAACGCAGTGAAGACCACGCAGGCCACGCAGGCAGCGCAGCCGATGAGCCGGCTTTCATCGTGGTGCGGCGCTCGGCGCCGTGGTGGCGGCACGCGGGTCTGGCGGCAAGCTGGCTGGTGGCGGGCGCGGGACTCGCGCTCGCCCTGGGGCCGCTCGCGCCGCGTCTGACGGGCGGCGCATGGGGCGGTTTGAGCGCCGCGCCGATGAACTTCGCCGAGCGCGCCGACATCGCCTACGCGGTCTATACGCCCGAGCAGCGCCATCCCGTCGAAGTCGCGGCGAGCGAGGAAGCGCATCTGATCAACTGGCTGTCCAAACGCCTGAACCGGCCGTTGTCGGTGCCGTCGTTGCAGGAGTACGGCTATTCGCTGGTGGGCGGCCGCCTGTTGCCCGACGAAGCCGGACCGGCCGCGCAATTCATGTACGAAAATCGCAGCGGCGCGCGGCTCACGCTTTACATCACCGGCATTTCGCGCGACGAGACCGCGTTCCGCCTGTTCCGCGAGGGCAACCGGCGCACCTTCTACTGGGTCAGCGACCGCATGGGCTACGCGTTATCGGGGCCGATCGCGGAAGGCAAACTGCGCTCGATTGCCGTCGAAGTATGCAGCGCGCTCGGCGGCAAGCCGGAGGCCTGGCAGTAACCTGGCGGTAACCCGGCAGTAGCGAGGCAGGCGTTGCAACATGCTGTAACAGAAAGCCCTTGCACCGGCGTGCCGGCCACGGAATAGCACCGTCTGGCGATTCGTTTACTCGCTGCAGGACCCTGCCATGACGGCGCGGATGCGTGCCGAAGGCAAGGTCTCGAGCGAGGCTAACCGACGGAGTCTTCACGGTGCCGACGCGCCGCTTGCGCGTCGCAACGCCGGCGCGTCGAGGCAGCGAAATCATGCTTACTTTCCAGCAGTTCGGCATGGGGCTATGCTCCGGCTTAGGCGGTCTGTGTCTATGCGCGGGCTGCGCGGCGCCGACGGAAGCGAACGCGTCACCCGACGACACGGCGACGTGCCGCTTCGTCGCGGGTCAGGCGGAAATCGACGGCGTCATGCAGCAGATCACCGGCCGCGCGTGCCTGCAGCCGGACGGCACCTGGCAGATCGTCGAGGGCGACGGTGAAGCGCTAGCGTATTCGCCCACGCCGGTCTATTACTATGACCCGTGGTATTGGGGGCCGCCGGTGGTATTTGGCGTCGGTGTGTCGTTCGTGTTTGTCGACCGGTTTCATCATTTTCATCATATGGACCATGTGCATTACACGCACACATCGTATGGCACGGGAATGGGCGCTCGCGGCGGCTGGCATGGCGGCGCGCCGATGCACACATGGGGCGGCATGTCGCACGGCGGCGGCGGGATGCGCCGCTAGCGTGCCGCCGGCCGCTGCGGGTGCGGCGAGGGAGAGCCTTTGACCCGTAGCCTGCCGCCAACCCTTTCCGCCGCCCAGTTCGACCGCGCGCTCGCCGCCTGGCGTTCGATCGTCGGCGAGCCGCAGGTGGTGACCGCGGCGGCGGGACTCGCCGCGTATCTCGACCCGTTCGCGCCGGGCGAGCGCGAAGCGTTCCATGCGAGCGCCGCGCTGCTGCCCGCATCTGTCGACGAGATTCGCGCGGTGTTGCGGATTGCCAATCAATATCGCATTCCGCTGTGGACGGTCTCCACCGGACGCAACTTCGCGTACGGCGGCGCCGCGCCGCGTCTGCCGGGTTCGGTGGTGCTCGATCTGCAGCGGATGAACCGCATCATCGAAGTGAACGAGACGCTCGCCTATGCGCTCGTCGAGCCGGGCGTCAGCTACTTCGATCTGCATGCGCATCTGCGCGAGCGAGGCTACAAGCTGTGGGTCGATCCGCCGGCGGCGGGGTGGGGCAGTGTAGTCGGCAATACGCTTGAGCGCGGCTTCGGCTACACAGCGTATGGCGATCATGCGGCGACGCAGTGCGGCATGGAAGTGGTGCTCGCCAACGGCGACGTGCTGCGCACGGGCATGGGCGGCATTGAAATCGGCACCGCGTGGCAGCTTTATCAACCGGGTTATGGGCCCTCGTTCGATGCGATGTTCATGCAGTCCAACTACGGCATCGTCACCAAGCTGGGCGTCTGGTTGATGCCTGCGCCGCCCGCGTATCTGCTCGGTGAAATCCAGTGTCGGCATGAACAGGATCTGGAAGCGATCGTCGAAATCCTGCGGCCGTTGCGGCTCGATGAAACGATCCGCAATAACGTGGTGATCGAGGGCGGTTTGCGACGTGCCGCGGGTCTGTCGGCGCGGGCGCAGTGGTACGACGGCAAGGGCGCGATGCCTGAGAGCGCGGTGACGGCGATGCTCGACAAGCTGAACGTTGGCCGCTGGAATGTGCATTTCGCACTGTACGGCACGCCGGAGTTGATCGACGCGCGCTACGCGATCGTGCAGCGGGCCTTCGCCCGCGTGCCGCAGGCGAAGCTCTCGGCCGCGCGCTATGCCGGCGATGCGGAACCGACGGCAGGCGGCGATCGCAACCTCGCCGGCATTCCGGCGATGAGCGCGTTTCGCATGCTCGACTGGCGCGGCGGCGCGGGCGCGCATGTTGATTTCGCGCCGATATGCCCCGCGACCGGGCGCGACGCATTGCGCCAATACACGATGGTCAAGACGCGCGCCGCGGAGTATGGCTTCGACTACTACGGCGGTTTTACGGCGGGCGTGCGCCATCTGCATCACATTTTCGCGGCGATCTTCGACCGCGACGACTCGAACCAGGTCGAGCAAGCCGGCGCCTTATTGCGTTCGCTGATGAGCGATGCGCGCGCGGCCGGCTATGGCGAATATCGCGCACATCTCGCGTATATGGATTTTGCCGCGGCCCAGTACAGTTTCAACGACGGCGCATTGCTGCGGCTCTCGGAAACGATCAAGGACGCGCTCGACCCGAACGGCATTCTCGCGCCGGGCAAGCAGGGAATCTGGCCGGCGGCGTGGCGTGACCGGCGCGGCTATACCTGAGGATATCGTCAAGCAATGGACCGACGCACTTTCGTCATGACCGGCGCATGGCTTTCGACAGCAACGGGCGGCGCGTGGCCGTGGCTCGCGCACGCGGGGGCGCGTGGCGATACGGTGGCGGTGGTCGATTCCACGTTAGCGGGCGGCCCCTCGTTCGCGGACTACGTTGCTCGTATGAAGCTGCGCGCGTTCGAAGCGGGTGACGATATAGGCGCGCTCTGGTACACGACGCTTGCGCCGCTGCTTGTGCAATCAGGTGCACAATCACATGCACAAGCGCCACCGTCGCTGATCGGCCTCACACGCGCATCCGATTACTTCGTTCTCAAACAGTTTGCCATGCGCACGGGACCGATGATCGAACACAGTCATGAACAAGGTGCCGGGCACATCGCGCACGTTGCTTTCATGTTGGCGCGAGGCGTGCGTCGTTAGAACTTATATGCCTTGTTCTTCGGGTCGAATGTCGACTCGTCGAAGGTTTTCGGCGTGATCGTTTCAAAAACGATTTCCTCGAAGATCTTGCCGTCGTTATCGTAAGACTCGACCGTGCGGAAATACGGATGCCGCAGGTCGAGTCCGAGCGTTTCTTTTTTCGCGTAGAACTGCGGCTGGCCGATCGGCGTTTCGAAAGTGAAGGCGACCACGCGCACGCCGTCGATTGTTTTGACTTCCACCAAGGTGGAGCGCGGCAAGCCGGCCTCGATGTATTTCCTGCCCTCGGCGAGATACTGGCCCGCGATGTATTCGGTGCCGAGATCGCGCACCTGATGGTGCGATTGCGCGTGCGCGAGCACGCCGTTCAGCGATGCCCATACGGGCATGACGCTGAGCAGTCCGCCGAGATGGCCGTACATTTCGTCGCTTCGTTTGGACTCGTCGTAGATGACTTCCTGGCCGGCGTGCGCGCCGCCGGGCAGCCACTTCGCGTAGATCCGCAGCGGATCGTGGGCAATTCGCACCAGCATGTGATCGGCCTTGTCGGGCCACTGGCCGCGAATGCGTTCCCGGCGCGCCATCGTGAACTCATAAGACGGATAGCCGTTCGGGCCTTCCTTGATGTAGCGCGGCAACGCAAGCGGATCGAGCGACTCGAACAGTTGCACCAGCTGCGCGTCGTCGAGCTTTTCCAGCGTGCCGCTTTGTTGCGCGGCGCGCAGCCACTTGACCTGCTGGTCCAGCGTGAGTTTGCCGACCTGTGCCGAAGGCGTGGCCGGCGCCTTGACGGCGCTTGTCGCGTCGAGCGGAGGCGGGATGTCGTCGTTCTGCGCGAACGCGGAGGACGCCGTGACCGCCGCCATGCCCGCTATCAGTGCACCGATCAATAGCCCACGTGACGCCGCCGCACGCAACGAACCCTTCGACGATGCAGAAAATGCGGCTAGCTCCAGAGATGACCGGCTGAGACGCGTGAAGGTCGGCGTAAGGCGCGAGCGCGCGGGCGTGCTGTGCTTCATGAATCTCTCCGGGGGTGCGGCGCGGGCGCCTTTGCTGTCAGGCAGGCTTTTGCTTCGCGAGTTCCTCGTCACGCAGCGCGCGGCGCAGAATTTTGCCCACGTTGGTTTGCGGCAGTTCATCGCGGAATTCGACGAGCTTAGGCACTTTATAGCCGGTCAGATTCTTGCGGCAGTGAGCGATTATCTGCTCTTCCGTCAATGACGCATTGCGCTTGACGATGAACACCTTGACCCGTTCGCCTTGCGCCGCATCGGGCACGCCGATTGCGGCGACCTCGCGCACGTCGGGGTGCATTGCGATCACGTCTTCGACTTCATTTGGATAGACATTGAAGCCCGACACCAGAATCATGTCCTTCTTGCGGTCGATCAGGCGCATGAAGCCACGCGAATCCATCACGCCGATGTCGCCGGTTGCGAGCCAGCCGTCGGCATCGAACACCTTGGCGGTTTCATCCGGACGGTTCCAGTAGCCTTTCATGACTTGCGGACCCTTCACGCATAGTTCACCCGCCTCGCCGATGCTCGCCCACGTGCCGTCGTCTTTCCTGAAGCGTACCTGGGTGGACGGCGCGGGTAAACCGATCGAGCCTTCGAAATCGCGCAGATTGGTGAGGTCGACCGGATTCATCGAGACGATCGGTGAGCACTCGGTCAGGCCGTAACCTTCGACGATCGGTACGCCGGTCACCGCCTTGAAGCGCTCGGCGACCGACTTTTGCGTCGCCATGCCGCCCGCCATGGCGAGCTTCAGGTCGGAGAAGTCGCGTTTGCAGAACTCTTCGTTGTCGAGGAAAGCCTTGTAAAGCGTATTCACGGCTGTCATGCCGGTGAATTTCTCGTGACGGATGATCATCATCACCCGCTTCATGTCGCGCGGATTCGCGATCAGGATGTTGCGCCCGCCGAGTCCCATGAAGATCATCGCGTTCACGGTCAGCGAATAGATGTGATAAAGCGGCAGCGGCGTGAGCACGGTTTCGATGCCGCCGCTCAGTTGTCCCTCGGACCACACCTTCGCCTGCAGCAGATTGGCGATGATGTTCCTGTGCGTGAGCATCGCGCCCTTGGCCACGCCGGTGGTGCCGCCGGTGTATTGCAGGAAGGCGATGTCGTTGTGCGTGGGACGCACGGTCGTCAAGGGGCGCGTGTAGCCGATCGAGAGTGCTTCGAGCAGCGCCACGGCTTTCGGCAGATGGTACGCCGGCACCATTTTCTTCACATGACGCAGCATGAAATTCAGCAGACGTCCCTTCAGATTCAGGCCGTCGGCAAGCAGATCGCCCAGACCGGTGACGATCACGTTCTGCACCTTGGTGCCGGGCAGCGCGTCTTCCACAGTCTTCGCGAAGTTCTCGAACACGATGATGGTTTGCGCGCCGCTGTCCTTCAGTTGATGAGCGAGTTCGCGCACCGTATAGAGCGGATTCACGTTGACCACCACGGCGCCGGCTTTGAGTATGCCGAACAGCGACACCGGATACTGGAACGTGTTCGGCAGCATGATCGCGACGCGCTCACCCGGCTTGACACCGATACTCTGCAGATACGCGGCGAACGCGGTCGCCTTGCGGCCGAGTTCGCCGTATGTCAGATTCGCGCCGACGCTCACGTACGCGACGCGCTCGCGAAACTTCGCGATGCATTCGTCGAAGAACTGCGGGACCGAATCGTATTGCGCCACGTCGATTTCGTGCGGCACGCCTGCCGGATACGACGCGTACCAGATGCCGTCGGTATTCGGCGCCGCATGCGCCGCATGCGCGGATTCCACAGCGGGCGACAGCGGGGATTGAGCAGGCTCGGTCATCGGTCGTCTCCTGAAGCCGTGGCTTCATCTGTTTGTGTGCTGGCCGTTCGGCCAGTCATTGAAGCATTCCAGTCGGTCATTGCGGCAGCCTTTGAAGCAGAACGATTCATGAAACGTGCGTTGCAACGGCGGCGAGGGTCAGCGTTCGAGAATCGCCACCACGCCCTGGCCGCCCGCCGCACAGATCGAAATCAGGCCGCGTGCGCTGCCGGCCGGTTTGTCGAGTTGCGCGAGCATCTTCGCGAGCCCGGCGACAATCCGGCCGCCAGTGGCCGCAAACGGATGACCTGTCGCGAGCGAGCTGCCGTTCACGTTCAATTTTGTCCTGTCGATTGCGCCGAGCGGGCCCGGCAAGCCGAGCTGCGTGCGGCAATATTCATCATCCTGCCATGCCGTAAGCGTGCACAACACCTGCGCGGCGAAAGCTTCGTGAATTTCGTACAGATCGAAGTCCTGCAAGCTCAGTCCGGCGCGCGCCAGCATACGCGGCACCGCGTAGGCGGGTGCCATCAGCAGGCCTTCTTTCTTGTCGAAGAAATCGACCGCGGCGGTTTCCGACCAGCTCAGATACGCCAGCACCGGCAGGCCATGTTCGGCCGCCCATGCTTCGCTCGCGAGCAGCACGGCGGATGCGCCGTCGGTCAGCGGAGTGGAATTGCCGGCGGTCAGCGTGCCGGCGTCGCGGTCGAATACCGGCTTCAGACCGGACAGCTTTTCGAGCGTCAGGTCCGCGCGCAGATTGTTGTCGCGTGCGAGGCCGCGGTACGGCGTCATCAGATCGTTGACGAAGCCGCGCGTGTACGCGTCCGCCAGCTTGCGATGGCTCTCGTAGGCGAGCACGTCCTGCGCTTCGCGGGAGATGTTCCAGCGCTTGGCCATTAACTCGCAATGCTCGCCCATGGAAAGCCCGGTGCGCGGCTCGCCATTGCGCGGCAGAAGCGGCTTGAAAAACATCCCGGGCCGCAGCTTGCTCAATGCGCCCACGCGCTGGCCCGTACTCTTGCTGCGATTCGCTTCGAGCAGAATCTTGCGCATCCGCTCGTTGACGCCGATCGGCGCGTCGGAGGTGGTATCCACGCCGCCCGCAATGCCCACCTCGATCTGCCCGAGCGCAATCTTGTTGGCGACCAGAATCGCCGCTTCGAGACCCGTGCCGCACGCCTGCTGCACATCGTAGGCGGGTGTCTCCTTCGCGAGCGTGGTGGACAGCACGGATTCGCGCGTCAGGTTGAAGTCGCGTGAATGCTTGATAACGGCGCCGGCCGCCACATCGCCCACGCGCTCGCCGTGCAGGTTGTAGCGGTCGATCAGGCCTTGCAGCGTGAAGGTGAGCATGTCCTGATTCGACGCGGTTGCGTACGCGGTATTCGAGCGGGCAAACGGAATCCGGTTGCCGCCGACGATGGCGACGCGGCGCACGGCGGGCTGCGGGTTGGACATGCTCGGCTCCTTTGGGTGGTTCCCTGGTTTCTCTGTTTATTGAACGGCGCGAACGGCGGCGTGCTTCATTGCAGCTTCCATTGCATGCGGCCGCGCAGGTGCGGTTTTTCTCCGGCCATATCGCGCACTTCGATATCGCGTTCGATCAGCGAAGGCGAGGCGGTCCACAGCGACACTTCGCCGGGCAGCAGCATCGGCAATTTGAATTCGGCGCTGAGCGTGGCTTCGGCGAGCGGCTTGGGCGGCTGCATCGCCGAGGCGGCGCGGGCGAGCGTCCACATGCCATGCGCAATCGCGCGCGGAAAGCCGAACGCTTTGGCGGACAGCGCGCTCAGATGGATCGGGTTGTAGTCGCCGGACACGCCGGCGTAGTCGCGGCCCAGTTGCGGCGCGAGCTGCCAGCGCGCGGTGCGGTACAGCGCATGCGGGTCGAGTTCGAGTCCGTCGAGCGGGCTGCCGAGCGCCGGCACGCCGCGTTTCAGATAGACGCTGTCGCCGTCCCATACCGCTTCGCCGCGACGGTACAGGCGCGAATGCAGCACGAACGCCTGGCCTTTGTCGTGCCGCAGCAGCGCGCCGAATTCCACCTCGACGCGCAACACGTCCTTGAAGGCGAGCGGCCGGCGCAGCCGCACGTGATTGGCCAGATGCACGAGGCCGAGCGCGGGCCACGGAAAGGCCGGGTCGGTCAGCATCAGCAGATGCAGGGGAAAGGCCAGCAGATGCGGGTACGTGAGCGGCACGCCATGCTCGGGGATGAAGCCGCACACTCGCCCGTAACGCCAGATCGGCCCTGGGTCGAGCGGCACGGCGGGACGCACGAGTCGCAGCGCCGGCAACTGCGTGTCGCGCCCACGTTTGACGATGCCGGACAATGCACGCGCATACAGCTTGGCCGGCGCGGGCAGTTGTTCGATCACGACGGTCTTCGGTCGGACTGCGCCGCTTGCATGCGCGGCCCTGAACGGATCACCCGGCTCACCCATGGTTACGCTCCAAGCAGGCTTTGTCCGCACACGCGCACGACCTGGCCGCTCACGCCTGCCGACCCCGGATGCGCGAGCCACGCGATGGTCTGCGCCACATCGACCGGCTGGCCGCCCTGGCTCATCGAATTCATGCGGCGCCCGGCTTCGCGGATCGCGAGTGGAATCTTCTCGGTCATCTGCGTTTCGATGAAGCCCGGCGCGACCGCGTTGATCGTAATGCCGCGTGCGCGCAGATGCGGCGCCATGCTTTGCACACGCCCGATCACGCCCGCTTTGGAGGTCGCGTAATTGGTCTGGCCGAGATTGCCGGCAATCCCGCTGATCGACGATACGCCGATGATGCGGCCGCCGTCGCGCAGGATGCCGGCGGCGAGCAGCGCGTCGTCGATCCGTTCCTGGGCGGACAGATTGATATCGATCACGCTTTGCCAGGCGGCTTCGGTCATCTTCGCGATGGTTTTGTCCTTCGTGATGCCCGCGTTGTGCACGACGATGTCCACGCCCTGCTCATCGAGCGCCGCGGCGATTTGCGCGGGCGCTTCAGGCGCGGCGATATCGAAGGCGAGGGCGGTGCCGTTCAGTTGGCGCATCGTGGCATCGAGTGCGTCGCGCGCCGACGGAATGTCGATGCCGATCACGTGCGCGCCTTCGGCTGCCAGCACGCTCGCAATCGACGCACCGATGCCGCGCGCGGCGCCGGTGACGACAGCGCGACGCCCCGCGAGCGGCTGCTTCCAGTCGAATGACGGGATCGCGTCAGTACCCGCGCGCACGCCGATGCGTACCACCTGACCCGAGACATACGCGGAGCGCGGCGAGAGGAAAAAGCGCAGGGTGGCTTCCATGCCGTTCTCGGCCCCTTGTCCGGACAGCGTTCCAACCGGCGGCCTCCAGCTCCGGAAGCGTTTTCTTCCGGAACACATCCCAATCGTCAATCTCGATGAACTTTTCAGGCGAGCCCAGGTAAAGGCGCGACGGCTTTCTTGTCGGCGGCGGGCTGCTCGGCACCTCGACCATCAGCGGCGCTCCACGAGTTCGAGCTTCAACACCTTAGTTTCGGCAACGCCGTCGAAACGCGATGCCTGATGTCGTATGGTCCCGATCGAATTTCCGCTGTCGGCGATAGTCGCTCCGTCCGCGAATTGAGCTCCGGTGTGGATGATGTAACGCGCAATACCGAGAACGAGACCGGCCAGGTTACCTGCATCGAGAGACGACGGTCCGCATTCGAGCTCGCGACCGGCGAACAGAATCAAGCCGCTTGTTCGACAAACCAAGCGATCTTCTGAGACGGAGCCAGGAAAAAAGCGCGGAGAGATCCAAAGGCCCGCTGGCGGCTTGGCCTCACTTGCGTCTCGCGCCACGCTCACGAACCGGCCGGGCTCGATCACGCTCTCGGATGCGGTCCAAAAGACACCCAAGGCTTTTTCTAAGACGCACAGCGCGGCGACTGCGGCAGTCAACCGAAACGCCCGGAGACGACTTATCTCGAAATCCTTGCCTGCGCCCATGACGCTGACGAGCAGGTGTGCCTTCGACTTGGAAAACGCCTCGCCCGCACCGCCCCACATCAATTCATTCCCCATCGCCGGCTCCAGGGTTCCGATCGGTATCGGGAAGGGCAATGCCACGACCGCGACAATCATATCCCCCAGGGAAAGACGAAGCTGGGCTGATCCGTCTCTTCTTGCCTTGAAACTCCGATAGAGCCTGTGCTGCGCGGGAACAGCTTCTTGATTTCTTTGATCAACCGCCCCCCCGGCCAACTCATACCGGCCCGGAAGCGCCACGAGTGCCGTAAATCGCGCATTCTCAAGGTCGGCCTGAAGCAATGATGGATCTTCATTTTGCATGTTCTATTCCTCAACTCGAATCGGCGGCTTGTCCGAGTGTGAGCGTCGCCAATAGTCAGGCGTCACTGGACTTGCCCGCCTCGCCCGCCGGCCGCACTTTCATCTTCTCCAAGAGAGCTGGATCGACGAGTTGGCTGACAATCGGATGGACGCGGACCGGCTTGTCCTTCACCACCTGCTTGAAGTTCGCGAGCACGGCGGTCGCGACCTTCTGCGAGGGGGCGATGACGTCGAGAGACCACATTTAACGTTCGACCTTACGCTCCCCCGAAGTCGCGAAAACGTTTAACGTTCGACCTTACGCTTCTCCGAACTTTCGAAAACAGCCAAAATAGCGGTCTGTCCCCTATTGTTACAAAATAGTGGTCTGTCCCCTATTGTTACGTCGTTTCTGGCAGCGGGATAAGATTCCGGGGGTCGTCGAACCCTAACGGCCCCATGACCACACTGAACCAGTTGTTGGCGAATTTCGGCGCGAATGACTGACCAATAATATGCGCGTTTTGAAAACCCGTTGTATTATTTCCTAGGTTCCCAACGATGGGAAGCAGGTTTTGCGGCTTAAGGTCCGACATCAAACAGTCTCCATTTCGCGCAAATCGAGCCCAGTCAGGTCAGACGCTTTCAATGCGGCGGCGAGTTCATCGGAAATCCACGTCCCCCCACCACCGAGCAGGTATTTGTCCACCCACATACGATGGGCGCCGATTTTCCCCCGATTGAAAACAAGTTTTGATTTCGTATCGTGCGGGAGATGAGGGGGAATAAGATGTACTCTGCCCCTGGCTACCAAATCGAACACAGGGAGCCAGTAAGCCCCGTGTTCGTCGCGGACAAAAACCATCGTTGTCGTCTCGTGATCCAGGCTGTCTATCCGATTGCAAACAACCAAAAAATATCGCTTTTCGAGCAACGTTCCGGCCTTGCTGTAATATTCGACCGGAAAGAATTGGTGCGTGTCAGGCTCGAATTTTTCGAGGAGCGCTTTCGCGCGCTCGGATACGCTGGTGCGCCAGGGATTTTCAAAATCAGGGATTTCATACTTTGCGTTTTCCCACCGCATCTTTGTCGGTATATGTTCGGGATGAACCGGGCGCCCGCTTCCCATCCCTCCTGGTAAATCGCCGCCGTCCGGCGTCCGGTCGATCGGCGCGACTTTCTGGAAATCCCCGTCGAGCGGTTCCGAGCCGATATTGTAAAGATAAGGCGTCTTGGTACCGAGAGCCCAAACCATCACGCTTTCCTTCTTATCTGCGTCAACCCAGAGATTGGTAACAGCGGGCACATGAAACGAGTTCTTTCAATTCACGCACGTGAAGTGCGCGCACCATGTCGCCTTTGCTGAAATCTTCTTTACGCGTCCTGTCGCTGCGATGCCCCCGCTCAGTTCCGAGAAGAACAGTAGCCCGTAGGATGGGTTGAGCCCTCCGCGAAACCCATCACCTTGGCCTATGCCCGCAAAATCACCGATCACGTTCCCTGTCCCTTGCGCTCAACCTTGCTCTCAACCTTCCCCTCCGCCTCGCCCACCGGCCGCACCTTCATCTTCTCCAGCACCGCCGGATCGACCAGCTGGCTGACGAGCGGATGGATGCGAACCGGCTTGTCCTTCACCACTTGCTTGAAGTTCGCGAGCACGGCGGTCGCGACCTTCTGCGAGGGGGCGATGACGTCGAGCAGCCAGGTGGTCTCGCCGCTGTTCCAGTCCTCGGCCTTGAGCCTGATAGGAAACACCCGGGCCTGGATCTGCTCGCGGATCTTGGCGTCGACCGCCTCCGACACGCTGGCCCAGATCGCGATGCCGGCGGTCTCCTCGACCTTGCCCTCGCCGCCGGCCCTGGCGATCGCGATGCGGTCGCGGGTCATCGGCTCGACCACCAGGTGCATGACATCGGCCAGCGTCTGGTGGCGATAGCGCGGCAGGTTCATCATCGCCAGCACCACCTCGCCGATGCTGGCCTGCATCCGGGTCTTGAACGCGGCGATCTGCGCCAGTACGGCCGGATCGAGACTGCGCTCCTTCGCCGCCGCCGGCTCGGCCGCCGCGCCGCCGTTGATCCCGTTCAGAACCGGCTTCTCGGCTGCTGTATTCCCGTTGATGTTCTTGGCCACTGGTCTATCCTCTCCGCGTTTCAATCCGCCCGGTCGGGGCGTGTTGTTATCATCAGGGGAAGCGGGCCTGCATGGCCGCGAGCGACCGCCCTCCCCGTTCGGCCTGTCTGGCCGAAACGGGGAATGCACGCATGTCGTGCCGACGCTAGCGATTGGAAATAGCCCCACCACCCCTGTTCTTCTTGGTGCATCAGACGTCATTACGTTTTCAACCTCAAGACGAAATCGCATCGGCCGCGAAAAAAACATTGCGCGATTTGTCCGCCGGTTCGCTTTGTGTCTGTCTACAACTGCAGGTTCCGCCCGGCTTCCGCTGTTCCATGACGGAACTCGCAATTACGAACGTTGACAGTGCACTCAATCTGCTCATCGCGGCTTCGCTCGTCGTATCGCAACCCAGCTAAGCGCGGGCCGAAGGCTATCGAACCGGAAACTCGTTGAGGAGGGCCGTCGCCGAAGCGCGAGTGAAGTGCGCTGGACCGCACCCCGGAAGTAAGACACTATAATTTCTGAGACAGGGTGTTTTCATTTTGGGTTTAGGGCCAGGAGGATTCGTCGTTCGGACAATCATTGCGACATGCGGCGCTTTACAGATGGCGGCATTTATCGCCGCGCCCGCGGCCGAGCATGCTGGGTCAAATGAAATTTTCGATCCGCAGCGTACTTCTCGATATTGGTTTTCTCTATCTGCCATCTCTAACGACCGGAAATCGTCGCCGCCCTCGAAAAATTTGTCTGCGGCTGCGTAGGTCGGGTTCTCTTTAACCCGCCGCTCGGTTGCCTGCGCCAGCACCTGTTCCTCGGTCGGACGCGCGATCGCATTGCCTTGCGCGTCCAGCACCGGCGCGCCGGAGTGCAGCGTCCAGTACCCGCCTGACGAATCCTCGACATAGTCGGCGCGGTCGAGCAGCACGATGTTGCCGCTGGCGTCCTCGCCGAGCAGCACCGGCGTCAGCTCGCGCGTCAGATTGAGCGTCTCGCCCCATTGGCCCAGCACGTCGCCGGCCGCTGCCACCAGCGTACGCAGATCGGGCGTCGTCATCTCGGCGGCGCGCTGCGCCAGCAGCGCGGCCAGATCGAAATCGCTGGCGGTTGCGACCGCCAGATTGGTCACCCGCCCAAAGCCCTTCACATCGATGGGAGCAGCCGAAGCGGCCCACGCCGGCTGCCCGCCCTCGCCGCGGTAGATCGTGTCGGTCTGGTCGGTCGCAAAGATCGTCTCGTAGATCGCGCTGGTGGTGCCGTCGGTGCGGGTGAAGCTGGCGGCCGCCTGCAGCGTCGCGCCGCCCGCGGTCTCGCCGCCGAGCGCCACCGAATTCAGCGAGATCGAGGCGATGCCGAGATCGGCCAGCGAATGCAGCTCGCCGGCCTCGGAGACGCCGTCATTGTTGGCGTCGATCCAGACCTGCAACTTCGACCAGACCGTGTCGTTAGCGTCGATCACGCCGTCATGGTTCGAATCATATTGCGCGAGATCGGCGAAGCCCGAGCCGGTGAAGGTTCCGAACAGTTCGGTGGCGTCGTCGATGGTGCCGTTGCCGTTCTTGTCGAAGACCAGAAACCCCTCATTGCTTCCGGTGAGCCAGCCGGTGCGCTCCGAGAAGAAGTCGTTGTTGAGATCGAAATGCACGCTCGACTGATCGAGCGCGGTGGTGACGAGCCCCGCGCCGGACAGATCCAGCACCAGCGGATCGCCGCCGGCGTACCAGAGCATCGCCTTGGCGAGACGCACGACGGAGGCGGCGGCCGTAGCCGCCTCGTCGACGAGGGTCCCGCCGTCCGAAAGCGCCAGATTGATCGCGGTCGGCGGCAGCAGCGACAGGATGGCGTCGATCGGGTTGGTCTTCTTGAAGACCATGCCGAGCTTGCCGACCACGTTGTTGGCGGCAAGTTCCTGCGTCCTGAAATCCAAAATAGGTGCCGGGAACCTGGCCGTTGTCCTTGGCGGGGATGTAGTCCTTGATGACCTGCTTGCCCAGAAATCCTCCGAGCGCGGCGCTGAGGCTGTGCCCCGCGGTACCGCCGATCAACGCGTCCGTCGCATCCAGAAACGCCGTCAAAATGTCGCTGACGATCAGATCGTAAGATCCGTCCGCTGCCCTCCTGAAGGAGTACGTGATGAACGGTAGGAATTCGTCGACATAAATCGTATCGATCGGCCTGACGAAAAGCTGCGCCAGACCGACCACCGGAGGGGCAAGTCCCTCAAAGGCCGTCGCCAGGGCGATGCCGCCGTCGTCCGTCGGATTGACGAGGGGAACACCGAAGAACGTCAAAATGTCGTTATATTGCGGATCCTCGATGGTCGTGCCGGGCGTCCAGACAAAATTATCGGCGTTGCTGCCGTCGTCCGCGATGTAAACTCTTGTCGGCGTCGGACCGCTGGTGTCGAGGGTGTAGCGCGTGTCCGTGCCCGGATCGAGAATGCTGTCGGCGATGTCTCCCCAGATGATGCCGTCTTTCGAGGAGTTGTAGATCAGGTCGCGGCCAAGCCCGCCGGCGGTGGTGATCTTGTCGCCGCCGAGCGTGATCAACGAGTCGTTGCCGGCGCCGCCGTCTATCGTGAGTTTGCCGGTGCCCGAAAGGCCAGCGCCGATGACGGTGTCGTTGCCCGCACCCAGATCGATTTTGAGAGTCTGACCGGTCAGGTCCGAAAGCACGTCGAGCGAGCTGATAACGACCGTGTCGGCGCCGCTGGTGCCGATAATATGCTCGATTGAATATAGCCGGTCCGATCCTGACCCGGATTTGTCGACCCTTATTCCGTGTAATGGAGAGCCGCCGTTGTCCAGCGTTGGAACGCTCCCGATCGTGACGGTAATCGAACTCTGTCCGGAGTAATCGGCGGTATCGACGCCATCCGTGCTGACGGGCGTTCCCGCGAGGCCGCCGTCGAAGACATCATTGCCTGCTGAAGCGGAAATGGTGTCGTCGCCGTTTCCTCCATATAAATAATCGTTCCCGACGTTTCCCTTGATCTGATTGGTTCTTGCATCGCCAATGACGAGGAGGTTTTTATTGCGCGCGAGGTCGGCATTGAGCGGGGTACCGTTGAGACTGTCGCCGAGATAGGAAAATGTATTTTGGGAAACGTCGACGTTCGGGCTTCCACTACCATCAAGCAAGACTGCGCCGCTAACGAAGTTTCCTTCGGTATATGAAAGGTCGGATCGCAAAGAGGACCCGGGGTCAACCGTTGCATTATAACCAGCTTGCCGAAAACTGAGATCATACCCCAGCTCCAACATCACCTGATTGGCGACATATTGCGTTGGCCCAGTGAAGTTATAATTCGGCGCATTGTAGGCCACTCGACCCGCGGGAGAGTTGTCCGTGAAGTCAAGGCGACCTGTTATGGCGTGCACCAGCTCATGGATGACGGTATCTTCCAGCACCTCGTTGTGAAGCTTGCCATCGACCCCTATCCAAATCAGATTGTTGACGATACCGGTGTTGAGCGAGATGATGTTTTGACCGGCCTTGGCAGCCGAATTTCCAGCACCCGGAAATTTGTAAATCGTGAGTTGCTTGGTGAAGCTGCTTACGCCATTCGCGGCGGTCGTCCGGCCGCCACCCTGGTCGATAAGCGCACGGGCCGTGGCGGAGCCGTTGTAAAGTTTTACCAAGGCCGCCTGGATCAAGGCTATTTGCGGATCTGTGGGCGGCCACGCTGTAAAATTCGCATCCAGGGTAGTGGACGAAAACACGAATGCGGGTGCCAGATCGGCCCAGGTTACGACCATCTATTTTCTCCCTACCCTTGCCACCCTCGCCTGCCAGGTACCTGGCAAGCCTTGCTTCTCTTCGAACGTTTGCGTCGTGGTCGACGCGGACGGACAGCCGACAAAAATCAAAATAGCTATGGATGCGGTGGCAAGTTCTTCAAAAAATACGATAATAAAACGCGTTCACCTTCCTTAAAGGCACAGACATATGAAATGGGAGTCTCTGGCTGAGGTCCATCCGGAAGCAGCTTAAGAACAAGATTAGCGTTGTTGCGATCCCGAAACCAAAAGCCGCTAGCGCCCAGTTTTTGGTTCATTTCCGAATGGCCAAAATGAACGTCGTTGTACTGAACGTAAAAGGAAGCTTTTGTGATTTTGCCGCTGCTATATTGCTGATCGCCAAGATTGTCTTCGACAAGGAAGCTCGCTTGATCCGGATAACCGGGTCCTACACGCATAGCCACCCAGGAAATTTGCCCAACGAACCTCACTTTGAGCACCGAGCAGGTCTTTGTGCCCGAGGGCAATTCAAACTCGACGCCGTTCGGGGCGGTCGGCGACCACCAGTGGGCGACCGCTTCTTGGATGACATCCGGAAGATCGTTCATCGCATATGCCCTTTCACACGACGCGGTCACGCAAAAGAGAACAATCAACACCGGCCAGCGCGCAGGGTTGGGTGAGCCCTTCGCCAAACCCATCACCTTCGCTGCGGCGCTAAAAATCACCGATCACGTTTCCTGCCCCTTGCTCTCCACCTTGTCTTCCGCCTCCCCCACCGGCCGCACCTTCATCTTCTCCAGCAGCGCCGGATCGACCATTCGGGTGACAATGGGGTGGATGCGGACCGGTTTGTCCTTCACCACCTGCTTGATGCGGCCGTTGTCGACCGTTGTGTTATCATCCGCCATGGCCCGTCTCCCCTATCATCCCACGACCCTGCAGCGGTGCAGCTCGAAGTCAGCGAAGGCGGCATCGCTGAGCGCGGCCTTCAGCGCTTCGACGAGACGATTGCTCATGAAGATGCGGTTCTTGACGCCAGGGCACATCCAGAGATCAGACCCTGCCAAGGCAGCGGGCGAAACCGCGATGTCGCCGTCCTTGAGATAGCTGAGCGACCAATGGGTCAGGCCGGTCTGATGGTCGACGCCGAGTTTTTCGACTTTGGTGCTCGCGTCCGGCAGGAAACAGTCCTTCCAAGGCCCGAAATTGACGATGTAGAACGGGCCCGGCAGCGGCGTTTTCTCGTCCGCCTCGTAGATGGTGTAGGGGACAAGCCCGCCGCCCGCACCGAAGTCGAACTTCGAAAGCACTTCGGCGACGTTGCCTTTCACGGCGAGGAACGCGCCGGCAAAGAAGACGTCCTTCGCGCGCTTGAAATGCGGCATGCTATACACGGCCGAAGCTTCCGGCATTTCCTCACGCTTCAGCGTGTGGCCCGTAACGTGCTCGGAAAGCCCCGCTAACGCCCTTTCGCTTCTTTCAGGAACGTAGTGGCGCACATAGGGCGCTTCCCAGGGTTCGCCGAACCATTTTTGGCGAATCCCAAGCTTGTTGCCGAGATCGCCGTTACTCATCACTTCACTGATCCAGACCTGATCAACCATATCGATTTCCAAAATTTCAGGAGCCAAGGTCACGCGCCCTCCGTCTTGCTCTCCGCCTCGCCCACCGGCCGCACCTTCATCTTCTCCAGCACCGCCGGATCGACCAGCTGACTGACAATGGGGTGGATGCGGATCGGCTTGTCCTTCACCACCTGCTTGAAGTTCGCGAGCACGGCGGTGGCGACCTTCTGCGAGGGCGCGATGACGTCGAGCAGCCAGGTGGTCTCGCCGCTGTTCCAGTCCTCGGCCTTGAGCCTGATGGGAAACACCCGGGCCTGGATCTGCTCGCGGATCTTGGCGTCGACCGCATCCGACACGCTGGCCCAGATCGCGATGCCGGCGGTCTCCTCGACCTTGCCCTCGCCGCCGGCCCGCGCGATCGCGATGCGGTCGCGGGTCATCGGCTCGACCACCAGGTGCATGACATCGGCCAGCGTCTGGTAGCGATAGCGCGGCAGGTTCATCATCGCCAGCACCACCTCGCCGATGCTGGCCTGCATCCGGGTCTTGAACGCGGCGATCTGCGCCAGCACGGCCGGATCGAGGCTGCGGTCCTTCGCCGCCGCCGGCTCGGCCGCCGCGCCGCCGTCGATCCCGCTCACAACCGACTTCTCGGCGGCTGTATTCCCGTTGGTGTTCTTGGCCACTGGTCTATCCTCTCCGTTTTTCAATCCGCCCACCGGGGCGTGTCGTCGGCATTCGGAATGTGGGCTTCCCGTGGGAACATGAAGGCGGGCAGGATGCGCGTCGCCCCAGGCCGAATGCCATCCATAAAGCCAGCCATGGCGGCTCATGCGGTGGTTCACTCACCGCGAAATCATTCGGCTGATAGTTGGGAACGACGACAAATCGAAACGACCTGAGGCCGAATCCCCGTGTTGCCCCCTCAGGTAAAAAAAGTCATACACAGCAGTCACCGCGGCGCCCGCGCGCCGAATGCCGAAACCAAAATCCGTCCGCTAGCTAAGCTAAGCTAGATTGTCGATGACACGCCCACATTGTGCCCGCTCAGTGGTTGACTACGGGGGTGTGCCCCGCGCAAGCGGAAAGTTGATGACCTGTGCAAAATGTCGCACCCGCGGCAGCATCGTAGCATTCATCGCTGCTCGGTTCCCTGCTCGCCGATCGGTTGGTGACGACTGCGCGACAGCGGATATTCGATCACGCGCCTGACTGGCTGTCGAACACGAACCCCGCCGCCGCGCAGCAATATGCGCATGCTTTTGCTATCGCTACGACGACATCGCTGGCGGCGGCGACCGCCAGATTGGTCACCCGCCCAAAGCCCTTCACATCGATGGGATTCGCCGAAGCGGCCCACGCCGCTGCCCTCGCCGCGATATATCGTGTCGGTCTGGTCGGTCGCAAAGATCGTCTCGTAGATCGCGCTGGTGGTGCCGTCGGTGCGGGTGAAGCTGGCGGCCGCCCGCAGCGTCGCGCCCCCCGCGGTCTCGCCGCCGAGATTATGTCCGTCGCTTGAGTTTCGTGTTTGTTTGCATCCGGCGGAACCCACCCGGCTTCGAGTGTTCCAGGGTGGGAACCGGCCCTCTGTCCGGTATGCGACCGACTCCAGGTGGAGCGTCAGCGATCGCCAACGGGTTCCTGTTCCGTCGATACCGTGGGAATTCTACAGCGCGTCGTCGATGCCGCGTCGGACAAACCGGAATTCGCGTATCCGGTCGCAAGCTCGATGATCGAGCGGCGCTCATAAGCGTGTAGGGCGGGTTCTCTCTAACCCGCCATCTCGCATGAATGCACTGTCACCGCAACACGGCGAGTTAAATGCACTGTCACGTAACACAAAAGCGGGTGCCAGATCGGCCCAGACAGCAACCATCTATTTTCTCCCTACCCTTGCCCGCCAGTGCCTGCCAAGCCTTACTTCTCTTCAAGAGTTTGTGTCGCGGTCGACGCGGACGGACAGCTGCCGAAAGCCAAAATAGCTACGGACGCGGTGGCGATCTTTTTAAGAAATACGATAGTAGAGCCTGTTCACCTTCTTTGAAGGCGCAGACATACGAGATGGGAGTCTCTGGCTGATCTGGACCCAGAAGCAGCCTAAGAACAAGATTTGCGTCGCTGCGATCCTGAAACCAATAGTGATTATGGCCCCGTTTTCTGCTTATTTCCGAACGGCCAAAACGAATGTCGTTGTATTGAAGGTAAAAAGAAGATTTTATGATTTTGCCGCTGCTATATTGCTGATCGCCAAAATTGTCTTCGACAAGGAAGCTCGCTTGATCCGGATAACCGGGACCTACACGCATATCCCACCCATGAAATTTCCTCAACGAACCGCACCTTGAGCCGCGAGCAGGTCTTTGTGCCCGAAGGCAATTCAAACTCTTCGCCGTCCGGGGCGGTTGGCGACCACCCGTGGACGACAGCGTCTTGTACGAATTTTGGTTGAGAGAAATCCGGAAGATCGTTCATCGCATAAGCCCTTTCGCACGGCGCGGTCACGCAAAAAAGGACAATCAAGGCTACCCAGCGCGTAGGATGGGTCGAGCCCTTCGCGAAACCCATCACCTTCGCCGATGCCCGCAAAATCACCGATCACGTTCCCTGTGCCTTGCTCTCCGTCTCCCCCTCCGCCTCCCCCACCGGCCGCACCTTCATCTTCTCCAGCACCGCCGGATCGACCATCTGGCTGACAATGGGGTGGATGCACACCGGCTTGTCCTTCACCACTTGCTTGAAGTTCGCGAGCACGGCGGTGGCGACCTTCTGCGAGGGGGCGATGACGTCGAGCAGCCAGGTGGTCTCGCCGCTGTTCCAGTCCTCGGCCTTCAGCCTGATAGGAAACACCCGGGCCTGGATCTGCTCGCGGATCTTGGCGTCGACCGCCTCCGACACGCTGGCCCAGATCGCGATGCCGGCCGTCTCCTCGACTTTGCCCTCGCCGCCCGCGCGCGCGATCGCGATGCGGTCGCGGGTCATCGGCTTGACCACCAGGTGCATGACATCGGCCAGCGTCTGGTAGCGATAGCGCGGCAGGTTCAGCATCGCCAGCACCACCTCGCCGATGCTGGCCTGCATCCGGGTCCTGAACGCGGCGATCTGCGCCAGCACGGCCCGGATCGAGGCTGCGCTCCTTCGCCGCCGCCGGCTCGGCCGCCGCGCCGCCGTCGATCCCGCTCAGCGCCGGCCGCGCGGCGGCTCTCGTGGTCCGTTGGTGTTGCTCGCCGCAGGCTATCCTCTCCGTTTTTC
>CAVTXZ010000035.1:0-112974 GCA_963738755.1 uncultured beta proteobacterium
ACGCCCGCCCAGGCGAAATGCTGCCTGATCCGTTCGGCAACCTCAATGCCAGTCGGCCCGTCGCGCAGCCGGATATCGGTGACAATGATGTCGGGTGCGCGGCCATCGTCGGCGAGAATCGCTTCGAATCCCGCCATCGACTCGGCAGAATCCACCAGTGCGCCAGCACTGAGGAACAGTTGGCGCAGGCCCTCGAGAACGGTTGGTTCGTCGTCGCAAAGCAGCACGTATCTGCCCTTAAGGATGGACGTGCATGCTGCGTTCGCTTGATCGTCCGCCACGATGACGGGTGTTAATTGCGATACCGGAGCGTACAGGGAAAAACGTGACCCGCGCCCTTCGACCGACCAGAAACGCATGCTGTGCTTCGGCAGAATTCCGACAACCCGATTGACGATAGACAACCCAAGTCCAAGGCCTTTCGACCGGTCGCGGCCAGGGTTGTCAATCTGATAGTACTCGGCGAATATCGCATCCCGATGCGCGGGCGGGATGCCGACGCCAGTGTCCCATACGTCTATGCGAAGCCGTTCGCCAATCAGCACCCAGCCGATTACGACTCCCCCCGCCGACGTGTTCTTGATCGCATTCGATACAAGATTGGACAATGCCCGCTTGAACAGGGAGCGGTCGCTTTCAATGGGTGGCGGGTGGCGCCGACGCTCGCTGATTCTGAATTCGATATCTCGCGATCTCGCCGGTTCAAGGTATTGCTCGAAGACCTCCATCAGCACGGTCTGCGTATCGACTGGCGCCAGGTGCGGAACGTATGAGCCCAGTTCGCTATAGTCCTGAATATCCTTGAACATGTCGAGGAGGTCACGTGCCGTTTCCTCGATGACGTCGAGATCATGGCTTGCAGCGTTGTCGCCTTCGAGTTTTATCCGCGCGCTGCGGATGAAGAGGTTGATTGCGGCGAGAGGCTGCTGGATGTCGTGATACGCCGATGAGAAAAAACGCTCTTTCTCCCTGACGAGTTCCTGCATGCGCAGGTTCTGTTCGTTGACCGCGCGTGACGCCGCTTCGACGCGCGCCTTGGCCGCGCGCAAGGTGCGCCGTAAATGAATTCGCGCCTCGCGGCACGTTCCAGCGGAATGCTGACCAGCAAACCGACGATATACATCATCGGCACCATCGTGGCATGCGCAATCACCGACTCCACGCGCACGTCGACGCTCTGGCCACTGGGCTTGAGATAGAGCATGACAAGGTAACTGACGACGCATAGCCCGATCAGCCACGCCGCCGTGATTACTCGAAGCCGGAAGGCCACGAATATCATGAAAAGGGCAAACGTCAGGACCGGGTAAGCTTCCCGCCAGGCCAGGTCGCCGGGATAGATCTGCACCATTCTCAGGACCGCGAACCAGCAACCGATCGTCCATACACTGAGCAACCCGACAGCCCAGCGCTCGTCGAGCGCGCGTGGGCTCCACAACAGCACGGGCACCGCCATGCCGATCGTCCCGGCGATTCTCAGGAGAACGAGTTCTTTGTGGTGCAGATGGGAGGGATCGAGTACGGCTAACCGCCCGAAATCGTGGACGGAAAACACCACCCACAACGCGGTGAAGATTGTGATGGCGAGCCTCCGCTGTCCGAAGAAGCGCCGCGCGTAGTCCATCCGGAACGCGCGTTCCTGCGCCGCGGATCTGAACCTGCGCACTACGAAGCCAGACAATCTCATAAGGCTGCCTGAACCGGAAAGCCGCCGTGGGCGAATAGTGCGCGACGTCGAGAGTCTGGGCCGGCGCACGGCATGGGCGCACAACGCCATGATGCGTAACCACATAAAAACAGAATAACAGGTCGCCATTTCTACCATCAGCCACAAATGTAGCAACTGCGGGATGTGTCCTTGCCGGCACTGCACGGTTCAGCAAAGCGCCTGGACATGATTGAAGGCGAATCGCCGATACGTCACCGGAATGGGTGAGCGAAAGTGCATACATCTTTCGCCTGCGTTGCTGGTTAGTCGCCTACGCATGTGCGTTGTGACGGCGTTTCGCCTGACCAACAATGAATATGACAGCAACGCTCGAACGGCAGTCGTCGAGTGCGTCCAGACCGGTTGATCGTTGCAACGAGCCGAACCTGTCTCTGTTCGCGCGAAGACTGCTGTCGGTCGGCGAAACCTGCACAGACCGATTTCTTGAACTCCGAGGGGGTACGCCCATGAAACGCTATCAATCGATCACCGTCTGTCTTGCCTTCATCGCTGGCGTTACAGCAGACGGATGCTTTGCCCAAACGGCGGTCAACCAGCAGGCGGCGGTCACGGATGGCAACGCCCCGCAGATTTCAGAGGTAGCGGTTCCGGCCGTCACACCGGCGCCCTCCGTGCCCGTTGAAAAAACACGCGCGCAAGTGATGCGCGAGCTGGAAGATTTTCAGAAAAATGGCGGCCCGGCATTGATGCTTGATATTTACCGAGGCGGCGGCTAATAAAGGGGCGTGAGCCAGAGGGGCGTCGACCATCGAATGGTTGTCGGCGTGTTCCGACACGCCGACATTGAGCCACGCCGGCGAGGCGGCTGGCAGCAGATAGGCCTTGAAAGTAGAATGCTGAATCCCATTTACCTTCTGTGAATCAGCGTATCCGTCCCCCTTTGCTGCCTCAATGGCCCTTTCCGCCTGGTCGCGATGTCGCTGGTCGCACCTTCGGCTATCTCGTCGCGCTTCAATATCGCGGCGCCGACTTGTGGCTCTGGAGCTGCCGTTGCGGCGGCCACGTGACGGCCGAACTGAAGGCGGTAGAAGGCGGCGGAACGCGCGACTGCGGCTGCCGCGAGCAGCGTCGTGTGTGGCGGTCCCGCCCAACCTCACCCGCGCTGCGGGGCGGCGAGGTGTTCGGCCAGCTGACGACCGATCGGTACGCCGGCAATAGTTTGTGGATTTGCCGGTGCGACTGCGGTGGTGAGGCCACAGTGAGCGCCGGGCGCCTGCGGCTAGGCAAGGCGCGTTCGTGTGGCCACTGCTTTGGCGGTTCGACCGACTGACTGGCACAGTCTGTTCGGGTTGGTCATCGCATGTCTGGCCCGTGCCGAACGCGCGGGATAATCGACAACCCTGCTGGTCTGGCACAGGGCGCTATCCTGCACGTCGGCTGACGTGCCCGTCATTGGTTCTGATTGGCGAGCCATGCCCGCCAGCCGCCAAACTCCGTGATGTCGGTCCCGGTCTCCAACCCATAAAATTCACACACAAAGCCGGTCACCCACGCCCCATTCGCCAGTTCAACCTTCCCTAGCGCGAGCGGCGAAGGAATGGTCTCGATGAACGAGCCCAATTCCAGACTGGGCATCTCCCAGACCTCGATTGCGATCGCCGTGCCGCCGTCCGATACGCGCGCCATGCCGGGCCGCCTGATGCCATCCGACGTGGCTGCCAGCGCCAGTAACCGGTAGTGAGGCGCGGTTTGCGTAGCTTCTACCAGGCGCGCGCCGCGGCGGACCAGGTCACGATTGAGCGGTAAGCCCTGCATATGGGCTCCACACACTGCAACCTGCACCCGATCATTGACGGCAGGCGGTCGAGCGTCCGCGTCGGGCTTGCCGCCCCCCACACACTCAATCCCGCTCATGCGCTGCAACGTATCGGCCACGCTCAACAGATACTGATCGGTGAACGCGCGGCTGAACACGGTCACCCCCCATGGCAGACCATTCGCCATGAACGCGGTCGGTGCTGCGACGGCCGCGTAGTCGAGCAGATTCATGAAATTCGTGTAGTAGCCGAGCAGCGAGTTCGGCCCGATGGGGTCGCGTTCCAACTCGGCCAGCGTGACGGGACGCGGATAAGTCGGCGTGAGAATGAAGTCCAGCGATTCCAGAGTAGCGTCGCAAACGGCCTTCAACGCCTGCAGGCGGTATTGCGCGCGGAAAAGCTCAACGGCGGTGGCGCCCGGCGCCTTCGCCAGTACGTCGCGAATGACCGGCAACACGGCCTGCGCATTCGCTTCCACCAACTCGCTCACAACGCTATAACGCTCCGCGACCCATGGCCCTTCGTAAAGCAGCCTCGCCGCTTCGACGAACGGTGCGAAGTCGATTTCGACGGCCTCGCCCCCCGCCGCTTCGAGCATCGCCCGCGCCCTGGCAAACAACGCAGGGCTTTCTGCACAGCCCGCGAATTCGAGTTGCGACGGCACGCCGAAGCGGAACGTAGCGAGCTTGCCGAACGCGCGTGCGTCGTTCCATTGCGGGTTCTTGCGGCTGTATGCGTCGCGAGGATCGGCTTGTGCAGTCAGCGCGGTCAGCGCGAGCAGTTCGCTGGCTTCGCGCGCGGTCGCCGCGAAGTACGTCACGCAATCGAGCGTGCGGCAGGCCGGGACGACGCCAGCGGTCGACAGCACACCTTTGGTCGCCTTGAGTCCGACCAGATTGTTCAACCCTGCCGGCACCCGACCCGAGCCCGCGGTGTCGGTGCCGAGCGCAAAGCTCGCGACGCCAAGGGCGACGGCCAGCGACGACCCCGCACTCGATCCGCCCGACGGGTAGTCGGGATGCACGCTGTTGCGGCACTTGCCATAGGGCGAACGCGTGCCGTTCAGGCCGGTGGCGAACTGATCAAGATTGGTCTTGCCAAGCGGCACGGCGCCAAGCGCGATCAACCGCGCGACGAGCGTGGCCGACTCAACCGGCGTATAGGCAAACGCGGGACAGGCAGCCGTGGTCGGAATACCGGCCAGATCTATATTGTCCTTGATCGCGAACGGAATGCCATAGAGCGGCAATGCATCGATATCCTGCGTTTCCAGCCAGTCCAGATACGGCCGGACTTCCGCTTCGCTCAGAAGATGGATGAACAGGTGAAACTCAGGATTGAGTGCAGCGGCTTTGGCCAGCAGATCACCAATCAGTTCGCGCGGCGTCAGCGTCCTCGCGCGGTAAGCGGCGCGCAGCGTGGACAGGCGCAGATCGAAGGTGGACATGATTGTTTTCCCAGGATAGTCAAAGACGTTCGATGACGGCAACGCGCTGCCCCGCGCGCACCGGCGAACCGGGCGCCACGTGAATTTTACCGACGGTCCCCGCACACGGCGCGCACACGGAGATTTCCATTTTCATGGACTCGATGACGAGCAGGACGTCGCCTGCCTCGACCGTATCGCCGGAGGCCACTCGCACTTGCCAGAGGCTGCCAGCAATCTCGCTGTCCACCGCTACTTCGCCGTCGGTCAGCGGCGCCAGTTCCGCGCTTTCCGCGACCGGCGCGTCGAAGCTTTCCTCGGTCGTTCCCGCTTCACGCCAACGCTCGCGTTCGGCCTGAAACGCGGCTTGCTGACGCGCGCGGAATTGCCGGATGCCGGCCGATTCGCGCGTGAGAAACGCCTCATAGCCGGCCAGAGACAACTCGGTTTCTTCGATCTTCAGCGGATATCGCCCGAGCGGAAAATCCGCACGGATGCGCAGCAACTCATCGGCAGTGACTTCGTAGAAACGGATCTGATCGAAGAAGCGCAACAGGTACGGCCGCCCCGCGAAATCCGCGACTTCGCGATAGCGGTTCCACATCTGCAACGTGCGGCCGACGAACTGATAGCCCCCAGGCCCCTCCATCCCATACACGCACAGATACGCGCCGCCGATGCCCACCGAGTTCTCCGCCGTCCACGTGCGCGCCGGGTTGTATTTGGTCGTCACCAGCCGGTGGCGTGGATCGAGTGGCGTCGCGACCGGCGCGCCGAGATACACGTCGCCGAGCCCCATCACGAGATAGCTGGCATCGAAGACGATCTGTTTGACGGCATCGATCGAATCGAGGTCGTTAATGCGGCGGATAAACTCCAGATTGCTCGGACACCAGGGCGCGTCCTTGCGCACCGTGGTCGTGTACTTTTCAATCGCAAGCCGGCACGCAGGATCGTCCCACGACAAGGGTAAATGCACGACCCGCGACGGCGCGCGCAAATCCTTCTGCAACACAACGTCCTGCCATACGCGCTCGACGATCGCGAGCAACTTCGAAAGCGGCAGGCTTTCAGGCCGATAGTGAATCTGCAGCGAACGGATGCCGGGTGTCAGATCGATCACGCCGGGCAGCGCCATCGCTTCGAGCGACTGCATCAGCGCATGTCCCCGGAAACGCAATACGAGATCGAGTTCCGTCGGGCCGATTTCGAGCAGCAGGTGGGTATCGCCGGAAACACGCGCGACGAGCCGTTCGCGATCCGCGCCGGTATCGAGGACGATAGGCGACGTGAGCGCTGCGGCCTTCGTGAAGGCTGGCTGCCCCTCGAATTCGAGCGTCTGCAATTCGCGCAGACGTTGGCGCGCCGCCTCACGCGCTTCATCGATCTGCACCGGCACGAAACGCACCTTGTCACCGGCCTTCAACTGGCCGATTTGCCAAAGATCCGCCTCGATGATCGTCACCGGACACACAAAGCCGCCAAGGCTCGGACCATCCGGTCCGAGTATCACGGGCATGTCGCCGGTGAAATCCACCGCGCCGACCGCATACGGGTTGTCGTGAATGTTCGACGGATGCAGCCCCGCCTCGCCGCCGTCCTCGCGCGACCATTCGGGCTTTGGACCGATCAGACGCACGCCGGTGCGGCTGGAGTTGAAATGGATCTCCCATTCGGTGTCGAAGAACCGTTCGACGTAACGCGGGCTGAAGTACTCCGGCGCGCCGTGCGGACCGTAGATCACGCGCAGCGTACGCACGGTTTCCAGTACGGGGACGTTTGCGAGCACTGCACCCGCACGCCTGTCCAGCAGCGGATGGACATGCAACACATCGCCCGCGCGCAGCGCCCGCCCGCCATGTCCGCCGAACTGGCCGAGCGTGAAGGTGCTGCGGCTGCCGAGATACACCGCGACATCGAAGCCGCCGCGCACGCACAGGTAGGCACGCGCGCCCGCGCCGCGAATCGTGCCGAGAGCCAGCGTCGAACCGGCGGCGATAAAGAGGGTCGTGTTCAACGGCTGTTCGATATCGTCGAGCAGCACGGACAGATTCGCGCCCGTTACGGCGACGACGGCATCCGTGTTGAAGCGCAGGGTTGGTCCGCTCATCGTCATTTCGAGCGCGGCGGCGTCTCCTCCGTTGCCAAGCAGCCGGTTGCCGAGCCGCAGCGCACGGTCGTCCATTGGACCGGACGGCGGAATGCCAACCGCCCAATAGCCGAGGCGGCCCGGATGATCCTGCACGGTCGTCTGCGTGCCGCCGCTGGCAACTTCGATCGTGCTCGCCCGATAGCTGAGCCCTTCGAGGCAACGCGTCCACGGCTCGCCCGACGCGAACGGGGAATCGTCGAGAATCTGGCTCAGGTAGTCGCGGTTCGTCTCCACGCCATAGAGGCGCGTGTTCTGTAACGCGTCGGTGAGCGCGTGGCGCGCCGCGTCACGCGTCGGCGACCATGCGATCACCTTCGCCAGCATGGGGTCGAAATAAGGCGGCACTTCGCAGCCCGCTTCGATCCACGTATCGATGCGCAGTGCGCGGCCGTCGGCGCGCGGAAACGCGACATCGGTCAGCAAGCCCGGGCTCGGCTTGAAATCGCGGCCCGGGTCCTCGGCGTAGAGGCGCGCCTGAATCGCATGCCCCTGCGGCTTCAGGCCCGCTGCGAGTTCCTGAAGCGGCGCAAGCGTGCCCGCCGCCAGTTCGATCATCCAGCGCACCAGATCCACGCCCCAGACCTGCTCGGTCACGCCGTGTTCGACCTGCAGGCGCGTATTCACTTCGAGGAAATAAAACTGCTGCGCGGCGCTGTCGTAGACGAACTCCACTGTACCTGCCGAACGGTAATTCACCGCTTTTGCGAGCTTCACCGCCGCGTCGCACAAGGCGGCCGACATGCCATCCGGCAGATTGGGCGCGGGGGTCTCTTCGAGCACCTTCTGGTTGCGCCGCTGCACCGAGCAGTCGCGCACGCCGAGGGCGATCGCATCGCCGTGGCCGTCGCCGAAGACCTGCACTTCCAGATGCCGGGCCCGCTCGATGTACTTTTCGAGGAACACGCCTGCATCGCTGAAGTTGTTCTGGCCGAGGCGCTTCACCACCTCGAAATGCGCGCTCAGCTCCTCGACGCTCCAGCACACCCGCATGCCGATGCCGCCGCCGCCCGCTGTGCTTTTCAGCATCACCGGATAGCCGATCGACGCTGCTGCGTCGAGCGCTGCGGGCAGATCGTCGAGCAGGCCCGTGCCATTGAGCATCGGCACGCCCTGTTCCGCCGCAATGCCGCGAGCCGTGTGCTTCAGGCCGAAGGCTCGCAATTGCGCCGGTGTCGGACCGATAAAAGCGACGCCCGCCGATTCGCACGCTTCACCGAAGGCCGCATTCTCCGACAGGAACCCGTAGCCCGGATGGATCGCCTGCACGTTCTCGCGACGGGCGATCTCAAGGATTTTCCTGGTGTCGAGGTAGGTCGCGGAGGCCGGACCGTCGCCGAGACCGTGCGCGATGGGCGCCTCGCTCACATGAAGGCTCGCACGATCCGCTTCGGCATAGACGGCGACACCTGTTACATCGAGTTCGCGCAGCGTTCTAAGGATGCGGCACGCGATAGCGCCGCGATTGGCGATCAGGATTTTCTCGAACATGAGAGGGAACTGGATTCATGGGCGGGCCGTCCCGCCACGTGGGAATGGCATGCCGCGGTCGTCCGCGGCAGAGGTCCGTGTCAGCGATCTGCGCGAGTCAGCTGTTCGCGCGTGCAGGTGCAGCATCGTCCGGCGCGAACCAGCATGACGAAGTAAAGCCAGTTGCGTATGCGCTTCAGTTCCATATCAGCAGCTCCGCCGGAGTCGGGTTATAGGCGTTGCACGGATTGTTCAACTGTGGGCAGTTGGAGATCAGCACGATCACATCCATTTCCGCGCGCAATTCGACGTACTTGCCCGGCGCCGAGATGCCGTCTTCGAATGTGAGACCGCCTGCGGATGTCACTGGCACGTTCATGAAGAAGTTGATGTTCGCGCCGATATCCTGCTTCGACAAACGTCCGTCGCGCGCACAGGCGCGCAAATAGTTATCGCGGCAACTGTGCATGTAGCGCTTTTCCAGCGCGTAGCGCACGGTATTGCTCTCCTGCGCGCAGGCGCCGCCGAGCGTATCGTGACGGCCGCAGGTATCGGCGACGATCGTCAGCATCGGATTGCCGAGGTTCGAATACAGCACGGTGCCGGTCGTCAGATACAGGCTTCGCTGCCGGCGCAGTGTGCGTTGCGGGTCGAAACGCTCACGCGGATCTGCAAGGCTGTAAAACAGCGTATCGACGGCCTGATTGCCCTCCAGGTCGAGAATGCGCAGCGTCTGGCCGGCTTTCAGTTCGTGAAGCCACGGTTCACCGGCCGCGAGTGTCTCGCGAAAGACCGCGTGTTCGGGGCGTTTGTCGCTGACTGTAAGCGTCGTTGTCATGGTGTCGGGCTCCGCTCAAAGAAAGAAGCGATCGGTGTTGATGAAACCGCGCACGTTTTCCTCACATGCGGTTCGGCAAAACTCGGCGACTTCGCGCCCGGCGTGGCTCAGCGCAAGCCTGACCGGCTTCGGCGCGTATTCCGGATGTGGATCGAGCGGGTGCTGGATCGCGGTGAGCACCACGAGCGTGTTCATCGGCGCATACAGCTCGACGTAGTCGCCGGCCTTCGAATTGCCCGGCACGAAATTCAACGCGCCTGACTCGGTAACGTCGACGCGGCTAAACAGATTGAGCGTCATCAGCAGGTCCGAGATGCCGAGCCCCCACTTGCCCATCTCGACGAGCAGGTTGTCGGTGCCGTTGCGATAGAACGCATTGCGCAGCTCCTGATAGCGACCCGTGCCGTAGCGTTCGTGTACTTCTTCCGCGTTCGATACGCCGCCAATGCTGTCGTGCCAGCCGCACGTGTCCGCAACGATCGCGGCGAGCACGCGGCCCATATCGGAGTACAGACAATGACCGGCCGTGAGTTTCGCCGTGTGCTGACACTTGAGCGTATCCGGCAGGTTGAGTCGTTCGCTCTTCTCGGTTGCGTTAATCAGCATCACGCTGACGTTCGCTCCGCCGCGCAGGTCGGTGATGCGTAACGACTGGCCGCGCTTGACGATCAGCGATGCATGGCCGCCGCCGGGGACGGTTTCTTCGAGTAGCACATCCATGTTCATGTTGTTCAGATTCCTGTCAGATTGAGACCGCTTCGACGCGCGTTGCACCTTCCACCGCCGCCCGGGCCATATGGATGGACGATGCGGAGTCGCGGCTGTGGTCGAGCGGAATGTTGTAGGTGATGCGCGCGCCGTAGGCGCCGGGCGCCTGAGGATCGACACGCACCTTGTCGAACACCAGGACGCGGCTGCCGAGCGTGAAGCCTTCTTTCAGGTCATGCGTGACCATGAAGATCGTCAGCTTCGATTCGCGCCACAGGCCCAGCAGCAAGTCGTGCATTTCCTTGCGGATGCCGGGGTCGAGCGCGCCGAATGGCTCGTCGAGCAGCAACACGCGCGGCTTCATCATCAGTGCCTGGGCAATCGCGAGACGCTGTTGCATGCCGCCCGACAGTTGCTGCGGATATTTATCCAGCGCCGCGCCGAGACCCACGCGCTCCAGCATCGCCGCGGCTTCGTCGCGCGCCGCACGACGCCGCGCACCGAACAGTCGGCCCGTGAACTTCGCCCGCGGCAATTCGAGTCCCAGCATCACATTGCGGATCACACTCAGATGGTCGAACACCGAATAGCGCTGAAACACCACGCCGCGATGCTCATCCGGTTCAGCCGGCAAGGGTTCGCCATCGAGCAGGATCTCGCCGCGCGTCGCGCGCTCCTGACCGAGCAACAGCCGCAGGAACGTGGACTTGCCGCAACCCGATGCGCCGATCATCGAGCAGAACTCGCCCTCCTCGATTCGCAGGTTCAGTCGTTCGAGCACGACCTGATCGCCGTATTCCTTCCAGACGTTGCGAACTTCAATCATCGCGCGCCTCCGCCATACCAGGGGAACGAGCGTTGCGTGAGACGGCGCAGCAGTTCGTCGGTGAGCCACGCGAGCAGCGTGATCCACGCGACGTAAGGCAGGATCACGTCCATCGCCAGGTAGCGGCGCACCAGAAAGATGCGATAGCCGAGACCGTCCGTCGAGGCGATCGCTTCTGCCGCGATCAGAAACAGCCACGCCGCACCGAGCGAGAGACGCATCGCCACCAGCAGGCGCGGCAGCAATTGCGGCAGGACGAGACGCAGGATCACGGTCCAGCTGGTGGCTCCTAGCGTCTGCGCCTTGACCCACAACTCGGTCGGAATTTCGCGGGCGCGCGAGTGCAGATCGCGGATGATCATCGGCGTAATACCCACCACGATCAGCACCACCTTTGACAGCTCGTCGAGACCGAACACGATGAACAGGATCGGCAGCACCGCGAGCGGCGGGATCATCGAAATCACCGTGATGAACGGTGAAAAGGTCGCGCTGACCATTGGAAAAGCGCCCGTCGCGATAGCCGCCACCAACGCAATCACGGCACTCACCAGCAGGCCGATACCGAGCCGCCTCAGACTCGACACCGTGTCGGCCCACAGCAGATACTCGCCCGTGCGCTTGTCCTCGGTAAAGGCGACCTCCTTGATCGCCGCGCTCATTTGCGTGGCGCCCGGCAGCAGCTTGTCATCGGGATTCGCATTTAGCCGCATCGACGACCCGGTGAAATAGACCACCATCAGCACGATGAACGGGAGCAACAGCAGCATCAGGCCGCCGCTTCTGCTGGGATGTCGATTGATGAGTCGCATGGACGCCTCTGCCTTATGAAATGCGGGTTGCCTGGCTCAGAGCTTGCCGGCCGCTGCCATGTCCACGTAGGTCGGATCGAAGCGCAGCTTGACGTTGCTCCGGTTGCCGACCACGACACCCTTGTCGAACGCCATGCCGACCACGTCCGCACTCTTTGCGTCCTGCCCGAGCAGACCGTGATCGAACGAGAACTTCGCGACGCGCGTCATGATCTTCGGCATATCGGGGCTGGTGACGAAATCGAGCGCGGCCTTCGGCGTGTAGAACAGCGCGGTGGTCGACAGTTGACCCTTGAAGCCCGCGAGGTCGGTGCCTGATGCCTTCGCCATCGCGGTGAGCGCGGCGTTGCTCTCAGCGTTATTGGCGCGCATCAACGCGACCATCTCGAACCATGCGCCCGTCAGCGCCTTGCCGAGCGCCGGGTTGTCGTGCAGGGTCTTCGTGTTGACCACCATCATGTCCATGATTTCGCCCGGGATCTTGCTCGAATCGAAGACCTCCGTGACGTTCGGCTGCGCCTTCAGGTCGGCGAGCATCGGGTTCCACGTCACCGCGTTGTGGACGCTCGGCGTGGCGAAGGCACTGGAGATATCGGCATCGGACGTGTTCACCACCTTGAGGTCGCGCTCGCTCATGTGCGCGCTTTCAAGGGCGCGCGCAAGCAGGTAGTGCGATACCGAGAACTGGACCAGATTGATCTGCTGACCCTTCAGGTCGGCAACCTGCTTGCCCTTGCCCTTGATGAGCACGCCATCGTTGCCGTTCGAATAGTCGCTAACGATCAGCGCGGTCGAATCCACGCCGCCCGAGGCGGGAATGGTCAGCGCATCCATATTGGTCATCGCGCAGCCGTCGAACTTGCCGGCGGTGTACTGGTTGATGGATTCGACGTAGTCGTTCAGTTGCACGACATCGACGTTGATGCCGTATTTCCTGGCCCACTTGGAGACGATGCCCTGGGTCTTCGCCTGGCCCCACGGCATCCAGCCCGCGTAGATGGTCCAGCACACCTTGAAGTCGGTGCGTCCGGCGGCAAACGAGGAGCTTGAGGCGAAAGCGGCGAGAGAGACGGCGGCGATGCTGAGATAGCGAACGAGCTTGCGCATGAGGTTGACCTCGGAAGGGACGGTTAGCGACGGCAGGGAGCAGCGCAAACATCGCGTTCTCTCCCGGGCTTTTGTCCCGCCGTGTAACCTCGCCTGAGGTCGACAGCTCTCGGACCAGCACCTGCGTGAAGCAGGCCGGAACCCTAGCCGTCCATTTCCAGATTGTGTGCTAAACCGGATGACGCGCCGGCTCCTTGCGCTAGTTCTTAAAGCGATAAGCGTGCCAGCCGAAAGTCGTTGCATTTCGGCACGTGGGGGGCGGGCTTCTGCCCCACTCCGGTGGCGGCGCGCACCTTCACAAACCGAACCGGCACCACGTTCGTGCATGGTCGGTTAGCGTCTTGATCACTCGGTAGCGCCGATGTGCCTGGAAATGGTGCCTTGAGGCTGCAAATCGGCGAATAGCCGTCCAGCTCACCGCCTGACGGCTCTCCTTAGAAGATCTGCTTGATACCGGCCGTCACGCCAAGCTGATTGCCGCCTGCAACCGGATTCGCGCCCGCCGCGCCGCCGCTGACCGACAGATTGAGCTGCCCACCGTTGTCGATATAGCCGGCAGTCAGGTAGATCGAGGTGCGCTTGGAGAGCAGGTAGGTTCCGCGCACTGCCCCAAGCCACGCCCCGTCGTCACTGTGACGGTAGTCCAGATAGTAGGCCTCGGCCGCCAGGTTGAAGGCCGGGCTGATATCGTAGGACACCCCTGCGAAATATTGATTGCTACGCGGGGCCGCAAGCGCTTCATTGCGACGCGCCAGAACGCCGGCGCCGACCTTGGCATGGTCCACAAGCATGTAGCCGCTCAGCACGGCGCGGTCATCCTTCAGGCCGCTACGGGTGAGACCGCCAAAGGCACCGGGGCCACCGCGCAACGAATCATAGGCCGCGCTCACACCCCACCCGCTGGTCTCGTACATCAGCATCGCCGACCATTCGCGACATTCGCGCGTGTCCGCAGGATTCTGGCCGGGGCAATTCGTCGCGGAGGGGCTCGGAACAGCGACTGCCGTCGCATCCCGGCCGAAGCTGTACGTGGCGCCAACGGTCAGACCGCCAAACTTGCCCTTGTAGGAGATGGCATTATCGGCGCGAGCGTTGGCCAGGTAGCTGTCCATCGCGCCGTACACGTTGGGACCGAGAATGTCCGTGTTCAGGGTCGCCCAGAGCAGCATGGTGTACTGGCGACCGAATGCAACTTGCCCCAGCGTGTCGGACCTGAGCCCGACCCACGCCTGACGGCCGAAGAGACGGCCGCCCTGATTCAACGTACCGGAGCCCGGAGCAAAGCCGGATTCCAGAACGAACACGCTCTTCAGCCCGCCGCCCAGATCTTCGGTGCCAAGCAGCCCCCAGCGCGACGGCACGGTACCGGACAGGTTCAGCATCCGCGCGACCGTATTGCTTTGCGGGCCGACCTTGTTCACGAACTCGACACCCGCATCGATTACGCCGTACAGCGTGACGGACGATTGTGCCCATGCCGCCGGCATCATCAGAGCAGTTAAAACCCCTGCAGCGACCATCCGCGAATGCAATTTCTTCATCTTGCTATTTCTCATGGTTGTTGAAGTGAAGGGACATCGATTTGGGAAGCCGTCTCGCCGGCACCTCCCAAACGGCAACGCCTGCGCGAGGCTTTCGCGAAGGCGAGCGCCAGCACCAGGCGTAGTGATCCGCCCGGGAAAATTCCAAGTGCTAGCTAACAGACTGGTAAGAAGAGATCGCTTCCGCGTCGATCAGGATCCCTGATCGTGATCGACGTGCCGCGACTTGATATGCGGGGCTCGTGGGCGCGGCGAAATCTGCGGCACGTTTGTCTCCATGGCGCTATTCTTTGCGCCGCTTCTGAGAGCGGCTATCGCACAGCTGGTCGTGTTGTAGTCCGTCAGCTTCGCGCTCGAGCACGGGCGCATCGGGACGCCCATGCTGCTCGCAGGCACCGTGACCAGCTAACGAAACGCGCACGCAACCGACGTGGCAGCATGGCTAGAAGACCGAGAACAGCCGCCGCCAGAATGGCGGGCCCGACATACCAGCGTTCGCGCTCACGGGCGCGTGCTGACAGCGACTTGCGCACGAAATCTTCGCCGCGCGCCATCTCGTTGAAGGCTTGCTGAAACGCGCCGAGGTGCCGCACGGCCTCGTCGGAAAGCGGCTCACCCTGCCAGCGCGACCGCCGCTCCAGGATGGTCAGTTGCTTGGCCTGCGATTGACGAATGCGGTCTTCCCTCAGGGCATCCGCATAAATCTCCTGCTCGTTGGGCGTCAGGAACGCCTCGGGACCGCTGCCGATCGCCCACTCCACGACGTCGAGCATCGGCTGATCGGCACTCGGAATGGCCATGAGCCAGATCACGGCCCCTGCTACGGTGGTCAGAATGGTTGCCGACAGCGTTCGAATCAGAATGCGGAAGCGCGCTCGCCGATCCTCAACAGACACCGATATGAACGCGTGCAGAACGATCGCGACCGCGAGCACCAGGGCGAATGCGAGGACCATGGCCGCACCTGCCGGCAGGTCCATTTCGAACGATGCGGCGAGGCCGACAGCGCTAGCCGTCCCTCCTCCGAGCCAACCGATCCAGAGTGCACCAGCGACGCGGCGCGTGAACAATGAGCCAATGATCGCCGGGATGATGAGAAAGCAGAAGACGAGAAGCACGCCTGCTGTCGCCACAGAACTCGTTACGACCACGCCGAAAGTCAGATAGAACAGGAAATCCCATATCAACGGGCTCCGGGCCTGACCTGCTGCCGCAGCTTCGGATGCTGCCAGCAAGGGGCGGCGAGCGAGCCAGTGAAACGCCCCGACCGCTCCGTAGAGGAGCGCGAACTTCGGCAGATCGTCCAGCGAAACAGTCAGGATGCTGCCGACCAGCATCTGTTTGACATGCTCGGCGCCTTGCGGTGAACGGTCGACCACGAGAATGGTCGCCGCGGTGGCGACGACGTACAGGATGCCGATATACGCTTCCGTGTGAATCGCCTTTGGCAAGCCTCGGCTGGCCGTGAGCAACGCCGCGCCGATGGCGGAAAAAAGAAACGTGTAGACCAGACCAGCGGAACTCGTCGGGACGTGTCCGACTGCGAATGCAACGGTGGCGCCGAGCGCGGACATCTGCGCAAGAGCAAGATCGACGAAAATGACGCCGCGCCTCAGGACGTGCAAGCCAAAATTGGCGTGGATGGCGACGAACAACAGGCTCGCCGCAAAGGGTGGCGCAAGTAGTGTCAGGAGGTCGTACGGTGAGATCGCCACTGTCACGTCACCGTTTAGTCGATGCGAGCACGCGTGCGAGCGCGCCGACGTTGTAATCCATCAGGCTCAGGTAGTCTGTCGCCTGAGCCACGCTGCCTACCGCTGGCGCCAGTATCACGACGGGTACGCCTGTACGTGCCGAAAGCATTTCGGAAAAGCGCTTCGGTTCGTATGGGGCTTGCAGGATAGCTTGCACGCCGCTTTCGCGCGCCTCCGCGATCAGCACGGACAAGTGCGTCGCGCTGGGTGCGACCCCTTCTTTCGGCTCAATGAAGTCGACAACGTTCAGGCGAAAGCGGCGCGCGAAATAAGGCCAGCCGTTGTGATACGTCAGAACCGGGGCGCCGCGGTATGGAGCCAGTTGCTTCGTCCAGATAGCAAGCCGTTCATGCAGATTCGTGAGAAACCGGCTCCGGTTGGCCTCGACGGCATGCCGGGCGCTGGGCGCAAGCCGGATGAGGCCAGCCGCTATGTTCGCTGTGATCGTTTCTGCATTGACGGGATCGAGCCAGTAATGGGGATTGGCCATGCCATGTCCGTGACCGTCATCTTGAGCAAGCGGGTCGCGACCGCCCACTTCCAGCAGCGGCACTCCCGTCGAAGCATCGATCGAGCGTGAACCGCCCTGCTGAAACTCGGACCGCTGCAATCGATCCGTGAGCCTGTCGATCCAGAAGTCAAAGCCCAGTCCGACGCGAACGATGAGGTCCGCGTCGGCGAGCGTCGCGAAATCGCTGGCCCGAGGTTCGAATGCCTCCGGATCGATCATCGGCGGAATAATGGATTTGACCTGAACGAGGTCGCCCCCGACTGCCTTGACCAGGCTTGCGACGTCGCTTGTCGTAGCCACCACCACGATCTGTGCGGCGGCGGACTGCACATGGAGCAGCGAAATCACGACGGCAAGCGCGGCCAGACCTGCGACCCGCTGCGCCAGGACGGCAAACTGGCGCATGCTCACTCTCCCGTCCAGAGGATTTTTCGCATGAGACAGTGCACTTCGCGATCGGAACCCACCGGAGGACCCAGTCGGCAGTCCATGGCCATGCTCGCGAGCGAGTAAGCGTCAAGCCGTGACAGATGCTTTTCGTTGCTGAGCCTGTCGACCATAGCCAACGATGCCGTGTCCATCGCCCGGTTCAGATCCTTGCCCGTGGCGTACGTGACAAGGTAGTCCGGGCTATCCCCGTTGGGCAGTACCGCAGCTGACGCATTCGTTGCTTTGGGAATCATGCAATATGTTCCCTTGAGAATGTTGACGACTTCCGAAATGCGACAGTCCCACGTCGCCAGCATGCGTCTTCGCGCGGCCTCGGGCGATAGTCTGTTTTGCTCGGCGATGAGTTTGACCGTCTGTTCCTGCAGCAACTCGAATGCGACGTTGAGGTCGCGGTCATAGCCCATGGCGATCCAGTGCGTCGGCGTCTCGATCCTCGGCCAATCCAGTTTGACGCCTTTGAGCACCGAAATTTTTAGAGGAAGCTCTTTGAATGCGGTTTCGAGAGCGGTCAGGTTGACCTCGCCGTTGCCTTGGGCGGCATGTGAGTCCCCCGACCATAGCAAGGCGCCGTCGACGAACACGGGAAGGTATAGCGTGGTGCCTGACACCATTTCATTGATGTCGAGATTGCCGCCAAACGGCCCCGGAGGCACGGTGCTGTATGTGCCAGGCTCGGCGCGTGCAACGCTAAGAATCCCCGGAAATGGCCGCAATGGGACGATGATGCCCGGTGCGAACTCAAACTGCTGCTTCGCCAGATCGAGGTAGAAATATTTGACCTGGCCTTGGGGAAACTGGCCGGGAAATGCGCCTGCAAAGCCAGGATAATTGAAATTCAAGCCGTAAGACGTCGGCACGATCCGGCCGATTTCGATCTTCAAGGTATCCCCAGGTTTGGCGCCTTCAACGTACACCGGACCTGTAATCGAATGTGCCCCCCGACCGGGCGACTCGGTCTGCTCCTGCTTTGCGCGAGCCGTCATCTGTTCTATCTTCAGAACCGGAACGACCTGTGTGTGGCCGTGAATCAGCGTCTCCATCACTACCGTACCCCCGGAGTGAATTCGAAGTACGGGCGCCTGGGCATTGTCGTACCAGCCGAACTGCGTCGTGGCAGGCGTCCCTTCGAGCCGTATCGACTTCGCCGCCGCAACTCGCGGTGAAGAGTCGGTACCGCTGGTCTGCGCTACAACATCGGCCGATGCAATTGCCGCAACTCCCGTAACGGCCAGCAATGCCACTGCGGAAATTCCCAGCCGGACCGTGAATGCTCCGTCATCCATCATTCTGTCTCCACTACCTTCTTGTTTATTTCTTGTGGTTTTGGCGCCTTTGGTCGCAACGCATATCAGGCGTTCGTCATATCGCCCTTCGACGAGAGTTCCTCTGCGCCTCTCTGCTCGACTGCAATCAGTACGCTGGCAATGTGGCCCTTGCGGGCTAGTGGTCGAAGGTGGTCAATGCGGCATGCTCGTTGGCGATAAAAACAACCAGCATGCTCGCCGGTTCGGTCATGCTGGCGTTTTTGCTGACCACGTGATGTTGACCGCGCCGCTCGAAATGCCCTTCCCCCACGTTGTAGACCTTCGCTTGCTCCCCCTCTTCTCCCGAGAGGATCTTGCCCGAGAGAACAAAGGCGAAAACGTCGGCGTCGTGGTGGTGCGACATGGACGAACCACCCGGCGCGTAGTGCACGACCTGCGCAGTCAGAACCTTGCCCGGCACGACCGAGAGCTTTTCGGCAAGTACAGATTCGAGCGCACGTCCGTTGGCTGGCGCGACCGTGGTTTGCGACCACGCCGGCGCTGCTGCGAAGATCATCGCGGCCATGGCAGCGGCAAATCGGAATTGGCGCCTTTTGACGCAATGAAAGTACAGGAACATGGTGATCTTCTTTCTAACCAGGTAAATACGCTTTACGGAATGAGCCGCAGGGTCGCTTCCTCGTACTGCCCGAAAACAGCAGCGATTCCATCCACCGAAGCTCGACTGGTGAAAAGAGTAGCCTACGTTTGCGGAACAGACAGTGACCAAGAATCGTCAAAATGACCAGACCATCGACCTGGACTGACTGCGCCGATATGCGCTAAATCTCGTTTGTGAGAACACCACGGGAGGTGTCGCTCTCCAGTTGCACCGTTCGCTCACCCGTCCTCGACCGATCGCGCGGCAAGGCTGATGTAGAGAGAACACTTTTCAAGCGCCGCGCAGCATCCTTTGCCGCATCGGACGCGATATTCGTGAACCCCAGCAACAAGCCCGGGCCCGTCCTGGCTTGCACACCCATGGGAGATAACGCGTTTATCGCCATTCCCTGCAAGCGGGCCTGATTGGCGATAACGACGTCGTCGGAATTCGGAGGTAGACGTAACAGCACGTGCATGTTCCCTGTGTCCGCCACCTGAATCGAATCGCCCAGCACATCCCTCAATGCGTCGACGAGTGCGCACTTGCGTTCGGCATACAAACTTCGCATCCGCGCCAGGTGGCGACCGAAGTGACCTTCAGTGATGAAATCACATACGACCATCTGATCGAATAGCGACTGCTGTAGAGGCAACAGTGCCGAAGTGCGTTCGAAATCATCGACAAGCGAAGTCGGCACGACCAGGTAACCCAAACGCAAGCCGGGGAAAAGGACGTTGCTGAACGAATCGACATGCAGTACCCGGTCCGCTCGATCAAGCTGCTTCAGCGTCGGTACCGGCCGATCGGGATGATTGAATTCGCTGTCGTAGTCATCCTCGACGATCCACGCTCCCGCCTCGGCGGCCCAGGCCATCAACTGAGCGCGCCGCTGGCGCGACAGCGCAAAGCCAAGCGGGAACTGCGCTGCCGGAGTGACCAGGGCAAGCCGAGCGGTTGGGGCAAGTGCAATTCCAGCCGGGATGTCCATTCCATCTTCATCCACCGAAACCGGGATGAGATTACTGCCGGCAAGCTCGAACGCGTGACGCGCCGGGGGAAAGCAAGGGTCTTCGATCCACACTTCATCGCCCTTGGTGAGCACAGTACGCGCAATGAGTGCCAAGGCACCCAGGAACCCTGGCGTGATGAAGATCTGACTTTCGCTGCATGGAATGCCGCGGCTGATAACGAGGTGATTCGCAATCGCCTGACGCAAGGGGCCAAAGCCGCTGGTTCCCTGGTAGACCATCCTGGAGAGCGGGAAAGACCGCGCGTGGCGCGCGGCCAGCCGGGACCACAGCTTGCGCGGAAAGGCGTCGAGCGCCGGCAGCCCCATTTGAAAAGGGCGCGGAGGTTGAGCGGCTTCCGAGGCCAGCCCGGGCATCAATGGTCGCGGCAATGGCGGAGACTGCTGCGGAGGTAGTTCGACAGGCCGCAACTCCACACGCGTACCGGCGGCGTTCTGGCGGGTCAGATAACCCTCGCCGGCGAGGATGCTGTAGGCAAGTTCGACGGTTGCGCGAGAAATCGACAACTGGGACGCCAGACTTCGCGACGAAGGAAGGCGGGCACCCGGGGAAAGCGAGCCCGTCGAAATCGCTCGTTTGATGCGCTCTGAGAGTTGCCGATGAAGGGGCGTACTTTTACTCCGGTCGAGCCGGAGATCAGTTAGCGTCGAATCAGCCACGGGTTTCATCATCGTGCGTTCATTTCAAGTGCTTGTGGCGCGCCACGTGGACAGCCCCGACATTTTTTCCGTAGCGTCCGGTGCAATCCGCTCTTTCACTATGTCTTCAATTGCGAGAACTTCAGCAGACATCTCAGCGAAAAACTCCTAGAAAAACTGCCGCGTCCCTATCATGGCCCCTAGTTGATTCGCTCCGCGATGCGGCGTCGTACCACCGCCCCCCGCACTCACCGTGTAGGCGGCCGCTGCGCTATTCCAGAGGTAGCCCACTTGCGCATACAGTGCCGTACGCTTCGAAAGCAAATAGATACCGCGAACAGTGGACAGCGTTGCACGCGTATCGTGTTGCGCATTGACAACCCGGATCACTTCGCCTTCAGCAACCACGGTAGGAGTGACCTGGAACGACACACCGCTGAAAAAGATATCCGAGCGAATATCCGGAGTTGATGAATGCGCTTCCGTATTTCGATGAAGCCATCCGCCTTCGACTTTTATCCTGCCGAGAATGACGTGAGCCGCGAGCAGCAACCGGGCGTCAACATCAGTTGATTGGTTGATCTGCTCAGGCGCCACACCATCAAAAAAGTTTGCTGCGGCCCCAGTGCCCCCTCTCTGTTCGTCGTACGATATGCCACCGCCGAAGGTCGGTCCATCGTACTTGAGCATCGCTGTCCATTGACGACATTGCGCAGGCGCCCCGGGAACCGAGCCGGCGCACAGGCCTTGCCCAGGCGAATTGCCGCCGACAGAATCTCTGCCAAATGAATAGGTCGCGCCCAAGGTGATGTCGTGAAAGGTCCCTTTGTATCCAATCGCATTATCGCTACGGGCATTGGGGATGTATGCATCCACCGACCCGACTCCGTAGATAGCGGGACCCATGACATCGTTATCAAGAATCGTGTATAGGGTCGCTGTATTCTGGCGTCCAAGAAACCACGATCCCGTCGGACCCGATAATCCAACCCACGCCTGGCGACCAAACAGGCGTCCACCTTGATTAAGATCCCCGCCTCTGGGGTTGAACGAGTTTTCGAGGTTGAAGGTCGCCGAATAACTGTTGCCTAGTGGCTCGGATCCACGTAATCCCCAACGCGACGGGGTCGATCCTGTGATTGCCGGCATTCTGACAACGCTGCTACCTGCGGAATTAGCGTTTGAGACGTACTCCACACCTGTATCGACGATTCCGTATAACTGCACGCTTTGTGCGAAGGCAGAACCACTCACGAAACTCAACCCGGCGACCACGGTCACCATCATCTTTTTCATTGTGTCTCCAAACAACAAATACCCATTACAAACTGGATATCCCAGCCATTCTTTTACCAATCGGCACGATGCATCAATGTGGCGGACCGGTAACTAATCGGAATCCGGTGTGAGCGTTTGCACGACAAAATCTGAGTTGATTCGTCGCCGCGCGAGGTAATCTTTCAATAAGAGTGATGCAGCCGCGATCAAAACAGGAATCGCGAGCATGCCAAGAATCGATCCCAAGCCTTGGCCGGTTTGGGGCAACGCTGCTCCGGCCATTGAACCGACAATGCCGCCGATGCGGCCAGTGCCCAGCATCCATGCCACCCCGGACGCGCGTCCGTTGGTCGGATAGAATGCGGCGGCGATGGCCGGCATGGACACCTGCGCACCGTTCAAACAGATACCCGCAATGAATATCAGCAGGCCAATGTAGAAAACACCACTGGTAATCTGCCCGATGCTCCAGAGGAAAACGCCGGTTAAAATATAGGTGGCCGCGACAACCCGATGAGCATTGACGCGGTCCATCAGGTATCCACAGGCGATCGAACCCAGCCCGCCGCCGAGCGGAAACAGCGCGGTTATCAACGACGCCTGCTTGAGGGTCATCCCACTGTCTTTCAACAAGGTTGGAAGCCAGTTGGTCAGCAGGAAGTAGACGAACAGCCCCATAAAATACGTCAGCCACAACAACAAGGTTCCTGCGCGGAAATTCTTCGACAGGATCAACGCAACAGAGGTGGATTTTTCACCTCCGGTTTGTTCGTGAAGCGTGAAGCGTTGCCCCGTCACCGTCGTGCCCGCAATCCGGCTGAGCACCGCATTGATGCGCGCGGCGGGCCATGACTTTGCGACCATGAATCGAACGGATTCCGGCAGAAAGACGAGGAGTGCAGCTGCAAGTGCCAGCGGCATTACGCCACCAACAAAAAAGACGCTTCGCCAGCCGGCTTCGGGAATGAGCACTGCCGCGGCAAATCCGCCAGCGGAAGCGCCTACGGTAAATCCGCAAAACATCACATTGACGAGAAGCCCTCTGCGCTTTGCGGGCACATATTCTGAAATCATGGTCGTTGCATTCGGCATAGCCGCACCTAACCCAATGCCGCTAAAAAGCCGCAACGTGGCAAGCAATTCGGTCGAATGTGCCTGCATACAAGCAAGACTCAGCGCGCCGAACGCAAAAACCGCGCCGACCAGGACACGTTTTCTACCGATCCGGTCCGCAAGGGGACCGGCAACAAGCGCACCGATTACAGAACCAATGAGGGCAGCGCTCAATACAGGACCGAGTTCGATCCGCGTCAACCCCCATTCTTTGGCAAGCGCCGGCGCAACAAATCCGGCCGCTGCCGTATCAAAACCATCAGCGGCGACGATAAGGAAACACAGCGCGAGAATGAGCCACTGATACGGCGAGAATTTCTGCCTGTCGATGAACTCCCGGACATCGAGAACTTCGGATGACGCAAATGACGACTGCATAATTAGTCTCCTGATTGGGCGGCGGTATGTGCGTCGCTGACTGTGGATACGTTGCCCACACTTAAACGCTTGTCGATAGCGGTGCAGGAAGCGAAGGACGACGACCTTGCCTACGGGGTTCAACTGTCTTTCGTGGCCGCTCGATAATTGCGGCTTAACGGCGAGTTAAGCGCGTCAGTTAATTTCTATTGCCAGATACTCAAGCAGCCTTGTAGTCGAGAGCAGACTGCATCACAACATTGCGTTCGATGACTGACGCCGCTGCGAGCAATCGCACTTCCCGAAAGCTGTCGGCCACCAGTTGCACACCTACCGGCAGTCCATCGCGCAAACCCGTTGGAACACTGATTCCCGGAAGGCCTAGCGCCGCAGTCGCAATCATGGGACTCTGAGCGGCGACAAGGGTACGCATTTCGTCGAGCGTTCCCAGGTCTTCGCCCCACGGCTGAGGCAAGCTGCACGACACGGGCAGAAGAACAATGGGAAAGCGGCTGAGGAATTCGTTCCACTTGCGACGCAATTCATCGCGCCGTGCGATAGCCCAGATGTAGCCGCTAAGGTCGACTGTGGGCCCGCAATCCGCCATGTTGTGGACCGAACGTTTGATATCGGGATCTCCGATCGCATCCACTGCCGCAATCATGCCAAGACGGCACTCGGTCATTACAATTGACTGCCACACCTCGACGCACTGCTCAATTTCCGGAGGCAGCGCCCGTTCGACGATATAGCCGGCAGATGAGAGTGCGGCGGCGGCCTGCTGAAGCGCTTCCTTGACTTCAGCGCAAACCGTGGTTCCCGGGATCTCATCAACCAGGGCAACCTTAACCCGAACAGTGTCGTCGGAATAATCCAGCCGCGCCTGGACCCACGCCGGATCACGAGTATCACCGGCTACCATCGCACGCAGTCCGAGCGCCACATCCCCCACCGAGCGAGCGAGTGGGCCCTGTGCGGACATGGACTGAAGGCCATAGAAACGATGGCTGGTGGTCGGGTGATAGGACGAAATGCGACCCGGAGTCGTGCGAAGGCCAACTACGCCGTTCACGTACGCGGGATAGCGAATTGAACCGGCAATGTCAGTGCCATGCGCTATTGCACACATACCTGTTGCTACCGATACACCGGCACCACCGCTTGATCCACCCGAAGTAATGTCTGCGCGCCACGGGTTCAACGTCCTCCCGTGTAGCGGATTGTCGGTGAACCACCTGAAAGAAAAAGGCGGCACGTTCGTGCGGCCGATGATGTTTGCGCCAGCATTGCGAAGACTGGCGACAACCGCGCTATCCGCTGGCGCGACGCGTTCCGCGTAAGCGGGAACACCATTCGTCGTTGCTTCACCGGCAACATCGACGTTGAGCTTCACCGTCAACGGTACACCGTGCAGGACTCCAACCTTATGAGGCGCGCTTCGGAGCAAATCGTCCGCCCGGCGTGCGGTCTCGAGCGCCCCCTTTCGGTCCGCATGGACGATGGCATTCAGTTCTGGGTTGACCAGGTCGATACGCTGGTGGAAGGCCTGCAGCACTTCTACACAAGAGACAGAACCTGCGCGAATCTGGGCGGCAATGTCGACAGCGCTCCAACGCCAGATCTCGCCTGGCAGCGCAGTAGGCGACGCCTCAGCTTGTATGGAAATGTCGTGGTTCCTGGTGGACATGTTTTATCCGGACTTGTTCGTTATACAGATTGATCTGCCAATATCTTGCGGTGTGGATTTCGACCACATCGACTTGGAAGCAAGTGAAGAGTGCGTGTATTCTTGCACTCGTCCACTATCCAGACAACACGACGGTGGGATAAGGTATATCGAAATTCTTGATATCACTTGGGACGGGACTATGAGCACGCTCGACGCTGACTGGATTTGCGTTTTCGACGAGATATACAAGACGCTGAGCGTCACGAACGCTGCGGACAAGCTGGGTATGACCCAAGGCGCGGCCAGTACCGCGCTCAATCGCCTGCGCGCCTATTACGACGATCAACTCTTCATTCGCACTTCGCGCGGCATGCTGCCGACTCCTCGCGCTGTTGCGCTGCATCCCGTGCTGCACCGCGTGCGCGAAGACCTGGAGATCGCCCGCACAGGTGCGCCCGTGTTCGACCCGGCCGCTTCCCACCGTACCTTCCGGCTGTGCATGACGGACCTTGGTGAAATATCCCTGCTTCCGCGGCTGCTCAGCCACTTGCAACTTTGCGCGGCTGGTATTTATATCGAAGCAGACAAGATCAATTCCGACAGTCCTCGACAGCTGGAGGACGGCGCAATTGACCTGGCGGTGGGTTACATGCCTCAACTCGACGCGGGCTTTTACCAGCAATCCTTGTTCGAGCAGGATTTCCAATGCATTGCGAGCCTCGCTCACCCGCGCATTGGAAAGCGACTTGGCAAGACGACCTACGCCACCGAACGGCACGTGGAAGTCTCCAACCCGGGGACGGGTCACACCGCGATGGTCGACAATGCGCTCGCGTCTGCGGGTGTGACGCGTGACGTCGTACTGCGTGTGCCGAGCTTTCTGGCGGTGGCCCAGATTGTGAGCGAGACGGAGCTTCTCGCCACGGTGCCGCGCTATTACGCACTGACCATGTTGTCACGCGAGCCAATCCGCAATCTGGTGGTGCCGTACGATTTGCCGCGCTACAGCGTGAAGCAGCATTGGCATGCGCGCTTCCATCGCGATCCGGGCAATGTCTGGCTGAGGCACACCATTGCCGATCTTATGCCCTCTGCCGTGATGAGATCACCGGCATGATCAGTGTCATGGGCGTCTCAACGCCCTCGCGAGCCAGAAAGATCCGAGTCAATGTTTGTTTCACTGAAAGCGGCTACTTGTGCGTCACCGTATCGTCGACCTATTGCAGGCCGTCGTAGACCATCTTTGTGAATTGGCTACCGTTGAACACGAAATTCCCCCATTTGGCGTCGAAGGCTGCCGTGGGCTTGGCGGCGATAATTTCGTCCAGTGATTTGCCTTGCAATTTCAAAGCTGCGACGTTGTTGCGTACCGTGACCAACATATCGCGGAATTCGATCAGTTGGGCGCGTGTACCCACTGCGCCGTGGCCGGGAATAACAATGGTGTGGTCTGTCGCAAGCGCCACGGCCTTGTTGGCCCATACGATCGCGCCGTCAATGTTGCCGCCGTCTTCGTTATCGATATACGGATAAATACCATTCCAGAAGGTATCGCCCAGCGCGAGCACATCTGCGTCTTTGAAGTAGACCCACAGATCACCGTCGGTATGGCCATGACCGAAGTTCTCCACTTCGATCGCCGTTCCTGCGAAAGTGAAGGTCTTTTCATCGTTGACCAGCAGAGTCGGGCGTGCGCCTGCCGGCACCGGATCGAAGGTCCAATTCCAGGCATTGACGTGCGTGGTCTCGCTCAGGTGCTTCAAGGTATTTTTGTGTGCAACGATGGTGGCGCCTGCTGCATGCATCCACGCATTGCCATCGGTATGGTCCCAGTGCCAATGCGTATTCACCACGTATTTCAACGGCGCGGGACTGATCATGTCGAGCGCGGTTTGCAGTTTTTTCTGCGATTTGCTAATGCCCGCGTCAACCAGAAACTTGCCTTCCTTGCCCGACAGGACGGTAATGTTGCCGCCCGAACCCATCAGCACGGTGATATTTCCGCGCAAGGGTTCGACGACGATGTCCCCATCGGCGCGGCGCAAGTATCGGGAGCCCGCGCCAGTATGAAAATAGTCGTCTGGCGTGGCGTCCGTTCTTGCCGAAGACTGGCTGCTGGTTTCGGCGAAAGCTGCCGTAGAGGCCAATGACGAGCCAGCCGCAATGGCGATCGATACAAGCAACAGTTTGGAAAGTGCGCCAGATTTTCTTGTTAGCGTGACAAACGCATTCATGGTATTCGCCTCGGTTGAGCAGATCGAATCATCTGCATGTGTGTCGTGTATGGGAGTTCTGCGATCGCTGTGAACTGCCCGACTTCATTGAAGGCAGAGCCTGCGGGATTGCTGCCGATGCGCCACCAGCCAGCAACTGATCAATAGGGTTGAAAACAGTGCCCCAGCAACGCAAACGCCTAACCAGCCCGCTTTGTAATAAGCCACGCTGGCCGCGCTTGAGCCGATTGCGCCGCCAAAGAAATAGCAGGTCAGATAAATGGTCGTAATTCGGCTTCGCGCGTCTGGAACGAGTGCATAGATCACCCCCTGGTTGGAGATGTGCAAACCCTGCACGCCTACGTCCAGAAGCAGAACGCCCACTATCAATGACGTCAACGAGTGTGCACCGAGGTAAATGAACGCAAACGACACCAGAATTGCGCCGCTAAATAGTCCAGTCGCACGATGCCCGTGTCCGCGATCCGCCATGCGCCCCGCCGAGCCGGCAGCAAGCGCACCTGCGGCACCGGCCAGACCAAACACGCCGATTCTCGCCTCGGAGTAATGGTACGGAGCGGCATTGAGAAGAAAGGTCAGCGCCGTCCAGAAGATGCTGAAGCAGGCATAACCCAGAGCGCCGTACAGCGAACGCAGGCCGATTGTTGGGTGTTGATTCAGCAGTGTCAGTAGAGACCGCAGCAGCTGACGATAGCGCCAGGGTCGATCGCTTCTTCGGTCTTGCGGTAGTGCTCGCACAAGGCACAAGGTCAGAAGCAGGATCAAAAACGCGGCGAAACCATAAACGATGCGCCAGCCCGCCAGTTGCGCGATGGTTCCGGAAACTGTTCGCGCTAGCAGGATGCCGAGAAGCAAACCGCTCATCACGGTGCCTACTACGCGCCCACGCTCATTGTCGGATGCGAGCGAAGCAGCAAACGGAACTTGCAACTGCGCAGCGCACGAAGTTACACCGAGTAGCATGCTTGCCGCAGCGAAGAGTTTGAAGTCAGGGCTCAGGGCGACTGCGAGCAACGCGACCACCGTGAGCAGGAGCAGGGACACGATGAGTGTGCGCCGATTCAACACGTCGCCGAGCGGCACGATCAATAGCAGGCCACACGCGTAGCCGAGCTGGGTGAGCGTAACCAGGAAGCCGACCTGGGTCGGGCTATAGTCGAACGCACTCGCAATAGCGGCCAATAGCGGCTGCGAATAGTAGATGTTCGCGATAATGACGCCAGAGGCGAGCGCAAATAGTAGCGTCAACCGTCTCGTCAGGTCGGGGGTTCGGGCAGACATGAATGTCCTTGTCACGAGTGAAGTCCGCGTCAGGTGTGGCGGCGATTCTCACGCATCGAAACGGCCTGGATGCGCTTCGGAAAGGCATTCATTTGAAACTGAAAAACCATCGATTGGCTCTTGCACCGTCATCTCCTCAAGCCTGGGGTTGATGAGATGATGGTGCGATCTGGCTATAGCGTCCAAGACCGGTTTACTATCTGAACAATAAGCGGTTCCTATAGTTGAAACACTATGCTACTCAGGCAATACGCCAACCGCCCTGATTTCAACGCACAGAGCGTCTTCCCGCCGCCGGTCTGCCCGTGTTTGTGAGTCAGCCGGAAAAAAGAAGCTACGAATCAGCCCGTGTCGCCACCCGCTACGGGTAACACAGTGCCGGTGATATAACCGGCCTCATCCGACGCGAGGAACAGAATAGGTGCAGCCTGCTCGTCGATGCTGCCGTAACGTTTGAAGAAGGTTGAATCAGTGACCTGCTTCACCGCTTCACCCATCCAGATTTTTTCCTGCTCACTGTCACCGGCTGTATTGCGCGGCACACGTCGCGGCGGCGCATCGGTCCCCCCCGGCGCCGTGGCGACCACGCGGATATTGTGTTCTGCGTACTCCATCGCCAGCGATTGCGTCATCGCGTTGACACCGCCCTTGGCCGCCGAATACGGCACGCGGCGAATACCGCGTGTGGCATTCGAAGACACGTTCACGATGGTCCCGCCTCCGCGCTTAAGCAGGTGCGGCAAGACTGCATGGCAGGCGTACAGCGTCGGCATGAGGGAGCGACGGATTTCCGCATCGATCTGTGCGGGCTCGAACTCGGCGAAGGGACGCATGCGAATCGCGCCGCCCACGCCATTGACCAGAATGTCGATGCCGCCAAAGGTGCGCGAGGCGAAGGCCATCGCCGCCGCGGCGCCATCGTACGTCTCGAGATCAGCAACAAACCCTGCTGTCTGTGCGCCGCGCGCTTCGGCGGCGACTTCCGACACGAAGTCAGCGCGGTCTACGAACAGCACCTTGGCGCCTTCGGCGGCTGCGCGAAGCGCTACCGCACGACCGATGCCCTGGGCGGCCCCTGTGACGACCATGATCTTGCCGGCAAATCGTTGCGTGCTCATGCGGTCCTCGGTGCTGCGTTAGCCGTGAACTTCTCGTAGTGAAAGCTATTGGGCTTCACACCGTTGTCGTCGAAATGCTTACGCACCGCATCGACCATCGGCGGCGGCCCGCACAGGTACACGTCCACGTCGCCGTCATTGACGGCCTCCGCCGGCATGTGTTGCGTCACCCAACCCTTGCGGGGATGGGTCGAATCCGTATCGGCCACGACGGTGCTGTAAGTGAAATTCGGCAACTTCGCCACGTAGGCATCGATTGCATCGACCTGCACGAGGTCGAGGTCTCGCGTCACACCGTAAATCAGATGTACTTTTTGCTGCGAGTTCGCGCGAGCCAGCACTTCAAGCATCGACAGGAACGGGGCGAGGCCCGTGCCGCCAGCAAGGAACAGCAACGGCCGCTCGACGGCACGCAGATAGAAGCTGCCGAGCGGACCGGTCAGTTCCACCTTGTTGCCGGCCTGCGCGGATTCGAGCCACGTGCTCATCACGCCACCGGAAATTTTCTTGATCAGAAAACTGATTTTCGATTCGCCCGGTGCCGACGAAAAAGAATAGGAACGATGCTGCGCGCTGCCAGGAACGTCGATGTTGACATACTGGCCCGGCAGGAATACCGGCGCTGTCGCCTCCACATCCAGTTCGAGCACGATGGCCGCATCGTTGTGCGCTTCGACCTTTGCTACGGTCGCGGCGAACTTGCTTTGTTCAGTCTTGCATGCAGTGGAAGATGCCGGCACTGCAATGACACAATCGCTTTCCGGCACCATCTGGCAGGTGAGTACGAGACCGCCCTCCTTCTCATCCTCGGACAGCGCATCGTCGATGTAATCGTCGCCCAGGTCGTAGCTGCCGCTCTCGGCCCGGCACTTGCAGGTACCGCACACGCCGTCGGAGCAATCCATCGGCAGGTTGATTTTTGCGCGAAAGGCGGCATCGAGTACCTTTTCGCCCGCTTTGCATGTAACGAAGCGGGTCACGCCGTCTTCAAAATTCAGTGCAATGTTGTAGCTGGACATCTTGCCTCCTGTACTTCTCATTTCCGCGGATGTTTGCGCTCAAACGTGATAGATATCGAGCACCTGGCGGATGTAGTCGTCCTTCAATGCGATGCGCTTGTAGCAAATCAACAGTTCGTCGTTGACCTCGCGCAGCGTGACGAACATCGTGCCGAAAAACTGGTCGGTGTTTTTGTAGCGGTGGCTGAGCGTATTGAAGTTGTAGCGCACATCCACTTCGTTCTCGCGCTCGGCCAGCACTTCCACATTGGTGACGTTGTGACTGGTTCGCGGTTCCGGCATCGAGGCACTGCTGCGTTCGGTCTTGATGCGGAATACACGGTCTTCCAGGCCGCCACGGTCCGGGTAATACATCAGCGAAATCTGGCTCTCGTGGTCGTCGGTGAGCTGGTCGTCGTCATCCCACGCCGGCATCCAGTAAGTGACGTCCTCCGTATAGCAGGCAAGCCAGTCGTCCCATGTTCTGTCATCGAGCAGGCGCGCTTCGCGAAACAGCACGGCGCAAATTCTCTGGTGATCGAAGCTCATGCCAGGGCCTCCCCTTGTTCGTTTTTGAGTGCGTCGCGCATCTGGTGCACCCAGTATTCGTGCTGACACACAAACAGCCCTTCGTCTTCGCTTCGCTCGCCCGAGATGCGCGGCTTCAGCCCCATACTCTTGGCGTTTGCGTCAGGGCCGTCGACCCACAACGGCGCCCCGCGCGAAAGGTCGTTCCACATCGCAGTCGTACCGGCATAGCCGGCCTGGCAGGCGCGAAACTCTTCGAGGTCATCTGCGGTGCCCATCCCCGAGACGTTAAAGAAGTCCTCGTATTGACGGATGCGGGTAGCCCGGTCGGCGGCGTTCTCGCCCTTCGGAGCGAAACAGAAGATGCTGACTTCGGTCTTGTCCACGCTGATTGGACGTACGACGCGAATCTGCGTACTGAACTGGTCCATCAGGAACACGTTCGGATACAGACAAAGATTGCGGGTCTGATTGACGATGAAGTCCGCCTTCACGTCGCCAACGCGTGCCTTGATTTCGTCGCGGTATTGATAGACCGGCCGCACTTCCGGGTTCATCGTCTTGGTCCACAGCAGGATGTGGCCGTGGTCGAACCCGTACACTCCGGCTACCGACTTGCTCCAGCTGTTCGCATCCACGGCCTTGGTGCCCTCGACCTTGCGCCGGTCCATCGTCGCAGCGTAGTTCCAGTGCACGGTGCTGACGTGGTAGCCGTCGCAGCCGTTCTCCATCTGCATCTTCCAGTTGCCGTCGTAGACGTACGATGAATTGCCGCGCAACACTTCCAGCCCGTTCGGCGCCTGGTCGACAATCTGGTCGATGATCACCTTGGTCTCGCCGAGGTAATCCTCGAGTGGAATCGCGTCCGCGTTGAGCGTGCCGAACAGGAAGCCGCGATAGCTCTGAAAGCGTGCGACTTTTTTCAGGTCATGCGAGCCGTTGGTATTGAATTGCACCGGGTATTCGGTGGTCTTCACATCTTTCACTTTCAGCAGCTTGCCGGTATTGGCGAAGCTCCAGCCGTGAAAAGGACACGTAAAGGTGCCTTTGTTGCCGTGCTTTTTGCGGCACAGCATCGCGCCCTTGTGCGCGCAGGCGTTGATGACCGCGTGCAGGTCGCCAGCTTTGTCGCGAGTAACCACGACAGGCTGGCGGCCAATCCAGGTGGTGTAGTAGTCGTTGTTGTTGGGAATCTGGCTTTCATGCGCGAGATAAACCCAGTTGCTCTCGAATATTTGCTTCATTTCGAGTTCAAACAATTCGGCGTTCGTGAAGATGTCGCGACGGCAACGGAATACACCGTTTTGTTTGTCATCCTGAACGGCGGTGTTCAGCAGTTCATCCAGTTGCGAGGCTTTATCGATAATTGCAGACATGAGTGCTCTCCTCACGCGTGCTCCGGGCGTTGGAGCGCGTGCATCGGTGTCGAAAGAATCTTGCGAAGGATTGGGCGGCAGCAGTGCTATGACATAGCGGCCGCGACTAACGGTTGGCGGTTGGCGCTCAGGCGCTCGCAGATGCACGCAGGCGGTGGACGAGCTGGTTATCCTTACCCTGAATCAGCGGCGTCAACACGATGTCGAACTCGATTTCCTTATACGCATCGGCCTTCATTCCCAGAGCAGCGCCGCCCGTCTTTTCGACCACGTGAGGAATCAGTTCTTCGCGGGTGGCATAGGCAAAGTCGTCCCAGATCAACGGGTCGCCCTCGATGTTGATTTGCGTCGTCAGCTTGCGGTGCTGGTCGGTCGTGACGAAGAAGTGCACGTGCGCCGGACGATCGCCGTGACGGGCAAGCGCATTCAGCAGTTGTTGAGTCGCGCCATGCGGCGGACAGCCGTAGCCGACCGGCATGAGCGTACGGAACTCGTACTTGCCATTGACGTCGGTGCTGACCGCTCCGCGCAGGTTGAACTCGCTCTGCGCGCCGGTTGGGTCGAAGTGCGAATAGAAGCCTTTCGAGTTGGCGTGCCAACATTCGACCACCGCGCCTGCAACGGGCTTGCCATCTGGAGCGGTTACCGTGCCGCGGATAATCAACGGCCCGGCATTCTCGTCCGGATCGATATCGATCTTCGATACGCCATCGCGCACCGGCGCACCGGCGACATACAGCGGACCTTCGATGGTACGCGGCGTGCCGCCTGTGATTTCAGCCGCCTTGTCTTCCGCATCCATGCGGATGTCCAGGTATTTCTCCAGACCGAGACCCGCAGCAAGCAGCGCAGCTTCGCCGTCCTGGCCGAGCTTGTTGAAGTAGTGGACGCCAGCCCAGATTTCGTCGGGCGTCATGTCGAGGTCGTCGATGGCCTTGAACAGGTCGCCCAGCAGGCGATTGACGATCTGCTTTGCGCGCGCACTGCCATCCTGGCTGCCAAGGTTAGCAGCAGCCTTCTGCAGGTCTTGCACTTCCTTCGTATCGAACACTTTGACGCCCATGTCTGCTCCTGAATCTCTATTTTATGGTGGGGTAAACCCTCGATTTAGCGCCTACTTGAATATGCCTGAGAGGTATAATTGGTGCTGAAACTGAGTGTGAATGCAGAATAATGGACGTCCGAACGCCCCGTCCAACACTGATTTAGTATCGGTCTATATCTACGAGGTATTGAAATGGAACTGCGGCATCTTCGCTATTTCGTCGCCGTAGCCGAGGAACACAATTTCACGCGCGCGGCACAGCGGCTGAACATGGCCCAACCGCCTCTGAGCCGCCAGATACAGCAGCTTGAAGAGATTCTTGAGGTGCAGCTATTCCAGCGCGACTCGCGCCCGTTGAAGCTCACCGAGACAGGCAAGTTCTTCTATGCGCATGCCGTCCAGTTGCTGGCTCAAACGGCCGAACTCGAATCGATGACGCGGCGCGTGGGCAATATCGAGCGCAGCCTCTCTGTCGGTTTCGTGGGCTCGACGTTGTACGGAATGCTGCCCAAAATCATCCGGCGCTTCCGCGATGAGAACACCACGGTCGAACTCAGCCTCCACGAGATGTCGACCATGGACCAGATTCGCGCGCTGAAAGATGGTCAGATCGATGTCGGGTTCGGCCGTATCCGGCACGAAGACGCAAATATCCGCCGGGTGATTCTTCGCGAGGAGAAGATGATTGTTGCGCTTCCGGAGGGCCACCCGCTCTCACTGATCAAACCCGTCCTCGCTCTCAGCGATCTGGTCAACGAGACCCTGATCATTTTCCCCAAGGCGCCGCGCCCCAGTTATGCAGACCAGGTGCTGGCGGCATTCGCAGACCGCGGTCTCAAGCCTCGCCGCATCTATGAAGTACGGGAGTTGCAGATCGCGCTAGGCCTCGTAGCGGCGGGGGAAGGAATTTCTGTTGTGCCGAGTAGCGTGTACGGCCTGAAGCGGGACGATGTGAGTTACAAGGAACTGGACGATCCCACGCTGGTTTCCCCAATCATCATGAGCATGCGCGCGCTCGACGAGTCGCGCGACATTCGGGAAATGCTTGAACTCATCTATCGGCTGTACGAGGAGGAACGGGTACCCCATGCGCCTCGTAACGATTCTGAGCAGTGACACATCGACGGCGTTGGCGGAGGTTATTGGGCACGCACTACTTCAGCGACCGCGAACATGCGAGCCCTTCCCTTCGCTCTCAAGCCAGGACCGGAACCGCACCACGAGTTCATCCGCGCAGCTGGCCTCCGTGACGTAAGTGCAATAGCTCCGCGACGGCAGCCGCGGGCCGTCGAACGGCGCGACCAGCCGACCGGCGGCGAGATCGTCCGCTACCAGCGCAGTCGGGCCCATCGCCACTCCGATTCCGTCGATGGCGGCCTGCAACGTCAGGTAGAAATGATCGAACGTCAGGGCGGAGGCTGGCATCAATGCGGGAGCGCTCGCGCTCGCCAGCCAGTCCGGCCAGAGTCGCGGAAGGCTCGACGTATGCAGCAACGTGTGCCGGCGCAGACCGTCCGGTGTTTCGAGTGGCAGCCGCTGTAGAAGCGCCGGACTGCATACCGGGATTCTTTCTTCGGAAAGGAATGGGCGCATCGAGTAGCCATAGAAGGTATCTGGACCGCCGCGAATAATGACGTCGAATGTCGTGTTCAGACTCTCGATCGGCTCGTTCGACGTCACGACGTCGACCTCCGTATCGGCATGGGCAGCACGGAACGCCGCCAGTCTTGGCACCAGCCAGCGCAATGTGAAAGTCGCGGGCGCGTTGACGGACAATATCCGCGAGACGGTGTCAGAGAAGCCATACCTGGCCGTTGCCTGCGCAAGCTGCTCGAACAAGGGACCAATTTCCGCGAGATAGGTCCTGGCCGCAGGCGTCAACGTGACGCGCCGGTTATGACGCTCAAAGAGGGGGGCGCGAAGCCATTCCTCCAGTTGCCGTACGTGCTGACTCACGGCGCCCTGAGTGACATGCAGTTCGGCCGCGGCTTCCTTGAAGCTACTGAGCCGGCCAGCGGCCTCGAAGGCGCGCAACGCGTTAAGCGGGGGCAGGAGACGTTTCATTCGCAAGAGTTTAGCTAACGTGAAAGCCCAAAATATCTCGTTTGTTGGCGAATCACAAGTTAGATATTCTCTTCACTCCGGAGTCGATCTGCATTCTCCCCACCGCTTCATTCTTCAGGTACGGCGAAATCCGCATGCTCAGTTATACCGGCGGCCTTGTCCTCTTTGCCGCGCTGCTCCATGCAAGCTGGAACGCGATGCTACACGGCAATCGCGACCGTTTTCTTTCGATGACGTGGATGAGCATCGGCATCGCGGCGGTCTGTACGATGAGCGTGGTATTTCTGCCGTTGCCGCCCGATGCAGCGTGGCCGTATCTCATCGCCTCGGGGCTCGTGCATATTGTCTACAACGTGAGTCTCGTGCGCTCCTATCGCCGCAGCGATCTGGCGCTGGCCTATCCGATCGCACGCGGGTCGTCACCCGTGCTCGTGACGCTTGGCGCGGCGCTATTCGCACACGAAACGATAGGCTTGCTGCACGGCGTCGGCGTCGTGATGATATCGGGCGGCATTGTCGCGATCGCGTTGCAGGGACGCCGCGTGTCGCGCGCGGGCGTACTCTCGGCGCTGGCGACCGGCGCGACGATCGCACTCTATACGGTGATTGACGGCATTGGCGTACGATTGTCTGGCGGTGAGGCACTGGCTTACACCGCGTGGATGTTTCTGTTTTACTGGCTGATGCCCCTGCTGTTCATCGCTATGCGCGGACCGTCGGCGCTCTGGATATCGCTACGCGAGGCGCCTGGCGGGATCATATCGTCGCTCGCAGGTGGGCTGGTGTCGCTCGCGGCATACGCGATCGTGATCTGGGCACTGCAGTCGGGCGCGATGGGTGCTGTATCGGCATTGCGCGAGACCAGTGTCGTATTCGCCGTACTGATCGGGCACATGTTCCTGCGAGAGGCAGTGAGTGTGAGGCGCTGGAGCGCGTGCCTGATCGTCGCCGCCGGCGCGGTTTGCCTTGGACTTTGACGGGTGAGACCCTCGAGGTCGCGTGTGTCACGCTGTTGCGCAGAAACAGGTGAATTAGCGCGCGGGCTCACGCGCATACTTTTATTTCTTCATTGCAAGAGCTTCGAAAGCACCACTTTGTGGCGCGCTTCCTCCTCGCCGTTCATGGTTAGCGCTTCGCGAAGCAGTGGCTCGTCGATCCTGGTGGCGTATGTCGCTACACGGATCGATGCGCGTCCTTCCGTTTGTACCGCAATGTCCCAGATGGGCAAAGACGTGACACGCTTGAGCGCGGCTGGCGGCAAGCTCGGCCACTCGATGACGGCGGGCTTGTAGGGATTATGGGTGGTGAGAAGCATCTCGCAGAACATCCGCTTATGAACCGCGGAACCAATCTCGATACTACCGACGGAATCATGCGTCCAATGGCGCATGGCGTGATCCGCCTTAATCACATCGAGCGTGTCAGACATTGTTTCGCGAGAAAATGGCACGTTGCGGCCATCCTGGTATAACCTGCGCGCCCGCGCAGCTTGGCAGGCACCCGAAGGCCTGTCTGAGCCGGGTTCACGCGCGGCTTGCCACCTCGCGTGGCAAACCCTAAGCCGCCAATCTAACCTGTCGCCGATGACAGTGCCCTGCGCTTGCGCTGCAAGAAGCGCCGCACAGCGGGATCACGCTCGAGCCCGATCGCGAGATCGTACGCGCCGAGCGCTTCGGCAGTCGCGCCGGTACGCGCAAGCAGATTAGCGCGCGCGGCCCAGTACGGCTGGTAGTCGGCGAGCCGCGGATCGTCCGCATAGAGCCCAAGCGCGTCGAGCGCCGCCTGTGGGCCGTCGCGCTCCGCCAGCGCGAGCGCGCGGTTCACCGCGACCACCGGCGACCCTGCAATCGCGAGCAGCGCATCGTAGAGCTGCACGATCTCGTCCCAGTTGGAGCAGTGCGTGCGACAGCGGTGCACGTGCGCCGACTGCAGCGCGGCCTCGAGCTGAAAGCGGCCGATTGCGTTGAAAGTGTTCGCCCGCCGCAGGAGTGTGTCGGCTGCGTCGATCATCGGCGCGTGCCATGTCGCCGGATCCTGCGCCGACAGCGGCACATAGTCGCCGGTCGCATCGCGTCGCGCATCGCGCCGTGCCTGTGCATATAACATCAGCGCGAGCAGACCAAGCGTCTCCGGTTCCTCAGGTAGCAGTTCGACGAGCAGATGGGCAAGAAACAGCGCCTCGCCGGTGAGATCGCGCCGCTCGGCGTCGCTGCCGAGCGGATCGGTCCAACCTTCCGCATACGTTGCATAAACCGCTTCCAGCACCGCGGCGAGCCGGCCGGGCAACTCCTCGCGCTCGGGCACACTGAAAGGAATGCCCGCTTCACGGATCTTGTTCTTCGCCCGCACGAGGCGCTTGCTCATTGCGGCCGGCGACGTCAGGAACGCGGAGGCAATCGTCTTCGCTTCGAGACCCAACACCACCTGCAGCATCAGCGGCGTGCGAATCGCGGCTTCGAGTGCGGGGTGCGTGCACGCGAATAGCAGCGCAAGCCGCCGGTCGGGCAAGCCGCCCGCGTCACGCTCGTCGATCTCGTCAGCGAGGATCGTGAGCTGGTTCGCCACTTCGTCGCCGACGTGGCGATGACGCGCGCCGTCGATCGCCCGGCGGCGCGCGACCGTCATAAGCCACGCTTCGGGATTCGCGGGGCAGCCGCGCTCCGGCCAGTCGGCGAGCGCGGCCGCAAACGCGTCGGCCAACGCGTCCTCGGCTGCCGCGACGTCGCGCGTGCGCATCGCCAGCAGCGCGACGAGCTTGCCGTAACTACGGCGAGCGACCGTCTCGGCAATCAGACGCGCGGCGCCGCCAGCATCACGGTCGTCGCCGATCGGACTCATCCAGCAGAAGCCGCATCGTAGGGAGCGGTCCAGACCGGGCGCACTTCCAGGGTGCCGTATGCCGCACCTGGACAACGCGACGCCCACGCGATCGCCGCGTCCAGGTTGGGCACGTCGATCAGGTAGTAGCCGGCAAGCTGCTCCTTCGAATCGGAAAACGGCCCATCCAGCACCTGCGGCTTGCCGTCGACCAGTCGCACCGTGGTGGCCGTGTTCGTGTGCTGCAGCCGGTTGGCACCTAGCAGAACCTCGGCTTTCTTCAACGATTCCGTGTACGCCTGATACGCGGCGACACCTTCCTGCCGCTCGCTGTCGGTCATCCGACTCCAGCCGCTTTCTTCTGAATAGATCATCAGCAGATATTGCATATGAGCCTCCGTCATGGGTTGAGGCGGTGAATCAAATCGGGCCGCCATCACAATGACGCGCGGGCCATAGGCTGACGGACAAGGGGCATCGAAAAAATCGCGGACGGTGCCCCGAACGAGCCCGCTACCCGCCAGCTTCGGTCCCGCCCGAAGGCACATAAGGCCGCAGCCAGGAATGTGAATCCAGCAATTCGTGTAGCGATTGCCGCACGGCAATGGCGATGTCTCTCGACAGGGTGAGAAATTCCCCGCGACGTCCTACGAGATAGATTGAGCGCGTGGAATTGCCTCGCTCGACAGGAATGAGATCGATTGCGTCGACGAACCGCGTGCCCGTCTGGAGCAGGCAAGTCGGCGTTGTAATGGCCCACCCCAAGCCCTGCGCCACCAGCAGGGTCATGGTATCCGCGTGATCGACCTCGAGCTTCCTCGGTGCGTCGATGTCGTTGTAGCGCAGGATTCTTTCTATCCGGATCCCAAGCGTCGACGTCCGGCTAAAGCGAATGAACGGCACCGCCGCTGCGAGCGCCTGCAGCGTTGGTGGCGTTGGTAGCGTGGCCGCGCGGCCCGCATCGCGCGCAACAATGGCGACAAAGCTTTCCTCATAGAGAAGCTGATGCTCGAACGCGGGATGATCGACCAAAGAATCGGTGGAGATGATCAGATCGAGCTCACGTCCTAGCAGCGCTTCTTCCTGCACGGTGGCCATGCCAATTTGCACCGACAAGCCGCTTGTACGGGCCACCAACTGCCTGATGAGCGAGGGCCCGATGGTATTGGCTACCGAATCGATCATGCCGATGCGCAGATATGAGCCCTCATTCTTCGACACCTCCGTCGCTTGCGCCTTCATTTGCCTCGCAAGCGCGATGAGCGGCTCCGCGTTCTGGCTGATATAGAGTCCGGCGGGCGTCAACGAAAGCGGCCGCCGCGCGCGGTCGATCAACACCAGCCCGAGCGACTGCTCAAGCTGCGCGGTGGTCTGCGAAACGGCGGACTGACTGATGCCCAGTGCCCCCGCTGCGGCCGACATGCTGCCCATCGATGCAACCGCCAGGAACACGTCGAGCTGATAGAGATCGACCGGACGGTCGTGCTGCCTGCTCACGGGCATGTCGCCACAGCGGCACCGGTTTGAGACACGCACGACCATCGCAAGAAAATGGTGTTTCGAAACCTGAGCATAAGAATTCCTTATTCGGCGGCTAGGGCGCGCCGCGCCGTCCGCGCGAACCTAGAATGGCGAGGATTATTTTACACAAGCGATTTCAAGGAGACCGATAACCATGAATATATCGACGAGGACGCGCGCCGAGAGTGCGGCCGACGCGGCCCCAACGACCGTCGCGTTCGAGAACGCACCACTCACGCCGTTTCACCTGCGCGTGACGTTCGCCGGCACGGGCGGCCAATTCAGCGACGGCTTTGTGCTTGGCATCATCGGTATTGCGCTGGCTATCGCTACGCCACAACTACATCTGAATGCGGTGTGGATCGGCATCCTCGGTGCGGCGTCACTGGCGGGCCTGTTCGCAGGAAGCCTGTTCGCGGGCTCGTTCGTCGACCGCTTTGGCCGTCGTGCGCTATTCAACTATGACATGGCGCTGTTCGCTGTCATCTCGGTCGCGCAGTTCTGGGTCACCAGCCCGACGCAGCTCCTGATCCTGCGCCTGTTGCTCGGCATCACGCTCGGCTTTGACTATGTGGTCAGCAAGGCACTGGTGGTCGAATATTCGCCACTGCGCCTGCGCGGACGGCTTCTGAGCTGGCTCGCCATAGCGTGGGCGCTGGGATACGCATGCGCTTATGTGGTCGGCTATCTGCTCAAAGATCATGGTCCCGATATCTGGCGCGTGATGCTGCTTTCGAGCGCGGCGCCTGCGGCAATCGTGTTTCTGTTTCGGGTGCGCATACCGGAATCGCCGCTGTGGTTGCAACGCAAGGGGCGCACCGCCGAAGCGCTCGCGATCATCCGCGACAACATCGGTCCGAATATCGTGCTGAACCGTCCCGCAGAGACCGCGCAGGCAGGCGCCTCCGGTTCGGCCATCACGAAAGTGTTCTCGGCCCAATGGCGCAAGCGGCTCTTCATTGCCTGCTTCTTCTACATGTGTCTCGTGATTCCGTACTTTTCGCTCGGTACGTTCTCGCCGATGGTGTTCGCCTCGTTGCACATTCAGGACAAGTTTCTCGCGGGTTTGATCTATAACGTCTTCCTGCTGCTCGGCACGGTTGCGGGCGCGCTCGTCGTGGACCGTATCAGCCGGCGTGCGTTCCTGCTGGGAGGTTTCTTTCTGTCTGCGATCGTGCTTGCGTGTCTGTCGTTCGGCTCGCACCTGCCGGGCACGGCCGTGGTCGCGCTATTCGCGGTATTCGCACTCGTATTGAGCGGCACCAACAATCTCTGCTTTCTCTACCCGCAGGAGTTGTTCACGACCGAGCTTCGCGCCACTGCGCTGGGTTTCGCCGTTGCCGCAAGCCGGATCGGATCCGCGGTGACCACTTTTCTGTTTCCGAGCATCGTCGCGATCTACGGAGGCCAGGCCGCTGTCTATCTTTGCGTCGTCGTGCTGGCGATAGGAGGCGTGACGTGTGCGATCTGGGCACCGGAGACACGTCACGCATCGCTCGAAAGCTGAACCAGCCATATTCAGGAACCGCACGACAATGGAACATCTTCGCATTGAAGTCGACGCGCTCGGCGAATGCACACTCCCGATGGATGCCTTATACGGCATTCATTCACTACGCGGACAGGCCAACTTTCCGTACAGCGGCGAAACGCTGGCGCATTACCCCGCATTCGTCAAATGGCTCGCCCTTACGAAAATGGTGATCGCGCGAGTCAATGCGCAGCACGGCAAATTGAGCGGCGCGCAGCGCGACGCCATCGTTGCCGCGTGTGTCGAACTCGCGGATGGACAGCATGCCGCCGCGCTGATCGTCGATCCGCTCGAAGGCTCGTGCGGTACGTCGATCAACATGAACATCAACGAAGTTCTGACCAATCGTGCGCTGCAACTGATGGGGCACCGGCCTGGCGAATACGCGTTCCTGCATCCGCTCGATCACGTCAACTACGCACAGTCCACCAGCGACGTCCTGCTCACCGCAGCCAAGCTGGCCCTGCTCGAGGAACTCAGGCTGCTGAGCGCCGCCGTCAGTCGACTGGCGGCTTCGCTGCGAAACAAGGCGCGCCAGTTCGACGGCATCCTGCGCATCGGCCGGACTTGTCTGCAGGACGCGTTGCCGATGCGGCTCGACCAGGCGGTGGGCGGCTATGCTTCCCTCGCTCAACGCATGGCAGCGGCGCTCGATGCGCATATTCCGGCGCTGAGTACGATCGCGCTTGGCGCCACGGCGGTCGGCACCGGGCTCGGCACGTACCCCGGCTATCGGCAGAGCGTGACCGCCGCGCTCGCTGAACTGGCGGGACAGCCGCTCACGCCGGCTCAGGATCTGTTCGACGCGGTCCAGAACATGGACGAATTCGCCGCCTTATCGTCTACCGTGAAAACGGCCATGCTTGCGCTCGCCAAGGTGGCGAACGATCTGGTACTTCTCAGTTCCGGCCCGCGTGGCGGTATCGGCGAAGTCCGGCTGGCACCGCAGCAGGCGGGTTCGTCGATGATGCCGGGCAAAGTGAATCCGGTTCACGCCATGGGCCTTACACAGATCGCGTACTTCGTGGCCGGCGCGGACCAGAGCGTCATGCTTGCCGCCGCCAATGGACAGTTGGAGACGAACAACTATATGCCGCTCATCGCCGTGTGTTTGTTCAAAGCACTGGGGGCCGCGCGGCGAAGCGTATCGATGTTCGATGAACACTGTGTGCGGCCGATGATTGCCGACCCGGAGGCAAGCGAGCGCAACCTGCTCAGATCGACCGCGATCGCGCCCGCGCTGAAGGAAGAGATCGGCTACGAACAGACGGCGGCACTCGTTGCACAAGCCGTGGAGTCTGGCCGACCGTTGATCGAAATCGTCGAGGCCGAAAATGTGATGGACCGGGAGCGGATGCTCGGATTGTTGCACCAGAGTAGCAAACACCCCGACACACTTTCCGATCAGGCAAAAGAGTGAGGCCGATCCCTTCCATCGCCACCTCCCTAAAGGTGAGCGGAATGCAAGGCCCTAACTAGATCAGCGATGAGATCCGCGGGATGCTCGAGGCCGATTGAAAGCCGTAACAGGTCGTCGAAAATTCCTGTGCCTGTTCCATGGGTCAGCGATGTGGCCTGGTGCTGGATCAGACTTTCGGCTTCGCCAAAACTCGTCGCGTTGGTAAAGACTTTCACCGTGCCGGCAATCCTGAGTGCGGCGATGCGGCCGCCCTTAGGCCGGATCGCCACGATCCCGCCGTAGCCCCCTGATAGCTGGCTTGTCGCAAGGTCATGCCCCGCGTGGCTCGCAAGCCCGGGGTAGAAAACTTTTTCGACGAGCTCGTGTTCACTGAGGTATTTCGCAATCTGCATCGCGCTAGTTGCGTGGGTCTGGACACGGCAACTCAAGGTTTTCAGGCCCCGGTGAATCAGCCAGCAATCGAACGGAGCCGGGACAGCGCCCTCCAGCGACTGGATCTGCCGCAACTGTTCGATCAACTGCTCACTCCGGGCATTGCCCGTGACAATGCCTCCCAGAACGTCCCCATGTCCGCCGATGTATTTCGTGGACGCATGTAACACAAGATCCACCCCCTGCGAAAGCGGTTGCTGCAACACCGGCGTGACGAACGTGTTGTCTACCACGCAAAGCGCAGCGGCGTCGCGCGCGAGACTGGCCACCGCAGTGACATCGGTCACTTTAAGCAAGGGATTGGACAATGTCTCCACCCAGATTAACCGGGTGTTGGGCCTGATCGCCTCTGCGACCGCCCGGAGGTTTGTCATATCGACCGTGCCGTACGAGACGCCCCACTTGGGCATCAGCTCGCGCAGAATCCGGATGGTTCCCTGGAACACGTCATCAGGGACGAGAACATGGTCGCCGGGTTTCAACAAGCGCAACACCGCTGTAATTGCCGCACACCCCGATGCGAACGCGACGGAGCCCGTCCCGCCTTCCAGACTCGCGAAGCACGCTTCGAGGGTGTCCCGGTTCGGATTGCCCTTGCTCGAGTAGTAATGACCACCCGGGTAGGTCCCGTCGGGTTCACGTTGATACGTGACGGAAAGCGTGATCGGTTTCGCAACCGCGCCCGATCCGGCATCTGGAACATGTGCGCCGTGCACCGCTAGCGTTTCAAATCGCATCTTCTCTCCTCTGTCAAAGGTCGCGCGGCAACGCTTCCGCATGGAAGCCTCGACCGCTCTGGCGATTCACTCCACGCGACGCTTACGTGAGATTGTGGCTGGACCCGACATGTCCAGCTATGCGCCTGATAGCTGACGACCTGTACGAATGGCGCACAGGCCGCGAGGGCACGAATCGGATGGCAACACATTACCGGTGCACGGAAAACAGGTTGTGCAGACCTTCCCAGTACAATTAACGAACCTCGACATGCAACGAACGACATAACAACAAGCGATGGACAAGATTTCCGCCATGAAAGCGTATGTGAAGGTAGTCGAAACGACTAGCTTCACGAGAGCCGCCGAAGTACTGCATACGTCCGCAGTCTATGTGACCCGTATGGTTCAGGCCCTTGAGTCGGATCTGGGCATAAAACTTCTTAACCGGACCACCCGGCGAAGCAAGCCGACAGATGCAGGCATCCGCTACTACGAACGTTGCGTCGCGCTGCTTCGGGATCTGGACGAAATGGATGCCGACGCTCACGCGTCGAAAGGAAGCAATAGCGGAATAGTCCGCGTCAGCATGCCCTCGCTAGTTGCGAAGTCGGCCGTTATCCCGGACCTGCCGAATTTTTTCGCCAGTCATCCTGACATTCGGCTGGACATCAACATTACTGATCAACACCCCGATCTCATCGAAGAGGGGCTGGACTGCGCGCTGCGCGTGGGAACGGTGAGCGAACTTGGACTGGTCGCCAAGACAATTGGCTATTACAAAACACTGACCTACGCGTCGCCGGAATATATCCGCACCCATGGCGAGCCCGTCACCCTGGATGACCTCAGCAATCACATCGGCGTAAATTACGCCATGAAGTCAGGCCGGATCAGAAGTTGGGAGTTTCTCGACGGCGAAGAAGTCCGCTCCGTTCCGCTGAAGAGCGCGATCATGGTGAACGACACCGATACCTACGTTGCATGCGGGCTGGCCGGCCTCGGACTGATCCAGGGGAGCACCTTCGTACTCGATGCTCATGTGCGAGCCGGCAGACTGAATAAGGTTCTAAGAGACTATCCGCTCAATCCCCGTCCGGTCTCCGTGGTGTATATGCCTAACCGGACCAAGCCGAAGCGGGTCGATATTTTTATCGACTGGTTAGTCGATCTGTATTCGAGTCATCTTGCCGACCAAAGCTGATTCGCATCGGGATGCCCGATACTCTCGGGAACATTCATCGATGCAGGTTGGCAATGCCACTCGGTGCCACGAATGATTGTGCTCACGCGTGCTCACGGCCCGGTGGCCCGACCAGATATTCCTCGTCGGTCACCTTCTCCATCCAGACGACGCTCACGCCGTCCAGAGCTTCCTGAATGCCGATGTGGGTCATGGAGGTCGTTGCAGACGCTCCGTGCCAATGCTTGTGATCCGGCGGGCACCAGATCACATCGCCAGCGCGAATTTCGACGATAGGTTCGCCTTCGCACTGAGTCCATCCGCAGCCTGCCGTGACGATAAGCGTCTGCCCGAGCGGATGGGTGTGCCAGGCGCTCCGTGCGCCTGGTTCGAACGTCACACTCACCACTGAAACGCGCGCAGGCTCCGGAGGAGAGTTCAACGGGTCCATCCGGACAGAACCCGTAAAGTACGCTTCAGGGGCTTTTATCGACGGCTGCGAGCCTACACGCTTGAGATTCATGGTCGACCGATCCTTTACCGTATGAGGAAATTGCCCAGCACTTCCGGCGGGGAAATAGCCAGGAACGCCGCGTAGCAACTTGAGAATAGTCTATAAGCCCGTTCGCTCTGCGACAGGATCAGGTGCCGCAATTGCCACGCTGGCATGAGTCCGCGCAAAATCAGCCCGAAGCCACTCGGAAAACTCCCGGAGCGCCTCTTCATTGCGCGATAAAAACACCCACTGCCCCGCCCTTTGAGTGTTGAGAAGCCCCGCCCGCTCGAGTTGTGACAGATGGCTTGATACCGTGGACTGCGACAAACCGCCTCTCGCCTGGATCATCCCCGCGGAAACACCTCGGAATGGGGAATGCTCAATCTGCGGAAAGTACTCTGCTGGCTCGCCCAGCCATTGCAGTACCTGTCGCCGGAACGGATGGGCCAGGGCCCGGAAAATCGCATCGAGATCGATCATCGCTCTGGTACCGTCGTTTAAAAATATCAAGGCGCCTTGACGTCGAACGCAATCCGTCCCGCGGGCAGAAACGTGAGCGAGATGACAGCACCGCCCTTGACTTCCGGAAAGTGGTGGCTTCCCGGCGCCGGTGCCGTCCAGCCGCCATAACACCAGCCGTTCGGACCTGCGAGCGCAGCGCCTTCATTGAGCGGCACCACCAGATTGATCTCGCCATACGGATGCGAGTGATGGCCGGCTCGGAAGCTGCCTTCGGGATTGTTCTGAGTGTTCTCCGTGCTGTCCAGCAACACCGCTGTGGCGCTGAAGAAGAATGTCTCCTCGCAGGGCCCACTGACTCGTGAGCGACGGTAGCGCGGGCCGGCGATTTCGGCGTCGGCCGCCCAGCCCTCCTTTACGCCGAGGGTAATCAGTCGCGCCAGATCCTTGTACAACTCGCTTTCAACGCCATGCTTCGTATTCAGCCATTGCTCGGTCTCGGTGCTCGTGGTCATGTCCTTGACCTCTTGCAGAAACGGGATTAAACGGGCGACAAGTTCGTCTTTGGTGCTTGTCAATTGGGTCTGAGACATTGCAGTGCGTCCTTGAATTCCGCTTGCAGTCTTATTGACTGCACGGCAGGCTCGGTCAGTTAGCGGAGCCTTTGCGTCGCAAAAGTGTTTGGCCCCATAAATACACGAGATTCTGAAAATTTTGACGTGATGGCCGGAAATGAGCAGTAGATGTCCCCAAACCATCACAGCCAGAGCGTCAGTACAAACCCGTAACGCCTAAACTGTTTTCATCGGTGGTCAGAAGACTGCCGATCCTGGCGGGCACAGGGACCTGGCGGCATGAGCCGCGGGGTTTTGCACAAGTTGACGCGGACTGGCCGGCAGTGAAACCTGCCTCTTTTCGCAGCTGCATCTTTGTCTTCGTGTACCTGTGGACGCACTGGCTTGGCCAAGGCGGCAACGGGTGGTGCCTTGGGTAATTTCGTGGCAGATACCGGGCGTGAGCCCGACTGAGGACAGAGTCATCATGATGATGCGGAATCGGAATACCTCCTTCCTGTTTGGAGGCAATGCTCCTTATGTCGAGGAACAATACGAGGCATACCTAGCCGACCCGAACACGGTGTCGGAGGAGTGGCGCGGCTATTTCGACGCGTTGCAGGGCGTGCCGGCTCTTGACGGATCCGACACAGGCGACGTTGCGCACGCCCCGGTCGTGTCGCGTTTTGTCGAGCTGGCCAAGCAGACGCGAACCGGCGGCCGTTCAGAGAACGACGTCCTGAGTTTCGCGGGTAAGCAAGTCTCCGTGCAGGCCTTGATTTCGGCCTATCGCATGGTCGGCACCCGCAATGCTCATCTGGATCCACTGCGCTGGACCGCCCCGGTGCCAGTGCCTGAATTAAACCCGAGCTACTACGATCTGTCCCAAGCGGACATGAACACGAAGTTCAGCATGTCGGGTGCCTATTTTTCCGACGAAGATGCGACGCTCGGCGATCTGGTGAAAGCGCTGACAGAGACATATTGCGGAACGCTGGGCGCCGAGTTCATGCATCTGGCTGATCCCGACGCAGCGCAACTGGTGGCCAATGCGTCTCGAGTCTTCGCGTTCAAAAGCAACCCTGGATACCGGTGACAAGCTGCATATCCTCGAACGGCTGACCGCTGCCGAGGGACTCGAAAAATACCTGCATGCCCGCTACGTCGGTCAGAAGCGCTTTTCGCTCGAAGGTGGCGAGTCGCTGATCGTCCTGCTGGATGAACTGGTTGCATACGGTGCCACGAAGGGCATCAAGAGCTCAATTCTCGGCATGGCGCACCGTGGACGTCTGAACGTTCTCGTCAATATCGTCGGGAAGCCGCCGGCTGCATTGTTCGACGAGTTCGAAGGGAAGACCGCTCATCTTCTGCCGGCGGGCGACGTCAAATATCACAAGGGCTTTACCGGCTTGCTTCCGACTGCAACCGGGCCTGCGGAAGTAACACTTGCGTTTAACCCGTCCCACCTGGAAATCGTCAACCCGGTTGTTCAGGGTATCGCTCGTGCGCGCGCCGAGGTATTGGGGCAAGGTGCAAGCGCAGTCCTGCCCGTGGAGATCCACGGGGACGCCGCGATTTCGGGTCAAGGTATCGTCATGGAGACGATGAACCTTTCGAATACCAGGGGCTACGGCACGGGCGGCACGATCCATGTGGTGGTGAATAACCAGGTTGGCTTCACCACTTCCAATCCGGAAGATGTCCGGTCGTCGTTCTATTGCACCGACATCGCCAAGATGATCGAAGCGCCCGTCCTGCACGTGAACGGCGATGACCCTGAAGCGGTGGTTGCCGCCACGCGCCTCGCAATCGAATTCCGCGCGACGTTCGGCAAGAGTGTCGTGATCGACCTGGTCTGTTTCCGCCGCCATGGCCACCAGGAACAGGACACGCCGAACATCACGCAACCGTTGATGTACCGCTCCATTGCAGGCCACCCTGGTGTGCGCACTATCTATGCAAAGAAGCTTGTCGACGAGCGGATTCTGACGGCGGAAGACGTGGAGAAATATGTCCATGACTACCGTGAACATCTTGACGCCGCGCAAGCCGCCGAAGCGAAGAAGCCGGTCGATGAAAAGAGCGAGGAAGTGAGCTGGCCGCAGTTGCTCGATGGAAATGTTGGCCGTATCTATTACGCGCCACCCTTGCCGGACCTCGTTCAAAAACTCGCGCTCAAGATCACCAGCGTCCCCGAGCAGTACTCGTTGCATCCGCTGGTTGGAAAAGTAATGTCTGCCCGTCGCGAGATGGCGGAAGGCAAGCGTGCGCTGGACTGGGGTCTGGCCGAGCATCTCGCCTTCGCCTCGCTTCTCTCCGCGGGCATCGACGTGCGTCTGAGCGGGCAAGACAGTGAACGCGGAACATTCAGCCATCGTCACGCGGTACTCCACGATCAGAAACGGTCGATTCGCGGAGAAGGCACGTACGTCCCGCTGCAAAATGTATCCGAGGCTCAAGGACGATTTTCGGTCACCAACTCTGTTCTGTCGGAGGCCGCGGTTCTGGGCTTCGAGTATGGATACTCGGTGGTTCGACAAAACGCGCTCGTATTGTGGGAAGCGCAATTCGGCGACTTCTCGAACGGCGCGCAGGTTGTTATCGACAACTTTCTGTCGGCGGGCGCTGCAAAGTGGGGGCAACATAGCGGTGTAACGATGCTGCTTCCGCACGGTCAGGAAGGCGAAGGCCCGGAACACGCGTCCGCCCGCCTCGAGCGTTATCTGCAGCTGTGCGCACAGGACAATATGCGGGTTTGCCAGCCCACGACGCCGGCTCAGATCTTCCACCTGTTGCGCATGCAAGCCGTGCTGCCGAATCGTGTTCCGCTTATCGTCATGACGCCAAAGTCGCTTCTGCGTCATCCGGAAGCTGTCAGCAGCCTCGATGATCTCGCCACGGGCCACTTCAACGAGATTCTTGCCGAAACACCTACAGAGGAAGCGGCAGCCAAGGTCGACCGGGTCATCCTGTGTTCGGGCAAGGTCTACTTCGAACTTCTGGATCGTCGACGTAAAGCCAACAAGGACAATATCGCGCTGATTCGCGTCGAACAGTTGTACCCGTTCCCCGCGACGCAGATCAGTTCGGAACTGGAGCGCTATCCGAATCTGAAGAGTGTTGTCTGGTGTCAGGAAGAGTCAAAGAACCAGGGTTCGTGGAACTTCGTATTGGAGCAGCTGCTGGAGATTGTGAAGACGCCTGCAACGCTGCGCTATATCGGACCTGAGGCAACCGCATCGACTGCACCGGGTTACAAGTCGATGCACGTTGCACGTCAGGAGAAATTCCTGCACGCAGCGATTCACGAGTAATAAGGCAGCAGGAAAGGTTCGAGACGAACGACGGATCGCAGACACGATATATCTGCGATCCGTCGTGGCGATACGTCAGACTCCGTCGAGAACCTCGATCTGGTCAACGAACATACGCACGGATTCCAGTACGCCGGCGGCGTCCAGACCATTCAATCCGAGCAGTTGGGTACGCTCACCGTGCTGGACGAATTCGTCGGGAAGTCCGAGGCGCAATACCCGTACACCCAAGCCTTCCGCCGCAAGCCGTTCTGCGCATGCCGCACCCGCCCCACCAATCACGGTGCCTTCTTCGATTGTCACGACGGCATCGTGCTCTCTCGCAACATATAGCAACAGCGCTTCATCCAGCGGCTTCGCGAAGCGCATATCGACCACGGTCGCATCAATCTCCTGTGCGACTTCCATTGCAACCGACAGCAGTGGGCCAAACGCCAGAAACGCCACGCGTTGCGCACCATGCTTGCCCGCCACGCGGCGGACAACGCCCTTGCCGATAGGCAGCGTCTCTTTCGTGTGCGCGATAACTTCCGATCCTGTTGCGGCTCGGGGATATCGCACGGCGCACGGACCAGGATAGGCAAGACCCGTGTTCAGCATCCGATAACATTCATGCTCGTCGGACGGCGTCATCACAACCATATTCGGAATGCAACGGAGCGCCGCAATGTCAAATGCGCCAAGGTGCGTCGCACCATCGCCTCCCGCGATACCCGCACGATCCAACGCGAACAACACCGGCAAGTTCTGCAAGGCGACATCGTGAATCAGTTGATCGTAGCCTCGCTGAAGGAACGTCGAGTAAATGGCGACGACCGGCCTCATCCCTTCGACCGCGAGGCCGGCGGCAAGTGTGACCGCGTGCTGTTCGGCGATACCTACATCAATGTAGCGATCTGGAAACTGTTTCTCGAATCCGTTCAGACAGGAGCCGTCCCGCATCGCCGGCGTGATGCCGAAGATTCGATCGTCTTCTTCAGCCGACTCGCAAAGCCACTGGCCAAATATCTGGCTGTAGGTGCGCTTGCCGCCGGTTGAACGCACCAGCCCCGTCTCGAGTTTGAACGGACCCGGTCCGTGGTACGTGACAGGGTCAAGCTCCGCGCGTCTATAGCCTCGTCCCTTTTGCGTCACCACGTGCATGACGTGCGGGCGAGTACGGGTCTTCGCGTCCCGCAGCGCGCTGAGCAGTTCGGGAATATTGTGCCCGTCGATGGGACCGATGTAATCCAGACCGAGCGCCTCGAATAGTGTCGACGGTGCGCTTTCAGGAGAGCGAGTCATTGCACTCACGTTTTCCGGTAAATCGGTGTCCGTGTCATCGCGCCATTTTGCAATCAACCCATCGAGATGATCATTCAGGCCGCCTACAGCCTCTGAAATCGACATGCGGTTATCGTTCAGAATGACCGTCAGCGGCAAACGCTCGCACGAGCCTGCGTGATTCAGCGCTTCATATGCCATGCCGGCTGACAGCGCGCCATCGCCGATGATTGCAACGACGTGAGCATGCCGGTTGCGCAGTCCCAATGCCATGCCGACTGCCGCCGATATGGAAGTGCCTGCATGTCCCACACCGAATGTGTCGTAAGGCGACTCGTCGCGACTGGGGAACCCCGCCAGTCCGCCCACTTTTCGCACGCTTGCCATGCGCGATTTTCGGCCGGTCAGAATCTTGTGCGGATAGCTTTGATGACCCACATCCCACACCAGGCGATCGTTCGGTGTATCGAACACGTAGTGAAGTGCGACCGTCAATTCGACCACACCAAGACTCGACGCGAAGTGGCCCCCACTAGTCGAGACGCTTTCGACGACAAACTCGCGAATTTCGTCTGCGACACGCTGAAGCTCGCTTTCTCTCAAATCGCGCAATTGTGGTGGAGAATCGATGGTGTCCAGTAAGCTCATTACGTTTCCGATCTTGATGTTTTGATGTCAACCGCCCCTCAAGTCGCCATTTGGGGGGATAAGGCTCAGCCAAAGTTAGCTGCAACGCCAATGCAACCCGGTCTGCTCAATGCAGACCACCTGCAATAATATGGCCTTGCCGAAGAGATATTTGGCCAATGTTCGCCGACTTCGGGACAACTTCACGAAGTAGCGCGTCCACGGTTTTGTGGCTTGTTTATCGAGTGTTCTGGCGGGTTGGCTATCGCGGCGTCAACAGTCCGCGGGCGATGCTTCTGACGATGTTGTCGCCAAAGTCCTCCGCCACCAGAGCCATGGCCAGATCGATGCCGGCAGTCATGCCGCCTGACGAGTAAAGGTTTCCGTCCTTCATGCAGATCCGATCGGCTGTGACGTGTACCGACGGGTACTCTGCTGCGAGACGTTGTGCGTCGCGCCAGTGGGTAGTCAGAGAGCGATGATCGGCCAGACCGGCGCACGCGAGCAGAAAGGCGCCGTTGCACACGGACGCGAGTTTCCGCGTGTGCGGTCCTGCATCGCTCAGCCACTCCACCAGTTCCCGGTGCTCACGCCCCGAGCCAATGGTCGGGGAACCGGGAACCAGCAGAATGTCGAACGGTGCACGCGCGTCCAGCAGACACTCCGTCGTGCCCACCGCCGTGCCGTTCGAGCACACTACCGGCCCGGGTGCCGGTCCGACAAGATGCTGTTCGTAGAAGGTTCGGCCGCACAGACGGTTCGCCTCATGGAACACCTCCATCGGGCCGGCCACCTCGAACATCTGAAAGCCTGCATACAGCATCATCGCAACACGCATGCGCCGTTACTCCGCGAATACACATGAATCAGGCTCCGTCTGCCTCGCCGGGTGTGCCGAGTAGAGACGTTTCGACGACGAAAGACGTCCGCGTATCAGGCTGTTCCACTCATGACAGGCCGTCCGCATTGCGCGGTGCCGAACGCGCGAATTTCCGCTGCGCCCGAGCCTTGAGTTCCTAACTCCCGTGGCAACATAAAGTCTAGATACTCGGCACGGCAACTGGAATACGCGCATGGTGTCGCGCCTGGCCAATCGACGTGAGATTTGGGCCACGCGATAGTGTTGGCGTGATCGTACCGGCTGCAACCCACCCCGATCATCCGTCAGCAGAAACCTGCCCGACACCGCCCGGATCGATCCGACGAATCGGGCATCCGGCCGGCGCGCGCTACGAGAAGCCACTTGCTGTACTGGTTGTGCCCCGTCGCCCCAGGCTAATTCCGCCAAAGCACTTCCCATCTCGCGCCTAATGCCGGTTTTCCCACATACCGAATCTGCGGATTCCGTCATCCTGACAACTCAGGCGTATGGCGGGAGATCGCTATGTCAATCTATGTCGATGAAGGATTCAGGCCCTGTGTCACGGAATGCGCCACCGTTGCCTTTCGTGTCTGCTTTGACGACAGTGTCCAGATTTTCGAAGTCAGTGCAGAGGCCTTGATTACCTATTGCGGGGCCGCGAGCAGGCGCCGGACGGATCTGCTTGTCGCGTTCGAGGACGCGCAGCTTGAAATACTGAAGGTGGCCGCGCGCAAACATTCGTTCGGACCGAAGGAGCCCGTGTGGCTCGGTCTTGACGAATTCAGAATGGTCACGCACTAGGCGACCTGCCGCTCGCTCTCTCGCGCGCGGCAGCGCGAACAGCTGCACCTGCCTCGGTCCGCACGCGCCTTAGGGTTTATCCGCGCCGCTGATATGTCAGAATCGCGTGCATGACCTGGATCGCCGCCCTGCCGATGTACAACGTGACACCCGCGCTCGCCGCTATCTGGCGCGAGTGGCTCGCCGACGTGCTGAATGGAATCGAGTTGGAGTGCCGCATCGTCACTCCTGACGACGATCTGCAAGCGTTGTGGCGCCACCCCGATCTGCTGATTTCCCAGACCTGCGGGTACCCGTTGATGCACGGCTTAAGCGAATGCGTCCAGTTGATCGCGACGCCGCAATTCGACGCGCCGGGTTGCGACGGGCCGCATTACTCCAGTGTCCTGGCGACCCGCGTGGACGCGCCTTTCGATTCGCTCGCGGCCTGTCGCGGCGCGCGGGCGGCCTACAACCAGGACGATTCGAACAGCGGTATGAACGTTTTGCGCCATGTGGTTGCACCGCTCGCGCGCAATGGCATGTTTTTCAGTGAGGTCGTGCGAACTGGTTCGCACCTTGGCTCATTGCGCGCGGTCGTGGAGAACCGAGCGGACGTCGCCGCAATCGACTGTGTGACGTTTGCTTTTGTGTGTGACGAATGGCCAGAACTGGCGGAGAAAGTACGACAAATCGGCGTAACAGCCGCGTCGCCGGGATTGCCATTGATTGCGTCCAACGCGGTGCCGGCGGAGACGGTTAAAGCGCTTCGCTCTTCTCTCTTCCGCACGGTCTCCGAACAACCCGATCGCGCAAGACGCCTGCGTTTGAAGGGCTTTTCCGTGCTGCCGCTGGCAGACTACGACCGTATCCTGCAACTGGAAAACGAGGCGCGCGCCGTCGGCTATACGCGCCTCGCCTGACCCCGACCCTGATCCCGAGCGTTGATCTACCCGACGTCGAGCACCAGAAGCTGCGCGCCATCGGCAACCTGATCGCCCACTGCGTACAGCACTTCCGACACCGTGCCTGCCGCCGGCGCGCCGATCGTGTGCTCCATTTTCATCGCTTCCATTACGATCAACGGCGTACCCTTCTCCACCACGGTACCCGGCTCGACCAGCACCGCGATGACCTTGCCCGGCATCGGCGCGGTCAAGCGGCCTTCGCCGCCTTCAACATCCGCGGCATGCGCGAGCAGGTTCTGCCATTCGAACGCCAACGCCTCGCCGAGGCAAAACACATGGAACGTGTCGCCATCGACGAAAACCCGGCCCGTGACACGCGCATCGCCAATCGTCGCGCGAAATTCATGCTGCTCCGTGCCGCCCGACCATGTGAAGTTTTCGCAAACACCGTCGTGCGTCAGGGTTTGCGTGCCGCCGTCGCGTGCGAACGTGACCGTGAAGGCGCTGTCGCTGTCGTTGCCGCTGTTGCTGTCGATACTGCGCCAGCCGAGTGTTTGCGAGTAACCGCTGTTCAGACGCCAGTGCGACAGCGCATCCCACGGCGACGCGCCGTGCGCGGTGCCGCCTTCGCGCGCGAGCAAGGCGGCGCAGGCAAGCGCCAGGGCTTCCCTGAACGGCTTCTTCACGGGCGCGAAGAGCGCATCGTGATGCCGCTCGATCAGCCCCGTGTCCAGATCGCCGCTCGCAAACGGCTGGCTCGTGACGATGCGTTGCAGGAATTCGACGTTGGTATGCGGGCCGACCACCTCGCACGCACGCAGCGCACGATTCATCCGGGCGAGGGCCTCTTCGCGCGTCGCGCCGTGCACGATCAGCTTGGCGATCATCGGATCGTAGAACGGCGTGATGGTGTCGCCTTCACGCACGCCACTGTCGATACGCACCGGCGCCTTGCGGCCCGGCTCGCCTGAGCCGGCCGCGCCTTGCCCGGCCGCGCCGATCACGAACTCCACGCCCTCCGGCATGCGCAGATGCTTGAGCGTACCCGTCGACGGCAGGAAGCCGCGCGCCGGATGTTCCGCATAAATGCGCGCCTCGATCGCGTGACCATCGAGCTTGAGTTGCGCCTGCGTGAGCGGCAGCGGCTCATCGGCGGCGACGCGCAGTTGCCATTCCACCAGATCCTGACCGGTCACCATCTCCGTGACCGGATGCTCGACCTGCAGGCGCGTATTCATTTCCATGAAATAGAAATCGCCCGTGGCGGTCATGATGAACTCGACCGTGCCCGCGCCGACGTAATTCACCGCGCGCGCGGCGGCCACCGCAGCCTCGCCCATTTCGCGTTTGATCTCAGCGGATAATCCGGGCGCCGGCGCTTCTTCCAGCACTTTCTGGTGACGCCGCTGCACCGAGCAATCGCGATCGAACAGATAGACCGCGCCGCCGTGACGGTCCGCGAATACCTGCACTTCCACGTGTCGCGGCCGCGTCAGATACTTTTCGATCAGCACGCGATCGTTGCCGAAGCTGCTGGCCGCTTCGCGCTTGCACGAGGCGAGCGCCGCCGCGAAATCTTCGCTGCGCTCGACCACGCGCATGCCTTTGCCGCCGCCGCCCGCGCTCGCCTTCAGCAGGACCGGATAACCCATTGCGTCGGCCTCGCGATGCAGCAATTGCGCATCCTGATCGTCGCCGTGATAGCCCGGCACGAGCGGCACGGCCGCCGCGTGCATCAGCGCCTTCGCGGCGGCTTTCGAACCCATTGCCGCGATGGCTTCGACCGGCGGTCCGATGAACACGATGCCGGCCGCTTCGCAGGCATGCGCAAAGTCCTGGTTTTCCGACAGGAAGCCGTAGCCCGGGTGCACCGCCTGTGCGCCGGTTGCACGCGCGGCCTCGATGATGCGCTCGACACGCAGATAACTTTCCGCCGCCGTCGAGCCGCCGATATGCACCGCCTCGTCGCAGGCGGCGACGTGCTTCGCGTTCGCGTCCGCGTCGGAATACACGGCCACGCTCGCAATACCGAGCCGCTTGCAGGTCGCGGCGACGCGGCACGCAATCTCGCCCCGGTTAGCAATCAGGATCTTGTTGAACATGAGGTGTCTCGATGAAGTGTGCCGTTCTGGGGCTGTGGTTCTTGTGAGGGCCCGCATGCGCCCTGGAATGTGTGTCGCGGCATTGTCGATTGCGTCGGTCGCGGCGGTTGCTTCAGTTGCGCCAGGACGGCGAGCGCTTTTCGAGGAACGACGCAACGCCTTCGCGGCCCTCGGCGCCGGCGCGCGTTCGCGCAATGCGCGCGGCTGTGTCTTCGATCATGGCATTGTTCAACTCATGGCCCGCAATGTCCTGCACGAGCTGCTTGCAGGCGCGCACCGCTTGCGGACCATTCGCACACAACGTGGCAGCGATCTGCTGCACGGTGGCATCGAGCTGCTCCATGCCGACCATTTCGCTGACGAGCCCCAACCGGAACGCCGTCGCGCAATCGAATTGCTCGGCGGTCGTGAAGTAGCGGCGCGAAGCCTGCTCGCCCAAGGCGCGGATCACGTACGGCGCAATGGTCGCGGGAATCAGGCCGAGCCGCGCTTCGGACAGGCAAAAACGCGCGCTCTCCGCCGCGACGACGATGTCGCACGCCGAGATCAGGCCCATGCCGCCCGCGTACGCGTCGCCATTTACCCGCGCGATCACCGGTTTGTTGCAGCGATAGATCGCAGCCAGCATGTTCGCGAGCAGCATGGCGTCGGCACGGTTCTCGTCGTCCGAGTAGCCGGCCATCTTCTTCATCCAGTTCAGATCGGCGCCCGCGCAGAACGCCTTGCCGTGCGCGGCCAGCACCACCGCGCGCACGTCGTCGCGCTCGTTCAGCGAAGTGAAAGCCGAGGTCACTTCGGCAATCATCGTTTCGTTGAACGCATTGCGCACGTCCGGTCGATTCAACGTGACGGTGGCGACCTGACTGGCATATTCGACATTCAGTGTTTCGTATTGCATACGTCGCTGCTCCTGCGCTTCGTCGCGCATCGTCACATTCTGAACACGCCGAAACGCGTGTCTTCGATTGGCGCGTTCATCGTCGCCGAGAGGCCCAGGCCGAGCACGTCACGCGTTTGCGCCGGATCGATCACGCCGTCATCCCACAGGCGCGCGCTGGCGTAGTACGGGTGGCCCTGATGCTCGTATTGATCGCGGATCGGCTGCTTGAAGGCCTCTTCCTCTTCGGCGCTCCATGCCCCGCCCTTGCCTTCGATACCGTCGCGTTTGACCGTGGCCAGCACCGAGGCCGCCTGCTCGCCGCCCATCACCGAAATACGCGCATTCGGCCACATCCACAGGAAGCGCGGCGAATACGCGCGGCCGCACATGCCGTAATTGCCCGCACCGAACGAGCCGCCGATGATCACCGTGAACTTCGGCACCTTGGCCGTGGCCACCGCCGTCACCATCTTCGCGCCATTGCGCGCGATGCCTTCGTTTTCGTATTTGCGGCCCACCATGAAGCCGGTAATGTTCTGCAGGAACACCAGCGGAATCTTGCGCTGGCAGCACAGTTCGATGAAGTGCGCGCCCTTGAGCGCCGACTCCGAAAACAGAATGCCGTTGTTCGCGATGATGCCGACCGGATGCCCCCAGATATGCGCGAAGCCGCACACGAGGGTGGTGCCGTAGCGGGCCTTGAATTCGTCGAAGGCGGAATCGTCGACGATGCGCGCGATCACCTCGCGGATATCGAACGGCTTGCGCGTATCCACCGGAATCACGCCGTACATGCTCTTCACGTCGTAGCGCGGCGGCTTCGGTTCCTGCAACGCCACCGGCACCTGCTTGGTGCGGTTCAGATTGCCGACGATGCTGCGCGCAATCGCCAGCGCGTGTGCATCGTTCTGTGCGAGATGATCGACCACGCCGGACAGACGCGTATGCACGTCGCCGCCGCCGAGGTCTTCCGCACTCACCACTTCACCCGTTGCCGCTTTGACCAAGAGGCGGGCCGCCGAGGAAAATCGTCCCCTGATTCTTGACGATGATCGACTCGTCGCTCATGGCCGGCACATACGCGCCGCCCGCCGTGCACGAGCCCATCACGACGGCGATCTGCGGAATGCCCGCGGCCGACAGATTCGCCTGGTTGTAGAAAATGCGGCCGAAGTGATCGCGATCGGGGAACACGTCGTCCTGATTCGGCAGATTGGCGCCGCCGGAGTCGACCAGATACACGCACGGCAGATGATTTTCCGCGGCGATTTCCTGGGCCCGCACGTGCTTTTTCACGGTGACCGGATAGTAGGTGCCACCCTTGACAGTTGCGTCATTGCAGACGATCACGCACTCCTGCCCGGCGATCCGGCCAATGCCGGTAATCACGCCCGCGCCGGGCGCGTCGTTGTGATACATGCCGTAGGCGGCGAGTTGCGAGAACTCGAGAAACGGCGTGCCCGGATCGAGCAGTTTCTCGATGCGTTCGCGCGGCAGCAGTTTGCCGCGGCCCGTGTGTTTGTCGCGCGCCGCCTGACCGCCGCCCAGCGCGAGTTTCTCGACCTTCGCGCGAAGATCGGCGACCAGCGCTTCGAGCGCCGCCGTGTTGGCGCGGAAATCGTCCGAGCGCGGATTCAGCTTTGTTTCGATGATCGGCATTGCGTGGCTCTCCTCTTCGCCGCTATTCTTTTTGACTGCGTTGGCGCAGCGCCGGGCGCCAGGCCCGGCGCTGCCGCTCGCGCTACAGCGCCTCAGGCGGTTTCGGCGAACAGTTCGCGGCCGATCAGCATGCGGCGGATTTCGCTCGTGCCCGCGCCGATTTCATACAACTTCGCATCGCGCCACAGACGGCCAACCGGATACTCGTTGATATAGCCGTTGCCGCCGAGAATCTGGATCGCTTCACCGGCCATCCACGTGGCTTTTTCAGCGGTGTAGAGAATCACGCCCGCGCAATCTTTGCGCACCTGGCGCACATGCTCCTTGCCGAGCGTGTCGAGTTGCCGGCCGACCGCGTACAGATACGCGCGGCAAGCCTGCAACGTGGTGTACATATCCGCAACCTTGCCCTGAATCAGCTGGAATTCGCCGATCGACTGACCGAACTGCTTGCGGTCGTGGATATACGGCACGACCGCGTCCATCACCGCGACCATGATGCCGGTCGGGCCGCCGGCCAGCACGGCCCGTTCGTAATCGAGCCCGCTCATCAGCACCTTGGCGCCGCCATTCAACTGGCCGAGAATATTTTCTTCCGGCACTTCGACGTTCTCGAACACCAGTTCACCGGTATGCGAGCCACGCATGCCGAGCTTGTCGAGCTTTTGCGCCACCGAGAAACCCTTCATGCCTTTCTCGACGATAAACGCCGTGATGCCACGCGAATTCGCTTCCGGATCGGTTTTGGCATAGACGACCAGCGTGTCGCAATCCGGCCCGTTGGTGATCCACATTTTGGTGCCGTTGAGCACGTAGTGATCGCCTTTCTTTTCCGCCCGCAGCTTCATGCTGACCACGTCCGAGCCTGCATTCGGCTCGCTCATGGCGAGCGCGCCAATGTGTTCGCCGGAAACCAGCTTGGGCAAATACTTCTGTTTCTGCGCCTCGGTACCGTTGCGATGAATCTGGTTGACGCACAGATTCGAATGCGCGCCGTACGACAGACCTACCGATGCCGATGCGCGCGAGATTTCTTCCATCGCGATCATGTGCGCCGTGTAGCCCATGTTCGCGCCGCCGTATTCTTCCGCGACCGTCATGCCGAGCACGCCCAGATCGCCGAATTTGCGCCACAGATCCATGGGGAATTGATCCGTACGATCGATTTCCGCGGCGCGCGGGGCGATTTCCTTGGCTGCGAAGCCCACGAGGCTGTCGCGCAGCATTTCGATTTCTTCACCGAGCGGGAATTGCAGGCCGGGCAGGTTGCTCATTGCAGTGTCTCCAGAGTTCGTTGGCGGCCGGTCGGCCTGGTGGGCGTCGGCTGGTCCGAGTGCGGCTCGGCGGACGGCGGGGCCTTGTGGGCCGCACTCTCATCCCGCCCGAGGCGCGAAACGTTCAAGGCGCATTTCACGCCAGATTTACGTAAGCGTCAATAGGTATTTTTGAGTGTTACTCAGAAACGGCTCTAACCCAATCTAAAGCGGCTATCCCGTGATAGGATCGGACTCATCGGGGCTACCGGCCTCACAAATCTGAACTTGACTCATATGACGGTTGCCCTGAAGGCCGAGTTACCTGCCTCCCGCCGCCAGCCGGCCGGCCGCAAATCGCAACAGCGCGTGAAGGAAATTCTTCAGGCGGGGCGCGCTGTGTTCTCCGAAAAGGGCTACGAACGCGCGACGACGGCGGAGATTGCCCAGCGTCTGGGCATTTCCGAGGCGACCGTGTTCAGTTATTTCCGTGGCAAGCGGGAGTTGTGCGCGCGGGTGATCGGCGACTGGTACGACGAAATCATTGAAGCGATCGAGTCCGGCTTGCCGCGCGATAGCGGCATACGGCAGCAGTTTGCTTTTATCGTGCGCACGCACTTGCGGCTAATGCTGGTGAATGGCACTGATCTATGCGCACTGGTGTTGTCCGAGGGACGCACGCGCCATCACGAACTTGGCGAGGCGCTAACGGAACTGCAGAGGCGCTATACGGCGCCGCTGATGCGGGTGCTGGCGCAGGGGCAGGAAGCCGGTCTCGTGCGGGGTGATATGCCGCTGCGGCTATTGCGCTCGATGGTGTTCGGGCCCATGGAGCACGTGTTGTGGGACGCCACCCTGACCAATCGGCAGATCGATATCGACGCCACCGCCGATCAATTGATTGATGTGCTGTGGAGCGCGATTGGGCCGACTGATGCGTCGGTTAGCGCCCTGCGGCAGTTCAGGATGGAAGTGGCTGAAGCCAGCAGGCGGTTTGAGCGTTCCGCCAAGGAAAACGAATAGCTGGATTTTTGCGTCGGGTGGCGGGATTTCCCTGTTCCGGCTTCTTGCCCGCAGATATGCCGAACAAGGAAAACCTCACCGCCGTCAGGCAAAAACGTCACTTCTTGTCGAAAGTCACCAGGTTCTTGTCCTTCGAATCCGCGACGAAAATAGCCAGCAGTCGAGCCGGTTCCGTGTCGCTGGCATTCTCACTCATGGTGTGATGCGCGCCCGGCTTTTCAGTCCAGTGCTCGCCGGCGTGATAAACCTTCGCCTCGCCGGAATTCACCTGGCTACGAATCGCACCGGACAGCACATACGCCGTCACGAATGCCTGCCCATGGCGATGCGGCAAAGACTTGCCGCCGGGCGGGTAGTCCACCACCAGCGCGGTCATGGTCTTCCCAGGCACATTGGCGATCGGCTCGACAAAAGCCGGCACGATGGTCTCGTGAGGCGCAGCAGCCGTGGGCGCAGAGGCGCCCTGAGCGGCCTCGGCAGCCATCGCCGAATTCGACCCGGCTGAAAACAATGCAGCACTCACGGCAACAACCGCACTTACCGCGCCCAATTTCCCACGCAAGCTCTTGATCATGATATGGATTCCAAACTAGTCACTACACATTGAGATTTAAAAATCTGAACGCTACGCCGCTCTGTTACGCAGTAACAGCAGCCTCGAGCGCCTCCGCTCTCGCCCACTCCGCAGCTACGGCCGCCAACTCCGCCTGGGCGCGCACCAGCGCTTCCGCCCTTGCCTCCTGATCCGAAAACTGCAACGGCTGCGCGTCGACGAAAGTCGGACTCGCCACGCCGAGAAAACCAAACGCGGCCTTCAGCGAAGGCGTCAATGCGTCCATCGACGAAAACGGTGTGCCGGGCCGCAGATCCGCGCCGCGGCTTGTGACGAACAACACCTTCTTGCCGCCCAGTTGCCCTTCAATTCCGCCGTCCGCGTTGAACACATAAGTCAGGCCGGTGCGCGTGATGCTGTCGACAAAAGCCTTGAACGCTGACGGCATCGACCAGTTGTACATCGGCATCGCGAACACGAACGCGTCAGCGTCGAGCAGGCGCGCGCACAGCGCGTCTGAGGCGGCAAGCGTCGCCTTCATGGCCGGCGTGCGTTGCGACGCGTCGGTGTAGGTGGCGATCGCGAACGCTTCGCTCACGTGCGGCGGCGTATCCACCGACACGTCCAGATAATCGACCTCCGGCTCGACGCCTTCACCGCGCAGACGCTCGATGAAATAGCGGCTCAAGGCGCGCGAATTGGATCGCTCGCGCTTCGCGCTCGCGTCGACATGCATGACTTTCATGACTTCTCTCCTGAATGATGATGTGAACGATGCGCGCGACCTTCGCCGCGGCGCTTCGAAGAGCGGTGCGTCAGCCACTTCACGACCTGCGGCTGGAACGCAGCCGGCGCCTTATGCGCCGTGCGCGTGGCGAGATCGGCCAGCGAACTCGCCGCCAGAGCCTCGTTCATGCGCTTTTCCGCGTCGAGCATGACGGCGTGAATCGAGCACACGCCGCGCGTGGCCCATGCTGGCGGCTTGCCGTCGAACACGGCGCAATTGCCGCGAATCTCGCGGCAATCGAACAGCGCCTTCTCGCCGTCGATCGCATTTACGACGTCCAGCACACTGATCCGGGCGGCCGGACGCGCCAGCCTGAAACCGCCGCGCACACCTTCGGTTGCGACGACAAGCCCCGCCTTCGACAACTTGGTGAAAAGCTTGGCGACGTATTCAAGCGGAATGCCCTGCAGTTCCGCCAGATCCTTGGCGCTTGCCTCGCCCACCCCGGCGGCCGGGTCGCTGAGGTAGAGCAGGCAGTGCAGGCCGTACTCGACACCGGTGCTGATGTGGGACATTTTTAACTCCGACTCGACTTATCGTAGTTATAAATGTAAACGAAGCCGGACCCGACCGCAAGCGAGCGGTTCAGGAATACATTGTTTCTCGGGAGAAGATAATCGGACGGCCGCGAAAACGGTCCGTGTGTTAGCCAGACTGTGGCGGGCCACAGCCGACGCCGGGTCGGACCCGCCTGAGCGGACCTCGGCCCCGGCGAGCCATCATCGACCGGCGCGCTGCCTGAGCGGCTCCACCGGCGTGCCGGCGCGATTGACCGCGGCGATGCAATCCCGGCCGTTGTCCTTCGCGTGATAAAGCTGGGCATCGACCAGATTGATAAACGCAACCGGATCGCTGAGGTCCGAAGGAATGATCGTGCCCACGCCGAAGCTGGCGGTCACGGTCTGGCGGAATGGCGAGCGTTCGTGCGCGATTTCCTCGGCGGAAATCCGGTTGCGGCAGCGTTCGGCCACCTGGCGAGCCGCTTCGGCGCCGGTATTCGGCAGCACCAGCACGAATTCTTCGCCGCCAAAACGCGCGACAAAATCACCCGGACGCACCGCGCCGCTCAGCACGCCAGCGACACATTTCAGGCACGCGTCACCCTGTACATGGCCGTAGTAGTCGTTGTACGACTTGAAGAAATCGATGTCGACCATCACCAGCGAGAGCGGCGCGCCGTGGCGCTGCGCGGCGTTCCATTCGTGCTTCAGGATCGCATCGAACTCGCGGCGATTGCCCACCCCCGTAAGACCGTCCTTGAACGACAGCGCTTCGAGCTCACGCTGCAACGCTGCGAGCTTTTCCTCGGTTTTCTTGCGCTCGCTGATATCGAACATGAAGCCGACCAGCGACTCCACCTCGCCGCGCTCATCGCGCACCACGTGCACGACGTCGCGCAGCCACACATATTCGCCGCGGCTCGTCAGCGCGCGATAGTCCGCTTCGTGATCGGTGCCCGCCTTCGACTGCGCGACGCAAAATTCGACTACCTTGTCGCGGTCGTCCGGATGCATGCGCGCCGCCCAATCCTGCACGGTTTTCCAGCTCGACGGCGCCCAGCCCAGCAGCGCTTCGATCTGCGGGCCGATATAGGCAAACTCCATGGTCGCCCAGTCGATCTTCCACGGAATCGCCCGCGTCGATTCCAGCAGAGTCCGGTAGACCGCCGCGTCGTGCTCCAAGTAACCTTCGACGCCGCCGGTCGCGGGCGCCCCGTCATGCCGCAGAAAATCCGCGCCGAGCGCGGCCGTGTTCTTTTCGTTGCTATTCATCGGTCGAACCTTTCCTTAGCGGTTGAACCGGCAAATTACCACGATGCCATGTCAGCGCAAAATTCTCGCCCGCGAGGCGTGGCCTGATTCCGTCCAGATTAGCGTCACCGTGACAACGATCTGTTCACTCCCTCCCGGCTATTCAGTTTTCTTGAGTATCCCTACTATTCGCATCTCACGCAGTACGCGATTTCTCAGGTAAGCATGAAAACATCGAACGCCCGTCCTTCAGATGCAAACAGCTATAGCGGTCCGGCCATTGCCCTGCACTGGCTGATTGCATTGCTGATCGTATGCGGGTTCTATATCGGCTGGATCATGACCGATATCCCCGGCTTCACGCCCACCAAGCTGAAGTATTTCTCATGGCACAAATGGATTGGCGTGACGGTCTTCGCGCTGGCCGTGTTGCGCGTGCTGTGGCGCGTCACGCATCGGGCGCCCGCGCTGGATAGCGCAACGCCCGCGTGGCAGAAGGCGGCGGCCCATCTCGTGCATGGCCTGCTTTACCTGCTGATGCTGGCGATTCCGCTTTCAGGCTACTTCTATAGTTCGGCGGCGGGCATTCAGGTGGTGTATCTCGGCATCGTGCCGCTACCCACTTTCATTGGTCCGGATCAAGCGCTCAAGGCGACCCTGCGCACGGTTCACGTGCTGCTCAATTACACGTTGCTGGCGCTCGTCGTCATGCATGTCATGGCGGCGCTCAAGCATCAGTTCGTCGACCGCGACGGATTACTCGCACGGATGATTCCGTTCCTCAAGTAAGCAGCGATTGGCTCCGCCTTGTTGGCAATCTAATTCCCAGCGGCGCTCAATCAACACGCGCAGGTTCGATAGGATGTGTATCTATATGAAAACAGCTCTTTACCACTCGATTCTCGCCGGCATCGCCGCCACCTCGTTGTTCGGCGCAGTCCTCGCGCACGCCGATGTCGACACGAGCAAAAGCAGCGTCGTTGCCACGACCCGGCAGATGAACGTGCCGGTTGACGGCAAGTTCCGCAAGTTCTCGGCGCAACTGAATTTCGATCCGGTCAAGCCCGCCGCCGGCAGCGCCAGCGTATCGATCGATACCGGCAGCTACGACCTCGGCGCCGACGACTACAACAAGCAGGCCCAGGGCAAGGAATGGTTCGATAGCGCGGCCTATCCGGCTGCGACTTTCGTTTCCAGCGCGATCGCGCCGGCGGGCGGCAATCAGTACAGGATTACCGGCAAGCTGACCATCAAGGGCAAATCGCAAACCGTCGTGGTGCCGGTCACGATCGCCAGCCAGGGCACGACGCAGACGTTCGACGGCTCATTGCCGATCAAACGCTCGCAGTTCGATGTCGGCACCGGCGAATGGAAAGACACGTCGGTGGTGGCCGACGAAGTCGTCATCAAATTTCACATCGTCGCTTCGAAGAAGTAGCGGAACATCAAGCAGCATCGCAGCACTTTCTGACATCTGGAGAAGATTTTGAAGAAGCAATTTTTGCTCGCCGCCGGCGCGCTCGCCGCAGCCATGTCGATCAACGCAATGGCCGCCGATACGTATCAGCTCGACCCGATGCACACCGCGCCGAGCTTCGAAGCCGACCACTTCGGTGGCGTGTCGGTCTGGCGCGGCAAGTTCAAGAAGAGCAGCGGCACGGTGACGCTGGATCGCGCGGCGAAGACCGGCACCGTCGACGTATCGATCGACATGAGCTCGGTGGATATCGGTAACGACAAACTCGACGCGGAACTGGTGTCGGACAAGTTCTTCGACGCCGCGAAGTACCCGAACGCGACCTACAAAGGCACGCAGATCCGCTTTGACGGCGACAAGCCCGTGGAAGTCATCGGCACGTTGACGATGCATGGCGTGACCAAGCCGGTCAACCTGAAGATCGAATCGTTCAAGTGCTTCACGAACCCGATGCTCAAGCGCGAAGTGTGCGGCACGGAATCGACCGCGACGTTCAATCGCGACGATTTCGGCGTCGACTTCGGCAAGGCCTACGGCTTCAAGATGCAGACCACGCTGCATATCCAGGCTGAAGGGATCAAGCAGTAATTGGCTGCGCGGCGCCTTGCCCCGATGGAGCCAGGTGCGATGACGGTTTGGCGTCCGGCATGCGGACGCCCGACACCGCAAGCCAGACGCGGGCAGCACCGGCGAGCGCATCGCGTCTCCGGTTGGCTGCCCGCGTTGTCATTACGATTATTACCGCGCGCAAGACCGTTCGTTCAATGCATGTCCGAACGCCATCATGCTCCTTGCGTAGCCGCCGCTTCGGCCCGCGCCTTATGGAGTTTTTTATAACTGTCGATCAGGCGGTGGTGCCTATCGAGCCCCTCCAGTTTCATACTCGTTGGCGTTAGCCCATAGAAGCGCACGCTGCCGTCCACGGACCCGATTACCGCGTCCATCCGGGCGTTGCCAAACATCCGCCGGAAGTTGACCTCGTAGTCGTCCAGTTCCAGCTCGTCATCGAGCACCACCTCCAGCACCGCATTCAAGGCCTGGTAAAACAATCCGCGTTCGACCGTGTTGTCGTTGTACTGCAGGAAGGCTCCCACCAGCTCTTGCGCCGCCTCAAATTGCTGCAAGGCGAGATGAATCAGCAGTTTCAACTCGAGAACGGTTAGCTGCCCCCAGTCAGTATTCTCGTCAAATTCGATACCGATCAAGGTGGCAATATCGGAGTGCTCGTCCAGCTCACTGTTATCCAACCGCTCAAGCAGTGCCGCCAGGGCGGCATCGTCCAGGCGATGCACGTTCAAAATATCGGCGCGGAACAACAGCGACTTGTTTGTGTTATCCCAGACCAAATCCTCTACCGGGTAAATTTCCGAATAATCGGGCACCAGAATTCTGCAGGCCACGGCGTTCAGCTGGTCATACACCGCCATATACACTTCTTTGCCCATGTCTTCGAGAATGCCGAACAAGGTTGCGGCTTCCTCGGCATTGGAGTTTTCACCCTGGCCAGAAAAATCCCACTCAACAAACTCGAAATTCGCTTTGGCGCTGAAAAAGCGCCACGACACCACACCGCTGGAATCAATGAAGTGCTCAACAAAGTTATTTGATTCAGTGACGGCGTTACTGACAAAGGTGGGCTGAGGTAGATCGTTCAGGCCTTCAAAACTACGCCCCTGCAGCAATTCCGTCAGACTCCGCTCCAGCGCCACCTCGAAGCTTGGGTGCGCGCCGAACGAGGCAAAGACACCGCCTGTGCGCGGGTTCATCAAGGTGACGCACATCACCGGGTAGGTCCCACCCAGCGACGCATCCTTCACCAGCACCGGAAAGCCCTGCTTTTCCAGTCCCTGAATGCCGGCCAGAATGCCAGGGTATTTCGCCAGCACTTCGTGCGGCACATCAGGCAAGGCGAGTTCACCTTCCAGAATTTCGCGCTTTACCGCCCGTTCGAAAATCTCCGACAGACATTGCACCTGTGCTTCGGCCAGCGTGTTGCCGGCGCTCATGCCATTGCTGACGAACAGGTTTTCGATCAGGTTGGACGGAAAATACACCACCTCGCCGTCCGACTGCCGTACAAACGGCAGCGAGCAGATACCGCGCTGTGTATTGCCGGAGTTGGTGTCGTACAGATGCGAGCCATACAATTCACCGTCGGGATTATAAATTTCCAGGCAGTGCGCATCCAGAATTTCAGCCGGCAGCGCGTCCTTAGGGCCAGGCTTGAACCAGCGCTCATCCGGATAATGGACAAACTCCGCATTGGCGACGTCTTCGCCCCAAAATGCACCGCCATAGAAATGGTTGCAATTCAGACGCTCGATAAACTCGCCCAGGGCTGAAGCCAGCGCGCTTTCTTTGGTCGCTCCCTTACCATTGGTAAAACACATTGGCGAGTGCGCATCGCGGATATGCAACGACCACACATTGGGAACGATATTGCGCCACGAAGCGATTTCAATCTTCATGCCCAGGCTCGCCAATATGCCCGACATATTGGCAATGGTTTGTTCCAACGGCAGATCCTTGCCCACAATATAGGTGCTGGCGTCAGAAGCCGGCTTCAACGTCAGCAAGGACTGAGCGTCGGCATCCAGGTTCTCGACCTCTTCAATGACGAACTCGGGTCCGGCTTGCACCACTTTTTTAACCGTACAACGGTCGATGGAACGCAAAATACCCTGGCGGTCTTTGTCGGAGATATCCGCCGGCAACTCGACCTGAATCTTGAAAATCTGTTGATACCGGTTTTCCGGATCAACAATATTATTCTGCGAAAGGCGGATATTCTCAGTAGAAATATTGCGGGTGTTGCAGTACAACTTCACAAAGTAAGCTGCACACAAGGCCGATGAGGCCAGAAAATAATCGAATGGACCTGGCGCCGAGCCGTCGCCCTTATAACGGATAGGCTGATCGGCCACTACCGTGAAGTCGTCGAATTTGGCTTCAAGACGAAGCTTATCGAGAAAGTTGACTTTAATTTCCATGGGGAAATTCCAAAAATGGTGCTTAAAACAAAATATAAAGCCCTGTAAAAAAACAGGGCTTTAATAATCGGCCAACGAGCAAATGATGTTTCCCAGCGGGGATTCTACTCCCACCCACTTGTAGATGGGCCTGCTGCACCCCTGCGACCTGGCGCTTCCGCGCGATTTTTCGGACGCGGAGACCGTCAGCGACACCAACGTTTTCTTTCGATGAATGGCGGGCTAAACGCGCCCCCATCGGAGGACACGGGCGCCGGCAACGCAGGTGGTCCCTGCCTCCAAAGCGGCCGACGTTCGAGCGTCTTCGTCCTGGGGACGGCGAACGCCCGGAGATGGCCGGTCCCACGGCGTCGTCTGCCAGATGTTGCTTGTGGCTAGCTTGCGCGATCGCGCGGCCATCAGTAAAATACTGTATAAATATACAGCACATCAGATCGTGATGACGATTCTCGTCGCGAGAGTAGCGAAGATGCACGATCCAGCCGCCCGAACGCGGCGAGCTTCGATTATTCAAGCCTTCATTGGCCGCGAAGTCGTACCCCAAACCCATGTTGTGTTCAACAACAACTCCAAAGACCCCAGGCAACGTTACATACGGAAATTGGTGAATATGTTGAGCAGTGTGGCAATACAGTCGTCGTGAGCAACGAGCCTTTCCGTCGCATCGCGCATGTCGACATGGATGCTTTCTATGCTTCGGTAGAACTGCTCCGCTATCCTGAGTTACGCGGCAAACCCGTCGTAATTGGCGGTGGCCGCAATGCCACACCGGAGCTTCAGTCCGATGGTACGCGCCGCTTCGCCAAGCTTCGCGACTACGCCGGACGAGGCGTCGTGACGACATCAACCTACGAGGCGCGAGCGTTCGGCGTGTTCTCCGCGATGGGCATGATGAAGGCTGCGCAACTCGCGCCAGATGCAATCCTTTTGCCAACCGACTTTGAGTCGTATCGACGCTACTCGCGGCTGTTCAAGGATGCAGTGCGAACCTTCACAGACCAGATCGAAGACAGGGGGATCGACGAGATCTACGTCGACCTTACGCTGGTGGAGGGTGAATCGCGTGCGCTGGGCTCTGGCATCAAGAATGCGGTTCGCGAAGCGACCGGCCTGACCTGCTCCGTTGCGATTGCGCCGAATAAATTGCTCGCAAAAATCGGCTCAGAACTGGACAAACCCGACGGGCTTACCATTCTCTCGATGTCTGACCTCGAGTCACGCATCTGGCCGTTAGCCGCAAAAAAGGTTAATGGCATCGGGCCGCGCGCGAGCGAGCGTCTCGCCGGCCTCGGCATTCTGACGGTAGGCGACCTGGCGTCCGCCGACCTGGGACTGTTGCAGGAAAGCTTCGGGCGCACCTACGCTGCATGGCTGGCGCGAATAGCGCACGGCGTGGATGACCGTGAGGTCGTTGTGTCGTCCGAGCCAAAGTCAATGAGCCGCGAAACGACCTTTGAACGGGATATGCACGTCGAACGGGACCGTGCGGTCCTGACTCCCGCGCTGACGCAGCTATGCGAAAAGGTCGCGCAGGATCTGGATCGTAAGGGCTACTGCGGTCGCACGGTCGGCGTAAAGATCAAATTCGCGGACTTCAAAATCGTCACAAGAGATATATCGCTGCCCGAAAGCGTTCGCGACGCTGCCGCCATCCGGCGCGCCGTCGGCATATGCCTGAAACGCATCGAACTGGACAGGCGCATAAGGCTGATCGGCGTGCGCGTGAGCGCGCTGACGCCGGCCAATGCGCAACCGCTCGGGCCACGCTTGCCGGTTCAGGCCGACTTGCCTTTCACCAGCGACGAATAAGCGGCTGCTTCAGTGGGCGCGCCGCCATGCGAGCGCGTCGCCGGCGCGTCGAGATCCACGCGCGACGCCGCAATCGAAAACCCAAACGTATTGATCCCGTTGACGCTATTCGCCGACACGGTGCCGCGATGCATCTCCGCGATCGCCTTCACGATCGCGAGCCCCAGTCCATGGTTTTCTCGGCTATTGGTGCGCGAGACTTCCGCGCGAAAGAAGCGGTCGAACAGATGTTCCAGCACGGCCGGCTCGATCGGCTCGCCGGGATTGGCCACCGCGACCCGCAACTGATCGTCTTCCCGCACGATCGTCACCGTAATCGCCGCGCCGGGTGCGCAATGCTGGATCGCGTTCATCAGCAGATTCGTGCAGGCACGGCCGAACAGCGAGCGGTTCACGCGCGCCATGGCGTCGCCGCGCAACTGCGCATGCACGCGCGCTTCCTCGAGCGGAATCTCCAGAAACTCCAGCGTGTGCGCCACTTCAGCGGCCAGCGACACTTCCACGAGGCCGGTCGCACGCTCGCCCTGGTCGGCGCGGGCAAGGAACAGCATGTCGTTGATGATCGCGCGCATGCGTTCGAACTCTTCCAGATTCGACTGCAGCGTATGGCGCAAATCCTCGACTGAACGGTTGCGTGTGAGCGCCACTTCGGTCTGGCCAATCAGAATCGTGACCGGCGTGCGCAGTTCGTGGGCCACGTCCGCATTGAACGATTCGAGGCGGCCGTATGCGCCGTCCAGTCGTTCCAATGCACCGTTGAAGGAATTGGCCAGATCATTCAGTTCGAGCGGCAGCTCGGCCGTATTCAGACGCTGTGAGCGATTGTTCGGACTGACTTCAGAAGCGTCTCTCGTCAGGCGCGTCAACGGCGCGAGACCGATACGCGTCACCGAGTAGCTGAGCAGCAGCACGGCCAGACTGCCCAGCGCGGATAACGCGGCCAGCGCGAAACCGAACACGCGCATGGTGCGCACGTTCGGCGAATAGCTCGCCGCCACCTGCAGTTGCACGGCCGGACGCGTCGCGTAAGGCGGCAGCGTCATGGTGGCGGTGAGCATGTCCTGGCCGCCGCCGGCCGGCGACACGCGCGAATAGCCGCCTTGCCAGCTTGTCACCACCGTGCCGTCGACCGGTTTGCCGAAGTGGAAATTCGGGTCGGCGCTCGACACCGAATACACCGTACTGCCGTCGTGCGGCGTCATGTCGGTGAGCTTTTCGCGGGCCATGCGCCACTTCTCCGGCGTGATCGCGTGATACACGATGATGCGCACAATCTCCGAACGATCGTCGAGCGACTCGCGCAAATGATGTTCGAGTTGCGTGCGCAACACCAGAAACAGGCCCGTGCCGACCAGCGTGAACACGGACAGCGCAACAAGCGCGAACATCAGCGCAAGGCGGCGGGAAATCGACCGGCTCATGGCTGCTCAGCCTCCTCGCGCACTTCAAGCACATAACCCATGCCGCGCACGGTGTGCAGCAGCTTGGAGGGAAACGGACCGTCGAGTTTGGCGCGTAATCGTTTGATCGCGGTTTCGACGACATTCGTATGGCTGTCGAAATTCACGTCCCATACGAGCTCGGTGATCGCCGTCTTGGAGAGGATATCGCCCTGGCGTCGCGCCAGCACGCTGAGCAACTGGAATTCCTTGGCGGTGAGATCGAGCCGCACGCCGTCGCGGGTCGCGCGCCGGCCGATCAGATCGACGTACAGATCGCCGACCGAAATCAGCGTCGACTCCTGCGACCGCGTTCGACGTGCCAGCGCGTGCAGCCGCTCGACCAGTTCGAGGAAGGAAAACGGTTTGGTGAGGTAATCGTCGGCGCCTTCGCGCAAGCCGCGCACGCGGTCGTTCACGTGATCGCGGGCGGTCAGCATGATGACCGGGGTGGACTTGCGCATGCGCAGCGCCTTCAGCACGCTGAAGCCGTCGCGTTTGGGCAGCATCACGTCGAGCACGATCACGTCGTATTCGAATTCGGTGGCCAGATGCATGCCTTCCTCGCCGTCGAGCGCCACGTCGACGACCCAACCCTGCTCTGTCAAACCGGAGCGCAGGTAGTCGACCACCTTGAGCTCGTCTTCAACAATCAGCAATTTCATGCGCGTCCCCTTGTATTTGCATTATACGAAACGCTCCGGTTCCCGCTTTCGAGTCCAGCCAGCCTGATCATGATCCGTGGCTCACTGCGCGGGAGCCATCGCCTCCTTTGTGCCGCCCGAGTCCTTCATGTCCTTCATGTCCTTGAGTTGCCGCGCGTCGGGTGTGTCCATGGCGGCGTTCCAGCCGCCGCCCAGCGCTTTCACCAGCGCGACCGACAAGGTCATCTGCTGGCCGTGGATCTGCACGTCCTGACGCTCGCTGGTGAGCAGCGACTGCTGCGCGGTGATGACATCGAGGTAGGCAACGAGGCCGCCCGAATAGCGATCGTTCGCGAGCGCCAGCAAATGCTGCGCATCGGTCACGGCCTCGTGCGACTGCTTCGCCGCGCCATCGAGCACCGCGAGGCCGGTAATGCCGTCCTGCACCTGCTGGAATGCGTTGAGCACGGTTTGCCGGTAGTTCGCTTCGGTCGCCTTGTAGCCCTCGCTCGCGGACTGGACGTTGGCCGCGCGCCGTCCGCCGTCGAACAGCACCTGCCCGACCGTGGCGCCGAGCGTCCACATCAAGGTCGGCGCGCTGAACAGGCTCGCAAACTGCGTGCTTTCCCAGCCAATCCCCGGCGTCAACGTGAGGCTCGGAAAAAATGCCGCCTTGGCCACGCCGATCTGCGCGTTCGCGGCCGCCATCGCGCGTTCCGCCGACGCCACGTCGGGGCGGCGTTGCAACACGTCGCTCGGCACGCCGAGCGCGATCGACGGCACCTGCGCGTCGAGCACCTTGGGCTCGATGGCGAACTGCGGCGCGGGCACGCCGACGAGCGCCGCGATCGCGTGCTCGAATTGCGCACGCTGATTCAGCAGCAACTGCGCCTGCACGCGGGTCGAATCGAGCTGCGATTTCTGCTGCAGCACGTCGAGTCCGGAGACCGCTCCCAGATCATGCTCGGACGTGACATAGTCCAGTGCCTTCTGCTGCAACTGAACCGAACGGTTCAGCACGTCGATTTCGGCATCGAGTTCGCGCAGCGAGAAATAGTCGGTAGCGAGATCGGTGCTCAGCACGAGCCGCGCATTGGCGAGGTCATCAGCGGATTGCTGCGCCGAAGCCGTTGCGCCCTCCACTTCCCGGCGTATCCGGCCGAATAGATCGGTGTCGTAGTTGATCGTCGGCCCAATTTGCAGATTGTTCTGCACCGTCGAGGTCGTAGGCACCGCGTAGTTAGTGAGCGGACGGTCCTTCGAAATCCTGAAGCGCGAAGCCGTTGCGCTCGCATCCACTTCGGGAATCTGCTGCGCCCGGGTATTCGCGAGCGTCGCCCGCGCCTGCGCATAGTGCGCGCTGGCGGCGGCCAGTGTCTGGTTCTGCGCGAGCGCCTGGGTTTCGAGCGTGGCGAGCGTCGTGTCGCCGAAGCTGCTCCACCACTCGGACGAAATCGGCGCGTGCGAAGGCGCGCCGAGCCGCCAATACGAATCGGTCTGCCACGTCGGCGGCACTTCGGCTTGCGGGCGTTGATAGTCGGGCCCGACCGTGCACGCGGCCAGCAATGCGGCGCTTGCGGCGCTGGCCGCCACCGTGAGCGATCGGCGTGATGCAAGCCGCTTCACGACGCCCCCTTGCTGCTCTGCTGCGGCTGCGTGATCCGCACATGATCGCCATCCGCGATCGAATCGCTCGGGTTGATGATGATCCTGTCGTTCGCCTCGATACCGCTTTCGATTTCGAGCGACTGCCCGAGATCCTGCGCGATCACGATCTTGCGCAACTGCACCGTGCCCTTCTCGTCGACCACGGCGAGCCGCGGCCCTTCCGCGCGAAACAGCAGCGTATTGCCCGGCACCGTCAACTCGGCGTGGGCAGCCGCCGGCACGGCGACCTGCACATAGGCGCCCGGCCGCAGTTTGTCGTCGGGATTCGGCAGCGTCACTTCGATCTGCAGCGAGCGGGTGGGCACGTCGATCGCGCCGGAAATGTGCGTGATCGTGCCGTGGAACTGTTGCCCCGGCAATTCCGCCTGCGTCACCACCACTTTTTGTCCGACCGAGACGTTTTGCGCGTAAGCCTGCGGCAGTTGCACGTAGACCCGCAACGGATCGGACTGCGCGAGCGCGAACAGCGCGCGGCTCGTGCCGCTGCCCGCGTCGATCAGGTCGCCGACATCGACATTGCGCTGCGTCACCACACCCGCGAACGGCGCGACGATGCGTTTGAACGATTCGAGCTGCCGCAGGCGCTGCACGTTGGCATCGGCGGCGGCGAGATTGGCGACATCCTGCGCGTACGTACTTTGCCGTTCATCGAGCTCCTGCTGCGAAACCGCATCGCGTTGACGCAGTTGCTGCCAGCGCTCCAGCGAGCTTTTCGCAAGGCCAAGGCTCGAACTGGTCTGCTGGCGTTGCGCCAGTGCCTGCGTGAGTTCCTGATCGATTTCCGGCGTGTCCAGATCGGCCAGTACCTGTCCCGCCTTCACGCGCGTACCGATATCGGCATACCAGTGCAGCAGATAACCAGTGGCCCGCGCATAGATCGGCGATTCGACGTAGCCGCGCAAGGTGCCCGGCAACAACGTATTACCGCCGCCCGCGGTTTGCGTCGGACTCACCACGTTTACATACTGCGTGGCGTTCTGCTTCGTCGTCTCGGCGACCGAGCGGCTTTGCAGGACATCCGCGATCACCGTGCGCAGCGCGCCGACGGCGAGCAGTGCCAGCACGATCCAGATCGCGAGCTTGGCGCGCTTCCACTCCCGGTTGCGCGGCGGCAATACGTGGCCGCCTTCGGTTTCTCGCGAGGGAATCGCTAGCGATGCATGAGTTTTTTCGGTCATCTCAGTCAGCCGTCATTCAATGTTACGCGTGCTTGCCGTCGCCGCCGTGGTCCGGCGCGGGGCTATCGTGGTTCTGGTCGTCGTCGTGGTCGCCGCGGCGCCGCGCGAGGCGGCTATGGATGCCCGCGAACACCAGCGGCACAAAGAACAGCGTGGACACGGTGGCGAACAGCAATCCGCCGATCACCGCGCGGCCAAGCGGCGCGTTCTGCTCGGCGCCTTCGCCGAGACCGAGCGCCATGGGAATCATGCCGATGATCATCGCGAACGCCGTCATCAGCACCGGCCGGATGCGGCTTGCACCCGCTTCGAGCGCGGCGGTCAGCGGCGGTGCGCCGGCCGAGAGCCGCTGGCGCGCGAATGCCACCATCAGAATACTGTTGGCCGTGGCCACGCCCATCGTCATGATCGCGCCGGTCAGGGCCGGCACGCTCAGATGCGTGCCGGTCAGGAACAGCATCCAGACAATGCCCGCCAGCGCTGCGGGCAACGCGCTGATGATGATCAGCGGATCGACCCACGACTGGAAATTCACCACGATCAGCAGGTACACCAGCACGATCGCCATCGCCACGCCGAGTCCCAAACCGAAGAACGAACTGCGCATGGTCTGCACCTGGCCGCGCACCGTGATCTGGCTGCCGCGCGGCAGCGACGCGCGCACGTTGTCGACGAGCTTGTCGACCTCGTTCGCCACGCTGCCGAGATCGCGCTTTTCGACGCTCACATACAGGTCGATCACCGGCCGGATGTTGTAGTGCGTCACCACCGCGAACTGGTTCTGCGGCGCGACGCGCACCAGATTGCCCAGCAGTTGCGTGGGTCCGGTGGCGGAACCGGAGACCGGCGTGCGCAGCAGCTCGTCAATCGATGAAATCTGATACTGCGGTGTCTGGACGGCGACGTTGTACTCGACGCCGTTGCGGTTGTTGAACCAGAAGCCCGGCGATGTCTGCGAACTGCCCGACAGGGAAATGAGCACGTTCTGCGCCACATTGCTCGCGCTCAGATTGAGTTGCTGCAAGCGTGTGCGATCCATCTGAAGATTGATGGCCGGCTCGTCGAGTTTCTGCTGGATGTGCGTATCGACCGTGCCGGGAATCATCCGCACCTGTTTCAGCAGCTTGCGGGCGACGTCGAAATTGCCCTGCTGGTCGGCGCCGGAAATCTGCACATCCACGGCCGCAGGCAGGCCGAAGTTGAGAATCTGCGTGACGATGTCGGCCGGTTGAAAGAAGAACTCGACGCCCGGAAAGCGTTGCGGCAGGATCGCGCGCAATTTGTCCGTGTAGGTTTGGGTCGGCTTGTGGTCTTCTTTCAGCGCCACCTGAATCTCGCCGTCGAGCGTGCCGATCGTGCCCGCGTTGCTGTACGAGAGGTTGATACCGCTATAGGGCAAACCGAGGTTGTCCAGAATCGTGCCGAGCTCTTTGGCCGGCACGACCTCGCGAATCACCTTTTCGACCTCGTCGGCCAGACGCGCCGTTTCCTCGATGCGGGTGCCGGTCGGCGCGCGCATATGCAGGCGGATATCGCCAGCGTCCACACTCGGAAAGAAATCTTCGCCGAGCACGAAAACGAGACCCATCGAGACGACGCAGAAACCGAGGAACAGGCTGCCGAACATGCCACGGCGCATCAGCACGCTGCTGAGAATCATGATGTAGGTGGCGCGCATGCGCTCGAAACCGGCGTCGAAGCGGTGATAGAGCCGCATGAACGGACCCGGTTTGCTGCCGGCTTTGGGCTTGTGCGCGTGGCCCATCAACAGCATCGCCAGTGTCGGCACCAGTGTGCGCGACAGAACGTATGAGGCAAGCATCGCGAACACGACAGCTTCGGCGAGCGGCACGAACAGATAACGCGCCACGCCGGTCAGGAAGAACATCGGCACGAACACGATACAGATACACAGTGTCGACACGAGCGCGGGGATCGCGATTTCGCCGGCGCCATCCAGAATCGCATCGTGCAGATTCGTGCCCATATGCAGATGCCGCTCGATATTCTCGATCGTCACCGTGGCGTCGTCGACCAGAATCCCGACCGCCAGCGCAAGGCCGCCGAGCGTCATGATGTTGATGGTCTGCCCGAGCGCGTGCAGTGCAATCAGCGAAGAGAGAATCGATAGCGGAATCGAGATCGCAATGATGCAGGTGCTGCGCCAGTTGCCGAGGAACAGCAGGATCATCGCGGCGGTCAGCGCGGCGGCGACCAGCGCTTCGCGCACCACGCCCTGCACGGCCGCCTTGACGAACACCGACTGATCGAACAGCGCCGTGATGTTCAGATCGGGCGGCAACGCGGCGCGCGCACCCGGCAACAGCGCGTGCAGTGTATTGACGATTGAAAGCGTCGACGCACTGCCGTTCTTGAGTATCGAGATCAGCACGCCGCGGTGACCGTCCTGCCGCACGATATTGGTCTGCGGCGAGAAACCGTCGCGTACGTGAGCGACTTCGCGCAGATACGTGGTCGCGCCGTTGAGCGTGCGCACCGGAATATCGTTGAGCCCTTCCACCGTGGCGGGCGAGCCGTTCATGTTGATGGTGTATTCCTTCGGCCCGATCTTCGCCGTACCGGTCGGCAGAATCAGGTTTTGCGCGTTGAACGCGCTGACCACATCGGATGGTGTCAGGCCTTTGGCGAGCAATGCGCGCGTATCGAGGTCGACCGAGATCAGCCGCGATTTACCGCCGTATGGATACGGCACAGCCGCGCCCGGAATCGTCACGAGTTGCGGGCGCAGGAAGTTCAGGGCGGTATCGTTGAGCGCCTGCTCGGAGAGCTTCGGGCTCGACAGGCCAAGCTGGATCACCGGAATGCTGGAAGCCGAATAGCTGATCACGAGCGGCGGCGTGGCGCCCGGCGGCATCTGCTTGAGCTGCGCCTGTTCGACGGCCACGGTCTGCGCGATCGCGGTCTGGATGTTCGCAGTCGGCTGCAGGAACACCTTGAGAATCGTGATGCCCGCGAGGGATTGCGATTCGATGTGCTCGATGTCGTTGACCGTGGTGGTCAGGCTGCGTTCATTGACCGAGGTGATACGGTTGGCCATGTCTTCGGCCGACAAACCCGTGTAACTCCAGATGATACTGACCACCGGAATGTTGATTTCGGGCAGCACGTCGACCGGCGTGGTCAGCAACACGAAAGGCGTGGCCAGCAAGATCAGAATGGCCATCACGATGAACGTGTATGGCCGCTTTAGCGCAACATTAACGATCCACATTGAAACGCGCCCGAGAGAATGCAGGTAAGGAATTGAATCGCCGTGACTGGACGCCGCGCGCAGCGTCAGCAGATGACATGCTCATGCCGACAGGCATGCGCACATGTTGCCGGAGCCCGCGCGCATGCCTCTCCCGGTGAATCAGTGCGTATGCTAGATCGATAGCACCAACGCCTGCATGGCGCGAAAATGGCCAAATTGTCAGGAAGGCTAATGTAAGCGTTCTGATCACCTGAAACGTTGTGCCCGTAAGCGAAGAGCAAACGTTTGGCAGCCGGAGATAGGTGTTTTTAAAGGTGTTGTTATAGGCATGTCTCGCGGAACTGCCGCGAGACATTTCCTTTAGCTTAGTTTCTGCAATGCAAATGTAAATGCGGTTGCGCTCTTTTTTACGCGATCATCGCGCCGGCCTGGGGGCTGGTCTTTGTATTTCATTTCATGCCAAAGCGCCGAACTCACTTCGCGAACAACGACGCCATATTGGCAAACGCCTTGAATTCCAGCGCGTTGCCCGACGGATCGAGGAAGAACATGGTCGCCTGTTCGCCGACCTCGCCCTTGAAGCGTACATGCGGCTGGATGATGAAGTCGATGCCGGCGTTTTGCAGCTTGTCCGCTGCGGCCTGCCATTGCTCCATCGACAGAACCGCGCCGAAGTGGCGCACCGGCACTGCGTCGCCGTCGACCTTGCTGGTCTGGCGATGCCCGCACTCCTCCGGCGAAAGATGCGCGACGATCTGGTGGCCATAGAAGTTGAAATCGACCCACTCCGGTGAACTGCGCCCTTCCGGACAGCCCAGCAGTTCGCCGTAGAACTCGCGTGCGGCGGCGAGGCTATGAACAGGAAACGCCAGATGGAACGGCGGCAAGACGGTGTCGGCAACGCTCATGGTGAAAAACTCGCTGATAGGAAAGTGGGTTCACGCCGTGCTCGCCCATGGATGCAGCTGAGCAGACGCGCGAGAGCCAGTTTAACCATGACCAAAAATGGTGAAAAACGATATATATTTGACCTGACCAACACCATAATCGATTAATCGAGATGCTCAACGAACTCAGGACTTTCATCGCCGTCAGCCAGCACGGCACGTTTTCCGGCGCGGGCGCGCGCATCGGCCTGACCCAATCGGCCGTGAGCGCGCAGATGCAGCGGCTCGAAGAGGAACTCGGTTTCGCGCTGTTCGACCGCACCGGCCGCTCCGCCACGCTCAACGACGCAGGCCGCGAAACGCTCGCGCTTGCCGAGGAAATGATGACGCTCTACGGGCGGCTTTCGGAGCGCGGCGCCGTCGCGGCGAAAAGCGGCATGCTGCGGGTGGGCGCGATTGCGTCCGCCCAGGTGTCGTTTCTCGCAGACGCGCTGGCCCGCTTTCGCGACGACCGCCCCGGCTGGCGCATTCGTATGGTGCCGGGCGTATCGCTGGGTTTGCTGGGACAGGTGGATTCCGGCGAACTCGACCTGGCCGTGATCATCCGGCCGCCCTTCGCCCTGCCCTCCGAACTCGAATGGCACACGCTCGTCACCGAACCGTTCGTGCTGCTGGTGCCCAAAGCGCTCGCGCGCGGCAACCGCTCATGGCGCGAGTTGCTCAGAAGCGAGCCGTTTATCCGCTACGATCGCGGCTCGTTCGGCGGCCGGCTGGTCGACCGTTTTTTACGGCGCGCGCGGCTGACCGTGCATGATGTGATCGAGCTCGACGAATTGCAGGGCATCGCGCAACTGGTGGCGCGCGGCATGGGCGTGGCGCTGATCCCGAACACGGCGGGGCTCGGCAAATGGCCCGCCAATGTCGCCGCACTGGAACTCGGCGACGCGACCTTTCACCGCGAAATCGGCCTCGTACAGCGGCCGCGCCATAGCCGGCAGGCCGTAGCGGCAGTGCTGGCGGACTGCATCGGCGCCGCGGCGCAAGCTTGAGGCCGCCAGCGCCGACCCGATTGTCCTGCTGCGCTGGCCGTCAACTGTATCTGTGATGTGAACGCAGCGCCGGGCAGAATCGTTGTTCGCGCATCGATCCACCCTTTTTGCCTGTGCCGCATCGCGTGGCCCGGCATGCCGTCGAGGTATCGTCCATGACCGCCAGCACCTTTCTCACCGCCGACGTCCTGATCGCCTACAGCGCCTACTTCGTCGGCACGGCGAGCCCGGGGCCGAGCAACCTCGCGATCATGTCGCTGGCCATGAGCGCCGGCAGAAAATCCGCGCTGACCTTCGCGCTCGGCGTGGTGTCGGGTTCGTTCTTCTGGGCGTTGCTGGCGTCGCTGGGTTTGTCGGCGGTACTCGCCACTTACTCGGAATGCCTCGTGGCGATCAAGATTGCCGGTGGACTCTATCTGCTGTGGCTCGGCGTGAAATCCGCGCGCTCCGCATTCAGCGCCGAAAAGCTGCCCACCAGCACTGCCCGCGAAGGCGAGCCGCTCAAGCGGCTATATCTGCGCGGTCTGCTCCTGCATCTCACCAATCCGAAAGCGATTCTGGTGTGGCTCTCGATCGTTTCGCTGGCGGTGTCACCTTTGGGCGGCACATCGCACACCGCGCCGGTGGTGCTCGGCTGCATGTGCATTGGCGTCAGTGTATTCAGCAGCTATGCCGTGCTGTTCTCCACCACGTCCGCGCGGCGCATTTATGTCGCGATCCGGCGCTGGCTCGACGGCTCGCTCGCGATCATGTTCGGCATTGCCGGCCTGAAGCTGCTGACGTCCAGAACCTGACCACGCCTGAATGCCAGCCCCGCTCTGCGATACTGTCGCGATGATGACCCGAGCGGATAAGCAAATACGATGAGCGGTGGCAATAACCTGAATCCGGCGACAAAGCGCTCGCCATTACAGAAACGGCTCTATGTGGCGGGCGTTGCAGTGCTGCTGGCGAGCCTGGTCGCGGCGGTAATCATCTACGCGAGCGCGCCCTCGCCGGACAGCGCCGTCTCCATGTACAGCATCGCCGACCCGCGCTATCAGATTGAATTGCAGCGCATCGGCGGCAACGCCGCGGTGCTCGCGGCGCAAATCCATCAATGGTTCGACAGTCTCTGGCATGGCACCGCGCTCGCCTGGACGGTGGCCGTGCTCGGCATCGCCTGCGCCGGTGCGTGCTTTTTTGTCGGCCATTTTTTCGCCTACGACGACGAGCCGCAAGACTGAAACACGGCACCACGTCTGTGAAACCGTGCGCCTATGGCGCGTCTTTCACGTGCCTGTCCGGCTTCTCCACGCCTGCCACGCGCAAGGCGTCATGCAAGGTCGTAAAGATGCGGCTCGCGTCGACGATCGGCGTGATGCCATGCCGATCCATATCCGCGCGCAGATATTGGTTCACGCGCGCGAAAATCACCTCGATACCGCTGCGCTTCAGGTTCTCGCACAGTTCGCCGACCGAGCGCGCCGCCGAATAGTCGACGTCGGTGATCGCGCTTGCATCGATTACGAACCAGCGCACTGAGTTGGGCGCGTGATCGACCAGGCGGCGCGTATCGTCGACGAAAAAATGGTCGTTCGCGTAGAAAAGATCCGCGCCGAAGCGGTAGACGATCAGGCCCGGCGCGGTTTGCAGGCCGGACGCGGTGGGCACCGGCACCCAGACGCCGTCTTCGCCGGGCACGAGAATCATGGTGTGCGGCCGGTAACTGTGCCGCACGTGCCGCAGCAACGACAGCGCCACCGCCACCAGGATGCCGTGTTCGACACCGATCAGCACCACGGCCGCCGCCGTGAACAGGGCCAGCGTAAATTCACCCGGACTTTCGCGGCGAATCGACAACAGCGACGGCAGGTTGATCAGGCCGATGGCGATCGTAAACACGATGCTGGCCAGAATACAGTGCGGCAAGTACTGCAAAAAACGGCTGAAAAACAGCAATACCGCCACCACCACCGCCGCGAACACCAGTTGCGCGAACTGGCTGCGCGTGCCGGCACGATCGGCCATCGCGGTCTGGGTCGGACTGCCGTTGACGACGAACGCTCCCGTGAACGCAGCCGCCGCGTTGGCGGCGGCGAGGCCCAGCAGATCGGCATTGGCGTCGACCGGTTCGTGATAGCGCTCGGCGAATACGCGGCTCGCGGCAGCGCTTTGCGCGACGATCATTACGAAGCATGAGGCCGCCACCGGCAACAGATCCAGCATCTGCTGCCACGTCACCGACGGCATGCGCAGCGGCGGCAGTCCGCCCGCCACCGGCCCGAGTATGGCAATACCGTGCGCCGCAAAGCCGTAGACGTCGCTGGCCGCGATGCCCGCCACCACCGCGATCAGCGGCACCGGTGCACGCGGCAGAAAGCGCTTGCACCCCAGAATCGCGACGACCACCAGCAGCGAAATGCCGAGCGTCGGCAGATTGATCTGCGCCGACTCGCGGATCACGAGCGCGAGTTGATCGACGCTGCGCGCGGCGTGCCCTTGCAAGCCGAACATATCGCCGAGCATGGCGATGCCGACCTGCATGCCGACCCCGGCGAGAAAGCCGACCAGCACTGTGCGCGACAGAAAGTCGGCGAGAAAGCCTAGTTTGAAGATGCGCGCGATGAATAGCAGCGTGGCCGTGAGCAACGCGACCATTGCGGCGAGCGCCGCATAGTCTGCGCTCGCCACCGGCGCCATGGTCGAGAGGCGGCTCGCGAAAATCGTCGCGGTGGCCGAATCCGCCGCGACGACGAGATGGCGCGACGCGCCGAAAAACGCAAACGCGACGAGCGGCAGGAAAACGGTGTAAAGCCCCGTCACTGCGGGCATTCCCGCGATGCGCGCATAGCCCAGCACCTGTGGAATATCCATCGAAGCCAACTGCACGCCGGCCAGCGCATCACGCGCCGCCGCGCCACGGCTGAGTGGAAGGACGCCTTTCAGTACGTTCAGGCGCGAAGCAATATTGGCCAGAAAATCTCGCATGCGCGATGAAGCCCCGTCTTAGGTTATCGCGCATCGTGCCGTGAGTTGGCACATAAAGGCAAGGTTCGGGCGGTCAATCGCTTGAACAAAACGATCGGAAACCAGCAGTCAATCAGACCACACGGCCAGATCCGCCAACTTGCGAATTCAACGTTTGAACTGTCCCGTCCGCGGATCCACGTGCCGGGCGAAACCGAACAGCGCAGCGATGCAGATCGGGCAGGCAATGATAAATACGGCCAACATCTCAAACCCCGTAACAAATTGTTACGGCGAGTTTAAGCGATTGCGATGCGAAATGAATGAGCGGAAACGGCAACACACTGTTGCGTTCTATTGCACCGTTTCTACGGGAGCGCCCGTTTCGGCGTGACTGTTTCCCACACCCCGTATAATCCGGCATGACCCGAATCCCGCCCCACGCTCTCCCGCAACCGGCCGCCCATAGCCGTGTCCCGGCTCACCGCTTTCCGGTGGCCGCATGAAAACCCCGAAACGCCTGCTGCCGCTGGTCGAAGAAGGCCTGATCGACGAAGTCATTTGCCAGTTGATGAGCGGCAAGGAAGCCACGGTCTACGTGGTGCGCAGCGGCGAGTCCACGCGTTGCGCGAAAGTCTACAAGGACGCCAAACAGCGCAGTTTCCGCCAGGCCGCATCGTATCGCGAAGGCCGCAAGGTGAAGAACAGCCGTCAGCAACGCGCGATGGAAAAAGGCAGCCGCTACGGCCGCGAGGTGCAGGAACAGGCCTGGCAGAACGCGGAAGTCGACGCGCTGTTCCAACTCGCCAACGCGGGTGTGCGCGTGCCGCAGCCCTTTATCTGCACCGACGGCGTTTTGCTGATGGAGCTGGTGACCGACGCGGAGGGCAACGTCGCGCCGCGTCTGAACGACGTGGATATGAGCGAGACACGCGCGCTCGAACTGCACGCGCTGCTGCTCAACCAGGTTGTGCGCATGCTGTGTGCCGGTATGATTCACGGCGACCTGTCCGAATACAACATCCTGCTGGCCGCCGATGGCCCGGTCATCATCGACCTGCCGCAAGCCGTGGATGCCGCCGGCAATCTCGAAGCGCCGGCCATGCTGGAGCGCGACGTGAACAATCTGGCCACGTATTTCGGCCGTTTTGCGCCGGCTCTGCTCGACGCCAGTTATGGTAAGGAAATCTGGGCGCTGTTCGAAGCGGGTGCGTTGCACGTCGATGCCGAACTGACCGGCCGTGTCGAAGCGGACACCACGCCAATCGATCTCGAAGCCGTGCTACAGGAACTCGAAGACACGCGCCTCGACGAGGAAGCGCGCCTGCGCTACGAACAGTCTCTGCGCAGCGGCACCTGAGAGGCGCGCCGGAGTCAGCTTTGGCTACGAAACACCGCGCCTCGCCGGTTTGCTCACGGCACCGGCTGCGCCGGGCGCCGGCCCGACCGACTCCCGCATCGTCACGGTCACCGGAAACTCGCGGAAGATGTCCCACGAAGTCCGATAGCACTGGTTGACCAGCCAGCGCACCGCGTTCTGCGTCAGTTCAGCCGTTGGAATATGCACCGACGTGAGCCCGGGCGCGGCATAGGCGGCCGAGTAGTCATCGTCGTAGCCGATCACCGAGAGTTCCTCCGGCACGGCGATGCCCGCCTGATGAAAACGCGCCAGCGCGCTCACCGCCATGGTGTCGTTCGCGCAAAAGAGGCCCGTGAACCGGCGCTTCGAATCGAGCAGCTTCTGCGCGGCGGCGTAACCGCCCTCTGGCGAGAAATCCGATTCGATCAGCGTGACATCGTCGCGTGCAATACCCGCGCGCAATAATTCGGCGAAGAAGCCTTCGAGCCGGGTCTGATTGTCCGAGGCGGTAAACGGCCCGGAAATCACCGCAATATCCCGATGCCCATGATCGAGCAGCGTGCGCGCCGCCAGTTCGCCACCGCGCCGGTGATCGGCGCAGAAGGACGCTTCCGGCAACTGGTCGAAGGCGCGATTCAGAAACACCATCCTCGGGTGCATCTGGTGCAGCATGATCAGGTCTTCGTCGTGCAGGTCGTGACTGATGACCACCACGCCGTCGCAATCGCGTCCGATCAGAAAACGCACGGCCTCGATAGCCTGCTCGCGCGGCGAGACTTCCCCGCAGCCCGTCGCGACCACGACGTGGCGGCGCACGGCGCGCAGTTCGGTATCGGTCTGCTTGAGAATCGTGCCGTAGTAAGAGCCGAAAAACGTCGGCACGAAGATGCCGATGATGCCGAGCGATTGCGTCGCCATGGCGCGGCCGATCGACGACGGGCGAAAATTCAGCGCTTCGATGGCCGCCTTTACGCGCGCGGCGGCGTCGGCCGAAATGGGTCCCTTGCCGGAAATGGCCCGCGACGCGGTCGACATGCCCACACCGGCCAGTGCCGCGACATCCTTGAGTGTTGCCACACGGTTCTCCGTCAAACCTTGCTGTTATTACCGTGCTGCTCGCCGCCGACCCACGCCCGCCCCATGCTCGGGACATTACAGGCGGGCGCCACCCGCTTCGTCGAACAGCGAAATATGCGCGCCGTCGAACGAAAAGGCCACCACATCTCCTACCCCCAAGGGCGCTTTCGTCTGATCGATCGACGCGATTTGCTCTCCATGATAGTCGAGCCAGATAACGCGGTGGTTGCCCATCGGTTCAATCAGAGAAACATTCGCACGTTCGCTCATGGCCTCGCCTACGCGCACGTCTTCGGCCCGCACGCCGAGCGTGCAGGACAGGCGGTCCGCGGGCGCGCTTTTGAACGGGTAGGCGGACACGTCCAGGCGCCAATGCGCTGTACAAAAGTATACCGAGCCGTCATGCCGCTCCAGCGAGCCCTTAAGCAAGTTCATCGCGGGCGAGCCGAGGAAGGTCGCGACAAACAGATTGTTCGGCCGCGCATAGACTTCGGCCGGCGTGCCGAACTGCTGGATCACGCCGCCGCGCATCACCGCCATGCGTGTGGCGAGCGTCATCGCTTCGACTTGATCGTGGGTCACGTAGATCATGGTCGCGCCCAGGCGCTGGTGCAATTGCTTGAGTTCGCGGCGCAGCTCCGTGCGTAACTTGGCGTCCAGATTCGACAGCGGCTCGTCGAAGAGGAACACGTCGGCTTCCCGCACGATCGCGCGGCCGATCGCCACGCGCTGCCGCTGGCCGCCCGACAGTTGCGCCGGTTTGCGCTTGAGCAGCGGCCCGAGTTGCAGCATCTCGGAGGCCCGCGCCACACGCCGCGCGATTTCCGTCTTCGGCGTGCCGTTGATGCGCAACGCGAACGACAGATTGCGCTCGACGCTCATGGTCGGATACAGCGCGTACGACTGGAACACCAGCGCGATCCGGCGGTCTTTAGGATCGGCCCATGTCATGTCGATACCGGCGATCTCAATGCTGCCGTCGGACACGTCGATCAGGCCCGCAATGCTGTGCAGCAACGTGGATTTACCGCAGCCGGACGGCCCGAGCAACACGACGAATTCACCCGCGCGCACGTCGAGATCGAGATTTTCGATCACGGTGTTCGCGCCCAACTGGATCTTCAGATTGCGCACCGCGACGTTGGCCGGTGTCGTCAGGCCCGCCGTATTCGCCAGGTCGCCGGCGTCTGCCATGTCTGCCACATCTGCCACATCTGCCACCGCGGGTGCCACCGCATTTGCCATATTCGCCACGTTTGTCATGCCTTATTGCCCTATCCCTTGACGGCGCCAGACGCAATGCCGCGCACAAACCAGCGGCCCGAAATGAAGTAGATCGCCAGCGGCACCATGGAGGTCAGAATGGTTGCCGCCATATTGACGTTATAGAGCCGCTCGCCCGTGGTCGTGTTGATGATGTTGTTCAGTTGCACCGTCATCGGCAGGTTTTTGGTGCCCGCGAATACGAGGCCGAGAATGAAGTCGTTCCAGATGCCGGTCACCTGCATGATGATCGCGACGACGATGATCGGCACCGACATCGGCAGCATCAGTTGCACAAAGATACGCCAGAAGCCGCCGCCGTCGATACGCGCCGCCTTGAACAGCTCCTGCGGAATCGACGCGTAATAGTTGCGAAACAGCAGCGTCATCACCGGCATGCCGAAGATCGTGTGAATCACCACGATGCCCGGCAGCGAGCTGAACAGATGCACGCTCGCCAGAACGCGTACGAGCGGATAAACCATCACCTGCACTGGAATGAAGGCGCCCATCAGCAGCACGCCGAACAGCAGGCCGGCGCCGCGCGGCCGCCAGAACGACAGCGCATAACCGTTCACCGCGCCGATCAGGATCGACAGCACCGTGCTCGGCACGACAATGCGCACCGAATTCCAGAATCCGACCTGAATGCCGTTGCAATCGAGTCCCGTACAGGCGGATTGCCAGGCGGCGCTCCACGCGTCGAGTGTGAAATGGGTCGGCAAAGCAAGCAGATTGCCGAGGCGAATCTCGCTCATCGGCTTGACCGAGGTAACGAGCATCACATACAGCGGCAGCAGGAAAAACAGCGCGGCCGTGAGAAGAAACGCGTAGACGCCCAGACGGGCCGGCGTGAATGCGTGACGGCGCCGGCGCGCGCGGCTCTGCGTGCCGCCCTTCAGCGGAGGACTGAGCGTGTTCATCAGACCTCCTTGCGCAACGCCGCGCGGCTGCGGGCGTAGAAGAACGGCGCGAGAATCGCCAGCACGGTGGCCAGCAACACGATCGACGCCGCGGACGCGAGACCGATATTCGCGCGGCCGAACAGATAGTCCATGATGAATTTCGCGGGCACTTCGCTCGCTGTGCCGGGGCCGCCTTGCGTCATCGCCACCACGGCGTCGTAGAGCTTCACGACCATCACGAAGAGCAACACGAAGGCGGTGGACAGCGACGGCCCGAGCATCGGCACCACGATGCTCGCATACACACGCCAGCGCGGAATGCCGTCGATGCGCGCGGCCTTCCACAGTTCATCGTCGATCCCGCGCAAGCCGGCGAGCAGCAGTGCCATCACCAGCCCCGACGCCTGCCACACCGTTGCGATCACGATGGTGTAAATCACCCAGTCCTGATCGACGATCCAGTCGAAGCGCGCATGCACGAAGCCGAGCTTGTGCAACACCGCCTGCGCGCCCAGTTCCGGATTGAGAATCCACTGCCAGACGAGGCCTGTTGCCACAAACGACATCGCATAAGGATAAAGAAACACCGTGCGCAACGCCCCTTCCGCCACCACGCGCTGGTCGATAAAAATCGCCAGCAATAAACCGATCACCATGCACGCGACAATGAAACACGCGCCATAGATCACGATGTTCTGCAGCGACAGCAGCCAGCGGTCGTTGTTGAAAAGCCGCGCGTATTGCGTGAAGCCCGCGAAATCGCCGGAAGGAAACGTGCGCGAGTTGCTGAGGGATACGCGGGCGGTCCAGACCATCGTGCCGAGATAGGCGAACACGACGGTCAGGACCATCGGCAGCAACGCCAGCCAGGCCGCCACCGGCAGACGCTTTTTGAGCGGCTTTTTATGCGGCGTTGGCCTGGTGGCGGGCAGCTTGAGCGCGTGCATCGCCGCGCCTAGCTCTTCAGCGCGCTGGCAAACGCTTTCTGCGCGTCGTCGACCGACTGGTTCTTGTTCCAGAAGTTCGTGACGACGTCGATCAGCGCGCCCTGCGTGTCAGGCGAGAGCAGCATTTCCGGGTTTGGCAACTGACGCGACTTGTCCTTCATGATCGCAATACCCTCCTTCGCGCAGATGTCGAGACCGCTGGCATCCACATCGGGGCGAATCGGAATCGAGCCTTTCTTCGCGCTGAATGCGGCCTGCGCGGACGGCGAGGTCATCACCGTGGCAAGCAGATTTTGCGCCTTGATCGCGTTGGCGTTGTCGGTTTTCGGGAACACGAACACGTCGCCCGCTACCAGATATGGCGAATGCGGACCGAAACCCGGGAAGCAGCCGAAGTCCTTACCGGCAATCTGATTGGCCGCCGAGAATTCGCCCTTGGCCCAGTCGCCCATGATCTGCACGCCCGCCTTGCCGGAAATCACGAGGGCGGTGGCGTCGTTCCAGTTGCGCCCGGGCGAGCCCGGATCGACGAATTCATGCAGGCGCTTGAACGACGTCAGCACTTTTTTGAACGCATCGGACTTGACCGCGTTCACGTCGTGATCGCGATACACCTTCATGTAAAGATCGGCGCCGCCGACGTCGGCGAGCACTGCATCGAAGGTGATTTTCTCCTGCCACGGCTGGCCGCCGAGCGCGAGCGGGATCACGCCCGCGGCTTTCAGTTTGGTGAGGTCGGCGATGAACTCGTCGTAACTCTTCGGCTCGGCCGTAATGCCGGCTTTCTGGAACACCGGCTTCGAATAGAAGAACCAGGCCGGCATGTGGATATCGACCGGCGCGGCATAGTAATGGCCCTTCACCTTGATGCTGTCGATGATCGACTGCGGGAACACGCTGTTCCAGTTCTCTTTCGCGGCGACATCGTCGACGTTATTCAGCAGACCTTGATCGATCAGGTCGTGAAACTGTTTCGACGTATTGAACTGCGCGGCGGTGGGTGGATCGCCGCCCACGATCCGGTTGATTGCGGTGGAGCGCGCCTGATCGGCGCCGGCCACGGCGTTATCGACCCACTGGCCGCCGGCCTTGTTATACGCATCGGCGAACTGGCGGATCGCGGCCGATTCGCCGCCGGACGTCCACCAGTGAATCACGTTGGCCTTCAGGGGTTCAGCATGCGCGACGACGCCGTACAGCGCCAGTGCCGCAACGATACCTCGCAGGACCAATTTTTTACTGTTCATTCCGTCTCCTGTGTCGACCAGAGTTGGCGCTTTAGCGCCTACTCTGGTCCCATGCAATTTATTGCGGTCGACCAGAGTTGGCGCTTGGGTGCTCACCCCGGTCCCATGCAAGATAGTTGCGCCTGGTGTTACACCCGTGCTTCAAGTCGGCATACAAACCAGCGCCACCTGCCGTCAGACCCGTGCCTTACGCTCCTGCAAAAACTTCGCCACTAACTCCGCGCTGCGTTTGACTGTGCGCTTCTGCGTACTGTAATCGACGTGTACGACACCAAAGCGACGCTCATAACCGAACGCCCACTCGAAGTTATCCATCAGCGACCACAGAAAATACCCGCGAATATCCACACCCGCCTTGATCGCCTGATCGACGGCGGCAAAATGGCGCTTCAGGAACGCGATACGTTGCGTGTCGTCGACGCGGCCGTCGATCACCTTATCATCCGAAGCCATGCCGTTTTCGGTGATGTAGATCGGCGGCAGGTTTCCGTATGTACGGTTAAAGCCGATCAGCAGATCGCGCAGGCCGTCCGGATACACCTCCCAGCCCATCTGCGTGCGCTCGACGCCTTCGAGCGGCACGTCCCGGAATCCATGCGCGCCGTCGCTCGCCACGTTGGTGCGGAAGTAATAGTTGATGCCGAGGAAATCCAGCGGCGCGGCGATGGTCTGCATGTCGCCGTCCAGTGCCAGTGGCTCGGTGCCCGGCCACAACTCAAAGAGGTCTTGCGGATACTCACCCTTGAGCAGCGGATCGAGAATCCACGCGTTGTGCTGCACTTCGAACAGATGCGCGGCGCGCTGATCGGCGGCGCTGTCGCTGTTCGCTGTACCGCGACCGATATTGGCGACGATACCTTTCTGCGAGGCCGGATCGTTGGCGCGCAACGCCGGTATCGCGAGGCCATGCGCGAGCAGCAGATGATGCATCGCCTGAGTCGCGAAGCGGTCATTGGCCAGCCCCGGCGCGTGGTGCCCGTTGCCGTAGCCGAGATAGGCCGAACACCACGGCTCGTTGAGCGTCGCCCATGCGTCGACCGTGCCGGCCAGTTCGCGGCTCATCAGATCGGCGTAGTCGGCGAAACGATAAGCGGTGTCGCGGTTAAGCCAGCCGCCACGATCTTCCAGATGCTGCGGCAAGTCCCAGTGATAGAGCGTCACGAAGGTCGTGATGCCCTTCTCCTTCAGGCGGTTCAGGAGCCGCTTGTAGAAGTCGAGCCCTCTGCGATTCGGCACGCCGGCCGAGTCCATGACGCGCGGCCACGCGATCGAAAGCCGATAGCCTTCGAGACCGAGCGAAGCCAGCATATCGACGTCTGCTTCCCAGCGGTGATAGTGATCGCAGGCCACGGCGCCGGTGTCGCCTGCCAGCACCTTGCCGGGCGTAGCCGAGAACGTGTCCCAGATCGACGGCAGGCGGCCGTCTTCATTCACCGCTCCTTCGATCTGGTATGAAGCGGTGGCGGCGCCAAGCAGGAAGTTTTTGCGCCACAGCGTGGAGTCGGCGGATGGCGTGAAGGGATCGGCGAGCGAGCCGTTGGAAACTGCTGGGGAATGTGTGTCGGATACTGCGGATACGTCGTTTGCCACGGATTCTCCTGCGCTGAGGTCGTTGAACCGGGTACGGCGGGAATCGATATGGAAGCTGTCCGGAAACCGCCTGGCAGCGGAAGTGGAAGCGCTTCCACATGACCAGCGAACGATAGCAGCGGCGGATTCTGCGTAGCAATCAGGGTTTGTCTGGAGGGAATTTTGGCATGCGCGGCGTGAGGGTGGGCCGTGCATGGGGTTCTCCTTGCGCAATGATAGAGCGTTGGTCGGTTGTAATGTTTAGCCCTCTGGCCAACTACTCTCCTGATGGTCTGCCGATTGGGTGCGGCGTGAACGTCATATATTGTTTGAGTCCCGGTTGACGCAGCGCAATCAGATTGAGCAGTCCTCCGCCGAGCCGACGCGCGAATTCGTCGTCAAGCTTGAGATCGAATTCGTCTAGCAGGATTGGCACCTTGAATGTCCCTGCGACGAGCGGGGCCAATCTGGCTTGATCAATCGCTTGCACAGCGAACTTCTGCCGATCTTCGATATATGAACAGAGCCGAACGACCCGCGCCGTCGGACAGCGACGATAAGAGGACAGTTCGCAATTTTCCTACTGACCTCATCAGGCCGATTCCTATCTCCTCGGTGCTATGACCAAAAATCAACCGGTCGTAGCACCCAACCTCTGACTTACTACTCTTCTGATGACTAGTCGATCGGGTCCTGCGTAACACTCATGTATTGCTTGATGGCCGGCTGCCCCAGTGCGATCAGACTAAGCATCGCGGCTCCCAACCGTCGCGCGAACGCATCGTCAAGCCTGAAATTGTGCTCGTCAAGCAAGATCGGCGCCTCGAGCGTTCCCGCCACGACCGGGGCCAATTTCGTTCGACCAATGGCTTGCACTGCAAACTCTTGACGATCTTCGATGTAGGTCAGAACCACGGAATACGGCGGACGCCTGGTCATCTAAACCCTCTGTACTGTTAGTAAACGAATAGGCAAACGAACGTCGCCTGCCCACCCTTTGTTGTAGATTCAAATCATTTCTCTTGTGGCTCTGTGTCTCGTTATCCTGACGGCTAGTCAATTGGCTGCTGCGTGACGTTCATGTATTTCTCGATGCCAGGTTGGCCCAGTGCAATCAAATTGAGCATTGCGACTCCAAGCCGCCGCGCGAATTCGTCGTCCAGCTTGAAACCGTATTCGTTCAACAAGATTGGCATTTCTAGTTTTCCGGCTACGAGCGCAGACAACTTTGCCGGTTCAACAGTTTGCACAATCAATTGCTGGCAATCTTCGACATAAGTCACGATCACGGAGTACGGCGTATGCTTGACCATCGATACCCTCTACGTTTTTTCAATGCTCTTTGATTTCACAGAGCAACTGGCCGCACACTGCCCATGAAGAAATCAATCGTCTTTCATATTTCGATTTTAGCTTCGTACTGCGCGGAGAATTCGCTCCGGTGACCTCCTGCGGCGGCAAGAGGCCAGTTCGCACTTTTCCTTCGGGCCTCATCAGGCCCGCTCCCGTCTTCACGCAGCTATCACCGAAAGTCTGTCGATCATGGCAATAAGCCACTGGTCAACTTCCTGACGGCTTGTCGATCGGCCCTTCGGTGAACGTCATGTATTGCTTGATGTTAGGCTGACCCAGCGCAATCGTACTGAGCATTCCAACCCCAAGCTGTCGTGCGAATTCGTCATCAAGTTTGAAATCGTGTTCATCAGCCATCACCACGCCCATCCTCCCAGCCAACAGCGAGGCCATTTTTTTTGGATCAACGGTATGCACGAGCAGCTGTTGCAGATCTTCGTTGTAGGTCAGAACCACGGAGTACGGCGGATGTTTAGTCATCAAAACCCCCTGCATGCTTGGTATCTTTCGAATGCGCTCTGCCTGCACAGCGCGAGAAGGCGCTTATTCCTCGGGCCGGCAAGCGTAGTGCACAAGTCCTGATCGTACTCATACTGCGCGAAGCATTCTGCTTCGTGCGCTTCCCTGCCACCACACTTAACCATCTCACCACCACCCCCAAAGATCGCACCATAAAGCATCGACCTCTTCGCAGAACCGGTCAGATCCGGCACAAGAGCAGGATACGGAACCTGCAACTGATCGCTCAGCATCAGCTCCGTTGTCTCGCCCCACTTCGGTAGCGTTTCGCTCAGTTCACTACCAAAAAGCTTCCCCGTCAACTTGGCTTTCCACGCCACATAGCATTCGACGCAGAGCCCTGGGACGAAGGCCTTAGCATCAGACTGGAGTCCGGTAAGGTTAGCGGGTAGCGAAACCGGATCGTTACCCAACTCCCAGTTCGTGAGCCACACGCCCAGTTCAGCGTCGCTAATCGGCTACTGAAGACCACCAATCGTTGCCACTGTCGCTGTGCGCCCCTCGACATGGGTGACGTGCCTGCCACCTGAATAGCGCAGGTTGGGGTCCCGGGCGTGCCGAGAGACTTCTGATATACCTGCAAACATTGCATGTAATCAGCCGCGTTGGCGCCGAACGCGGCCATCAACAGAATCAATGCGGAAAGCAGGCGAGTCACAATGGCCACAGTGCCATCCGAATGTCTCTTCTTTTTCATAGTCATCCTTATTGCTTGTATTTGTTTGAATACCAAGCACCGTATAAGGAGCACTCCACCCGCTGCTATCCGACAACTTCTAAAATTGTGGAATCCACGCGCCTATGCAACAGCACTTTCAACGTGGCCGTCAGGCTCGTAGGAATCACGCAAGAGTCTGTGAGCCATTGCCACATCATCACGACGAAAGGCAGAACGCCAGACGTGGAACGACCGCACGCGAGTCCGCCGACCCCGAGATATACAGCTGCGAAAATGGACGCAGACCAAAGGTCCGATCAGAGACAGCGAGAAGGAAAAAGATGGGGCGCGGCAGCTGCCGTCCCAAACGAGGAATACAACGCACTAGCCACTGCGCCAAGCACCCACCATGCCGCGCCGTTAAGGCTTCTGCGCCGGCAAATTAAACGCACCGCCATCAAAGGCCTCGCAATACGCCTTCCAGTCGGCATTCACCTGCGCCTCGCACTGCGTCGCAAGTTCGATCAGCGGCAACTGCCAGTCCTTGCGGCTGCCGAACGCGATCAGATCGTCCGCAATCGAGGACTTCTGCCGTCCGCCGCTGCGCAAGTGCGCCCATGCGCTCAATTCGGCCATGCTGTTGACCACTGCTTCGAGCCGCGGCAGCTTGCCGTCCCAGTCGCTCAGCGCCACCCGGTCTTCCGATGGCTGCAGACTGCGCAGCACATACGAGCGCTGATTGAATTCGACCGCATGCAAAAATGCCTGCGAGACCGCCTGATTGCGGCGCTGGATTTCAACGACACGCTGCGCCTCGGTCTGCCATTTCGGCTGCGGCGTGCGCACACGCGGCGTCACGGAAGAAGGCAACGCCTCTTTCAGGTCGATCAGATAATTGCCGTCGGGCGAGCCTTTTCCTTCGACCAGAATCACGTAGCGGTCCACCCCCAGACTACCGGTGCCGGCAATCCGCCGCGCCACGTCGATGATCCGATAGAAATCCGGATTGGGTTCGCCCGCGGCGAATTTCTGCATGAACGCCATGACCGCGACGCGCGCCTCATCGCTGACCGGCAGCGCTTTCTTGCCGTCCACTTTCAGCACGCGCGCCTTGCCCTTGAGAACGGTGCGCCGGTCCAGATGCGCGGCGCGCGAACGGCTGGCCAACGCGTCGAACAGATCGCGCACCATGCCGACCGAAGTCTCCGCCTCGATCCAGCGCGACTTGCCGAAGGCGAGCGACGCGCCATACGAATCGACCGCCGTGTGACAGAGCGCAAGGGCCTGCGCGCGGCTGAGCTTGAGATCGCTCGCGCCGACCAGCACGCTTGTCAGGAGCCGCACCAGTTCGTAGAGACTGGGCGCGAGGCAGGCCTCGTCGAAGTCGTTGTTGTCGAAATAGATCAGGCGGTTGTCGGCCTTGTAGCTGCCGAAATTTTCCAGATGCATGTCGCCGCAGATCCACACCGGCGGTGCATCGTCGAGCACCTTGTCGCGCGGCAGACGGGCGTAAAACAGGTGGCACGTGCCGCGCAGAAACACAAACGGCGAACCACGCATGAGCTTGTATTTCATGGCGAGCCGTTCGGGGTCGCGTCCTGCGTTGAAGCTGGCAATGGTGTGCGCGATGTCTGGCATGGAAGTCCCCTTTGATATGGCTCGGCAATCCATCAATACGGAATCAATGCGGGCGCAACGAATCGACAAGCGCGTGGAGATTCTGCGGCTTGACGCGAATCACGCCACCGCGCGGGCTGTCGATATCGGCGATCAGTCCGAACGCCATCGAAACCACCAGCGGTACGATCAGCAGAAGTCCCGCTCCCGCTTTCAAACCGCGCGCGCCGTAGCCCACCAGCAGATTCGCGCACAAGGCGATGATCGCCATCAGCGCCCACGCCCCATCGGGAATGCGATTCCACCACGCGGCCTGCGTATAGCCCTGGGTGTTGAGCACGTCGTTCATGCCGGCGACGGCAAGCGCGGTCACCGGCGTCGGCTGCGCGGCGGCGACGTTCTTTACCGCCGACCACATCGCCGCCTGCAGGCGCTCGGTCTCCGCGTTGGCCTTTGCGAGTTCGGCGTCATCACGCGTGATATAGAACAGCACGCGTTCGTCGAGATAGCTTTTGAGCAGGCCGCGTACGGTGGCCGCGTCCGCCGCGGGCAGCAGGTCGGCGCGAACGTATTCGGTGCCGATTGCGTTCGCCTCTTCTTCCTCGTAATTCTTGCGTTGATCGTAGCGGCCCACCGCCATCGAAAACGTGAAGCCGATGATCAGCGCGAGAAGGGTCAGCGTGGCGGCCTGAATGACGCTGAAGTCGTCCCGCGCATTGTCCTCGATGCTCCTGAAGCGCCGTAGCACCGACGCGCCGATGCGCGCCGACAGCCACATTGCAACAAAGGAGCCAATGAACACGGCTGCCGGGTAATCGAAGAAGTTTTGCATGGGCGAGCGTTTTTCTCAGAGCGGGTGGGCGGGAAACGCTTTCGGACGACGATCGAACAAACGCAGCTAATGCATGATAAGCGCCGCAGCGCGGGCGCGGAAGGGTTGACAGTCGACGCGGATCGACCCGCGCGCCGGCCGTCACGCTGACAGAAAACCTGCCGTAGCGCAAAGCGATGCAGCGTGCATGGCAATGACCTTCACGCGGCGCGTTGTGCCCGCCCCAAAGTCTTTCTACGCCGCCTCGTCCTGCGCGCCAAACTTCTTGCGATACGCGCCCGGGCTCGTCAACGCGATACGCCGGAAATGCCGCCGCAGCGACTCCTCCGAGCCGAAGCCCGCCAGTTCCGCGATGCGCGCCATCGGCACCGGCGCGGGCGCTTCCAGCAGTTCGCGGGCGATCGCCACCCGTTCACGCACCAGCCATTCGTAAGGCGCCATGCCGGTGGCATCGTGAAACTGACGCTGCAGCGTGCGCGGGCTCATCGCCGCGCGTTCGGCCAGAGAGCGCAAGGTGTGCGGCAAGGCGGGATGCTCGCGCACCCAGTCCATCAGCTTCGCGAGGCGGCCGCCTTCGTCCTGTGGCATGGGCCGCGGTACGAATTGCGCCTGCCCACCCTCGCGATGCGGCGGCACCACGAGCCGCTGCGCGACCCGGTTCGCCACTGCGCTGCCATGATCGCGCCGCACCAGGTGCAACAGCATGTCGAGCCCCGCAGCCGATCCCGCCGAGGTGATGATCTGCCTCTCGTCGACATACAGCGCGTCCGGCTGCACGCGTAATGACGGGTAGCGCTGCTGCAATTTCTCGGCGTAGCGCCAATGTGTGGTGACGGTCTTGCCGTCCAGCACGCCCGCGGCGGCCAGCACGAATACGCCGGAGCAGATCGAGCAGAGGCGCGCGCCGCGCTCGTAGGCGGCGCGAATCTTCTTCAGCAGTGCCTCGGGCGGCAATTCGTCCGCGTCGCGCCAGCCGGGAACGACGATCGTGTCCGCCCGATCGAGCATCTGCAGCGCATACGGCGCCGCAACGGTGATGCCGCCCGCCGCGCGAATCGGCCCGGGTTCGCTCGCGCACACCGCGAAGCGATACCAGTCCACGCCGAGTTCCGGGCGCTCGAGCGCGAACAGTTCGGTCACGCAGCCGAATTCAAAAGTGCAGAGCCGGTCGTACACCAGCGCGACCACGAGATGATTGTGCATGGCGTGATGTTACCGAAGATTGACGATTACGCCACTTACCGCGTGCACGACGTCTCGCGACAATCAAGGCTCCTGAATCGCTCCACCATGTAGCCGCGCTCACGCCATCCATCGGAACCCGAACATGTCGACACCCAACGCCGTCACCGCCATCCCTGCTGCCGAAAGCGCCGGCGCGCTTGCCCACTTTCACGCGTCGCTGCAATTCGAAACCGATTGCGCCGACGTGAGCGCCGCACTCGCGAGCGGCACGCCCGGCTTCGTGCTGCTCGACGTACGCAGCCCGGCGCTGTTCGCGCAAGGCCATGTGCCGGGCGCGCTCAACCTGCCGCACGGCAAGATCGTCGCTTCCAAACTGGCGCACTATCCGCCGGACACCCTGTTCGTGACCTATTGCGCCGGGCCGCACTGCAACGGCGCGGCCCGGGGCGCGCTGCGCCTTGCGCAACTGGGGCGGCCGGTCAAGCTGATGGCCGGTGGCATCACCGGCTGGCTCGACGAAGGCTTCAGCCTTGTCCAAGCCGAGTCGGCGCGGGAGATAGCCTCTAATCGCTAACATATTAAGAATTAACTAAATTTTCTCCGCCAACGGTCGATAACCAGTTCAGCCGCTTCCCTTTTGCGGTTGGACCTAACATGCAGAGCTCATACAACTTCTGGCTGGTAGCGATCTCGTTTGTCGTGGCGACCCTGGCGTCGTATACGGCACTCGACCTGACCGGCCGCATCTTCCTGCTGGCTTCGGCACGTTTGCGGCACGCGTGGCGCCTGGGCGGCGCCGCGGCGCTCGGCGTCGGCATCTGGTCGATGCATTTCATCGCCATGCTGGCCTTTTCGCTGCCGATTCCGCTCGGCTACGACTTCGCGACGACCGCCTATTCGCTCGGACTGGCGATCGGCGTATCGTATCTGGCACTTTTTGCGACCACCCTGCCCCGGCTAACGCCGGCCCGGCTTGCGGCGGGTGGCCTGCTTCTGGGGATCGGCATCGCCGGCATGCACTACACCGGCATGGCCGCGCTGCAGATGGCGCCAGGCATTCGCTATCACCCGGCATGGTTCGCGACCTCGATTGCGATTGCGATCGGCGCGGCGACCGCCGCGCTATGGATGGCGCGCGCACTCAGCAACGACGACGCGCGCCACGTATTGCGCAAGCGGGTGGGCGCGGCGCTAGTAATGGGCGTCGCGATCAGCGGCATGCACTACTCGGGCATGGCCGCCGCCGAGTTTCCGCTCGGCGCCGTGTGCGGCGCGGCCAGGGGCGTGAACGCCGCCTGGCTCGCCACGTCCGTGATCCTGTTCACGTTCGCGATTCTGATCGTCACGCTGCTACTGTCGCGCTTCGATGCGCGCACCAGCTTTCTGGCCGGCGCGGTGTCGAACCTGAACGGCCAGATCGTGCGGCTCGCCACGATCGACGCGTTGACCGGCCTGCCCAATCGCCGCACGCTGACCGAGCGCATCGAACGCGCGATCCAGAGCGCGCGCCGTCAGCGCACGATGTTCGCCATCCTCTTCATGGACCTCGACGGCTTCAAGACCATCAACGATTCGCTCGGCCACTCGGTCGGCGACGAAGTGCTGTCGGCGTTCGCTCAACGCCTGCTGCTGTGCGTGCGCACGAACGACACCGTCGCACGGCTGGGCGGCGACGAATTCGTCGTCCTGTCCGAGAGCATCGGTTCACGCGAAGATGCCGGCGCGATGGCCGAAGGCGTGCTCGACCGGATGCGCCAGGGCGTGTGGACCGACTCGCAACCCTTGCAGGTAATGCCGAGTATCGGCATCGCGATCTACCCGCATGATGGCGACACCGTCGAAACGCTGCTCAAACACGCCGATGCAGCTATGTACGAGGCCAAGCGCGCGGGTCGAAGCACGTATCGTTTCTTCGAAGCCAGCATGAACGAGGCCGCCACGCGTACGCTGCAAATCCAGAGCGCGTTGCACGAAGCACTCAACGCCGGTCAATTCTCGCTGCACTTCCAACCGAAGTTTCACGGCAGCGGCGACTCGCTGGCGGGCGCCGAGGCGCTGATCCGCCTCGAGCATCCGCAACTGGGGACGCTCACGCCGCTCGAGTTCATTCCGATTGCCGAGCGCTCGGGTCAGATCGTCCAGATCGGCTATTGGGTGTTGCGCGAGACTTGCCGCCAGATTCGCAGCTGGATCGCGCAAGGCCTGCCGTCGATGAAAGTGGCGATCAATCTTTCGCCGCGGCAGTTGTCGCAACCGAACCTCGTCGCAACGATGCTGGGTATCGTGCAGGCCGAAGGCGTGCAGTGCGAGCAGATCATGTTCGAGATCACCGAAACCGTGGCGATGCAGGACGCGCCGAAAACCATCGAGATGATTCGCGAATTTCAGGCAAGCGGCTTTGAAATCGCGATCGACGATTTCGGCACCGGCTACTCGAGCCTCGCCTATCTGCAACGCTTTCGCGTCAAGCAACTGAAGATCGACCGCTTCTTCACCAGCGGCCTCGACGCGGACGGCCCCGAGGGCAGCGCGATCGTCTCAGCAATCATCGCGCTCGCGCACTCGCTGGAAATGGACGTGGTGGCCGAAGGCGTCGAAACCGAATCGCAGCTCGACAAACTCAAGGCGATGATGTGCGACGAAATGCAGGGCTTTCTGCTCGGCAAGCCGCTCTCCGCCGACGACTTCAGCAAACTGCTCAGAGGAAGAATGATCGCTGCCTGAGCATTCAAGGCTGTTTGAAACGCGTGTACCCGTGCGGCCAGTGGCGCGCCGCATGGCGCCGCTTTACGAATACGCAGAAAGAGGTAGCCGCGCTGCCGGAGACCTCATGAAAATCGACTTAGCAACGCTCAATTCCCTGTGCTTCATTACGTTTTTGTGCAGCGCGCTTATCACGACGGCGCTGTCGACGATGTTCGCCCGGGTGACCGCGTTCCGTTTCTGAGCCGCCGGTTGCTATGCACTCGCCGCAGCCGCCGCATGTTTCGCGTTGCATCTGACCAGACGATCCCAGCCAGAGCCAGTCGCTGCTGAGGCCGGTTTGAAGCGGACCACGGCCGGTTACACGGTCGGTTATAAGGCCGCTTACTAAGGCCGCTTATAAGGCCGATTCCAAGGCCGCTTATCCGGCCTTGCGCTCCTCGCGCGCGGGATCGCCAACCGATACCAGAATCGGCGTCGCGGCCTGCGGCGCCTCGCACCGGGTGAGCTTGCCGTCCACCGAGGCGCCGCAATCCATCCGCAACTGCTGGTAGTAGATGTTGCCGGTCACGTGTGCATGACTCTGCAACTCGACAAAATGATCGGCGATCACATCGCCGACGATACGGCCGTTGACCACCACATCGTAGCCATGCACGTTGCCCTCGATCGAGCCGCGATCGCTTAGCACCAGCAACGTCTGGCTGCCCGGCTCGCCGCTGACATTGCCCTTGACGTGGCCGTCCATGCGCAGACCGTCGCTGAACTGGAGATCGCCTGTGACGCGCACGTCGTGTGCGATCAGGGTGGCGAGTTTGGTCCGCTGGATACCCGTGACTTTTTTCTTGCTGAACATAGAGATCACCTGAAAATAAAGAGGTTCGTCGCGTGATGCTGTCCGGGCGACGAGCCGGGTTGGTTTGATGCGGTTGCGGTTGCGGTTGCGGTTGCGGTTGCGGTTGCGGTTGCGGTTGCGGTTGCGGTTGCGGTTGCGGTTGCGGTTGCGGTTGCGGTGCGTCGTCGTAGCGCTCGCGTCCTGCTGCGCCGTGCAAGTCAGCGGCGCGGCGCCGCCGTTTGCGCCGGCGGCCTGGCTTTGCCCTGCCCGCGCAGGAACTGCAATTCAGCGCTCAGACGCGCGACCTCGGCGGCAGCACTGTCGGCGGTTTTCTGCACAGCGCCGCGCGCCGCCGATTCCTGCGCCAGCGCGAGCCGCCCGCGCTCGAGTTCCGCCCGCGCACTGTCTTCAGAAACCGGAGCCGCAGTGCACGAGTCGGGCGGCAGGCCGGCGCGCCGTACCTGCCACGCGAGCATGCCTGCCGCGCCAGCCGCCGCGCTCAGCATGCATGCGGCGGCCCACATCGTGATGCGAAGACTCAACGAACGTGTGGGCTGCAAGGTATAGGCATGGCGCGCCAGCCTGCCTGCGTCGCGCAGGGAACGTCGATCAGCCATGAGTGGAAGGCGCGAATAGCGCGAGATAGGTACTCGGGTCCACCGGCACGCCGTTCACCAGCACCTCGAAATGCAGATGCGGCCCGGTCGAACGACCGGTCGAACCGACGTCGGCCACGTATTGACGGGGCAACACCAGATCGCCGACATGCACGACGATCCGCGACGCATGGCCATAGCGGGTCACGAGGCCGTTGCCATGATCGATTTCCACGGCGTTGCCGTAGCCCGGCTTCTCGCCGGCGAAGATCACCCGGCCGCCCGCCGCCGCGAGAATCGGCGTGCCGGTTCTCGCAACCAGATCGATACCGGGATGAAAACTCAAACGCTTCGTGAAGGGATCGGTGCGGTTGCCGAACGGCGAACCGAAACGCGCGCCGTCGGCCGGCATGCGGCCGGGAAACGCGGCATAGGCGATCGCGTGATCGGCGGTCTGCTGCTCGAGCGCGGACAGCGTCGCCAAGAGGCACTCCAGTTGCTGCTGCGTGCCCTCGGCGCTGAGGTGTCCGGCGCGTTGCGGCGCCATGTCGGCGCACCGGCGCGGCGGCAACGAAGGGCCACCCTCGCCTTCGCTGTCCGTGGCCGAATTGTCGGGCTCAGCAGGCGCGCCCGGTGCCATGGGTGCGCGCGGCGCGGGCCGTGGTGTCTTCAGACGCGCCTCGAAATCGCGCAAGGCGCCGACCTGCTCGGACAGGCGTGCGATGCGCGGCTCGATCTGTGCCACCGATGCGTTCAGCTTGCCGATCTGGTCGATAGCGTAGTCGTGCTCGATGCGGTTGGCTGCCTGAGCGCCGATGCCGCCGTCCGCCGGCCAATGCATCCCGATCGCGATGCCCGCTCCGAGCGCCAGCGCCGCCACGCCACAGCCCGCGGCAACTGCGATGTTCAGCGCAGTGCGGCGCGTGACAAAACTCACCGAACCGCTACTGATCTGATTGCCGGCGCGAAACATCCACGCCATCAGCGGCTCCTCGTGCGCGAAGAGCGAGGCCGGATGCGGCCCGCGCATTGGCTGATCAGACGGAACAGAACATCGATGAATAAAGCTACCAGCATGCGGCGTGAACCGGCTGCATGGCCGGCAAAGGTTGGGAACGAGGCCGGCGATTATCGCCTGGCATCACGAAGCATCATCTCAAATACAGGTCTGCGCGTCGGCACGCGAAGCGGGCCGCGCGTTGCACACGCTCGGTGCGCGCGCCACGAAGCGCGCGCACCCATACGGCAGCGAGGATCAGGTGGCGAGCGGCGCTGCCTCTTCCTGCTGCTCGAGGTGCTCCAGGTGCGTGAGCCGCGCGCGCAATGCAGCGCTTGCACGTGTCATCGGCATGCGCAGCTCGTCGCGGATCAATCCGTGCGCGGCCAGCAACGCCTTCACCGGCGCCGGATTCGGCTCGGCAAAGAGCGCCTGGATCAGCGGCACGAGCGAGTGAAACAGGCGCCGCCCTTCGTCGAGGCGGCCTGCGGCGATGGCCCGATACAGCGCGACGAACCGGTCGGTGCGCAGATGCGCCGACGCCGCGATCGCGCCGCTGCCGCCAAGACACAAGGTGTTGAACATGTTGATGTCTTCGCCGGCCAGCACCCGCAAGCGGCCGTCGCGAATCAGCGCGAGCGTCGTGTCGAGCGAACCGGCGCAATCCTTCACCGCCTGGATACGCGGATGCGCAGCGAGCGTCAGTAGCGTATCGAGTTCGAGCCGCACGCCGGTTCGATAGGGAATGTCGTACAGCACGACCGGCTGTTCGCTGACGTCGGCAAGCGCCGTGAAATGATCGACGATGCCGGCCTGCGATGGACGGATGTAATAGGGCGCGGCCATCAGCACACCCGCTATCGGCAGCGGGTTCAGTTGCTCGATGCGCGCGCGCATGCTCGCCGTGTGGTTGCCCGATACGCCGACCAGCACCGGCAGCGGTTCCTTGCCGGCGTCACGCCCCACCGTGCCGGCTTCATCGAGAATGGTTGCAAGCACGGCATCCTGCTCAGCGGCATCGAGCGCGGCCGGCTCGCCGGTCGTGCCGAGCGCGACCAGGCCGGCGACGCCTGCATCGGCATAACGACGCACCAGCGCGCGCAACGCGCGGTGATCGACCTCGCCGTCGGCAAACGGTGTGATGAGCGGAACCCAGATTCCTGAAAAAATCGACATGTTTTTACCTCGAACGCGACCGTATCGATTCCGTAGAGCGGTGCGAGGCAGGAAAAACGGGGTATGCCGAAGGCGGGCGTTGACCGACTGTTCCGTCGCACGTCTGACGGAACAGCGTGCTCCGGTCAGATGAGCGGCTGTTTTTTAGCTTTGGCGCTAATGCTGCAACGGCCCGCGCGCGCGGCCACGCCGCTCGCCGAAGCGAAACATGCGAGGGTTGACGGGCGGAGTCGGAGCGTTTGGCCGGAATGCATGGAACGCAGTTTAACCGGCTTCCAGCCGCGCTGGCAAAGCCCATCGCAAAATTGCTTGACTTCTGCGCAGGGGAAACTAATATACGCACCGCGTACATCAACCCGCTCCCCCTACTTCCGACAGGTGCCCGCATGAATGTCCCCCAGCAAGCCTTCCTGCGCGATGCGATGCGTCGCCTGAACATGACCCGCGACACCTTTTCCAGTCGCATCGGTGTCTCGCGTCGGGCGCTCGACACGTGGCTGCTGCCGGACGACTCGCAGGAATCACGGGCCATGCCTGAGATCGTCGAGCGCTTCGTGTCAGAAATCGTCGTGCACGGCGAGCCGGGCGATAAATATACGCAAAGCGTAGACGCACAGTCTCTGGCGAGCCAGATGCTGTTTGAGGGCAAGCCGCAACTGCTGTCGGTCGACCAGTTCTCGCGCGATTCGGTGGAGGCGCTGTTTCGGGTGGCGGACATCATGCAGCCGATCGCACGGCGCCGGAAAATCTCCCGCGTGCTGGAAGGCGCGGTGCTCGGCAACCTGTTCTTCGAAGCCAGCACGCGCACCCGCGTGAGCTTCGGCGCGGCGTTCTGCCGGCTCGGCGGCTCGGTGTGCGACACCACCGGCTTCACGTTTTCGTCGATGGCCAAGGGCGAATCCATCTACGACACGAGCCGCGTGATGAGCGGCTACGTGGACGCACTGGTGATCCGCCATCCGGAACAGGGATCGGTGGCCGAATTCGCGCGCGCGACCAACGTGCCGGTGATCAACGGCGGCGACGGTCCGGGCGAGCATCCGAGCCAGGCGCTGCTCGACCTTTACACGATCCAGCGCGAGTTTTCGCGGCTGGGCAAGATCGTCGACGGCGCGCATATCGCGCTGGTCGGTGACCTGAAATACGGCCGCACGGTTCACTCGCTGGTCAAGCTGCTGGCGCTGTATCGCGGCATCAAGTTCACGCTGATCTCGCCGCCGATGCTGGAAATGCCGAGCTACATCATCGAGCAGATTTCGCGTAACGACCATGTGATCGAGCAGACCCACGACCTCCCCGCCGGCCTGCGCGGCGCGGATGTGGTGTACGCCACGCGCATCCAGAAGGAGCGCTTCACCGACGAATCGTTCGAAGGCTATACGCCGGACTTCCAGATCAACCAGGCGCTGATGGACACCGTGTGCGGCCCCGACACGTTGATCATGCACCCGTTGCCGCGCGACAGCCGGCCGGGCGCCAATGACCTGAGCGTCGATCTGAATCACGATTCGCGACTGGCGATTTTCCGCCAGACCGACAACGGCATTCCGGTGCGGATGGCGATTTTCGCGGTGCTGCTGGGCGTCGAAAAACTGGTCCAGCATTCGATGCGCGATGCCGCGTGGCGCCCGCCCGTCTATCTCGGTCCGGACGACGCGGTGTTTCACGGCATCGATTGATTGCCCGGGCGTCGATCGGGGACAACGGGCGGCGGGATTCAATCCGCCGGCCTTGCCGCTTGTTCTGGAAAAGGTCTTTTTCCCAACGATCGCCTTACCTGGATCGAACAAATTGTTATGCTCGCAGCGCGCCATGCCCGCTCGCGGCTTTGGACAGCGGGATGTTTCAGCTCTGCGTGGATTCCAGTGACTACCGGCTTTGCATTCCTTCTACCGGTTGGTCATAGGGCGTGGAAAAACCAGTTGTTCGCGAACTAACATCCCCTCAAGTCGATCCAGTCTCCAAGAACCTGATGTATGAGTAATGTCGCGCTTATAGCCGGAGCCGGACTGTTGGCCGGCGCCATGAATGCCCTCGCCGGAGGGGGTTCGTTCGTCAGCCTGCCTGCGTTGATTGCAGTCGGCGTGCCCTCGGTGCTGGCCAATACATCGAGCACAGTCGCCCTTTTTCCCGGCGGCCTGACAAGCGCATGGGCCTACCGTTCCGGCGTTGGACCGGTTGGACCCGTCGCCGTCTGGAAGCTGCTGCTCGCCACGATAGTTGGCGGCACGCTTGGCTCGATCCTGCTGCTCAATACCAGTTCGAAGACCTTTGACTTCTTTCTGCCTTGGCTTCTTCTGATTGCGACAGTCGGCCTCGCCTTCGGGCGGAAGGCCGGTCAGTTCATGCGTGAGCGCTGGACGATAAGCCCGGGTCTGGTCATCGCTATCCAGGTTCTGCTGGGTGCCTATGGAGGTTATTTCGGTGGGGCCGTGGGCCTGATGATGCTGGCGATCTGGGGAATACTCGACGGTCGGGATATAAAGAGCCTCAACGCGCCCCGCACGCTAATGGTTAGTGCTGCCAACGCAATGGCCGTCGTCATCTTCATCTGCAGTCACGCGGTTCGCTGGAACGAAACAATCGTCATGCTGGTGGCCGCCGCCGTGGGTGGATACCTGGGCGCGCATCTTGGCCGGCGCTTGCCGGCAAATATTGTTCGCGGCGTCACTTTGGCCCTGACATGCGTGATGACACTTCTGTTTTTCGCCCGGACTTACCACTTCCAACTTCACGCCTGATCGCGGCAAAAGGGTCTTCAGCACCAGTGTCCCCGGTTACACAACAACGGCACGCTCATCGCCCAATGCTGTCGCTACGCCAGGGGCCAGAGTTCTGATTCGTTCAGCCTGAACTCCCCGACGACCTCTGCAAGCCTGAATGCGCGGTCCCGAAAAAATTCTGTACCGGCAGAGGCTTGAATTGTCGCGTGCCGATAATCCGTGTTTCATTTCCCGGCTCCATTGTTGTCGAATTCAAAACTGTGAATTCCCCTATGCCCCATTGATGTGCATGCTGAAACGCCTAGACTGACGTCAAAGTTCGCTGATATCAACGAACTCACACGGTCGCTTAGGTATTTTTGACTCGGAGCATGAGATGAACATCGTCGATTTAGCTCGAAAAGCAGGCATGACTGTTGTTCTTGACGCAAAAATCGGACGCCAGGAATACCAGACTGTCTACGGCTCCGTCACGGCGCTGGAGGCCTTCGCGGAACTCGTGGCTGCGTCGGTGCAATGCGAACCGGTTGAGCAGGACTAACGGCTCGCGGTTGTCACGCTCCGCAGACTCGAATTCGAGGCGAACGCGATCGTAAGCGCGGCATGTTCCGGGTAAAACAAAAGGTCGCTTCTACATGCGACATCAGAGGTCCGTCCGTTGTGGCGGGCGATGTAAAGGAAAGGTAATGAGCTACGACTTCGCAGATCTTCAGGAAACCGACCTACAGGCCCAGGCAGCCGCTGAGGCCAGCGCAGATTCAACGTCGGGCGCAGCGCCTCAAGCGGATAGTCGTACGGGTAATACGAATGCACAGGCGCGTACGTGGGCGTGGGCGCATGGCGCCGAATCGTATGACTGGATGGATTCGCACAGTCTCTTCCCCGTTTCAGGCCTGTCGGACTAAACCGGCGGTCAAAGACGCTGCGCCAGCGCGGCTAGCGATCGATTTGTTCCCAATGTGCAAGACTGTTTGTCCTGCATGAATGCCGGAACTCTGCTCCCACCAAGCCTAAACTTAAGACGCGTCGAGTTTGGCACGGTGTCCTGAGCGGCCGCGAGACCGAGGCGGGCTTCTCGCACGACAAGTATCTTCAACTGAATCCGGTGAACCAGTGGCTGTTGCTGGACACGTCTTCCGGTTTCGACTCACCGAGTGTTCTCGATGCAGGGCAACGAAAGTGTTGCCGGCGTGGCAGGAGCGCGTTCTGATCGATCTGATGCAAGTACGTTGAATGTGTAAGACAATGCTCTAGCCGCCGCGGCTGATGCGCTCACGTCTCTATCTCTCTCGTTTGCAGGGATCACATCAAAGGAGTTTGCGATGTCAATCGAAAAAGTTCTCTACCGTGCGCACGCCAAGGCATCAGGGGGCCGGGACGGCCGGGCCGTGATACTCGACTCCGGCATGGAACTCAAGCTGACAACGCCAAAGGAACTCGGCGGCGGTGGCGGAGACGGCACCAATCCTGAACAGCTTTTTGCGGTTGGATATAGCGCATGTTTCATCGGCGCAATGAAGTTCGTTGCCGCGCGCGAAAAAATCGCCATCCCCGAAGGGACGACAGTCGACGGCAGTGTCGGTATCGGCCTCATTCCAAATGGCTTCGGCATCGAGGCAGAACTTAAAATATCGCTGCCGGGCATGGCACGTGAAGCGGCGCTAGACCTGATCAATAAGGCTCACCAGGTGTGCCCGTATTCGAACGCAACCCGAAACAACATCGACGTCACGCTCACACTCGTGTGAGCCGCTAAACCGCAAACCGGGAGCAACGCTTCGCCCTGCTGTTTCATCAGGGTGCGGGGTCAAGGCGCGTCGTCGAGTTTCGCTTCGGGAAATAGCGACAGGCGCAGCCCGACCAGCGCATGAAGTGCCTCCTTTCTCCGCTTGCTGTCGGGTACGTCCGATCCGAGGGCAAACTCGGCCATGATTCGACGCATCACCGCGTCAATATCGGCTTCGAGTCTGAACGGCGCGTTCTGCGGCTCTCCAAACGCCAGGCGCTGTTCATAGTGCGACTTGATGCCCTCGAGTACGTGGCCCAACGCAGTGGCTACTTCTCGCGCAAACTTGCCGGAAAGCCTGCATAGATCGAGTGAATTGAGCGCGATACGCATGTCACGCAGGCTTTGCGTCGCCGGATGCCGGTCATGCTCGCTCGATGCGTGACGGGGAATGAGTTGCACGAGCCGATCGAGCATCCGTGCACTCAAATCGCGCTGCTGGTCGAGCGGTAACGCGGATACGCTCAGAACGACGTCTCTCCAACTGGAACGCGCGAGCCGATCCGCCGCCGCTTCGCTTCCGAACGGCCGTAACACCCCCGTCAGCACCGAAGCGAATATCACGCCAGCAAGACCGGCAAGATTGGCATTCACGAAGGTCAGAAAGTTGGCATCGTAAGCACTATCGATACCAAGGAAGGTCGCCGTGGTCAGCGCCACGAGGGTCGATATCAGGGACCATTTCGGATGTGGCATCAGCAGTCCGAGAGGCACGAACACAAACGCGAAGAAAATCACCAGCATCGGAAAATCCTGGCCGTTCGGCAACACGACGAACAGATAGAAGGCAGCAATCAGGACCGCCACCGTCGCGCACCTGAGGAAAGTGAGCATCATGGGCACAGGTTCATCGAGCGCAGCGAAAAAGCAGCATCCGATGGCCCCAAGCGAGACTGCCGCCGCACCGTCATGCCAGCCTGAAGCGATCCATACGCATGAAGATACAAAAATCACGAAAGCGGCAGAGCTTGCGGAAAACAACGCAAGCCCACGGTCCAGATAATTGTGCTTTGTGCCGATCCGCCAATGACGAAAGCGTGGACGCCAGTTCCCCGTTTCATGAACGACGATATGCCGCAAGGTCCGACAGTCGACCCACAGATCGACCAGTTGGCGCAAGCGCCAAAGCGAGCCGGATAGCAGTGCTCCACTCCATGTCGCCAATTCGCGTGGGCTCGGTTCCAGCCGCGCAATGCGTGCACGCAATTGCACTGCTTCGCGCTCGGGAGCGTCGCCATGCGGTTCGCCCATCCACTGCCCGATCGCGCCCAGAAGTTCGTCGAACTCGCGTTCAGGTCCCGCAGCGCTTTTAAGCGTTGCGGCCAATGTATCCGCCAGTGCCGATGTAATGGGCAGCATGAGTTGCATCCGCCCTTGCAGTTCTTCGCAGCGAGCAAGAATGCCGGGGCTCGCATGATCGTAAGCCAGTTGGCTCAACAGGACGTCGAAGCCTCTGATAGTCACGGCCATCCGCTGGCGGCTGGCCGAAACACGCGCACCCGCGGTACGACCCGCCAGCGATTCCTGCGCGTAGATAGCGGCATCACGGAACCAGGAATCCGTTCGCTCGATAAGCGTTGGCGCAAGACGACTAGGAAATAGGACGCCGCCTACAACGCTCGCGCACACAATTCCCAAGGTGATCTCCTCTGTCCGCGCGATCGCGACATCGAAGATGTTCAGCGGATCGGCCACCGAAGGCAGCGCAATGACCGATAGTGAATAGCTGGCGAGCAGGAAAACATAATTTCTCGCAGCTCGCGTGGAAATCGAAATGTAAACAAACACGCCGGTCCATAGTGCGATCAGCGCGCTCAACAAATACGGCGTTTCGGCGAACGGCGGCACGAGAGCAACGGAGGCGATCGCACCGAGCGCGGTGCCGATGGCGCGATAGAGCGCTTTGGAGCGCGTCGCCCCGACAAACGGATTCGACACGATATAGACGGACGCCAACGCCCAATAGGGCCTCGACAAATCGAAATAGAAGGCGATATAAAGCGCGAGCATCGCTGCAAGGAAGGTCTTTAGCGAAAAGATCCAGTCCCGCAACGAAGGCAGATTCATCGACAATTGCTCCGAAGGCCAGTCTCGCCTCGACAATGATCAAAACAGGCGGCAGAACGATCCGCGCGCTGAATTTATTCTACTACGGCACAAATCGGCGATAGACAGGTAAGCAACTGTCGGCCAGCGTTGTTGCCCGGCCGATCGTCACTTAGGCCTCGCATTTTGCGCAACGTGGGCCTATAAATAATCTCCTCTTCGACATGTCTCGATCGCGCCGCCTTAGGAATCCTGATCTCGTCAGGCGACAGGACAAAGCCGGCGTGAGTCACATGGACTGGAAGGCCCGTTCAGAACCTGTCACGAACAAAGGTGTCGATATGAAAGCAAAGCATCTTGCAACAAGCGCAGCGGTATTGCTCTGTAGCATGGCTGGCATGGCGCATGCCCAGCAAGCCCAGCCTGCCGCCCCGTCAGCCCCGCCTTCGGTGCAGCAGCCCGCCATGAATACTGCGCCGCAATCTCTCGACCAGTCCATGGGCGGAGCATCGATGCGTGGGACCTATGACAGTGGCCGAGGGCGTGGCAGGGATGGTCAACTGTGTATCGTCGGGTTGTCCTGCGACATCTATAAAGGAAGTTAACCGCACGCTGCATGCGTCGCGCCGACGCGTCCCCGCAGGTAGACCGAACTGCTGGGCGAACGCCGGCGCCGTCCCTACTTAAGCCCGAGGCGTTTCGCCAGCCGGTTAAGGTTGGCACGATCCAGACCGAGTTCACGCGCCACTGCGGCCCAATTACGGTTGTGGCGATCCAACGCCTCGAGCACGATGTTTCGCTCGAATGCGGTGACAGCACGGCGAAAATCCCTTTCCTCACTCTCCAAACTCGCCGCCGGGTTCGCACCGTCGAGTTCAATCGACGCGTCCGACAGCGCAAAATCCGCCGCCGTCAGTGTGAGGATGCGGCCAGACTCCGGATGGGCGGCGCGTGCCTTGAGCGCGCTTCGTCCAATCAGATGCTCCAGTTCCCGAACGTTGCCTGGCCACGGGTAGCGAAGCAGCGACGCCTGCGCGTCGGTCGAAAGGCGCAGACTCAACAAGCCGAGCCGCGCGCGGTTCTCCTCGAGGAAAAAGCCGGCAAGCAACAGCACGTCCGGCCCGCGCTCGCGCAACGGCGGTACACGCAACGGGTACGCGCTGAGGCGATGGTAGAAGTCCGCACGGAAGCGGCCCGCTCGCACTTCTTCGGCGAGATCGCGATTTGTCGCCGCAATCAGGCGGACGTCCACCTGGTGCTCACGGTCCGAACCGATTCGCTGCAATTGACCGTTTTGCAGGACGCGCAGCAGTTTCGCCTGCACGACGAGCGGCAACTCCCCAACCTCGTCGAGAAACAATGTGCCGCCATCCGCCAGTTCAAATTTGCCGCGCCTGTCTGATGCAGCGCCGGAAAATGCCCCGCGCACATGACCGAACAATTCGCTTTCCACCAGCGTGTCCGGCAGCGCGGCGCAGTTCAGACTGATCAACGGCTTGTTTGCCCGTGACGACAGCGCGTGAATCGCTTCGGCCACGAGTTCTTTACCGACGCCCGTCTCCCCCGTAATGAGCACCGTCAGATCGCTGCCGGCGACCACCTTGAGCTCGCCGATGAGATTCTGATGAGGCTCACTACTGCCGATCATTTCGCGTCGACTCTGCCCGTTTGC
>CAVTXZ010000036.1:0-221771 GCA_963738755.1 uncultured beta proteobacterium
CGGGCAACGATCTTCCGAGAACTCCAGGCGCAGGGTGCTCACGCGATTCGACGATGCAGAGGCACGCCATGGCTCCAGTTCCGTGCCATTATAACGAAAAGTCCGACATCCCATGACGACTTGATCGGGGACACGTCGCCGGGCTGATCTGCTATTGATGTGGTCTTTGCGAAGCGCGACCAGCAACCTGTCGTTGACGCTAACAGCGTTTCTCGGGAGTGTGGGGCGAGCAGTTCAACGAGGTGCCGACCAGGGCGTCAAGGTGCCCAGTTCCGAGTGGCCGAAGATCCCAGATCACAGGTGTTCGGGCCGAGTATTATCTGCGTTTACCTAAGCTGGGTAGCCCGGCCTTTGCGCCTCTGCTGTGGTCCCAAGCCGTCGGCTTCGGCATATAGGCGCACCTCGGAAATGTGGAACTGGCCCAAGTAAGCCACGGAATTCAGCTTGAGTTCGAAGGAGCGAAGCTTCCGCGGTTGCCTTTGGGAAGCCGACGCATTTGCGCGAGTTCGAACCAGCCGTGAAGTCCCTCCTCAGTTTTTGTGAGGTGCCAACCCGCCGCACGTCTTTCCTTCGTTTCGCCCATCTCCTGGAGCAACTTCGCGAGTTGCCCGTCAGCTGAGATGAGTTGGGTGACGGAATCGGGGTGGAGAATTCAGGCGTGGATTCCCGATCATTGTCGAGGGGCCCAAGCGTCGTATCCACTATGCGTCATGATCCTAAGCATAAAACCAGATCCGCCAAGTGCGCCCGTCCCAGTCGAAGCGATCACGAAAGAGAAATCCACGTGTTCCTGATCTAAATACGCGGGGATCGGCGTTCATTATGACCTGAACACGGAGGTTGCCGTCCGACCGAAATGTTATTTCGAACTGAGGCTGCGGTGCCACGTGAAGTTCAATCATCCGCGAGTTCGAACGATGCGGACGGCTTCGGCACTTGAGTCCACATTGTTCATTTGTGATCGCTCCCGATGGTTTTGATTTTAGCGCGAATCGGTCGAAATCATTTCTCTACTAATAAGCCCTGCTCTCCGGCTACATGCTCAGTCCTGCCCAAGTCCAGAGGAATGCCGACTGCACCTACGCGGGCGGCTCGCCTTCCAAAAACCACGGTTCCCGCTGAAGTGCAGACCGCACAGGCGTTATTACGAAGCTAGGGGCACGCCACACATACTCCGCAGCCTTCGCCTTCGCGGCGGGGCTCAGCGCTTTCACGTGCGCGACCGCCGCCTCCAGCGAAAACGGCTGGTTCTTCTTCTCCAGGAAGTTGTTCTCCAGTTTCGTCCAGATGACTGCGCCCAGGTTCTTCTGTCGGGCCCAGCGGACGATCAAATCTTCTTGGTGTTGTCGGCGGATCGGCGAACGGCGGGTACACCGCTTCAAGGCGGACGTGGCCAATATTCCGGACGGTGGTGCCCTCACTCACTTCGGAGATCGCTGATCGCGTCCTCAATAGTCAGTCTTGTGCTGAGGCACCAGGCCACCTGTGTGGGAACGCCAAATTGATCATCAATCACGAGCGTCAAAGCATCGAGCCGACTGTAAGATATTCTCGAAAACTCAACCTTAAGCGTAGGCCCATCGTCCTGCCATTTTTCGTGCTGTCCATCAAATTGGCTACCTCCCTCCCAAAGGAGAGAACCCCAGCCGAGGATTGCGATGCTCATTTGCTTATCAACTCTCAAATCAGCATACAAGCACCGAGATCGATTTCCAGCACGAGGGAACCTGTCACTTGGCAGTATCACGCTCGTCGCTCTGAAGTGAATCAGCTGACGCGCCCGAGATGTCCCGTTGTAGGAAGTCACTCCCGATAAACGCGCTTGTCGTCGTCCAGGGTCCGGTGCTCAGGGGCAATGTTGCCAACGGGCTTCAACGGAGGTGGGCGAAGAACGAGCAGAGCTGAGTCGGGATCCTTCTCGAACTCGGAGATGCGAATCGCATTCTGGCGAAGGAGTTCCTCGATTACCCGGAATGGGAAGTCGCACCGCTCGATATGAACCAGCCTGGGCGGCTGCCGACCATTGCTACGAAATCGGAATCCGCAGTGGCCAGGGTATAGCTATTCTGCCTCGCCCAAGCCCAGATCGTTCTATCATCCGCCTGCCTGAGGTAAAGATCACGTGCATGAGTCAAGCCCGGGAAGATAGACGCCAGGCGAGGAATCAGCCGCCGTGAGAGATTCTCGTCGAGAAGCAGGCTCAAACGAGATTTGCCCGGCGCCCGGCATCCGCGGCGATCTGGTAAATAGCCGTGAAATCAGCCTTCTCAAGGTCGGGATGCTCATCGAGAATCTGGTCCTCCGTCATTCCGGCACCCAGCCAGCCGAGGACATCCCAGATCGTGATTCGGAGCCCACGGACGCACGGCTTTCCCCCACGCTTACCCGCTTCGATGGTGATCCTGCTGGTGCTTGCTGCCGGCATCGGAAGACTCGCCTGCACAACCGATTATGCCTCAGCCGCGACCTTCGGGGGACCATGTGCAGGCTCCGGCAGCAGGGATGAGTCCCGAGAAACGCGTCTGGCTTATCCGAGGCGCTCCCGCCAATAACCCGGACTCCGGCGACCGTGACCAATCGCGATGATCTCCACGCCGGCTACTGCCTTCCGAAAGACGATCACGAAGGAAACCGACGCAGGACGATACGGCGCGTGCCAAAGTCATGTCGGGGATACTGCTCCGGATGTTGGCCGATCAGATCCATTGCACGATCAAGCTCGCCAGGAAACATCCCGGCAGCCCGCCTGCTTCGTCGCGCGTACCAATCCACAGCCGCCTCGGCTTCTTCCAGCGCAGCAGGGTGGATTCGCAGGGACTCGCCGCTCACGGCTCCAGTTGGTCGCGAAGACGCCTTCGTGCGGCGCTCCAGCTGTAGATCAGTTCCACGCTTCCATCGTCAATCTGCTTCAGCCGAAGCTCGATCTCCTTCTTCCACGCTTCTGTCGCACCTTCGTCGACGGTCGCGTCCAGGCCCTCAATCAGGGAATCGATCAACGCGGAACGCGCCTCCAGGGGCAAGGCGAGGGCGTCGCGAAGCAGTTCCGCAGGATGGCTCTCCATGAATCGATTCTACCGCGCGCGGCGCTTGTGGCCCGTAATAGGACCAAGCAAAAACGCGCTTCCGTCAGCTCATCCAATTCGACGGATAAGTCGACAATTCGCCGAAGTTCCCATGCCAAGCTGCTCCCAGGATACGGCCTTCGTGCCCGGCAAGGTCCGGCTGGCTGGGACGAAAGGCGCGCGCCGGCGTGGCGCGGCCCTCAACCTGGAAGGCGCTGCGCGACAGCCGTGCGCCACGCGCGGACAACTCGATGAGCACATCGGCGCTGCGCGCGCCGGACTGCGGCGCCTTCGGCCGGCGTTTGCCGGGCACGAGGCGCCGCTCGGGCAACTCCGCGGCGACAAAGCTGCCTCGCCCCACCGCTGCCGAGACATAGCCTTCAGCATTCAATTGCGCGAATACCCCAAGCACCGTGCCTCTCGAAATCCCGAACCGCGCAGCGAGGTCGCGCGTGGCGGGCAACCTGCTTCCCGGTGAAAACCGGCCGGTCAGGATCGCGCCGCGAATCTCGTCATAGAGCCATTGCTGCAGTGAAACCCCATCCGGTTTAGGCGCAAGCGCGATCTCGATGTCTTTGGCGCGTCTCAACTTCACCTCAAAATGGCTCAATCAATTTTTCGATAATGGATCTTTTAGCGTACCAATATGATAACTAAGCTGCCGGTAAACGCTGGTCGGGAGACCGAGGTCCAATGCGCCGCCTCGCGCGCGAAGCCGACTGGCGCGTCGTCACCCTTTGCCTGAAAAAAGGACAGTCATGACAAATAAGGTCTTTCTCGCCGGCGCCACGGGCGCCATTGGAACCGCTCTTATTCCCCTGCTGATCGACGCGGGGTTTTCTGTCTACGGCAGTACGCGGAGCCCACAACGCGCGAAGATGCTGGAAGACGCCGGCGTCACGCCGGTCCTTGTCGATGTGTTCGACGCGCAGACACTGGCGAGCGAACTGGCGCGAATCCGGCCGCAAAGCGTGATCCACCAACTGACCGATCTGCCGCGCGGACTCGATCCTTCGCGCATGGCGCAGGCAGTCGTCAGCAATGCCCGCATCCGCGACGAAGGCACGCGCAACCTGGTCGAAGCGGCCACGGCGGCCGGTTGCAACCGGCTGGTGGCGCAGAGCATCGCGTGGGCTTACCGGCCGGGCATTCCACCTTACGTCGAAGCGAGTCCGCTCGATGTTGACGCGGCGCCGCCGCGTAACATCAGCGTGCAAGGCGTCGTTGCGCTGGAAAAATGGGTTCTCGAATCAACTGCGCTGACCGGCACGGTGCTGCGCTATGGGCAGATTTATGGTCCGGGCACCGGCACAGATACGCCCTCCGGCACGAGCCCGCTGCACGTTCAGGCTGCGGCGGCCGCGGCGCTGCTGGCCCTGCAACGCTCATCGGGCGGCGTCTATAACATCGCCGAGGACCATGCGGAAGTCAGCAGTGCAAAAGCCATCAGAGAACTGGGGTGGTCGGCGTCCATGCGCTCGGTGGATGCGCGATGAACACGCACGATACGCGTCGCGTGACCACGCGAAGACTGGCGCCGCATCTTCTGACCGCGAGTCTGCTGGCCGTGAGTCTGCTTGCCGTGGGACCCGCTGCTCCCAGGCCCGCCATCGAATGGCTTGCCGACATCTGCAGCGCCGCGAGCGATCCGATGCTTTCCGCGGCGCCTGCTGAAAGCGGCGCCGCCAGCCGGCCGCGCACGAGCACCAGCGTACTTTCGTGCGAGCCGCTGCCGCATGTGCCGGGCAAATCCATTGTCACGACGATCGTGGACTTCCCTCCCATGGCCTACACGCCGGCGCATCGGCATCCTGGGTCAGTCACGGCTTTCGTTTTACAGGGAACGGTTCGATCGCAAATGGCGGGCGAGCCGGTAACCGATTTCCACACAGGGCAGACATGGTTCGAGCCGCCGCGAGCCCTGCACATGTTCGCTGAAAATCCCGACCCGGTTCATCCGGCGAAACTGCTTGCGACTTTCGTCGCCGATAGCGGTTGCGGCCCGTTGGTGCTGCCGCCGGACTGAAGCGATCCGCGTGATCCGCAGCAGGCAGCAACTTGCCCAATGGAGCGTCTGCGCGTTCCGTTCAAGGTTTCAGCTGTGCGATAAATACGGCGCTTGCGTCATCGAGCGGCGCACGCGACTTTTCGAGTTTCGAGCACAGTACCGCGCCTTCCCATGCATTCCAGAAGTAGCGCGCAAGCGCTGCCGCGTCGGCGTCCGCGCGAATCTGCCCGGCCGCCTTGCCCTCCTCGATGCAGGTCTGGATACGCGCGCGCCAATCCTGGATCACAGTCAGGAGCGCCGCGCGAAAGGTTTCATCCAGTGCCGCAAGTTCCTGGCTCAGGTTGCCGACGAGACAGCCGCGTCTGAAGTCGAAACGCGCCATGCCGTTGGCGGCATCGTCGGTAAATGCCTTGATGCGCTCGATCGGATCCAGCGATGTGTCGCACAGGTGACGATCGAGCTTGCGGGCAAAATACGCGGCGTAGGCGTCGATGACTTCGAGCGCGTAGGCGTCCTTGCTGCTGAAGTAATAATGGAACGAGCCCTTGGGCACACCCGCGATGGCGACCAGCTCGTCCAGAGAAAAATTATAGAAACTCTTCTCCGTGAGAAGGGCGACGCCAATTCGCACCAGCTCGGTACGCCTGCCTGTATCGCGTTTTGTTGTCGGAGTGGCCATCATGTATCTCTCTAGAAATGTCCGCGACCTTCCGGTCGTCTAATTGCCGCGGCAAGCGGTCACCAGCGCGGCCTTTTGGCGAGCAGCGGCATCATGGCAAGAAGGCCGAGTACAGGACCGGGCAGAAGCAGCCAGGCCACGCGGACATCGAGCGAATGAAATGCGCTTGTCGACCAGAGAATCGAACAGGCCGACAGGAAAAAACCGCAGCTGTTCTGAAGCGTCAACGCGCCGCCGATTTTGTCCGCCGGACACGCTCGCACGGACAGCGCCGAAAACTGCGGCGAATCGGCAATGACGCTGATACCCCAGATGAGCAGCAACGCGAGTTGCACTGAAGCACTGAGCGTCGACGCGAGCGGATAGACGGCGCAAAGCGTACCTGAAACCAGCAACGCCAGTGCCGCCGTGCGCGCGCTGCCGACCCACCTGCTCAACATGCCGCCGAACACACAGCCGGCCGCACCGATGCCGATGATAAAGAACGACCAGAACGCCACCGCGCTGGCCGACTGATGCGTCGATCCGGCCAACGCGTGTTGCACGAATAGAGGCGTGAGCGTCCAGAAAGCGTACAACTCCCACATGTGGCCAAAGTAGCCGAATGCCGCGGCCCGGAACTCACGAATTCTGACGACTTCGCCAACGCCGCCCGCGAACACCGAACGACGCGCGGCGCCCACGCGAACATGCGGCCCCTCGCCGAGCCAGAACACCAGCGCGGCACCGATAACCGCGAGCGCGGACGAGGCGAGCACCACCGTTTGCCACGGCACACTGGCGAACGCGGCGCGAATCGCATGGACGGATGCCGTGCCGAGCGTCAGCATGGCGACCAGCAGCGCAAGCGTCTGTGCGGCGCGACCAGGTGCCCATGAAACCAGAAGCTTCATCCCCAGCGGATAGATTCCCGCGAGCGCCACGCCTACGCCAAATCTGAACACGACGGCGGATTCAAGACCGCTGCTGCACAACGCAAAGAGCGCATTCAACGCCGCGCCGATCAGACCGCACAGTGCGAATACACGGCTTGCAGGCACGCGGTCGGCGATACCGGTGGTCGCGGAGACCAGCGTGCCGACGATAAAGCCCGCCTGCACGGCATTGGTCAGCCAGCCGATTCCAGATGCGCTGAGGTGCCACGCCGTCTGCAAGTCGCGCATGGCGCCGTTCGCACTGAACCACAGCGAGGTGCCGAGCAACTGGGCAATGGCGATCACCAACACCGCGCGGTTCGTCCCCACGGTCTGAACCGTTGCCCGTCCAACTTCCAGCTTTTCTGCCACGTCGCCTCCTCCGTGCTGCCGATTCCTGCTGCCACCGTTGCCTTCGCAGCGCGACTTTCTGCCGGTCTGGTCGCGTTCCGTGCTCGTGCTCAGGACTTACCCGAGCCACTATAGGTTTTTGTAGACGACCGGTCAACTAGTGTCTATAACTACTAACTGACCGGTCGTCTAGTAACCAACTTACATCGCCAGCGCGGCCCGAGAGGCTGCCGGCATACGGAGACTCAAGTCATGGAAAAGCTGAGTGTGGACGTGCCATCGGATGCGCCATCGAATCTGCCCTTGGCTGCGGACGGCGCGCAGGCCGGCGCGTTCGGCCTGCGCAGAATCACCCGCGTGTGCGTGGTCCTGGTCGAGCGGATCATGCCCGATCCCTTTGTGATCGCCATTCTGCTGACGTTGTTGACCTGCGTGCTGGCGGGCGCGATCGCACCACATGCTTCCATTCCCGAAGTGGTGACGAGTTGGTACGACGGCGTCTTCAAGATTGCGAGCTTTGCCTTCATGGTGGCCCTCACGCTGGTGACCGGCCATGCGCTGTCCACCTCGCGACCCGTGTCGCAACTGCTGCGCAGCGTCGCGTCGCTCCCTACCACCGCAGCGGGCGCGATGACCCTGACGTTCTTCGTTTCAATGGCGGGCGGACTGCTGAACTGGGCGGTCGGTCTGGTGGTATCGGCGTTGTTCGCACGGGAAGTCGCCAAGCGGGTTCGGGTCGACTTTGCGTGGCTGGTGGCGGCCGCTTACGCGGGCTGGTCGTTCTATGTATGCGGAATCTCGAGCTCCATTGCGCTGCTTAGCGCGACGCGGGGCTCGCCGCTGAACGTGATCGAGAAAGTGACCGGCAACGTCCTGCCGATGAAGGAATTCCTGCTGTCGCCGCTGAACTACATTCCCGTGATCGTGCTGGCGATTGCCGTGCCGCTGGTGTTCCGGATCATGATGCCGCGCGAGCACGAAGCGATCGCCGCCGATCCGCAACGTCTGATCGCCGAAGACACCGTGACGTCGACGGAAACGCCCGCGAGCACGATTGCAGGCAAACTGGATCACGCGTGGATACTGAACCTCGTGCTGGTTGCGCTGGGCCTCGGATATATCGGCTTGAAGGTCGCGAAGAATGCGTTCACGATGGATCTGAACATGCTCGTGATGATTTTCCTGCTGCTCGGGCTCGTCACGCACTGGACGCCGAAAGCCTACCTGCGCGCCATCAACAATGCAGCGCGGGTGGCCGGTCCGATCCTGCTGCAGTTTCCCATCTACGGCGGCATCATGGGCATCATGACGGCAACCGGACTCGCCGACGTGATCGCGCAATGGTTTATCGGCTTCTCGACAACCCAGACCCTGCCATTCTGGAGCTTCGTATCCTCGACCCTCATCAGCATGTTCGTGCCGAGCGCCGGCGGCCACTGGATCGTGCAGGCGCCTTTCGTGGTCCCGGCCGCACAGCATCTGCATGTGTCGCAGAGCGCGGTGGCGATTTCGGTGGCGCTGGGCGAAGGCGTCGCCGACATGATCCAGCCGATGTGGGTGATTCCGCTGCTCGCCATCGCAGGTGTGGGCATGGGCCGGGTGATGGGCTTCACCGTCATCATCTTCTTCATCATGTTTGCCGTGATGGGCGGCACGTTGCTGCTGTACGGCCACTAATCCGCTTACGGAATATCGACCCCTTCACTCGCACGAACTCCAATCATGAATAGCATGGCCAACTTAAGCGAGCTGGTATCGGCGGCCTGTCGTGACTACCAGAGCGCACCCGCCATCGAGTCCGCGGGCAACACGCTGACCTACACGCAATTGCTGGACACGGCGACGGCACTCGCGGCAAGACTCAGACACCTCGAAGCCGGGCCGCACGAGCCGGTCCACGTGCGTGTATCGAACCAGCCGCAGGACTTCGCCGCGTTCCTCGGCGTCTGGCTGGCCGGATGCGTTGTGGTGCCGGTTCATCGAACTTCGCCTGACGCCGTGACCGAGCGCATTCTCGCCAGAACACGCTCACGCTTCAGCGTCGACATCCGCACCGCGGCGACGACAGTTGACGAGGCGCTTGAAGACCGCGGCACCGGTATGCCCCCGGCGCGCGCGCAACTCGAAGGCGCGGCGCTGATCATCTTCACTTCCGGGTCGACGGGCGCACCCAAGGGCGTCGTGGTCACGCATCAGGCCTTCGCGGGCAAGCTGCTCGCGATCGACGCCATGGTCCACTTCCGCGCATCCGAACGCACGCTGCTGCTTCTGAACATTACTTTCAGCTTCGGCATCTGGGTCGGCCTGCTCACGCTTCTGGGCGGCGGCACGGTGGTGTTGCCAGAGAAGTTCGACCCCGCCCTGCTGCTTGCGCAACTGCGCGGCGAGCGCATCTATCGCGTCGGCGTGGTGCCCACCATGCTGCGCGCGTTGCTCGCGCTGGTTCCCGCCGGTGAGCGCAATGCGCAAGCCCTTGCCTGCCCCGCGTTGCGGCAGATCCTCACCGGTGGCGAACAGCTCAGCGAGCAACTCGCCAATCAGATCGAAACGCTCTTTCCCAATGCGGACCTGATCAACATTTTCGGGCTGACCGAAACCTCGACGTGCGATTTTTTCCAGTTCCCGAACTATCGTCGCGCGAGGCCGCTATCGCTTGGCTTGCCGTCGAGTCACGTCGACTTTCGCGTCGTCGACGAGACCATGACGCCGGTAAGTGCCGGCGCCATCGGTGAACTGCAGATCCGCAGTCCTTATCTGATGCGAGGCTATCTCGACGAGCCGGAACTGACAGCCGCGGCCTTCGCCGGACCGTGGTTCCGGACCGGCGATCTCGCCGTTCTCGCCGGCGACGGCGAGGTCCAGTTGATGGGCCGCCACAAGGAGCTGATTGTGCGCGGCGGCAACAAGATCACGCCGATGGAAATCGAACAGGCCACGATGCTGTTCGAAGGCGTCGGCGCCGCGATGGCCGTCGGCGCGCCCGACGCCATCCTCGGCGAGCGCATTCACGTGCTGATCGTGCCGTTCGCGGGCAGCACCGTCGAACTCGCCGCGCTGCGGGCGTTCCTCGGCGGACGGCTCGAAAAATACAAGATTCCGGACTTTTTCTATGTCGGCGAAACTTTGCCTACCGGCCGTACGGGCAAGGCGGACCGCCGCGAACTGCGCAGCCTGATCGCAAGCGGTGAGCTTGCACCCTTGACTAGCAAAGCCTGAACGGCAGAGGTAATCGATGTCAAACTTTTCAACCTTGCTCTATGCAGCCGAACAGGGGATCGCGCATATCACGCTGAATCGCCCCGAACGGCTCAACGCGTTGGGCAAACAGTCGCTTGCCGAGATCAACATGGCGCTCGATCTCGCCGAGTCCGACGACAGCGTGCGCGCGATCGTGGTCAGCGGAGCCGGCAAGGCGTTCTCGTCGGGCTTCGATCTGAAGGAGCAGATGGAAGCCCGGCCCGAAGGCGAGGCCATCTGGCGCGAGATTCTGGCGCGCGACTTCGACACCACGATGCGCTTCTGGGACTCGCCGAAGCCGACCATCGCCGCGGTGCATGGCGCCTGTCTCGCCGGGGCGTTCGAGATCGCGCTCGCCTGCGACATCACCATCGCCGCCGAAAGCGCGACCTTCGGCGAGCCCGAACTGAAGTTCGGCGCCGGCATCGTCACGATGCTCCTGCCGTGGCTGACCGGACCCAAGCAGGCGAAGGAAATCATCCTGACCGGGCTCGACCGGATCGACGCCCACACCGCGCGCGAGCTCGGTGTGGTGAACCGGGTCGTGCCCGAAGGCGAACACGTTGCCGAAGCGCTCCGCATTGCGCGCACAATGGCCGTGATCGATCCCAACCTGGTGCGTGTCACCAAAAGCGCCATCAACCACAGCTTCGAGGCGCGCGGCATGAAAGCCGCGCTGCAACACGCGCTCGATCTCGACCACGCCGTCGAATCCAAAGGCTCACCCGACAAACAGGCCTTCATGGCGGTTGCCCGCGAACGCGGTATGCGCGAGGCGATCCAGTGGCGCGATCGACGTTTTTCCGATCGTTGAACGCTCACCCACTGCGCGACGATTCAATCTGAAACTCTGGAGAACACTCTCATGCCCGAACAAACGTTTAGCGCCATCGTGCTGCGCGAAGAAGACAGAAAGACCAAGGTCGCGATCGAAACACTGTCATTCGACGCATTGCCCAATGAAGACACGCTCGTCAAGATCGATTTCTCGACCATCAATTTCAAGGACGCTCTCGCTGTCACCGGCACAGGGAAAATCGTCAGGACGTGGCCGCTGGTGCCGGGCGTCGACTTCGCCGGCACGGTCGTCGAAACGGCAAATCCGAATCTCAAGGCTGGCGACAAGGTGGTGTTGACCGGCTGGAGCGTCGGCGAAAAGTACTGGGGCGGCTATAGCCAGTACCAGCGTGTACGGGGCGACTGGCTCGTGCCGCTGCCGGCCGGCTTGAGCACGCGGCAGGCCATGATGATCGGCACCGCGGGTTTCACCAGCATGCTGTGCGTGAATGCGCTGGAGTCCGCGGGTGTTACGCCGCAAAGCGGTCCTGTGCTGGTCACCGGCGCGTCCGGCGGTGTGGGCAGTGTCGCGATAGCGATCCTGACCAGGCTCGGGTACACGGTTTCAGCGCTCACCCACAACCCTGAAAAGCATGGCTACGTGAAGGAACTCGGCGCCAGCGAGGTGATCGACGGTCCCGAGTGGAGCGAGATGCCGCGCGCGCTGGAAGGCCAGCGCTGGGCCGCCGCGATCGACACCGTCGGTTCGAAGGTGCTCGCGCGTGTGCTCGCCGAGATGAACTACGGCGGCGTGGTCGCCGCCTGCGGTCTGGCCGGCGGCGCCGATCTGCCGACCACCGTGATGCCGTTCATTCTGCGCGGGGTCAGGCTGATCGGCGTCGACTCGGTGATGCTGCCGTCGAAGGACAGGCTTGCCGCGTGGCAGCGTATCGCCGCCGATCTGCCGCTGTCCGTGCTTGACGGCATCGCGGCGAAAACCGTGCGGCTCCCGGAGGTCGCGGGCGCGGCAGCCGATCTGCTGGCGGGCAAGCTGCGCGGCCGCGTCCTCGTGGACGTCAACTAACAGCGCGCCGCCGGAAGCGGCAGGCATCCACCGGCGGCTGACTGGCCGCTGGCAGGTGTCGGCATCAGAATTTCGGATGACATTCAAAATTCACCGACGACCCATGCGCCGTCAGCGTCTGCACGCCGCTCACTGTTTCCGCCTTCACGCTGCTCATCATGCCGCGCCGCTCGCAGTAGTCGCGCGCCTGATTCATTGCCTGCTGGTGCGCGCGCGCCCACGCCAGCCGCCCGCCCGTCGCGCTTGCCGCCACCGAATAGCTGCCGGGCTCGCCGGTCGCGACCACCTCGGTCGACGACGCGCATCCCGCGAGCCCAACGCACATGGCTGCGGCTGCAAGGAACAGGCGAGCCTGCCCGCCCGAAGGGTTCTGGCGCTTGCGCGCTCCTGAGCCCGCATCCTGATTGGGCCTACGGCCCGAGACGTAATCCAGCATGTTGCACCTGCATGGGTAAGCGTTTTTCTGATCCCGGAATTATGCGCAGTCGCGCGCACGAGATCATCCTCGCTACCTGAAAACACTGTTGCCGGCGTCCATACAATCGCCGACGATGCCCGCCTGAAAGCGCATGGCGACAGTCCCTTTCCATCTCGTAAAAATGGGGTTACAGACCTGTGCGGCCCGGCTTCCCTTGCCTCGCCGTGCCATGCGCTTCCTGCACTCTTCTCATGAAAATAATGCACTGGCTTTATCGGGCCGAATGTCCTGAAAATAGCACGTCCATTCTATTTTTGGCGTGGTCGGCGTGTCGGGTGTGACGCGGAACCGCAATCCCCTGACGCCCGCTCCTTCGACCGCCGGGCTGAATCGACCCATCGACCTCGCGGTCGTCTGAAGCACCGATGTGCAATCAAAGTCCGTTGCAGGCGGATACAAAAAGAGGAGACATGCATGCGTTTGATCAATCATGGCGTTTGCGGAGCCACGTTGGTTCTTGCCGCCAGCGCTGCGGCAGCGGCCGATTCGAGCGTCACGCTGTACGGTGTCGTCGATGCGAATATTCAGTACCAGAGTAACGGCGGCGTCCATTCGTATTCCGAAAAGAGCGGCGGCTCCACCGGCTCGCTGTTCGGCCTGAAGGGCGAGGAAGACCTGGGTGGCGGGCTGAAGGCGCAGTTCAACGTGGAATCGGGCTTTAACGTCAATAACGGCGGCCTGTTCGCCGACACCTCGGCGCTCTTCTATCGCCAGGCCTGGGTTGGCCTGACCGACGCCAGGTACGGCTCGCTCAGCATGGGCCGTCAGTACGAGCCGAGCTTCCGGGTTGTCTATCCGTCCGATCCGTTCCGCGCGAATGAGGTGCTGTCGCCGTTTTCGGCAAACGTGCTCGCGGTCGATAGGAACACGCTGTCAACCCAGTACGATTCCGGCCGCGCCAGCAACTCGATCATGTATCAGTCGCCGGACCTGAAGGGCGTGAAGTTTTACGGCATGTACGCGTTTTCAGCCACCGTGAGCCAGCCGGTGCCGGCCACCACCGGCAATATGCTGAACGTCGGGGCCAGCTACTCGGGTTATGGCTTCTACGCCGGTCTCTCGTACGTGAACCAGCACCCGGGGCAGATGACCGTCGCCGGCCTGCCCGCCGCGCTGAGCCTGCTGGGCACCGAGCACTTCATCGGCGCCCTCGCCTACCGGATCGGCATCGTGAACTTCCAGTTCAACTATTCGTACAACCGCGCGAAAGACCCGGCAGCGGGATCGCTCGCCGCGCACCTCGGCACGGGCCATTCGCTCAGCATCGCGGAACTGGGCGCGACGATCCAGGCGACGCCAGCCGATGTCATCGCGATTGCCGCCGTCCAGCGCAACGTGCGCGGCGCGCATGACAATACGCCGGGCGTCGAGGTGGGTGTCGATCATTCGCTATCCAAACGGACCAGCCTCTACATGCGGGCGGGCTACCTGAAGAACAACGGCAGTGCCACGGTGAGCTGGCCGGGCGTGACCGTCACCGCGCCCGGAACCAAGCAGATTCTCGCGACAGTGGGCATGACGCACCGCTTCTGAGTGAGCTGAGTGACGCGGCGCCCAGAGCGCGGCGTTATGTCATCGCTGCAAAACCGGCCCATTGCGGGCCGGTTTCGTTTCCGCGGTAAGTGCCAATGAACCGCCCGATCGTGGCGGCGCTCCAAGCGCTAATAATCGTTGAGCGGCGGCAGCGGCGACGTTTTCCGGCGCTGCGCCCGCGCCCGCTTCGCGGTGCGCCGCAGCGCCTGTTCCGCGCCCTTCCAGGCCAAGTCCGAGGGCGACTCAGGCGCGACGTCTTTGGCGTAATGCCCGCTTACTGCGTCGACCAGTTCCGCGACTTCGGCGCTCTGCGCGCGTGCGATGTTGTCGAGCCGCGCGGGTTGTCCGAAGTCGCGGCTTCGGTCCATCCAGCGATACAGCGCCGGAATGGTCGCGCGCCATTCACCCTTGCGCGCGGCCGCGCAAAGCGCGCGCCATGCCACTGCGTCGCCTGCCAGGTAACGCTGTCTCGCATCGCTTACCTGCTTGCGGGTGCGCCGCAAGAACGCCGCGACACGCGTGCGCGCCCAGATCACGACGACGAGACCCAGCGCAATCGCGCAGCCGATCATCACTTGCCGGCTATGAATCACGATGATCCGGTGCGGGAAACCTTGACCGATCGCCTCGACAGGTATGTCGAAAAGCGGCTTTTCGTGCGCCGCGGCCGCCGAAAAAGTCACGCCCGGCAGGACGATGGTCTCTTTCTTGCGCGCTGTCGTGTTCCACCATTCGATCGTCACCGGCGGCAGTTTGAAGCGGCCGCTGTGATCGGCGATATAGGTCACCGTGTCGGTGCGTTCACCGGCGACAAGTCCCACGCGGTCCTGCACGATGTTGCGCGTGCTGGGTGGTTTGGTGTAACGCTTGAGGCCTTCTATCTCGCCCAGATTCAGCGGCGGAATCAGCATCGATTCGGTACCGGCGGCGTGCTGCGTAATCGTGCGCGTGACGGTATCGCCTACCCTGAGCCGACTATTCATGGGCTCGATTTTCTGCGTGGCCGTGAGTCGCGAAGTGGCGAAGAACGTGGTCATGCCTTCCGCGCCAGGCGGCAAAGTGCTCACGAGTTTCAATGCCGGCGTCATGACCTGCACCGGTGCGTTCATGCCGCCCGGATGCACGGTGATCGCGAACGGCGCGATCTCGTAGATCTTGCCGGCCTGCGGCGCGATACGGTAAGCGCGGCTCACGCCGAACCAGCGCACGCCGTTGATGTCCTCCGAAAGATTCACCGCCTGTTCGTCAGGCAGGCTCACAATCGCATCGGCCACGGTAAACAGCGGCCAGTTCGGCGCCTCGGTAAACCAGGTGGTGGTCAACAGATCGACGACGAGTTTCACTTCGCTGCCGGCAACGACCGGCCCGCCAGGTTCGAGGTGCGCGCGAACCATGGTCTGCGGCGCGGGGTCGGCCAAAGCCGGTGCCGAAAACGAAAGCGCCAACGCAAACGAAGCCACTCCGAGCCGCGCCATGATGAGCACAAGCCGCAAAAAAACCGCTGTCATGGCACGCCCGCTCCTTTTACATCGGATTCCTGCTCAAAGCGCTGTTGCAGAAACACCGCCGGCGACGTATTCAGGCTGCGCATCCAGACTTCCTCGCTCGGGCGTGGCGCACCTATTGTCACGGTCGAGGTGCCCCGCCCTTTCTTTTTATCGACCTGCACCTGATCGGGCTGGTCCTCCTCCGGATCCATTTCATCCTGCTTGTCTTTGGCCAGCAGCCGCTGAAGGAAGTCGCGATTGGCTGCGGCCGGGCGCAGCGAAGGCTGCAAGCTGAGCGCGTTGTCGTACGCCTTGATGGCCGCCGCATAGTCGTCGAGATGGGCCAGCGTATTGCCCATGTAGAAATACGACTGCGCCGTCTTCAGGCGCGAAAAGCTTTCGAGCGCGCCGGCATAGTCGCCCGCGAGATATTGCGCGCGACCCTTCCACATCGGATCCTCGAAGTGTTGCGCCGCCGCCTTGTAGTCGCCGTGCTCGAAATTCCAGCGACCCTGCTGATCGTGGGTGGCGAACAGATCGATCCAGTGCCATCCGGCGGCTTGCGCAGGCCGGGGTGTCACGCTGAAGGCGAGTGAAAGCAGCACCATCGGCAGCCACTTGACGGTCCAGCCGCGCCGGAAACTCCAGAGCGCGAGAATCAGCAGCGGAAACACGAGCCAGTAGCCCGTTTCTTTCCAGCGCGGCACGATTTTCGATTCTTCCGCTTGCGCGAGGTACGCCTGCGCGCGATGCTGGACCCACACCACGTCGTCGTCATCCACGCGCATGCTGGCGAGTGGAATGCCGGCGGCGTCGGCCACCTTGCGGATCGCGTCGGCGTCGAAGGTTCCCATCAGCGGACGGCCTTCCGGGTCCATCGCAATCATGCCGTCAGGACCGCGTATCGGTCCACCGTTCGACGTGCCCACCGCCAGCCACAGCAATTGATGGCGCAGCCCCTTGGCCTTCTGCACGAACGCGTCCGCCTGGTCCGAATCGAAGCCGTCGCTCATGAACACGATCGTGCCCGCGGCGGGATCGTTCGCGAGCAGACGCTCGGCCGCGTCGAGACCGGCTGTGGCGTTCTTGCCGTCGTGCGGCATCAGCGAAGGCGACAGCGCCGGCACGTACAGGTCGAGCATGGCCGGGTCTTCGGTGGGCGGCACGACGAGGTGGCCCGTGGCCGCGAATACGACCAGCCCGGTGCGCGCGCCCTTGCGCGCCCGCGCCAGATCGAGCACCTTCTGCTTTGCGCGCTCGAGCCGGGTCGGCGCGACATCGGTCGCATCCATCGAGTGGGCCAGTTCCAGCACGACCACGAGCGGCGCCTTGTCCTGATTGAACGGCGGGCGCTCCTGCTGCCAGGTCGGTCCCGCCACCGCCAGCGCGCCGATGCCGAGCAGCAGCGCCAGCGCATGCACCGGCTGAATCGTGCGACGCCGGGTGTCGCCCACCAGCAGATGCTCGAGCAGCGCCGGATCGATGACATTGCGCCAGCGGGCGCGCACGTTGTTGCGGCGGAACCAGACCAACGGCAACAGGATCGCCGGAATCAGCAGCAGCAACCATGCGGGCCGCAAAAAATGGAAGGCGGTGAGATCAATTTCCATGACTCGCCTCCGTGATCTTGGAACGCGCTGGCGGCGGTTCGCGACGCGGCGCGCGCAGCACGGCAATCAGCAGCGCGAGCAGGTGATAAAGCGCGAATATCGCGACCGCGGCCGCCGCCGGCACCCAGTAAAAGTCGCGCTGCGGCCGGTAGATTTCGCGCTTCACTTTTTCGGGCGTGAGCTTGTCGAGGGTGGCATACACGTCGACCAGATCCTGCTGCCGGCCGAGCGCGCGAAACGCGCGGCCGCCCGTGATGCTGGAAATGCGCGCGAGCGCGGCCAGATCGACCTTGTCTTCGCCGGTCGTATCCGGATCGCCGATACCGATGGTGTGGACCACCAGCTTGTGGCTCTTCGCGATTTCCGCGGCGCGCTCGGGCGGAATGGCGCTGCTGGTGTCGTTGCCGTCGGTCAGCAGGATCAGCACCTTTTCCTGCGCCTGCGAATGCTCCATCAGCTTGACCGTGAGGCCGATCGCATCGCCGATCGCCGTGCGCGGCCCGGCCATGCCAATCTGCATCTGATTGAGCAGAATCTGGACGGCGGCGTGGTCGAGCGTGAGCGGCGCTTGTGGATAGGCTGCATCGCCGAACACGACGAGGCCAATGCGATCGCCCTTGCGCTTCGCGATGAAATCGGCCACGACCTGTTTGACCGCGCTGAACCGGTCCATCCGCTCGCCGGCGGCATCGACAAAGTCGCGCGTCGCCATCGATCCCGACAGGTCGATCGCCAGCATCAGGTCGCGCGCCGGTTCCTCGCGCACGACCGGCGCTTCGACATAGACTGGCCTCGCGGCGGCAACCACCAGCAACGCCCACAGCAGCGGCATCAGCACGCGTTGCAGCCAGTTGCGGCGCAGCCGCACGCCGCCGGGCGCCGGTTTTTCGCCCGCGGCCTGCGCCATCTCGTGAAAAAACGGCACGCGCACCGCCGAGGCGGTGGTGCGCCAGGCCGGCACTAGCCACCATACGAACAGGGGCAGCGGCAGCAGCGCGAACATCCACGGAAAATCAAACTTCCACATAATGATGCTCGATCCAGTCGCGCGTATGGTCGATGAGCGTCATCGCCTCTTCCTGCGAAATCGCAGCCACCCGGTCGGGCGGCGCGTAACTCGCAAGCACCAGCAATGCCCCGCTGCGAGCGTCGAAGCGGCCACGCGTGCGTTGCAGAAAGGCGAGCCATGCGTCGCCCGTGAGCGCCGCGACCTGCTCGCGCGGCACGGCCGCCAGCGAGGTCCGTTTGATCAGGCAGGGGATCGCGGCGAGCGCGCTGGCACGCTGGGCGAAGTCCGCCGGGCCTGCGGCGAGACGGGCTTCGATGCGCGCCAGTTCGGCCAGCGCGATGCGCCGGTAAAGCTGCTTGCGGCGGTGGCGCCAGACGGCCACCGCCACGACTAGCAGCAGCGCCAGCAGTACAAACGCGACGAACACCCAGCCGATGGTTTGTGGCGCATAAGAAACCGCGTCAGGCAACGGCAACTCCTGCAACGGCTGCAGTTGTCCGGACGAGTCGGGCGGCACCAGCGCTACGCCGGATGCGGTGCTCATATGCCGCTACCCGTGGCGGGCCGCGCGCGCTCGCCGAACATCCGCCGCATCTGCTCGATCGTGGGTTCCGCGGTCGACAGCGCCATCAACGGCACGCCGCTCGAGCGCAGCAATTCAGCCACTTCCGCCGTGCGGCCGCCAAACAGGCTCGACAGCGGCGCGCGCACACGCTCCTGCTCGATGCGCAGTTCGACCTGCAAGCGGCCTTCACTGACCACCAGCGCGCGGTGTTCGGGCATCTGCTGCCATAACGGATCGAAGACCATGGCCGCGACCACGTCGTTATGCGCGCGAAGTTGCCGCAAGAGCTGGCGGGTGCGTTCGCTCGCGCCCGCAAAGTCGCTGACGATGCAGATGAGATAGTCGTGGCCGGCCAACTGAAGCACCCCTGCGAGCGCCGCATCGAGTTGACCGTAATCAGTTCGTGCCTCGCTTTCCGCGTGTAACGCACGGTTCATCGCAGACAGCGCGCCGAACAGCACCTTGATACGGCTGCGGCTACGCAAGGGCCTCACCCGCACGACTTCGCTATCGTTAAACAGCACGCCGCCGACGCGATCGCCCGCGGCAAAGCCCATCCAGACGGCGAGCGCCGCGACTTCCGCGGCCACCACCGATTTGAAGGCGCGCCGCGAGCCGAAAAACATGCTCATCCGCTGATCGACCACCACCAGCAGTGGCCGGTCACGCTCCTCGGTATACGCGCGGACCTGCGGCTTGCCGAGGCGCAGCGAAACTTTCCAGTCGATATGACGCACGTCGTCGCCCGGCAGATAGGCGCGAATTTCCTCGAAATTGAGCCCGCGGCCGCGCAGCCGCGACGCATGGCTGCCGGACAGCACACTCGAAACCGGCGCAGGCGCGACAAAGCTCAATCCGCGCGCCTGAAATTCGAGCTTTGCCAGATGCGCAGCGTCCACATACACGCTGCCGATTGCGGAACCTGCAGATTCGGACACCCCGGCCACGGCGATTCCCTCGCGTTCATGCGCTGCACGATTGCCATGCCGCTCAGGCCGGCACGGCCACCCTTTCGATCAGGCGGTCGACCACGGCGTCGGCGCTGATGTTGTCGGCGTTGGCGTCATAAGACAGGATCAGGCGATGCCGCAGCACCGGATGAATGACCGCGCGCACGTCGTCCGGTGTGACGAAGGTGCGCTCCTGCAACCACGCCTGCACGCGGCTCGCCCGGTCGAGGCCGATCGAGCCGCGCGGACTGGCGCCGATCTCGATCCATTTGCCGAGCTCCGCGTCGATTTGCGCACCATGCCGGGTGGCGTTGACGAGCGACACCATATAGTCGTCCATGGCGGGCGCCACCGTAATGCGGCTGATTTCTTCGCGCACCGCGAAAATAATATCCTGCGAAAGAACATCCGGTGTGGCGGCGGCTTCGTTATTTTCACGCCGAAGCAACCGCAACATATCGACTTCGCTTTGCGGCGACGGATAGCTAATGAGCACCTTCAGAAGAAACCGGTCCATTTGCGCTTCGGGCAATGGATAAGTCCCTTCCTGTTCGATGGGATTTTGCGTGGCCATGACCAGAAACAGATCCGCCATGCGATGCGTTTTTCCAGCCACGGAAATCTGCCGCTCTTCCATCGCTTCTAATAATGCGGATTGCACCTTTGCCGGTGCGCGATTGATTTCATCGGCGAGAATCAGATTGCCGAAAATGGGACCGGGTTGAAAGTTGAGCGTGCGTTCCGTACCGGATTGCAATAGCGTTTCAGCGCCGGTGATGTCGGACGGCAACAGATCCGGGGTGAACTGGATGCGGCTCATGGTCGCCGCGAGGCGCGTCGCAATGGCTTTGACCGTGCGCGTTTTGGCCAGTCCCGGCAGGCTTTCGAGCAATACGTGCCCGTCTGCCAGAAGGGCAATCAGAACCTGCCGCACTACTGCTTGCTGACCCACTATCGCTTCATTGACGCTTGATTCGAAGCGCAGGATAGTTTCGCGCATAACTTTCAGTTTCCCCAATCATTTCATGGTTGGACAACGTCAGTAAGAATGGCCGACGCCAGCCACATTAATGCACCTCTGTCGTTCCGTCAAAGTTTCTGGAGTGCTCAAAAAATAGCGTGAAATTTCTGTAGAAAATTGTTAGCCTGCACCTGACGAATTTGTTACCGACGCAAAACTGTTATTCCGCATCGCTAAACTTCTTCTTTGCAAAGCAAAAGAAAACTGGCCCAGGCTGAGTGAAAAGCCATCCGCTTCATCGGTACGAGAGAAGGGAATGATGAGTTCACGAAAAAATGGATCGGTCAACACGTCCCGCTCTTCGGGCGTGTCATCAACGAAAGCGCCGGCCAGCCGCAATCGCAAGCTGCTGCTCTGGGGCGTACTGTTAGTCATGCTACCTGCATGTGTTGGCGCGGCAGTCAGCTGGACCTTCAGCTCGCATACACCGGCGCATCCGCAAGTCGTATACGGCGACGGCACGCATGGCCCGCGAGGCATGGCATGGGTGCCCGGCGGCGAATTCCTGATGGGCAGCGACTCGAAGCAGGCGCAACCCAATGAGCGCCCCGCGCACAAGGTGCGCGTTCATGGTTTCTGGATGGACCGCCATCACGTCACCAATGCCGAGTTTCGAAAATTCGTCGAAGCAAGCGGCTATGTCACTACCGCCGAGAAAAAGCCCGACTGGGACACCCTGAAGGTGCAGTTGCCCGCTGGTACGCCGCGTCCGCCTGACAGCGCGATGGTGGCCGGCGCGATGGTGTTCGTCGGCACGAATCAACCGGTGCCGCTCGAAGATTATTCGCGCTGGTGGCGTTATGTGCCCGGCGCCGACTGGCGTCACCCTACCGGGCCTGACAGCAATATTCTGGGCAAGGACGATCATCCGGTCGTGCAGGTTTCCTACGAGGACGCGCAGGCCTATGCAAAGTGGGCCGGCAAGCGCCTGCCGACAGAAGCCGAATGGGAGTTCGCGGCGCGCGGCGGTCTTGAACAGGCCACCTACGCATGGGGCAATCAGTTCACACCCGATGGCAAGCAGATGGCCAACGTCTGGCAGGGTCAGCAGCCGCAGGCATTTCCCGTCGTCAGTCCGAAAGCCGGTGGCGCGATCGGCACGAGTCCGGTCGGCACCTTTCCGGCCAACGGCTACGGGCTGTCCGACATGACTGGCAACGCCTGGCAATGGGTGGCCGACTGGTATCGCGCCGACCAGTTCCGGCGCGAGGCGACCAGCACCCGCGAGATCGAGAACCCGGCCGGCCCGGGCAATTCATGGGACCCATCCGACCCGGGTGTTCCTGTCGAGGCGCCCAAGCGCGTGACGCGCGGCGGCTCCTTCCTGTGCAACGAGGCTTACTGCCTGAGCTACCGGCCGAGCGCCCGGCGTGGCACCGACCCCTACAACAGCATGTCGCATCTCGGCTTCAGGCTCGTGATGGACCAGGACACGTGGAAGGAACCTCTTGCGCGCCAGGCCTCGGCGCGCGCCGCCGGCGCTGACGGCAGCTAGTCCGCGCTGCTCCTTCGAGCTGTACTCGTTTCTCCCGTTCGCGGGTCATCGAATTGTGCAATCGAAATGGAGGTGGGATGCAGCTGTTCCGTCAGGCAAAGTCCACGGCCCGCGCGGCCGCCTTGATCGGCGCGACCCTGATCGGGCTCTGCGCGGCCGGTTGTTCAACGCCCGCCAGCACGGGTGCAACGCCGCCGGCGGCAGTCAGTTCGGCCGCCGCACTGCCCTCCTGGCGCGATGGCCCGGCGAAGCAGGCGATCCAGAAGTTCGTCGCCGACGTCACGCGTGAAGGCTCGCCGAATTTCGTGCCACCGGCCGAGCGCATTGCGGTATTCGACAACGACGGCACGCTCTGGAGCGAGCAGCCGCTGTACTTCCAGTTCACCTTCCTGCTCGCGCAGGTGAAGGCGGCGGCGCCCAGCCATCCAGAATGGCAAAACAATCCGGCCTACAAGGCGCTGGTCGCAAAAGACTATGGCGCGCTCGCGAGCCAGCAGAAGCAGTTGCTGCAACTGGTTGCCGTCGCCAATAGCGGCATGACCGTCGACGAATACGACAAGACCATCCGCGACTGGCTCGCCACCTCCCGGCATCCGAAATTCAATCGCCCCTATACCGAACTCGTGTACCAGCCGCAGCTGGAATTGCTCGCCTATCTGCGGGCCAACGGCTTCAAGACTTTCATTGTCTCGGGCGGCACGATCGAATTCATGCGCCCGTGGGTCGAGAAGGTGTATGGCATTCCACCCGAACAGGTGATCGGCTCCAGCCAGGTCGTCCAGTATCAGATGCACGACGGTCAGCGCGCGCTCGTGCGGCAGCCGAAGCTCGATTTCGTCGACGACGGTCCCGGCAAGCCCGTCGGAATCTATCGCCACATCGGCCGCAAACCCATTCTCGCGTTCGGCAATTCCGACGGCGATCTGCAGATGCTGCAGTACACCACCTCCGGCAACGGGCCGCATCTTGCGTTGCTGGTGCATCACGACGACGCCGTGCGTGAATTCGCGTACGACCGCACCTCGAAGATCGGCAAGCTCGACCGCGCGTGGGACGAGGCGATCGTCGATGGCTGGACGGTGGTCAGCATGAAGGATGACTGGCAAACCATCTACCCCGCTCCGAAGCAGTAAGCGGACGCGGGAGAGCGCGAGCCGCAGGCGGGTTGCGGCCGCTACGAGGCAACCCGGGCGCGCAGGGAACGCGCAACGGGTGAACCGAAAGCAACTCCATTGGAGCGACACAATGAAAATGTTCCTGCGAAAGGGGCGCTATGTGGCGGGGGCGACAGCAATCGCCCTTGCCACATTCGGTGCGTTGATCTTTCCGTCGATCAACGCGCCTGCCCAGACTCAGGGTACGGCCAAACCCGCGCCGGCGCCCGCACCGCAACCTGCCGCGAAAAACTCGGCTAAACCCAACATCCTCGTGATTTTCGGCGACGACGTCGGCCAGGCGAATATCAGTGCGTATACGCGCGGCGTGGTGGGCTACAAGACGCCGAACATCGACCGGATCGCCAACGAAGGCATGATCTTCACGGACTACTACGCCGAAAACAGCTGTACGGCGGGCCGTTCGTCCTTCATCACCGGACAGACGCCGTTGCGCACCGGGCTGTCCAAAGTCGGCGCACCGGGCGCACCGGTCGGCCTGCAAAAGAGGCGACATGACGATCGCCCAGGCGCTCAAGCCGCTCGGCTATGCAACCGGTCAGTTCGGCAAGAACCATCTTGGGCGACAAGAACGAGTACCTGCCGACCAATCATGGTTTCGACGAGTTCTACGGCAACCTGTACCACCTGAACGCCGAGGAAGAACCCGAGCGCCCGTACTGGCCGAAAGACAAGAACGATCCGTACGTGAAGAACTTCTCGCCGCGCGGGGTGATTCATAGCACCTCCGACGGCAAGGTTCAGGACACCGGTCCGCTCACGACCAAGCGCATGGAGACCATCGACGACGATACCGGTGCCCACGCGGAAGAATTCATCCGCAAGCAGGTCAAGAACGGCACGCCCTTCTTCGTCTGGATGAACTACACGCGCATGCACGTCTTCACGCACGTGCGGCCCGAGTTCAGAGGCAAGAGCGGCATGCCCGGCAACGAATACGCCGATGGCATGTGGGAGCACGATCAGGACGTCGGCAAACTGCTCAAGCTGCTGGACGATCTGAAGATCTCCAAAAACACCATCGTCATTTACACGACCGACAACGGACCGAATCAGTTCTCCTGGCCCGACGCGGCAACCACGCCGTTCCGCAGCGAAAAGGACTCCAACTGGGAAGGCGCGTTCCGCGTGCCGGCGATGGTGCGATGGCCGGGCCATATCAAGGCGGGTGACGTATCCAACGAGATGTTCTCCGGGCTCGACTGGTTCCCGACCCTGCTCGCCGCAGCGGGCGACACCGGCGTCAAGGACCGTCTCCTGAAAGGCTGGGCGCCCAAGGCGGGCGGCGCGAGCTTCAAGAATCACCTCGACGGATACAACCAGTTGCCGTTCCTCACCGGACAGACGACCAAAGACCCTCGTACCGAGTTCTATTATTTCGACGACGATGGGCAATCTGGTCGCCATGCGCTGGGACCAGGACGGCAACGCGTGGAAGGCGGTCTTCTGCGAGCAGCGTGCCAAGGGCAATCTGAACATCTGGCAGGACCCGCTCGTCTGCCTTCGTCTGCCCAAGCTGTTCAATCTGCGCATGGATCCGTATGAACGGGCGGACATCACCTCCGATCAGTACAACGACTGGCTCACGAAGAACGTCTACCTGAACGCCATCGCGACGATGAAAGCCTCGGTGTTCCTGCAGACCTTCGTCAACTATCCGCCGAGCCAGCGGCCCGCGAGCTTCAGCGTGGACGGCGTGCGCCGGCAGGTCGACAAGAAGATCGACGAGTCCTTCAAGAAACGCGGACTCGAGTAACCCGCCTGTCACGTTGCGCCTGCCGGCTTCGGCCGGTGGGCGCAACGGTTCCGCCTTCAGAACCGAAGTCCATCCACACCGCCTCAACGCAATTCATCCGATGACCCATACGCTGGCCAACCGTGCCCAAAGCTCACGCCGTGAGCGCCGCGCACAAGAACGCGCACAGCGTCACGCAGAACCGCTCGAGCACGAACCGCTCGACGACGCCCTCGCCCCAGGCTTACCGATCGCCTGGCCGCTGCTGCTTCTGTTCGCCTCCGGTGCCGCCTCGCTGATTTACCAGGTCCTGTGGATCAAGCAGCTTGCGCTCGTGGTCGGCGTCGAAGTCCAGGCGGTCACCACCGGCGTCAGCGCGTTTTTCGCGGGCCTCGCCGTGGGCGGCTGGCTGTTCGGCCGGCTCGCCGACCGGCTCACGCGGCCGGTGCGCCTCTACGCAATGCTGGAAGCCGGCGTGCTGCTGCTCGCGCTCGCCGCCACCTGGCTGCTGCCGCGCGCGGCCGCGCCGTTTGCCTCGCTGCAAGATCACCTCGGGCCGCTTGCCTGGGCGTTACCGTTTGCACTGGTCGGCCTGCCGGCCGTACTGATGGGCGGCACCTTGCCGGTACTGATGCGGGCCCTGGCCCCACTCGCGGTGAATCTGGGCCGCGCCGGCGCCCGCCTCTACGCGGCCAATACCGCCGGCGCGATTGCCGGCACGCTGGCCGCCAGCTTTGTTCTGATTCCGTCGCTGGGTGTGCAAGGCAGCGCGTTGGCCGCCGCCGCACTCAATGCCGTCGCCGCGCTGATTGCCGCATTGCTCGGACGGACCCGCCGGGCGCTCGTGCCGATGGCGCAGCCGCGCGCCGCTGCGTCGCCGCCAGTGGACCCTGCTCGCGACGTACCTGCCTCGAAGGCACGCCTCGCGCTCGTGCTCTACGCGATTGCCGGCGGGGTTGCGCTCGGTTACGAGGTGGTGTGGTCGCAGGTGATCGTCCAGTTCATCAGCACCCGCAGTTTTGCGTTCGCGGTCGTGCTCGCCACCTACCTGCTAGGGCTGACGCTGGGTAGTGCGCTTGCGTCGCGCTACGTCGACCGGGCGCGCGATCCGTGGGGCACGTTCGCCATCCTGATCGCGTCGGCCGGGCTGGTCGCGCTGCTCGAGATCGCGGTGACGGGCGGCTGGCTGCCGCAGTGGCAAAGCCTCGCCAGAGCAGCCACGTTCAGCGCGACCGGCAGCCTGCTCGCGGCCATGTGCGCCGGCTTTGCGGTGGCGGCGGCATGCGTCGTGTTCGTGCCGACCCTGCTGCTCGGCGCCGCCTTCCCGTTTGCGTTGCGCCTGAATGTGGACAACCGGCACACCGGGCGCGACATCGGCGCCGTGGTGGCGTTGAACACGGCAGGCGGCATCGCCGGCACCCTGCTCGCGGGATTCGCACTCGTCCCGGCGCTCGGGTTGATTCACGCGCTCGCGGTGCTGGCCGTTCTCGCCTGCGCATTGAGCCTCGTCGCCGTGCTGCGCGGATCGAACGTGCTGCCTTTCGCGCGCTGGAGCGTGCCTCTGCTCGCCGCCTTGACGTTGATCGCTGTGATCTTCACGCCGTCAGACCGGCTCGCCACACTGCTCGCCCAGGCGCGCGGCGGCATCCTGAGCTTTTACGAAGAAAGTGCCGGCGGCACCGTGGCGGTCATCGAACAGCGCGCCGGTGAACGGCATTTCAGGCGGCTCTATATCCAGGGCGTCTCCAATTCCGGCGACACGATGGCGTCGCTGCGATACATGCGTTTGCAGGCGCTGCTGCCGTTGATCATTCATCGTGAGACGCCGCGCTCCGCGCTCGTCATCGGGCTTGGCACCGGGATCACGGGCGGCGCGTTGCTGACCTGGCCGGGACTCGAAAAACGCGCGGTCGCGGAATTGCTGCCGGCCGTCGTGCGCGCCGCCCCGCAGTTCCAGGGCAACTACAGCATGAGCACCGATCCGCGCATGAACATCCGTCTGCGCGACGGACGGCGCGAACTGCTGCGCAACAACGAGCACTATGACCTGATCACGCTGGAACCGCCGCCGCCGTCGGCCGCGGGCGTCGTCAACCTGTATTCGTCGGACTTCTACCGGCTGGCGGCCGCACGTTTGCAGCCGGGCGGCATCGTTGCGCAATGGCTGCCGTTGCCGACCCAGAACGAAGACGATACGCGCGCGCTGATCCAGAGTTTCGTTCAGGTGTTTCCGCATGCGGCGCTGTGGACCACCGAGCTGCACGAGATGATGCTGGTCGGTTCGATGCAGCCGCTCGAACTGGATGTGCCGCGGATTGAAGCGCGTTTTGCGCAGCCGCAGGTCGCCGCCGCGTTGCGTGAAGTCGGGATTGCATCGCCGGCCGCGCTGCTCGCGACCTGGATCACCGACCGCACCGGCCTCGAGTATTACGCCGCCGACGCGCAACCCGTAACCGACGATCAGCCGCGTATCGAATACGCGCCGTGGGTCCGCCGCGACGCCTTCCCGACAACGCTGGCGCATCTGCTTGCCCTGCGCACCCAGCCGCCCTTGCGCGGCGCGGACGATGCCTTTCGCGCGGAGTTGGCGAACCATACCAGCGCGTTGCAGAGCTTCTATTCCGCCGGCCTCGACGCTTATCGCGGCGAGCGCGAAGCGTGGGCGCGGGACATCGGCGACGCCATGCGGCGCGACCCGGACAATCCGTACTACCGGTGGCTGGTGGGCGACGGCGGTTGAGCGGCGATGCGCGCCGCGCAGCCCTTGCCTCGTGGCGGCATGCAGATAGCTGCGCTGATTCCGACGCTCAAGGCGATGCGCTGGCGCTCGCCGGCGCGTTCAGCGGATCGGCGGCGACATTGGCCGCGTCTGGCGGCACGGCGTCGTCCGGCGTGGGGGTCGGTGCGGAGGCCGGCGTGCCGCTGCCATGCGCCTCGCCATCGACCGGTGCGCTGAGCGTTGCGCTCGCCGGAGCGGGCGCGGACGCCGGCACCGCTGCCGATCCCTGGTTCGGCGCAAGCAGCGGTGGCTGCGGGCGCGCTTCAGCGACTACCGCAGGCGCGCGCCGCGTCGTGTTGCGCGCCGTCGCCGGCGCGTCAGGCTTCGCCGGCGACGCGCGAAAGATCCGCTCGAACCATGCGCGGACCTTGCCCGTCAATTCGGCAAACACGCCGGGGGTTTGCTCCGTCGTCGAATTTGACGCGGCTGTCGACCAGCCTCGAGCGCTGCGCGCGCTGGAAGAAATCGCCGACGATCGGCAAGGCGCTGTGCGCCCCCTGCCCCCAATAGTCGCTGCGCAGCGTCACCCGGCTGTCGTTGAAGCCGACCCAGGCGCCGGCCACGAGTTGCGGATGGATCAGGATGAACCAGCCGTCGGCATTGCCCTGTGTCGTGCCCGTCTTGCCCGCGACATCGCCGCGCACGCCGAAGCGGCTGCGAATGCTCGAACCCGTGCCGCGGTTCACCACGTCGCGCATCACATCGACCAGCGTGCGCGCGGTGTCGGCTGGCAATTCCTGTTTGGGCGACAGCGGCGCGAAGTCGGCCAGCACCTCGCCGTTGCGATCTTCGATCCGCGTGACCATCACTGGCTCGACATAGCCGCCGAGATTGGCGATGGTGCCGTAGGCCGAGACCATTTCCTTCAGCGTCACCGGGCTCGTGCCGAGCGCGAGCGACGGCACCGCATCGAGCTCGCTGTCGCGCACACCCATCGCGCGGGCGAGCCGCGCGACCTTGTTCGGCCCCACGGTCTCCATCAACTGCGCAGTAATGCGGTTGCGCGAATAGGCGAGGCCGTCGCGCAAGCTGATAGCGCGCCCGCTCGGTTCGTCTTCGTCGCTGGGACGCCAGATTTCGCCGCCTGCAAGCGGGATTTCGACCGGCTTGTCGACGAAGGTATCGGCCGGTTTCGCGCCGTCTTCGAACGCGGCGGCGTAGACGAACGGCTTGAAAGTGGAGCCCGGCTGACGCCGCGCCTGCTGCACGTGATCGAACGGATCCTCGCTGAAATCGCGGCTGCCAACCCACGCCTTGATCTGGCCGTTGCGCGGGTCCATGGCGAGAAAGTCCGCTTGCACGCGCGTCTTGGATTCGCATACCGACTTCACCAGTTCGCGGTCGGACGAGACGCGCTTCATCGCGTCGTCATCCGTCAGGCCCGCGTCTTTCGCGGCGCGATAGTCCGGGGTTTCGCGCAGGAAAGTCTGCAACAGGTCCTTGCCGCTCGCGCAACCCGCGCGCGTGCCCCATGCCGCGTTGGCGATGCCTTGCAACTGGTTGCCCTGCAATACCACGGCCTGGGTGGCCATGGTCTGCAGACGCGAATCGATGGTGGTGCGCACCACCAGTCCGTCGGAATAGATGTTGTAGTCGTTGCGATCGGCCCAGGCCGCGAGCCACTTGCGCAGTTGCTGCGCGAAATGCGGCGCCGGGCCGGGCGGCTCGGTTTGCCGTTCGAAGTCGATGCGCAGTGGACGGCGCGCGAGAGTTGCGTACGCTGCGGGCGTGAGCTTGCCGTACTTGACCAATTGCGCCAGCACCGTATTGCGCCGCTGCAGCGCGCGTTCCGGGTTGAGCACCGGGTTGTAGTAGCTGTTGCCTTTGAGCATGCCGGTCAGCGTCGCGCTTTCCAGCACATTCAGATCACTGGCCGATTTGTCGAAATAGGTCCGTGCCGCCATTTCGATGCCGTAGGCGTTGTACAGAAACGGCACCGTATTCAGGTACGTCTCGAGAATTTCGTCTTTCGTGTAAAGCGCTTCGATCTTGAAGGCCGTGATGGCCTCCTTGAGCTTGCGGGTTAGCGTGGGGGCGCGGCCGATTTCATCGGGATACAGATTGCGGGCGAGTTGCTGCGTGATGGTCGAGCCGCCCTGCCGGTCGCCGGAAAAGGTGTGCAGTGCGGCCGATGCCGTGCGGCGCCAGTCGAGACCGAAATGCTGATAGAAGCGATGGTCTTCCGTGGCGATCAGCGCGTTCACGACATTGGGCGAGATGTCCTTGAGCTTCACCCACTCGCGGTTCGAGGGTTTGAATTCCGCCAGTAGCTTGCCGTCCGACGAGAGGATCTGCGCGGGCTGCTCGATTTTCGCCTTGCGGATGTCGCCGATGCCCGGCGTGAACGGGATCAGGATCAGCGTATACAGGAGCAGAAGCGCGGGGATGGCGGCGCAGGCGATGGCCACGCCGCGGCGCGTGGGATGGCGTAGGCGCCGCAGGGTTGCTGCGGCTAAAGGCCTTACCTTGGAGAGCTGTTTTGCTGCGCAAGACGCGGAAAATTGTGTCTTCAGGCGATTCACACTTGCTTACCAGATGCTTTTGAAGGCTGCATCGTACCAAGATGCCGGGAGCAGTCTGGTTTTTTGCCGTGGGCGGCGGTATTGCCGTCGTTCGCAGGCACAACCACACATGCCGCCGCCCAAGGCAAAAGAAAGCATCAACCTTCATATGCCGAGAGGCCGAAAACCCAAACCCCCAAGCCCATTTTCCCGGCATTATTGCGAATCGAAATCGTCAAATGATGCCGCTCGGCAATCCGGGCAACGATCGCGAGCCCCAGGCCGCTGCCTTCCCCTTGTGCGTCTTCCCCCCGATAAAACCGGTCGAAAACGCGCTCGAGCTCAGGCTCCGGGATGCCGGAGCCGCTATCGACAACGTCGATCCCCACGCGGTCGCCAGATCGCTTCAGTATCACGTCGACCCGTCCGCCGCGCGGCGTGTGCCGGATCGCATTGTTGATGAGGTTGCCCAGCAGCACACTCATGCCGTGCGGCTCGGCCATCACCGTATAGGCATCCGCCACCGTGCGCGGCGCCTCGCATTCCAGACCGAGGTCGATATCCTTCGTCTCCGCCAGCAAGGAAAAATCCCCCACCGCCTGCTCGCCGATCCGCCGCAAACTCACGGGCTCCATCGACGTCACCGGATGCGCATCCTCACGCGCGAGCGTCAGCAACTGCTGCACCAGATGAATGATGCGATTCACGCGTCCCTCGACGCGCTCGAGCGTCTGCCCTTCGCCCTTTAACGAGCCATCGCGCGAAGCGGCCTGCAACTGCAGCTTCAGCGCGGCAAGCGGCGAACGCAACTCATGCGCGGCGTCGGCGATAAAAGTGCGCTGTGCCTGCGATGCCGTGTTCAGGCGCTGCAGCAGATCATTGAGCGCCTCGACCAGCGGCCTGATTTCGACCGGGACCGTGCCGTCCAGGCGCACGGGTTCGAGCGAATCGATCGAACGGGTCGACAGCGCGCGCGAGAGTCCGCCGATCGGCGCCAGGCCGCGCGCCACCACGAACAGCACCAGCCCGATCGTCACCGGGACTAGCAAGCCGAGAGGCCATAACGTATGCAGCGCCAGTTGCAGCGCGAGATCCTCGCGCACGGAAACCGGTTGCGCCACCTGGATATAACGGCCCGGCTGTTCGAGCCCGAACGTGCGCCAGTGATACTCGCCACGCTCGACCGTGCTGAAGCCCGCGGGCTGGCGCGAGAACACCGGCGCCTGCATCGAGTGATAAACGAGCTTGCCGGCACGGTCCCAGATTTCAATGACGATGCGATCGTCCGCAAGGCCGCCGAAGTCCGGGCTGCGATGCTCGCCGTCGCCATTGCCCTCGAGGTTCGACGGCAACGACAGCGCCACCGTGCGCAGTTCGTAGTCGAACAGTTCGCTCGCCTCCAGCCGCGCCGTATGAAAAATCCCGTAGCCGGCCGCGCCCGATGCCGCCGCCAGCCCAAAAATCAGCCAGCCTAGCAGCCAGCGGCGAATCGACGTCATCCGCACCTCTTCAGTCGATAGCCGACGCCTCGCACGGTCACCACCTGGTCCGCGCCGATCTTGCGCCGCAAGCTGTGCACATGCACTTCGATCGTGTTGCTGCCCACCTCTTCGCCCCAGCCATATAGTTTTTCTTCCAGCTCGGCCTTGGTGAACACGCGCGTGGGCTCTTCGATCAGCGCCTGCAGCAGCGCGAATTCACGCGGCAGAAGCGGCAGCGGCGCACCGTTGCTCGTGACCTCGTGCGCGGCCGGGTCGAGCGTGAGTTCGCCATGCGCATAGATGGGCTGCTTCTGGCCGGTGCGCCGCCGTAATAACGCACGCACGCGAGCGGCAAGTTCGTCGAGGTCGAATGGCTTGATCAGGTAGTCGTCGGCGCCTGCATCGAGGCCGCGAATCCGCTCGTCCACCGCGTCGCGCGCGGTCAGGATGATCACCGGCGCGGCGCCGCCAGCCTTGCGGTAGGCGTTGAGCACCTCGATGCCGTCTTTCTTCGGCAGGCCGAGATCGAGCAGCACGAGGTCGTACACGCCGTTGCCCAAAGACAATTCCGCGGCGCGGCCGTCCGCCGCCCAGTCGATCGCGTAGCCCGCGCGGCGCATCGCGCCGAGGACTGTCTCCGCAATCATGTCGTCGTCTTCGACCAGTAGCAGACGCATGCTCTCTCCTCTCTCCTGTGTGCCCACATTGTCACGTCCGCCGGCTTAACGTTTCCTTAAACGATCCTGAAGGGACATTCATGCGCCGCCGACCCGAGGCATAGGCGACCCTTCGGGCCCGGTTAAGCGTTACTTAAGCTCGCGCTCAGCAAAATCGGCCGCTCTTGCACTGCGTCCGTTTGCGGATGCCTCACCTTTCGTTCAGGAGCCGGACCTTGCCTGTCTTCCATGCCGACACCATGGCGCGGTTGCGCGCCTGCGTGTCGCTTTGCGCCGTGCTGCTGGCCGGTTGCACGTGGTATCACCGCGAACCGCTCGCGCCACAGGATACGTCGACTTCCACACGCTCGCTCGAACGCATCCGTATCGATCCCGCGACCATGCCGCTACCCGAACTGGCCGCGCATCGCTTCGATCCATCGGACGGGCTCGACATCGACGAAGTCGCGATGCTCGCGGTAGCGAACAATCCCAACCTGAAACTGGCCCGCGACGACCTCGGCATCGCTCGCGCCCAGGCCTATTCGGCGGGCTTGCTGCCCGACCCGCAATTGAGCGTGGCGAGCGATTATCCCGGCGCGGTCGGCACCACGCGCGCATTCAATTATGGCTTGAGCATGGACATCATGGCGATCGTCCTGCGTAGCACGAACAAGCAGTCTGCCGACGCGACGGTTGCCAAAACCGATCTCGGTTTGCTCTGGCAGGAATGGCAGATGGTTGCGCAGGCGCGGCAGCTGTTCATCAAAACGCGCTTCCAGCAGGACGCACTGCCGTTGCTGCAACAGCAACGCGATCTCGCGCGCACGCGCTACGAGCGCATGGCCGAAGCGCGTCGCGACGGCAACCTGACCGACGATACGCTGACCGCGGCGCTCACCTCTTATAGCGACGCGCGCAAGCAATACACCGACGCCGAACGCGCGGCGGAGCAGACGCATCACGATCTGAACACCCTTCTCGGCCTCGCACCGCAAGTGCAACTGCAGCTCACCGGCAATGAAGATACGTCGGATCTCTCCGACACGACGCTCGACGCGGCGCTTGCCGGCCTGCCGCAACGCCGCCCCGATCTGATTGCCCTGCAAGCAGGTTATGAAGCGCAGGAGCAGAAATATCGCGCGGCGATTCTCAGCCAGTTTCCGAGTCTGTCCGTGGGATTCGTGCGCGCCCGCGACACGTCGAATATCTACACGAGCGGCTTCCAGATCAATCTGAGCCTGCCGATTTTCAATCGCAACCAGGGCAACGTCGCGATCGAAAAAGCGACCCGTCTGCGCCTGCGTGACGAATATCAGACGCGCCTGAACCAGGCGTACGCCGATGTCGCGCATCTGCGCGCCGACAGCGCGATCCTCACGCAACAATTGCAGCAGACCGATGCGGCGCTGCCCGATGTCGACCTCGCCGCGCAACATGCCGCGGCGGCGTATGCCGAGCACAATCTGGCGCTCGGCGCCTACACCGACGCGCAAAGCGCTTCGCTCACCAAACGCATCGACATCGCCACGCTGCGCGAATCGCTCGCCGAACAACGCGTCGGCTTGCAGGCGCTGCTGGGTAGCGCGATTCCAAATGCCTTTTCTTCCGCTCAGACCTTCACCGAAACTCATGCGAAATAGCCCATTTCCGGCGCGGCGGCTACGCGTCGCGATTTACGCCCACCCAGCAATGCGCATTGCGCTGATGTGCGCCACGCTCGGCGGCTGGGGTGCCACAGCGAATGCAGCCGGGGCGGCCGCAAGCGACGATGCCGCCGATAAGACCGTCGTGGCAGTGCAGACCATTCACGTACGGAGCGCCACCATTGCGCAGCCTGTGCGCGCCTACGGCATCGTCGCGGCGTCGGCATCGAATCTGACCACCGTCAATCTGCCCTACGTCGCGCGCATTGTGCAGATGCGCGTGCAGGCTGGCCAAAGCGTGACGCGCGGCACACCGCTCTTCGTCGTGCAGGCCGACCCCGCCGCGGTGCTCGCTGCCACCCAGGCAAAAAGCGCGGCAACGCTCGCGCAGGGCGAACTGGCGCGCACGCAATCGCTCTTCGACAAGGGACTCGCCACGCAATCGCAACTCGCCACGGCGAAAAAAGCCGTCGAGGATGCCCAGCAGGCGCTCGCCGCACAAAATCAGACGGGTGTCGCTAGCGGCAACAAAATCATTGTCGCGCCGCTCGACGGCGTGGTGTTGCAGGTGTCCGCCGCTCAAGGCGACCAGGTGCAGCCAGGCGCGGCGATCCTGCAACTGGCTGGCGGCAGTGGCGGCACGGGCACGCGCGCGAACGTGACGCTCGGCGTCGAACCCGCGGACGCGATCGCCATTCATGCCGGCGACACCCTCACGCTGCGCGCCCTCTCCGCTTCGCTCGCGAAAGCCGCCGCGGCTGGGCACGTGGTGCTGGTCGGCGCATCGGTCGATCCGCTGAGTCAACTGGTCAACATCGGCGCGAATGTCCCGCTCGGTCAGACCGCGTTTATTCCCGGCACGCGTGTCGCCGCCGATATCGCCACGAAGAGCGGCACGCACTGGGTCGTGCCGCGCTCCGCCGTGCTGAAAGACGGTAAAGGCGCGTACGTGTTCCAGATCACGCCGCAAAACAAGGCGCGCCGCGTGACGGTGGTCACCCAGGTCGAGAACGGCGACGACTATGGCGTGGACGGACCGATCGACGGCGCGCAGGCGCTCGTCGTCAGCGGCAACTATGAGTTGCAGGACGGCATGACAGTGCAGGCCGGCGCAGGCGCGCCGCGATGAACTTCGGCCAATGGATGCAGAAGCACCGGCGCTCGCTGCTGTTCGTGATCGCCTTGCTGGCGATTGCCGGCGCACTGACCGCGTTCCGCCTGCCGATCTCACTGTTCCCGAACGTCGCATTCCCGCGCGCGGTGGTCTCGCTCGACGCGGGCGATCGGCCGGCTGAACAGATGGCTACGCTCGTGACGATGCCGGTTGAGGAAGCGCTGCGCCGCGTGCCCAACGTGCGCGATGTCGAATCGACAACGAGCCGCGGCTCGGCGGAAATCTCCATCAACTTCGACTGGGGCACCGACATGGCACAGGCCACGTTGCAGGCCCAGTCCGCCATCAGCGAGATTCTCGCGACGCTGCCGCAAGGCACCTCGATGCAGGTGCGGCGCATGGACCCGACCGTGTTCCCGGTGCTTGCGTACAGCCTCACGTCGAAGCGGCAATCCTTGTCGGCGCTGCACGATCTCGCGCAGTTCCAGATGCGGCCATTGCTCTCTTCAGTGGAAGGCGTGGCGCGCGTCGACGTGACGGGTGGCGCGCAGGACGAGCTCGAAGTCGCGATCGATCCCGCGCGCCTCGCCGCGTACAAGATATCGCTCGCGGATGTCTCGAAGGCGATCGGCGCGAGCAATGTGCTGATGGCAACCGGACGCATCGAAGATCACTACAAGCTGTACCTCGTGATCGCCAACGCCACCATCACGCGGCTGGACGAACTGCGCAACGTGGTGGTGTCGGCCAACGGCGCGGCGCAGATACGCCTCGGCGACATCGCGACGGTGCGTCAGGGTGTAGTGCCGCAATGGATGCGCGTGACCGCCGACGGCCAGGATGCGGTGCTGCTGAACGTCTATCAGCAGCCGGGCGCAAACAGCGTCGCCATGGCCCGGGCGATTCGCACGAAACTCGCCGGATTCCAGTCCCAGATGCCGGCCGGCGTGCATCTGTCGAACTGGTACGACCAGAGCGAACTGGTGATCGCGTCGGCCACCAGTGTGCGCGACGCGATCATGATCGGCGTCGTGCTCGCCGCGTTCACGCTATTTGCTTTTCTGCGCAACTGGAAGATCACCACGATTGCCGTGGCGCTCGTGCCGGTGGTGATGGCCGCGACCATCCTGTTGCTCGACGTGTTCGGCATGGGCTTTAACATCATGACGCTCGGCGGGATGGCCGCCGCGGTCGGCCTCGTGATCGACGATGCGATCGTGATGATCGAACACATCGTACGGCGCATGCGCGAAGGCGGCTCACATGCTTTCCACGGTCGCGTGATGGCGGCGGCGCTGGAATTCACCCGGCCGCTCGCCGGTTCGTCGGCGGCAACGCTGATCATTTTCGTGCCGCTCGCGTTTCTTTCGGGCGTGACGGGCGCATTTTTCAAGGCTCTCTCGGTGACGATGGCGAGCGCCTTGTTTATTTCGTTTCTCGTCACGTGGCTCGCGGTGCCGATTCTGTGCGACCGCTGGCTGAAACCGAAAGACGCCGAGGAGCACGAAGAAACCCGCCTGGCGACGTGGATGAACCGGCGCTACGCGTTTCTGATCGAGCGTGTCACCGCGCGTCCGGTGCTTGTGCTGCTCGGCCTGCTGCCACTGATCGTGGTGGCCGCATTCGCTTTTTCGCGGGTGGGCAGCGGCTTCATGCCCAGCATGGACGAAGGCGGTTTCGTGCTCGACTATCACACTGAGCCCGGCACCTCGGTGACGGAAACCGACCGGCTGATGAAGCAGATCGAGGGCATTGTTCGTGCGAATCCGAACGTGGCGACTTATTCGCGCCGCACCGGCGCGGGCCTTGGCGGCGACCTCAACGAGCCTAACAAGGGCGACTTCTTCGTGCGTCTGAAGGCGGGCAAGCGCGAGCCGATCGAAACCGTGATGGAGGAGATCCGTTCGAAAGTGGAGACCCAGGTGCCCGGCGTGAATGTCGAACTTGCGCAACTGATGGAAGACCTGATCGGCGATCTGACCGCGGTGCCGCAGCCTGTGCAGATCAAGATTTACTCCGACGACCAGACCACGCTCGACACGACCGCGCGCAAGGTTGCCGCGCAGATCGGCAGGATTGCGGGTGTGGTGGATGTGAACGACGGCATCAACCCTGCCGGCGACGCGCTCGAATTGCATATTCGCGCTGAAGCCGCTGCTGCTGAAGGCATGGACCCACAGTCGATTGCGCAAGCGGTGTCCGACATGGTCGAGGGCAATGTCGCGACGCAATTCCAGAGCGGGCCGAAAACGGTCGGCGTTCGGGTGCGGGTGGCGGGCGCCACGAAGCTGACCGATACGCAACTGGGCCAGTTACAGATCCGCGCGCCCGACGGGCATCTGTTCGCGCTCAATCGTGTTGCCGACCAGGTGACGGTGACCGGCCAGCCGGAAATCAGCCGCGACAATCTCAAGCGGATGGTTGCGGTGACTGCGCGGATTGATGGCCGCGATCTCGGGTCGACGATTGCCGACGTGCAGAAGACGCTGGGCGACAGGAGCCTGTTGCCGAGCGGCGTGTACTACGAGCTGGGCGGGTTGTACCAGCAACAGCAGATTGCCTTCAAGGGTTTGTTGAGCGTATTTGGTGCGGCGATTGCGTTGGTATTTGGTTTGCTGCTGTTTCTGTACGAACGGTTTCGCGTCGCGCTGGCGGTGCTGGCGATGCCGTTGCTGGCTGCGGGCGCGGTGTTTATTGGCTTGTGGGTCACCGGGATCGAGTTGAATATCTCCGCGATGATGGGGATGACGATGATTATCGGCATCGTGACCGAAGTGGCGATTTTTTACGTGTCCGAGTTGCAGGGTCTGGTGCGGGATGAAGGGTTGCCGTTCGAGACGGCGCTCATCGCGGCTGGGAAGAATCGGTTGCGGCCGATTGCCATGACCACGATTGCTGCGGTTCTCGCGCTTCTGCCGCTTGGGTTTGCCCTCGGGCAAGGGGCGGGTATGCAGCAGCCGCTGGCTATTGCGATTATTTCCGGGTTGATTGTGCAGTTGCCGTTGGTTTTGTTGTTGTTGCCTGTGCTGTTGAAATTGTTGATGAAGAGACAGGGGATGTAGGTTTGGTTTTTTTTGCCTTTGGCGGCGGCATTGTTGTGGTCGTGGTTTTTGCCTACGGCGGTTGGTGGTTCTTTACTTATTGGTCTATTAGCGTTCCCCCTGTGCGGGGGGGCACCTACTTTTCTTTGCCGCCGCAAAGAAAAGTAGGCAAAAGAAAGCGGCTCAAACCGCTAACATCTAAGTGGGTCCCCTGGCTTGGAGGGGACTGTGGTCCGACTAACGGATCACACCGTGGTCCATTAGTGTCTGTGACACAGCCGTCATCCGCTCCCACTCCGCACTACGTGCGTCGCGGATGGGTCCACCAGGGAAAACGGGTGCTTCGTTTGTGTGCGTTGGGGGCCATCGGCTTCGCCTCGGCGACACACCGGAACAAACCGGTGGTTTTGGATGTGCCGGCGCCAGGACTGAAGCCCGCAATTTATACCAGGGGTATGCCACCGCAAGCTGCTGAAGCCGGAAAGTTATGGGAGGCTATGCAACTGCAGGCTGATGAAGTTGGAAAGTTACGCGAGGCGATGCAACTGCCAGCCACCGCGTTGGGCAACTGCATGCGTAAAGCCTGGCGTGCGGTTTGATGAAGTACCGCGTCGGCGCGCGCAGCGCCGCCGGAAGCATGACGGCCTGGTCACTCAGGCCAGCAGGTGCGCAGGCCCGATCTCTAGGGAACCTGTCCGCATTTTTGTGTGCGAGGCGGTTTAAAGATATCTAACCGCGGGCGAGCGTGAAGCGCTCGCCAAACAGGATAGCAAACTGGTTCATCGCCGCTTTCCAGTCGAATGCAGCTCTCACGGACTTGGCCAGCACGTTACGTAGCGCCAGCCACAGCAGCTTGATGGCCGCCTCGTCGTTGGGGAAGTGGCCTCGGGTCTTGATGATCTTGCGCAGTTGCATGTTCAGACTCTCAATGGCGTTGGTGGTGTATACGACCCGGCGTATCTCCGGGGGAAACACGAAGAACGGCGTGACGTGCTCCCAGGCACGCTGCCAGGATTGCACGATGGTCGGATACTTCGTTCCCCATGGCCCTTCGGCGAAGTCCTGCAGGGCCTGCTGTGCCGCCTGCTCGCTCGCGGCTGCATAGATCGGCCGCAGCGCAGTGGCGACGCTCTTGCGGTCCTTGTGGCTGGCGTACTCCAGACTGTTGCGGATCAGATGCACGATGCAGGTCTGCACCGTCGTGCGGGGGTAGGCCGCGCCGATCGCCTCGGCCAGTCCTTTCAGGCCGTCGACCACGGCGATCAGGATGTCCTGGCAGCCGCGGGTCTTGAGGTCATTGAACACCTTGAGCCAGAACTTCGCGCCCTCGGTCTGCTCAATCCACAGGCCGAGCACATCGCGCTGGCCGTCGGCCTGGATCCCCAGCGCCAGATAGACGGCCTTGTTGCTCACCACGCCGTCGCCACGGATCTTCACGCGTAATGCGTCGAAGAACACCACCGGGTACATCGGCTCGAGTGGGCGGCTTTGCCAGGCAAGCGTTTCAGCCATCACTTCGTCGGTGACCGAGCTGATGAAGTCGGGTGAGACCTCGGTGCCATAGCTTTCGGCCAGAAACGCCTGGATCTCACGCACGCTCATGCCGCGTGCGTACATGGCGATGATGCGCTCATCGAAGCCCGTGAAACGGCGCTCGTGTTTGGGAATCAGGATCGGCTCGAAACTGCCCTCACGGTCCCGCGGCAGGTCGAGTCGCACCGGGCCGCGCTCGGTGATGATTGTCTTGCCGCTCGCGCCGTTGCGTTCGTTGGCTTGGCCGTCAGGCTTGGGTTGGCCCGGCGGGTAGCCCAGATGCATGTTCATCTCGGCGCCCATCGCGCGCTCGATGATGGCCTTGTTGAACGCCAGCATCAGGTCCTGGACCTCGGCAGGCGTCATCGGACCCTTCACCAGTTCATCAAGCAGACCTTCAGGCAGTGCAGGCAGCGGCCCTCGGGCCGCTGCCTGAGAGGCGACAGTACGTTTCTTTTTCATGATCGGCATATCCATGATTTTCATCCTTCATGATATGCCTCGCCCACAAAATCACGGATAGGTCCCTCTACGGAGCCACGGTCCCCTCCAAGCCAGGGGACCCGCTTAAGAATTGGCGGTTTGAGCCGCTTTCTTTTGCCTACTTTTCTTTGCGGCGGCAAAGAAAAGTAGGTGCCCCCCCGCACAGGGGGAACGCTAATAGACCAATAACAAAAGAAACAGCCAACGCCGTAGGCACAACCACATAATGCCGCCGCCGTAGGCACACAAACAAACACCAACCGCCGTAGGCGAACACCAAAGCCGTAGGCAAAAAAAACCATCTACTGACTTAGCAAATCCCCAAACCCCCCAACCCGAACCCCCACCTTCTGAATCGCTTCAGCAACATCAGCCGACAACAACGCCCTAAGCTCATCCTCATGCCGATAGGCCCTCATCCCATGACTCAAAACCCCCTCCCCAGCCACTGCCGGATGGCAATAAATCTCCCCCACTCCATCAGGCAAATCAGCGAGCGCAGCAAGCCACACACCCTCATGCATCCGTCCGCTATCAGCAATCCCCACCACATAATCGTTATGCACAATCCCAGCCCGATCCAGCCGTGCCCGCACCCGTGCAATCCACGGCCTCAACCATAGCGACGCATTCGCCTCAAACGGCAAACGCATCGCCCGCATCCCATACTCGCGGCCAATCTCCAGAATCAGCTCGAGCACCGTCGGATGCAAATGAAAATGCTTGTGCGTATTGACGTGATCAAGCACCAACCCAGTCTGCGCAAAAGCCTCGAATTGCGCACGAATCTCCTGGGCAAGCTGCCTTCGCACATGCGGTAAAAAGAAAAACCGCACCCCGTCCCGCACCATGTTGTCGCCCAGGCGCCCATGCTTGTCGAGCAACGCCTTGATTCCCTCACGCGGCATGACCGCGTCGCCATCAGCAAGCACCAGATGCAATCCCACCCGCAAGCGCGGCAGCACCCGTGCACGCGCCACCGCGTCGGCCGCGGCAGGCGCGCCGATCATCAGACTCGCGGCTGTCAGCACGCCGTCACGGTGCGCTCGCTCAACCGCGAGATTGATGCGTGGATGAAGACCAAAATCGTCGGCGGTGATGATCAGCCCGCGCGGCTTAGCCACCATCGGACGTCTCCATGACATCCATCACGCCCAATGCAGTGCCGCGCTCGACTCGCGCGGAGGTCCGCACCGGCATGCGCGTGCCGCGCCATATCACGTGTGAGCCGAACCAGCCCACCAGCCATTGCAATGCCAGCAACGTGTCGCGCAGCGGCACAAACGGCAGGTCGCGCCAGAAAGTGCGCTGATGACGCGCAGCACGAAAATGCAGCAACATGCGCGCGGCAAACCCCGTCACGGTACTCGCGCCACTGGCGAACGCGGCCCACAGATGCGGCGTGTCAATCGGCCCCGCAGCCAGGCTGTCAGTGAGCCATGCACCCGCCAAGAGCCACGGCGTTGGAAACGTGATGAACAGGAATGCAAAACCCAACGGATTCAGCGAACGGATCGTGCGCAGCCAGCGCGTTTCCCGCTGCCACAAGGCGCCGAATGTCGGCTCGATCACATCGGTGGCCACCATCACGCGCGAGAGCACCGTACTCAGTCCGAGCTCACGCACATGTTCGGCCAGCCAGTAATCGTCGGCGAGATTATTTTTCAGGGCGTCGAAACCGCCAATGCGTTCGAGCGTCGCACGCCGCAATGCCAGCGTCGCGCCAAAGCCGAAGCGGCGCGATCCGGCCGCATGCGCAACCCGCACCGACGGTGCAAACCACTCGTTGATGAACAGCGCGCCGACCCGCGGCCAGAATCCGCCCACGCCTTGCGCCACGTAAAGACACGTGACCACGCCCACCCGCGCATCGGCGAGCGGCGCGGCCACCGTGTCGAGATAGTCGGCTTCCACCGCAATATCGCTGTCGGCGATCACAATCACCTCATGGCGCGCCCACCCCGCCATGTTGATCAGGTTGCTCACCTTGAGATTGCTGCCGTGCACGCGCGCATCGACGGCAAGCTCGATATCGTGCATCGGATAGGCGGCCTGCAAGCGGCGCACCACGGCGATCGCGGGATCGTCCGGAGACGACACGCCGAGCACCAGTTGAAAACGCCCGTGGCGCTGCTCGCAGAAAGTGCGGAGATTGTCGTAGAGACGCGGCTCGGTGCCGCAGAGCGGTTTGAGTACGCTGACACCAACATTAGCGAAGGGATGCGCAACCTCGGTGGCAACATTGGCGCGCCGTGCCGAGAAGAACGGCATGGCCACTGCCGCCACCAGCGCGTATAGCGAGGCCGCGCCGCAGCCGGCGAACAGGAGCCATTGACATGCGGTCAGTGCGTGTGCCGACATCGCCCGGTTCCGTCAGCGCCCGGCAAGCACGAACGGTCTGCCGGTAAAGCGCAGATGAAGAATGACGAGCCAGCGCCGCGGGCAATTCGCCGCAATCGAAACAGATCGCGTGGGCCAGTTCTCAGGCGCTGCGTGATGACTCTGAAGGGCAAGGTCGAACGCGGCGTGCGCGAGCTGGCGCATCACGATCACGCCGCTCATGATCACCGCGAGTGCGAGCAGCCGGAACAGTGTCGAGCTCGCAGTCTGCGGGGGAATAGGCAAGACCAGCAGCACAAGCAGCATCAGCGCTTCGGCGCCCATGGCCGTGAGCGAAGCGACCATCAGATGGGCGCGCAGCATGTCGACGGTGACTGGCTTCATGGCGTGGTCTCGTGATCTGACGGAATGCGCGGGGTCTTTCATCGGCGCAATTCATGGATGAAAAACGCCGGCCGCGCACATCCGTTGATGTGCTTACGTTTGCGTTGCGATGCCCTGACAACGCGACGTCGTTCGCGCACTCACCGTGCTCGCCCGACACCCACCTGCTGAGGGGCGATACTATCGATTCAAACTGAAGGAAACCTTAAGAAATACGGCGGTATAAAGCGGTGCGCGCGCATCGTGGATACACTTCAGGTACGTGAGCTCGCACGTGCCTGAAAACGGCGCGGCCATGCACTCAACATTGAACGCAATGAACGGAGTTTTGCCCCATGCGCGTGCTTCTCGTAGAAGACGACGACCTGATCGGCTGCGGTATCGAAGCGGGGCTGCGACAGGCCGGCTTCACGGTCGATTGGGCGCGCGACGGCCACAAGGCCGACCTTGCGCTCACCACGACCGCCTATGCGCTGGTGATACTCGACCTCGGCCTGCCCAGGGTCTCAGGTATGGAGATACTGAAGCGGCTGCGCGACGCCGGCAAGGATGTTCCGGTGCTGGTGCTGACAGCAAAGGGCACGGTGCTGGACCGGGTCGGCGGCCTTGAAGCAGGCGCCGACGACTACCTCGGCAAGCCCTTCGATCTGACCGAGCTGATCGCGCGCGCCAGAGCACTTCTGCGGCGTGCGCAAGGCCGCAGCGTGGAGCTGATCCGCTATCAGGATCTGACCGTCAACCCGGCCGCTCAAACCGTCGAACTGCGCAACACGCGCGTGCCGCTCACGTCGCGCGAATGGGCGATCCTGATGCAGTTGCTGACCCATCAGGGCATTCCCCAATCGCGTTCGCGTCTCGAGGAAAGCCTGTACGGCTGGCAGGAAGAAATCGAAAGCAATGCGATCGAGGTGCACGTGTCCAATCTGCGCAAAAAACTCGGCGCCAAATTGATCCGAACCGTGCGCAATATTGGCTACGTCGTGGAGAAAGCATGAGGTCCGCGTCGATCCGCCGGCGCCTCGTGCTGCTGGTGCTTGCCAGCATCGTGCTGATCTGGGGCATCGCGCTGATGTCGAGCTACCGGCAGGCCACCCAGGAAGTGGGCGAATGGGAAGAGGCGCGGCTCGCCGAACTGGCGCAGATCCTCGCGCTGCTCGACCAGCGCAATCTGACCACGCTCGCGAATGCCCGCATCGACGTGCGCGAAGAAGAAAAAGGCGGCGACCCCGGCGCCAACGACAGCGACGACGACGACACCTTGCCGCGCGATGCCCTGTTTCAGGTGCGAAACGCGAAAGGCGAGGTGCTGGCGGGCAGCCCGCAACTGCGTACGTTGCAGGCGTGGGACCTGCCGCTGCCGTCGGCGAGCGGCGCGCAAACCATCACGCTCGGCGGTCAGATGTGGCACTCGTTCACCTTGCGCGACACCGCGCTCGGCCATAGCGTGCGCGTGTTCGAACCGGCCAATACCCGCAGCGATCTGGTGAGCGGTGTGGCGAGCCGGATCGCCCGCCCCACGCTCGTCGCGTTACCGGTGCTGGCGGTACTGGTATGGCTCAGTATCGGCTGGAGTCTGGCGCCGCTCAAGACCCTGTCGGGCGCGATCCGCGCGCGCGATATCAACCGGCTGGAACCGGTCGATATCGGCCGGGTGCCGACCGAGGTCCGGCCGCTCGTCGATGCGATCAACCTGGTGTTGTCGCGCTTGCGGCACTCCATCGAGCGCGAACGCGCGTTTACCGCCGACGCCGCTCATGAACTCAAAACCCCGCTCGCCGCGATCAAGGTGCAGGCGCAAGTCGCGCTAGCCGAATCCGACGCGGCGTTGCAGCGGCTAGCCATGGAACGCGTGGTGCAAGGCGTCGATCGCAGCGCGCGGCTTGCCGAGCAACTGCTGCTGCTCGCGCGTCTGGACGTGCACGAGAAAATGTCGACAGCGCCGCTCAAGCCGGCGGCGGTCGCCAAAGACGCACTGCTCGCGAACGAGCGCAACGCCCAGCAAAAAAATATTCGCGTGACCCTGACGGGCGACGCGCGCGCCGAGATCAATGCGGAGCCCGTACTGATCGGCATCCTGCTCGACAATCTGCTCGACAACGCGATCAAGTACGGACGCGCTGGCGGCAGCGTGGAAGTGGCGGTGGAGTACGCATACGGCCGCGTGCAACTCACGGTACGCGACGACGGCCCCGGTGTTGCGCCCAGCGATCTGGCGCATCTGACAAACCGTTTTTTTCGCGCGACCGGCAATCACGCTACCGGTAGCGGCCTGGGTCTCTCAATCGTCGCGCGGATTGCGGAGCATTTCGATGCCAACCTGCATCTCGGCGCCGGTATGGGCGAACGCGGGCTTGCGGTCGAGGTGTCGTTTCCTGCCTATGCTGCTGCGAGCTGAGCATGCTTTAGACAGGCGTGCCGGCCTAGCGCCGGCTCGTCTCGGGCCCGCCGGCCTGCTCTGCCCGCCCGGACCGTTCAGACGGCGTGGACGCGCGATTCGACGACTCGGCGAATTGCCACGCGATGAGCCCCGGCACGAAGATCAGTAAATCGCGAATGCGCCGCGCGCCGGCGAGCGCGAGGCAGATCGACGGGTCGAGCCCCAGCGCGCCACCGATCAGAATAAAGCCGCCTTCCTGCACGCCCAGGCCGCCCGGCACGAAGAACGCCGCGCTACTGACCGCCTGAATCAGCGATTCGATCACCACCGCTTCGGTCAGGCTGACCTGCGCGCCGAGGAAGTACAGCGCGAGCCAGATTTCCAGCGCCGTCAAAAAGCACTGCAGCGGTTGCCAGAAGAACAGATAGCGCACTATCGCGGCGCGTCTGCGCCAGATCAGCTTGATGGTCTGATCGATCTGTGCCGATTGTCCGACGAGCGCGGCCAGTTTGCCGCTCGTCATATGATTCAGCGCGCGTGTGATGCGCTCGAACGGGCTCGCGTGCTGCACGAGTGAGAACAGCACCAGCAGCGGCGTCAACACCACCACGCCCCACGCCAGTTGGCTGGCGAGCCGCAGCGTATCGGAATGCGCATGCGCGAACAGAAACCCGATGCCGACCATCGTGAACAGCAACTGGCTGATGACCGTGAGCTGCATATCGACGATCATGCTGCCGACCGCCATGGATGGACGCACACCCCAGCGTTTGAGCATGCGGAACGACACCACCTCGCCGCCGATGCGCGCCACCGGCAACATGCAATTGATCGACTCGCGCACCCACACCAGATGCAGCATGGCGGCGATGCCCGGCCGGTTCGCGCCGCGAATCAGCAAGCGCCAGTCGCAGGCATTGGCGATCATCGGCAACACGTGCGCGATTGCTGCCAGCAAGAGGCCCGCACCCGCGGCGCGCAGCGCGCCGAGCACCGCGCCGGGATTGTCCTGCCAGACCAGCCACAGCGACACCAGCAAGCCCACAAGCGCGGCAATGCGGCCGAGATGCTTCATCACGCGGCCACCCTCCACGCCTGCTTCAGGCGCGTTGCATTGCCGTTGCCACCGCCTTTCAGATACTCGCGCATCGTTGCTTACCCAACCTGCTGTTCATCTGTCATGCCGTCCTGCACCACCGACAACAGGCCGTCGCCATCCACCTTGAAACTGAAACCGCGCCAGATCACGCGCGAGGACCAGAAGCTCGCCACGAAAATCGAAAACGATACGATATCCCATAACGGCAATAGCCACAGATCCCGATGCGCCTGCTGCAACGCCCGATCGGACAACAGCTTCAGCGCGAGCCGGACGCACACGGCGACCAGCACGAGCGGCCAGGCCCACAGCGCGGCGCCCGAAAAGATCATCGCGAGCAGTGCGAAAGCGAGCGGGTGAATCAGCGCCGAGCCGAGGTGGCCGAGCGGATCGATGCTGCGGATCGTGCGGCTCCAGCGCAGTTCGTGCGCGATCAGTTGCCTCGCGCTCGATTCCACGCAGGCGTGCGAGATGGTGAACGGCGGAATCACCACTTTCTCGCCGATCATGCGCACGGCTTCGCCGATTGCATGGTCCTCGGCCAGATGCCTCACGAACGGCGTGAAGCCGCCGATTTTTTCGAGGGTATCGCGCCGCATTGCGATGCTCTGTCCAAAGCAGGGACGTGCGAGGCCGAGCGCAAGCCCGGTCACCACACCGGGCAGGAACTGGTAGTTGGTGGCCTTGGCCGACATGCGCGGCCAGAAGCCGGGATCCGGCGTGCCGCGATACACGCAGGTAACGAGACCCACACCGGGCTTCTGCAATTCGCCGATTACATTGCGCAGATACTCCGGCCCGACGCTTACGTCGCTGTCGGCGAACACCAGCACGTCGTGACGGGCCTGCGGCAACATATTGAGGATGTTGCTGATCTTGCGATTCGGACCGTACAGGCGTGCGTCGGCGACCACGGTGATGTCCGCCTCCGGATGCAGGCGGCGCAAGTCTTCGACGGTTTGCAAGGCGGGGTCGGCCGAATCGTGCACGCCGAACAGAAATTGCACGGGGCCTGGATAGTTCTGCCGACAGAAGCTCGACAGATTGGTGAGCAGCGCCCACTCATTGCCGTGCAACGGTTTGACGATCGTGACCGGCGGGAAGCTGGTGGGCTCGGACACCGCTCTCGCGAAGAACCGGCCGATCAGCGCACTGGCCAGCGCCGTGTAGCCAATGCCAAATAGCGCGCCCGCCGCGCACGCATAGGCTAGCGTGGCGGCGAGCATATGCGCAGCGCTCATGCCTTGTGGGCGCGCAGGAAGCGGAAGAATTCGACGCCTTCACGCAGGCGCCGCTTCATCATGTCCCAACTCGTCAGCATCTCGCGCAGAATTTCCCAGATTTTCGACGGGCGGAAATAGAAGCGCTTATAGAAGTTTTCGAGCTGGTGATAGATCTCGTCACGCGACAGGTGCGGATAGCCGATTGCCGCGACCTGCACCCCTGATTTACTGACGAGGTTGATGACCTTGTTCTCTTCGAGCCAACCGTTCTCGACCGCCTGGTTGTAGAGCGTCGTGCCCGGATAGGGTGCTGCGAGCGACACCTGGATCGTGAGCGGATTGATCTCCTTCGCGTACTCGATGGTCTTCTGGATGGTTTCCTGCGTTTCGCCCGGCAAACCGAGAATGAAGGTGCCGTGGATCTTGATGCCGAGCTTGCGGCAATCCGCGCTGAAACGGCGTGCGATGTCGGTACGCAGGCCCTTCTTGACGTTCAGCAGGATCTGGTCGTCGCCGGATTCGTAACCCACCAGCAGCAGCCGCAGGCCGTTTTCCTTCATGACCTTCAGCGTTGCGTACGGCACGTTTGCCTTCGCGTTGCATGACCACGTCACGCCCAGCTTGCCCATGCCGCGAGCGATTTCCTCGGCACGCGGCTTGAAGTCGGTGAAGGTGTCGTCGTCGAACATGATCTCCTTGACTTCAGGCATGTTGTCGCGAATCCACTTCACTTCTTCCAGCACGTTCTCGACAGAACGGGTGCGATAGCGATGGCCGCCCACCGTTTGCGGCCACAGGCAGAAGGTGCACTTCGAGCGGCAACCGCGGCCCGTGTAAATGGATACATACGGGTGTTTCAGGTAGCCGTTGAAGTAATTCTCGATCTTCAGGTCGCGCTTGTAGACCGGCGCCACGAAGGGCAGCTCGTCCATGTTCTCGAGGATCGGGCGCGCTTCATTGTGCTCGATCGAGCCGTCGTGGGCGCGATAGCTCAGACCTTTGATCTGCTCGAACGGCTTGCCTGCGGCGATTTCCTGACAGGTGAAATCGAATTCCTCGCGGCAAACGAAATCGATCGCGTCGCTCGCTGTGAGCGAATTGTGCGGGTCGACCGCGACCTTTGCACCGACCATGCCGATCCGGACCGAAGGATTGCGCTTCTTCAGCTGTTCGGCAAAAAAGGCGTCGGTGGGAAAGGACGGTGTGCTGGTATGGATGACCACCAGCTCATATTGTTGCGCGATGTCGAGCGATGCGTCGACCGACAAGCCGTCGGCGGGGGCGTCGAGCACGCGGCTATCGGGGATGAGTGCGGCGGGCTGTGCGAGCCACGTCGGATACCAGAACGAACGGACTTCGCGCTTGTTCTGGTAGCGCGAACCCGCGCCACCATCGAAGCCGTCAAAAGACGGCGCCTGCAAGAACAGGGTTTTCATGGATGCTCCAGCAAGCCTTTGATCGGCGCTTTTCAGTTTTCTGTCGGAAAACTATGGGGACTATTTCCCCGCAGAGGCTGCGGTGCGGGGTCTCGCGGGTGCGGGTTATCGCAAAGATACTACGGAGGAAAGCTGAAGGAAACCTTAAAGGTTGGACGCGGTGGCGGTGGGGTTTTGTTTGCCTGCGGTGGTGGCGGTTTTTGCCTGCGGCGCGTCCGATTTTCTGGTCTTATTGGTTTATTAGCGTTCCCCCTGTGCGGGGGGCACTCACTTTCTTTGCCGCCGCAAAGAAAGTAAGCAAAGAAAGCGGGCTCAAACCGCTAATTCTTAAGCGGGTCCCCTGGCTTGGAGGGGACTGTGGTCCGATTAACGGATCACACCGTGGTCCATTAGTGTCTGTGACACAGCCGTCATCCGCTCCCACTCCGCACTGCGTGCGTCGCGGATGGGTTCACTACGGAAACCGGGTGCTTCGGTTGTGCGTGGCGGGGGCCATCGGCTTTGCGTCGGCGAGGCGCTGAAAAATACCGATGGTTTTGGAAGTGCTGACGCCAGAGCCGAAACCCGCGAGTTGTGCCAGCTTATGCAAGTGCGAGCGCCCGCGTCGGGCAAACCGCATGCGTAAAGCGCGACGGGAGGTTTGCTGAAGTACCGCGTCGGCGCGCGCAGCGCCGCCGGAGGTATGACGGCCTGGTCACTCAGGCGGGAGGGTGCACGGGCCCGATCTCTACGGAGCCACTACACCCTCCAAGCCAGGAGACCCACTCAAGAATTGGCGGTGTGAGCCGCTTTCTTTTGCCTACTTTTCTTTGCGGCGGCAAAGAAAAGTAGGTGCCCCCCGCATAGGGGGAACACTAATAGACCAATATGAAAAGAAACACCCACCGCCAGAGGCGAACCAAAACAAAACCTCGCCGAAGGGCAAAAAACCTCTCCTCACACGGGCTTAATATCAGCAGCCTGCTTCCCCTTCGGCCCTTGCTTGATTTCAAAGCTAACCTTCTGGTTCTCCTGCAGCGACTTGAAACCCTCGCTGCGAATTTCCGAAAAGTGAGCAAACAGATCTTCGCCACCGTCATCCGGTGTAATAAAACCAAAACCTTTCGCGTCGTTAAACCATTTCACTGTACCGGTCGGCATGTCGATTCCTCGTTTGCATCTGGGTTGATTGGGTTGCATTCGCCGCTTGTCGCCAGCGCCCTGCACTATCCTGGGCCGTTGGCTTAAGCCGGCTCCCGCTACTGCTATTTGACTTTACGCCTGTTTGAGCGGCGGCGCTTAGGCCTGTTTTTGTCCGTCGCGACAACGCCCCCGGCAACCCGCACGCCCGCACCACGACTGGGCGCACCTCCGATGCTCCGGCCCACAATCAGATAAGATGTTTGCTATCGGCAGTCCATCCCGGGCCGCGCAGGTTCAGCCCATCGTTTCACGCCCGCGCGCCCTATCGTTTTCCCATATACAGGAACCCCCAGCATGGCCTCCTCGAGCTATACCGATACCCGACTTCTGATTAACGGCGAGTGGTGCGACGCCGCCAGCGGCAAGACCCTCGACGTCATCAATCCCGCAACCGGCCTGGCCATCGGCAAGGTCGCCCACGCCGGCATCGCCGATCTGGACCGGGCGCTGGCCGCCGCACAGCGCGGCTTCGAAGCCTGGCGCAAGGTGCCGGCCAACGAACGCGCCACCACGATGCGCAAGGCCGCAGCGCTGGTGCGCGAACGCGCCTCCGACATCGCCCGCCTGATGACGCTGGAACAGGGCAAGCCGTTCGCCGAAGCGCGCGTCGAAGTGGTGGCCGCCGCGGACATCATCGAGTGGTTTGCCGACGAAGGCCGCCGCGTGTATGGCCGGATCGTGCCGTCGCGCAACCTCGCCGCACAGCAAACCGTGCTGAAGGAGCCGATCGGCCCGGTCGCGGCCTTTACGCCGTGGAATTTCCCGGTCAATCAGGTCGTGCGCAAGCTCAGCGCGGCGCTTGCCTGCGGCTGCTCGTTCCTCGTCAAGGCTCCGGAAGAAACTCCGGCGTCGCCGGCGGCGCTGTTGCAGGCGTTCGTCGAAGCCGGCGTGCCGGCCGGCACGGTCGGTCTCGTGTTCGGCGATCCGGCCGAGATTTCCGCCTACCTGATTCCGCATCCGGTGATCCGCAAGGTCACGTTCACGGGCTCGACGCCGGTGGGCAAGCAGCTGGCGGCGCTCGCCGGCGCACACATGAAGCGCGCAACGATGGAACTGGGCGGTCACGCACCGGTGATCGTGGCCGAAGACGCAGACGTGGCGCTGGCCGTGAAAGCAGCGGGCGGGGCGAAATTCCGCAATGCCGGCCAGGTGTGCATCTCGCCCACGCGCTTTCTGGTGCACAACAGCATCCGCGAAGAGTTCGCCGCGGCGCTCGTCAAGCACGCTGAAAGCCTCAAGCTCGGCGACGGTCTGGCCGAAGGCACCACGCTGGGCCCGCTCGCCAACGCACGCCGTCTGACGGCGATGAGCAAGGTGCTCGACGACGCGCGCAAAACCGGCGCCAAGGTCGAAACGGGCGGCGAACGGGTGGGCTCGGAAGGCAACTTCTTCGCGCCGACCGTGCTGACCAACGTGTCGCTCGAAGCGGATGTGTTCAACAACGAGCCGTTTGGCCCGATCGCCGCGATCCGCGGTTTCGACACGCTCGAAGAAGCGATCGCCGAAGCGAACCGTCTGCCGTACGGCCTCGCCGGTTATGCGTTCACGAAGTCGTTCCGTAACGTGCATCTGCTGTCGCAGCAGATGGAAGTCGGCATGCTGTGGATCAACCAGCCGGCCACGCCGTCGGCGGAAATGCCGTTTGGCGGCGTGAAGGATTCCGGCTACGGTTCGGAAGGCGGACCGGAAGCCATGGAAGGCTATCTGGTTACCAAGGCTGTGACGGTGATGGCGGTTTAAGCCGGGGCGTTCGCCCTCCTTCGCTTTCCCTGCTCATTGTGCAAGGTCCGCGAGCGGTTGCTCGCGGACCTTTTTCATTTTATGAACCACGCAATTCAAAGACAGATGCAACTCACCCTGACCGGACAGAGCGTGGAGCTCCGTCCGCTTCAGCAGCACCACGCACAAGCGCTACTCGACGCCGCCGCGGATGGTCAGTTGTGGAACATGAAGCTGACAGTCGTGCCGGGGCCCGCGACCGTCGACGCCTACATCGAGACCGCGCTCGCGGGACGCGAGGCCGGCACGGTGATGCCGTTCGTGATCGTCAGGCGCGAGACCGGCGCGGTGGTGGGCAGCACGCGTTTCTGGAAGATCGACCGGGCCAACCGCAAGCTGGAAATCGGCCACACGTGGCTGGGCGAATCGGCGCAGCGCTCCGCGATCAATACCGAAGCGAAGTACCTGCTATTGAGCCACGCATTCGACATCATGCAGTGCGTGCGCGTGCAGTTCACCACGGACGAACTGAACGAGAAATCCCGCGCCGCGATTCTGCGCATTGGCGCGAAGCAGGAAGGCATCGTCAGGCATGAACGGATCATGCCCGACGGACGCAAGCGCAATTCGGTGCGCTTTAGCATCATCGATACCGAGTGGCCCGAAGTGAAGGCAATGCTGGAGGCAAAACTGGGGCGGTAGGACAGCACCCGCCCCATGCCATATCACACGTGCACGTCCCGCTCGTTGAGCGGTGCGGGCGGCGTCGTCGTCGCCGCGAACTCTTCGCGCAACGCATCGCGCGCATGATGCCTGCGCACCCACAGCGCGGTGAGGATCGGCACCAGAATCGCCGTGACGAGACAAGCCGTGGCGACCATCGCGGTCGCAGCCGGCACCAGCGGCTTGAAACGTGGAATCATCTCGCCAATGATCGCCGGGTTTGCCACCGCCGCCCCCGCCGTCGACGAGGCCGCCAACCCCGCCGCGCCGTTGCCGCCCGCGATCCAGCGGTCGGCGAGAATCAGCGGAATGCCGGTCACGACGATCACCCCGAGGCCCAGCGCGATGCCCGGCAAGCCGCTCGTCACAATCACGTTCAGGTCGATGCCATTGCCGAGCGCGAAGCCGAAAAACGGAATCAGCGGATGCACGCAGCGCCCGAACAGCTCGCGCAGATCGCTATCGAGATTGCCGAGCGTAAAGCCGATCAGGAACGGCAACACTGCGCCGACGAAAAGCCGCGGCTCAAAAAACGCCACGCCGGTCGCACCGAGAATCAGCATGCTGATGAGCGGCCCCGATTCCACCGACATCAGCACGAACGCGCCCGCCTCCTCGCGCGTGCCGTACTGCTGCATCACCGCCGCGTAGAGACCGCCGTTGGTCATGTCCATCGAGGTCGTGATCGCGAGCACCGAGAGCCCGGCGAACAACCCCGCCTTGACGCCGTCCACGGGAATGAAGTGCGCGGCGACGAGCGTAGCGACCCATGCCACCGCCATTTTGGTCACGAGCAGCGTGCCCGACTTGCGCAACACCACGCCGGTTGCCCGCAGGTCGATCGTCGCCCCCATGCAGAAGAACCACACCGCCAGGATCGGCACGGTGCCGGCAATCAGGCCATTCGTAAACGAGCCGAAGTATTTCCCCGCGCCGGGTGCAAACGTGTGGACACAGGCGCCAAGCAGCAACGGCACCAGCATCAGGCCGCCTGGAATGCGGTCGATGGCCTTCTTGATCTTCATGCCTCCTCCATGGACTGTGCGTCCAGTTATCGGGTGAATCACCCGGGGTGATGTCCCGTTCTAGCGCCGGGCTGCTCCCTTTCGGCGCAATATAGCATCATGAAAGGAACATCGTTCCGATTTCATTAAACTTGCGCCTCATCGTTTACCCGTGTGCTGTCCTGATGCCTTGTCCGTCGTCATGTGGCAGCGCAATATTTTCGGACCACTGTTCCATAAATCGGATTTTGCGCTACAGTCGAGCCCGGAGCGGCGCCTTGCAGGAGCGCCCGAAACGAACGGAGAGAGAACGATGGAAGTGCGACAGAGCCTCAACAGCGAGTACGCGAAGACGCTGGATACCGCGGGATTGCGCAAGCAGTTTCTGGTCGAGCAGGTGTTCGAACGCGACGCGCTGAAGCTCACCTACAGTCATATCGACCGCATCATTGTCGGCGGCGTGTGGCCGGCAACGCACGCGGTCGAAGTGCCCACGTCGCTCGGCAAGGCCATTGGCGTCGGCTATCTGCTGGAGCGCCGCGAGCTCGGTGCGATCAACATCGGCGGTGACGGCTGGGTCGATGCGGACGGCACGCGCCACACCGTGCGCAATGAGGAGGCGATCTACATCGGCAAAGGCGCACAGGCTGTCGCGTTCGGCAGCGCCGATGCCGCGCGCCCCGCGAAGTTCTATCTGAACTGCGCGCCCGCGCACGAGTCGTATCCGACCCGCACGATCTCGCTCGCGCAGGCCTCGCCCGAAACGCTTGGCGCACCCGAGACGAGCAACCGCCGCACCATCTACAAGTTCATCGTGCCCGAGGTGCTGCCCACCTGCCAGCTCTCGATGGGCATGACGAAACTCGAACCGGGCAGCCTCTGGAACACCATGCCGTGTCACACGCACGAGCGGCGCATGGAGGTGTATTTCTATTTCAACGTGGCCGACGACGCAGCCGTCTTCCATATGCTGGGCGAGCCGGACGAAACGCGGCATATCGTCGTGCACAACGAGCAGGCCGTGATCTCGCCGAGCTGGTCGATTCACTCGGGTGTCGGCACGCGCGCTTACACCTTTATCTGGGGCATGGTCGGCGAGAACCAGGTGTTCAGCGACATGGATCACATCGCGGTTCGCGACCTGCGTTGAGAGCCCGCATGCCGCACATCCAGAACAACCCAAGGGCCTACGCACAGTGAACACTTTCGATCTGACCGGCAAGGTCGCCATCGTCACCGGCAGCAACTCGGGACTCGGCGCCGGCATGACGGTCGCGCTCGCCAGGGCCGGCTGCGACATCGTCGGCGTGAGCCGCGCCGATGCCGGCGACACGCCCGCGCTTGTCGCGGCGACCGGCCGCCGTTTCGCGGACGTGCGCGCCGATCTCGCGTCGATTACCCCGGTCGACGACATCGTGCGCGCGGCCGTCGAAGCGTTCGGCCGCGTCGACGTGCTCGTGAACAACGCGGGCATCATCCGCCGCGAAGATGCACTCGATTTCGCCGCAGACGACTGGGACGCCGTCATGGACGTCAACCTGAAAAGCGTATTCTTTCTTTCACAGGCCGTCGCCCGGCAGTTCGTGCAGCAGCACAGCGGCGGCAAGATCATCAACATCGCGTCAATGCTGTCGTTTCAGGGCGGCATACGCGTGGCGTCCTACACGGCGTCGAAAAGCGGCGTGCTCGGGCTCACGCGACTGCTGGCGAACGAGTGGGCCGCGCACGGCGTCAACGTGAACGCGATCGCGCCGGGCTACATGGCGACCGCCAATACCGCGGCGCTGCGCGACGATGCGCAACGCAACGACGAGATTGTCGGCCGTATTCCGGCAGGCCGCTGGGGCACGCCGGAGGATCTTGCCGGGCCAGTCGTGTTCCTCGCGTCGTCCGCGTCCGACTATGTGCACGGCCATACGCTCGCGGTGGACGGCGGGTGGCTCGCGCGCTAAGCCGGCGAAACGTCCCGCGAATCGCGGGACGCGGTATGCTCTCGGCGCCTGGCAGTGAGGCAAGCGGGTCAGACGCGGGTCAGAAGCGGGTCAGCCGCGGCCTGGCACTCGCCTGGTAGCGAGTTGGATCGCACAGGATCGACAGGAATCACGGAAATGACAGCAATGGGCAGACAGCGTAGAGACGACGCCACCGCGCACGATGCGCAGGAAGTGGACAACGCGGAAAGCGGCATGGGCCACCTGTGCAACGACAAGGGCGAATCGGCTTCGTCGATCGGCAGGGTCTTCGCGATTCTGGGCGCGATCGGCGATAGCGGGCAGATCGGCATCAGCGAACTGTCACAGCGGCTCGGCATGTCGAAGACCACCGTGCATCGTGTGATGCAGACGCTCAAGGCGCTCGGCTATGTGACCCAGGAAATCGAAACCGAACGCTACCGGCTGACCATCCGCCTGTTCGAACTCGGCGCGAAGGCGTTGGAGAGCGTCGACCTGGTGCGCGAGGCCGACGTCGAGATGCGCCGCATCGGTACGGCGACGCGCGAGGCGGTCCACCTCGGCGCATTCGACGAAGACGCCATCATCTACATCCACAAGATCGACGCCGACTACGGGCTCCGGATGCAATCGCGAATCGGCCGCCGCAATCCGCTGCACAGCACCGCGATCGGCAAGGTGCTGCTCGCGTGGATGGACCCGGCCGACGCGCGCGAGGTGCTCTCGCACGTGGAATTCCGCAAGTCGACCCCAAAGACGCTCGGCTCCGCCGAGGCCGTGCTAAGCATCCTGCCGCGCGTGCGCGAGCAAGGCTACGGCGAGGACAACGAGGAACAGGAAGAAGGTCTGCAGTGTCTCGCCGTGCCGGTGTTCGACCGCTTCGGCCGCGTGATCGCCGGCCTGTCGATTTCGTTTCCGACGATGCGCTGCGGCGCCGATACGAAATCGCACTATGTCGCCTTGCTCAGGCAATCCGGTCTCGCGATCTCGACGCGGCTTGGCTATCGCGACGCAACAGCGCCGCACCGCCTCGCCGCCGAGCAAGGTTGAGCCTCGGGTCCGGAAGCTCCGCAACAGACTTCAGCACGCCAGACTGGCCGCTTGCTTGCCCGCGTCGGTGCGAGCAAGCAGGCAAACAACCGGCCCGCAACGCTCAAGCCGCCTTCGCTGCCGGATTCGGTTCGACGCTGCGCGTGAAAGAGCGGCGGCCGTCCACACTGACCGGCACATCACCCTTCAACGTCACACGGCGCACCACACGGTGTGTGTCGCCGTAATCGTTGACGGCGTAGTGCTGGGTCGCGCGGTTGTCCCAGATCGCCACGTCGCCGGCCTGCCAGCGCCAGCGCACGATGTTCTCGGGACGCGTCACGTAGCCTTGCAGCAACTCCAGCAGATGCGCTGACGCACTCGGCGTGAGGCCGACGAAATGCTTGACGAAGTGCCCGAGAATCAGCGTCTTCTCACCGCTTTCCGGATGCACCCGCACGACCGGATGTTCGGTTTCGTAACGCGTCGACACGAAGACCTCGCGATAGCGTTTGAGCGCTTCGGCGTCGCGCCCGCGCTCGCCGACATTGGCATGGTTCGCGTAGTCGTATTCGTTGCTATGCACGGCCCACAGTTGTTCGGCGAGCGCCTTGAGCGGCGGCGGCAAATCGTCGTAAGCCGTGGCGGTGTTGGCCCAGACGGTATCGCCGCCCACTTCGGGGTTCGTCACGCCACGCAGGATCGACGCCTGCGGATACGCATCCACGAAGGTCACGTCCGTGTGCCACGAATTCGCGCGGCCGCCGCGGTTCGAATCGAGTTCGAGCAGATAGTCGGTGCCGTCCACCACCGGCACCGTGGGATGCGAGACCGGTTCGCCGAGCAGCCGGGCGAACGCTTCCTGATCGGCATCCTGCAGGTGTGTCTGAGCGCGGAAGAAGATCACCTTGTGACGCACCAGCGCGGCGCGAATCGCTTCGACAGTGGCCGACTCAAGCTGGCCCGACAGGCGCACGCCACGAATTTCCGCACCGATGCGTCCCGTAACGGGATGAATGTCCAGGGCATTGGACGTCGCGAGACTGAGATTCGACATGCTGTGGCAACTCCTGAGTGTGAGGATGGGACAGGCCGGCGCGCCGCGTAGTCCAGGTTGAATGCTTCGCTCGGTGCTCATGGCTGGCCGGCAAGAGATGCTGTTGAACCGGAGCGAACGACTGACGGTCGAGCCCTGATCTAACCAGTGTTCCAGGCGCACGCAAAAGAATTGTTTTTTCTGTGCTTATCAGCCAGCGCACAAAGGGATTGCGTGCGGATGCGATAACGCGAATATCGCTGTGATGCGGGAACTGTGAGGCGGAGTCGTTTGCGGAGTCGCTCGAGGTGTCATTGCTGACGCATCACGTTAGCGCCGATGCCAAGTCTGAAACTGAATGTATCTGTTACGCATGCGCGCAACGATATGCCATCGCTTGCGCGTTCGAGTAGTTCCGTCACCTTTGGACTGATTCGAAGCAGCGCGCCGAACGCCGCAGCGCCCGATCTTTTTCGCAGTGCGCTCAACGGGTTGCCTACTCGCCTCACGCGTTTTGAGCGGCGAATTCTCACGCCTCGCGAGCGCATCACCGTTCTCTGTTTTCTGCTCAAACACGCGAAGACACCGACACCTCCTGTTACACACAAACACAACGGTAATCCTGCCGCTCAGTAGAGTTCGGATCACACGCAAATCACACGCAAATTACACGCAATACGGAGTGCAACATCATGAAAAGAATCTTCGCGCTGGTCCTTCTCGCGATTACGCTCGGCAGTGCACTCGGTGGTTGCATCGTGGTCCCCGCAGGCGGATATCACGAGCGCTATCACGACCACTATTGAGCGCAACGACATTAAGCAACACCCTTCACTCTCAATCGTAAAAACCGAGAATAAATCATGAGTATTTCACGTAGCCGTTGGCTGTCGATGGCAATCGTTGCCGGCATGGGGATCGGCGCATCGTCGCTCGCGCTGGCTCACGTCGATGTGGGCGTGAACATCGGTATTCCTGGCGTGGCTGTGGTTCCCACGCCGGTTTATGCCCCGCCGCCTCCGGTGTACGCGCCGGCGCCGCCAGTGGTGGTCGTGAGTCCGGGCTGGTACGGCGAGCGCTACTACGACGGTCGTCGCTATTGGGAGCGGCGCGAATGGGAAGAGCGTCATCACGACGCGCGCGAATGGCATGAGGCTCGCGGCTATCACGACGGTCCGCACGGCGACTGGCACGATCACGGCGGCGGCCCCCACGGCGACTGGCATGGCCATGGCGACGACCATGGCCGGGGCGATCACTAACGCGCCGGCCGCCGCGGTGTCATCGACACCGCCGGGGCACGCCGGCATTCGTCTCACATCCATTGCAGGAGCGACGATTTGCTACGCAACGATCCACGGCGTGTGACGGCGCAATTCGATGGCACGCTCATTTCCGCCGAATACAGCGAACAGACCGGGCAACTCTGCTTGCGCCAGGACGGCGCCGTGCTGCGCGAATGGTTTCCACCTCACTCGTGGATCGCCATTGCTTCGGTGGCGGGCGCGCGGCATTGGGGCACGCGGCCCACTGACGACGATCTTCTCGCCCTGCTACGCAATGAAGTCACGCTGTTGCGCACGCAATAGTCGCTGGCGATCCGGCATCGACCGCGCTGTGCCTTTGAAATGCAAAAACGGCCGCCGGATATGCTCCGGCAGCCGTTTTTTTGTATCTGACGCTGTGCTGTGTGAACTGCTTAACGTGCGTTGTGAATCGGCGGCGAGTAAGAACTGATAACCGTGTCGTTACCATAACCGGCCTGCCACGTGCCGCGACTGCCTGAACCGTACCCACTCGTGTCGGCCTGACTGGCGCGTTGCTGCTGGACCGTCTGCGCTTGCGAGCCCGGTCCGTTTTGCGGCAGCGGCTGACTGGACTGCGCAAACGAAACAATCGGCGCACTGAGTACAGCGGCAATAGCAACAGCCTTGATGAGCGACTTCATGAGACCACCTCCGGAGATTGTCTTGTACGTGCTGCGGATATGACGCTTGTTGCAGCCGATACAGACAGTCTAGAAGCGGATCAGTCGCGGATAAATGCTCCAATCCTGAATACAGTGTTGTGCTGGACACGACAATGACGCAGGCCTGCTCATCATGCGCTTAACGACGTGCCGCGTGGCGGGTGGTCAAACCGCTACGACGCCCACATAGTTTTCCGCCATCGCCATAGCGGCCGATCGCGAGGTCGTCACATGTTCGAGCTCGGCAACCTGAAGCTGCTGCTCGAATGGTGAAGCGCCTTCGATCCGGTGCATCATGTTCGTCATCCAGTACGAAAAATGCTCGGCGCGCCAGATGCGCTTGAGCGCCGTTTCGCTATAGCTGTCGAGCAGATCGTGGCGGCTTTCGACGTAGAACGCGCCGAGCGCGCGAGTCAGCACACGCACGTCGGCCACCGCGAGATTCAGACCCTTCGCACCGGTGGGCGGCACGATGTGCGCGGCGTCGCCAGCCAGGAAAAGGCGGCCGTGCTGCATCGTCGCGGAAACGAAACTGCGCATGCCCACAATGTTCTTCCGAAAGATCTTGCCTTCCACCACCTTCTGGCCGTCGTGCGAATCGACACGTGCATGCAGTTCGGCCCAGATCCGGTCATCGGACCAGTTTTCGACGGCGTCCTTCGGGTCGCATTGGAAATACATGCGCTGCACGTCGTGCGAGCGCGTGCTGACCAGCGCAAAACCGCGCTCATGCCGCGCGTAGATCAACTCTTCCGACGAAGGCGGCCCTTCGCAAAGAATGCCGAACCAGCCGAACGGATAGATGCGCTCGTAATCCTTGCGCAACGCCTGCGGAATCGATGCACGTGACACACCCTGTGAGCCGTCGCAGCCGATCACGAAGTCACACTGCAGTTCGCAATCCTCGCCTTCGTGGCGGTAGCGGATCGACGGCGCGTCGGTCTCGATGCCGTGTATCGACGTATCCGACACACCGAAACTCAGCGCCCCGCCAGCGGCGACGCGCGCAGCGACCAGATCCTTGATGACTTCGTGCTGCGCGTAAACCGTGATCGAATGACCGGTGAGTCCGGTCAGATCGATGCGACGCCGCTTGCCTTCGAACGCCAGTTCGAAGCCATGATGCAGCGCGCCTTCAGCCTTCATGCGCGCGCCGACGCCGGCTTCGGTCAGCAGGTCCATCGTGCCCTGTTCGAGCACGCCGGCGCGGATGGTGGATTCGATCTGATCGCGGCTGCGCGATTCGAGCACGACCGAGTCGATGCCACGCAAATGAAGCAGATGGGAAAGAAGCAGGCCCGCGGGCCCGGCACCGATGATGCCAACCTGGGTGCGCATGAGTTGTCTCCTGAATGCGGCGTTAGATTGGCAATCAGTTTGACGATCACGGGCTGTATCGCGCAACGCGATATGGTGGATATGCACTATCTATATTCGAGATAAGCCTTGCGTCCGGTCAAGGCGGATGTCTGGTGCAAACGCCTTACGTCCCCTGCCACGCAGCGTTTGCGGGCGATTGCTCGGCATTGCTTGTCTGCGGCGCATTGCGTCGACTCAAGGTAAACCCCGATCGGCCTGCGGAACCCGATCAGCGATTCACGGCGGGATTTCCTTGGGCCGCCCACGGTCTTTGGTGAACGCGCATTCGGCGGCTAAGCGAGGAACAGGCGATACACCGGATTGCGCGTCTCTTCCCAGTACGGATAACCCAGCGTCGCAAGGAAGCGCTCGAACGCGGCGTTTTCCGTTTCCGGCACCTGAATGCCGACCAGAATCGAGCTGTAGTCCGCGCCCTGGTTGCGATAGTGGAACAGGCTGATATTCCAGTTCGGCGCCATCGACGACAGGAACTTCATCAACGCGCCCGGACGCTCCGGAAACTCGAAACGGAACAGGCGTTCGTCATGCGCCAGCGGCGAGCGTCCGCCAACCATGTAGCGGATGTGCTGTTTCGACAGTTCATCGAACGTCAGATCCACAGTGGCGAAACCGTGTGCTTCGAACGCACCCGCGATCTGCGCGGATTCACTGCGATTTCTGATCTGCACGCCAACGAAGATATGCGCCGAATTCGCATCCGCGATACGGTAGTTGAATTCGGTGACGCTGCGCGTGCCGACCAGTTCGCAGAAGCGTTTGAAGCTGCCGCGCTCTTCGGGGATCGTCACCGCGAACACCGCTTCACGCGCTTCACCGACTTCCGCGCGTTCGGCGACGAAGCGCATGCGATCGAAATTCATGTTCGCACCGGACGTGATCGCGATCAGCGTCTGGTTCTCGATGCCTTCGCGCTCCGCATACTGCTTCGCGCCTGCCACCGCCAGCGAGCCGGCGGGCTCCAGCACGCTGCGGGTGTCCTGGAACACGTCCTTGATCGCCGCGCACAGCGCATCGGTATTCACGAGCAGCACGTCGTCGAGATATTCGCGGCACAGCCGGAAGGTCTCTTCGCCGACCAGCTTCACCGCGGTGCCGTCCGAGAACAGACCGACTTCGTTCAGCGTCACGCGCTCGCCCGCTTTCAGCGACGCCGCCATTGCGCACGAATCGTCGGTCTGCACGCCGATCACCTTGATCTCCGGGCGCACCGATTTCACATACGCAGCGACGCCCGCGGCGAGCCCGCCACCGCCGATCGGCACGAAGATCGCGTGAATCGGCCCCTGGTGCTGGCTGAGAATCTCCATCGCCACCGTGCCCTGACCGGCGATGACGTACGGATCGTCGAACGGATGCACGAAGGTGAGGTTGCGTTCTTCCTGCAGCTTTACCGCGTGGCCGTACGCGTCGCTATACGACTCGCCGAACTGCACGACCTCAACCGTCGGGCCGCCATGCGCGCGCACTGCATCGACCTTCACCTGCGGCGTCGTGACCGGTACGACGATGATCGCCTTCACGCCCATGCGGGCCGCCGACAGCGCCACGCCCTGCGCATGATTGCCCGCCGATGCGGTAATCACGCCACGCTCCAGGGCTTCCGCCGGAATATGCGCCATCTTGTTGTACGCGCCGCGCACCTTGAACGAGAACACCGGCTGGTTGTCCTCGCGCTTCAGATAAACCGGATTGCGAAGGCGTGCCGACAGATTCGGCGCGCGTTCGAGTTCGGTCTCGCGAGCCACGTCGTAGACGCGCGCGGTCAGGGTTTTCTTCAGGTAGTCGTGTCTGAGAGCCACGCTATCGGCGGCATCAGCGGCCTGTTTAAGTTCGTGTAACGACAAGGCAAGCTCCTGTATGGCAGGGACAAATCTGCAGGGAGGCCACTGGAGACGGACATAAAAAAACCCGCCTCGTGGGGCGGGTTGATGTTCACTGCTATCAGACGCGCGCTAACCCACCATTCGATGAATGGTGCTAATAATCAGCGCAATACGGATGTCGAGGCAGTTCATGTGTTTGATCTTCGTTGACTTGGCGACCTTTGTCAATCCTTGTTCGCCGCGTCGCGCGCTGCTGCACGCACAGCGTGCGGCGACGAAAAAAGCTACGAACCTATCGCCGCCGGCGCTGCAAAACGCGCGACATACATCACGAGAGCGAGCTAGTCGCGCACGCCGCTTTGCTTCCTGAAAGCGTTCAGAATGTGCCGCTCCAGCGCGTTGTAATCGCCACCGAAATGGTGATCACCCGAAGTGCGGATGATTTCGATGCCAGTGGTGGTCAGCGCCGGGCACAAGGTGTCCTTTTCGTTTTCGCCGTAAAAACACTGCACGATCGCGGGCGGTACGCGCGCCAGTTCAGGCTGCACTTTCAGAGCATTGTCGCTCGCCGGCATGCCGAGCCAGCCGCCCACACGAATCTGAAAATCAGCGTCGGGTGCGAAGCCGAGCAGTGAAATCAGCGAGACTTTCGCGCGCAGCGCTTCGGGCAAACGGTTATAGGCGAACGGCATGACGTCAGCGCCGAACGAATAACCCACCAGCGCAATATGTTGCGCATGCCAGCGCGCGCCGTAAGTCTGCATCACGCGCGCGAGGTCGCGGCTCGTCTGCGCGGGCGGCTTCTCGCTCCAGAAATAGCGCAGGCTGTCCCAGCCGATCACCGAAACGCCGTCCTTGCGCAAGGCTTCCGCAATCGTCTTGTCGAGATCGCGCCAGCCGCCGTCGCCAGAAATCACGATGGCCATGAGCCCGTTCGGATGCGCGGCCGGCAGTTCGATCAGCGGCAGATCGGAGACGTCTTCGTCGCTCGTCGATAGCGTCTGCAGATGCGGCGTAATCAGCGCGACGAGGCGCGTGCGATCGCCATTGGCCGTGGTCGTCTTTTCGACGAAGCCCGGCACCTTGTCGCGAATCACCGTCGGATCCGGCGGACACGGTTGAAAGCGTGGGTCGAGGTCGCGCTGCGCGTCCACGGAGACCGCGCCGGCAATCGTATTCGACGGCGCCTGTTCTAGCACATGCGTCGCGAGCGTCGCGCCCTGCCCCATACCGGCGACGATCGGCGCGAAATAGCGGCTCGATTGCGATTGCCGTTCGAGTTGATGACTCAGCGCTTCGGCATCGCCCACCAGTTGATGGCAGGCTTCTTTCTTCGCGCTCAGATTGGCCGCGTATCGCGCGGTGTCGACACCAACCGTCATTGCACCCACCTTGGCGAGCGCGTCGGCGCTTAGCTGATCAGCCGCGCTCCAGCCCGAGGCTTGCGAGTACAGCACCACGAAGCCGCGCAATGGTCCGGCCGGCTGTGTGACTGTCACGTCGCCGTAGCGGCCGCCGGGCACGGTGGTGGTCGCCGCGAAGGCGCCGGTGCTGCAAATCACGAGGCTCGCCGCAACGGCAAGCCTGAAAAACGGATGCAATGTCATGAACGCCGGCCTCCCGCCAGCAATGACAGGTCGGCCAGCGTGAAGAACACACCCACCGAACCCGACGCCGCGAGGTAGCGCGGCTCCCAATGCGGCTGGAACTTGCTCTTGAAAGCACGCAGTCCGCGGAAGTTATAGAAGCGGCCGCCGAAGCGCCACACGATACCGGCCAGCCGATGCCAACGCGAAGCAAGCGGGCTCGGCTGCATGCCGGAAAGCGGCGCGATGCCGAGACTGAGCATGCGGAAACCCGCCTGCTTCAGATGCAGCGCCAGCTGCGTGAACAGATATTCCATCGCATACGGCGAGGCGCTTTCGACATGGCGCATCACGCCGACTGTCGCCTCAGTGTTCAGATCGGTTGTCATGAAGGTGACGAAAGCGAGCGGCTCGCCGTTCTGGCGCACCAGCATTACCGATTGCGCGGCGAGGTACTCATCGGTAAACGCGGCCACGGAGAAGCTCTTTTCGCGCGCGTCGCGACTACCCAGCCAGCCATCGGAGATCTGCCGCAGCGTCTCGAGCGACGCGGGCACGTCGGCCTGGTCGATTACTTCGACGGTGAAGCCATCGCGCTCGCCACGTTTGAGCGCGTAGCGAAGATGCGCGCGATGCGAGCCCTTGAGATCGAAATCGTCGAGCACCACGTGCGCTTCTTCACCGAGCTTCATCAGCGTGAGGCCGGCGTCGAGATAGAGCGGCAACGCATTGGCGCGCACCTGATAAAACGCCGCGCGGCCGCCATGCGCATGTGCGAGCGCGACGAACTTGCTGATCAGGCCCGCCCACTCCTTGCGCGGACCGACCGGGTCGTGCAGCGCCGCCCACGTGCGGCCATTTTTCGCATACATCAGGAAGGCTTCGCGTGACTCGGAGAACAGAAAACTCTTGTCGCCCATCAGCGCGAGACCGGCGTCGCTGCGCTCCTGCGCGCGAACGATGCGCGCGGCATCCAGCAGATCTTCCTGTGCCGGTTTGACAAAGCGGCCGGCCGCCGGCCGCAGCAATTGCCAGAATGCGAAACTGGCTGCGAACAGGCTCGCGGCCAACGTCGCGCGCAGCGCACGCGGCGCGCGCTCGTCGAAAGCGAATTGCCACCACAGGTCGCGCGTGTAGGGCACATCGCGGAACGCAAACAGCATGACCCACGTCGCGAGCATCAGCACCATCGCCACCGATACCAGCCAGCCGGCCGTAAAGCGCTCGGCGAACAGCGACGAATGACGGTTGAAACGGCGCCGCGTCGACAACAGCAGCGCGATCAGCATGCCAAGCACGCCCGCTTCGACAAACGCGAGACCTTTCGTCAGCGACAGCGCGAGACTCAGCATTGCAAGCAGCAAGGTCATCCACCACGCGGCGTCGAGTCGCCGCAGCAAACCACGCGCGACAAACAGCAGCAGCACACCGAGCACGCTGCACAGCATCTGCGAACTTTCGAGCACCCACAGCGGCAACACGGCGCGCAAGATCTGGATGCGTTGCCAGAATGCGGGCGTAGCGCTGGAAATCACCAGCATGCCGCCGACCACGAAGGTCACGAGGCTCAGAAACAGCGGTGCGAGTTTCGACGCGCCCTCTGCGTGATGCAGCGGAAACCGGCTGGTCAGCGTGCGGCCTTCGAAACCAGCCAGCAGTCCCGCGGACACGATCAGCGGCACGCCGAAGTAAATCGCGCGATACGCGACCAGCGCGGCCAGCATCTCATGGGTCTGCACGCTGCCGTTCAGCGTGAACACCATTGCCGCCTCGAATACGCCGATGCCACCAGGCGTGTGGCCGATCATGCCGAGCAGCAGCGCTGCGGCATAGACGGTGATGAAGGTCACGAAGCTCACATCGGCGTGCGGCAGCAGCGCCCACAGGGCGAGGCCGGCAGCCACCACGTCGAGCACGGCGAGCGCCACTTGCGCGAGCAGGTCGCGGCGCGCCGGAATATCGAACGCAAGCCACTGCCAGCGCGTGCGGATCGGCCGCGTGTCCTGGCGGCAGGCGGCGGCCACGAGGCCGAGCAAGGCGAGCAGCGCCGCGCCGCTCCAGACGAGCGCGACGGGCGCGAGATGCAGCATCGTCGCGAGCCGGCCGGCGGCGCACACCATGCCGAGCGCCGTCATCAACACCAGCGCGAGCGCCAGCGAAACGCTCGTGAACACCGTCATGCGGCCGATCTGCGCGGGCGTGACGTCCGCGACGCCATACACGCGCGCGCGCACGGCGCCGCCGGTCAAGGCGCCGAAGCCGGTCGCGTTGCCAAGCGCGGAGCCCGCCGTTGCACCGATCCACAAGGCCGCACGCGGCACCACCGCGCCCAGGTAGCGCAAACCGACCGCATCGCGCCCGACCAGCGCGATATAGCTGAGCGCGGTCGCGCCGAGCGCGGCGCTCCACTCGCGCGCCGTCAGATGGCGCAACTCGCGGATCACCGAGCGATAGTCGACCGCTTGCGACAGATGCTGCAGGACGACCAGCAGCAGCCCGCCAATGGCGAGCGCAAGCAGCGGCGAGAGGATGCTCCGGTTGCCAAGCGTCTTCGCCGCACGGTCGAACATCGCGCCGAGCCGGTCGAAGGTGTTGTTATATCGGTGGAACATGGTCAAATGCGGGCCTTGCGTAGTGCTGTCGCGGCGACGGGTCGTCTGCCACGGCGTCGCCTGACTCCGGCGATTACAAATGGATAACGGCAAACTGTTGAAAAGGTTGACAGCGTCAGCCAGTTAGCCGGGGTTTAACCTGGCCAGAAAATCGACGCACGGCGGGTTGAGCGGCTGAACAGAGCAATAAGCGGCCAATAAGCGGTCGATATTGCCGATTGCGTGACTGGAGCGATTGCGGCGACGGGGGTGTGAGTGTAAACGCTATTCGCGGCGCACGAGACGAAGATTCCGCGTCCGATTGCGTCGAAGAGTGAGCGATTAACCAACGGAATGACGCACCACGGTGCCCATACCGCTCGACGGTGCGTCCCGATCCAGAGGTGGCCCTCCACAGCGTCCTGACGCGTTTGATGCTCTAATCGACGACCACGCGTCGATCGCGACGCACGCTTTCCATCAGGACAGGAGACACGGATTGACGAACGAACAGCAACTCGAACGCTGGCTCGCGCAGGAACAGGAAGTTCTGGCGAAGATGAACGCAGGCCCCGGCCCGGGCCTCGCAAGCCCTGAGCAAGTGGCCGGCAAGAGCGGCCTCGAAGTGATGCGGGCCATGCTGAATGCTGAATTGCCGTATGCGGCGATCGCCCGCACGCTCGACTTCACGCTCATTGAAGTCAATGCGGGGCACACTGTGTTCCAGGGCACGCCGCTCGCGCAGCATCTGAATCCACTGGGCACCGTGCACGGCGGCTGGATCGCCACCCTGCTCGATTCGGCCCTGGGCTGCTCGGTGCACACCATGATGCCGCCAGGCCGCGGCTACACCACGGCCGAACTCAGCGTGAACTACGTGAAAGCCGTGACGCCACGCGTGCAGCGCGTGCGTGCCGAAGGCAAGGTGATTCATTGCGGACGGCAACTGGCGACGGCCGAAGCGCGTCTGGTCGGGCCCGATGGCACGCTCTACGCGCATGCCACGACCACCTGCCTCGTGTTCGAGATTCCCAACCGCTAGTCGATCATGCGGGGCGCAATGTCATTGCGCCCTGCTCCGCCGACGCGGCTCGGTCGGCCGTGTCGCGCGTTATTACCGCGAAGCGCGGCGCCTTACTGCGGACGGCGATGCGCTTCAGCGAGCACGGCGCAGTTTTGCAGATGCAGATTGAGCGCATGCAGAGCCAAAGCGCGCAACTTGCCAAGCCATGTGGTGTTAGCGACAGTGGCAGCGCGGGCGGTCGTGGAAGCGGTGTTCATGGTGGACTCCTGTATAGGGTTTATACCTAGGCAATAACCCGATTATAGCCATCTCATGCCGCACCGCAACAAATATCTAAAATACCGCCAGCCTGTTGTGCGACGGTCACGCTCACGCTCCGTGAAATCTTGAAAAAGGGTGGCATCCGGCAGTGCAGTATTAACAATCCGCACCGTACAGGTGCAATAATGGCCCCTTTGCTTGCGCTCGCCTGTCGCTGCCCGCCTCCATGTCGCTCGCCCAGAAAGCTCTGATTGCGCCTCTTATCGTCGCCTGTGCGATGTTCATGGAGAGTGTCGACGCGAACGTGATCGTCACTGCGCTGCCCGCGATGGCGCGCGACTTCGGGCGCGATCCAGTCACGCTGAAAATCGCGGTAACGAGCTACGTGCTGGGCCTCGGCGTGTTCATCCCGGTCTGCGGGTGGCTCGCCGACCGCTTCGGCGCGCGTACCGTGTTCCGCACCGCGATCGGCATCTTCGTGACGGGTTCGCTGCTGTGCGCGGCGTCGAATTCATTGGCCACCTTTACGCTCGCGCGCTTCGTGCAAGGCGTGGGCGGCGCGATGATGGTGCCGGTGGGCCGCATCATCATCTTCCGCGTGGTTCACAAAGCCGATTTCATCCGGGCGATGAATTACCTGAGCGTCCCGGCGATGCTCGGACCCGCCGCCGGGCCGCTGCTCGGCGGCTTCATCACCACGTATCTGCACTGGCGCCTGATTTTTTTCATCAACGTGCCGATCGGCATTCTAGGCATCTATCTGGCCAACCGGCACATCGCCAACACCCGCGAACCGGACCCCGGCCCGCTTGACTGGATCGGTTTTCTTCTGTCGGCTGCCGGCGCGGTGCTGCTTCTGCTTGGCTTGTCGCTGGTGGGCGGCGAACTCATCTCGAATCGGGACGCTTTCGGCATGTGCGGGCTCGGCGCGGTGCTGCTCGCCGCCTACGTCGCCTATGCGCAGCGCGTCAGACTCCCGCTGCTCGATCTGCGCTTTTTCAAGGTGCCGACCTTTCAGGCGAGTGTGCTCGGCGGCTCGCTGTTTCGTATCGGCCTGGGCGCCCTGCCGTTTCTGCTGCCGCTGATGCTGCAGGAAGGACACGGCATGAGCGCCTTCGAATCCGGCTTGATTACCTGCGCGTCTGCATTCGGCGGCATGTTCATGCGCACGATCGCCTCGCGGGTCTTGCATCGGTTCGGCTTCCGTTCGGTGCTGGTGGTGAATGCGGCCCTGTCGGGAATTTCGATTGCGGCCTGTGGCCTGTTTTTCCCTGGCACGCCGACCTGGATCATCTGGTTCGTGGTGCTGCTCGGCGGCTTTTTCCCTGCGTTGCAATTCACGAGTCTCAACTCGCTCACCTACGCGGAAATCGACAGCCGTGATGTGGGACGCGCCACGAGTCTGGGCAGCGTGGTGCAGCAGATGTCGCTGGGGCTCGGCGTGACGATCGGCGGGATCGTGCTGCAGATTTCGCGTGTCCTGCAGGGGCATCCCAGCATTGCATGGTCGGATTTCTGGCCCGCGTTTCTGGTGGTGGGTCTGTGCTCGTTCGCGTCGATTCCAGTCACGTTGCGCATGCCGCATCGCGCCGGCGAAGAGATCGCGCGCGGCGGCCGCGGGTAAGCGCGGGCGGGTAAGCGCGAGTAATTGCGGTTAGCTACCCGCGGCGATCACAACCGTCCGATTCATCCGCTTGCCCATGCCGCGAGCGTGTCGCCGAAGCCGCCACGCGCACGGGTCGCTGTACGCGCGCTGGTAATCACACGCGGTGCGGCACTCCACGCAATGCGCGCGCCGCTCGCGATCAGCCGATCGACAAGCGCCACGTCTTCGCTGCACGTGAGCGGCGGAAAGCCACCCGCGCGACGGTACGCCTCGGCCGATACGCCGAGATTCGCGCCGTGCACGTGGCGATGGCCGTCGGCGTCCACATAGGTCTTGCGAAAATATTCGCGCACGCTGTGCGGATGCGCAGTCCAGTCGTCGACGGCGATCGAGCCGCACACCGCGTCCGCGTCGAGCGATAGTTGCGCGACCAGCCAGCCTGGCGAGACGCGGCTGTCGGCATCGGTAAAGGCGAGCCAGCGGGCGCCGTGTGCGAGCAGCAGATCGGCGCCGGCCGCCCGCGCGATACCCACATTGCGTGCCTTCAGGCTCAGCGTTTCGACGCTGTAGGCCCGCGCGATCGCGCCGGAAAAATCGCTACAGCTGTCGAGCACGACGACAATGCGGACCGCCTCGCCCGCCAGATCCTCATGACGCGACGCCTCGATCAGCGCCGCCAGACAGGGCGCCAGCAAGGCCTCTTCGTTATGCGCCGGCACGATTACACCGATCATAGAAGCCCCTCGCGTTGCGCCACGGAACGCGCATCGCGCGACCATACATCGATCAGCAGATCGGCCTCATCGTGATGCGCGAGACGGGACAGGCCGCAGCGCGCATCGAATAACGCGTGGGCATGGTCGGCGGATTCGAGCGCCTCGGCGAACGGCCGGCGCCAGTGACACGCGAGCAGCGTGCCGTCGGTCGTGAGCGAAGCGGCAATCCGCGCCGCCAGCGTTTCGAGATCAGCCGCATCGAGGTAATAGGCGAATTCGCTGATGACGATCAGGTCGAACGGCCCCGCTTCGGTCGGCCATTCGCGCGGCACGGTGCGTTGCTCGACGCGTACTTGCGGCATGCCGGCCACGCGCTCACGCGCGAGCTGCACAGCACGTTCATGCAGATCGGCAGCAAGCAGCGCCTCGCAGCGCGCGGCCAGCCCCGCCGTCAGTTCGCCGTTCGCGCAGCCTGGCTCGAACGCATTGCGATAGCGCGGGCGTGGCAGCAACGCGAGCGTGAGCGAACGCTTGCGGCGCTCGTACCAGCCTTCGCGCAGCTTCCACGGATCGTCGCTGTGCTCGTATAGGCCGTCGAAGTACTCCAGAGAAGAGGACATGTCAGCGGCCTTCCAGGTAGCGCATCAGAGTGTCCACGGGGTACCTCCGGCAGTTGGACTCGCGCCGGTTGCCGCCTTGACGGTCAGCTCGCCGAGCCCGGCGAGATCGCGTTCAGCATGGCTTTGCCGCAGGAACACCGGCAGATCCGCCAGCGCGCGTGCGAAGCGGGCATTGCGGCACAACGGACCCGCGCCGAGCGTGCGCGTCGCGTGATGCATGACGGCCGTCGCCGCGGCTTCAACAGCGAGGCGTGCGCGCATGGCTTCGCGTTGCGCATCGACATGCGGGTTCGCATCGATATAAGCGGCGGTTTCGCGCAGCACGGCTGCGGCGCCCGTTAACGCGACATCCACTGCGCCGAGATGCGCGAGCCGGTGCGCGTCGGCATGCTGAACCGAAGCGTCGCGCAACATCGCGCCGATCTGTGCCGCCGCCCCGTACCAACAGGCGGCGATGCCCGCGCCGCCATGCCAGAAGCCAGGCCGGCGCACGTACGCGTGGGCCGTGCCGACCCGCGTCGCCGAGGTGTGATCGAAGCTCACGTCGGCACTGGCCGTTGCCTGCATGCCGATCGCCTGCCACTTCGATGTATCGATTGCGATCGATGCCTGTGCCATCGCGACCGCCGCCAGCACCGGCTCGCCGTCGAGCCACGCGGTGATCAGCGCGTGAGTCACCACGCCCGCGCCGGAACACCAGGCTTTCGTGCCGCTCAGACAGAGTTGCGCGTCGCCGGTTTGCGTCGCACTCACGCGCGCATCCGGCGGCTCCGCGGCCCAGACGGCCCATCGGCTATGCGCTTGCGGCACGGGACCCTTCAACTCGGCGAGGATCGCCAAGGCGTCCGTATGACCTTCGAACAGTTTGACGAGGCCAAGATCGCATGCGGCGACCGCGGCCAATGCGCGCCAACGGGCAACGGTCTGGCCGTGCGACGGCAACGGCAGCCGGTCATACCCGCGCTCGACCAGCGCGTTCAACATGTCGCCGAGCGCGGCCGGGTCGTTCGGATCGAAGCGCGCGCCGCGCAGAAACGCATCCAGTGGAGCGGCGGTTGGCCGGTCCTTCAGGTTCTGAACCAAACGGTCCAAATGGGTATCCGGCGCACCGGTCAGGCTGTTCCGATCAGACGGCCGCGTACCCACGCCGGCCGCCCGATCACGCGTATCGAGCATCGTGCCTCCCTGAACCGATTCAATCCATGCCAGCGGGCTTTCGATGGCCGCAGCGCTTGCAGACGGACAGCAAGCGGCGTGCCGCAGGCATTGCACGGCCGCGGCGCCCGGGTCAGGAGTCAGGAGTCAGGGAACATCAGACGAAACAGGCCGCATGCAGCGGCCTGTTATATCGAACGAAAGCGGGCGTGGCCCGTTTGCCGGGCGCTAGCTGAGCCCGCGCTGCTTGCGCCGCAATTCGGTTTGCGCCAGCAACTCTTCGAATAGCGCGAGTTCCACCGGTTTCACCAAATGCGCGTCAAAGCCGGCTTCGCGCGTACGCTCGCGATCGCTCGCGTGGCCAAAGCCGGTCATGGCGGCGTAGATCGTATCGGCGAGCGCGGGGATGTTGTGCAGCGCGGCGAGCGTGGCGTAACCGTCCATCTTCGGCATCGCAATGTCGATCACCGCGAGGTGCGGCACGAAGCGCGGCGCGACATCGAGCGCTTGCGCGCCTTCGTAGGCAATGCGCACCACGTGGCCCTTGAGCTGGAGCAGCATCGCGAGACTGTCGGCGGAGTCGCGATTGTCGTCCACCAGCAGTATTCGCAGCGGCGGCACGACGCTCGCCGCAGCGCCTGACTCGTCGACCGTGGCTTCGGTGGGCGCCGCTGCAAGCGGCAGACTGAGCGAGAACGTACTGCCGCGCCCCGCTCCTTCGCTACTGGCGATAATGGTGCCGCCATGCATCTCCATCAGCGACTTGCATAGCGTGAGGCCAATGCCGAGGCCGCCTTCGCTGGGGTTTTGCCCTTCCTTCTCCTGCATGAACAACTCGAAGATCGAATCGAGCGAACGCAATGGAATGCCGCAACCGGAATCGCGTACTTCGAGCACGGCCATGTTGTGGTCGATGCGTGAAAATATGTCGATATGGCTGCCCGTGGGCGAAAATTTCGACGCGTTGTGCAGCAGGTTTTGCAGCACCTGGATGAGCCGCGTCATGTCGCCTGCGACCATCAACGGCTCGGCCGGCATATGCTCGGCAACGCTCTGGTCACGCGCGTCGGTAAACGGCCGGGCCGCTTCGATCGCACGCGCGACGACTTCGCCCACGTCGACTCGCGCAATGCGCAACTCGACCTTGTTCGACATGATGCGCCCGACATCCAGCAAATCATCCACCAGCCGCGTAAGGTGAGTGACCTGCCGGTCGATCAGATCGCGCGAGCGCGCCAGCGTCGGACTCATACCCGCTTCGAGCTGCATGACGCCGACCGCGTTGCGCAACGGCGCAAGCGGATTGCGCAACTCATGCGCGAGCGTGGCGAGAAACGTGCGCATGCGATCGCCGGAACGCTCCAGTTCCTCGCGCTGACGGCGCTCGGTCAGGTCGCGCGTGACCTTGGCGAAACCACGCAGCCGTTTCGATTCGTCATAGACAGCCGTGATGTTGACGTTGGCCCAGAAGGTAGTGCCGTCCTTGCGCACACGCCAGCCCTCGTCCTCGACCCGGCCGACCTGCTGAGCGATGGCCAGCTCCCGAGCCGGCTTGCCGGCCGCCGCCTCTTCCGGCACGTAGAAAACAGAAAAATGCTGGCCGACAATTTCTTCGCGCTTATAGCCCTTGATTCGCGCGGCGCCCGTGTTCCAGCTCACCACATAGCCCTCGGGATCGAGCATGAAAATCGCGTAGTCTTTGACGTTGTCGACCAGCAGGCGGAACCGCTCCTCGCTTTGCCGCAATGCTTCGACATACTCGCGTTGCGCCGTCAGATCACGCGTGATCTTGGCAAAACCGGTCAGAATGCCCGCGTCATTGCGAATTGCCGTGATGATGACGTTCGACCAGAAAGTCGTCCCGTCCTTGCGAACCCGCCAGCCCTCGTCTTCGAAGCGGCCCTTCAACGACGCCTGCTGCAATTCGTAGGTCGGCCAGCCGCGCGCCACCGCTTCCTCGGTATAAAAGCGCGAGAAATGCTGACCGATAATCTCGTTCGCCGCGTAGCCCTTCAGTTTCTGCGCACCGGCGTTCCAGCTGACGATCCGCCCCGTCGCGTCGAGCAGGAAGATTGCGTAGTCTTCGATCGCCTGCACCAGCGTCCAGTAATCGACCCCCACGACTGCGCCCGTTCCAGATGCGGACTGGCCTTTGGCAGGTTCGGCGTTTTCGCCGGCGGAAAGGATGTCGGGTTCGTTCATGGCGGAAAGAATAGTGGCTGCGCACAAAAGCATACACCGGCGATCGCCGGCCGCTTCGCACATTGTGTCGCGCCGGAGCCAACGCAAACATCCAACCATATAAAAAAGCCCCGCCGCGATCACAATCACGGCCGGGCGTCACCTGCACGAAACCAGAAGTCTTAGTGGCCGCCGGCTCCAGCCGCCGCGGCAGCGCTGTTCTTGTCCGGCTTCGTGATCCAGATCAGCGGAACGATCGCGACGAAGATCACCGCGGAAATCCAGAAAATATCGTTCAGCCCAAGCATCGCGGCCTGCGCGTTCAGCGAATTCTCAAAGAACGCCAGCGCTTGCGAGCTGCTTCCGCCCAGCGTGCTGTGCAGCGAATCCAGACGCCGCCGTGAAGATCGGATTATTGACGCTCGTCTGTTCAGCGAGCTGCGAATGATGCAGGATCGTCCGGTCGTTCCAGCCCGTTGCGCAAGCGACGTTCCCACCGCGCCGGCAAACACCCGCGCGAAGTTCGACAGGCCCGCCGCCGCCGGAATCTTGTCGGGCGTGAGACCCGAAAGAATGATCGCGGTCAGCGGCACGAAGAACAGCGCGGTCGGAATGCCTTGCAACAAGGTCGGCAGCACGAGCGTCCACGTATCCACGCCGGTCGTGTATTGCGAGCGCATGAAGAACACGGCGGCGAAGCCGACGAACGCCAGGGTCGCCAGCACCCGTGCGTCCGACTTCGGCATGATCTTCGCCATCACCGGCGCGAGAATCACGGCGAAGATGCCAAGCGGCGCGGTGGCAAGACCCGCATCCACCGAGCGGTAGTTCAGATACTCCTGCATCCACTGCGGCAACAGCACGAGGTTCGAGAAAAACACCGCGTACGCCACCGAAATCGCGATCGTGCCGCCCAGGAAATTACGTCCTGCGAACAATTGCAAATCGACGATCGGGTTCTTCTCGGTCAGCTCCCAGATCACGAAGAACGCGAAGCTGATCGCCGCGAACACGGTCAACGCGACGATCACCGGCGAGTTGAACCAGTCGAGATCCTTGCCCTTGTCGAGCATGATCTGCAACGAGCCGACCCAGGCGATCAGCGAAGATCAGCCCGACCTTGTCGATCGGCATGCGTTTGGTCGGCGTTTCGCGCGTGCGATAGATCGCCCACGTCACACCGGCGGCGAACAGGCCCACCGGAATGTTGATGTAGAAAATCCACGACCACGAGTAGCTGTCGGTAATCCAGCCGCCGAGCGCCGGGCCGGCGATCGGACCGACGGTCGCGGTCATCGCCCACAGCGCGAGTGCGATGCGAACTCTTTTCCTTCGGATACGAGCCGAGCAGAATCGCTTGCGACAGCGGAATCAACGGGCCGGCCACCGCGCCCTGCAAGATCCGCGCGGCGAGCAGCACCGGCAGGTGTCGGCGCGATGCCGCACAGCCACGACGACAGCACGAACAACAGGATCGCCCACACGAACAGCTTGATCTGGCCGACGCGCTGCGTGAGCCAGCCCGTCAACGGAATCGCGATCGCGTTGGCGGCGGCGAACAGCGTGATCACCCAGGTGCCCTCGTCCACCGAAACGCCGAGATTGCCCGCGATGGTCGGAATCGCCACGTTCGCAATCGACGAATCCAGCACGTTCATGAACGTGGCGAGCGCCACGGCAAGCGTCGCCAGCACGAGCTTGCCGCCGGTCAGCGGCGGAGGCGCTGGCGGTTGCTCGATCCATTCATTTCATCACCTGTCGAGCAATGGACAAATATCTGACTTATCAGTTAATTGGCCGAAAAAAATGCGGCACTGGCAAATCTGCGCTTCAACCCGCCTTGTGCGCTGCGCTCTTTTGCGTCGGCACGCCGCTGCAGTCGTGCGCGCTGCCGGCATGTTCTGCGCGATGATCTTCGCGATTTCCGCATCGGCATCGGCGCCGTATTCGCGCGAACACGTCGGTGTGATACGAGGTGTCGACCGCCGCGCCGAGCTGCGCGCCCGACTCGTCGCGCGTCTCGACTTCGACCTGCATCGACAGACCGATGCGCAGCGGATGCGCGTTCAGTTCGCTTCTGGTCGAGCTGGATGCGCACCGGCAGGCGCTGCACGACCTTGATCCAGTTGCCGGTGGCGTTCTGCGCGGGCAGCACGGCGAACGCCGCGCCCGTGCCCGCCGAGAAGCCCACCACCTGGCCGTGATACTTGACGCTCGAGCCGTACACGTCGGCGGTCAGCGTGACGGGCTGGCCGATGCGCATGTGCTTCAGCTGCACTTCCTTGAAGTTCGCATCGACCCACACGCCGTCGAGCGGCACGATCGCCATCAGCGGCGTGCCCGGCGCGACGCGCTGGCCGACCTGCACCGAGCGCCGCGCGACGTAGCCGGTCACCGGCGCGGGCAAGCGTGTTGCGCGCGTAGTTCAGGTAGGCGTCGCGCACCTTCGACGGCGGCGGCCTGCACGTTCGGATGCTGTTCGATCGACGTGCGGTCGGTCAGCGCATGGTTGGCTTCGGCCTGCTGGCGCGCGGCGTCGAGCGCGGCTTGCGCGGAGCTGACCGCGTCGCGGGCGTGCGCGATGTCTTCGCCGGACACCGCGCCGGTGTCGGCCACCGCGCTGACGGCGCTTCAGGTCGTCGTTGGCGCGGGCGAGGTCGGACTCGCGCTGCGCGACGGTCGCCGCGTAGAAGTCGTTGTTCACGTAGAGGCCGCTGACCTGCCGCACGGTCTGGCCGAGCGTCGCTTCGGCGTTCGGCAGCGCGATCTTCGCGATCGGCGGTATCGAGCGTGACGAGCGGCGTCGCCCTGCTTGACGATCTGCGTGTCGTCGGCGTTGACCGCGACGACCGTGCCGCTCACTTGCGGCGTCAGTTGCACGAGGTTGCCGCTGACGTAGGCGTCGTCGGTCGACTCGTGATATTGGCCCACCGTGTAGTAGTACGCGCCGTAAGCCGCGCCCGCCACCACGACGGCCGCGGCGAGCAGCGCGAGCAACAGCTTGCGCTTGCGTGGCGGGCTGCGTCGCGTTTGCGGGTGCCGCGGGTCGCTTGCTGTTCGCGCTCGTCGTGCGGTCGGTGTTGATCGTGTCGCTCATGATGTATGGCTCCTGACAGATTCGTAGAAAGTGTCGCGATGGCGCTTCAACGCGCGGCGACGACAGGGTTGGCAATGCTGGCGCCGCGGCAGCCGGCGCTGCGGCGTTGCCGTGCGCGCCGGCATCGGCGTTGTCGACATAGCCGCCGCCGAGCGCCGACGGCCAGCGCGATCTGCTGGTCGCGCCGGTTCATCTTCAGGTTCGCGACCTGCTGATCGGCGGCGAGCGCGTTGGTGTCGGCGTTGAGCACGGTCAGCTGATTCGTGAGACCGGCCTTGTATTGCGTGAGCGCCAGACTGGTCGGCGCTCGCGCGCGGCTTCCTGCGCGGCTTGCGCGTCGCCGAGCTGCTCGTCGGTCGAGCGGATTTGCGCGAGTTGCGTCGCGACTTCGGATCAAGCGCGGTGACGAGCGTCTGGTTGTAGGTCGCGACGGCGTAGTCGAAGTCGGCGTAACGGCCCTTCAGTTGCGCGCGCAACTGCGCCGCGCGTCGAAGATCGGCAGATGGATCGCCGGCCCCGCCGACGCCGTGCGGCTCGCCGCGGTGAGGAAGCGGCCGAAGCCGAACGCGTCGAGGCCGATCGCGGCGCTCAGATTGATGTCGGGATAGAACTCGGCCTTGGCTTCCTTCACGTCGTGCGTGATCGCATCGACGCGCCAGTTCGCGGCGACCATGTCCGGGCGGCGGCTCACGAGATCGGCGGGCAGGTTGTCCGGCAGACGCACTTCGTCGCCGACGCCGAGCGCCGGCCGCGTGATCGCGAGACCGCGATCCGGGCCGGCGCCCAGCAACGCGGCCAGCTGATAGCGGGTCGTGAGAATGCTGCCGTCGAGCGCGGCCAGCGTCGCGCGGCTGGTGGCGAGATTCGCCTGCGCGGTCTTGCGCTCGACTTGCGTATCGAGACCGGTTGCGATGCGCCCGGCCGTGATGCGGTCGATCTGCTCGCGCTGCGCGATTTCCTGCTGGGCGATATCGCGCAGCACGTACAGGCGCGCCAGCTGGTTATACGCGCGCGCGATGGCCGACGTGAGCGAGAGCTTGACGACTTCGGCGTCGGCCTCGACTCGCCTGCAGTTGCGACAGCGACGCCTTCAGCGCTTCGCGATTCTTGCCCCACAGATCGAGATCGTAGGAAGCGGACAGCAGGCCCTTGTTTTCCGATTGCCAGCGAGCCGGCGTACGGCGGCGGCACCAGCGCGGTGCCGCGAATACTGCTGACGCGTGAACGAGTACGTCGCGCCGACTTGCGGCATCGTGCTGGCCTTCGCGGTGTCGCTGTACGCGGCCGCCGCGGCGACCCGGGCGCGGGCCTGTTCGATCGACGGGTTGCCCTTGAGCGCTTCTTCAAGCAGCGCCTTCAGTTGCGCGTCGCCGAACTGGTCGGCCCAATCGGCCGCCGGCCAGTGACCGCTTGTCGGCCGGAATGCTTTGTTGAGTCGCGTAGGTCTGCGGCTGCGCCATCTGCTTGTCGCTCGAGATGCCGGCGTAGTTCACGCAAGCCGACAGCACCGCCGCGAAGATCACCGTCACACCAGCCTTCGCGACTCGCGACCCGGCTGCCTGTTGATTTAACTGTGATTTCATTTTCTGACCTATCAGATATATGGAGTAAAAAAATAGCTGCGATCGTTCGCAGCGTTTCGGGTCCAGCATGCGTTGGCTAGTCGCCGAGAAACTTGTTCAGCAGACGGCGCAATTCCTCGAATTCGGCTTTCGTGAACTTCTTCAGACGCGCGTTCAGCACCTCCGGAGCAATATCCGGAAGCCTGCTCGGCCACCGCTTCGCCCTCTTTCGTCAGCGTCAGATTGACGACGCGGCGGTCTTCGATGCTGCGCGAGCGCTCCAGCAAACCCTTCGTTTCCAGCTTGTCGAGCATGCGCGTCATCAGGCCGGTGTCGATGCCGAGCAGCTTCGACAGTTCGAACGGCGTGGTGGCGACGCCACTGCGCAAGGACAGCAGAATGCCCATTTGCTGACTGGTGATGTCCAGCTCCTTGAGCGCGGCGTCCATTTCCGTTACCAACAGATTGCGCGCCTTGTTGATGGCAAACCCCACGCTCTGCGTCAGCCTGAAACTCTCCGGCGTGTAGTGGTCCATGTGCGGCTCCTCGTTGGTTGAAAGCAATATATCTGCAATGTCAGATATTGTCAAATGCAGATTTATGAATATCAGATTTTCAGGCGCAACGCTGATGAGCGGACGTGCAGACGAAAACCCCGCTTAGGTCCCTGACCGCCCAGCGGAGTTTCAAATGGGGTTGGAGATGGCCTGGACAGCCTCGCCGTCAGGCCGCCGCCACCTTCTCGGCCAGCTTCGCGTCGTAACTGGAATGGACGTGCACGCGTTTCTTTTCCGGATACGCGTAGGCGTACGCCTTGCGCAGCGCCAGCGACGCCTCGTGAAAGCCGGACAGAATCAGCTTCTGTTTGTTCGGATAATTGGCGATGTCGCCGACCGCGAAAATGCCGGGCCGCGAACTCTCGTAGTTCGACGTATCCACATCGACGCGGCCGCCGTGGATCGTCAGGTCCCATCGGGCAATCGGCCCGAGATCCGCGACCAACCCGTACAGCACGACCAGTTGGTCGGTTGCGAGTTGGGTTTCCCCTTCGATATGCCGCAGAGCGATCGATTTCAGCACGTCGTCTTCCACGGCAAGCCCTGAAATCGCGCCGACGATGAAGTCCATCTCGCCCGCCTCGACCGCGCGCCGCATCGTCTGGACGCTCGAGTCAGCGGCGCTGAAGCCGTTGCGCCGATGGACCAGCGTCACGCGCCGCGCGACCTGGCGCAACGCCAGCGCCCAATCGAGCGCAGAATCGCCGCCGCCGGCCACGACGACCGTCTTGTCGGCGAAATCGGCCAGACGCGGCACGCTGTAGTGCACATGGCGCGACTCCAGCGGCACAGCCTCCGCAAGCGGCAGTTTTTGCGGCACGAAAGCGCCGTTACCGGCGGCAAGCAGGATCGCCGCCACGTCGAACACGAGGCCACGATCGGTCCGTACGGTCCAGCGGCCATCGTCGCGCTGCTCGACCGATTCGACGCGTTGTTCCAGATGAATCGGCACGTCGAACGGCTTGCATTGCACCATCAAACGCTCGACCAGTTCGCGCGCGGTACACGAGGGAATCGCGGGAATGTCGTAGATCGGTTTGTCCGGATAGAGCTCCGTGCACTGCCCGCCGACCTTGCCGAGCGCATCGACGATCTGGCACGACAGGCCGATCACGCCCGCCTCGAAAGCGGCGAACAGGCCGACCGGCCCTGCGCCGACAATCAGCACATCGGAGCGGATCGGCTGCGGAAGTGGGTCTGCGTCGGACATCATTCTAGGTCTCATGATAGGTTGATGACCCACCATACAGAATCGCCGGAACGGCGACAACGATGTCATTACAGGCGGTAAGGGCGCTCAGGCAACAGCCCGATGCATCGCCGGTTTCAAAAAGTGGTTACCTGAAAATAGCTTAAACCGGTCATTTAACGAATCCAATCGAGCGACTAATCTTCACCCATCGCATCACGGAATGCGTCCAACCCGACTTCAGGAGCACATCATGGAACAACGTCTCGACTTCTACAAAGCCAACCCCGCAGCCATTAAGGCATTGGTCGGCGTGGAAGAACGCATCGGCAAATCGGCGCTCGAAAAATCGCTGACCGAACTGGTGCGTCTGCGCGCATCGCAGATCAACGGTTGCGCATACTGCGTCGACATGCACACGACCGACGCGCGCAAAGGCGGTGAAACCGAGCGCCGTCTGGCAACGGTGGTGGTCTGGCGCGAAACGCCCTTCTTCACGGACCGCGAACGCGCGGCGCTCGAATGGACCGAAGCGTTGACGCTGGTGTCGCAGGACCATGTGCCTGACGCCGTGTGGGAAATCGTGCGTCCGCACTTCAGCGACGAAGAACTGGTCGATCTCACGCTGTTGATCTCGGCGATCAATGCGTGGAACCGCTTCGCGATTGGCTTCCGCAAGCTGCCGGCCTGAGGCAGAGGCGAATCACTTGTGTTGCACCGGCGAGCGTTGCAGTGTGAGGCAACGTTCGCATGCTGTGGTTTCCTAAGCGATTCTTGGGCCCTTCTCGCGCCCAATGCACTCAGTACGCTATTGCGTTGCTGTGCTGTATCGCTCGCGACTTTAAAAGCAGTTGCCCGTTTGTTCAACCGGCGTGGCCGAAACGCTCATGCCTGCTGCTGACGGCGCCGAAAACTCGCCACTTTGTGACGATTGCCGCACAGGGCCATGCTGCACCAGCGGCGCCGGTGCGATTTGGTGCGGTCGTAGAAGCACAGCGTGCAGTCAGGGTGCTCGCACTTGCGGATCAGATTGAAGTCGCCGGTGACCAGCAGTTGTGCGGCCGTTTCAGCAAGCGGCGCGAGCAGTTGCGCCGGCGTGCTTGCTTCATAGCGTTCGATCGCCTGCAATTGGTGTTGATCGTTCAACGCGAGCTCGAGATGCCGACGGCCTTCGCCCAGAAAGGCATTGAGCGCCTTGATATCGACCGGAGCTTGCGCCTTGCGTTGTGCAACCGCGACGCGCACCGTTTCGCGCAACGCGCGCGCCGCGCTCAGTAATGCGCCGCTCTTCAGGCGCGCGGGCGCTTGCGCGCCGTCGTGCAGATGCTGGCGTGTCAGCCAGCGCAAGACATCCGCATCGGTTTGCCAGATGTCCACGGGCGCGCCGTCTTGCTGTACGACGGTGTTGAGCAAGTCGAGCGCAGGATGATCGCCGAGAAATTCCGGATCGACCGGCGCGGCGCCTGAGGTTTCGGTATCGGTATCGGTTACGGTCATGATCGGGTTCCTCGCGGGTCGTTGCACTTCGCGCGCATGGCGCACTCAGCCATAGTAACCTATAAATTAGCTTTTATAAAGTTACTTAAAATGTGTCAAACCCTGCCGCGCCACGCCGCTACTCGCCAATCCACGAGCCGCGCAAGTCGCTGTCGTGCAGGAGTTGCAGCAGCGTGCCTGCCGGACGGCTGAGCCGCTTCGCCGCCAGCGCGATAAATTCCACCGAAGGCAGCGTCGGCAAACTGGCTGCGTTCAGCGGCGGCGCAAGACCGCGAGCGGCCAGATATTGCGGACGAACCGTGATGCCGAGCCCGCCGCGCGCGGCCGCGATGCAGCCCGCGTGGCTGCTGCTGGTACACACCACCTGCCAGCTGAAACCGGCTTCCGCCAGCGCGTCGAGTACGACGGCGCGCGTCACGCTCGGCTCAGCGACCAGGATCAAAGGCAGCGGCTGCGTCAGATCGACCCGCGTACCGGTGCGCGCCAGCCACTCCAGACGGCCCGTGAAAAGCGGCACGCCGCGGCGGTCGCCCAGACGCCGTTTGCCGACCAGCAGATCGATCGAACCGGCGTCGAGCAACTCGTAAAGCTTGCCGGTCATGCCGATGGTGATTTCCAGTTCGACATCCGGATGCGCGTCGCGAAACGCTGCCAGGACGGTGGGCAGCGGCCCGAGCGCGACATCGTCGGACGAGCCGAGCCGCACGCGGCCTTTCAGACGCGGCGCGCGAAACTGCGATTCGGCCCGCGCGAGCGCCTGCAGGATCACGCTGGCGTGCGCGAGCATGGCCTCGCCGTCCGGCGTCATTGCCAGCGAGTGGGTGTCGCGCACGAACAGGCGCCGGCCGACGCTCTCTTCGAGGCGGCGAATGTGTTCGCTGACGCTCGACTGCGTAAGATCGAGTTGCCGCCCCGCCTCGGTAAAGCTGTGGCAAGCCGCGACGGTCGTGAAAGTCTTGAGCCAGATGGGATTGAGCATGCGTCATTGTCGCGCTGCTCATCGGCAAAGTCGATAATAGTCAGCGTACCTAGTGGGGTTCCCGATTGACTCGGATGTCAATATGATGACGGAATCCCCAAACGGTTTGCGCCGGGCCCGGCGCGCCATGCGCGCGCCCCGCCGCCCCATTGAACATGACCAAGGATTCTTCCCAGACCGCGCTACTGTGGATCGTCGCCGCCGGCTTTTTCATGCAGTCGCTCGACACGACGATCGTCAACACCGCGTTGCCGTCGATCGCCAACAGCCTGCACGTCGCGCCTCTCGCGATGCAGCCGATCGTGGTCGCCTACACGCTGACCATGGCGATGCTCACACCGGCCTCGGGCTGGCTCGCCGACCGCTTCGGCACACGGCGCGTCTATTTCGCGGCAATCCTCGTGTTCGTGCTCGGCTCGATCTGCTGCGCGAGCGCCCACACGCTCGGCCAACTGGTGATGGCGCGCGTCCTGCAGGGGCTCGGTGGCTCGATGCTGCTGCCGATCGGACGGCTCGCCGTGTTGCGCAGCGTGTCCGGCGAGCAATACGTGTCGGCGCTCGCGTTCATTTCAGTGGCCGGCCAGCTGGGACCGATCGCCGGACCTACGCTCGGCGGCTGGTTCGTGCAGGCAATTACGTGGCACTGGATTTTCCTGATCAATGTGCCAATCGGCGCGCTCGGCCTGTATGCGGTGCAGCGCTTCTTGCCGGCGCATGGCGAGACCCAGGCGCCGCCGTTCGACTTCGTCGGCTGTGGGCTGCTGTCGCTGTGCATGATCGCGTTTTCGCTGGCCGTCGACGCGCCTGCGGAGACACATCGCGCGGCGTGGTCGGCGGCCCTGTTCGCGCTCGCTGTCGTCAGCGCACTCGCCTATATTCCGCACGCGAAACGCCGCAGCGATCCGCTGTTCAAGCTCAAGCTCTTTCGCGAGCCGAATTTCAGCGTCGGGCTGATCGGCAATCTGGTGTGCCGCATCGGTTCGAGCGCGGTGCCCTTTCTCGTACCTTTGCTGCTGCAATTGCAACTGGGCTACTCGCCGCTGCATTCCGGCCTGATGATGTTGCCCGCGGCGCTCGCCGGCACCGTCGCGAAACGCTGGATCGCCCCGCTCGTGCGCCGTTATGGCTACGACGCCTTCCTGCTCGTCAATACGGTGATCGTGGGCTCGGCGATCGTCTCGTTCGCCTTCATTTCGCGCGGCACGCCGCTGATTGTCGAGATTGCGATTCTTGCCGTCTTTGGCGCGGCCAACTCGATGCAGTTCGCGGCGATGAACAGCGTCACGCTGAAAAATCTTTCGCATGAAGACGCCGGCAGTGGCAACAGCCTCTTTTCGATGGTGCAGATGCTGGCGATCGGTCTTGGGGTGTCGATCGGCGGCGGCCTCGTGACGCTGTTCTCGGCGCATTGGGGGTCGGCGGCGCTCGGCTTCCGCCTGAGCTTTGCATGCGTCGGCGTCATCACGCTGGTGTCGGCATGGATTTTCCGCCATCTCGACGATGTGCCCGCCACGCGCGCGGCGCATGGGCCGGCTGCGCAGAGCGCCGGGCGCTGAGATTTGCCCGGCGGGTTGCCTTCGACTCAGCGGCGCACCCCGCAATAAAAATTCGTGAAGCGACGGCATTCGCCGCAAAACACCTACCGCATGCGCCATGCATGACGGGAGCCGCATGATGCCGCGCGTCCGGCGATGGTGGCCAGGCTGGCGCCGCGCCGGCTCCTGACGCGTCCGCCTCACTACCGCGATGCTCATGACGATGTGTCATTGATCGAGCGATCGGGATGGCTTTTCCCGACTCGACTCCACACGTTCAAACGCGCGTTCGCGTTAGCATGTCATGCATGAAACCCACTAAAAAGGCACACCACCATGCCATTTGACGAGCGCATGCTGAATGGCATGGGCGTGTTGACGGCGATTGTCGACTGCGGCAGTTTCGCGGCGGCCGGCGAGGCGCTCGACATGTCGCAATCGGGTGTCAGCCGTTCGGTCGCACGACTCGAAGCGCGCCTCGGCATCCGGCTGTTCGATCGCACGACGCGCTCCGTGACGCTCACCGACGAGGGACGGCGCTTCTACGAACAGATCGTGCCGCTGCTTGGCGGTCTCGAGGAAGCGGCGGCCTCTGCGGCACAGGGCGCGACTGCGGTACGCGGACGTTTGCGCGTGAACATGGATCCGTTCTTTTCGCGTCTCGTGCTGGGGCCGCGCCTGGGTGGCTTCATCGATAAACATCCCGACCTTCAACTCGAACTGATCACGCGCGATCAGCTTGGCGACATGGTCGCGGATGGTTTCGATCTGGCCGTGCGGTTTGGCGAGCCGCCGGTGTCCACGTTGATTGCGCGCAAGCTGCTGGATACGCGCATCCTCACTGTTGCGGCGCCGTCCTATCTGAAGAAGTACGGCCACCCGGTCGCGCCGACCGACCTCGAGAGCGGCCGCCATGTGTGCATCAAATTCCGCGATCCGTTGACGGGTTATCCATTCAGTTGGGAGTTTCACCGCAAGCGCAAAAAGATCGTGGTGACGCCACGGGGGCCTTTGACGGTGAACGACGTCGGCACTTTGCATAGCGTGTGCATCGCCGGGCAAGGCATCGCGCAGATACTGGCGCTGGGTGCGGAGCCGTTGCTGACTCATGGGCGGCTGGTTGAGCTGTTCCCCGATTGGGGAGACGAGGTTTATCCGTTGTATGCGCTTTATCCTTCCCGGCATCTTCCGCCGGCCAAGGTGCGGGCGTTTTTTGAATTTGTGATGTCGCTGACTGCGGGGTCCGGGGGATGAATGTTGGCTCTTTACCTGTGGCGTTGGTGATTCCTGGTTCTGGCTCGTTGCAGCCAGAACCCAGGAAAGACCCATACCGCCAGAAGCAAAAAGCTCCGCCCCCTTACCCTATTCCTCGTAAAAAGACCGCCCTTTTTCAACCACCTCCAGCGCCTGCAAAGTATCGTTGATGGCGCCCATCAACCCCACATCTTCGGCAGTGGCTTTCTTTTGCTGAATACGCCTCAGCGCAAAATAGAACGTTAGTTTTCCAAACGCCAGATCGTCGGTCCCGCCTCCGCCCTTGACGATCTTCGCAGCACTCTCGTTGATTTTTTCTTCGACCAGCTGAGTCAAATTCATATCGCTCTCCGCAATCACGCAGTATCCAGAAGGTCGACGCGGCGTACTTGCCGCAATCCGAATCAATATGGATACCGAACATTTCTGAAGAAACCATCCAATGAAAAGTGCTCATCAGACCGTCTGGCACCTCACGCACTGCTCGCTCACTCGGATGAAAGCAAAACGTAATTAAACGTATCACGGGACATCGACCTGCGTATACGCATTAGTCCGCTTTTCGAGCGCGCTGTGACGCACCGTCACACATCGACGGACGCCCCTTTTTCTTCCTGATACGCGTGATGCGTCGCATTGACCGAGCCTTGCGCTGCGCTACGCACCAGCGGCCCGGGCCCGCGTCTTGCTGCGTCACAGGACATCCCCACGCGAGGAGCAGGCAATGACCGAAACCAAACGAAGCACCACTGCGAACCCGGCCGACATGGAACACCCGCAGCCGGTCGAACATAGCGACAACGAAAAGAGCAAGATGCCCGAGCGCCATGACGAAGGGCGCAGTCAATCGCCCGCCGACCGCCCCGGCAAGAAACCCGGCGAGGGTGAGCCGTCAGTCAGCTGAAATATCAGGCATCAATCTACAAGCGGCTTTGCTGTGTTTTTGCAGCAAAGTCGCATAAATTTCCCCCTTCGAACAGCTTTCATTAGGCAGACATTTTTTCCGAATTTTTACCGATTATTTTTTCTGCTTGATGGACTATTTTTCTGCATGCAGCGATGTGTGCGCCAAGCGAACCGGCTGCCGCCCCTTAACAGATAACAAAGGCGACGCTCATGTCCATCTCGTCCATCTCTTCTGTCCCCCCGAAAGTCTCCATTTGCGTGCCGACCTGCGATCGTCCTGAACTGATCGTGGAATGCATCGACTCGTGCCTTGCGCAAACCTACGACAATCTGGAAATCCTGATCGGCGACGATTCCAACGATGAGCGCACGCGGCAATTGATCGCAACTCGCTATGCGAACGAGCCGCGCATTCACCATGCGATGAACCGGCCGTCGCTCGGCCAGGCTCGCAATGTGGCGCGTCTGTTCGCGCGGGCCAGCGGCGACAAGATCCTCCTGATTCATGACGACGACCTGCTCACCATCGACGGCGTCGAAAAACTGGTGTCGCTGTGGTTGCAACATCCCCGGCTCGAAGTGGCGTTCGCTGACCAGTACGAGGCCGATCACGCCGGCGCGATCGATTTCGAAGCAAGCGAGCACCTGAACGCCGACTTTCGGCGCACGAAGGACGCCGAGGGTCTGCAGGCGCTGCCTGGTCGAACCGGCCTGGTGCAGATGTTCCCCAACAACGGCTGGATGGCAAATGCGGCGCTCGTGAAACGGGTCGGCTATCAGGACTCGCACGGTGCGTGCTGTGATTTCGTATTCGGCACGCAACTCTGTCTCGCTGCGCGAGAGGTGTTTTATCTGCACGAGTATGTGTCGGTCTATCGCAAGACGGCGACGTCGATTTCTCATAGCACGCGCGGTACGGCTGTCGCCGCGCCGCTCAGCGCTTATGCGTTCGTGCAGGCGCTGAAACTGCCGCCTCAGCTCGAACCCGCGCGCGCAATTGCGTTGCGCAGGCTGGTGCCGATCGTCGTTTCGGGCTATGCGAGGAGTCGTCAGCCGCTCATCGGGTTCAGGATCGCTCTCACGCATCTGTTCGCGTACAACTACGGCTTTAGCAAGCGGTTTTACTACCATCTGCTGCTGCTCGCGCGCGCGATGGTTGCCATGCAACAGCAGGCAGCAATCGAGGCAGCACCCGCTGCTGCCGTCGATCAGACCGTTGTGCCGGAGCGCTCCGAACTGGTCTGAAAGCGCCGCGGCCTGGGTGTCGCGCAAGGCCGCATGTCTCGGCGCCTCGCAAGGACGCGCACGTGCGCCAGGGTACCCGTATGCGAAGCGGTTTCCATCAACACGACGACGAAGACATACGCCACTGTCGTTACGCCCAATGCCTCGAAAATCCTGAAGGCGTCGGCGTGACACGATGCATAGATCCGTTCAGCAGGACGGAAACAAATGGACTGCGCCTATCGCCGCCATATGCAGTTCGCTCCATGCCGCTGAAGCAGCCAATGCTTCTGTCATCAGCGCGTTTTCTGCTAAGCATCCGCTGATTTGCAAACGCGTATTTGTCGTTTGGCCGGGTACGTGCACCTCGTTACGATGGACGTCATCAGCCCGAGAGGTGATTCGCCATGTCCGACAGTGCCTGTTTCAAGCCGCGCGTGATCGAGCCGGTTGTCGTCAACCAGCCCGAAGGATTGGGGCTTGCAGTGGAGTTGTGGCTCGCTCAGCCCGTGGATGGAATTGCGGGGCGCGCGGTGCAGATTCACTTACGCAGCGACGCGAAGATGGCGCAGGCCGAAGCACTGCGCGATCTGTTGCATGCATTGGGGACGGAGATCGTGGTGGCGTGAAGGTGTGCCCTACCCCGCGCGTTGAACCGGTTTGGTTTTGTGCGCCAGGGAAAAAAACGGCGGCCGGGTTGCCCCAGGCCGCCGCTCACTAGCAGTGCTTACGCGTGCTGCCTACGGTCACGGTTCGTTACGCAAGTAGCCTTCTTTCGACGGATCGCGCATTCGCAGCGCGACGAGGCCTGCGATCGCGCACAGCGCGGTCACGTACCAGAAGAACAGCGATTCGTTGCCCACCGATTTCAGCCACAGCGCCACGTATTCCGCCGAGCCGCCGAAGATCGCATTGGCCACTGCGTACGACAGGCCTACGCCGAGCGCGCGCACTTCCGGCGGGAACATTTCCGCCTTGATCAGGCCGCTGATCGATGTATAGAAGCTGACAATCGCCAGCGCCACGACGACGAGGCCAAATGCCGCGTACGGGCTTGTGACGTCCTTCAATGCGTGCAGCAGCGGCACCGTGCCGATGGTTGCGAAGGAGCCGAAGAACAGCATCGAGCGACGGCGGCCGATGCGATCCGACAGCGCGCCGAAGGCCGGCTGCATCACCATGTAGATGAAGAGCGCCGCGGTCATGACATTGCTGGCTGTTTTCGCGTGCATGCCGGCGGTGTTCACCAGGTACTTCTGCATGTAAGTGGTGAACGTGTAGAAAATCAGCGAGCCGCCGGCTGTAAAACCGAGCACGGTCATGAACGCGACTTTGTGCGCCCACAAGCCGCGCAGCGTGCCGGCTTCCTTGCGCTGACGCGATTCGGCGGTGGTGGTTTCGTCGAGCGATCGACGCAGATACAACGCGACGAGCGCGGCCATTGCGCCGATCACGAACGGGACGCGCCAGCCCCACGCTTTCAGTTCTTCGGTGGAGAGTGTTTGTTGCAGGATCACCAGCACCAGCAGCGCGCAGAGTTGGCCGCCGATCAGTGTCACGTACTGGAACGACGCGAAGAAGCCACGGCGCCCCTTGAGTGCGACTTCACTCATATAGGTGGCGCTGGTGCCGTATTCGCCGCCCACCGAGAGGCCCTGGAACAGGCGCGCCACCAGCAGCAGCGCTGGCGCTAGCGCGCCGATCTGCGCATAGGTAGGCAACAGGGCAATGACGAGCGAGCCGCCGCACATCATGAACACGGACACCATCATCGCGGTTCGGCGCCCGTGCTTGTCGGCGAGGCGCCCGAAGAACCAGCCGCCGATTGGGCGCATGAGGAAGCCTGCGGCGAACACACCGGCGGTGTTGAGCAACTGCGTGGTGGTGTTGCCGCTTGGGAAGAATGCTGGCGCGAAATAAAGCGCGCAGAAGGAATAGACGTAGAAGTCGAACCACTCGACCAGGTTACCTGATGAAGCGCCGACGATCGCAAAGATGCGGCGGCGGGTGTCGTGGGCGGAGGCCACGGATTGATCAGTCATACTGTTGGTTTTCCTTGTTTCTGACGATGGGTGCTGCGTGGCCTTCGCATCGTTGGTTCATGCGCGATTGCGCGGATTTTACAGAATTGCAAGGAAGAAGTGATGGGGGGTTTGCCTGCGGTCGTGGCTTTGTTGCTGTTTTGCCTACGGCGGTTGCTTTTTTGTTGTTGTGCCTACGGTGTTGGCTGTTTCTATTTTTATTGGTCTATTAGCGTTCCCCCTGTGCGGGGGGGCACCTACTTTTCTTTGCCGCCGCAAAGAAAAGTAGGCAAAAGAAAGCGGCTCACACCGCCATCATCTAAGCGGGTCCCCTGGCTTGGAGGGGCTGGTGGTCCGATTAACGGATCACACCGTGGTCCATGAGCGCCAGTGACACAGCCGTCATCCGCTCCCACTCCGCACTGCGTGCGTCGCGGATCGGTCCATCAGGGAAAACGGGGGCTTTGGTTGCGCGTAGCGGGGCCATCAGCTTTGCCTCGGCGAGGCGCTGAAACACACCGATGGTTTTGGAAGTCGTGGCGCCAGGACTGACGGTCGCGAGTCACGCCGGGCTGGCGGTGCGAACCGCCGTATCGGGCAAACCGCATGCGTAAAGCATGACGGGTGTTTTGATGAAGTACCGCGTCGGCGCGCGCAGCGCCGCCGGAAGCATGACGGCCTGGTCACTTAGGTGGGGAGGTGCGCAGGCTCAACCTCTACGGGGCCACAAGCCCCTCCAAGCCAGGGGACCCGCTTAAGAGTTAGCGGTTTGAGCCCGCTTTCTTTGCTTACTTTCTTTGCGGCGGCAAAGAAAGTGAGTGCCGCCCCGCACAGGGGCAACACTAATAGACCAATAAGAATGCAAGGAAAGGCCAACGCCGCAGGCAAACAACCAAACAAACCAACCAGCGCCTGCGGCGACAAAAAAAACCGCATCAAACCCGAACCGCCGGAGGCACATACCGACATTCATACCGCTTCCTGACAGTCCCATTCTCGTCAACACTCTCGAGATAAACATCGAACTGCCACAACCGCGCCATGTGCTTGAGCACCTCCTCGCTGTCACCCGACAGATGCCGGTTATCGCTCATAAAGTGCCGCAACGTCAAACTCCGGTCGCCACGCGTATTAACCGCCCATACCTGAATATTCGGCTCCCGATGATGCATATCGTACTGCCGCGACAGCGCCTGCCTCACATACTGATAGCCGCTGTCATCGTGAATCGCCGACACCTCCAGCGCGTCACGCATATCATCATCAAGCACTGAAAAAAGCCGCATTTCCCGAATCAGATGCGGCGACAAATACTGCGCCACAAAACTCTCATCCTTGAAATTACGCATCGCGTAATGCATCGCAGGCAACCACGGGCTGCCAGCCAACTCAGGGAACCACTTGCGGTCCTCCTCCGTCGGCGCTTCGCAAATCCGCCGTATGTCGCTCATCATCGAAAAACCAAGCGCGTACGGATTGATACCGCTGTAGTACGGCTTCGTCACCGGCGGCTGGTACACCACATTGCTGTGCGAATGCAGAAACTCCATCATGAAGCCGTCTTCCAGCTTGCCCTGGTTGTACATCGTGTTGAGCAAGGTGTAGTGCCAGAACGTCGCCCACCCTTCGTTCATCACCTGGGTCTGGCGCTGCGGGTAGAAATACTGCCCCACCTTGCGCACAATGCGGATCACCTCCCGCTCCCACGGCTCCAGCAGCGGCGAATTCTTCTCGGCGAAATACAGCAGGTTCTCCTGCGGCTCAGGCGGATAACGGTCCTCGGTTTCCTCCGGCAATGGCGTATGCCGCGTCGGCAAGGTGCGCCACAATTCATTAACCTGCGACTGCAGATAGGCCTCACGCTCGCGGCGCGCGGCGAACTCCTTCTCCAGTGAGAGCTTCTGCGGCCGTTTATAACGGTCCACGCCGTAGTTCATCAGCGCGTGGCACGAGTCGAGCAACTCCTCCACGCGGTCGAGTCCGAAGCGCTCCTCGCACTCCGCGATGTAATTCTTCGCGTAGACCAGGTAATCGATGATCGCGTGCGCATCCGTCCACAACTTGAACAGATAATTACCCTTGAAGAACGAGTTGTGCCCGTACGCCGCATGCGCGATGACGAGCGCCTGCATCGTCATCGTGTTCTCTTCCATCAGGTACGCGATGCAAGGGTTCGAATTGATGACGATCTCGTACGCCAGCCCCATCTGCCCGCGACGATAACTTTTTTCAGTGGCAAGAAAGTGTTTGCCGAACGACCAATGCCGGTAATTCACCGGCATGCCGACGGACGCGTACGCGTCCATCATCTGTTCAGCGCTGATGAGCTCGAGCTGGATCGGATACACGTCGAGTTCATATTGCTCCGCAACAAGGGCAATATGCGAGTCGTACTCTTCGATCAATTCGAAGGTCCAGTCGGACGGGCACGGCAAAGGCCGTCTATCGCCTACGTTCATACGGACTTCCCTTTGCCCCTCAGTGGGCGTTCCGGTGTGTCCCCGTGCTACAGCGCCATCGACTGCTCCAGCGGCAGCGGCTCCAACTTCGACCGCCCCGGCCTCGGCATGCCCCGACTGATGCTGCGGCACGCCTTTCCCGCGCTCCGGCTGAGAGCCGGGCGCTTCGTTGTGCAGGTGTTCTGTCGTCATGAAGACGCCACCTGCTTTTCAAACAACTCGCGAAACACCGGATAAATGTCAGCCGCGGTTTCGACCTTCTTCATCGCCATATGCGGCTGGCTCAAAGCCAGTTGCGCATACTCGAGCCACAAGTTCTGCTCTTCGGGCGTTACCTGAATATACGCAAAATAGCGCACCTTCTCCAGGATGTCATCCGAGAGTATCTTGCGACACTTGGGTGAGTCGTCCGTCCAGTTGTCGCCGTCCGAAGCCTGGGCGCCGTAAATGTTCCATTCAGTCGGTGAATAGCGCTCGTCCATCACCTTCTGCATCAACTCCAGCGCGCTCGACACCACGGTGCCGCCGCTTTCCGTCGAATGAAAGAACGTGTCTTCGTCGACCTCCTCGGCGCGGGTGTGGTGACGAATGAACACCACTTCGATCTTTTCGTAGTTACGCTTCAGGAACAGATACAACAGAATGAAAAAGCGCTTGGCGAGATCCTTGCGCTGCTCGTCCATGGACCCGGACACATCCATCAGACAGAACATCACCGCCTGACTCGAAGGCGTGGGCTGCTTCACACGGTTCACATAACGCAGATCGAACGGGTCGATAAACGGAATCCGCCAGATGCGCCCACGTAAATGGTGAATTTCTTCTTCGAGCAGTTTGATCTCCTCGCGGCGATCCGCGGGATCGGCCTTCATCGCTTCGAGTTGCTGCTCCATCTCGTGCAACTGATTGACGAGCGGCGCACCGAGCGCGATGCGGCGGCCGAGCGCGCTGCGCAGCGATCTGACCACGTCGATATTGTTTGGCGTGCCTTCGGCCGCCCAGCCGGCGCGGATGCTTTTCCACGTGGGCACGGCCATCAGATGGGTTTTGACGAGCCGCGGCAGTTCGAGGTCGTCGAAGAAGTACTGCATGAATTCTTCGCGGCTCAGTTCGAACACGAAGTCGTCCTGACCCTCGCCCTCATTGCTGGCCTGATTGCCCCCGCCTCCGCCGCCCCCTTGCGGGCGCTGAATCTTGTCGCCGCGGATGTAGTCGGAATTGCCCGGATGCACCATTTCCCGCTTGCCGCCGGGGCCATGCCGGAACGACGGTTCCGCGATGTCCTTACGCGGAATGGTGATGCTCTGGGTGTTCTGGATATCCTTGATGCTGCGGTCGCGCACCGCTTCCGAAACGGCGCGACGAATATAGTTCTTAACGCGACGCAAAAAACGCTCGCGATTTGCAATGCTCTTGTTCTTGCCAGCTAACCTGCGGTCGATGATTTGATGAAGCACGCCCGGTCTCCCACAGCTGCACAAATTTCCGGTGCGCGAGACGCTTACCGCATAGGCAACGCTATGTCCATGCAGCTTGCGCCTCGCAAGGTGCCCGCGCGGTTGGATCGCGCGGGCGGCACGCGGTGCGTATCATGACGACTTGCGCACGCGCAGATACCAGTCACACAGCAGGCGTACCTGCTTCGGCGTATAGCCCTTCGTCACCATCCGGTTGACGAAGTCTTCGTGCTTGCGCTGCTCTTCCGCCGAACCCTTGGCGTTGAACGAGATCACCGGCAGCAGTTCCTCCGTGTTCGAGAACATTTTCTTTTCGATCACGACGCGCAGCTTCTCGTAGCTGATCCACGCGGGATTCTTCCCCGCATTGGCAGCACGCGCACGCAGCACGAAGTTCACGATCTCGTTGCGGAAGTCCTTCGGGTTGCTGATGCCCGCAGGTTTCTCGATCTTCTCCAGTTCGGCATTCAGCGACGCGCGGTCGAAACTTTCGCCGGTGTCGTGGTCGCGGAACTCCTGGTCCTGAATCCAGAAGTCGGCATACGTCACGTAACGATCGAAAATATTCTGACCATATTCGGAATACGACTCCAGATACGCGGTCTGAATTTCCTTGCCGATGAACTCGGCATAGCGCGAGGCCAGCACGTCCTTGATGAACGACAGATACTTCTGTTCGGTTTCCGGCGGGAACTGCTCGCGTTCGATCTGCTGCTCGAGCACGTACATCAGGTGCACCGGGTTCGCCGCGACTTCGGTGGAATCGAAGTTGAACACGCGCGACAGGATCTTGAACGCGAAGCGGGTCGACACGCCGGTCATCCCTTCATCCACGCCCGCGAAGTCGCGGTACTCCTGATACGACTTGGCTTTCGGATCGGTGTCCTTGAGATTCTCGCCGTCATACACCTGCATCTTCGAAAAGAGGCTGGAATTTTCCGGCTCCTGCAAGCGCGTGAGCACTGACATCTGCGCCATCATCTTCAACGTACCCGGCGCGCATACCGCGTTGGCCAGCGACGAATTGCGCAGCAGCTTCTCGTAGATCTTGATCTCTTCGCCATAACGCAGGCAGTACGGCACCTTGACGACGAAGATCCGGTCGAGCAGTGCTTCGTTGTTGCGGTTGTTACGGAACGCCTTCCATTCCGACTCGTTCGAGTGCGCGAGGATCACGCCGTCGAACGGAATCGCCCCGAAGCCTTCCGTGCCCTTGAAGTTGCCTTCCTGGGTGGCGGTCAACAGCGGATGCAGCACCTTGATCGGCGCCTTGAACATTTCGACGAATTCGAGCAAGCCCTGATTCGCAAGACACAGGCCGCCGGAGTAGCTGTACGCGTCGGCGTCGTCTTGCGCATATTGTTCGAGCTTGCGGATGTCGACCTTACCGACCAGCGACGAAATGTCCTGATTGTTTTCGTCACCCGGCTCGGTCTTGGCGATACCGATCTGGCGAAGAATCGACGGATAGCGGCGCACCACGCGGAACTTGCGGATATCGCCGTTGTATTCGTGCAGGCGCTTCACCGCCCACGGGCTCAGAATGCTTTTCAGGTAGCGGCGTGGTATGCCGTATTGTTCTTCGAGGATCGGACCGTCCTCGTCGTAATCGAACAGCCCCAGCGGTGACTCGTTAACCGGCGAGCCCTTGATCGCATAGAACGGGACCCGTTCCATCAGTTGCTTCAGACGCTCCGCGATCGACGATTTACCGCCGCCGACCGGCCCCAGCAGATACAGAATCTGTTTCTTTTCCTCGAGCCCCTGGGCCGAATGCCGGAAGTACGCGACCACCTGCTCGATCACGTCTTCCATTCCGTAGAACTCACGGAATGCGGGGTATACCTTGATGACCTTGTTCGCGAAGATACGCGAGGTGCGCGGATCGTTGCGAGTATCGATCTGTTCCGGTTCTCCGATTGCCGTCAACATGCGTTCGCCAGCCGTGGCGTACGCGGCGGGATTGTCTTTGCAGAGCGCGAGATACTCCTCGAGCGAGAGCTCATCTTCTCGTGTTTTCTCGAAGCGGGTCGCGAAACTGCTGTAGATATCCATGCTACCTCCTCGCCGAAGTCTAGACCGATGTCGTGCGCGGCGCGCTATTCGGAAACGACATCGCTCGAATTCATCCTAAACCCTTTTAAATTTTTTTTCACGAACTACGTTGCGAAAATCGCGCCGTACCCGCCTCCCAACATTCCTCACTTGGAAACACAGATTCGCTCACCTACAATCTTCCGCTCACATCACAGCGATTGTTGGCCTACGTTACCGTACTTCCGCTGTTGCAACGTTTCTACGACTTCCTCTGCCTGCACTGCTGGTTTGCGCAGTCGCTCCCGTTGATCGAACGATCCCATTTGCCGCACCGCGCAGCCTGTCTGCATGCGCACACTTTGTTGCAATAAGCGTGGACGTCATGCGTTTTGCAGTGACAGTGCTATTTTTTCATCAACGCGCGGCGTGACGTTTGCGTCTACACCAGAAGACGCGTGTTACATGTTTGTTCATCTCTGCTCACCCGAAACCCGGCTCGTCACCGCACCCACCGCCAAGCTATTCGTCAACGCGCCGGTCGATTTGTTCCGCACCATGGCGCATCGATTGCGGTGCGCGCCGAGCGCGAACCATGCATGTGCCGCGCTTTGTATAACCGCGTCAACGGCATGGTTTGCCGCATGCATAACTGAATGACGACCGCGCAGTGGCGCGCTTTCATAGGTGTATACGGCTAAGGAACAAATGCGGATGCGGCAAAGCAAAACGGCCGCCCAAAGGCAGCCGTTCGATCGAGCTTCGTAATGCGCTGTTACAAGCTCACGTCAGTTCAATCTCCACTTCGCCCAGACCATCGATATGGCCGCGCACGATGCCCGGCGTGTCCACCCGGTGTGCGCCGACGTACGAACCGGTGGTGAGTGTCCAGCCGGGTTCGATGGTGATACCCATGGCCGCGCAATGGTTGACGAACCACACTAGCAGTTCGCGCGGGTCGCCCGCCGGATTACCGGTGGCGTCCGGCACCAGCGACTTGCCGTCGAAGCTCAACTCCAGTTCGGGCGACACGAAATCGAAGCCGCGCGCGAGCCCTGCATAGGCGAGCGGACGACCCGTGATCAGTGCGCCGTTGTTCTGCGCGTCGGCGAGTTGCGCAAGCGGCGCGACATTTGGCCACTCGGTAAAGCGGCTATCGACAATCTCGATCGCCGGCAGCACCACGCCGACCTTCGCGAGCACCTCGTCGCGCGCATAGGCACGGCCGCGCGGTTCGACCGCCTCGGCGAAGCGAAAGGCAATCTCCAGTTCCACCAGCACCCGGAAGAAGCCCGCATGCGCGACTCTGGCGGGCGACGCCAGCACCAGTGAAGCGGGAATCGGTGCGCCCGAGGCGGCTCCGCCCGGCGCCTTGGCGCCGATCTTCCACGCACCGGTCGAGTCGCCGAGGCCCGCGATAACAGCCTGCTGGATCGCATAGGCGGTCGCCGCGTCGGGCGGCAGGCTGTCGGGTACGGGCGCATCGATCGGGCGATGCTGCCGGCGTGCTTCGACGAGGCGGTGCGCGAGGTCGTGTGGCGTCATGTCGGTCCTTTGGGGCTGGCGCATTGAGCGGGTTGATTGCGGCGGTGGGTATAGCGGATTCATGGCGCCCGGATCATATGCGTCGCATCCGGGGTCCATGCACTGCGCGGCGGGGAACCGGCGATTTCGCCGGGACAAGTCATAGTCGCGCCCGTCAATGTACCGGATCGCGACGCTCGCCAGGGGGTGGACTGCGATCGCGAACGTTACTTAGTCCGCAGACCATGGAAAAAGACCGCGGTTGCATGCGCAATCGCGGTCTTTTAGCGTCGTGTCGCGGCCGCTGCGTCAGCGTGACGCGATCTGCCGCGCGATCGGGAACGGATGTTGCGACAGATGAGCGGCCAGCCGTTTTGCCATCTGAGGACTTAGAACGTTTCCCAATCCTGATCGCTACCGGTGCTCGCCGCCGCCTTGGCCGGTGCCCGGGCCGGCGCGGCCGGCGGTGCCGCAACCGCAACCACAGCCGCCTTCACCGCCACCTGCGGGACGGGCCGCGGCTGCGCTGACGCTGCCTTACGCGCTGCCGCGGCGCGCACTGGCGTCGCCGCGTGCTTCGGGGCGACGCTCGCCGGCGCCTTGTAGGCGCTTTCATCAAGCTGGAATACCGCCACCGCGGTGCGCAGCTTGCCGGCCTGATCCTCGAGCGATTGCGCGGCCGCTGCAGCTTCCTCAACCAGCGCGGCGTTCTGCTGCGTGACTTCGTCCATCTGTGTGACGGCGCGCGCCACCTGGTCGATACCGCTGCTCTGCTCTTCCGATGCCGCCGCGATTTCGCCCATGATGTCGGTCACGCGCTGCACCGCACCGATGATCTCGGTCATCGTGCGGCCGGCCTCGTCGACCAGCGCCGAACCCGACTGCACGCGCTCCACCGAGGTGTCGATCAGTTCCTTGATTTCCTTCGCCGCCGCCGACGAACGTTGCGCGAGGCTGCGTACTTCGCCTGCCACAACCGCGAAACCGCGCCCTTCTTCGCCGGCCCGCGCCGCTTCCACTGCGGCATTCAGGGCCAGGATGTTGGTCTGGAACGCAATCCCTTCGATGATCGAAATGATGTCGGCGATCCTTGCCGAGCTCTGGTTGATCTCGCCCATCGTGCCGACCACCTGGGCGACCACCGCGCTGCCCTTGTTGGCGATCTCCGACGCATTGGCCGCCAGCGAACTCGCCTGGCGAGCGTTGTCGGCGTTCTGTTTGACGGTGCCGGTCAGCTCTTCCATGCTCGACGCGGTTTCCTGCAAGGCGGAGGCCTGCTCTTCCGTGCGTGAGGACAGATCGATATTGCCGGCCGCAATCTGCCGCGTCGCCGTCGCAATCGATTCACTACCACCGCGCACGCTACGCACCGTTTCGGTGAGGCTGCGCTGCATTCGGGCGATGCCTTCGAGCAGCTGGCCCATCTCGTCGCGCGAGGTGATCACGACGGAACGGCGCAGATCGCCGGCGGCGATCGCGTCGAATTGATCGAGCGCCTCGTTGAGCGGGCGGCCAATCGCCCGGTTAAGCCTGAAATAGGACAGCACTGCGGCGATCACCCCGGCAAACAGCGCGGCGAAGCTGATCATCCGGAACACCTCGTAGCTGCTCTGAGCACCATCGAAGCCTTCCTTGGCCGCCGTGAACTGATATTTGCGCAGCACGTCGTCACTTTCGGCCAGTTCGTTGTAGGCCACCTGCAAACGTTTGGCGTTATCCAGAATCTTCGACTGGTCGTTCGCGGCAATGACCGCGGCGAAGCCGTCCAGCAACTGATGCAGCGCGTCGCGCTTGCCGATGACCACCTGTGCCAGGCGATCCTCGTCCGGCTCGCGCGGCAGATCCATGTACTTCTTCCACCACGCGTCGGAGGTGGCGCGCATCTGGCGCGCGCGTTCGAGCGTCGCCGCGGTTTCGGGCGTGCCGGCCATGAACGCGGCGCGATCGAGTGCGAGACGTTCGCGCGCCGCGTACAGCTCTGCATCGCCGATCTCGACTGCGCCCGGCATGGCGTTGGTGAAAGTATCGCGGTACGCGTCGTTAGAACGGCTCATGCCGACCAGGCCGAATACGCCCGTGGCGATGAGCAGCGCGGCAAGAAAAGCCATCGTGAGGCCAAGCCGCGCCTTGATCGTGATGCCTTTGTTCAACATGCTTGTTCCTGTGCATAGCTAATGAGACGCTGCGTGCGCAGCGCGGGGACGACGTGTGGCGTCTATATCCGGTGGCGCTTTTTTGAGGCAGCGCTCTAGTAATGTTTACGGCGCTGGAACACCATACTTGAAGCTTTTATATGATATGAGGAAAGACACTGTAAGCAGTTGGTAACAATTACAAACCGCTGACCGTATGCGTGGGTGTCAAAAGCACACGGCGTCTGTGTCGATGAGGGAATGGGGATGCGGATGCCTGTCGCGCTCGTACGAAGGCGTGAAGGCTTGAGTAGGAAGGTACCGCGCTGCTGTCACAGCAGCCCGCTGCAACATCGAGCGGACGGCGCGAGGCTTTGCAGCGCTCGCGCCACCATACCGCAGTTTTTTCAGGCCGACGCGTCCAGCTCGGCGCGCGTGGGAATCGAAGGTTGCGCACCCGCGCGGGTCACAGAAAGCGCCGCCGCGCGCTGCGCAAAGCGGATCGCCTCGTCGACGCTCGCGCCGCGCGCGAGTTGCGCGGCGAAACCACCGATGAAAGTGTCGCCGGCCGCGGTCGTATCGATGGCGTTGACCTGCGGGGCGTCGTACAGCGTGTCGGGTGCGCTATCGAGCGCCGCGTGCACACCGCGCGGCCCAAGCGTCACCAGCACATTGCGCGCACCGGCGGCGCGCAGCGCGGCGGCCGCCTGCGCCGCATCGGCCGGCGTGGCGACCGGCAAACCGGTGAGCGTGGCCGCTTCGAGTTCGTTTGGAATCAGATAATCGATCAGCGGCAGCCAGTCGGCGGGTAATGGGCCGATGGCGGGCGCGGGATTGAGGATGACCGTCTTGCCCAGCCGCCGCGCCGCGGCCAGCGCCGCATGCACGGCCTCGGGCGGGGTCTCGAGCTGGCAGATCACGACGTCGGCCCGGGCCAATACGGCTTCATGACGGGCGATCGTTTCCGGCGTGACTTCGCCATTGCTGCCCGCAACGATCACGATGGCATTCTGACTCGCATCGTCGACGATGATCAGCGCGACGCCGGTCGCCGCCGCTCCCGTGCCGACGGCCGCGCAGTCGATGCCTTCCGCTTCGAGTCCGGCGCGCAATTGCGCCCCATTGGCGTCCGCGCCGACGCAGCCGAGCATGGCCACCTGCGCGCCGAGGCGCGCGGCCGCCACCGCCTGGTTGCCGCCCTTGCCGCCCGCCACCTGGGCGAACGTATGGCCGGCAAGCGTCTCGCCGGGATGCGGCAGACGCGGCGCGCGTGCAACGAGGTCCATGTTCAGACTGCCGACCACCGCCACCTGCCCGCGCGTTTCATGACTTGTCACTGCAATGTCCTCCTGGCCGCTCATGCCGCCAGATCAGTTTTGGCGGCGCCCGCCCATGTCGCGGTCGATTCGCGCACGATCAACCGCGGCGACACGACGCGCCGGCGCCCCGGCGCGCGCACATTGCCCGCCGAGGTCCCGGCGATGCGTTCGATCAGCGTCTGCGCGGCCATATCTCCGAGCGCACGCACCGACTGGCCGACCGTCGACAGCGCCGGATAGGTAAAGCGCCCGAGTTCGATATCGTCGAAACCGATGATCGAGCAATCGCGCGGCACGCTGATATTGCGTTCGGCCGCGGCGCGCAGCGCGCCGATGCCCATCATGTCGTTCCCGGCAAATATCGCCGACGGCTTCACGGTGTCGAACAACTGGCTCGCCGCGCGATGGCCGCCCGTGCCCGAAAAATCGCTTTCCACGATCGCATCGGGCGGAATCTCGATGCCGCGCTCCGTCATCGCGCGGATGAAGCCGTGCACCCGCATGGCGCTCACGGCGGTTTTGACCGGCCCGGTAATGCAGCCGATCCGCACATGTCCGAGTTCGAGCAGATGACGGGTGGCGAGATACCCGCCCTTCTCGTGGTCGATCTGCACCAGGTCCGCGTTCAGGCCTTCGATGTTGCGGTCCACCACCACCAGCGGCTCGCGTGCATCAGCCAGCGTTTGCGCAAGCACCGCGTCGTCGCCGGCGGAGGCGACGATCAGGCCGTCGATACGCTTTTCCTGCAGCACACGCAGATAGTGACGCTGCTTGGCCGGGTCGTCGTCCGAATTACAGAAGAACACGCAATAGCCGTTGCGCGAGCAACCGTCCTCGATGCCGCGCGCCAGCTCCGCGAAATACGGGTTCGTGCTGTTCGGCACCACCAGTCCGATCGTCGCGGTCGCCTTCGCCTTGAGCGAGCGGGCCACCGCCGACGGCACATAGTGAAGCTGACGGATCGCGTGTTCGACCTTCGCGCGCACGTCGGCCGACACCGGCCGTGAATTGTTCACCACGTGCGATACCGTCGTGAACGACACGCCCGCCACGGCCGCTACATCCTTGATCGTCGCCATAACCTGTTGCTCTCCTGCCTGTTTTTCCCGCCGGCCGCGCCACCTGGCGACCCACCGGACGTTTTCATCAATGACAGACCAAAACCATGAATACTGAAGCTTGACTACGTGCTGTTGCCGCCCTGCCCGTGCTCATAATGTGAGCTGGCCGGCATCAGACGCGCTTGCGCCGGCTGCGATAGGTATCCAGCACCACCGCCACCACGATCACCGCGCCGGTGATCATCCGCTTGGTCGGTTCGTTTGCGCCGATCTGCGCGAGCCCGGCCGCCAGCACCGAAATGATCAACACGCCGAAAAAGGTGCTGATGACCGAACCGCGCCCGCCCATCAGGCTCGTGCCGCCGATCACCACCGCCGCGATCACCTGCAGTTCCACGCCGACGCCCGCGTTCGGATCGGCGGCTTCGAGGCGCGAGATCTGGAACAGCGCGGCCAGCCCGGCGAATGCGCCCATCAACGCGAACACGATGATCTTGTACGGCCGCGGGTTGACACCGGCGAGCCGCACCGCTTCCTCGTTGGTGCCGATACCCACCAGATAGCGGCCGAACACCGTGCGCGTGAGGACGAGCTGCGCGATGATCATCACCGCTACCGCAATCAGGAACGCGGGCGAAATGCCGACCGCGATCGGATTGGACAGAAAATCGAACGCGTCGCCGATATAGGCCGTGCGCGAATTTGTCATCTGATACGCCATGCCGCGCGCCGCTTCGAGCACGCCGAGCGAGACGATGAACGACGGAATCCGCCAGCCCACCGTCACCGCCCCGGTAATGGTGCCGGTCAACGCCGCCGCGGCCACGCCCAGTACGGCAGACGGCAACGGTCCCCAGCCCCATTTCAGCGCGGCCACGCTTACCACCGAGGCGCCCAGCGCCAGCACCGAGCCCACCGACAGATCGATCCCCGCAATGATCAGCACGAAGGTCATGCCCACCGACATGACCACCAGATCCGGAATCTGATTGGCGATCGTGCTGAAGGTGTCGTAGGTCAGAAAATGCGAACTCAGCAGCGAGAACAGCACGATCATCGCCAGCAGCGCGCCCGCGAGACCCAGATAGTTCGAAAAGCCGAAGCGGGTGCCCGCCGGTTTGCCGCTCGCAAGCGGCGCGGATGGATCGGGCGGCGGCGTGACGTTGCCCGCATTCGCCACACCCGGCTTGTCATTCGATGCTTCACGCAACGATTGATCGGTCATCACAGACTCCCTGCTTCGTTGGTGTCGGAGGTGTGCAGCAACGCCTCGCGGCTGCGGTAGCCGGCGAAAGCCGCGGCCAGCAACGCATCCTGCGACCAGCTGTCGCGCTCGAACACACCCGTCATGCTTCCCGCGGACATCACGCCGATCCGGTCGCAGATCAGCATCAGCTCACGCAGGTCGCTCGACACCACGACGAGCGCGCGCCCTTCACGGGCCAGCGCGCCCATCAGTCCATAGATATCGAACTTCGCGCCGACGTCGATGCCGCGCGTAGGTTCGTCGAATAACAGCACGCGGCAATCGCGGGCGAGCCAGCGGCCGATCACGACCTTCTGCTGGTTGCCGCCCGACAGCTCGCCGACAATCTGCGCCGGACCCGAACTGCGAATCCGCATCGCGTCGATCTGCTTTTGCGCCAGCGCGTTCTCACGCCTCGCATCGACGATGCCGTGCCGCGCCACGCTGCCGATATTGCCGAGCGAGACGTTGGCGGCAATCGGTTGCGGCAGTAATAAGCCCTCGCCCTTGCGGTCTTCGGTGATCAGCGCGATGCCCTGACGAACCGCATCTACCGGGGAAGCGATCTGCACCTCGGTCGGCGCGGCGCCGGGCGTCCTCGCCAGCGCAACGGTGCCACCGTCCTTCGGATCGGCGCCGTAGATCAGCCGCATCAGCTCGGTGCGGCCCGCGCCGATCAGCCCGCTAATGCCGAAAATCTCGCCCGCGCGGACCTCGAACGACACCTCGCGCACCACCTTGCCGCGCGTGAGCCGGTCCACTTTCAGAAGCGGCGCGCCGATGTTGCGCACGCCCAGATCGATCCGCTCGCCCAGTTCCCGGCCCACCATCCACGTGACGATCTGGTCGCTCGTGAGGTTCGCCATCTGGTCGACATGCACCAGCTTGCCGTCGCGCAGCACCGCAATCTGCTCGGCCACCCGCGCCAGCTCTTCGAGCCGGTGCGAGATATAGACCAGCGCGACGCCGCGCGCCTTGAGCCGGTCGATCTGCTCGAACAGCAGGTCGACTTCGCGCGCGGTCAGCATCGCGGTCGGCTCGTCGAGGATCAGCACCCGGCAGTCGTCGATCAGATTGCGCGCGATTTCCACCATCTGCTGATGGCCGATGCCGAGTTCGCCGACCAACGTATCCGGATCGATCGCGTCGAGCCCGACCTGCGCCATCGCCTGACGCGCGTCTTCGCGCAGCTTGCGGCGATCGATCCAGCCGAAGCGGAACGCGCCGGACTGCGGCAAGCGGTTCAGGAACAGGTTTTCCGCCACCGACAAGGTGGGCAGCAGATTGAGCTCCTGCATCACCATGCGTACGCCGAGCGCTTCGGCTTCGGTGCGGCTGGCCGGCGCGTAAGGCACGCCGCCGAGGCGCATCGTGCCGGCGGTGGGGTCGACAAGCCCGCCGATGATTTTGGACAGCGTGCTCTTGCCGGCGCCATTCTCGCCGGTCAGCGCCAATACCTCGCCGGCGCGCAGCGACAGTGAAACGTCGGCGAGCACCGGTTCAGCATAGGTCTTGCCGATGCCGCTGACGGACAGTACGGCGGGCAACGCGTCGTGGTCGGTTGAATCCATTGCGATCCTGGTTCCGGGGCGGCGGAGCCCGCTTCACGCGATTTCGCTCGCATGATGCGGCCACCGGCTGCCACGTGTCATGCCGGCCCAATGCGCGGAAATGCGCAGGCGCTTTCGACCACGCACCCTCCCGCCGCGCAGCCACCGTCATGACGCTTATCTCTGGCTTTAACGGCGGCGCGGCAGGTTTCTTGAGCGTTTATTGAATTGGCGCGGGTTCGCAGTCTTTTTTCATGCATTCGGCATGAGCCCAGATCGGAGTGCGAACCCGCGTGCCTGAGTTACCAGGTCATACTTACTTCGTCACCAGGTCGCACGGCGTTTCCACCACGCCGGACAACTGCGACTGCTTCTTGTGCTCGTTGAGCGCCTTCAGCGCGGTGTCGATACCGAACACGGCCTGCTTGGCGGCGTACTGGTCGGCGGTGGCCAGCACGCGGCCGTCCTTGAGCATCGGCTTGATCGCGCCGATGTTGTCGTAGCCGACCACCAGCACCTTGCCCTGCTTGCCCGCCGCGCGCACGGCCGAGACCGCGCCGATCGCCATGTTGTCGTTGCCGGCCAGCAGCGCCTTCAGGTTCGGGTACTCATTGAGCATGGCCGACGCCACCGCGTTGCCCTTGTCGATTTCCCATTCGCCCGATTGCACCGAGACGACCTTCGCGCCGACGGTCTGCATCGCGTCCTTGAAGCCCGCGGTGCGCTGCTGCGCGTTGGTGGTGGTCGAGACGCCTTCGATAATGCCGACTTCGTCGCCCGCCTTCAGCTTCTTGGCCAGGTAATCGCCGACCTTCTGCGCGCCCTTGCGGTTATCCGGACCGACGAACGGCACGTTCAGGTCCTTCGACTTGAGCACGTCCGGGTCGAGCCGGTTGTCGATGTTCACGACGATGATGCCCGCGTCCACCGCCTTCTTGACGACCGGCACGAGCGCCTTCGAGTCAGCCGGCGCCAGCACGATCGCATCGACCTTGGAGACGATCATCTGCTCGACGATACGGATCTGGTTCGCGGTATCGGTTTCGTCCTTGATGCCGTTGGTGATCAGGTCGAACTGGGCGGGATTGTGCTTCTGATAGTCCTTCGCGCCGGTTTCCATGGTCAGGAAGAACTCGTTGGCGAGCGACTTCATCACCAGCGCGACCTTCGGCTTATGGGCCGGCGCGGTTTGCGCGTACGCGGAGGAAATCGGCAACGCGGCTGTGGCGGTGACAAGGACAGCGGCCGTCAGGATGCGGCGGCGAATGCGATGGTTCATGCGTATCTCCAAGGCTTGTGAGCTCGCGAACGAGCCGTATTTTTAGTTTCGCGCAAACGTTTGCGGGGCCTATTCTCAGCGTAGTCCATTCCGATTGTCAACGATTCGCAGTGTTGCAGTGCACCGGTGCGCAGAATGTGCTTGGATGCTGTGCGCTCGATCGATTCGAACCGGCGCGCCTGGTAAGCGCGCCGGCAGGCAGCGTGTTGGCAAGGGTCCCCCGCTTGGTCCGTGCGTGGCGGATGTGCCCACCGGCTGCAAGATCAGCGGCTGGCGGGCCGCCTATGCTGGACTTTTATTGCGCGGGGTGCAAGCGGGGACAACGCTGGGAGGTTTGGGTTTGAGTTCGAGTTTGGCGTCCCATGCCGTCGCAGCGCTCAGAGCCAGCCGGCCTTGCGGAAGCGGAAGAACAATATCAGGTCGACGGTCAGCATGACTGCCAGACAGATCGGATAACCGTACACGTAGTGCAACTCGGGAATCGTCTGGAAGTTCATCCCATAGATGCCCGCGATCATGGTGGGCACTGCAAACAGGGCGGCGAACGAGCCAAGCCGTTTGGTCACCTCGCTCTCGGCGAGCGAGATCATCCCCAGATTGACCTGCACCGCGGTGACGACCATTTCGCGCCGCCCTTCGATGATTTTGACAATTCGTTCGAGGTGGTCGTAGACGTCGCGGAAGTAGGCCTGCATGCCCCCGCACACGCTGGGAATCCGGCCGCCGGTCAATTTGCCGATCGCTTCCTGCAAGGGCGCGATGTGGTGCTGCAGGATCACGAGGCGGCGCTTCAACGAGTACAGATCCTCAATGATCACGCGCGACGCCGCCGAATTGTTGCGCTCGAAGATACGGTCTTCAAGGGCTTCGATCTCGGTGTTCATTGCCTCGATGATCGGGAAATAACGGTCGACGATGTCGTCGGCCAGCGCATACAGCACGAACGCCGAGCCCTCCTTGAGCAATTCCGGCTCGCGCTCGCAGCGGGCGCGAACGTTCTGGAAGCCGGCGCGGGTCCCGCGGCGAACCGACAGCACATAGTTGCGCCCCACGAACACGTCGACTTCGCCAATCAGCAGTTCGCCGGTTTCATCCATCTCGACGGTGTGCATCACGGCGAATAGCGACTCGCCGTACTCCTCGATTTTCGGCCGCTGGTGGCCGAGTTCCGCGTCCTCGATCGCGAGTTCGTGCAGACCGAACTCGTGCTTCATCACGGCCAGCTCGCCAGGCCCCGGATCTTTCAGCGCGACCCACACGAAGCACTCGGGCCGTGCCACGTAATCGCTGATGTTATCGATTTCGATGTCAGCCAGCTTTCGGCCGTCCTGATACGCGGCGCAATTGATCAACATGTTGAATTACCTTGAAAACGGAAGCAGACCCGGCGCCGGCAAGCGCAACCCGGCAAGGCCCGCATGAACGAATACACGATTAGCCGCAATGTTAAGGGCGATGCGTGACGGTGATGTATCCAAATGTTAAACCGCACAGGGTCGCGCCAAGCGATGCGAGGTCAGGCCATGCCGGGCAGCCGGGCGTTATTGGGCAACCCTGTGCAAGGCGATCCGATGATCGTCGCCGAATGTGACCGAAGCGCGATTGGTATAGCGGGTATCGTCCGTCACCGTGAAGCGCATCTCGACGACGGGATCGAATTGTGTCGATACGCCGATCCGGTGCACGCCCGGGCTCAGATAGAAGACCACATGCTCGCCGTTCATCAGATCGGTGACCTGTTCGCCGTCGATATACACCAGCGCGTCACGAAACCTGACGATCACGTCGCGAGACCGTTCACGCCGCACGTCCACGGCCACCAGGCCCGCGCCGGGCTGATTGTAGCCAGGCTTGACGATGCGTGCCGACGGCACCTCCTTGAAGGGCACAGGCTCGGCGGGGGTCGAGGCGCAACCGGCGAGCGACGCGATGACGAACGCGAGGAGCGCGGCTTTGCAATGGGAATGCGGGCGCGTCGGCATGCTGGGTCCCCCGGTTGTTAGTTGTGGTGCGACTTCTCGCTATTGAGGCGTGATGCGAGGTCTTTTTCAGGCTCCGTGGCTGTCGAAAATGAGCGTCTCATACCGCGGGCTATCAATGCCGCAAACCCGTAGATTTACCGTCCTGACTTCTCCCGAACACATGCCGCTCTTACTGGCATGCATCATAGCAACGCGCGGATCTTCTGCCATCCTGGCCGAATGGCCAGCGTCAGCGCCCCCTCTTGCGCGGCGCGGCGTTCTTGTTCATTATCGATGCGAACCACGACCGTCCGGGCGCGCCTCGCCGGAGATACGATCAAGGAGACCGCACAATGTGGTATTTCACCTGGATTCTCGGCATCGGCGTGGCATTGGGCTTCGGCATCATCAATGTGATGTGGCTGGACACCAACGGCACATTCGCACGCGATCCGCAGCGCGCCGGTTCGCCCGGCACGCCGTCCGCCGCGCCTGAGGACACGTCTTCGTGACTCATCTGGTTTTCTTCTGCGGTCACGCGGGCACCGGCAAGACCACTTTGGCGAAAAAGCTGATCGGCCCGCTCATGCAGGCGTCTGCCTCGCCCTTCTGCCTGCTCGACAAAGACACGCTGTACGGCGGTTATAGCGCGGCCGCCATGGGCATGCTCACCGGCGATCCGAACGACCGCGACAGCCCGCTCTTCCTGCAGCATCTGCGCGATCCGGAGTACCGCAGTCTGCTCGACACCGCACGAGACAATCTCGAACTTGGCATCAGTGCGCTGGTGGTGGGACCGCTCTCGCGCGAAGTGCGCGAACGGCGTCTGTTCGATCGCGCATGGCTGGGTGTCGGCGCGGAGGTGACGCTGCGGGTGGTATGGGTTCACGTGTCGGAAGAGACGGCCCATCAGCGTATCGTCGCGCGAGGCAATCCGAACGATGCCTACAAACTCGCGCACTGGGATGAATATCGTCAGCGGCGCTTCGTGCCGAGCGGCGACATCTGCGACGATCTGTTGATGTTCGACAATACGGCGCCCACGACCGCCGATTACGAAGCGTTACTTACACGGATCGCAGGCGACCCCTATCCGCCGGCGACGATGCTGCCGCCGTTACCCGTCTAGCCTCGTCATCAAACGCCAACGCCCCGCAAAACGGGGCGTTGGCGCGGCCCTCTGCGGGGCCTTCTTCATACTCGCGGCAGGCACTGCCGCGCAACCGCACGGCCCTCGGTGTTGAGCGTGGCGGAGACGCCGGCCTAGACCGTCGCCATCGTGTCGAGCGACTGCCCTTCGTAGAGCTGGCCGAAGCGGTTCGCCAGGAAATCACGCAGCGACACCTGCTCCTGACGCACGAAACCGCTTTGCGGCAGCTTCTGCTCGCGGAACAGATCGAGCACCGCGCACATCGCGCCGGCCGTGGTGATCTGGATCGCGCTCATCGGCACGCCGCACACCGTCTTGGCGAAAATCTTGCGGGTGAACACTTCCTGCACCAGTTGCCCGTCGCGCATGCCGCTCACGGTGATGAACACCAGCACGACGTCCTGCGCGGTGGACGGCACCGAACGGCGCATGATGGTCTTGAGCGTGTCGCGGTCGCTGGACAGGCGCAGGTCTTCCAGCAGGAACTGCATCAGGTTGCGGTGGCCAGGATAGCGCACCGACTTGTAGTCGAGCGATTCGACCCGGCCCGATAGCGTTTCGCACAAGGTGCCAAGACCGCCGGAGGTGTTGAACGCTTCGTATTCGGTGCCGTCGAGCGAGAAATGTTCGAGGCCCTCGAGCGGCTGCACCCACTGCGTGCGGCTGTCGCGAATCGCTTCACAAGGCTGGCAATATTCGTTGATCAGGCCGTCGACGCTCCACGTCAGGTTGTATTTCAGCGCATTGGTCGGGAATTCCGGCAGCGCGCCGACGCGCATCTTGACGTCGCGGATTTCGGTAAAGCGGTTGGCCAGTTCATGCGCGGCGATGCCGATAAAGCCTGGCGCGAGGCCGCACTGCGGCATGAAGGCGTGATCGGCGTCGTCGGCGATCGCACGGATCGCGTGGGTGGCGCGCACGTCTTCGGTCAGGTCGAAGTAATGGACACCCGCGCCCTTGGCCGCCGAAGCCACGTTAACCGCCAGGTAGTACGGCAACGCGTTGACGAGTGCGTCGAAGCCTTGCACTGCGGCGCGCAGCGCTGCGGCGTCGGCAGAATCGACGCGGCGCGTCGGGATACCCTGGGCGGCAAGCTTGTCGAGCGCGTTCTGGTCGCGGTCGAACGCGACGACGTCGTAGTCACCGGTTTCGCGCAACATGTGGGCGATGGTGTGACCGATCAAACCTGCGCCAACGATGGCTACTTTCATGCGCTTCTCCTTTTTCGACAGTCCTGTCATGGTCAACCGGCGTTAGCGTGTCGACCAGGGTGGGCGCTTTGGCTGTCGACCGAAGTTCGCGCTGCGGCGCATTACTCCGGTCCCATGCAAAGCACTTACTCTGGTTCCTTAGCCTTGACTCCGGTCCCATGTCAGGACGGTTGCTGTGTTATGTACGCTGTCTCCAGCGTGGGAAGTGCGCTGCGCTTGGCGCGGCGCCCGGCGGGCTGAACCCGTCAGACACAGTTTAGGGAGAAGCAAAACCAGTTCATATGCGCAAAATGCTGCGATATGACCATCAACTTCGACGTTATGACGAACACGTCAGTCGATATGTCGAAAACATATAAAAAAGGCGTAAAAATCCGGCCGCCGGTCACACCATTCCGCGATCGATCTTGCGCGCCAGAATGATCGAGGTCGTGGTCCGCTCCACCCCTTCCAGGCCGCCGATCTGGTCGAGCAGATCGTTCAGGCGGTCCGGCGAATCGGCGCGCAGCCACGCAACGTAATCGAACTCGCCGCTCACCGCGCATAGCAGTTGCACTTCCGGCATTCGGCCAAGGCGCTTTTGCACTGCGGGCCCGTGCTTTGGCGCGATGATGATGCCGACGTACGCATAGATGCTCGAATCGAGCACATCCTGGCCAAGCCGTACGCTATAGCCGGCGATTACATTGCTGCGCTCGAGGCGCGCAATCCGGGCGATCACCGTGGTGCGCGCCACGTCCAGTTGACGCGCGAGATTGGCGACGCTTTCGCGAGCGTTGGCTTGCAGCAGCGCAACGAGGTTGCGGTCGAGGTCGTCGAGTTGATCGAGGCGCGGAGGTCTCATTGAGGGCGAAGGAAGTTGGTCTGCGATGGAGCGGATTATCGCGCGTCTTCGGCCTCGCGCGGTGCGTGCCGGGCATTCAATGTGATGCGTCGCGCTTATACGCCAAAGCGCTCGATGACGAAATCGATAAAGCTGGTGAGCTTGGGTGTGGCGCGACGATCGCGCGGATAGACCAGATGCACGGGGGCGCCTTCGGGTAAAAAGTCTTCGAGTACGGACACCAGTTCGCCGCTTGCAATTTCTCTTGCGAGCAGCGCCTCGGGTTGCAGCACCAGGCCGAAGCCGCGCAAGGCGGCGACCTTGAGTGCCTGGCCGTTGTTCGCCCGAAAACGGCCGGCGCGCAGCCGGTTTTCGTCCGTGCTTTCGCCGCCGAGCCGCCACGAGCCTTCGCGGCCCCAGTGCAGGAAACCGAGACATTCATGCTGCGTGAGATCGGCCGGCGTGTGCGGCGTGCCCGCGCGCGCCAGATAGGCCGGCGACGCGCAGGCGCGCATCCGGTACGGCTTGAGCGGTCGCGCGACGAAACCCGAGTCCGGCAGACGACCGATGCGCACCGAGGCGTCGAAGCCCTCTTCCACCAGATCGACCAGGCGGTTCGACAGATCGAGTTCGAGAACGACATCCGGCCACGCGCTCAGATAGTCGGTCATGGCCGGAGCAAAGACTTCGACGCCGTAAGTTAGCGGCGCGGTCACTTTCAGGACGCCGCGTGGCGTGGCCGCCATTGCCTCGGCCACCGATTCCGCATCCTTCACATCGGCCAGAATGCGCCGACATTGCTCGTAGTACTGCCGCCCGATCTCGGTCAGACTTTGCCGACGCGTGGTGCGTGTCAGGAGTCTTGTCGCGAGCCGGGTTTCGAGCGAGCGGATGTGCTTGCCGACCATGGCTGACGAAATGTTAAAGCGCTCCGCGGCGGCCGTCAGGCTGCCTGCCTCGACGACGGCGACGAAGACTTCCATGCTGACGAATTTATCCACCCGCTATTTCCTGTTCGTTTCGGTTGTAAGCGTTTGTCGCACAAGAACCGCATTGTAGGGATATCGTGATACTAATAGCGGCGACGGCGAACTGGGCAGCCGGCCGCTTGCGTCGCTATGGCTGACGCGTGGCGGGCCGCTCGCCTTGCGCGCCTTGTCCCAATTCGAATAGACATCAGGAGTTTCGATGAAAAAAGCACTGGTAATGCTGGCTTCCGCAATCGCCATGAGTGGCGCGTTCGCACAAACTTCCGCGCCGGCTTCGGCACCGGTGAGTGCGTCGGCTGCGACGCCGGCCGGGAAAGCCGGTCACGAGCGTAATGTAGAAGACCGCATCGCCTACCTGCACTCGCAATTGAAGATCACGTCCGCGCAGGAAGCGCAGTGGAACGCGTTCGCCGACGTGATGCGCAACAACGGCCAGACGATGGGTCAGTTGTTTCAGCAGCGCAGGGCTGATACGAATCTGTCCGCGCTGGACGACATGAAGCAATATGCGACGATTGCGCAGGCGCATGCAGATGGCATGAAGAAACTGGTTGATGCGTTTGATCCGTTGTACACGGGTTTTTCGCCAGAGCAGAAGAAGCTGGCTGATGTGACGTTCCGTCAGCCCGGAGCGCATGGTGGTGGTCATCGCCACCATGGCAAGGGGGCTGCGCCGGCTAGTGATGCGGTTGTGAAGCCGTAAAGGCTTTTTTGCTTGCTGGTTGTGCCTGCGGCGCCGGGGTTTTCCTTGCGCTGTATGCTTACGGCGTGAGCCTTTCCTTGCATTCTTATTGGTCTATTAGTGTTGCCCCTGTGCGGGGGGAACGCTAATAAACCAAAAACAAAAGAAACACCCAACGCCGTAGGCACAACCACATAATGCCGCCGCCAAAGGCAAAAAAACCTACAATACGCCCCATGCCCCACATCCAATCCCTAGACCTGCGCACTGACGCAGCAGCCACCCGCGTTGTCAAAGACGAAACGGTCACCGTAACCTTCGCCTCCACCGAAGGTGAACTCACAAGCCTGGAAGGCCCAAACCGTTACACCCGCGGCGACGCAATCATCACCGGTTCCACCGGCGACCGTTGGGTCGTCTCACGCGAACGCTTCGACGCCAAGTACGTGCCGGCAAACGCCGCGCTCCAGCATGGTGAACCAGGCGCCTACCGCAATCGTCCCGCCATCGTCCTTGCCAAACAAATGCATGAAGCATTCTCGCTCGCCCGCTCCGCAGAAGGCGGCGACGTCCTGCACGGCACGGCCGGCGACTGGATCATGCAATACGCCCCCGGCGACTACGGCGTCGTGCAAGCCGCTCGCTTCGCAAAAGTCTATCGCCCCGCCGAATAACGTCCCCCGGCGTCGCGCAGCACAGCCCAGTCACGCGAAGTCGTCGCCGAGATCCACAGTCACATCGCGCGGCACCGCTTCGCCGTTCGCATACTGCTCCTCGAGCGAGCCAATGCTCGCTTCGACATACGCCCGCAACACCGCAAAACTACGCCCGCGCAGTCGCGCCGGCAACGCACGATAACGCGCCAGCGCCGCCGGCGCGATCACCACAGTCATCACGATACGGCGCGCGGCAGCACCGAAGCGCATCGCAACCCAGTGAATCGCCAGGGTCGGCGTGCCATCTTCGGCGGCACGCTGGATAAACTGGGTCTGCTCGGGAAACAGATCGCTGATCACACGCGCCAGTTCCTCGAACTCGGGATTGGCACAGTCGTATTGGTAAGCTTCCATGAGATAGGCCGGAGGTTAGAGAGGTGTCGATGGTTTGCGCAGCAGATGGATCATGCGACAAGCGCCGGTCGCCGGAATACCCTGAACAACACGCCGGCCACCACCACCGCGCCCACCGCATACGCACCATCGACCGCCGCGAGCGGCACGAGGTTGGCCTGGAATAACGCGGCCGGCACGTCGACGAGCGCATGCAGCACAATCGCCAGCGGCAGAATGCCGCGCCAGCCCGCCCGCAAGCCGCGCCACATCAGCACCGATAGACCAATCTGGAAGATCAGTGCGGCGACCCGCTCGAGCGCGAAAATACCGGCGGTCTGCGGCGTGAGGCTGGCGAGAATCAGGTGAATGCGCATCAACGAATCGGTCGGCAGGTTGCTCAGGTAGCCATCCAGTTCGCCACGGTTTTCGAACACGGCGAACAGGAGCCATTGCACCTGCACCAGCACGCCGACCAGCCACGCTTCCGCGCCGCCATGACCGAGACCATAGGTCAGCGCCGTACTGTCACCCCGGTCCGTAGCGGACGAGGCCTTGCCCGCCGCGCGCTTCATCAGCAGGCGCATCCCGATGAAACGCCCCACTTCTTCGCAGACACCCGCGGCCAGCGCGCCGTACACGACGAACGCCAGCGGATTCGTCAGGAAGGTGGCGGTCGCCTCGTTCCGGTGCAGCACGTAGTCGTTCAGCGCGCGCTCGATCACCATGGCGAACAGTGCGAACACGGCGACGCCAGTGATCGCGTCGCGCGGGTTCAGCACGAGCGTCCGGCGCAAGCGGCGGTAGATCAGGAAAGGTAAAGCGGCGACCAGCAGCGTCGCGAGGGCGAGGCTCGACAGGGTAAGCGGTGCAACAACCATGAGTTTCCTTGCGATGTCCGGCGCGCACCCGCTGCGCGCCGCAGCCCGAATGATCGCAGATCAGCGCGAAGTTGACGCACGAACGATCAATTCGCCTGGCAGGAGACACTCGCGCGCGGCGGTCTGGACGCCCTCGATGCGCTCATGCAGAAACTCGACCGCACGGTAACCGATCTCATAGGTCGGCTGGCGGATCGTGGTGACGCCGGTCAGTTCGGCCCATTCAGGATCGTCGATCGACAGGAGCGCCGCGCGTGCCTGCCAATGCGCGCCGTAACGCGCCTGCAGATGCAGCGCAAGGCGCAGCGCAACCGGTGCGTTGGCCGCGAACAGGGCGACGCGACTCACGTTGCCCGTCGCAGCATCGGCGCTTTCTGCTGCATCGAGTGCGCGGTCCAGTTCGGCAAGGCCGTGCTCAAGCGCCGCCGCATCCGCCAGGTTCAGCACCAGCGTATGTCCACGCGCGCCGCGCTCACCGCTCATCACGTCCCGAAAGGCCGCCTCGCGCAATTGCCGCGAGCTGACTTGCTCGAATGGCTGCACGACGAACCAGATTTCGTCGAAACCGTTGTCCAGCAGATGGCGCGCGCCGAGTTCGGCCGCGGCCCGGTTGTCGAGCCCGACCATGTCGGTGACGAGTCCGTCCACGGACCGGTCGACCAGCACCGCCGGAATCCCGCCCTCGCCCACCGGCCGCAAGGTCGCTTCGCGCACACCGAGCGCGTTGACGATCACGCCTTCCACGCGATACGTGGTCAGCAGTTGCAGATAGCGCCGCTCCATTTCGACTTCGTTCGCCGCATGGCAGATCAGCGGCATCAGGCCGAGCGCATGGCAGGCGGCTTCGACGCCTTGCAGCACCTCGATCGTGTACGGATTCGTCAGATCGGCAAGCAGCATGCCGATCAGACGATTGCGGCCTCGCTTCAGGCCGCGCGCCATCTGGTTCGGCTGATAGTCGAGCCGCTCGATCGCCGCCTCGATGCGCGCGCGCAATTCCGGCGACAACACGCTCATCTCGCCGTTCAGATAACGCGAGATGCTGGTCTTGCCGGTGCCGGCTTCACGCGCGACGTCGGTGATCGTCGCGCGGCGCACGGTGGCCAGCGGCGGCGTGCTCATGTCTTCAGAACGTCGCAGTTGACGATGTTGATGGCAAGCGTGCCCTCGAGCGCGGCGACGAGATTCTCCGCCGCGTTGCGCGCCATCGCATGACGGGTCTCGTGCGTGGCCGAACCGATATGCGGCAGCGCCACCACGTTCGGCATCGTCAGGAGCGGCGAATCGGCCGGCAGCGGTTCGGTTTCGAATACGTCGAGACCGGCGCCGTGAATCGTGCCGTTTTGCAGCGCTTCGATCAGCGCCTTTTCATCGACCGTCGCGCCGCGCGAGGCATTGATCAGGATCGCGCTTTTCTTCATCGACTTGAATTCGGCCGCGCCGATCAGGTGCTGCGTCTCGGGCGTCAACGGCACCTGAAGGCAGACGAAGTCGGCGGTAGCGAGCAGTTCGGCCAGCTCGACGCGCCGGGCCCCGTACGCCTGTTCCGCTTGCGGATTCGCGCTGCGGTTCGTGTACAGCACGTTCATGTTGAAGCCGAGCGCCGCGCGCCGCGCGACCGCGCCGCCGATCCGCCCAAGCCCGACAATGCCGAGCGTCTTGCCCTGCACGTCGACACCGAACAGCGACGGCCCGATGCTGTGACGCCACTCGCCCGCCTTCACCCACTCCGCCAGTTCGACCACCCGGCGCGCCGACGCGAGGATCAGCGAGAACACCGTATCCGCTGTCGATTCGGTCAGCACGTCCGGCGTATGCGCGAGCAGAATGCCGCGGCGCGTAAGGTCGGCGACGTCGAACTGATCGAAGCCCACCGAGATGGTGGACAGCGCCTTCAGACGGGTCGCGCCTTCGAGCATCGCCGGCGTGATCTTCACGCTGGAGCCGATGCCGCCGTCCGCGTCCTTCAACGCGGCGACAAAGGCGTCATGTTGCGCGGCGTCGACCTGCACGACCTCGGCATGCTGTTGCAGATACGCGAGCACGTCATCGGGCAGCGACTTCCATGCGACGATTTTCTTCATCGGCTTATTTTCCTTGCAACGGTGTGGCGAGCGCGGGCGAACCCAACGGTTGCGGTTGGACAACCAGCGTCAGAATCACGGCGGCCAACAGCGCCACGCTCATGAACGCATAGGATGCGGCGGGCGAACCCGTTGCGCCATTCAGATAGCCGACCACATATGAGCCGACAAACGAACCCAGCGCGCCCATGCTATTGATCAGCGCCATCGCGCCGCCCGCGACGTTCTTCGGCAGCAGTTCCGGCACGATCGCGAAGAACGGCCCATAAGGCGCGTACATCGCGGCGCCGGCGATCACCAGCAGCGCATACGAGATCCAGAAGTGCGAGGAGCCGAGCGCATACGAAGCGGCGAAGGCAACGGCACCAATCAGCAGAAACGGCCACACAAACACTTTGCGGCGGTTGAGTTTATCCGATGCCCATGAAGCCGCAAGCATCGCGATGGTCGCGGCCAGATACGGCAGCGCGGAGAGCCAGCCGGTCTCGACCATGCCGAGCGAGGAACCGTTCTTCAGGATCGACGGCAGCCACAGCACGAAACCGTACACGCCGATGCTCCAGCAGAAATATTGCGCGCACAGCTTGATCACCGCAGGCGTGCGGAATGCTTCGCTGTAATTGCGCACCGGCTTGATCGCGGCCTGTTCGGCGCGCAGCGTTTCGGCCAGATCGTCCTTTTGCTGCTGCGTGAGCCACGACACCTGTTGCGGCTTGTCCTGCACGATGAACCACCAGCACACCGCCCACAGGATCGCGGGCGCGCCTTCGGCGATAAACATATGACGCCAGCCGAACGAATGCACCAGATAACCCGACACCACCGACATCCACAGCACCGTTACCGGGTTGCCGAGAATCAGAAAAGTGTTGGCGCGCGAGCGCTCGCTCTTGGTGAACCAGTTGCTGATGAAGATCAGCATCGCCGGCATCACCGCGGCTTCCACCACGCCGAGCACGAAGCGGATCACCATCAGCGAAGGAATATTGCTGACCATGCCGGTGAGGGACGCGCAGCCGCCCCACAACACGAGGCTCCAGAACACCAGCTTCTTCACGCTGCGTCGTTCCGCGTAAATTGCGCCGGGAATCTGGAAGAAGAAATAGCCGAGGAAGAACAGCGCGCCGATCAGCGACGACAACCCCTTGCTGATGCCGAGGTCCTGGTTGATGCCGGCGGCCGATGCGAAACCGAAGTTCGCGCGGTCGAGATAGGCGAGGCTGTATGTGATGAATACGATCGGCATGATCGTCCACCAGCGGCGAATGGCAAGCGATGAGGTCATAGGTGTCTCCTTTGTCGGCTACCCGAAACAATGATGAACAGTCATACGGCGCGTCGGGGCGCTCTTGCTGTTATCGATCCAGCGTTCCAGCCGTATTGGCTGACTGGTTGGTTAACGCGCGTGCGCACATTCAGCCGGTGCTCACGACAGATGTCGCATCGGCCTGTTCGAGCGCGTCGAGTTGGGCGCGGCCCGGCAGGCCTTCCGAATCGCCGATCACCTGGATCGCCAGCGCGCCGATACGGTTGCCGCGCGCCACGGCTTGCGCCAGCGTCCGGCCCTCGAGCAAGGCGCTGACCACGCCGACTGCGAAGCCATCGCCCGCGCCGACCGTGTCCACCACCTTCGCGACCGGCTGACCGGCGATCACGGCGGCATCGTCGGCGGTGCGAAAGTACGCGCCCTGCGCGCCGAGCTTGATGATCACGCCGCGCGCGCCCTGGTCGAGATAGAACCTGGCGATGTCATCCGGCTGGCTGTAGCCGGTAAGAATCTCGCCCTCGCCGATCCCGGGCAGCACCCAGTCGGCCAAAGCGGCCAGTGCGTTCAAACCCTCTACCATGGCAGCGCGCGACGGCCATAGCGTCGGGCGCAGGTTCGGATCAAACGAAATGCTCTTGCCGGCAGCACGCATTTCGCGCGCCAGATGGAACGCGAGTTCGCGCGAGCTGGCCGAGATGGCCGGCGCCACGCCTGTCAGATGCAGATGGCGCGCGCCCAGCACGTAGTCCGCAGCGTAATCGGCGAGCGACAGATGGCTCGCCGCCGAGCCCTTGCGGAAGTACTCAATCGCCGGATCGCTGCCGTCGTCGGTTTTCGATTTCAGCTGGAAGCCGGTCGGGTAGCGCTCGTCGGTGGTGACGCCTTGCTGGTCGATACCCTCTTTCGTCAGGGTGTCGCGCACATACTGGCCGAACGAATCGTTGCCGACGCGGCTCATCCAGCCCACCCTGAAACCGAGTCTGGAAAGACCGATCGCCACATTCAGATCGGCGCCGGCCACGCGCTTGGTGAACTGCCCGACGCCCGCCAGCGGGCCGGTTTCGGCGGCCACGAACATGGCCATCGCTTCGCCGTAGGTGATGACATCGAGTGCCGCGCCTGTGTTGCTCATGTTTCGCTCCTGCCTGTTCCTGTGCTGCGTGTTTTTTGCGCGTGCTTGCGTGCGCCGCGGGGATGCGCTTGTGCCGTGTGTCTGGTTTTGTACGGCTCTCTCAGGGTCTGCGCGCCGCTCAGGCGGTGCCCAGCCACGCGACGTAGTGCGCCGCGTCCGCGTCGATACGGTTCGTATCGAACGGAAATTCAATGCCGCGCGGCACGTTGCGCGGCAAGCTGTCGAGCACCGCGGCGAAATGCGCGTCGCCGGCGGCCGGCGCGACAGGAAAACGTCGCGCGCCCTCGCCCGCTACCGCCTTGCAATGGATGTATTCGACGTGCGCGGCGAGCGGCTTCGCGGCATCGAGCGGCGCGACGTCGCGCCATGCCCAGTTGCCGATATCGAAGGTCATGCCGAGCACGTCGGCGTGGCCTTCACGCGCCAACGCATCGAACAGGCCGGTGAATTGCGCGAGCGAGCCACCCTCGGCCAGTTGCCCGTTTTCGACGACGAGCCGCAGATCCGCGCAACGCACGTGGTCGGCGATGACCGCCGCGTTGGCATCCGCGACGAAGCCGCCGAGCTGCAGCTTCACGAAGCGTGCGCCGAGCGCGATCGCTTCTTCGAGCGAGAGACGCAAGGCGTCTGCATCGAGCTTGCCGTCGCTGCAGTACAACTCGGCAGGGGTCGAATACACCGACCATAGGCCCAGATCCGCAATCGACCGGCCGAGGGCGCGCAAGGCCTGCGGCGCCGCGTCGGTCTCGCTCGCGAATAGCTCGCGGCGCACTTCGAAACCCGCCGCGCCGGCCTGCCGGCTCACTTCGGCCCACTTCAGGTGGCCGCCCGAGCGGACCGCGTCCATCCCGAATGCACTTGCGACGACCACCACGTCAACTGCGTCAGTCATGTCGAATTTACTCAATTTCGTCCGATGATCGGCTTTTGGAACCGGTTCCAAAAGCGTTTCTAAAAAAAGCGCCGACGCGCTTGGATGCCCGAATAGTGCGCCGAGCCATGCGTCATGCACCATAGTGGAATTCCCCAGGCGCGCCTGGCATGCGCATCGCGCGGAAAACCCGCGAGGTTCAGGAGCCCTCGGTGAGGCACAACGTAAGAAACTGCTCGACCACGCGCGACGGCGCGCTCGCATGCGGCACGAGGATCGACAGCCGCCGCGTCAACGGCTCGGGGCTCAGCGAAAAGAGACACAGCGCGCCGTTTTCGTGGCGCATCGACATGGCGGAGACGAAGCCGATGCCCATGCCGGCGCGCACTGCTTCCTTGACGCCTTCGACACCGGCAATCTCCAGCGCCACGCGCATCGGCACGCCCGCTCGCGCGAAGGCCCGCTCGACGATCTGCCGCACGCCCGAACCGGTTTCACGCAACACCAGCGGGTGCATGCCACACGCGGCCAGCTCCACCCGCGCGCCGTCGCCCGCCTTGACGCCCGCGCTGGCCGCCTGAGCCAACGGATGCGTGCGCGGCATGATCGCGACGATCTCGTCCTCGCGCCATGCGTGCACTGCGGTATCCGGCGGCAGTTCCATGCCGACCGGACCTTCGATCATCGCGATATCCAGGGTGCCGAGCGCGCCGACGATTTCAGTAGTGTTGCCGTCGGCGGCATGCAGCGTGACGTCTGGATAACGGCGGTGAAAATCGGCGATCAGGTAGGGCAGCAGGTAGCTGGCCGGCGTGGTGCTCGCGCCGATCCGCAGGGTGCCCTGCTCCATGCCGCGCAAGGCGTCGCGATACGCATGCGCCTGCCGCCACGTATCGCGCAACCGCGCGGCATAGCTGGCCAATTGCTCACCGGCGGGCGTAAGCCGCACGCCGCGACCGTCGCGCTGATATAGCGGTTCGCCGAATTCCTCCTGCAACTGCCGCAGTTGCCCGGACACGGCTGGCTGTGACAGATGCAACGCCACGGCAGCCCGGCTGATATTGCGATGCTCGGCGACGGCGGCAAACGTTATAAGTTGATCCGGGGTCATGGGATGAAAATATCGGTGTGGCTGATACATTACATTCTAAATCATGATTTTTCATATCGATATATCTAATTTAGGATTGGCCCTATCGAATCAAGACAGTCATAGGAAGGCGTTAAGCCATGACCACCGCACATCTCACCGCTCCTGCCAGTTCCGCCGGCTCCGCCGCGTCGTCAACCCGCGGCCAGCTCAACGGCATTCTGTTCGTCGCGCTGTTCGCCGCAGCCGTGACGCGCATCGCCGCGATCCCTGCTATCGCCGGACTCGGCCTGAGTCCGCTGATCGTCGGCATCGTGGCGGGCGCCATTTACGGCAACGCGCTGCGCGACGGCATGCCCGCCAGCTGGGCGGCCGGTGTCAACTTCTCGGCGCGCAAGCTCCTGCGCATCGCCGTGGCCTTCTTCGGACTGCGCGTGAGCTTGCAGGAAATCGCCCAAGTGGGCTTGCCCGGCCTCGCGGAATCGGTGCTGATCGTCGTCAGCACACTCGCTATCGGCACATGGGCCGGCATGAAGATCATGAAGCTCGACCGCGACACCGCGCTGCTCACCGCCGCCGGCAGCGCGATCTGCGGCGCGGCCGCTGTGCTCGCCTTCGAATCGACTTTGCAATCCAAGCCGCACAAGAGCGCAATGGCCGTGGGCAGCGTGGTGCTGTTCGGCACGCTGTCGATGTTCCTCTACCCGGTGCTGTTCAAGGCGGGCTGGCTGCATCTGGACACGGTCGGCGCGGGCCTGTTCTTCGGCGGCACGATTCATGAAGTGGCGCAGGTGGTGGGCGCGGCCAGCAATGTGAGCCCGGAAGCGACCCACATCGCCACCATTGTCAAGATGACCCGCGTGATGCTGCTCGTGCCGGTGCTGCTGGTGGTCGGCGTCTGGGTGAACCGCTCGGCGCGTCGTGCGGCGGCAGCGGCTGCGGCGCAGGACGGCACTCAGGACGCTCATGCTCAGGCTCCGCGCAAGCTGGCGATTCCCTGGTTCGCGCTCGGCTTCCTCGCCTTCGTCGTGATCAATTCGCTAAATGTCCTGCCGGAAAGCGCGACGAGCACGCTGAACATGCTCGATACCTTCGCGCTCACCATGGCCATGACCGCCCTTGGCATCGAAACGCGGATCTCGCAGATCCGTCAGGCCGGGCCCCGCGCACTGACCACCGGCTTGATCCTGTATGTGTGGCTGATTGCCGGCGGACTGGGTATCACGTGGACTGTCCAGCACCTGCTCGGCTAAGCCGCCCTCGCCTTCAGACCAGCCCCGCCGCGTGCGGGGTTTTGTGCGTTCAGGAGAACAATCCGGCAGGCTCAGCCGTCATACTGATCACCGGCGTGACTTCGGTCACGCAACCCATTCACGCAACCGGAATGAGGGTCGATCGATGAGCCTTGAACTTTACTATTGGGACGGTTTGCAGGGCCGCGGCGAATTCGTGCGGCTGGCGCTGGAAGAAGCCGGCGCGGAGTACATTGAAGTCGCGCGCGGCGACGACGCCGAAGGCCTCGGCACGGGCGCCATGATGTCCGTGATGAAAAGCAAGGGCGAGCCGCATCCACCCTATGCGCCGCCGTTTCTCAAAGACGGTGATCTGCTGATCGCGCAGACCGCCAACATCCTGTTTTATCTCGGGCCGCGCCTGAACCTGGCACCCACGGTTGAAAGCCTGCGCTATGTCGCCAACGGCCTGCAACTGACGATTGCCGACGTTGTCACCGAGGCCCACGACACGCATCACCCGCTCGCCAGCGCTCTCTACTACGAAGACCAGAAAGACGCCGCCAAAATACGCGCGCACGATTTCATCGACAACCGGATTCCGAAGTTCATGAAGTATTTCGAGCGCGTGCTGAAGCAGAATCCGGCCGGCGATCAATTCATGGTCGGCGATGCGTTCACTTACGTCGACCTGTCGATGTTCCAGTTGATCGACGGCCTGCTGTACGCTTTTCCGCGGGCCCTCAAGCGCTTCGGCGAGCATTATCCGCGGCTCGCCGCGCTGCACGACGCGGTGATCGCGCGGCCGAACATCGCCGCCTATCTCGAGTCCGACCGGCGCATCGCGCATAACGAAGCCTGTATCTTCCGGCACTACCCGGAACTCGACAAGGCGGCCACTTGACCCACGCCGCCAGCGCCCGCCCTGCCGCTTCTTCGCGCCCGCTTCCGACTGCGGGCGCGATGCTGTTGCCGTGCGCGTTTTTTATCCACCCATCACGCTCTTTACCGCCGACGTGCTTTCATTTCTGCTGAAGCTGCGCACCCGCGCCCAACACCTGTTCCGTCTCTCGGATGCCCATACGATGCTGGTCTGGTCGGTGGTCGTCGGTGTCGCGGGCGCATTCGCCACGATTGCCTTTCGTGAAGGCATTGCCCTGCTGCAAACAGCGGTCGTCGGCAAGTCCGGCAGCTTTGTCGAGATGGCCCGCGGCCTGCCGTGGACAGTGCGTGTCTGGCTGCCCGCCGCCGGCGGCCTGCTCGCCGGCTTCTTCCTGCTGATCGCGCAGCGCCACGCCGACAAATGCAATCACGTCGATTACATGGAAGCGGTTGCGATCGGCGACGGCGTGGTGCCGGTGAAATTGAGCTTCTGGCGCAGCGTCTCGTCGCTGTTCACGATTTCGAGCGGCGGCTCGATCGGCCGCGAAGGTCCGATGGTGCAACTGGCTGCGCTCGCCGCGTCGCTGATCGGCCGCTGGGTGCATTTCGATCCGCCACGCCTGCGTCTGCTGGTGGCATGCGGCGCGGCGGCGGGGATTACCTCCGCCTATAGCGCGCCGATCGCCGGAGCGTTTTTCGTCACCGAGATCGTGCTCGGGTCGATCGTGATGGAAAGCTTCGGTCCCGTGGTGGTGGCAGCGGTGGTCGCGAACATCACCATGCGCGAGTTCACCAGCTACAAGCCGCCGTACGAAATGCCGGTCTTTCCGCCGGTCGCGGGCGCCGAAGTCCTGCTGTTCGTCGTGCTCGGGCTGCTATGTGGCGCCGCCGCGCCGCAGTTTCTGCGGTTGATGGACTTCTCGAAGGCCAGCTTTCGAAAGCTGCCCGTGCCGCTGCCCATCCGGCTGGCTTTGGGCGGTCTGGTGGTCGGCATACTCTCGGTGTGGACGCCCGAGGTCTGGGGCAACGGCTACAGCGTGGTGAATTCCATTCTGCATTCGCCGTGGACGTGGACCGCGCTCGTCCTCGTGCTCGTGTTCAAAATCGTCGCGACGTCGGCGACCGTGGGTTCGGGCGCGATCGGCGGGGTATTCACGCCGACGCTTTTCGTCGGCGCGGTGGTCGGTTCGCTGTTCGGCCAGGGCATGCACGCGCTGTGGCCGCACGGCACCTCGGCGCCGTTCGCTTACGCGATGGTCGGCATGGGCGCGTTTCTCGCCGGCGCCACGCAGGCGCCGCTGATGGCGATTCTGTTGATCTTCGAAATGACGCTCAGTTATCAGACGGTGTTGCCGCTCATGCTCTCGTGCGTGGTCGCCTATTTCGTCTCGCGCGCGATCGGCAAGACGTCGATGTACGAAATCACGCTGCGCCGCAATCACGAGGAACAGGAACGCACGCGCCTGCGCGCCACGCAGATGCGCGAGCTGATCCGTCCCGCGGAAACCGTCGTGCCGCCGAATGCGAGCGTGCAGGACATGACGCGCGTGTTCCTCGAGTATCCGGTGAAGTATCTGTATGTCGCCAATGAGTCTGGTGCGTTTCTCGGCGTGGTTGCGTTGAAGGACATCACGTCCGATCTGCTCGACAAACGCGACACCGCCACGAAAACCGCAGCGGATTACCTTCAACCGCATTTCGACGTGCTGACACCGGATATGCCGCTTGGCGTTGCGCTGCAGCACTTCATGGCGTTTCAGGGCGAGCGGCTGCCGGTAGTGGAAAGCGCCGCGCATCCCACGCTGGCGGGCGTGGTGTACAAGACCTCTCTGCTCGATGCCTATTTCCGCATGAATCCGACCCGCTAGACCGGTATTCGGCATGCGGACATGTATTCCGCGAAACGATGATTAAATCGAAGCATTTGAGTCAGAATCTCTGATTCAAATGCACCATCCGGCGGAATGCATGCAGCAATGCCGACGAAACAAAAGAGGCATACCATTTGCCTTTCATCAAACGGGCGGAGAAAGCCGCCTGCGACAATATGCCCGACGCATATAATAAAGTTAAGGCGAATTTTATTTGAAAATTGGCCACGGCATTTAGTAGAGTATATGAACGACATAGGCGCCACCCGTTGAATCGCTCTACGCCTCCATTCCGCCAGCGGAGGCGCGGCTTCGCCTGAAGTTCCGTTGCGCGATATGTGTTTCGAATAAAAATGATGCGAGTTCTTTCGACCGACCCACGGGAGAGGTGTTTTCATGACGCACATAAAAAATATCAGGCGATATATCTGTAGCTTGCTGATCGGCATCAGCAGCACAGGCATGGCCCCCTCTTCGGCCTATGCGGACAACTATCAAACCAGCGTTAAATGTGCTTATAGCCATACCTTGGGTGATGACGCCATACTAATGTATGGAATGCCCGGCCATGCGATGTGGCATGACTTTTTCGGAAATACCAGCACAGACGCGTCATCGACTTATATCACCCTGCAAAAATCGCCAACCACCACCTGCGCCGATCTGGCCGATTCGTCGGCTTACTGGGCGCCGTCGTTGAGATTGCTCGATAATACTGAAGTGCGCCCCGCATATCAGAAAACATATTATCAAACGGTAAACAGCACTGAAAATCCGCTAAGCTCATTACCTTCCGGCTTGCAGCTTCTGGCCGGCGATCATAAAGGCACCGCTCCCAATCCCTATGTCAACTTCCTCTGCAACGACGGCAAAGGCTATAGCCACAGCGCCGACCGAACCTGCTTGCCGCCTTCGGCAAGCGAACCCATCCAGCTCGATATCGCCATTCAGTTTCCCAACTGCTGGAATGGCAGCACGATCAATGCGAAGCCTTCGAGCGTAACCCATCAATCCAATGCCGTTTATGCGGATGACAGCGGCGCCTGTCCGGCTGATTACCCGAAACATATTCCCACCGTCAACATGAATGTCGCCTATTTATTCCCCGGCGTCGCCTCTCTGGATCTGAGCAAGATTCAATTGTCGTTAGATCCGGTCATGAACGGTGACCAGCGCATTGATCAATGGGGAAGCATTTATACGGCACATGGCGACTTCATCAACGGCTGGACAGCGGATGCAGCGAAGTTCATGACCGAGCGCTGCATGAACAATAACTACGATTGCACGAGTTATATGCCTTACAGTTATGCCGATGCCATTGCCGATACTTACGTAAGCAACAACGCGGATAGTGACCGGAATTTTGGGCGAAGCGATCAATTGCTGGTGCAGGGCGATGCCTCCAATGCCAGCGAGAGCAGCAGTTCCGAAAAAATAACCTTGTTGAAGTTTCAGATTCCACCCATGCCAACGTCTTACCCGGCCGAAGAAAGCGCTCTGTTTAGTTACAAGATTCATCTATACGGCGGAAGAAGCACGGCGAGCGGAGCGCAGACAATTTATATTTATCCGACCTCAACGGATTGGGATGAAAATAGCGTGACATGGAATAATCACCCTGTGTGCAATTACAAATCCTATGCAAGTCTGTATCTCGACGAAAAAATCCAGTATCGCGATATCGACGTAACCAGTCTGGTCAAGCAGGCGCAGCAGGAGGGGCAACAGCAAATCGCATTCTGCATCAGCGGTGACACCCAAGAGAACGGGGATATTTACACCTTCAGCTCAAAGGGGACGCATTATTTGCCCCTACTGATGATCGTCGGCGTACAGCCTGAATAATCTGAACTTTTGCCGCCTGGCCGCCCGCGCACGCGGGCTCGCTCAGCTCCGTCCCGCGCCGTGCAAAGCGCGTCAGATTCTCTACAATGGGGAAACCGCTGCAGCGACTGCATGCAGCGCGCGTTACGCCAAGACGGGCGCACCGAGACGCCCGCCCTTCGATCGGAGCGAAGATGAGCGAACCGTCCCTCGATGCCGTGCGCCGCGACCAGGCGGGCTGGATTTTTCTGCATATCGAAGGCGAGCCGTACGATCGCGGCGAACAGCATGGCCAGTTGCTAGCCACTGAAATCCAGAACGCGATCCGCACCGCCCGCTACCTGGCCAAATGGGACACTGGTGAAGATTTCGACACCTTCGTCAACGCCGCCGTCTCACAGTTCGCCCCCAGACTCGACACCGAATTCGCCGACGAAATCCAGGGCATCGCCGACGGCGCCAAACTGCCGTTCGCCGAAGTGCTGGCATGGAACGGCTACATGGATCTTCTGCAGAGCTGGTGGCCGAGCCACGCGGCCGCCGAACAACCGCGGCTCGGGCTCAAACCCTGGCGCGGAAGGCGTGGGCATCATTGCAGCGCATTCATCGCCGCCGGCAACGCCACGCGCGACGGCCGCATCGTGATGGCGCACAACTCATGGGACCGATACGCCGCGGGCGACGCGTTCAACGTCGTGTTCGACATCGTGCCGGATCGCGGCAACCGCATCCTGATGCAGGGCCTGCCCGGCTGCATTTCGAGCCTCACCGATTTCTGGGTAACCGGCGCCGGTCTGATGGTGACCGAGACCACCATCTCCAACTTTGTCGGCTACAACGCGTCGGGCGCGCCGGAGTTCTATCGCTCGCGGCGCGCATCGCAGTACGCGAAAAGCATCGGCGAGTGGTGCGAGATGTTCGCGATCGCCAATAACGGCGGCTATGCCAACAGTTGGCTGCTCGGCGACGCCAAGTCCGGCGAGATTGCCCGCTACGAACTCGGGCTGCACTATTCCGGCTTCGAAAGCACGAGAGACGGTTTCTATAGCGGCTACAACACGGCAACCGACCTGAAGATCCGCAATCAGGAATGCATCGGCGAAGGCGAAGACTATACCGACGTGCGCAAGAACGGCGCACGGCGGCTGCGCTTCATGCAGCTCGAAGAAATGCATCACGGCAAGATCGACATCGAACTCGCCAAGCAGATGATCGCGGACCATCACGACGTCTATCTCGACCGCAACGACAACCCCTGCTCGCGCACCATTTGCGGCCATCTGGAACTGGACGACGCGCGCTTCGGCGGCTCCGATCAGGGGCCGTTCAATCCATGGGGCGCCAACGACGGCAAGGTAGTCGACAGCGAAATGGCCAGCCATATGGCGTTCAGCGCGCGCTGGGGACATCCGTGCGGACGGCCGTTCGATGCGCAGGCATTCATGAAGCGCCATCCGCAATGGAACTGGCTCAACGGCTATATGCGCGACCGGCCTTCATGGCCCTGGACGCGTTTCGAGGTCATGCGCTAGACCGGCGCGCCGACGGCTTATTCGCGACTCGCGATCCGGCGTCGAGGACGTTGAGGAGGTTGAGAAGCTAATCGAGCCAGCATCGTGCGCCGCAACACAGAACGAGTACGATCGTTCGCGACGACGCGGCCTTTTTCCTGCCATCATCTGAAATCTACAATACCGTTTTGCTGCTTTTGTGGGCGCGTTGCAGGATTTGCCATCTACCATGGTAAATGTGCGCCGGCCACGAGTAACAGCAGCGCGGCGTGTAGCTTGAGCCGTCCTTACGACGCGGGGACGGCACAGCGCTTGCTCTACTGTCAGCGCCGTATGAGCTTAGGAGGTCGGGCGATGAAAACCTCGACACTGTTGATCATGGTGACTTTGTCGGCCTCGTGCTTCGCCGCGCCGGTTCATACCGCGTACGACACCACGACCGCCAATAGCCTTGCCGAACGTGCCAACGCGGCGCCCGTCGCCCCGGCGGCGCCGGACGTCGCTGCTACGGACAGCACTCGTCCGCAACAATGGCAACATATCGCACTGCCCAAATCGCGACATCCGGCACGAAGCTTCACGGGTCAGAACGAGCACCTGCAGACCTGAGGTCGGGCGCGCACACGTTGTTTGGGTGTTTGCGATGTTTGCAAGCGCCTGGTGCGGGTCTGCCTTCAACCGGCGACGGGCGACTCGAGCGGCTTCCCGCCGCGCCTTAGGCCTACCGCCTGCGGCGGAATTCACATCAAAAAAGGAGCGCCCGCATGACCGCATCGGCTATTCCCGGCGAATCGATTGATCTGCAGATCGCCGACATACTGAGCGAAGTCCGTTTCCCGACCTATAAGGACGCGCTTGTCGACGCCGCGCGTGAAGCCGGCGCAAGCAACGAAGTATTGTCGATGCTCGACGGCCTGCCGGAACAGGATTATGCCGACGTCACTTCCATCACCCGCCTGATCGGCGGCAACTACGGGCCGGGTTTGGGCGCATGAACGAAAGGCCGGCAGCATCGGCGAATCCGCTTTCGAGTCCGCTTTCCTTAACCAGCGAGCCCGGCGCCGACTGGATCTATCGCTCACCGCATTCGGGTAGCGCCGGCGGCATCGAACGGATCGAAGCCTTCTTTCATCATGCCGGCTATGCGATGCACCGGCACGACACCTACGCAATCGGCCGCACGCTGGCCGGCGTGCAAAGTTTCCACTACCGCGGCAGCACCTGTAACAGCCTGCCGGGCGGCACGATGGTGCTGCATCCCGATGAGCCGCACGACGGCCAGGCCGGCACCGGCGAAGGGTTCCGCTACCGGATGATGTACGTCGACCCGGCGCTGTTCCAGCAGGCGCTCGGCGGCAAGCCGCTGCCGTTCATCGAAGGCGGACTGTCGAACGATCCGCGCCTGATCGCCGCCACGGAGGGTCTGCTTCGCGCGATGGACTGCACCATCGATTCGCTCGAACAGGACGACGCACTCTACGATCTCGCCATCGCGCTCGATGCGGTGGCGGGCGCGCCCGCCATGCGCCGCCCGCTCGACTACCGGGCGGCCGAACGGGCGCGCGAATACATGCTGGCGTCGCTCGATAGCGCGGTGACGCTGGATCAACTGGCTGCCGCCAGTGGCCGTGACCGCTGGAGTCTGTCGCGCGATTTTCGTGCGCTGTTCGGCACCAGCCCGCATCGCTATCTGACCATGCGGCGCCTCGATCTCGTGCGCCGCATGGCGATTCAAGGCGTATCGCTTGCCGACGCGGCGGCGGCGGCCGGCTTCACGGATCAGAGTCATATGACGCGCCATTTCAAGCGCGCATGGGGCGTCGCGCCCGCTCAGTGGCTGAAGATGCTCGGGCCATAGCCACAGGCCGACCGGCGCAGGCGCGGCGCGCGCACAAACGTACAAGACCGCTGGCGCCTCGCCCGCTACGCTCCTCTCTGACAATCGTCACTCAGGAGGAGTATTCCGATGTCCCATGATCAACCGGTTCAACAGTCTTACCGCGCCGTCAACTTCGCCGCAAAGCTCAAACTCATCGACGACCTGTGGCAGCCGCGCGTCGTCGCTGAAATGAACGACTACCAGTTCAAGGTGGTACGCATTGAAGGCGAGTTCGTGTGGCATGAGCACGCCGACACGGACGAGACCTTTATCGTGCTCGACGGCCAGTTGCGTATCGACATGCGCGACGGCTCCGTGCTGCTGTCGGCGGGAGAAATGTTTGTCGTGCCCAAAGGCGTGGAGCACAAGCCGTATGCCGAGCGAGAGGTCAAGCTGTTGCTGATCGAACCGCGCGGCGTGAAGAACACCGGCGAGCAGACCAGCGAGCGAACCGCTGCGAACGACGTGTGGATCTAGGCTGGCGGTCGGTCGCGCCGAAGCGGTTCGGCGCGACACCCGGCGCGGCGTCGAACCCTGCGAAGCGAGGCGCGCCGTGCATCGGCGCGCCTCACCCGCATCAGATTGCTGACGAAGCCGCAACCTGCGAATGCGAAGCCTTGTGCAACGGCCGCGCCGTTTCGCCTGGCAAGGCCGACAGCGGCAGGTCGTCGGCGTAGGCCGGCGGGACGGCGAGCGAGCGTGTTGAGGCAATCGGCCGTCGATCCTGCCGCTGTGGCTCGTCACGCTGAAAATGCTCGACGAGGTGATCGATAAATGTGCGGACCTTCGCCGGCAGATGAAGCCGGCTCGGATAAGCAATCGTGATTTCGATTTGCGGCAAACGGTAATCCTTGAGCAACGGCACGAGCCGCCCCGACGCCAGATCGCGGCCGATCAGATAGCTCGGCAGAATCGCCACGCCCATGCCCAGCAATGCGAACTGGCGCAGCATCTCGGTGTTGTTCGCAGCGATCGCGTTGTTCGGCCTCACGCGTATTTCGCCTTCGGGTCCGGTGAACACGCGTTCGTCGCCGCTCTGCTCGGTCGGCCGGCTCAGGCACGGATGCGCCAGCAGATGTTCAGGGCGCGTGGGGGTGCCGTGTTGCTCCAGATAGGCGGGGGTCGCGCAGACCGTCATATAGCCGGTGGTCAGGCGCCGCGTGACTATGCTCGCGCTGCGCATCTGCCGTGCCACCAGAATGCCGACGTCGAAGCCCTCTTCCACCAGATCGACATGACGGTCCACCAGCGTGACATCGGGCACCACATCCGGATAACGCTCGGCGTACGACTGCACCACCGGCGCGAAGCTGTGCAAGCCGAACACCACCGGTGCGACGATGCGCAAAGTGCCGACCGGCTCGTGATTGCGCGCCACCACCATCTGCTCGACGCCTTCGAGGTCGTCGAGAATGTGGCGCACACGCTCCAGATAAGTCGAACCCGACTCGGTCAGCGAAAGACGCCGCGTCGTGCGATTGAGCAGACGCGTGCCCAGCCGTCCTTCGAGATCCGCGACATGCCGCGTGACGACCGCGGTGGACAGATTCAACACGCCAGCCGCGCCGACGAAACTGCCGAGATCGGCGACCTTGACGAACACGCGCATCGACTGCAATTGATTCATGGGACGACTCCTTCGGGCCGGCGCGATCATGCCGCCTGTGTCGAACCCGCGCGGCAACAGGCGTGCGGGCTTGCCCAACGGTCTGATTGTATCGACCCGATCATGTCCCAACCCTGACCCGAACATGACAATCCGGTCAGCTATTCGATGCGCTCGCGGCGTCGTCGCGACGCTTATTGCGGCATTCGACTAGGTATAAACCCTAGCATTCTGGTAACATAGCGCCCGAAAGGAACTTATTGCTATGTCACCTCGTTTTCAGCTGTTCGAAAAAATCGCGTTTTCGCTGGTTTGCTGGTCTGCCGCCGCCTGTTCGACGTTCATCGCTTACGAGCGCTGCCCGGATATCAAGGTCGTCCTGCACGTCGGGGAAGAAGCCCTGCGCTACAGCGGGCAATATTCGTTCGCCTGTGCGACGCCGGCCGTGGAGGCCTGCGCTCAATTCCCGGGTAACTGAAGCAACCTAAGAACGCGCGCTCCAGCCGCTCGCTGCGTCGCAGCGAGCTTGAGCACGTCTTTTGGCGCAGCGCTTACGGCGCGCGTCTGTCACGCGTCGCGCCCGTACACCACGCGCGCGAAAAATCCCGCCAGCACCGTTTCCGCCATCTCCGCCGGCACATTCTGCGGATCGACCGTGTGGAAGAACTGCACGCCGTCGCACAATCCCATCAACCCCATCGCCAGCGTCTCGGCCGGCAACGGCAGCGGCGTGCCGACCCGCGCCGAAAACTCAAGAATGTACGCGCTCAACTGCTCGAGCTTCTCGTGCATGAACGCATTGAAGCGGACCCGGAAGCGGCCGTCGCGCACCGCAAGCAGCTTTGCCTCGACCCACAACAGAAAGCACTTGTTCTCCCGATGCAGCGTGCTGTAGTAGCTCAGCACACGCTTTTCCATTTCTTCGCGCGACACGGCCTCTTCGAAGATCGCGCGCAAGCCCGCCTGCATGGTTTCGTGATCGCGCCGCAGTAGTTCGAGAAACAGCTCGCTCTTGCTGCGGAAGTTCGAATAGAACGCGCCGCGTGTATAGCCTGCCGCTCCGGCGATGTCTTCGACACTCGCCGCGACAAAGCCTTTCTTCATAAAAATTGCCTGCGCGGCGTCGAGCAGACGCTGACGTGTCTGGTCTTTGCTCTGCTCGCGAGTAAGTCGTTGCCGTTTCATGGGCGCAAGTCTAGCACCGGGAGGAATTTCAATACACTGCAACATTCAAATACAGGTGTGTATTAGAATGCACTTCATCATTCGAAGTCAGGATCGTATGCCGATTGCATGATTCGGCCTGCATGTCCCGGCTGGCGGGCCGCCGCGGTTCGCCCTGTTCGTTCGCCGTCTCAGTTGGGGTAATTGTGAAGCGTCCCGGTCCTCCCGTATCGTCTGCGATGCGCCAGCAGTCACATCGCCATGGCCAGCCCGCGCGAATGCGCCGCGCTGCGTTCGCCCTCGCACTCGCACTCGCCGGTGTTGTCATGCTGGCCGCCTGTTCGAAGAAAGAAGTGGCTGCGCCCGCGCCGCGTCCGGTGGTTGCCGTTGCCGTGCATGCGGACGGCAACGGCATTTCGGCGGCGTCGCTGCCCGGCGAAGTGCAGTCGCGCTACTCGACGCCGCTGTCGTTTCGCGTCGGCGGCAAGATCGTCGAACGGCGTGTGCGGCTCGGCGACGTCGTGAAGAACGGGCAGATCGTCGCCCGGCTCGATCCGGCGGATGCGCAGAAGAACGCCGCCACCGCCCAGGCCCAACTCGCGGCCGCGCAGCACAGCCTCGTGTACGCGAAGCAGCAGCTCGACCGCGATCAGGCGCAGGCGAAGGAGAACCTGATCGCGCCGGCTCAGCTCGAACAGACCACCAATGCTTATGCGTCCGCCGCGGCGCAACGCGACCAGGCCGCGCAACAGGCAGCCTTGTCGAAAGACCAGCTGCAGTACACCACGCTCGTCGCCGATCACGCGGGCGTCATTACCGCTGAACAGGCCGATACCGGGCAGAATGTGTCCGCCGGCCAGGCGGTCTATAACCTCGCGTGGACCGGCGATATCGACGTGGTCTGCGACGTGCCGGAAAGCGCGCTGGCAGCGCTGTCGGTTGGGCAGACCGCCAGAGTGACTCTGGCCGCGCTGCCCGGCCGCACCTTCAGCGCCCGCGTGCGTGAACTGTCGCCCGCCGCCGATCCGCAAAGCCGCACCTACCGCGCCAAACTCACGCTCGACAACCCCGGCCCGGACGTGCGCCTCGGCATGACCGCCGACATCGCGCTCGCGCCCGCCAATCCCGGCGCGAGCGAGGCGCATTCGTTCACCGTGCCCGCCACCGCGCTGTTCCACGATGGCCCGCAACCGGCCGTGTGGGTCGTGCGCGCGGGAAATAACGCGCCGGGCGTCGATACGCTCGAATTGCGCCGTGTGACCGTCACGCGCTACGACGAACGCACGATCGTCATCGGCCAGGGCCTGAAAGACGGCGAACGCGTCGTGCTGCAAGGCGTGCATACGGTGAGCGCCGGCGAAAAAGTCCACGTGATCGCGCCGCTGCATCCCGAGGACTTCGCTTCATGAGCACAGCGCATGAAGAAGGACGCTTCAACCTGTCCGCATGGGCGCTGCGCCATCAGGCGCTGGTCGTCTTCCTGATCGCGCTGTCCACGGCTTTCGGCATCCTCGCCTACACGCGCCTCGCGCAATCCGAAGACCCGCCGTTCACGTTTCGCGTGATGGTGATCCGCACCTTCTGGCCCGGCGCGACCGCGCGCCAGATGCAGGAACAGATCACCGACCGCATCGGCCGGAAATTGCAGGAAACGCCCGCGATCGATTTCGTGCGCAGCTATTCGCGCCCCGGCGAATCGCTGATGTTCTTTTCGATGAAAGATTCGGCGCCGGTGAAGGACGTGCCGCAAACCTGGTATCAGGTGCGCAAGAAAGTCGGCGATATCGCGGCAACCTTGCCGCCGGGCATCCAGGGCCCCTTCTTCAACGACGAATTCGGCGACGTCTACACCAACATCTATACGCTGGAGGGCGATGGCTTTTCCGCCGCGCAGCTGCACGATTACGCCGACGAGTTGCGCACGGTGTTGCTGCGCGTGCCTGGCGTGGGCAAGGTCGATTACTTTGGCGATCCGGATCAGCACATCTACATCGAGATCGCCAATACGCAGTTGACGCGGCTGGGCATCTCGCCGCAGCAACTCGGCCAGGCCATCAATTCGCAGAACAGCGTCTCGCAGGCCGGCACGCTGACCACCACCGACGATCGCGTCTTCGTGCGCCCCACCGGCCAGTTCAAGGACGTCGCCGCGCTCGCCGACACGCTCATCCGCATCAACAACCGCTCGTTCCGTCTCGGCGATATTGCGACGATCAAGCGCGGCTACGACGATCCGGTCGTCACGCAAATGCGTTTCGGCGACAAACCCGTGCTCGGCATCGGCGTGACGATGCAGCCGGGTGGCGATGTGATCCGTCTGGGTAAGGCGCTGGATCAGCAGACGGTCAAACTACGCGGCTATCTGCCGGCCGGCCTGCATCTGGTCGAGGTATCGAGCATGCCGCACGCCGTCGCGCGCTCGGTCGACGACTTTCTCGAAGCGGTCGCCGAGGCGATCGCGATTGTGCTGGTGGTGAGTCTCGTATCGCTGGGCATGCGCACCGGCATGGTGGTGGTGATCTCGATACCGGTGGTGCTCGCGGTCACCGCGCTGTGCATGTACCTGTTCGACATCGGCCTGCACAAGGTTTCACTCGGCACGCTGGTGCTGGCGCTCGGCCTGCTGGTCGACGACGCGATCATCGCGGTCGAAATGATGTCGGTGAAACTGGAGCAAGGCTGGAACCGTACGCGCGCGGCGGCTTATGCGTACACCAGCACGGCGTTCCCGATGCTGACCGGCACGCTCGTGACCGTGTCCGGCTTCCTGCCGATCGCGCTGGCCAAGTCGAGCACCGGCGAATACACACGCTCGATCTTCGAAGTATCGGCGATTGCGCTGATTGCATCGTGGCTCGCGGCGGTGGTGCTGATTCCGCTGCTCGGCTATCACATGCTGCCTGAGCGCAAACGCCAGGATCACGAAGCGCACGACCACGAACATGACATCTACGACACGCGCTTTTACAGGCGTCTGCGTGGCTGGATCGGCTGGTGTATCGAGCGGCGTTTTGTCGTGCTGGCGATTACGGTCGCGCTGTTCATCGTGGCGATGGCCGGCTTCACGCTGGTGCCGCAGCAGTTCTTCCCGAGCTCGGACCGCCCGGAATTGCTGGTGGATGTGCGGCTGCCCGAAGGTGCGTCGTTCGAAGCGACCTTGCGACAGGCCAGGCGTCTGGAGAAGGCATTAGTGGGCCGTCCGGAAATCGATCACACCGTGGACTTCGTCGGCACTGGCGCGCCGCGTTTTTATCTGCCGCTCGATCAGCAATTGCCGCAACCGAATTTCGCGCAGTTCGTGATCACGGCTAAGTCCGTCAAGGACCGCGAGAAACTCGCGCAATGGCTTGAACCGGAATTGCGCAACAACTTTCCGGCGATTCGAACCCGGCTGTCGCGCCTCGAAAATGGGCCGCCGGTCGGCTATCCGGTGCAGTTCCGCGTGAGCGGCGACGATATCGCCACCGTGCGCTCGATCTCCGAGCGCGTCGCCGCGACCATGCGCGCCGATCGCGGCACCCGCAACGTCCAGTTCGACTGGGACGAGCCCGCCGAGCGCTCGGTGCGTTTCGAGGTCGATCAGAAGAAGGCGCGCGAACTCGGCGTGAGCTCCGACGATATCTCGAGCTTTCTTGCCATGACGCTGTCCGGCTACACCGTCACGCAGTACCGTGAGCGCGACAAGCTGATCAGCGTCGATCTGCGCGCGCCGAAAGCGGAACGTGTCGACCCCGCGAAGCTCGTCACGCTGGCGATGCCGACACCGAATGGCCCCGTGCCGCTCGGCACGCTCGGCCATCTGCGCAACGACCTCGAGTACGGCGTGATCTGGGAACGCGACCGGCAACCGACCATCACCGTGCAATCCGACGTGACCGCCGGCGCGCAAGGCATCGACGTCACGCATGCGGTCGACAAGGCTCTGAGCCAGATTCGCGAGACGCTGCCGGTCGGCTACCGGATCGAAGTGGGCGGTTCCGTCGAGGAGAGCGGCAAGGGGCAGACGTCGATCAACGCGCAGATGCCGATCATGATCATCGCCGTGCTGACGCTCCTGATGATCCAGCTGCAGAGTTTCGCGCGCGTGCTGATGGTGGTGTTGACGGCGCCGCTTGGTTTGATCGGCGTGGTCATTACGCTGCTGTTGTTCGGCCAGCCGTTCGGCTTTGTGGCGATGCTCGGCGTGATCGCGATGTTCGGCATCATCATGCGCAACTCGGTGATTCTGGTCGATCAGATCGAGCAGGACATTGCCGCCGGGCATAAACGTTTCGATGCGATTGTCGGCGCGACGGTGCGGCGGTTCCGGCCCATCACGCTGACCGCGGCCGCCGCCGTGCTCGCGCTGATTCCGCTCTTGCGCTCCAACTTCTTCGGCCCGATGGCCACCGCGCTGATGGGCGGCATCACGAGCGCGACCATCCTCACGCTGTTCTATCTGCCCGCGCTCTACGCCGCATCGTTCCGGGTGCGCGGCGACGAACGCGAGCCGCAGACGCCGCCGTCCTCCGGCGCAACGCATACGGGGAACTGACCATGGCTACCTCCGCTATCTCGCGGTACACACGCACTGCGGCGCTCACCGGCGTCGCCCTCGCCCTCGCCGCCTGCTCGTTTGGCCCGAGCGGCGAGCCGCCCGCGATGCCGCAGCCGGCCCACTACGGCGCCCAGGCGCAGCCGGGGCAGACAGTGCCCGCGCAAGGCGTCACGCAGCAGTTCGTGGTCGGCGCGAAGGCGGTGCCTGAATGGTGGAAGCTCTATCAATCGGACGCGTTGAGCGCGCTGGTCGACGAAGGTTTGCGCAACAGCCCCACCCTTGCGGCTACCGATAAAAGCCTGGCCGCCGCGCGCGAGCAATTGCGCGCGCAGATCGGCAGTTCGCTTTTGCCGACCATCGACGCGGGCGGCCAGGCGACCCGCAATCGCGCGCTGGCGATTCCCGAGATCGGGCCGAATACGTTCCTCTATGACGTGTTTGTCGGGCAACTGCAGGCGCATTACACCTTCGATCTGTTCGGCGCCGCGCGTCTTGCCAATGCCGCGCTGGCCGCGCGGGTGAACGTGCAGGCGTATCAGTTCGACGCCGCGCGTCGCGCGCTGGCCGCCAACATCGTCACGGCGGCGATCACGAGTGCCGCGTTGCGTGCGCAGATCGATACCACCGAGCGGCTTGTGACGATCGCCAACGATCAGGCGCGCGACACGCAGCGTCGCTACGTGCTGGGCGCGCTCTCGCATGCGGATCAGTTGAGCGCACAACAGAGCGCGGCGAGTCTGTCGGCGAGTTTGCCAGGCTTGCAGCAGCAATGGCTGACGACGCGTCACGCGCTCGCCGTGTTGCTTGGGCGCACGCCGGACGCCGCGCCGGACGACCTCGACCTCGCGCAGCTGCACGTGCCCGAACAGGTGCCCGTGGTGGTGCCGTCCGAATTGCTGCGCACGCGGCCCGACATTCAGGCTGCGGACGCCGCCTTGAAAGCGGCGGCGGCCGATGTCGGCGTGGCGACGGCGCAGATGTTTCCTAGCCTGTCGCTGAGTGCGTCGATGGGACAAGGCGGGTTTAGCTGGCCGGTGGCGCTGTCCGGCGCGGGGGCGATCTGGAGCATTGGCGCGTCCTTGTCGCAACCGCTGTTTCACGGCGGCGCACTGCTCGCCCAGCGCCGCGCGGCGATGGACACGTATGACGCGACGGTTTCGCAATACAAGCAGACAGTGCTGAGCGCGTTCCAGAATGTTGCGGATACGCTTGCAGCGCTGCAACACGACGCGCAGGCGCTCGACGCGGCGAATATCGCAGCGCGCTCCGCGCAGGGCATTTTCGACGAAACATCGGGGCGCTACCGGCTGGGCGCTGTGCCGATCGCGTCGACCCGTTCGAGCGAGCAGCAGTTTCGCAATGCTCAACTCGATGAGATCCGTTATACGAGCGCGCGTTTGACGGACACGGCGGCTTTGTTCCAGGCGATGGGTAATCCGCCGGTGGAGTCGGAGCCGTCTGCTGCGGTGGCGGTCCCTGCCGTGAATTCGGGTACTTCCAACTAAACCTGGGATTCCGTACGGAGGCTTCCGTAGTTATCCCCAGTTAATGTTGATGAGCCTGTTGAAAACTTTCTGACAAGCGGGCTAAGCGCTTGAACGCGTTCGGTTTTCGGTCCGCGGTGCGGAATGATACAACGCGTTCCGCGTGGGGTGTTTTTTGCGAATTCGGGCGATTGGGATGCCTCAACGTTATCCCCAGTTTGTGTTGACAGGGTTGTTGATAACTATGGGGCTCGCGGGGTAAGTAGTTGACGGGACTCGGTTTAGTGCTCGCGGCGCGGTGTCGTGCAGGGATTTTTTGGCCACAGTGATTGATGCCTGGCGTGCCGCAGGGTTGCTTTTTTATCCACAGATTTTGTTGACAGGGTTGTTGATAAGGTTAGGGAACACTATGTAAGCAATTGAATTTGCAACGGAATTTGGATTCGGTGTGGAGTGGGCATCGGGTTGGTTTTTTTGCCTTTGGCTGTGTTGTTTGTCTGTATGCCTACGGCGTTGGCCTTTCCTTGATTTCTTATTGGTCTATTAGCGTTCGCCCCTATGCAGACCTTCCCTTACTTTCTTTGCGGCGGCAAAGAAAGTGAGTGCCCCCCGCACAGGGGGAACGCTAATAAACCAAAAACAAAAGAAACACCCAACGCCGTAGGCACAACCACATAATGCCGCCGCTAAAGGCAAAAAAAATCAATAAACCCCTGCCTCCCCGACAGGCCGATTCTTAAACCTCTTGTGCACCCAATAATACTGATCAGGAATCCGACGCACTTGCGTCTCCAGAAAAGCGGTAATCCGCCGCGCATCCACAGCGGCATCATCCGAAGGAAAATCACTTAACGCATCAAAGATAGTCAGCTTATAGCCCCGATAATCGGGCAAGACTTCAGTAACAAAAGGCACAACCCGTGCCCCCCCAGCACGGGCCAACCGGGAAACAGAAGTCAACGTGCAGGCAGGCACGCCAAAGAACGGTACAAACACCGAATCCCGCAAGCCAAAATCCATATCGGCAGCCAGCATGACGGGCTTACCTTCCCGCAACACGCGCAATGCCCGCCTCACACTATCGCTGCGCGGAATCATCTCCGTGCCGAAGCGCCCGCGCTGCCGTTTGGCCATCGCGTCGAGCAAAAGGTTCGACATCGGCGTGTACAGCGAAGCAACCGGATGCCGCGTCGAATACATCATGCAACCCGCCTCGATGCCGACGAAATGGAAGCCGACAAAAATCGTCGGCTGTCCCTGCATATCGGTAAGATCAATAGCGCTCTCCACCTCGACAAGCCGGGCCAGCGCCTGAGCATTGCCGAACCATTGCGGCCCGCGCTCAACGTAACTGCGAATCACATGACGGAAATGCGCGCGCGCGAGCCGTTCTCGCGCCGCGTCGCTCATGTCGGGAAAACACAGCTTCAGATTGGTATGCACGACACGCCGGCGCGCGCTCGGAATCCGGTACAGCAGCGAACCAATGGCGGTGCCGATCCGTGCAACAACGCCATACGGCAAGAAGGCAAACGCGCGCAGCAGACCTGTCATGAGACAGATAAGTATTCGACTTTTCACGAGCTGGAGACCCGGTGGATGCTGGATGGCAAACACGCCGGCCGCGGCGGCATAACGGCCGCCGACAGACGAAGTGACGTGCGCGCGCGTCAAACCCGGTCTCGCGCGGCGCGAGGTGTGAAGATGAACGTCTCACTCGCGGCGAGACGAAGCGTGCTGGAGGCTGAAACCGGTCAGGAATCGAGCGTCCCTTTGGGACCCATGGATAGCAACGCAGGCGTGATTAAAGCACACCGCGCGAGATGGCTACAAAATCCGCCCCGCGAGCACGTGCAATCCGCATGCGGCATGAGTTCGCAGACCATCCAAATCCGCGAAAACGAGAACGGCGCCCGGGCCGTGGCAACCCGGGCGCGCACTCGACATCAAGGTTTGTTCGATTCGAACAGGTCGAGAATCTGTTTCTTTTCATTCGACGAGACGTTCGGCGGCGGCACCACCGGCGGTGTCATACCCGCCGGCCCCACGCCACCCACCGCGTCGCTCACGCCGGCGGTCGGATTCGCGGAATCCAGACCGATGCTGGCCACGAAGCCATTGCCCGGCGTCATGTCGGTGTAGAACAGTTCGCCGTCCACCGAGGTCACGCCGTCCGGCTGCGCGGGCTCGCCCTGTGGCACGCCGCGCAGCGCGCGCTGCATGTACTCGACCCAGATCGGCAAGGCCAGCTGCGCGCCGAACTCGCGGCTGCCGAGGCTCTTCGGCTGGTCGTAACCCATCCACGCAACCGCCACCAGCGACTGCTGATAGCCGGCGAACCAGCCGTCCTTCGCGTCGTTGGTCGTACCCGTCTTGCCCTGCAGATCCGAACGATGCAGCGCGTTGGTACCCGCGCCCGTCCCTGCCGTCGCGACCGAATGCAGCAGGCTGTTCATGATGTACGCGTTGCGCGGTTCGAGCGTGCGCGGCGCATCGCGCCCGGCGGTCAGCGGCTGCGCTTTGGAGAGCGCCGCGCCACGCGCATCCGTCACCTCGTTGATCAGATAAGGATTGATGCGGTAGCCGCCGTTCGCGAACACCGAATACGCGCCCGCCGATTGCAGCGGCGTGACGAGGCCCGCGCCGAGCGCCATCGGCAAATACGGCGGGGTCTTGTCGGCGTCGAAACCGAAACGCTGTGTGACGAAGTCTTGCGCGTACTTGGTGCCGATGAACGACAGGATACGGATCGACACCAGGTTCTTCGACTTCTCCAGCGCAAGCCGCATCGGCATTGGGCCATCCGGCTGGTCGTCGTCCTTCGGCTCCCACGCGTCGCCGCCCGGCGTGCTCGACGGGAAGTACAGCGGCGCGTCGTTGATGATGGTTGCCGGTCCGAGCCCCTTGTCGAGCGATGCCGAATAGATGAACGGCTTGAAGCTCGATCCCGGCTGGCGCCACGCCTGCGTCACGTGGTTGAACTTGTTCTTGTTGAAGTCGAAGCCGCCCACCAGCGCGCGAATCGCGCCGTCCTGCGGCGTCAGCGAGACCAGCGCGCCTTCCACTTGCGGAAGCTGCGTGATCTGCCAGTTGCCGTTGTCGTCGGCGATGAGACGCACGATCGAGCCCGGCTTGATCTTCGTGGCCGCCGTGGCGCGCGCACTCAGCCCGCCAGCCGCAAAACGCAGGCCGTCGCCGCTGATCGTCACCTCGGTGCCGTCAACCAGTTGCGCCTTCACCAGTTTCGGATTTGCGTCCGTGACCACGGCCGCGATGATCTCGCCGTTGTCGGGATGATCGGTGAGCGCGTCGTCGATGGTCTGATCGCGGTCGTCGCCCGGCGCGGGCAGTTGCACGAAGCCTTCCGGCCCGCGATAGCCGTGACGCCGCTCGTAGTCCATCACGCCCTTGCGCACCGCGCGATAGGCGGCGTCCTGGTCGGCGGAATCGATCGTGGTGGTGACGTTCAGGCCGCGCGTATAGGTCTCGTCCTTGTACTGCGCGTACATCATCTGCCGGACCATTTCCGCAATGTATTCGGCGTGCACGCTGTATTCGTTGCCCGGATTCTTCGTGTGAATCTCTTCCTTCACCGCCTGGTCGTACTGCGCCTGGCTGATGTATTTCAGTTCGAGCATGCGCTGCAGGATGTATTCCTGACGAATCTTGGCGCGCTTCGGATTGACCACCGGGTTATAGGCGGAAGGCGCCTTCGGCAACCCGGCCAGCATGGCGGCTTCGGCGAGCGTGATGTCTTTCAGATCCTTGCCGAAGTACACGCGCGCGGCCGCAGCAAAACCGTATGAGCGCTCGCCCAGATAAATCTGGTTCATGTAGACCTCGAGGATCTGATCCTTGGTCAGCGCGCGTTCGATCTTGTACGCCAGCATCATTTCGTAGATCTTGCGCGTGTAGGTCTTCTCGCTCGACAGGAAGAAGTTGCGCGCCACCTGCATCGTGATCGTGCTCGCGCCCTGCGACGCGCCGCCGTGCATCAGGTCGGATACGCCGGCGCGCAGAATGCCGACGAAATCGACGCCGCCGTGCTCGTAGAAGCGATAGTCTTCGATCGCCAGCACGGCCTTCTTCATCTGGTCGGGAATGTCCTGGAAGCGCACGATGCTGCGCCGTTCCTCACCGAACTCGCCGATCAGCACGTGATCCGCGGTGTAGACGCGCAGCGGCACTTTCGGCCGATAGTCGGTGAGCGCGTCGAGCGACGGCAGTTGCGGCCCCATCACCACCAGCGCATAGCCGACGATCAGCGCGCCCACCACGGCGATGGTCGCCAGCAGGCCGGCAAACCAGATCACGACGGTGGCGCCGAACGAACGCCGGCCATCCTCGGCGTCGCGCGAAGCGGCGTTGCGTCCTGGAGTGCGGTGGTAGGAGTCCCGGTCGTCACCGGCCGGAGAGTGTGAGGAATGCGGTCGTTTGATGATTGGCATGACTGGAATAGTGGGCGCGTAACTGAACGCCTTTCTGCGCACGCTCCTGGCGCGCGCATGGATCGTGGTCGTAGCGTGACAACACCGCGCGGCCCTACGCCCCCGGCCGGCCGCACGGCACGCCCGGGACAGTGTCCGGCGCAACGTAACAGCGCATTTTAAAGAAATCAAGCACAATCCAAGACAGTTTTTTTGTAAGAATTCCCTTCGCGCTGTGCCGTTGCGATATATCGACGGCGCTCGCTCACGTGCCCGGCGGCAGCCGTCCGGGTTATCAACAGAAATTGTGGGCAGGCCTGTGGACAAGTCCGCCGGAAACGCTACAACTCATTGATGTCACGGGATTTTCATGTCGCGCCCTTTCCGCGTCGGCGCAACTCGTCATATGATGGACGCTGCGCTCGAGTCGCCACCGACGCGCGCGAACGGCGTGCGCCAGATGCACGCCTTAAACCGCCCATGCCAACAAGTACGCGAGCCGACCATGAACAAGCCCAGCGAACGCATCGTTGTTTTCGTCACGACCGCGCAGAAACGCGCGATCACCTCCACCGCCGAAAACCTGGGCATTAGCGTCAGCGAGCTGATGCGGCGTGCGGTGCTGAGCTTCGGCGCGACCAGCGAACAGGTGAAGGCAGCCAGCATCGTCGACCGCCTGCGCGCGCCCCGCGCGCCAGACGCGCTCGACGCCGCGCTGCAACGGGTCGCGCGCGGTACACGGTACGCGAGAGCCGCGTTGCCGCCCGCCTTGCAAACCCGCGGCGGCGGTCAGCCTGGGGAGTCCGTCGATGGCGTAGCGGCGGAAGATGCCGACACACAGACGCACGCACCCGCAGCGACGGAGCCGGAGCCGGCACCACCGCTCCTGCCGGCCGGCGTGCTGGCGGCACTCGCTGCCGCCGACGAAGAGACCGTTGCCGCTACCGAAGCGGTGGCGCGCGTGGCGGCAGCCAAAGCGGCTGCGGCTGCGGAATCCGCGCCGCAGCTAACAGAAGCGGATGCGCAACTGCGTCGCGTGCTCAAACGCCCTCGCATCGACAATGCGCGCGACGACAACGACTTGCCGGGCGACCCCAGCACAGAAGGCGGCCGCTTCGCCTGACATGAACGCCGCTGCCCTTTCGGCATTGCAAGCTATGCTGCATTTGAAACGCATCGCGGCGACCAGCGCGCTTCACAATCAACCAGACACACTGCCCCGCCCTCACGCGGCGGCAGTTGAATCACGCACCCACAAGCGGTTTGCCGTTCATATCCACGACATCGGGCGCGCGCACAGTTCATTCACACTTCATCGTGCCCTTTAAGGCGTTTTTAAGAGATCGCGTGGTGTAATATCCGCGGGCTGCCGGATTGCCACTGCTGTTCGTTTGCAGCGGGCGTTTTTGCAAAACGGCTTTGCAGGCCCGGACAATTTTCGGCGCGGCTATTGCAATCAGCGCGTGCGCCCCGAACTCCGGTCCGAACGCTTGCGCAGCTTCACGCGCAGCGGCGTAAAGTAGCAGTTGAAAGCAGTTAAGCGCGCCGGGATTATTCAGCGCCGATTACATTCTATGGAGGTATTCATGTCGCTTTTTGACAGCATTTCGCGCACGCTTAAAGGTCTCCTGAACGATGCGGCTGATTCGGTGCAAGACCCGTCGCGTGATTCGCGCCAGATCGTGCGCGAACTCGACGACAGCATCGCGAAAGCAGAGAACTCGCTGATCGAGATCCAGGCTCAGGTCGCCACGCAGCAAAGCAAGCGCGATGTTGCCGCAGACAAGGCGAAGAAATACGAAGACGGCGCCAAGCGCGCGCTGCAATCCGGCGACGAAGCGCTCGCACGTGAAGCCCTCGGCGCGCAAGCTACGGCGGAAGCCGAGCGCGACGCGCTGGCGCGAGAACTGACTACGCTGGAACCGTCGGTTGCGCAGCTGAAGAGCCAGATCGAAGACATGCGCACCCGCCGCAACGACCTGAACGCGCGCTCGAACATTCTGCAAGCCAAGCAGCAGATCGCCCAGGCCAAGGATGTCGCGGCAACCGCGTTGGGTGGCATTGGCGGCAAGAATCTGTCCGAAGATTTTCAGAAGCTGGAAGACAAGGTCGCACTGTCGAATGCACGTTCCGACGCGCGCCTGAATTCGGCCGACGTGAAAAGCGGCAAGGCGCTCGACGACAAGCTCGCGGATCTGAATCGCGGCCCGTCCGTCGAAGACCGTCTCGAAGCATTGAAGAAGCAGATCAACACGCCCGCGCAGTAATTGCCGCGGTCATTGCCGCAGCTATTACAGTTCGTGGTGTTTGATGGTGTTGGAGTAGTGAGCAGTCAGTTTGCAGTCGTCTTGCAGTGATCTCGCAGTGATCTTGTTAAGCGGCGTCGGCATGGTAAGCCGCGCTGCGCGTTTCACCGGCGCTCCGGGCCACTCTCGCCGCGCGCGACCCACGTCGCAGCGGCCCTCCGGAGCGCCGGAATCGATTGCCAAGGAGACGGGCGCCCAGCGCCTGGCCCGTACATGAAAAAATTTCTCGCAACCGTGTTCGCATCACTGCTGCTGGTGTCGGGCGCGGCGTTCGCTGTACCGACGGTTCAGCAGATCGAATCCGCCATGTCGCAAGGCAACTGGCAGCAGGCCGACGCCGGCCTGAGCGAAGTGCTGCAGGCGCATCCGAACAATGCGCGCGCGCACTATCTGTACGCGCAGGTGCTCGATCGCGAAGGCCGTTATGGCGATGCGCTTGCCCAGGTGCAGCAGGCCAAGACGCTCGACCCGCAAATCCGTTTCACCGACCCGACCCGCTTCGCGCAAACCGATGCGCGTATCCGTAAAGACGCGGAACGTGCCGGCGGCGCGGCTGGCAATACCACGAGCCGCGCGGCCAACCCGTTCGCGCAGCAGAACGCGCCGGCGGTGCAGCAGCAATCGGCAATGGTGTCGCAGGCGCCGCAACGGCATGGTCCCGGGATCGGTCTGTGGGTCGGCATGATCCTGCTGGTCGGCGTGATCGCGTTGGTATTGCGCTGGACGTTGCGGCGCGCCCGCTCGCAGGACAATTCGCGTGCCGACGACGATCGTCGCGTGCAACTCAAGCGCGCGACGGAAATGCTCAACGCCGTGCGTTCGATGAAACTCGATGTGAAGCTTTCCACTGCGCCAGGTCACGAGGCGCTCGAGAAAGAAGTCGAAGGCACCGAAGATCAACTGCGCGGCCTCGTCGAAACGCTCTCGAACAGCAAGAACCCGCTGCCGCCGTATCAGCTCGACGAGCTGGAGCAGCGCATCGGCAGTCTGCGCGCTCGCGCCGATGGCAAGCCCGATCCTTACGCGGCGCCGGCTGCCGCTACACAACAGTCGCCGTATGCGCAGGAAGCCGAACGTTTCGGCAATCCGCCGCAAGCGCCCTATCCGCAGCAAGGCCCTTATCAACAGCAACCGCAGGTTATCGTGCAGCAAGGCGGTGGCGGCTTCGGCGGCGGCATGGGTGGTTTGCTGACCGGCGTGCTGCTTGGCGAAGCACTGAATTCCGGACGTGAGCGCGTGGTGGAACGAGACGTGGTTGTCGATGACGAAGCGCGTCGCCGTGGCAATGACGGCGGCGGCCTCGACTTCGGCCAGGGATCGAACGACTGGAGCGATAACAGCGGTGGCGGTGGCGTCGACATGGGCAGCAACGACGACTCCGGCGGCTGGAGCGACACCTGATCGCGCTTCGATCAGGCAGGCAGCAATGAAAACAGGCTCCGTCAAGGAGCCTGTTTTTTCATGTAGCGATCGTTACGCGTTCGCGGCGCCTGGCGCCCTCGACGTTTCATGCTGCCCAAGCAGCACCGCGCCGGCAAACAGCCTGACAATGAAACGCTCCGCATACGCAACCAGCGCCTCGCGGCGCGCCGCGTCCGCCTCGATGTATTCCGCCGACAGGTGAAAGAGCTGCAGCACGATCTGCGTGCAGACTTCATCAACGGTTTCGCGGGCCAGCACCGGCATCAGATTCAACTGCACGACGTCGTCGGCCATTTCCGCGGACACCTCATGGAGATTCACGCGCACCGCTTCGCGCAACGCCGGCGATGCGCCGTGATACTCAGCCAGCGCGCTCAGGAACGCCTCACGGTTGTCGAGAGCAAACGCAAAGAACGCCACGCACGCGCGACGCGGCACACTATGCGGTTCGTCGTGGGCGGCCAGCCAGCGTTCACGCCGCAGCATCGGCCGCAGGCGGCGGCTCACCGATTCGACCGCCTCGCGCGCCAGGTCGCCGAGCGTGTCGAAATGACGGTAGAAGGTGTTGGGATTGAGCTCAGCCTCGCGCGCAAGCTCGCGCAACCCGAGGCTTGCGAAGCTGCGCCCGCTCGCTGTCAGACGCAATGCGGCGTCGATCAGCTTGCGCTTGCCGGGCGGTAATTCCTGCCCGGCAGCAACGCCACGGTCGACGGGAGATGCCATGTGAGGTGCAGATTTCATGAGCATTCAATCGGAGTGCGGCACGCACGTTTAATAGCCATACTCTAAGCGATCTTGACGCGAAGTGTACAGTTGTCTACCCTGCGCGTTATGTTGGAGTAGACACGTCTAGACGGTTGAATCCCGCCGCAATCCCGTCCGAATTCCGTCCGACTCTGGAGACCTCGCTGTGACGCCAGCCTCATCCGCCCTGCCCGCCGCGCCACGCATCGCCATTGTCGGCAGCGGTTTTGCGGGAATCGGCATGGCCATTCGCCTGCAGCAGATGGGCATCACGTCGTTCACCATTTACGAGGCGGCCGCCGATATCGGCGGCACCTGGCGCGACAACACCTATCCGGGTGCGGCCTGCGATATACCCTCGCATCTGTATTCGTTTTCATTCGAGCCGAACCCGGCATGGTCGCGCGCGTTTGGCGGCCAGGCGGAGATTTTCGCGTATCTAAAGCATTGCGCGCGTAAATACGGCGTCGAGCGTTTCTTACGTTGCAATGCGCGCGTGGCTGCCGCACGTTTTGACGAAGCGCGGCAGACCTGGCAAGTCGAGATCGACTTGAACGGCGTGCGCGAACACATTGAGGCCGACGTCGTGATTGCAGCGAGCGGTCCGTTGTCGCGGCCGGCCATGCCGCGGATTACCGGGCTCGAGCGCTTCGAGGGCAAGCTGTTTCATTCGGCGCGCTGGGACCATGCGTATCCGCTCGAAGGCAAGCGTGTCGCGGTGATCGGCACCGGCGCGAGCGCGATTCAGTTCGTGCCGCGAATTCAGCCACGCGTCGCGCAACTCGAACTGTTCCAGCGCACCGCGCCGTGGATCATGCCGAAGTCCGACAAGCCGATCGGCCCACGCGCGCGATGGTTGTTCCAGCATCTGCCGCTCACGCAGCGTTTTGTCCGCAACGCGATCTACTGGCAACTCGAATCGCGCGCGCTCGCCTTCGTGGTCAACCCGAAGCTGATGAAGTTTCCCATGAAATTCGGCATGAGCTATCTGCAGCGGCGCGTCAAGGACCCGGCGCTGCGCGCCAAGCTGACACCGAATCACCGGCTCGGTTGCAAGCGCGTGCTGCTTTCAAGCGATTATTATCCGGCGCTCAGCCAGTCGAACGTCGACGTGGTGACGACCGGCATCCGCGAGATCGTCGCCGATGGCATCGTGACCGAAGACGGCGTGCACCATCGCGCCGACGCGATCATCTGCGGCACCGGTTTCCAGGTCAACGACGTGCCCGCGCCGTTTGAGCTAACCGGCGTCGGCGGCGCCGATCTCAGCGCGATGTGGCTGCGCGACGGCCCGGAGGCCTACCTCGGTATCAGTGTGGCGAACTTCCCGAACTTCTTCATGATCGTCGGCCCGAATACGGGGCTCGGCCACAACTCGTTGCTCTACATGATCGAGTCGCAGGTGCAGTACATCGCCGATTGCCTGCGCGAGTTGCGCCGACGCAAGGCTCGCACGATGAACCTGCGGCCCGACGTCCAGCGCGACTTCAACGCGCGTCTGCAAAAGGAGATGCAGCACTCCGTCTGGGCCAGCGGCTGTCACAGCTGGTATCAGACGAAGAACGGCAAGGTCACCGCGCTGTGGCCCGGCTTCACGTTCAGTTTTCGCAAGCGCACGCGGCGCGTGCGACCGCACGATTATCGCTTCGCACCCTGATGCCGTATGCGTCTGAGGGGCCGCTGCGATGCAATCCAGACGAGACCTGATTCGACCCAGAAAAGGGAGATGACAGCATGGCAAGCCTCGAATCCGCCAAGCCTTCAGACACTGCCGCGCTGCCGCCGCGCTCGCTCGCCGCGCGCCTCGGCCTCACCAGCGTGCCGCGCGACGAATTGCGGCGACGCTATACGCAAAGCGGTTCGAAGTTCGTCAAGATCATGGGCGCCGATGTGCATTACGTCGACGAAGGCAGCGGCGACACGATCGTGATGATCCATGGTTTCGCCTCGTCGCTGCATACCTGGAACGGCATCGCCGACGAACTCAGGCGCGCGCATCGCGTGATCCGCCTCGACCTGCCGCCCTTTGGCGTGACTGGTCCACTGCGTTCGAGCAGCGGCGTGATCGACACGATGAATCTGCCGACCTACCGGCGTTTCATCGACACGTTCATGCAGGCGCTCGGCATAGCGCGCGCGACGCTGATCGGCAACTCGCTCGGCGGCCTGATTTCATGGGACTACGCCGTGCGCCATCGCGAAGCCGTCGAACGGCTGGTACTGATCGACGCAGCCGGTTTCCCGATGAAGCTGCCGATCTACATCGGCCTGTTCAATAGCGCGCTGGTGCGGGTCAGTTCGCCGTGGTGGCTGCCCGAAATCATCATCAGGAGCGCGGTGCGTAACGTGTATGGCGATCCGCGCAAGATCGACGCCGCAACACTGCGGCGCTACGTCGAATTTTTCCATGGCGAAGGCACGCGCGCGGCAATCGGCAAGATGGTGCCGACACTCGATTTCAAGGATGTCGATACCGATGTGCTGAAGACGCTGAAGGTGCCGTCTTTGGTGCTATGGGGTGCGAAGGACCGCTGGATTCCGACCGCGCACGCGGCCGAGTTCGCGAGCCGCATCCCGGGCGCGCAACAGATCATGTATTCAGGACTCGGTCACATTCCGATGGAAGAAGCGCCCGAGCGCGTGATGGCCGATCTATGGGCTTTTCTCGGGACGAAAGCCGTGGACAAAGCGACTATGGCGGACACCGGCAGCGCCCCGGCCTGATACGCGCCTGCCCACTGAGAGATTGAATCGTTTATCTACGCGCGGGGCCGCAAGCGCTCCTGCGCGCGTTTTCAGCCACCACCGAGCAAACGCAACAAACCCCAGAGAAACTTGCAGAGCATGACGATCAGCTCCCACAGGTGATAGAGCTGCTGCCAGCCCGAGACGCGCGCGAAGGAATCGATCATGGTTCGTTGCTGAGAGAAAAGTACGGCGGCGAAGCACGGCTGCAACTTCGCACGTCGAGCGCACATCATAACGACCCCGGGATACCCCGCATCAAGTCGACTGCAAGTTTGCCGTAAACGTGCTGAGAAGACGCGGCGTCCGCGCTGGATAGCCGTGCCGATCGACAAGACAAATCCGCGCCGTCAAGGAGACGACCATGTCGCGATTCAGTTTTCGCCGGGCCGGCCGTTCACATACGGTTGTCGGCGACATTGCAGCGCAAGCCGGCAAACTGGGGATTGAAATCTGCGACGTTTCGGGCCACGTCGAAGAAGTTGCCGCACGCGTGCAGCGCCAGGCGCAGGTCTGCCGGGCGCTGCGCGAATCCGCCGCGCAGACCATGGCGGGCAATCACCGCATTGCCGCTGCCGCACGCGAGATGCGCAGCGTGACCGCCGAGGCCGCCACGGGCGTCGAGCAGTCTCAGCAGACGCTGGAGGCATCGCTGGCCGACATTCACGGGCTGGTGGAAGGCGTCACGGTGATCGAGAGCCAGATCGGTGCGCTGCGCAGCGCGCTCGCGCATGTGAGCCGCGTCTCCGAGGAGATTTCGCTGATTGCCCGCCAGACTCATCTACTGGCACTGAATGCGGCGATTGAAGCCGCCCGCGCGGGCGACTCCGGTAAGAGTTTCGCGGTGGTGGCCGCCGAGGTGAAGAATCTGTCGGCGAAGACCGCGAACGCGACTGGCCAGATCGAAACGACGCTGGCGCAGCTTACCCAGCAGACTGAGCAGCTGATCAGCGAGGGCTCCGTCAACACCGCGCGGGCGCACCGGGTGCGCGAAGGCACCCGCAAGCTTGGCGACGTGGTGCACGCGACTGGTGATGCGATTACGCAGCTCAATGACGAGGCTGGGCAGATCGCGGCGTTGACCGGTGAAATCGAGGTGCAATGCAACGGACTTGAGGCGCAGGTGCTGGAGATGGCGAGCGGCGTCGAGGATTCGAGCGAGAATTTCGTGCAGGCGAAGGATCGGCTGGGCAATCTGCTTGGTGTGTCCGAGACATTGATCGAACTGACTGCCGCGACGGGCGTGGAGACCGCGGACACGCGGTTTATCGAAGCGGTGCAGCGGGCGGCCGCTACGGTCAGCAGGTTATTTGAAGCGGCGGTTGCGCGGGGCGATGTGAGGATGGAGGATCTGTTCGATCAGAACTATGTGCCCGTTGCCGGTAGCAATCCCGCGCAGTTCATGACGCGGTTTACTGCTTTTACCGACCGGGTATTGCCGGCGATTCAGGAGCCTTTGCTCGCGCTTGATCCGCGTGTCGCGTTTTGTGCCGCGATTGATTCGCGGGGATATTTGCCGACTCACAATCTGAAGTTTTCTTTGCCGCAGCGCGAGGATGCGGTCTGGAATATGGCTAACTGCCGTAATCGCCGGATGTTCGATGATCGGACTGGGATGGCTGCCGCTTTGAATGTTAAGAAGTTTTTGTTGCAAACGTACCGCCGCGATATGGGCGGCGGGGAGTTTGTTTTGATGAAGGACGCTTCAGCGCCAGTGTTTGTTGCCGGGCGGCATTGGGGCGGGGTTAGGATTGGGTATAAGGTTTAGATTTTTTTTGCCTTTTTGCAGGCGGCATTTTGTCTGTATGCCTACGGCGGGTGGGGTTGTGGTTTTGCCTGCGGCGGGTGGGGTTGTGGTTTTGCCTGCGGCGGCTGGTGTTGCGGTTTTGCCTGCGGCGTTGGTCTTGTGGTTTTGCCTACGGCGTTTGGTGTTTCTTTTCTTATTGGTTTATTAGCGTTCCCCCTGTGCGGGGGGCACCTACTTTTCTTTGCCGCCGCAAAGAAAAGTAGGCAAAAGAAAGCGGCTCACACCGCCAATTTTTAAGCGGCTCCCCTGGCGTGGAGGGTATCGTGGCCCCGTAGAGATTGGGCCTGCGCACCTGCCCGCCTGAGTGACCAGGCCGTCATGCTTCCAGCGGCGCTGCGCGCGCCGACGCGGTACTTCATCAAAACACCCGCCGCACTTTATGCATGCGGTTTGCCCGCCGCTGCAGCTCGCCATGACATACCCTGCCCACTTGCCCACTTGCCCACTTCGGCGCTGCTTCCGGCACTGCTTCCGGCACTGCTTCCGGCACTGCTTCCGGCACTGCTTCCGGCACTGCTTCCGGCACTGCTTCCGGCACTGCTTCCGGCACTGCGAAAGCTTTCAGTATATTTCGGCGCGTCGCCGAGGCGGAGCCGATGGCCTCCGCTACGCGCAAACGAAGCGGGGGGGTTCCGCGGTGGACCCGTCCGCGACGCACACAGTGCGGAGTGGGAGCGAATGACGGCTGTGTCACTGGCGGTTATGGACCACGGTGTGATCCGTTAATCGGACCACGAGCCCCTCCAAGCCAGGGGACCCGCTTAAATGTTGGCGGTTTGAGCCGCTTTCTTTTGCCTACTTTTCTTTGCGGCGGCAAAGAAAAGTAGGTGCCCCCCCGCACAGGGGGAACGCTAATAAACCACTAAGTAAAGAAACAACCCAACGCCGTAGGCACAACAACAAAGTGCCGCCGCCAAAGGCAAAAAAACCCATCCAGCGCTACGCGCAACTCACTCTCTTCCTCTCAGCCCGCTGCATAAAATAATTAGTCAACACCACTCCAACCGTGACAACGGCAATAAACAGCGTTGCCAACGCATTCATCTCCGGATTCAACCCAAGCCTCACCCGCGAAAACACCACAAGCGGCAGCGTAGTCGACCCCGGTCCAGACAGAAACGCCGACAAAACCAGATCATCGATCGATAAAGTAAACGACAACAACCACCCGGAAACCAGAGCCTGCGAAATCAACGGCAACGTAATAAAGAAAAACACCTTAAGAGGCGTAGCCCCAAGATCAAGCGCGGCTTCTTCAAGAGAAGGATTCAACTCCTTCACACGCGACTGCACGATGATGGCAACATAAGAAATACACAACATCACGTGCCCGATCCAGATCGTGAAAATGCCACGCCCGGCAGGCCACCCCAACCACTTGGCCATTTCGATGAACAACAGCAGCAACGAGATCCCCTGAATCACCTCGGGAATCACCAACGGCGCATTGATCATCCCGGTATAAAGCGTGAATCCACGAAACCGCCCCATCCGGGCCAGAACAAATCCGGCCCACGTGCCGATAATCACCGAAGCAAACGCCGTCAACAGCGCCACGCGCAACGACAACCAGGCCGCCGCAATCAACTCGTCATCCTGCAGCAACGCCGCATACCAGCGCGTCGAAAACCGCGTCCACACCGTGACCAGTTGCGATTCGTTGAACGAATACACAATCAGACTCACGATCGGCACATACAGGAACAAAAATCCAATCCCCAGTGCAATGATCTGCAAAATCCGGTTCGGCTTCATCAGCGCCTTTCCTCCATCGCCTTGGCCTGCGCGTACTGGAAAAACGCCATCGGCACCAATAGCAACAACACCATCGCGCACGTCACCGCGGAGGCCATCGGCCAGTCGGCATTGTCGAAGAACTCATTCCACATCACGCGGCCAATCATCAATGTGTTCGCGCCGCCCAGCAACTCAGGAATCACGTATTCGCCCACCGCCGGAATGAACACCAGCAAACAACCGGCAATAATGCCGTTCTTCGACAGCGGCAAGGTGATCTGCCAGAACGCCCTCCACGGCTTTGCGCCGAGGTCGTAGGCGGCTTCCAGCAACGTCATGTCCATCTTCACCAGATGCGCGTAAAGCGGCATCACGAGAAACGGCAGGTACGAATACACCATGCCGATATAAACCGCCGCATTCGTGTGATACAGCTCGATCGGCGAATGAATCAACCCGATCGACATGAGGAAATTATTCAGCAAACCGTTGTTTTTCAGAATGCCAATCCACGCATACACGCGAATCAGAAACGACGTCCAGAACGGCAGCATCACGGCCATCATCAGCAGATTGCGGCTCGCCGGATTCGAGCGCGCAATGTAGTACGCCATCGGATAGCCGATCAGCAAACACAGAAGCGTCGATATCGCGGCGACCACCACCGAATTCACATAGGTGGCGAAATACAGGCTATCCGTGAGCAGAAACGCGTAATGCGACAGATCGAGCGCGATATGAATCGCGCCGTCCGTGAAGCTCGTTAGCTCGGTATAAGGCGGAATGCCCAGCTGCAGATCGGCGAAGCTGATCTTCACCACCAGCAGGAACGGCACGAGAAAAAACAGCAGCAGCCAGATGAACGGTCCGGCCACCACCGCGGTGCGGCCAGTCAGATTGAAGCGGCGCACCGGCCACGCCGCCAGAGAACTGAGCGGGCGCTTCATGAGGTCAGCACCACACCGGCCGACGCGCTCCAGCGCACATACACTTCGTCGCCCCAGGTGGGCGGATCGATTTCGGTCAGCGCGAGACTCGTGACGTTCGCGATCACGGTCTTGCCGGCTCCGAGCTTGACGTGATACAGCGAATAGCCGCCCATGTACGCAATATTCGTGACGACGCCCTTGCCCCAGTTGTACGCGCCTTCAGGCGGTTTGCGGGTCAGCGCAATGCGCTCGGGCCGCACCGAGATCGTCACCGGCATGCCGAGCGGGCCGGTGATGCCGTGGCTCACGTAAAGGCGGCATGGCAGATCGGCCGTTTCGATAAACACGTGGTCCGGTTCGTCTTCGACGACATTGCCTTCGAACAGATTGGTCGAACCAATGAACTCCGCGGAAAAGCGGCTGTTCGGATATTCGTACACTTCGTGCGGCGTACCGAGTTGCACGATCTCGCCTTCGCTCATCACGGCAAGGCGGTTTGCCATCGTCATCGCCTCTTCCTGATCGTGCGTCACCATCATGCAGGTCACGCCGACCTTGTCGAGAATGTTGACCAGTTCGATCTGCGTGCGCTGACGGATCTGTTTGTCGAGCGCGGACATCGGCTCGTCGAGCAACAGCAGCTTCGGCCGCTTGACCAGCGAGCGCGCCAGCGCCACGCGCTGCTGCTGCCCACCGGACAACTGATTCGGCTTGCGCTTCGCGAAGCGGCTCATCTGCACGAGTTCGAGCGCGTTCGCCACGCGCTCCTTCAGCTCGGCTTTCGGCACGCCTTCCTGCTTGAGGCCGAAGGCCACGTTGGCCTCCACGGTCATGTGCGGAAACAGCGCATACGACTGGAACATCATGTTGATCGGCCGGCGATACGGCGGCAGTTGCGCAAGGTCTTCGCCGTCGATCAGGATCTTGCCCGAGGTGACGCTCTCGAGGCCGGCCAGCATGCGCAGCAAGGTCGACTTGCCGCAGCCCGAACTGCCGAGCAGCGCGAACAGCTCACCCTTTTTCACCGACAGGTTGACACCCTTGACCGCCGCGGTCTCGCCGAATTTCTTCACGACGTCGACGATCTGCACGAAATTGTCCGCTGCATCGCCCGCAACGGCGTTCAGGCCCGGGGACGGCGCGGCGGCCCCCGCCACCACGCCCGACTGGTCACTACTCATCACAATGCTTTACTCCGGCGTTTGACGAACAAAGCCCCCGGTGGACACCGAGGGCTTCATGATGATGCTTACCCGTTCACTCTGGCCGCGCTTTAGCGGCCGGACTTGAATTCAGTCCACAGCCGCGTTTGCAGCCGCTGGATTTCCGGCGGCAGCGGCTTGAGCAGGAACAGGGTCTTGATGACGTCGGCTGGCGGATAGACAGCCGGATCGTTCGCCACGTCCTTGTCCACGTACTTGCGCGCCTCGAGGTTGGCGCTCGGATAGTAGACGGCGTTGGTGATCGCGGCGTGAACCTGCGGCGTTTCGATGTAGTTGATCCATTCGAGCGCGGCTTCCTTGTTCTTCGCGTCTTTCGGAATCGCCATCACGTCGAACCACACCGGTGCGCCGCCCTTCGGAATGTAATACTCGACCTTGTACGGCTTTTTCGCTTCAGCCGCGCGATGCTTGGCGATCACGACGTCGCCCGACCAGCCGTACGCGAAGCACACGTCGCCGCCAACCAGATCGTTGATGTAGCCCGACGAGTTGAACTGCGTGATGTACGGGCGGATCTTCTTCATCATGTCGAGCGCGGCGCGATAGTCGGCCGGGTTCGTGCTCATCGGATCGCGGCCGATGTAGTGCAGCGCGGCGGCAAACATCTGGTCCGGGGCGTCGAGTACAGATACGCCACATGCTTTCAGCTTCGAAATGTTTTCCGGTTTGAAGAGAACGTCCCAGCTATCGAGCGGCACGTTCTTGCCGAGGATCTGCTGTGCCTTGGTGACGTTGTAGCCGAGGCCGGTCGTGCCATAAGCCCAGGGTACCGTGAATTTGTTGCCTGGATCGGCGCCCGCGACCAGTGCCATCAGCGACGGGTCGAGGTACTTCAGGTTCGGCAGCTTCGATTTGTCGAGCGGTGCGAAGATGCCCGCGACGATCTGCTTGCCCGCGTAATTGCTGGTCGGCACGACGATGTCGTAGCCGGAATTGCCGGTGAGGAGCTTGGCTTGCAGCGTGTCGTCGCTGTCGTAGTTGTCGTACTTGACCTGGACGCCGGTCTGTTTGGTGAAGTTGGGAATGGTGTCCTTGGCGATGTAATCGGACCAGTTATACACGTTCAGCTGCGTGTCTTTCGCCGCCGCCGTCAACCACGGCGCCGCGCACAAGACCAGCGCCGCCATTTGCCCCACTACGCGTCTTTTCATCCCGTTCTCCGATCCTGACCGGCCAGAGCCGACCGTCGTCCTCACTCACGCCGCGGCACACCGCGCGCGGCTCCCCTGAAAAACCCGAAAACTACCATTAATTATTGCGCGCTCCAAAAAAAATACCTGGATGTCGCGCAAACGGTACAGCGTCAGCCGCGCCGCTACAAAATGGGCGCAATTTTAGCGGGTTATAAGCGCCTGTCTACCCGAATAAAACACCAGTGGCCACGTTGCCACTGACGTGCCGCCAGGTAACACGACACACGTGGCGCTCCGGCCACCAGGGTGCCAGCCAAACGGCGCTGCCGCCCGACTCCATGCGAAGCGGCCGACATCGTCGACGCGACAGTCAACCGCTCGCCGCTGCACGGTGCACAATAGCTGACAGAAGATTGAAAGACGGCGCGGCGCGCTAGCGAATCCGCGCCAGACCTCGCAGCACTGCGTGCCGCATGAGTTGCAGGTACGTCGTTTGCGAGCGATTCCAGTCTTGACCCTCCAGGCATCGATGAACACGAATCCGTCCGCGTTACGCCCGAACCGCCGCCGGCGTCTGCCGGGCGATGGCGCGCCTCGTCCGGCGCACTGGTTTTCGTTTGTCGGCGCGGGCGCCTTGATCGCGGTCGGCTATATCGACCCAGGCAACTGGGCGACCGCGCTTGGCGCGGGGGCGGGCTACGGTTACCGTCTGCTTGGCATCGTGCTGCTGTCGAGCGTGATGGCGATGCTGCTGCAATGGCTGTCGTCGCGGCTGGGGGTCGTCACAGGGCGTGACCTTGCGCAGATCTGCCGCGAACGCACGGGACGCCGCGGCACCCTCTTCCTGTGGCTCACCAGCGAGGTCGCGATCATCGCGTGCGATGTCGCCGAAGTCGTCGGCAGCGCCGTCGCGTTGCAGTTGCTGCTTGGCGTGTCACTGACGGTCGGTGTGCTGATGTCGGCCGTCTGCACCTTCGCGTTGCTGGCGCTCCAGCAGAAAGGCGGCCGCAAGCTCGAAGCGGTGATCGCGGCGCTGATCGGCTTTGTCGGCCTGTGCTTCGTGGTTGAACTGGCGCTGGCGCGGCCCGACTGGCACGCCGCGCTGGCGGGCGCCGCGCCAGACCTGGAACTGCTGCGCAACGCCGGCATGGTGTGGCTGGCAGCGGGCATTGTCGGCGCCACGGTGATGCCGCACAACCTGTATCTGCACTCGGCGCTCGTCAAACACCACGCACCCGAAGGCAGCGACGCCGAGATCAGGGCGGCGCTGCAGGTCGTCAATCTGGACACCTTCGGTTCGCTTTCTTTTGCTTTCGTGATCAATGCGGCCTTGCTGATCGTCGCGGCCGCCGTATTCCATGCCAGCGGCCATCGCGACGTCACCGATCTCGCCGACGCTCACCGGCTGATCGCGCCGCTCGTCGGCACGCACTGGGCCGGCATTCTGTTCGCGGCCGCCCTGCTCGCGTGCGGTCTGAGCGCCACCGTCACCGGCACGCTGGCGGGTCAGGCCGTGATGGAAGGCTTTCTGCGGATCCGCTTGCCGCGCTGGAAGCGCGCCCTGCTCACCCGTGCGCTGGCGATCGGCCCGGCGCTCTGCGCGGTCGCGCTGTTCGGGCAGCACGGCTCCAATCAGTTACTGGTGGCAAGCCAGGTGGTGCTGAGCCTGCAACTGCCGCTCGCGGTCGTGCCGTTGATCCGCTACACGTCGGACGCAAACCTGATGGGCGGCTGGCGGGTGCGCGGTGTGCCGCTCGTGCTCGCCTGGTTGTCCGCCGCTTTCATCATCGTGCTGAACGGTGCGCTGCTGTGGCAACTGGCGATAGGTGGGTGACACGTCTGCCGGCGTGCGCGGCGGCAAGATAAAGCGATGTCGTATGTGTGTTCCGTCTTTCGCCATGACCCGCGGCGCTGCTCGATACGGCGCCGCTCCGATTGTGGTTTCGGGTTCGTCGCGGCTCCCAGGAAGATGCCGCGGAAGCTGCCAACCATGCATGAATCCTCGCCACGGCGAAGGCAACCGCCGGGCCAGGCTGCCGCATCGGTTAACATAGCGGAACTCCGCTTCCCGCCCCAAGGTTTCCGATGGCTTCGAATCTCCACGATCTTCCCGACAGCCCGTGCATCGGCGTCTGTTCCACGCTCTTTGACGATGTGTGCAAAGGCTGTGGCCGCAGCGCCACCGAAGTATCCAACTGGGTTTTTCTGAGCGAAGAGGAAAAACGCGCCGTGTGGGTGCGTATCGAACAGGACGGAACCGCCATGCGTTTCCAGAACGACAAGCTGTAAGGCCTTCTCCGCGCCGCCTTTTTCGGTGACGGCGAACGGCGTGGCGGGTTACTCGCCGTTTGCATACGCACGAAACGCCACCGCCAAAGGTGAAAAAAAAGCCCGCTCAAAGTGAGCGGGCTTTTTAGCACAAAACGAAAAGAGTGAAACGAGAAACGCCTTACTGGACGCCTTGGCTCAGCAGGAAATCTTCATAATTCCCGCCGAAGTCGTTCAACGTGCCGTTGGTCTTCACTTCGATGATCCGGTTCGCCAGCCCGCTCACAAACTCGCGGTCGTGCGAGACAAAGACCAGCGTGCCTTCGTACTTATCGAGCGCGATCTGCAGTGATTCGATCGACTCCATATCCATGTGGTTGGTCGGCTCGTCCATCAGCAACACGTTGTGGCGGCCCAACATCAGCTTGCCCCAGATCATGCGGCCCTTCTCGCCGCCGGAAAGCACCTTGACCGACTTGCGGATGTCGTCGGCATTGAACAGCAGGCGGCCCAGCGTGCCACGCACCATCTGCTCGTCGTCGCCTTCCTGGCGGTAGCCGTCGATCCAGTCCATCAGCGTGATGTCATCGGGAAACTCTTCGTACGTATCCTGCGGCATGTAACCGACGTTCGCGTTCTCGGCCCACTTCACCGTGCCGTGATCGAGCGTGAGCCTGCCGAGCAGCGAGCGCAGCAGCGTGGTCTTACCCGCGCCGTTCTCGCCGATGATCGCGATACGCTCGCCCGGCTGCACGCTGATGCTGAAATCGTTGAAGATCTGGCGCTCGTATTTCTTCGAGATCTTCTCAGCCACCACCGCGATGTTGTGCAGCTTCTTCTCGTACTCGAAGCGAATAAACGGATTCTGCCGCGACGACGGCTTGAATTCCTCAATCTTGATCTTGTCGATCATCTTCAGACGGCTGGTGGCCTGACGCGCCTTCGACTTGTTCGCCGAGAAGCGGCGCACGAAGTCCTGCAGGTCGGCGACTCGTTCCTTCGCCTTGGCGTTGGCGTTCTGCTGACGCTCGCGCGCCTGCGTGCTCGCCAGCATGTAGTCGTCGTAATTGCCCGGGTAGACCTTCAGCGTGCCGAAGTCCATGTCGGCCATGTGCGTGCAGACCTGATTCAGAAAGTGCCGATCGTGCGAGATGATGATCATCGTCGAGTTGTACTGGTTGAGCACGTCTTCCAGCCAACGGATCGAGTTGATGTCCAGGTTGTTGGTCGGCTCGTCCAGCAGCAGCACGTCGGGCTTCGAGAACAGCGCCTGCGCGAGCAGCACGCGCAGTTTCCAGCCCGGTGCGACGTTGCTCATCGGGCCGTTGTGGTCCTCGATCGCGATGCCGATGCCGAGCAGCAGTTCGCCCGCGCGCGCTTCGGCGGTGTAGCCGCCATACTCGGCAAACTTCGCTTCGAGTTCGGCCGCGTGCATGTAGTCGTCGTCGGTCGCGTCCGGGTTTGCGTAAATCGCGTCACGCTCGGTCATGGCGGCCCACATTTCGGCATGGCCCATCATCACGACGTCGAGCACGCGCACGTCTTCGTACGCGAACTGGTCCTGACGCAGCTTGCCGAGGCGCACGTTCGGTTCGAGCATCACGTTGCCGGAGCTCGGTTCCAGATCGCTGCCGAGGATCTTCATGAAGGTGGACTTGCCGCAGCCGTTCGCACCGATCAGGCCATAGCGGTTGCCTCCTCCGAACTTGACCGAGATGTTCTCGAAGAGGGGCTTTGGCCCGAATTGCATGGTGATATTGGCGGTAGACAGCACGGTGCGTCCCTTTGAATGTGATATCGGCGAAGAACCCAATATTTTAGCAGGTTATCGCGAATTCAACCCGCACACCCGCCGCACGCCTGCGCTTTAACGCCTTCCTGCTGGCCGTCTTACAGCGCTGTCACGGGTTCCGGCGCTCGCGCGGAGTCTGCAAGACATCGATAAAAGCCGACAGATCGGCCTCTGCGAGCCCCATCGCCGCGCCCAGCCGCAGCAGTTGCTGAACCGTCGACGAGACCGGCATCGGCGTGCCGGTTTCATAGGCAGTGGCGGCGACCGTATCGATATCCTTCTGAAAGGTGCGCAACGCACCGATCGGCGCGAGGCCGCTTTGCGTCATGCGCGGCACGAAAATCTGCAGCAGCACCGAATCGGCCCAGCCGCCGGCAAGACCCTCAGTCAGTTTGGCGGCATCGATGCCGCTGCGCTGCGCAAGGCTCACCGCCTCCGCGATTGCCGCCAGTGTCGCCGTGACGATGGTCTGATTGCAGAGTTTGGTGGTCTGCCCCGCGCCGACCTCGCCCATATGCGTGAGGCGGGCTGAATACGCGTCGAGCAGCGGTCTGACCGCTTCGATATCCGCTGTCGCGCCGCCCGCCATGATCGCCAGCGTGCCCGCCGTCGCCCCCGCGACGCCGCCGGACACCGGTGCATCGATCCAGCCAACGCCCCCGCCCTTGCCCGCATCGTGCAGCGTCGCCGCGCGTTGCGCGAACGCGCGCGTCGCGGCTGGCGGGATGCTCGAATGATCGACGATCCAGCGCAGACGGCCGGAGTCGCCAGCGCTGAGGATCCCTGCCGCGCCGAACACCGTTTCTTCAACCGCCGCCGCATCGGCGACACACAGCAGCACCGCCTCGCAGCGCGTAGCCAGTTCGCGCGGCGTATCGACCACCTGCGCGCCGTCCGCCAGCAACGCTTCAGCCTTGGCCCGCGTGCGATTCCAGACATGCACGGCATGCCCCGCGCGCAGCAGATGCCGGATCATCGGCGCGCCCATCAGGCCGGGACCGCAAAAACCAATTTCCACTTTCGAGCCTCATCGGGTTTCAGATTGAGTTGCGCGACATGATAACGGCCGCCTTTGGCGCCGGCATATCGGGCACGCGATGTGCAGCATGATTCGCACACTCGACGGGCACCCTCCGCAATCCATTGCCTATACTTTTTTCACACCAACGAAGATCAAAGGAGGAAGTTCATGTCGGATCACGTCTACAAACAAATCGAACTGACCGGTTCATCGACCAAATCGATCGACGACGCAATCAGCACCGCGATTACCAAAGCGTCGAAGACGCTGCGCAATCTGCACTGGTTCGAAGTGACGGAAACGCGGGGCCAGATCGAAAACGACAAAGTCTCCTACTGGCAGGTGACGATCAAGGTCGGCTTGCGCATCGACTAGCGCGCCGGTCCGAAGGAGACTCGGCACAAAACCGAAGCGAAAAAAAAGCTGCGTCCGTAGTGGACGCAGCTTCTTAAGCAGCGGTTTGCTGAGACCGCCGCCTGGTCGACTAATGCAAATACGTCACTTCGGCAGCGAACCGTCCACGCCTTCCACGTACCAGTTCAACCGCTGCAGTTCCGGGTCGGTTAGCGTCTTGCCGGCCGGCACTTTCACCGCGCCGCTCTGATCCTTGATCGGGCCAGTAAATACATCCCACTTGCCGCCCGCCAGCTCGTCTCGTTTGGCTGCAACCTGCTTTTGCGCATCAGCCGAAATCGCCGACGTGTTCAGGTCTTCCAGGTTGACAGCCTTTTGCGGAATGCCCCACCACACCGGGTCGTTCTTCCACTTGCCGTCCAGCACCTGCTGGATCGCCGCGTTGTAATACACGCCCCAGTGCGCGACCACCGAACCGAGGTGTGCCTCAGGACCGAACTTCTTCATGTCCGAATCCCAGCCGAACGCATGCACGTGCTTTTCCGATGCGGTTGCGAGCGTCGCGCTCGAATCGGTGTTCTGCAACAGTACGTCGGCGCCCTGGCCGATCAGCGTTTCAGCCGCCTGCTTTTCCTTGCCCGGATCGAACCAGCTGTTGATCCAGATAACCTTGGTGTGGATCTTCGGATTCACCGAACGCGCGCCGAGCGTGTACGCGTTGATGTTGCGGACCACTTCAGGAATCGGCACCGACGCGACGAAACCGAGCGTGTTGGTCTTCGTCACATAGCCCGCGGCGACGCCGGCCAGATACGCGCCCTGGTACATGCGCACGTCATAGGTGCCGAAGTTCGGCGCCTTCTTGTAGCCGGTTGCGTGCAGGAACACCGTATCCGGGAAATCCTTCGCGACCTTCAGTTCGAAATCCTGATAGCCGAAGCTCGAACCGATGATGATCTTGTTGCCCTTGTTCGCCAGATCGCGGAACACGCGCTCGGAGTCGGCCGATTCAGGCACGTTTTCGATGCGGGTGATCTTGATCTTGCTGCCGAACTTCGCTTCGGCTTCCTTCGAACCCTGGTCGTGCGCGAAGGTCCAGCCGGCATCGCCGGGATTGCCGAGGTAGACGAATGCCACGCCCGGTGCGTCGGCAGCCTGCGCGCTTTGCGCAAGCGGTGCGGCGAGCGCGAGCGAGGCCGCGCCCCAGGCGAAGGCGGTCAGCAGATTTCTTCTCTTCATGTTTTCTCCTGTCGTGTGGATCGAATGATGTGAAACGTGTGGTCGGCCATATGGGGCGAACTGGATCAACCCGCGCGTCAGCCGGCCGAGAAAAACGGCTTGCCGAGCGACGCCGGTGCATTCAGGCGAATCGTATTCGGATTGCGCGAGATCAGCACCAGCACGACAACCGTCGCGACATACGGCAGCATCGCGAGGAATTGCGTCGGCACCGGCACGCCGATAGCCTGCGCGTAGAACTGCAAGCCGGTCACGGCGCCGAACAGCAACGCGCCGATCAGCAGACGCCCCGGACGCCACGTCGCGAATACGACCAGCGCCAGCGCGATCCAGCCGCGGCCCGAGGTGAGCTGTTCCTGCCACAAATGCAGGTTGACGATCGAGTAATAGCCGCCCGCGAGCCCGGCCATGCCGCCGCCGAACGCCACCGCACCGTAGCGCACGCCGACGACCGGAAAGCCGACCGAGTGCGCGACCTGCGGCGACTCGCCGACCGAGCGCAGCACGAGCCCGGCCCGCGTGCGGTACAGGAACCAGCCGATCACCGCGAACATCAGGAAGGCGAGATAGTCGAGCGGCGTGAGGCTGAAGAGCGCGGGACCCAGCACCGGAATCTTCGAGAGACCAGGAATCGCCCAGGTGTCGATCGTCGCGCGCACGGCGGCCGACGTGTAGGGCTTGCCAACATACGCGGACAAGCCGATGCCGAAGATCGTCAGCGACAGGCCAGTGGCGACCTGGTTGGCGAGCATGGTCAGCGTGAGGAACGCGAACAGCAGCGACATCGCGAGGCCGGCGCCGATCGCGGCGATCACGCCGAGCCATGGGTTGCCGGTAATGGCAGTGACCGCGTAGCCGGTGACGGCGCCCATCAGCATCATGCCTTCGACACCAAGATTGAGAACGCCCGACTTTTCGGCGACGAGTTCGCCTGCGCCCGCGAACATCAGCGGAATCGCGGCGGTGACCGCGCTCGAAGTGAGCGCGCTGGCTTGTTGAATGTCCATGGAGATCCGGCGGTAAATCAGTGGGCTAATTAATGGGCCTGAGCCGCCAACGAGCGGCGACGCACGCGGTAGTTCACAAACAGGTCGGCGCCCAGCAGGCAGAACAGCAACAGCCCCTGGAACACGCCAGACAGCGCCTGCGGCAATTGCATCGAGGTCTGCACCGCTTCGCCGCCCAGGTACAGCAGCGCCATCAGCAGGCTCGCCAGCACGATACCCAGCGGATGCAACCGCCCGACGAACACCACGATGATCGCGGTGAAGCCGTAGCCGGGCGACCACGTCGCCTGCAACTGACCGATCGGGCCGGCGATCTCGCCCATGCCGGCAAGACCCGCCAGCGCGCCGCTGATCAGCAGCGAAGTCCAGATGGTTTTCTTGTCGGAGAAACCGGCGTAGCGTGCGGCGAGCGGCGCGAGACCGCCCACGTTCATCCGGTAACCCGCGAAGCTCTTGCGCATGAACAGCCACACCAGCGGGATCGCAACCAGCGTCACGAACACCGACGCGTTCAGACGCGTGCCACGGAACCACTTCCAGTGCCAGTCGCCGGAGAATGTGGGGTACAGCGCGTCGCCGCTAAACATTTCCGAGAGCGGAAAATTCATGCCCTGGGGATCGCGCCACGGCCCGCTCACCAGGTAGATCAGCAACTGTGTCGCCACGTACGTGAGCATCAGGCTGACGAGGATTTCGTTGGTATTGAAGCGGCTTTTCAGCAACGCCGGAATCGCTGCCCATACCATGCCGCCAATCACACCCGCGAGCATCATGGCCGGCAGAATCCACCAGCCAGTGGCCTGATCGAAATAGATCGCGACGCCGCTCGCGGCAATCCCGCCGAGCAGCATCTGCCCTTCGGCGCCGATGTTCCAGACGTTCGCGCGATAGCCGATCGCGAGGCCAAGCCCGATCAGACACAACGGCGACGCCTTCAGCAACAGCTCCGACCAGCCGTTCACGCTGGACAGCGGCTCAATAAAAAACGCGTGCATGGCCTGCAAAGGGTCACGGCCGACGAGGCTGAAGATCAGAAAGCCGATCGCGAGCGTGAGCAACGCGGCGATCAGCGGCACGGCAATCTGCATCGTGCGCGAGGGCGTCGTACGTGCTTCGAGTCGATACGGAAGAATCATGGGAGCGTATGGTTAGATTGGTTTCTGGCGATGAGGATCGTCATGCGTGGGCGGGTTGTTCCGCCGACGGCGCCGCGCCCTCCCGGTCGCCGAACAGCCCCGCCATCCAGCGGCCGATTTCCTCGGCATTGGTCGCGCCGGTGGCCCGCACCGGCGAGAGTCTGCCGCGTGCGAGCACTGCAATGCGATCGCAAATGTCGAACAATTCCTCCAGTTCTTCGGAGATCACCAGAATCGCCACGCCGCGCGCCGCCAGATCGAGCAGCTGCTGACGAATGAAAGCGGCAGCGCCGACGTCGACGCCCCAGGTCGGCTGCGCGACCACCAGCACCTTGGGCGCCTGGAGAATCTCGCGGCCCATGATGTACTTCTGCAGATTGCCGCCCGAGAGACTTTGCGCCAGCGCTTCCGAGCCGCCGCAGCGCACGTCGAATGCCTCGATGCAGCGTTTGGCGAACGCGCGCATCGCGCCCGACCTGATCCAGCCTGAATTGACCATCTGCTGACGATGCGCGGTCAGCAATGCGTTTTCCGCCAGCGTCATGGCCGGCACCGCGCCGCGGCCGAGCCGCTCTTCCGGCACGAAGCCAAAGCCGAGCGCGCGCCGGCCGCCCGCACCGAGACGCCCCGCCGCCTTGCCGCAAATCGTGACCGCGTCGGCCCGTACGCCGCGTTTTTCGCCCGACAGCGCCGACAGCAGTTCCGCCTGCCCGTTACCCGAGACGCCCGCGATGCCAAAAATTTCGCCCGCGTGCACGCCGAACGAGACGTTGTCGAGCGAGGTGCCGAAAGGATCGTCGCTCGCCACCGACAATTGCTTCACGTCGAGCAGCACAGCGCCCGGCGTGTGCTCGCGGCGCGTGTAATCGGGCAGCGAATGACCGACCATCAACTGTGCGAGCGACGCATGCGTTTCCTCTTTCGGCGTCACGTGGCCGGTCACGCGGCCGCCGCGCATCACCGTCGCGGTGTCGCACAGCTCCTGGATTTCATCGAGCTTGTGGCTGATGTAGAGAATGCTGCAGCCTTCGGCAGCCAGACGCCGCAGCGTCTCGAACAGCTTGCGAACCGCCTGCGGCGTGAGCACCGAGGTCGGTTCGTCCATGATCAGAAGACGCGGGTTCTGCAACAGGCAGCGCACGATCTCGACGCGCTGCCGCTCGCCCACGGTCAGGCTATGCACGTGACGCTGCGGGTCGATGTCGAGGCCATAGTCAGCGGAGACTTCGCGGATGCGCCTCGCGAGGGTCTTCAGATCGAATGGCTCGTCGAGCGCGAGGGCGATGTTTTCGCCGACCGTGAGCGTCTCGAACAGCGAAAAATGCTGGAATACCATGCCGATGCCGAGCTTGCGCGCGGCGGCCGGGCTGGCGATCTCGACCGGCTGGCCTTCCCAGCGGATCTCGCCGGCATCGGGCCGCACCGCGCCATAGATGATCTTCATCAGCGTGCTTTTGCCGGCGCCGTTTTCGCCGAGCACGGCATGGATTTCACCCGGCGCGACGATCAACCTGACGTCGTCGTTGGCTCGCACGGCCGGATACTGTTTGGTGATGCCTTCGAGCACCAACCGGGGCGCCGTCTGTTCCGGCCTGCTTGCCGGCTGCGCGGCGGCGCCGTCGCTATAAGAAGAGTCGCTCATGTGATTCCGTAGTACGTCAGTGACTGCCGGTTGCTGCGCGCGCCCACCCTGCCAGCGAGCGATCCGCCACTACAACCGGATGACAATACCTAATTCGACCCCGTCAGTCGAGCCATCAAAATTCCCCGCAAACCCCCGCCGCAGCGAGCTCTGCGGGTATCCCACTCTTGACTTGGCGTTGTGTTCATATTAAAAGTCATATACCCCCACGCCCGTTCGATCAGCCAGAACATATATTTCGGAGAAGTCATGAGTCAGCAACGCGAGGCGATCGATACGTATTTACTACGCGTCTTGCATACCCTCTTGATGGAGCGCAGCGTGACGCGTGCGGCCGTCAAACTGAATCAGTCACAACCTGCCATTAGCGCGGCGCTGCGCCGTTTGCGCGATATCACCGGCGACCCGCTGCTGGTGCGCGGCAAGTCCGGCATGGTGCCGACCGAATACGGTCTGCGCCTGCTCGAACCGGTGCAAAACGCACTGCGCGAGATCGAACGCATCAAATTCCAGCAGCACAACTTCGACCCGGCTACGTCCATTCGTTGCTACCGGATCGGCTGCCCGGACTACCTGAACGTGCTGTTCGTGCCGACAGTGGTGGAACGCTTTCGCCAGGCCGCGCCGAACGCGACGCTCGAGTTTCACTCGCTCGGGCCGGCCTTCGACTACGAACTCGCGCTCGAAGACGGCAAGCTCGACATCGTGGTCGGCAACTGGCCGGAACCGCCGGAGCAGTTGCACCTGTCGAACCTGTTCGTCGATCAGATCGTCTGCCTGATGAGCAACGCGCATCCGTTCGCCAAACGCGGCGGGCTGACGCTCGACCAGTACCTCAATGCTCCGCATCTTGCGCCTACTCCCTATTCGGTGGGCCAACGCGGCGCGATCGATGTGCATCTCGCGCGCGAGCGGCTCAAGCGTCATGTGGTCGTTACGCTGCCGTACTTCAATCTGGCGCCTTACGTGCTGATCAAGTCGGATCTGATCTTCACGACGACGCGTCTGTTTGCCGATTACTACGCCAAATTCCTGCCGCTGACCGTGGTGCCGGCCCCGCTCGACTTCCCGCCGATGCAGTACTACCAGCTGTGGCACGAGCGCGTGCATTACTCCGACGAAGTGCGCTGGTTGCGCAGTCTGGTTGCCGAAGCGACCAAGACCTTGATCGACAAGCCCTGATTCCTTGCTCTTTTATCGGCATCCATTGCGTGGATGCCGATCATCTCACCTGCCCTCTTCGTTACGCCGCTGCTTCGTAAAGCGTCTTTGCCAGCCGGTTGTGCTGCTCGATGACCGGACCGAGTTCGAGCGTCGTCAACTGCCCGTCCTTCACCACCACCTTGCCGCCGATCACGCTATGGCTCACCTGCGACGGCGCGCAGAACACCAGCGCCGCGACCGGATCGTGCAAGGCGCCCGCGAATAGCGGCTGACGCAGATCGAACGACACGAAATCCGCGGCCATGCCCGGCGCCAGCGCACCGATGTCGTCACGGTTGAGCACCTTCGCGCCACCCAGCGTGGCAATCTCCAACGCTTCACGCGCGGTCATCGCATCCGGTCCGAAGCCGACGCGCTGCAACAGCAGCGCCTGACGCACCTCGGCTACCATCTGCGCGCCGTCGTTCGAGGCCGAACCGTCGACACCCAGCCCCACCGGCACGCCTGCGAGACGCATCCGCTTGACCGGCGCAATGCCGGACGCGAGACGCATGTTCGAACACGGACAGTGCGCGACGCCCGTTCCGGTGCGCGCGAATAGCTCGATCCCGGCGTCGTCGAGTTGCACGCAGTGCGCATGCCATACATCGTGACCGACCCAGCCCAGGTCTTCCGCATATTCGGCCGGGGTCATGCCGAATTTCTCGCGGCTGTAGGCGATGTCGTTGACGTTCTCCGCGAGATGCGTGTGCAGGGAGACGCCGTAATGCCGCGCCATCGTCGCCGCTTCGCGCATCAGGTCGCGGCTCACCGAGAACGGCGAGCACGGCGCCACCACCACGCGCAGCATCGCGTAACGGCCTTCATCGTGATACGTCTCGATCAGACGTTGCGTGTCCTTGAGAATGTCCGCTTCCCGCTCGACCACCGAATCCGGCGGCAAACCACCGTCCTTCTGACCCACGCTCATGCTGCCGCGGGCCGCGTGAAAACGCATCCCGATCCGGCGCGCCGCGGTGATGCTGTCGTCCAGCCGGCTGCCGTTCGGGTAGATATACAGGTGGTCGCTCGAGGTTGTGCAGCCGGACAGCAGCAGCTCGGCCATCGCCGTCAAGGTGGACACCTCAATCATTTCCGGTGTGAGATTCGCCCAGACCTTATAGAGGCTGGTCAGCCAGCCGAACAGCTCGGCGTTCTGCGCGGCGGGAATCGCGCGCGTCAGGCTCTGATACATATGGTGATGCGTGTTGACCAGGCCCGGAATCACCAGATGCCCGCGCATGTCCAACACTTCGTCGGCCGTTTGCGGCAGCTCCGCCGTCGGCCCGACCGCGGCGATGCGGTTGTCCTCGATATAGAGGCCGCCGTCGCGCAGTTCGCGCCGGGCGCCGTCCATCGTGACGAGTACGTCTGCGTGCTTGACCAGCATCGTTCTTTTCGGCTTTTGCGCCGTCTGTTCCATCGTCATTCGTTTCTCCGCTTTATTGCTTCCGTGCAAAGTCGTTCGAACGCGATGTGACGGCGCGCCACCGTGCCGCCGCGTCCCGTCGAACGCCGTTGGCCCGGTTACCCAGCGTATTCCGCCGTCTTCGGGTTTCCCGAGGGGATTTCCTTCGGGGTGTGCGCCGCGCGTGGCTGTCATGGCCTGCCGTGTTTGCCGCTGCGCACAGGTGTAACCTTCGACGGCCAAAATAACGCTGACAACTCATGCCGGTGCGATACTCGACTTCACGCTGCGAATATAGTGGGCTCTTTTTGGCGCCGGTACGATCCGCCGGTATGGCTTGCACACGGCAATAATCGAACGAATCGACTCGCAGCGGCTTTCAGAAGGCTGTCCGTCATGCGCCAGGTATTATCTTTCCTATCTCGCACGCGCTGACCACGACAAACTTTTTACAATGGCTGCCACGGCGCTCGCTTCAATTCGCCGACGGGTATGTAGCCACTGACGTGGAGCCTCGATCCGCCGCAAACGTATTCTGGATCGGGCTGCCGCCGAAACCTCGCATTCACATAAGGAAAATTGCGAATGGGAAAGCTCACTACCCATGTGCTCGACACCGCGAACGGCCGTCCTGGCGCGGGCATCAAGGTCGAACTCTTTGCGCTCTCGGGCGATACCCGCCGCGCGCTCAAAACCACCACCACCAATGACGACGGGCGCTGCGATCAGCCGCTGCTCGAAGGCGACGCGCTGGTCACGGGCGAATACGAACTCGTGTTCGGCGCCGGCGACTACTTTGCGTCGATCGGCACCAAAGTGCCGGAGCCGCGTTTCGTCGATCGCGTCGTGCTGCGCTTTGGCGTAGCCGATGCCGGTGCGCACTATCACGTGCCACTGCTGGTGTCGCCGTGGTCGTACAGCACGTATCGGGGCAGCTAGGCGCGTTAAGTGTCTCAATAGGCGCTGGACGAAACCGAGGTCGAGGTCGCGTTGCATGTTTGATCGCGCCCGATTGCATTGCGCAGATGCGCCAGATGCATGGACACACCCGCGAAACGCAATCGAACGCGTCCGACCCGACCCGAAGATCCATAAAAAAACGGCGTCGTGCGAACTGAGCGCACCGCGTCTTTTACCCCGCAGTCTGCGCAGTGATGCGATGCATGTCGACGACCCGCCCACGGGTCCCCAAAGGCGCCATACGTCGTTGCGCGTACAACGAATCAGAAGTGGAGGAGTGTCATGGAAGGGTTTATCACCGACTGGCTGAATCTGGCGATTCGCTGGTTTCACGTCATCGCCGCAATCGCATGGATTGGCGAATCGTTCTATTTCGTCGCGCTGGACAACAGCCTGAAACCACCAGAGGACCCCAACCAGCGCCGGCGCGGCGTGTTCGGCGAACTGTGGCACGTGCACGGCGGCGGCTTCTACAACATGCAGAAGTACACCGTCGCACCGCCGGAAATGCCGGACGATCTGCACTGGTCGAAGTGGCCGTCGTACACCACATGGCTGTCGGGTTTTGGCCTGTTCACCGTGCTGTATCTGTTTTCGCCCACCACATACCTGATCGACAAGAACGTGCTCGATATGGGCCCGGTGGTCGCTGTCGCGTCGGCGCTCGGCTTTCTCGCCGCGGGCTGGATCGTCTACGACTCGCTGTGCCGTTTCCTCGGCAATAAAGACAAGGTACTCGGCATCTGCGTCGGCGCTTACGTGCTGATCGCGGCATGGCTGGCATGCCATATCTTCGCGGGCCGTGCGGCTTACCTGATCATGGGTGCAATGCTGGCAACGATCATGTCGGCCAACGTGTTTTTCGTGATCATCCCGGGTCAGCGCAAGATGGTTGCCGCGATGCTCAAGGGCGAAACCCCGAATCCGATCTACGGCAAGCGCGGCAAGCAGCGTTCGGTGCATAACACGTATTTCACGCTGCCGGTGGTGTTCGCGATGCTGTCGAATCACTACGCGATGACCTACACGCACCCGTACAACTGGGCTGTGCTCGTGATCATCATGCTGGCCGGCGCGCTGATTCGCCAGTTCTTCGTGATGCGTCACCGTGGCCAGGTGCTGTGGTATCTGCCGCTGGTGGGTATCGTGCTGATGTTCTTCGCCCTCTTCTGGACGATGCCGAAGCCGGTCGTGCCGCAAGCGCAAGCCGCGAACGCGCCGGTGGTCAAGGTGGCCGATATCGCGCCGGTGCTGCAACAGCGTTGCGTGGCGTGCCACTCCGCCCATCCGACGATGATGGGCAGCGCCCCGGCCGGCGTGCTGCTCGATACGCCGGACGAGATCTCGCAGAACGCACAGCGGATCTATCAGCAGGCGGTGACGTTGAAGGCAATGCCGTTGGGCAATGTCACGCACATGACCGACGACGAGCGGATGAAGATCGCCGCATGGTTCCAGGGCGGTGCGGTGAAGTAATGGACTGGCCGGGTATTTTCCCTGGCCTTGGAAAGAAACATGAAGCGGGCTTTTCGCACGAGCGGGAAGTCCGCTTTTTCATTTGCGACGACGGAATCGATATTTGCACGACGCAGCCCGTCAATGTAGCCCTCGGGACACAATATTTCTCATATTCTTCAATTTTGTAGCCTACAGGACACAAATGTGCGACTAAGTTCTGTGTCTCATGGGCTACAATATGACCTATAATCCATCGAACTGATGCCGTGGGGCTACAAATGACCAACCTCGCCGACGTTGCAGACATGCTGAAGGCCGTGCGGCGCGGCAGCCGCCTGTCGCAGGAAGAACTGGCGCAGCGGGCCGGGGTCGCCCGTACCACGGTGGCGCGCATGGAAACGCTCGCCAGAAACGATATGAGCGTGTCGGCTCTCGTGCGTCTGCTCGAAGCGGCAGGCTATGACCTCAAATTCGTTCCACATGGACACGGACGTACGCTCGAGGACATCCTGGCTGAACAACGCATGCCGGATTCCAACTCATGAGGCTCGATGTTCAGGTTTTGGGCAAGAACGTCGCCACGCTATTCCGTGAGCGTGACGACTACGTCCTCAAATACAACCGCGACGCGACGACGAACGACTTCGTCAGCCTGACCATGCCGGTGCGTGAGGAAGCCTGGCGCTGGCCGCGCGACCTGCATCCGTTTTTCCGGCAGAACCTGCCGGAGGGCTACCTCCTGAATCTGATCCGCGAGCAATTCGGTCCTTTACTTGACGGGACCGACCTGTCGCTGCTCGCGGTGGTGGGGGCAATGGGGATCGGCCGCGTCACCGTCACGCCCGAAGGCGTTGCGCCGGGCACGGAACTGCAAGCGCTCGACGTCCAGGACATTCTGCACGGCGACAATACCAGCGAACATTTCGCGGCATTGGTCCGTGAATATGCACGTGCGGCCATCTCCGGCGCAGTACCAAAGTTCATCGCCCCGCAGGTGGAAGCCGCCAGTACGTCCGCGTCCATGCCGACGCCGCTCGGCAAACCGACCATTCGAACGAGCCGCCACATCGTCAAAGGGTCCGACGACAACACACCCTTTCTCGGCCTCAACGAATTCTATTCAATGCGTGTGCTGGAACGTGCCGGCGTGGCGCCAGTCGCGCGCACGCAAATGTCGGATGACGGCCGGGCATTGATCGTCGAACGTTTCGACGTGGATGCCCATGGGCTGCCCGCGTATGGCGTCGAGGATATGTGCGGACTATTGGGCTTGCCGCCACACGAAAAATACAATTCGACCAGCGAAAAGATGCTCAAGGCCGCAAAAGCGTATCTGCTCGATCGCGACAGTATGCGGCTGCAACTCGAACAGCTGGGTTGGCACCTGTTGACGAACTATGTGGTGCGCAACGCGGACTGTCATACGAAGAACGTCGCGTTGCTCTACACGTCGGTAGATGATGTCGCGTTCACGCCGGTCTACGACATCGTCACGACTCAGGCCTATCCGCGTTTCGCGGCCAATCCGCCGGGTCTGCCGATCGACGGCCGTAAAACCTGGGCGGCTGGCAAAACGCTCGAGCGCTTTTTCAATACGCGCATGGGGATCGCGCCGCGGCAATACGCGCAGATGGTGGAAGCGCTGTGCGATTCGGCGGTCGAGATCGGTCATGAATTGATTGAAGCGGCGCGCAACGAACCGCAGTGGCGCCAGGTCGCCAAGCAGATGCTGCATGCGTGGGACGAAGGCATGACGTCCTTGAGATCGCCGAAAAAAAGTCTGCAATTCAAAGGACTCAAACCCGCGCTCGAAGCGGCAGGATTTTCTGCGCCCGAACCGGCGGAACGAGCACGTGAAGTAATCGGGCGTTCACCGCTACTCGGCAAGCGCGGCTGAAATACGGCAGCGCTCCTGCAATTCTGGCCGGCAAAAGCAAAAGGCTCACAGCATGCACTGTGGGCCTTTTGCTTAGTCGACTCGCTCGAATACTACGTCGGAGCGCGAAACTTCAAATGACGACCGTGCTCAACGCATCTTCGGTGAGCCAGAGCGACTCGGCCAGATCCTGCTCGTTCAGGTTCAGCCCGTCCCCACCGCGATCGACAACAATGAAGTCGCTCACCTCGCCCAGCGCGATCAACGGATGGTGCCAAACACCCTTCGCATAGTTCACGCCCTGCCAGCCGCTCGTCACGAACGCGCGAATCCGCTTCGGATCGAGATCGCCCGCCGGCGCCACGACGACCAGATACGCCTTGTCGTTCAACGGCACAAACGCCTGACTGCCGAGCGGATGACGCTCGAGCATCTTCACCTCGAACGGCAGCGTACGCGGCTGCCCGCGAAACAGGTTCACCAGCGTGCGACCGTTCTCCTCGGTTACGTCCACTTTCGCGAGATCGTGATAGCGGATCGTCGTGCCGAGGTTGATTGGAATCTGCTTCGCGCCTTCGAGTTCGATCACGTCGCCGAACGGGGCGAAGGCTTCTTTCGTCAGCGGTTCGATCGGCAGCGCTTTCATGATGCGAGTGTGCCCCACAGGCGCAGACGCGACACGCCGCCGTCCGGAATGATGTTAAAGCGCACGTGCGTAACCGGCCCCAAGGCCGCGATTTCGCTTTCGAAGTAGTGCTGGTTGTCCATCTTCAGCTTCTGTTCGCCCAGCAGCACCGGCCAGAACATGGCCTGCGTGATCAGCGAGCTGTCAGTACCGCCCGTTACGTACGCAGCCTGAATCGAGCAACGGTCAGGGAAGTTACCCTTGAAGTGAGCCGTATCCACTTCAATCTTCCTGATCACGCCCGGCTGGGCCAGCGCGACGATCGCCCAGTCGTTACCCGGTTCGCGGCGGCGGCGGGTTTCCCAGCCGTCGCCCATGTTCACGCCGCGGCCCGGCATCAGGATCGTCGACGCAGCACCGAAGTGCTGGTTGTTCGCGGCGACCAGATAGGCACCGTTTTCCATTGCCGCCAGATCGAATTGCTCCGTGCGGCTCGCGCCCGCCCAGTCGACTTGAGGTTGACCATACACACGCAGGCGCGCTATCCCGCCGTCCGGGTAGATATTCACGCGCAAATGGGTGTACGCGTTCGCGTCGCTGACTTCGTGGTAGTGATGGCTATTGCCTTGCAGCGTCGTGGACGGAACGATTTCGGTCCATTGCGTCGACTGGTTCGGCACGCCGTCCACCACACGTGCAGCCTCAACGGAGGCCGCCGGCGGGAAGTTGCCGGTGAAGTGGCTGGTATCGAGATCCAAACCCTTGATCACGCCCGGGCGCGCAAGCTTGACCACGCACCAGTCGTAGCCGTTTGCGCGCTTGCGGCGCGTTTCCCAGCCGTCCATCCACTTGCCGTTGTCGTCATATTTGCCCGGAATGAAGACGGCCGGCTCCGGATTCAGCATGCGTTCCTTCGGTGCGAAGAAATCGTCGCTGGCCTCGAGCGCCTGCGCGCCCAGACGCGGGTCCGCCAGGTTCACATAGCGGCGCGTGAAGTCCGGTGCGTTGGGGTCGAGAATCGGGAGTGCCATCTTTGTCTTCCTTAATGTTTGCTAGTGCTGAAAAAACGCTTCAGTTCGAGGTCCGCGACGCGTGGACAAACCCTTACGCGTCGATCAGGTCGTCGAGCCGGAAACGTGCGATGCGATAGATCTGATCGAGGCTGGCGCGCAATTCATCGGCGCGGCTGTTGTTCACACGCGCCTCGAAGTTCGCGATGATGCCGTGGCGGTCATAACCGCGCACCGCGAGAATGAACGGAAAACCGAACTTCTCGCGATAGGCGCTGTTCAGCGCGACCAGTTTGTCGAATTCTTCCTGCGTGCATTGGGCGAGTCCGGCGCCGCTCTGCTCGCGCGTCGATTCGGCGGTCAGTTCGCCGCGCACTGCAGCCTTGCCGGCGAGCTCCGGGTGAGCGTTGATGAGCGCGAGCTGCTTTTCTTCGCCAGCCGTCTCGACAGTATTCGACATCTTGCGATGCAACTCGTCGATGCTTGCGAACGGCCGTTGATTCGCAGCGATTTCCGCGACCCACGGCGAGTGCTCGAAAATGCCAGACAGCGCTGCGACGAACGCGTCGGTCGAGGTGCTGTTGAGTTGGTCCAGAGTGTATTGCATCGCCTTCATGCCGCAGCCCCGCGGTTGGTTTGTTGGTAAGGGTGATGTTCGCGCCAGTGCCGCGCGATATCGACGCGCCGCGTCACCCACACGCGATCGTGCTGTTCGATATGGTCGAGGAAACGTTGCAGCGCACGGAAGCGCCCCGGGCGGCCGAGTAGCCGGCAATGCATGCCGATCGACAGCATCTTCGGTGCTTCGTCGCCTTCTTCGTACAGGACGTCGAATGCGTCACGCAGATACGTGAAGAAGTGGTCCGCCGTGTTGAAACCTTGCGGGCTGGCGAAACGCATGTCGTTGGTGTCGAGCGTGTACGGCAGGATCAGTTGTGGCACCTTCGCGCCGCCCGTCACCTCGACGTCCATCCAGAACGGCAGGTCGTCGCCGTAGTAATCCGAGTCGTACAGGAAGCCGCCGTGTTCGGCGACCAGCCGGTGCGTATTAGGACTGTCGCGGCCGGTGTACCAGCCGAGCGGGCGCTCGCCGGTCACACGTTCGATCGCCTCCATGCCGAGGCGCATATGCTCCGCCTCTTTCTCCGGTGACACGTCCTGGTAGTGAATCCAGCGATAACCATGGCAGGCGATTTCATGACCGAGCTCGACAAATGCGCGCCCAAGATCAGGATGACGCTCGATGGCCATGCCGACGCCGAACACCGTCAGCGGCAAACCGCGCTTTTCGAATTCGCGCAGGATGCGCCAGACGCCTGCCCGCGAGCCGTATTCGTAGATCGACTCCATGCTCATGTGACGAGCCGGGTAAGCCGCCGCGCCGACGATTTCCGACAAAAACTGCTCAGAGCCCGGATCGCCGTGCAATACGCAGTTTTCGCCGCCCTCCTCGTAGTTCAGGACGAATTGCACCGCCACACGCGCTCGACCAGGCCAGTTCGCCTGCACCGGGTGGCGGCCGTAGCCGATCAGATCGCGTGGATAGTTCGAGTCGAGTGGCATGGTTTGACGAATGCGTGGTGACGGTACGTAAAATTCGCGTGGAACTCACGTGAGATGCACGCGAGTCTGGCGTGGCTTGCAGGTAATACGCGTTGGCGCATCCGCGCTGGCGCAGGTTGATACAGCACCAGAACGCGGTCCCAAAAACAGCACCTAAAAGTGCTTTGGACACCGGCGCCGAGTGGGACCAGTGTAGCGAAAACGCCCGGGTGCGCCCATACACCCGGGCAGATAGTGCGTGTCAGACGGAATGTATGTGCGGCGCCGCTTCCGGCGTGAATTCCCTGGCGTTTACCCGCGCCGACTCCGTTGATTTCGCGCCTTGTGCCGCGCCAGCGGCCGCGGCACGCGGTGACGGCGGATTTGGGTCCGCATCGGTTGGGCTGAAGCCTGCCAGCGCGCCGTCGTAGCGCTTGGCCAAGGGACGCGCGTAGTCGCCGCGCTTGGCCGTCGACAGGCGCAGCGCGACCAGTGCCTCGCTCCACTTGACGGCCGCCGTCACGCCCTCGATGACCGGCGCGCCCAAGGCATCCTCAATCTCGGCGCATAACTCGGCCATGCCCGCGCAACCAAGCACGATCGCGTCTGAACCGTCCTCCTCCAGCGCCCGCCGGCATTCATCGAGGATGATGCGGCGCGCCGCCGAGCCGGGTTTGTCGAGATCGAGCACCGCGACGTCCGTGGCTCGCACGTTGCGGCAAAAACGCTTCATACCGTAGCGCTCGGCGAGGTGCCACGCCATGCCGCAAGTGCGCGCGAGCGTCGTCACCACCGAGAAGCCCGGAGCCAGCACACTCGCGGCATGCATCGCCGCCTCGGCAATGCCGATCACCGGGCCGCGCGCCAACTCGCGCGCCGCGTACAGGCCCGGATCGCCGAAGCAGGCGATCACATACGCGTCGCAACCTTCCCGCTCCCCGGCGATCACTTCAGCGAGCAAGCCGGGAGTCGCGAGGGCTTCGTCGTAATAGCCTTCGATCGACGGCGGCCCCATGGTGGGATTGACCGCGATCACTTCGGTGCCCGATGCGGCAACCTCGCGCGCACAGCGGCCCATCGCGTCCGTCATGCGTTGCGTGGTATTCGGATTGATCAGTTTGATACGCATATCGACTCCTGTTGCAACATGGGTTCAGCGAGCCAGCATCCGGTAGAACACCGCACCGAGGCCGGCGCCGATGAACCACGAGAAATTCGCCAGACCATCGAGCGTCGGCACCATCACACAGATCACGGCGATGACCGCGGCTGGCAGCAACGCCGCCACAGCACGGTAATTGACGCCGTTCTTGTACCAGTACGAGCCGGCCGGAGACACCGAGTACAGATCGTCGAGCACGATTTTCTGGCGCTTCACGAGGAAGTAATCAACGATCAGGACACCATACAACGGCCCGATGAAACTGCCGAGCACGTCGAGCGTGTAGTGAATCACGGCCGGATTGTTGAACAGGTTCCACGGCGTGATGAAGATCGACGCCACCGCTGCAATCATGCCGCCTGCGCGCCAGCTGATCAGACGCGGCGCGACGTTCGAGAAGTCGAAAGCCGGCGATACGAAATTGGCGACGATGTTGATACCGATGGTGGCAATCGTGAAGGTCAATGCGCCAAGAATCACGGCAGTCGGATAGTCGATACGGCCCACTGTTTCAACCGGATCTGTGATCAATTGACCGAACACCGGCAGCGTGGCCGCGGTCGTGACCACCGTCACCAGAGAGAAGGCCAGAAAGTTGACCGGCAGCCCCCAGAAATTACCGCGCTGCACACTGCGAAAGCTCTTGCCGTAGCGCGAGAAATCGCCAAAATTCAGCATCGGCCCGGAGAAATACGACACCACCAGCGACGTCGCCGTGATCATTACCGGCACCACTTCCATGCCGTGGTATTTGACGCCACCGAGGTTGATGCCGATATTTCGCCATCCTGCGCGATACACCATGTAGCCCGCGAGAATGAACATCACCACGTAGACGGCCGGGCCGGCGAAGTCGATAAACTTTTTGATGGTTTCCATGCCGTGCCAGAACACCAGCGCCTGCAAGACCCACAGCAACATGAAACCGGTCCAGCCAAGGGTGGAGAGTCCCATGAAGCCGTGGTGGTGCACGTCGGCATACGGTAGTAGTTGCGGCACGAATTTCAGCACCACGATAACCAGCGCGCTCGACGCCAGATACGTCTGAATGCCGTACCACGCCACCGCGATCAAACCACGAATCACCGCGGGAATGTTTGCGCCAAGCACGCCGAAAGTCGCGCGGCACGCTACGGGATAAGGCACGCCATTCGCCTGACTCGGCTTCGCGATGAGATTGCACAGCAGATTGACGATCGTGATGCCGACCAGCAGCGCGATCAGCACCTGCCAACTCGTGAGTCCAAGCGCGAACAGACTGCCCGCGAACACATAACCGCCAACACTATGCACGTCCGACATCCAGAACGCGAAGATGTTGTATGCACCCCAGGTCTGATGGCGCAGCGGCGCAAGGTCTTCGTTGTACAACCTTTCGCTGTAGCCTGCGGGTATCGGCGAATCGCCGGGCGCGCTGTCTGCGTATGTGGAAACGGTGGGGCTACTGGACGCTGCACTGAACTGAGCCATGACTCCTCCTTGAGATAGGGACCGTCGATTGCGAATCGAAGGACTTTGCATCAGCCATGCCATGCGCTCTCTCCTGCCCCTACGGGGTCGAAGGAAGATGAAGCCGCCTGACTGGCCGCCCCGCGGAAGTCTCCGTACTGACGTACTTGTGGTTATCGCACCGCCAGCGGCCGCGGGGTCCCGACGATGCGTTGCTACTTCAAGGGCGTCGCTCAGCAACGTCCACACGTACGCAAGCCGGCAGCGCTCACGACGAGCCGCCTTGCAACGCTTGATCTGGTTCAGTTCAATTCAGTGCGGCGCGCGCCGGCGATGGGCGCACACCGGCCGCCTGCCTCAGCCTGGCGCGGACTTATCTTTAGCTGCTTCTTTGAGTGCACCGTTACGCGCACCGAATACTTCGTGCAAATCGGCCGCGCCACGCGCGGGACGGTCCAGCATCTTCAACTCGACGCTTTGCAGATGGCGCGACATCAGGGCCGCCGCCGCTTTCGCATCGCCGGCGTCGAGCGCGGCGAGAATCGCTTCGTGGTCCTCGAACGAGCATGGGCTGCGTCCGAGCGACTCATACAGTGCGGAAATCAACGTGGAACGCGCTACCAGTCCGTTCAGGCAGTCGCATAGCACGGTGTTGCCGGTAAGCCCGGCCAACTCGGTGTGGAACTCCCCAGACAGGCGAATCCACGCCGGAAAATCACGTGTTTCGAACGCTTTGCGTTCGCGGCCAATCATGCTGCCAATACTCTTCAGCCGCCGCGTGCCGTGGCCGTTGCAAATGCGCTCCACCACGGCCAGTTCGATGATGCGGCGCATCTCAAACACCTCGTGCACTTCCTGCAACGAAGGGCTCGCCACAAACGCACCGCGATTCGGCTCGAGATCGACCAGGTGGTCGGTCGCCAACTGCGATAACGCCTGACGGATCGGGCCGCGCTTCACGCCAAATACTTCGCATAACTGTGCTTCTGTCAGCTTGGCGCCAGGCGCGAGCCGATGCTCAAGAATCGCCGCGCGGATGCGCTCGGCGATCGCTTCGGGTTTCGGACTATTCGCGTTGACGGAGTCTGTGTCGGACATGATGTGCGTCTCAGTATGTTGGTCATCATAGGATGGACATTAAAATTGTCAACAATTTTTATCTTGAATTTTGACAATTCTCATGAGGGCGTAGAGCTGTAGGGAATGTGGAAGGCCGTACGGACTAGAGCCCGCTTCATTACCAGTTTAATTAAGCGAGGCTGAAGGCATCGATTGGCGGCTGATTTTGTCAACAAAACATCGGACCTTCACCGGAGCGGTCTGCTCGTTGGCAGTCAGAATCCTTGACCGTTAGTTGCATTTAACATTAGAAAATAGAGCGGGCAAAACTGCCCGCTCCGCGCCTTGTCAAGCTCACGCCAGATATGGATAACCCGATAGCGTCAGTTTGAACCCATGCGTATCGGCGACGAGGTGCGCGTCCGCGCCAACCGGCAGCGTCAGCATGTTGGGCACGTGGCCGAATTGCAGACCGGTGATGACCGGAATGCCGATCACCGAACGCACCTGCTCGACCACCGCTTGCAGGTCGTAACCGTTGTCGTAGTCGTACGATTTACCGCCGGAGAAATCGCCCAGTATCAGCGCCTGTTGCTGTGCGAGGATGCCGGACAGATGCAACTGATAGATCATCCGCTCGACCCGGAACGGCTGTTCGTTGACGTCTTCGACAAACAGGATGCCGCCTTGCACCGGCGGCAGGTACGGCGTGCCGATCAGCGAGGTTAACACCGCCAGATTGCCGCCCCACAACATGCCCGATACGTCGACCGGCTGCATTTGCGGCACATTGCCTGACACGGTCATGGTCGGCTTCGTCAATGCGGACCAGAAGTGTTGCATGGTGAAGTCGCTCAACTCTTCCGCGCCGAAATCGCTCATCAACATCGGGCCGCCGAATGTTTTCACGCCGGCCCGCGCCAGCAACGCAAGCTGGACCGCGGTGAAATCGCTGTGCCCCACCAGCGCGACCGGCTGATCTGTCAGCCGCCGCTGGAGTCCTTCGTAGTCGAGTCCGTGCAGGATGCGCACCGCGCCGTAGCCGCCGCGCACGGCCAGCACGATGTCGGGCAACTTGCGCGAGGGGTCGGCCAGCCGGTTCAGGTCGGCGGCACGCTCGCCGTCGGTGCCGGCGAAACGCTGGTAGCGGCGCCGCGTCGCCTCCACCCCTTCGACCCGATGACCCTGCGCGTGCAAGCGGTGCAATGCGCGATGGAGTATCTCGGAGTCATGCGGATAGCCGGACGGCGCAATCAGTTCGATGGTGCGATGGACGGTCATTGGCAAGACCTGTTGGACGTTGTTGTTTTAGATCGGCTCAGCCGGCCCAGGTTCGATACGCGCCGCTGCGCGTGCCTCGCGGCTTGCACGCCGGCGCTCGGCAAAGAACGATTTGAGCGCCGCGCCGCATTCCTGTTCGAGCACACCGCCAGTCACAGTGGTGTGATGATTCAACTGCGGATTCGCGAAGGCATCGACAACGCTGCCGCATGCGCCCGTTTTCGGATCACGTGCCCCGAACACTACGCGGGCAATACGTGCGTGCATGATTGCGCCGGCGCACATCAGGCAAGGTTCGAGCGTGACGTAGAGCTCACAGCCTGGCAAACGATAGTTTTCGACGGCCTGCGCGGCCGCACGCAACGCGACCATTTCAGCATGCGCGGACGGATCGTGCGCGCCGATCGGATGATTGAAACCTCTGGCGATGACTTTGTCGCCCTTGACGAGTACCGCGCCGACCGGCACTTCGCCTGCCGCGCGCGCTTCTTCGGCGGCGGTCTGGGCCAGTGCCATGAAGTAGCGATCACGCTCAGAAACGGCCGGCTCCGACACTTCACCAGCCGCAAGTGAGCAATTCAGCGCGGTGTCGGCGGCCGTTGCATGACTCGCGACCGGGTCGGCTGTGTCGTCGCCAATGCGCTCGACCAGCGGAGCCGGTGCTGGCGCCCCGTCCGTCGACTCCGGGTTCGGCGCGGCGCCACAGGCAAGCGGCGCGCTCACTGCGATCCCACGTCGACCGAAGTGAGTTTGCCGACGCGCTCGGAAAGCCGTTCAGCGATTCGCCGGCAGTATTCGCGCGGCAGGACCAGCGGACCGCCGCGCAGCGATTCAAGTGCCATATCGAGCGCCAGCATGCGCGCCTGAAGACGGCAAAGGGCTGTGCGCTCGCTCACGGCATTCAACTCCGCCTGCAGGTCGCGCAATGCGCGCAGCTGTTCGACAGCCGGCGGCACAAAACCCGCGTTTTTAAGAATCCGGTTGGCGACCCGAACCTCCTCGGGAACAAGTGCATCGTCCTCCAAGGGCAGCGGCGCGCCGGCGCCCGGCAAATCATCGAACTCACCGCGCGCAGCTGCGGCGGCAATACGCTGTTCGACTAACGCATCAAGCAATTTCATCTGCAGTCCACTACGTTGCGGCCCAAGCATTCTATCAGGGAGCGCACGACCGTTCTGACAGTCTGACCGACGAATTCTTCTGGTTTTCAGATTTTGCGTATTTGCGCGACGCATGCCCTGAGCTAGGTTGGACGGTTTGCGCGAATGCCGGTCGGTGCCGGCAATCTTTACGAAATTCTTTCAATACGCGCCGCGATAAACAGTTGCCGATAGCGGCCCCGACTCCACAACACCAAACCACCTGATTCATGTCATGCAAACCGTACCGATCAAACACCGCCCTGCGGCCGACCTTCCCGCCTACATTGCGTACGCTGATCCGTTGCCGGCGGCATCCTCGGCAATCAAGCAGAAGCGGGAACGCATTTTTACCCTGCGTCTACGCGTCAAGTTGGCGACCGTCCTGATGTCGGTCGCGCTGTCCGGCTGCGGTGTGTTCTGCGGCGGCGCAGGTGGAAGCGGCGGCGGTTTCGCCGGCGGTTGCGCCACAGGCATGCGGTTTTGACGCCGGGGCATTTGGGGCGGCAGCTGCACCGCGGCCTACGCTAGCGGCGTGGCGCCGCCGTTTCACTCGACTCCCGCCAGAGGCCAACGCGCCAACGCGACATGCCGGGTACGCCCGAGCAAGCTGTGCATCAGAACAAGCTCCCGCACGTTCCAACTAACCGGGTCAACCGGACATGTTGCAATCCACGGCATGCCGTAAGCCAGCGTCACGTGTGGCGTGTACGGCGCTGCATTCGGCGAAACGGTGCGGCCATCCACGCCTGCATTCTGCAATTCCCGCGTGAGCGTGTCGTGGAGCGTGTGGAGACCTGCCACGCCTTCACCGCCTCCCAGCACCAGCGGGCCGGGTCGCGGCTTCGATGCAAAACTCAACGCACGGTCGAACTCGACGCTAAACGGCGCCATCCGGACCGACGCGGCCGCTTTCACCGCCGCATCCACCCGTGCTTGCGGCAAACCGCCGGCGAAATTTCCAAGGTGAAGCAGCGTGACGTGCAAACGGTTGGCTGCGAGCGGCTTGCTTTTCGAGCGCGTCTGCCCGCAGAGCTGTTGCGCCAGTTTCGCGATACTGCCCGCCGTATTGGTGTCAGGGAAGACCGCGAAGAACAGGCCGTCGGTCGGCACGGGCGGCGCCTCGAGTCCGGGCAACCAGAGTTGTTCAGGCATGGTGCGCCTGCGTGGGTGAAACCGTCATCAGGTTGAAGCTCCGTTCAATCGCGCGCGCTTGCCCGCGCGCCTGGGAAAACTGGTTGGCGGTGACCCGGGACACGGTGCGCCTTCGCCAATGACGTGAGGCGGGACCCGATACCACGAGGTATGGGTCGGCCTGGCCCCCGCCGCATGCCACGTCATCATTGCATCATTTCGGCGCACCAGAATGCAGGACGTTCGCGGTCTGGCCACCGCTGCGACACTGTACATTCATACAGTATCAGAGGCAATGTCGAAACGCTCGAAAAACTGGCCTTGCGGGTTGACGCCGCGCCAGCAATCTGGGGTCGCGTGTGAGCAGCAGCGCCACATCCAAGCGCCGGGCAGCCCGCTCGAACGATATCGGGTACGGCGGCAATTTTCGCCAGGGTAAGCTGTGGCCTTCGCGTGTTCTTGCATAAAAAAGGGGCTGAATCAGATGCGGCGTGTCGTCTTCAATCAGAAAGGCGGAGTGGGCAAATCGACAATCGTTTGCAACCTCGCGGCGATCAGCGCCAGCGAGGGTTTGCGGACGCTAGTGATCGACCTCGATCCTCAGGGCAATTCCAGTCAATACCTTCTCGGCGAGCAGGCGAGCGAGCTCAAGCCAAGCGTGGCGGACTTCTTCGAGACAGCCTTGAGCTTCAGCTTCAGGCCGACACCGGTATCGACTTTCATCCATCCCACGCCGTTCGAGAACCTCGATGTGATGCCCTCGCATCCGGATCTTGACGCTTTGCACGGCAAGCTTGAATCCCGCTACAAAATCTACAAGCTGCGCGACGCACTGAACGAACTGGATGCGTACGACGCAATTTATATCGACACGCCACCGGCCTTGAATTTCTACACCCGTTCCGCACTGATAGCGGTCGAACGCTGCCTGATCCCGTTCGACTGCGACGACTTTTCTCGTCGAGCGCTGTACACGCTGCTCGACAACGTCAAGGAGATCCAGCAGGACCACAACGCCGGGCTGGAAGTCGAGGGGATTGTGATCAATCAGTTTCAGCCCCGCGCGAGCCTGCCGCTGCAGCTGGTCGAGGAACTGGTGAGCGAGGGCTTGCCGGTGCTGGCGTCACGGCTGTCCTCTTCCGTGAAGATCCGCGAATCTCATCAGTATGCCAAACCAATGGTGCACTTCGATCCCAGGCACAAGCTTGCTCAGGAGTTCATGGCATTGCACCGTGAGCTGATTGGGTAGTTTGCGAGCCATTGCCGGAAACACCCCTGCAGCAGACATAAAAAAGCCCGCGTTTTGCGGGCTTTTCTACGTCTATGGCCTAAGGTTACACTTCGAAACCGGCGCCCTGAATTACATCGATGGCGTCAAGTAGGGGTTATGCTTCCCCTGCTCATAGGGCTGCGCCTTGATTTCCATTCGTGCAATGCTTTGCAGGTGAACCTCGTCCGGTCCATCTGCGAAGCGCAGCGCACGGCCCCACGTCCAGCTGTCGGCCAAGGGCGTGTCGGGGCTTAGTCCCATTGCGCCGAACACCTGAATCGCCCGCTCGCAAACGGCGGTGTGAACGCCCGGTACGAGCGCCTTGATCATCGAGATCTCCTTGCGTGCCTCCTTCGCACCCACGTTGTCGATCATCCATGCGGCTTTGAGCACAAACAGCCGTGCCTGATCGATTTCGATTCTGGACTTCGCGATCCATTCCGCGACCGCCCCGTGCTCATGCAGCTTCTTTCCGAATGCCGTGCGTGCCTGGGCGCGCTCCACCATCAACTCGAGCGCCAGTTCCGCCGCGCCGATCGAACGCATGCAGTGATGAATCCGTCCCGGCCCGAGGCGCGCCTGCGCGAGCGCAAAGCCGCTGCCCTCTTCACCGAGAAGATTCGAGCAGGGTACGCGCACACCTTTGAACTCGATTTCGCAGTGTCCTTCCGGCGCCACGTGATTGACCACCGTGATATTGCGGATCATCTTCACGCCGGGCGTATCGCGCGGCACGAGAATCATGCTCTGCTGACGGTGGCTCGGCGCGTCCGGGTCCGTTTTACCCATCACGATGAAGAAGGTGCAATTCGGGTGCGCTGCATTCGTGATAAACCACTTCCGGCCGTCGATTACATAGTCATCTCCATCGCGACGAATCGACGTCGTGATATTGGATGCGTCCGAGGAGGCCACAGCCGGCTCCGTCATCGCAAACGCCGAGCGGATCTTGCCGTCGAGAAGGGGCTTGAGCCATTCCTCGCGCTGGGCGGGCGTGGCAAACATATGGAGCAGCTCCATATTGCCCGTGTCCGGCGCATTGCAATTGAACACTTCGGATGCCCACGATACGCGTCCCATGATTTCAGCAAGGGGCGCGTACTCGAGATTGGTCAGACGGGTACCTGGCTCGTCATCGCGCAGATGCGGAAGGAACAGGTTCCAGAGGCCCTCTGCACGCGCCTGCTCCTTCAAGGTCTCCATAAAGGACACCGGATACTGACCGGCACTCACTTCCTCGTGCCATTGATGGATGCGCGGAACGATGTGGGTGTCCATGAACGCACGCAGCTGTGTGCGCAGTGCTTCGACTTTCGGGCTGTATGCGAAATCCATTTTTACTCTTCCATAATCCTGATTGACGTTGTCGACGAATCGGCCAATTGCGCGTCGACCACTTGACTAGATCGTCAGTCCACCGTCAACGACGATGCACTCTCCATTGGTGTAGCTCGCAGCATCGGATACCAGATAAAGCACGGTACCCGCCATCTCACGAGGTTCCGCGTGGCGACGCAGCGGAATGCGCGACATCCAGTTCTCGTAGGTAGCCTGGTCGTCGAACAGCGCCCCAGCAAAGCGGGTTTTGGTCAATCCCGGGAGCAGTGCATTCACTCGAATCCCCAGCGGCCCGCACTCTTTCGCGAATGCCCGTGTCATGTTGACAACAGCGGCTTTAGTGATCGAATAGATTCCCTGCTGGTCGCCTGGCTGCAATGCATTGACCGAAGCCGTATTGACGATCGCACCGCCGCCGTGCTCCCGCATCAGCTTGCCCGCCTCCACGGACATGAAGAAGTAACCACGCAGATTGACTTCCACCGTCTTTTCGAAGGACAACAAGTCGGTGTCGAGAATGTGGCCAAAATACGGATTGGTCGCCGCGTTATTGACGAGGATATCCAGACGACCATGCCGCGCACGAATATGATTGAAGATCGCGAGAATATCCTCGACACGCCCCACGTGGCACGGTTGCGCTTCCGCGCTTCCGCCCGCATCCTTGATTTCACGTGCCACCGCTTCGCAATCTTCCAGCTTGCGGCTCGACACGATCACATGAGCACCCTGCTCGGCGAGTAGTTTGGCGATCTCCTCTCCGATACCCCGACTGGCGCCGGTAACCAAAGCAATCTTTCCGTTCAGATCAAACAGATTAGTAGTCAAAATCAGCCTCAATATGTCAACGTTCCGTTTCCCTTACCCGCTTTCAGATCAGGTCAATGCCCATCTTCGCAAGTACCCCAGCCATCTCCCCTACCTGTCGCGCCTTTTCATTCGATGCGTTACCGCTCAAGGCCCGCTTCTTTACGCCCTGGGCAATAGACGCGAGCCGGAAGAAGCTGAACGCCAGATAGAAGTTCCAGTTCTCAATCGACGAAATGCCCCGGAGCTCGCAATACCGCTCGACAATCGCCGCCTCGTCCGGCACCCCCAACAACCCGCGATTCAAGCCCTCGAGTCCGGCGATATGACCGTCAGGCGGCAGGCGCAAACACATGCAGAAGTACGCGATGTCAGCCAGCGGATTGCCGAGCGTGGATAACTCCCAGTCGAGAACAGCGCGAACTTGCGGCGCATCGCGCATGAAAATAAGGTTGTCGATACGAAAATCTCCATGCACGAGCGAAGGCTTGCCAGCCTCCGCCGGACAGTGAGCAGGCAGCCATTCGATCAGCGACTCCAGCGCCTCCAGCGTATCGGTCTGCGCGGCGCGATATTGCCTCGTCCAGACGTCGATCTGGCGCTCGAAATAGTTGCCGGGGCGGCCGTAGTCCGATAATCCGACCGCGTCAATGTCCACGTCGTGGAGAGCCGCCATCGTGCCGAGCAGTGCGTCATAGATAGCGCCGCGATCCTCGACGGGGACTTCGGGCAGCGCCGGATTCCAGAAAATGCGCCCGTCCTCGTAACTCATGACGTAAAACAGGCTGCCGATGACATCACGGTCCTCGCAAAGGTGAAACGCACGGGCAACGGGAACCGGTGTCCGGCCGAGCGCCGACAACACGCGAAACTCACGATCAACGGCATGTGCGGCCTTTAGCAGCGTGCCGGGAGGTTGACGCCTTAGCACGTAGCGACCACTTTGCGCCGTCAAAAGAAACGTCGGATTGGATTGTCCGCCCGGAAATTTCTCGACCGACAACGGCCCTTGAAACCCGGGCACGTGCGCCGTCAAATAACGTGCGAGATTTTCAATGTCGAACTGAAGGCTGGTATTCACGAGTATTGATTCCGAATGAGGTTAGCCATAAGTGACAAATTCATGCCTCTCGGCACGTTCGAGATGAGGCACGCAATTGAAGCTGACTAGCGACATCGCATCATCGTTAAAGACGTATTGGCAAACGCTGCTGTTTCGAATCTGCATGTTGAGCGCAATCGCGGCCGCAGCAGGCGCTTGCAGAACCTGTTGGGCCGTGACCGCAATCGGACCACCCGAACTCACCACCAGAACACGCCTGGCGCCAGCCCGCTGGATTTCGGTGCGCGCACGCTGGACACGCGCCTGGAATTGCTGCCATGTCTCTGGAACACGGCCCGGCAAGCGGTCATCGGCCCAAAGCTGCAACACGTGCCGGAGCCCTTTGTAGAAGTCCTTCTTTGAACTCGCGGCCGACCAACCGGGCGGCAAGCCCTCTTCGCCGAGGGCTGCGAACAACGCCTGGAAATCGTATTCGTTCAAGCCCGCGTCTTGCGCGATCTCGACTTGCGGACCACCCATTGCGGCGAGAATGGCATCGGCAGTTTGCCTGTGCCGCTGCATCGTTCCAACGACAATGCGATCGAACCGCAATTTCGCCTGCACGAAGTATTCGCCGAGCCAAAGTGATTGGGTCCGACCAGACGGTGATAGCTCGTCATAGTTGTCTGCGCCGAAAGACGCCTGACCGTGCCGTACAAGATAGAGTTCTGCCATGCCATCCTCGCTTCAACATAGCTAGCAGAGTACCCGGCACCGCGTCATTCAGGAAATTTATTATTGTGATAGTCGGCTATAAGTTCTGGTGACACCAAACGCGGAAGCCTCGTAAACCCCCATAAAACTACTGGTTCATTTCCCGCATGAGACCGGCGATCTGCTCGCGCAGCCACCGATGAGCCGGGTCTCCGCTAACGCTTCGATGCCAGTAGCAATGAGACTCGAGATACGGAAGATCGAACGGCAGCTCCAGGATTCGCGCGTCATACCGCTGAAGCAGCACAAGCGGAGCCGTGAGGACCAGATCGGTACGCATCGCGATCAGTGGAGCAACCAGATAATGTTGAACCCGCGTTTGAATTGATCGCCTGAGCCCGAGCCTGTTCAGTTCCGCATCGACGAGACCAGGCCCCTGGCGGCGACTGGATACGTGGATATGGCCGAACCTGAGGTAATCCTCGATCGTCAGCTTGTTCTTTGTAAATGGATGGTCGTGACGCAGCAGGCATGCATAGCGGTCGCGGCCCAGTGGCTCCTGCTCGAGGTACGGGTCGTCAATTAGCGGCGCGTCGATCGCGAGATTGACCGCGCTGCTGGCTAGCGCTTCCGGAACCTCCTTACGCGTCGTGAAGTAACTCTCGATTCGGATGCCGGGCGCGAGGCGCTGCAGCACCTCCTGCAGTGCGGGCAGAAGGAGTGCCTCCGTGAGGTCGGTCATGCTGAGCCGGAACGTACGCTCAGATGAAGCCGGCTCGAAGCGTCCACCGACATGTGTACTCGAGTCGAGCAGTTGCAGAGCCTCACGAACCTGGCCGATGATATTTTCCGACACGGCCGTCGGTATCATGCCGCCCGGCGTACTGACAAAAAGCTGATCGTCGAACGCTTTGCGCATCCGCGCCAACGCATTGCTGACAGCAGGCTGGGTGATGAACAGCATCTCCGCTGCGCGAGTCAGATTTCGCGATCTGTAGACGGCTTCGAAGACAACGAAGAGATTCAGATCAACCTTTGATGGACGCATTTTCAGATTCCCCGACACCACTTGAACTGCATTTCCCGCTCCTCATTGTCATGGGCACGCATCAGTGCCGCAAAGATTGCCAAAGCCGCGGCGAACAATCGGGAACGAAGTCATGCCCGCCTGACCTTCTGCATCAAGAAGTCGACCAGATCTTGTTGTACGGTGTCGAGCGCGTCGCCTGAGCTGATTAGCGCAAGTTCTGTCGGCGGCAGTGGCGGCATATCAGAGCAGATTCGATGCTCGGGCAAAACCGCCGACCGAGGTAACACCGAGATGGCCAACCCCGCTGCAACGGCAGCTTGAATCGCCGTTAGACTTTGACTGCCGAACGCTACCCGCCACGCACGCTTTGCCTTGTCGAGGCTGCGAATCGCGCGCTTGCGGTAGATGCACCCTTCAGGAAAAAGCGCGAGCGCAACGGGTTCCTCCGAATCCAGTTTCGACAAAGCGGCGTCCCGACCGCGCACCCAGACAAGTGTCTCTGGCCACGATGCGAAGCAGTCGCCACTGCCAGGTTCACGTTTGACTAGAGCAATGTCAATTTCACCGGCGGAAAGCTTTTCTTGCAAAACTGCACTCATGCCCGCCGACGTTTCAAGTCGCGCATCCGGACGGACTTTCAGAAAACCGGAAAGCATCGCTGACATACGTCGCGCGTCGAAGTCTTCCGGAACGCCTATCCGCACGGGCGAAAGCTGACCGTCTCGCCGGAGCGCTTCGCGTGCCTCCTGAGACAAAGCCAGTAACCTGCGCGCGTACTGCGTGAGCAATACGCCATGCTCCGTGGCGCTCACGTGGTTACCGGTGCGGTCTCGAAGAAGCAACGGTCGCCCAACGGATTCTTCAAGTTTGCGTACCTGCTGGCTAACTGTCGATTGCGTACGATGCACGCGTTCACCGGCGCGCGTGAAACTGCCTTCATCAACGACGCAAATCAGCGTCCTGAGCAACTCGAGGTCAAACATGATTCGTCATTTACCTTTCCACTGAGCATCAGAGATTTATTTAATTTTCCAATATAGAACATTCAGCCTATCCTGCAAACATCTTCTGTACGAAACGGAGTCAATCATGTCACTGAAGGGTACGCCGCAGCCGAAATGGCTGACTTTTGACTGCTATGGCACGCTCATCCAATGGGACGAAGGTCTGCTTGCTGCAGTGCAAGAGATTCTAGCCAATCGCGGCGCGACTGAAGTCGAAGCAGCCAGATTTATCGAGGTCTACGATCGGCATGAACACGCGCTTGAACAAATGTCGCCACATCGCTCGTTCCGGGAGGTCTCGGGCCAGGGGTTACGTCTTGCACTGGAGGAATTTGGGCTCGCTGGCAGCGAAAAGGACGCTATGGTGCTTACGTCGCGAATCTCGGCGATGCCGCCGTTTCCCGAAGTCGTCAATACGCTGGGAAAGCTGAAAGAGATGGGGTATCGTCTTTGCATCGTGTCGAATACCGACGACGATATCATCGCCGGCAACGTCGCACAGCTCGGCGGCCATATCGACCGGGTGGTGACCGCACAGCAGGCCGGAGCCTACAAGCCCACGCCACGATTGTTCGAGTACGCTCACGAAGTGCTCAATGTATCGAAGGACGATGTCGTACATATCTGTGCCAGCCCGCATCTCGACCATGCCGCAGCACGAGACATCGGATTCCGGTGCATCTGGATTGATCGCGATACGGGCCGCAAGCTACTGCCGGATTACACACCTGACGCCACGCTTAAGACACTGGACGAAGTGCCACCGCTTTTTGCGATGCTTGGCTGGTAATCACTTCGCTGAATTCATCTGGGGCAGCGCGCCGATCCAGGGCATGCCGGAACCGGCATGCCCTGTTCGCAGTCGAGCGTGCGTTATCAGTTGAAGCGATCGGGGCGCACTGTGCCGCCCTCTCCTGCGGAATCAGCGCCGCAGGACTTTCATTGCAGCCACCTTCCTCCAGCGCTGATGAACGCACGCAATCAACGCAGCGCGCTCGAGTCGAGCGCTGCCGCCGTTTCATCCCTACCTCTCCTCGTGGGTCCATTTCGCGCTGAGCGGTGCGACTTGGCGAAGCCGATCTTCTGGCATTGTTCCCATCTATCACCTTGAATTTCTGCCGGCGCAGAGTTTATTTTTTGCGCCGCAGGACTTTGCAAGGAGCGCGCGATCGGTTCCCAACTCGACGTATGCCACATTCGTCAGGCTAAAGATCCTCCGCATTCAGAATACCCTGCCGCTTCAGCGCGCCTTGCTTCCCACTCCACCGTTGCGCGCGGCATCGGCAGTTCGAGCATCATTACGGCTACTCTCCCAGATACGCCGCGCGCACTTTCGGATCATCGAGCATCTGCTTCGCGTCGCCGGACATCGTCACCAGACCCGAGTCCATCACATAGCCGCGATTCGCCGCCTGCAACGCCAGACGCGCATTCTGCTCGACCAGCAGCACTGTCATGCCTTCGGCCGAAATCGCCCGCACCACTTCGAAGATCTTCTCGACCATGATCGGCGACAGACCCATCGACGGCTCATCCAGCAACAACAGCTTCGGCTTGCTGATGATCGCGCGCGCCATTGCCAGCATCTGCTGTTCACCGCCCGAGAGCGTGCCTGCGTATTGCGAAGCGCGCTCCTTCAATCGTGGGAAGAAGTCGAACATGCGGTCGACGTCCGACTTGATGCCGTCGGTGTCGGTACGCAGATAAGCCCCCATCTGCATGTTTTCGACGATCGACATGCGCGAGAAGATGCCGCGGCCTTCCGGCACCATCGCCAGACCGCGCTTGAGCAGCTCATGCGCCGGGATACCCTTGATCGACTGGCCCATATACTCGATGTCGCCTGCCGAGTACGGCTTCAGGCCCGTGATTTTTCCGCCGTTGATTCGTACGCACGAAACGGGCGGCTTCATGCCGCTCGTTTGCTGCTCTCTCTAGTTTTAGCGGACCGGATTGAGGGTGTCGCCCGAAACTTTGTAGACCGTCACGGGCGCATCTATCCACTCACCGGTCTTGTCGAAAGCCACCTTCCCTACCAAGGTCGAGAATTGCGTCTGTTTAAGCACCGGCACGAACTTCTCAGGATCGGTCGAATTAGCAGCCTTGATTGCCTGGGCCACAACCATCGTTGCCGAGTAGAAAGCCGGCGCGTAGATATCGTTTTTCACGCCAAACTTCTGTTCATATCTGCTTGCGAATTCAGGACCGCCCTGCAATGCCGCCAGCGGCGAACCGCCTTGAGCGCAGTACCCTCGACCATCCAGCGATCCTGCCGCGAGTTTCGGCATGTCTACGGAGCAGATCCCGTCACCCCCGAGAACCGGAACCTCAAGCCCTAGCTGCCTGGACTGTCGTCCGATCGAAGCAGCCTGCGCATAGTAGCCACCATAAAAGATAACGTCTGGACGCTCGGCTTTGATGTGCGTCAGGATCGCGTTGAAGTCAGTTGCTTTGTCGTTTGAATACTCGCGCCCGACAATTTCGATGCCGTTCTTCTTCGCCGTAGCGGTGAACACATCCGCGACGCCTGAGCCATATGCCGTGCGATCGTCGATCACGGCAGCGCGCCTGGCATGCAATACTTGCGTGGCGTATTCAGCCATGCGCGCGCCCATCACGTTGTCATTGGCCGCCAGACGAAACACATAAGGAAAGTTCTGCTGGGTAATGGCTGGGTTGGATGCCGCGCCAGTGATCATCGGGATGTGCGCATTGTTATAGATGCGCGACGCGGGAATCGTCACACCGGAATTGTAGTGACCGATGACCGCTTTCACACCCGAGTCAACCAGCTTCTGGGCGACAGATACGCCTGTCTTCGGATCCGCTGCGTCGTCCTCCGACACCACGGCGAACGTAACAGGCTGGCCATTGATAACCATCGGCTTCCGGTTCAGATCTTCGACCGCGAGGCGGACACCTCGCTCATCGTCCTTGCCGAAATTTGACTGTCCGCCCGTCAAGGGACCTGCAACGCCCACTTTGACGACTTCCGCTTGCGCAGTCATGCAGACAGTGGATAGCAGTGCAGCGAACAAGGCCGAAGTCTTAATACTGTCCATGAATCTTTCTCCTCGCAGTGATCGAATGGAAGCCGGCTCTCGCATCATGTGATCCGATGCCCGCATTCAGTTCCATGGAACGCATCCGCTCCAGGAAGCCTGCGTATTCTTTTTGTCCAAATTTCCACGCGACATGCACACTCGCCGACAGACACCCCTACCTGTGCAGCCGGCACGACCTACACAGTTGCTTTGGTGTTTTCCTGGCTTAGTACAAGACAGCACATGCCGGCTCGAACTGGCTCAACAGCATCGACACTGCAGCGGGTCCCGTAGCCGTGCGCCATCCCTGAGATCGAAATCCAGTACATGAATATGAGGAGGGTTCAGCCGGGTTGGCTGCTGCGCCGCGCTGACGGAAAGCATTTGAATGCAGGCGCTCGACGCGCGTACAGGCACGGGCACGCATGGACAACCGAGATCGTCCAGGAGGCGCTACGTGTGAAAGAGGAGATTTAAGGTGCGACCGATTCCGCTAGAAAAGCAAAAAGGCGGTCGAAGTTGCTGTGTGCCACATTGAATCTCAGCCAGTCAGTCTTTACACGTCCGCCGTAAAACAGATGTCCTGGCGCAAGCACGATATGCTGCCCCAAGGCGCGCTCGGCTAGTACCGCCGAATCCAGCTCGACTCCTGTTGGCCTCGCCCACACGAACATACCCGCGCGGGGCTCGCAAAAGATCTCGAATCCGATTGCTTCAAGCCGGCGACAAACTCGCTCCTGAGCAGTTGCGAGCCGGTCTCTCAGCTGTTCTGTCTGTTTGCGAAAATGCCCTTCTGCCAGCATCGCGCTCACTAGACGTTCAGTGACGGTTGGCGTTGACATGCCCGAAACCAGTTTCTGATACAGCAGACCCTCGAGTATCCCCGCTTCCGCGACAACGAAACCGACGCGTAATCCCGCGCCTATTGTTTTGGAAAAACTGCCAATATAAATGACGTGTTTGAGCTGATCCATCGACGCCAGCGTCACATGCGAGCCTTGAACCAGACCGGCGGAGACATCATCCTCCACAACGAGGCAGTTGTAGCGTTCCGCCACTTTCAGCAATTTAAAGGCCGTCGCTGAGCTGTAACTCGCTCCAGTGGGGTTATGAAGTCGGCTATTCGTGAAGTAGACCTTGGGACGACGCGTTTCGAGAATTGCCTCCATCACGGCAACGTCTGGTCCGGTGGGTGTCATTGGTATTCCAATGCTTTCAACTTCGCGCAACCGCAAGGCAACAAGCAGGTCGCTATAGCACGGCTCGTCGACCATGACGGTGTCGCCCGGCTGCGTGAATTGCCGTATGACAAGGTCCAGCGACTGATTGGCACCTAGAGTCGTCATCACCCCTGCGATATCCACCTCTATTTCGTAGTCCGACAACTGCCGGACTATTTGCTCCCGCAATGGTTCGTATCCCTTCGCATGGCCGTAACCCAGCAGGCTTTCCGGATGCAATGCGAGTTGTCTGAGCGCCCGCGCGAGACCATCGGCGTCCAACCATGGCTCCGGAAGCCAACCGGCCCCCGCGTAAATCGCCCCTTCATTTGCTCCGAGAAAATTTCGCAATAACCAGCCATTGGTAACCTGCTCATCGAGCTTTTCCGCAATCTTCCGCGGCGCGTTGTAACGCCGTTCAGATACGTAAAACCCCGATCCGCGCCGCGCTTCCAGAACACCCTGCGCCACCAGCCGATCGTAAGCCTCGACGACCGTGAAGGTCGACACCCCGTGTGCTCCGGCGAATGCACGGATGCTCGGCACGCGCGCACCAGGTCTCCAGCGCTTTTCCGCAACTTCATTCATCACCCCCACCACGATTTGTACGGTAAGGGGCGTATCCGATTGGGAATCCAGCGTCAAAACGGGTTTCATCGCGGCCACACAAGAGAAGAACCAGGGCGAACAACTGCAAAGGTGTAAAGGTGCCAGGCCCTATACAGCTATCTCACAGTCCCGCCAAGTGTACATGTATCTGTTCTGGTTGTTTGCCTAAATTATGGACATCCCGCCCGTCTCATCCTGTGGCGCTCACTCTGACGGTCTTTCTCAGCATGAACAAGATACGAAATGCCAACGCAGTACTTTCGCAAGGTGATGTGTCCTCCCGACAAGTCGTGCTTGAGATTGCCGACCGGACACTCGAGAGGCTGGACAGCTACCGGCGGATCAGGAACATCATGCGCATGGAAGGCAACGTGTTGCATGTTGGAACCCGTTCATGGGATCTATCGTTGAAGCGCAACGTGTACCTGATCGGAGCTGGCAAGGCCTGCAATCACATGGCCATGGCGGTGGATCATGTACTGGGAGACTTCCTGACCCGAGGCATCGCCATCGTCAAGATCCAGGAGGAAGCAGATCGATTCAACAGGACCGAAGTCTTCGTGGGTGGACACCCGCTACCAAACGAAGAAGGCCATCGCGCATCGAGGAAAATTATTGAGCTCGTCGATCAGGCAGGACCCGACGACCTGTTCATTGCCGTCATCAGCGGCGGCAGTTCAGCCCTCATGTCATGCCCCATCGCGGGCATCACCTTGCAGGATGAGATCGATACCACCGACGTGCTGCTGAAATCCGGGGCGGGTATTTACGAAATCAACGCTGTGCGTCGTCACATTTCAGCGCTGAACGGCGGAATGCTGGCGAAGCGCATCCAGGATGCGGGAGCCGAACTGATTGGCTTCGGCATTAGCGACGCGGTGGGATCGCCTGCCACGGGCGATATCGCTGTGCCCTATCCGGCATACAAAAGCACGCCGATCGGCCCGGATATGACGACGCTGGGTGACGCCCGGGCCACGATCGTCAATCGCAATGTCGCCGACCGCCTGCCCGAAAGCGTAGTCGAGTATCTGATGCACGCGGGTCCTGCAGCGGAAACCCCGAAAGCGTTTCCCGACAACACCTACTTTCTGCTCAACACACTGCCGGATTCCTGCATCTACGCCAGGGAAATCTGCGAAGAGATGGGTATTCCGGCCATGATCGTTTCGTCCTTCCTTGAGGGCGAAAGCCGGGACGCCGGCACTTTCTTCGCATCGATGGCGCGCGAGATCCAGACATACGGCAATCCGATCAAGCCTCCATGTGTGCTTCTTAGCTCCGGTGAGGTGACGACGTTGATCGATGACAACAGCGTGATCAAGGGTCACGGGGGCCCAGGTCAGGAAATGGCCGCGAGTTTTGCCATAACGGCCGCCATGACAAAAGGCGCCTGCCTGCTATCAATCGACAGCGAAGGCACCGACGGCACAGCGAACGTCGCTGGCGGCATCACCGATTCCACCAGTTTCAGGACCGCAGTCGACAAAGGGATCAGTCTGCATCAGGCGCTGCGTGAGCACAGCTGCTTCGAGGCACTCGATGCGATTGGCTCAACTGTATTTACCGGCAACACAGGCACCAACCTGTGCGACCTCAACATACTTTACATTCCTGCCCCGAAGGGAGGCGCATAACATGGAAGACAAGATCGCATCCGTGCGGGCGCAGCAGATCATCGACTGCAAATGCCGCCCCGCTGTCGAAGTCGAGATACGCACCGAAAGCGGTGCAATAGGTCTCGGCGCCGCACCCACCGGTACTTCGGTGGGCATGTACGAGTCGTTTGTCCTGCGCGACAACGACCCGTCAACCTATCAGGGGCTAAGCGTTCATAAAGCCGTCGACAATGCGGTGAACGTCATTGGTCCGACGCTGATCGGCATGAACGTATTCGACCAACGCGCCATCGACGAAAAAATGATTGCCCTCGACGGCACAACAGACAAAAGACGTCTGGGTGGCAATGCGATTTATTCCGTATCCGTTGCGGCTTTCCGCGCTGCGGCGTCCGCGCGCTCGATTCCTCTTTACAACCATATCGCGGGTGGCGATATCCGGACCGTGCCGGTGCCCTGCTTCAACGTGGTCAACGGTGGGCGATACGATGGGCTAACGCAGGCTTTCAATGAGTTCCTGATTGTTCCCTACGGCACTGATCGCGTCGATTCTGCCATCGAGATGGCGGTGGCTGTATTCCAGAAGCTCGCCGATGTCCTTGCGGACTACCTGGGACATAAGCCACAGGTTGCCAGTTCGTACGGCTATGCCGCGCCGTCAGAAGACCCCGAAACGATCCTCGCACTCATGCAGAAGGCCGTTGACGAATGTGGCTATAGCGGGCGGATTGCCTTCGCGCTCGATTGCGCGTCAAGCGAGATGTACAACAAGGAGACCCATACCTACCTGCTGAAAGGCAAATGGGTATCGGCTGACGAACTCATCGAATATGCAAAGTACCTGACGGAAACTTTCCCGCTTGTTTTTATCGAGGATCTGCTCGACGAGAACGATTGGACCGGCTACATCAAAGCAGTTCGCGAACTCGAGCGCACCATCGTTCTCGGCGACGACCTGACCGTGACCAACCTGAGCTTGCTCAAGAAAGCTCACGAACTGCGCGCCGTGGATGGTTTCGTACTCAAACCCAATCAGGTCGGGACGATCACTGAGGCATTGGATGCGTATCGGTTTGCCGAAGAGCACGGAATGATCGCCGTGCCATCAGGTCGATCCGGCGGCGTTGTGGATGACGTCGTGATGGATTTTTCGGTCGGTCTGCAAGTTCCGTTTCAAAAGAACGGCGCGCCGCGCTCCGGAGAACGTATCGAAAAGCTGAATTTTCTGATGCGTGCAAATTCGCGAAGCCCCGGTTGCCGCCTCTACGACATTTCGCCATTTCTTCGGTTTTGACATGCATTTCTGAGGTCGGACGCGTACCGACATACCACCCCACTCACTTTGAAAAGGTTACCCCAAATGTATCCGCAAATTGACTTTCTGTATCTCTCGGAGCCGGACATGATTAGAGCCGGCGTTATGGATGCGGCGCGTTGTGTTTCGGTATGCGAGGAGACCTTCAGCCTTCTTGGCAAGAGCGATTACCTGATGGGCGGCGCCAATCATAACAATCACGGCCTGAACATCGTCTTCCCGAAAGAGACGAAGTTTCCCAACATGCCGGTCGCCGGACCGGACCGACGATTCGCCGCGATGCCCGGCTATCTGGGTGGACGTTTCGATGTCTGTGGCAATAAATGGTATGGCTCGAACCATGCCAATGCCGAGAAAGGATTGCCGCGCTCGATTCTGACCATGATGCTCAATGATAAGGACACAGGTGCGCCACTGGCTCTGATGTCGGCGAACCTTCTGAGTGCCGCACGAACCGGCGCTGTGCCTGGCGTCGCCGCGAAGCATCTGACCAACAAGGATTCGAAGACCGTATCGGTCATCGGTTGCGGCCCGATTAACAAGGCCTGCTTCACCGCAATCATGACTCAACTCGACACGGTGGAGAAAGTCGTCTGCTTTGACGTCTTCCTGGACAAGGCGAACGAGTTTGCCAGTTGGGTTGAGGAGAAATACGGCCTTCGCGCCATCGGCGTTGATGAAGCTGAAAAGGGCTTCCGTGATGCGGATGTCATCACGGTCGCAGCCTCGCGCCTGAAGCCGCTTTACTTCAAGGACGAATGGATCAAACAAGGGGCAACCATTCTGGTGTCCGGGCCATTCAATACAGACGATTCTTTCCTGACCAGTTGCAAGGTCGTCTTCGATCACACTCCTCTGCAGGAGGCGTATGTCGAGGATGCTATCGCCTCGGGGAATAAGGACGCCTACTACGGCGGTGTTATCGGCGGTCCGTTTTACCGGTTGATCGATGCCGGAATACTGCCCGCTCTGGCTGATTCGACGGGTCTAGGCGACGTCGTCAATGGCAACAAGCCCGGCCGGGAGAGCGCGAATGAACGCGTTATTTTCATTGCCTGCGGCATGGCCGTTTTCGACATCAGCTGGGGCTTTGAAATGTACAAGAGTGCAGTACAACAGGGAATTGGCCAATCACTGAATCTCTGGGAAAGGCCCAGCGCATTTTAATCTGGCGAAAGACAGTAAGCGCAGCTTTGAGGGGGGCTACCGGCTGAGAACCGTACAAAAGTTTGGTGAAGCCCCCCCCATCGCATCATCCTTTTCATGAAGGGAGAACTATCCCAGTGGACACAACCGTGCGCAGTTAACTACTGCTTTGACAAAAATCTGCGGACCATCTGACGAAGGCTTTCAGAGGATTGCCTGAATTAAAGGCGCAGAAACGACTATTGATAATGCTGCCTCTTCGCTGTCTTCCATATGACTCGATCGACAAAGATTGTTGCAACAATTGGTCCCGCCTCTGCTAATCCGGATGTATTGGCGAGGATGGTCGCGGCGGGGCTCAATGTCGCCCGGCTCAATTTCTCCCATGGCAAGCAGGAGGACCACGGCCGCACCGCCGCGATGATCCGGGAAGTGGCCGCGGCGGCGGGCCGCGAGATTGCCATCATGGTCGACTTGCAGGGACCCAAAATCCGGGTAGGACGATTCCGGGGCGGCAAGGTGGAACTCGTATCGGGTGCTCGCTTTACACTCGACATCAGCAGTGAAGAAGGAAACCACGAGCGCGTGGGGCTGGACTATCCGGATCTTGTCGACGACGTGGTCGCCGGAAATGTTCTATTGCTCAACGACGGCATGATCGTGCTTGACGTTATCGCCGTCATCGGTACAGAGATTCAGACCTGCGTTCGAATTGGCGGCGAGCTGTCGAATAACAAAGGCATTAATCGACAAGGCGGCGGGCTATCCGCGCCCGCTTTAACCGATAAGGACGTTGGAGATCTTCGTACCGCGATAGAGATCGGCGCCGATCTGATTGCGGTGTCTTTCCCAAAGAACGCCGCCGAAATGGCCACTGCAAGGGCGCTGACTCACAGCTTTGCAGGAAGCTGAGCCAAACCTAAACTGATTGCCAAAATCGAGCGTGCCGAGGCGATCCCTGCTTTGAGAGAAATAATCGAGGCATCAGACGGCATCATGGTCGCGCGCGGGGACCTGGCTGTCGAGGTAGGCAATGCGGCCGTGCCGGCTCTCCAGAAACGCATGATTCGAATGGCCCGAGCCTCAAATCGACTTGTTATCACCGCAACCCAGATGATGGAGTCGATGATCCAGAACCCCGTCCCGACTCGAGCCGAAGTATCCGACGTTGCAAACGCCGTTCTCGACGGAACCGACGCCGTCATGCTCTCCGCGGAGAGCGCCACGGGGCGGTATCCGGTACAGACCGTGGAGGCCATGGCCGCAATTTGCGCCGAGGCAGAGCGTTCCTGCGATAACGAGCTTGATAAGGCGTTCTTGAATCGCACGTTCCATCGAGTCGACGAAGCGATCGCGCTCGGCGCACTCTTCACCGCCTATCACTTGAATGCAACGGCCATCGTTGCGCTCACCGAGTCGGGCGCGACCGCACTTTGGATGAGTCGGCATTCTTCATCGATCCCGATTTACGCAATGACTGCGAGGAAAGAGACTGCTCGATTCATGGCTCTTTTCAAAAACGTGGTGCCGATCGCCACAGAGTCCTGGGATGACCGCGATAGCACCCTGGAACAGGCCGAGTTCACGCTGGTCAAACGGGGTTTCGCAAAATCGGGCGATATTGTTGTCCTGACTGTTGGCGAGCCCATGGCAACAACTGGTGGCACGAATTCACTCAAGATCGTTGCGGTAAAGTGAGGCACCGATGAAACATCAGGCACAGCGGCCTGCTCGAAGTCATGCTGTCGCAGAATGAGATCGCGTGGCGCGCGATTGTGCCGACGACAGCTTCGCGGTGCGCACGAACGACACAAAGCGGGCCGTAATAGCATTTGTGCGCGCTGATGGCCATGCCAGTCCCACGCGCCACTTCGCCTCTTTGCCATGAAGCTTCAGCACCGTTGCATCACGCAGCAAATGCTGCGCGCGCGAAGGGATAAACGCGATGCCCACGCCGGCAGCGACTGACGCGAGGACCGTCTGGACGTCTTCAGCGTGCTGCGTCACATTCGGTACAAAATGGCGCGCGAGGCACCAGCGGTCGATTTGTGCGGCGAGCCCCGGACCATGCGTGCGCTGCAATGCTACGAAACCGATTTCATTGAGAACGTTAAGATCGGCCGGAAGCCGCGCGTACCCAAGGAACGGGGGTAATGCCAGCGCAAGCGCTTCGTCAATCATACTGAACGACGACAGGCCCTCCGTGACCGGCAAGCGCAGGAAGCCGGCATCCAGCTTGCCCGACAACAGGCGGCGCGTTTGCTCGGCGGAAGAAAGGTCGCTTAGCGTCACAGCGACCTCGGGATGTTGTCGGCGGAACTCGGCGATAAGCTGCGGCACGACCGTCAGCACAGATAGACAGATGCCGATGCGCAAATGACCGCGCCGCCCGCTGCTTGCCGCTCGCGCACGCAACAGGATCTCATCCGCGTCGCGTACGAGTGCCTGCGCGTCAGGCAGGAAGCTCTCGCCGAACGGCGTGAGCTCCGCGCCGTGCCGCCCCCTTTCGAACAACCTGCCACCGAGGCTCGCCTCCAGTGCGCCCACCTGCTTGCTGAGCGCCGGTTGGCTCATGTGCAGCGCATCTGCCGCGCGACTGAAATGGCGTAGTTCGACAACCGTCAGAAACGTCTTCAGCAGTTTCAGTTCCATTCCGCAGAGTTATCGTATTGGTCAAAACATTCATTTTACTAATTGATGGGCGAAGCGTTCAATAAGGGCATGTCCTTCCCGGAGTTATCCGTCATGTCCTTTCGAAGCCCAATGAGCCACCGCGCGCCGGCGGCCTGTCAATCCGCCGCCGTGGACCAGCACGTCGCCGACGCGGAACCTGACACCGCCGCCGATCGCATTCCCGAACCACGCAATGAGCGTAGTCGCCGCCCCCGTTTCGGCGACGCGATACCCAACTCAAATACTTCCGCAACGACAGGCGCGATCGCGGTGAGCTTCGCTATCGTTTCACGCAAGAACTGGCCGCGCTGAGTATGGCTACCGCGCTGCGTTTGCAAATAGAAAGGCAACCGCCGCTTGTGCCGTCAAAGTTGGGCGAGCCGAGCCACAAAAGCGTCGACCTGGTGTTCCGGGGTGGCCCAGGACGTTACGAGGCGAATCGCAGAATGATCGTTATCCGACTTTCTCCAAACGTAGAAAGCAAAGTGTTGCTGCAAAGCGGAAATGACAGAATCGGGCAAGATTGGAAATACTTGATTCGTAGCCGTTTCCGCGTCGAGACCGTAACCGCTGGACACGATCCCGGAGGCGAGCTTTGCCGCCATCACATTGGCGTGCTTCGCACTTTCGAAGAAGAGATTCTTGTCGCCAAATAACTCCTGAAACTGGATACCCAGTAGCCGCCCCTTGGCTAACATGCCGCCGCGTTGCTTGACATGAAAAGCAAAATCCTCCGCCAGCGCTGGATTGCAAACCACAATTGCTTCACCCAAAAGCGCGCCTACCTTGGTTCCACCGATCCAGAAAATGTCGACGAGGGAAGCAATATCGGCCAATGTCGCGTCGCTGTTGCTCGACGCCAAGGCCGCGCCCAACCGCGCGCCATCGAGAAATAGAATGAGGCCACGTTGCTTGGCGAGTGCCGATATGCTTCCGCAGTTCCGCAAGGGTAGTAGACGGTGCCTGTTTCAGTTGCGTTCGACAGATAGATCAGTCGAGGCTTCGCCATGTGCGGAAAATGAGCATTGCTGGCAAGTGCGTCCTCGATATTGGCACGCGTGAGTTTCCCGTCTACAGCGGGAACGACGATGAGCTTGTGGCCCGTTGCCTCGATAGCACCGGCCTCCCTGACTACGATATGTCCCGAGTTCACTGCAATGACGGCTTCGTGCGGTCGCAGGCAACTTGATATCGAAACGATGTTGGCCATGGTCCCACTGGCGACATAGTGGATCGCTCCGCCAAACGTGTCTCCCAGGCAGGCCTTGATCCGGGTCGTTGCTTCGGCAGAATAGACGTCTTCCCCGTAGGGTGCCTGCTGAATGTAATTGGATTCCGTCAGGACGTGAAGAATGTCGGGATGTGCGCCTTCGCTGTAGTCGTCAAGAAAGCTGAAAGTAGTCATTCGGTGCTTCTGCCTTAGATGGAGGCCGCCCAGGATGGGCGCGAGGCCAAAAACAGAAGGCTACCGAGCGGTGACCAAAACGCCTTGTAAAAAATTGCTGCGTCGCCGTCAGAAGCGAGCGGGAGTGACGCCGTACGCCTCGCGAAACGCCCGTGTGAAATGGCTTTGATCAAAGAAGCCAACGGCGTGCGCAATTTCAGTGATCGGCATGGTCCGATTCGCGTTGATCAACGCCACGGCCTTTTCCAGCCGCATGCGCAGTAACCAGGCGTGAGGCGTCATGCCGATAGTGCGTTTAAACAGTTTCAAGAACCGGAATCGATTGAGGCCAACAAGAAGGGACAGATCTTCGAGAATGATTTTGTCGGCAATATGCGCTTCGACGAATTCCCGAACGACGTTGCAGTTGCTGAAACGATAAGGCGCCGGCGATGGTTTGGGGAGAGGGTTGCTTGAAACGGGCGAACAGGGACTCCAGCAATTCCAGAACGTAGGTTTCGTTCATGAGCGGATCGTTCATCCCCTGCCGAAGGGTTGCGTGCATTTCGAGCAACTGGTCTGCGAGGCGGCTATCTTGCAGCACCGCTGCAGCCTGTGAGGGGAAATAGTGCTTGCCCGTGATTTCCTCCCCGAGGCCATTCAGCAGCGCGGGCGACAGTCGAAACGTTTGAATCGTGTACGACTCGTCAGCATCAGCAACTCCGTCGTGAACTTCGCCTGGAGGCATAAGCTGAATTGCGCCACGCGTGAGCAACAGGGATTGCCCACGAAACGATTGACGTTGTACCCCGCTGGCAATGAGTGCGATATGGGAGTCGAGATGATAGTGCGGCTCAAAGCGAAACTCGGCAAACCGGGCCGTGCCAAGGATCAAACCGGGGATATCGGTTGAGTGACTGTACTGGACCTCTTCGGGCATGAATCACCTCCGGTTCGCCGCTAACTCTTCGGCGACAAGCCCCGAACGTTGCGCTGTGAGGGCGCCATTATCCCAACTTCCTTTTTAGTCTGCATTTATCCAGACGGGAGAATCGAAAGCATGTTGAAATCTTCAACGAGACCAGGGTGAGTGCCCGATTACTCTTTGCCTTCGTGTAAAAGTACCCGCTCTCGTTGTTTGTCAACGATCGGATTGCCGATGGCAAATGTCCGACGGCGCACTCACCCGGTCGGTCAAATCCGTCGCGACAAGCACGTACCGGCACCGGGGCCATACCGGACTGGCGAACTGCGCGTACGATGGGACAGGTTGACTGATGAGTCTCAGGAGGCACCATGAAAGCAGTGTGCCCGCTGCACGGGCCAACAACCATCATCCGCACGAACGCACACGGGTTTCCGGTGTACGCGTGCTGCTGCGACGACGTGCCGTATGTCATGCCTCCTGACGCATGCACCAGGGCGCCGACTCAACGCGGATCTGAGCCGAGACAGCCGCCCCAACAACCGAAATTGAAGCGGGAATGAGGCTGACGGTCAGGTCAGCCTGCTGCCGGCGTGCTATATCGCAGCGTTGGACACGTGGGCAGTATTACTGCCCACCTTCGCGAATCGTCAGAGCATTCTTCACGGACGTCACGCCGGATACGCCCTTTGCGATCGAAACCGCCTTATCGATCTGTGTCGGATCGGTGACGCCGCCAGCGAGCGTTATTGCGCCACCTTTTGCGAGCACGTTGATACCTTCGGTATTGACACCGCCCTTCGAAAGCGCCTGAATCACTTTTTTGCTCAAGGCCCGATTCGCCTTCCTGACGGCGGATTTCGACGTCCCTTGCGTTGTCGTCGATGTGGCAGACGATCCGCTATCCTGTGCCCACGCGCTGACGGAAGCGACAACAATAAATGCAGCACCAGCCAGCTTGAGCGTTCTGATTGCGTTCATGGGCTACTCCAGTATCAATGGTCTAACGGAAGACCCTCTCCAGGATCTCGACGTACCGCCACTGTACAAGCATTCACGCATAGCGGCACGTTTGCTGCAACGGCCGGCCTTGTATTGATGGCTCAACCTCCCTGCCGGCAGTTTTTAGGGGGCATTCCGTATGAACACAGTGCTCAGGCGCCGACCTTGCGCCGGACACCGTTCAGAGCCGATCCACCACGACCTCGAGATACTCGCTCGGCAGCACAAGCGTCGCGTCGCCCGACCGGTTGCGGCTCTCGATCAATGTCATCAGATCGCCAAGTAGCGCCGCCTGACGTTCGCCTTCGAGGGCGGAAAATGCCTTGTTCATCGGCCCGTAGTACGTGCGAAACACTTCCATGAAGTGCGCGGGTGAACGGTAGCGGAATGTAAAACTGCGGCTGGTCGTGACGATCTTTCGGGCATTGCCGTCGAAAAGCGCTTCCACGCGCGCCTTCGTACCCCAGAGCGCCGGCGATATAACGCCGGCGGGCGGCGTGACGTGTTTGCCGATCGTCTTGAACACCTGACCAATGAAACTCTCTGGCGTCCAGTTCGCGAGGCCGATCCGTCCACCCGGCACGCACACGCGTGCGAGTTCGCCTGCCGCCTTCTCCTGATCCGGCGTGAACATCACGCCGAATGTCGACATCACGACGTCGAACGAGGCGTCAGCGTAGGGCAGCGCTTCGGCATCCGCTTGCTCGAACTGCACTGCGAGTCCTTCTGCCTGCGCGCGCGCCCGCCCGGACTCAAGCAGCGAGGCGACATAATCGGTCGAGGTGACATCGCACCAGCGGCGCGCGGCTGCAAGCGTCGCGTTGCCGTTGCCTGCGGCGACGTCGAGCACGCGGCTGCCGGCGCGCAAGTCGAGCGCTTCGCAAAGATTTTCTCCAACGATCTGCAGGGTGGTGCCGACGACCGCATAGTTGCCTGTCGACCAGGCGGCCTGTTGACGGACCTTGACGGCGGCGAAATCTGCAACGGACGAGACAGCGGAATCAACAGCGGACATAAAACGCTCCTGAGAAGCAAAGGCAGCGAGGCGGCCAAAACACGGTTTGGCTGCCTGTACCGATGGCGCCACGAATTTGCACTGCGAACACGCCCGCGCGGCGATCGGGCAAGTCAAAACCTGCTGCGGGAGATGCGACCCTTACGCGGCAACGGCGACGCCCGACCCGCCCATTTCCGCTGGCAGGTCCTTCAGTTTTGGCAAGCCGTCCTCGAGGCGGAGTACCGACTCCGGATAGTGAACGTGGACGCACGCGTCAAACGGGAAGTCCTCTATGACTGCGGCATAGACATCGATGAGACCGAGTCCGGGATGCTCCGTGAAGAGATGTCCGCCGCACGTCTTGCACCACTTCCGGTAGCTGTGCGGGCTCCTGCTGTAAGTGCCGATAGCATCGACGCCGTGTGTCACGCGCAATGCGTCGGGCTTCCAGAGGGTGAATGCGTTAACGGGACCGCCCGACCAGCGTCGGCATGACTCGCAATGGCAATAACCCATCCCTGCGGGCACTCCGCTCACCGTGAACTGCACTGCGCCGCAAAAGCATTGACCACGGTAGGCATCTGGGTAATTCATATCCGTCTCCGAAAGGTGAAATGCGTGGCTGGTTCCACGAATCCAGAGCGGTGCGTTGTTGCGAATTCGCGTGAGTGCTAGTATCAGCAAGCTAGCCGTAATGTGAAATGACCAGGCGTCCAGATGTTTTGCGCAGGACGCCGAAACTGGTGGGCGCGTAAATGGATGCACTTTCTGACGTCCTTCGCCTCGTGAGCCTCGGCGGGGCGGTTTATCTAAACGCCGACTTAACCTCGCCCTGGTGTGTTGTCGGCGAAGTCACTACGGAGCTGTGCGCCTCTTTTCTGCCACGCGCCGAACGCATCGTCTCCTATCACCTCATCACAGAAGGAAGCTGCTGGGCTCGGCTTATTGACGATCCCTCTTCAGCTATCCGCGTCGATGCAGGAGAGCTTCTTGTCGTGCCGCAAGGAGAGCCGCATCTGATGGGCAGTGCGCTCGACCTCGCGCCCGCGCCCGCAGATGACCTGCTGTCGACGTACCTGAATACCTCGCCGGGCGACGTGATGAAGTTGAACTATGGCGGTGGCGGGACCCACACACGTCTGATTTGCGGATTTCTCGCCTGCGACGATACGCTGACCAATCCGGTGCTTTCCGCGCTCCCGCGAATTTTCAAGGTCGACATGCGCAACGATCCGCAGTCGGCGTGGCTCGAATCGTCGCTAAAGCGCGCAGCAGTCGAAGCGGCCGATTCGCGCGCGGGCAGCGCGATCGTGCTCGCGCGGCTATCCGAATTGCTCTTTGTGGAGGCAGTGCGGCGTTGTATTGAGGCTCTGCCTGCCGATCGCAAGGGTTGGCTGGCAGGTGTCGGCGACCGATTCGTAGGTCGCGCGCTTGCCATGCTGCATGCGCAGCCCGCGCATTGCTGGACCGTCGACGAACTGGCACGCAAGGCAGGCCTCTCACGTTCTGCGCTTGCGCAGCGCTTCACGGAATTGCTCGGCCAGCCGCCTATGCAATACCTTGCCCGGTGGCGTCTGCAGATCGCCGCGCAAGAGTTGCGCAACGGAACACAGTCACTCGCGGCTGTGGCGGAAAGGGTTGGGTATGAATCAGAGGCGGCATTCAATCGCGCGTTCAAACGGGAATTCGGTATGCCGCCCGCGAGCTGGCGACGCAGCCACGGGACGCCGGACGGGCGAGATTCATCGTCCGAAACTGGCGGGTTCAGCGATCACTCAAGCGGTGCACGCGCAAGCGGTCGCGGTGCAGCGCGGCTAGCACAGCCGGTGCCTGCTGCGCCTCCTGCGATGGTGCCTTTCGACGATCTTCCTGATGACACGATGGCGCAGTGAAACACGAGACACGGTCGATTGAACTGATCGCACAGCCGCTCAACGAAGCGCTTAGCCCCCTGCCCGCTTCGCACTGTGCCCGTACTTTCTGAGCGCTTCGATGACGCGCTCGCAATGGTCACCCTGCACTTCAATCACGCCGTCCTTGACGGTCCCACCCGAACCGCAGACTGTGCGCAACTGCTTGCCTAGCGAGGCCAATGCAACCGGATCGAGCGCCAGCCCTTTAACGATCGTCACGCTTTTCCCGCCCCGCCCCTTGGTCTCGCGAGTCACGCGCGCCACGCCATCACCGACCGGGGATGTCCTGGTAGCCGTCTTGCAGATGCATTCCGCGAGCACGTGCCTGCATTCGGGACACATCCGCCCGCCATCGGTGGAGTAGACAAGGCCGCCTTTTGAACTGCTCTTCATAACTGCGATTCCCAAAAGCCTTAGTCCGGCATGCCGTCATGCTCGCCGAGCGGTCTGATCGGCCAGTCCGTCCAGCGGTCCGCGCGCGTGAGTTCGTACGTTTCGTTGCGCGGATACCGGATACGGTTATCGTCGCGCGGGCGCTCACCGATCACCATCAGCCTGACTTCGTCGTCGGTATTGTTGATGAACGTATGGCAAATTCCGGTGCCAGCCGGAAACGCAACCGCGTCGCCTTCGGCAACAGGGTGCAGAACGCCGTCGATCCAGACATCGGGCTTGCCATGAAGCACGTAGACGAACTCCTGTTCGGTACTTTCGGCGTGCGGATATGAAGTACGCCGCCCCGGCAGAAGCCTCACGTGATGAATGCCTATCCGCGTAATACCCAGCGCAGCGGAGAGTGGCGCGTCAAGGCCCATTGGCTCGGAATCGCCACGGTAGCAATGCGCATGGGGTTCTTCCAGTTCGGTCCAGTGTTTGATGAAATCGGGGCGACCCATCGCTTGCTCTCCTTTGGGGATGAGAAGCGATGATAACGGGTTACCGTTGAAGCGAAAGCGTGATCCCGGCCCGAGGACATGTTCCGCTGCAAATTGACGACGTTATGTTACTGCGGCGTGCTTGATCAGGAAGAACGCAGGCCTGCGCGTGTGCAATCCCATCTAAGTCGCGGTCGCATCACCGGCGAGAGCCCAAGCCGCCTTGGATTGAGGACGCGCAAGCAAATAGAACGCGACGACGTGAGTGATCATCAGGAGGGGCACGTAGATGATCGGGATCGCGTACGTGGCGCCCAGTTGCCCTGCTACTGCAGGAAGGCCGAGACGGGTCGCGTGGTAATAGTCGACGATGATGTCGAGCGCCCCCACGACATTGAAGGCGAACACAAACAACCAGAAGAGCGGACGTATCCTGAAGGTGAGAGAGTGCCAGCATGGCCAGCACTCCGGTGACGAAGTCACCATAGGCGGCGAACTGCGCGAAGCCCGCTGGCAGATCGGGACCGACGACGCCCGGAAGGATGAAGACGAGCCCGAAGAAGCGGAAGCTGTGCAGCGTAGCGATGGCGCGTTGCGCGTCGACCCGGTCCATCGACTTGAGCCTGGGCAGGACGTACACGCTGACGCAAAGCAGCCACGCGACATAGCCTAGAACGAGATGTATCCGGAAGAGGGTTTCGGGGCATTGGAACTCCTGTCAGGGGTTGGTCAATGCCTTCCCGAACACCCGGTCAGGATGCCGGGCCGGCACTCCAGCAGATTTCGTCCCAGATTGTGGCGCGCGGGGCTCGATATCTGGCGGCACTCCGGATCCGCAAACCGATTCTAGGACCGCTTCCAGCGAGCGACTATCCACGATAGTGTTGATGCGTTATGAAGCAAAACTTCACAGTCCGGCAAGGCGCGCTCGACGGCGTCGAGGCGTTCCTGAGCGTTGCCCAGCACCGCAGTTTTCGCAAAGCGGCTGCGGAACTCGGCGTGACGCCTTCGGCGATCAGCCAAACGATACGCGTACTCGAAGCGCGCGTTGGCGCGCGCGCTTTTCGTGCGCACAACGCGCAGCGTCGGCCTGACCGAAGCCGGCGAACGATTCCTTTCGCGAGCGAAGCCTGCCTTCGAGGAACTCGTCGGCGCAAGCAGGTGGCGCGTGAACTCGGACAGCGACCGTCCGGACTGTTGCGCCTCTCGGTGCCGAGCGCGGTAGTGCCGATCGTGTTGCAGCCGCTGATCGCCTCTTTCTGTCGCGCCTATCCCGAGGTCGAGGTCGAGATCGTCGCCAGCGCGGAATTGGTCGACCTCGCGGCCGAAGGGTTTGATGCCGGCGTCCGGATGGGCCAGTTCATCGCAGCCGACATGGTCGCGATACGCCTGACGCCGCCATTCCCGTTCGAGGTCGTTGGCAGCCCCGATTATCTGCGTCGGCGAAACCCGCCGGAGCGCATCGACGATCTGCGTGACCACACCTGCCTGCGCATGCGCCGTTCGAACGGATCGATCGCGTCCTGGTCCTTTGTCGACGGCAACAAGGCAGTGGAGGCAATCGTCTCCGGGCCGCTCATCGCACACGACTACCCCACACTGCTCGGCGCGGCAATTCAAGGTGTGGGACTTGCACAGGTGCCCGGCCCGCTTGCTGCGGCGCCGATTGCTGACGGCCGTTTGCAAGCGCTGCTGACACCCTTTGCCGTCACAACACCAGGCGTTTTTCTATACCACTCCGGCAGACGCCAGGTCTTGCCCAAACTGCGCGCATTCATCGAGCACATTAAATACCGGAGCGCTGACGCACCAGGCGGCGAAACATTTGCACAAAACTTGCCCGAACTCGATCGTGCGGCTGGAGATGACGCGAAGAATAACGATCGCCACGTCTGAAGCCGATTGTCGACAACCTGGGCGTTGAGGGCCAAATCCGGACCTCCATCACGCCTCGAGTCAAGCCTTTCACCCCATTGCGTGCATTCGGCTACCGAATGACCGTGGCATTCGAAAACAAACGGGCCGCTTGCGCGGCCCGTATTCAGCGATTAAACAAGCACATCAAAGCGCCCGGTTCGGCGTCGCACTGACCGCGCGCTGCGACTCCAGCGCTGCCGTCACACCTTGACCGTAGGCCGGATCGGCCTTCGTGCAATGCTCGATGTGAAGCTTCTGGATCGGCTCGGATACCCCCGCCAATGCGCGCGCGGTGTTGCCGAATAGCGCCTGTTTCTGCGTATCGGACATTAGCCTGAACAGCGCACCCGGCTGCGAATAGTAGTCTTCGTCGACGCGGTGATTCCAGTGATCGGCCGCACCTTCCACCGACAGCGGCGGCTCGCTGAAGTCCGGCTGGTCCAGCCATTCGCCGCGCGTGTTCGGGTTATACGGGGTCGTGCCGCCGCCATTGCCGTCGACCCGCATCATCCCGTCGCGGTGATAGCTATGCACCGGGCAACGCGGCGCATTGACCGGAATCAGGCTGTGATTCACGCCGACCCGGTAGCGCTGTGCGTCGCCGTATGAAAAGAGCCGGCCTTGCAGCATTTTGTCCGGCGAGAAGCTGATGCCCGGCACCACGTTCGCCGGGTTGAATGCCGCCTGTTCAACGTCGGCGAAATGATTTTCCGCGTTTCGATTCAATTCCATTACACCGACTTCGATCAACGGGTAGTCTTTCTTCGACCAAACCGCTCAGGTAGTGTACATACCTGACTGGTCTTGGCAGGTAGTATACTCGGTAGTACCTGGATTTTGGGTATCTGGCGCCCGACACTGTCCTTGTAAGTGGGCTCGTGCTTGTCCCTTCTATGCACTCCGTATTTGGTCTAAATAACTTGGATTGTTGTAGGGATTCAAGGTGTTGACTCCTCCTGCTTTCTCTTTTTAATAAAAAACAAAGAAACAAAAAAAAGCCTTCAAAATACATATTAACTTCAGACAAGAGTAATATGCTCACTAGTCCCGCCATTAACTGCTGCAAGTAGTTCGCAATACTCCCAAGGCGAAAGGCCTTTGTATGCGAAACGCCCTATTCTCCGATAACTTTGTTCATATTTCTGTATAAAAAGTCTATAGAGATCAGTTGATCCGTTGGATAACAACGGCAGCGCGGCGGCGCCTGCCAGCGATTCTCCTACCACGTCACATCGACCGAAGTCACGACGTTCGTATACTTTCGAAGTGGGGTCGAAGTAAACAAGAGGCGCTTCTAGTTCTATGCTGCCCGACTCCAGTGCACCGAAAGGATCTACTCCAGCAGGCTTGGTTTGGACCTCTCTGATGACTACCTGCGCAAGCTTGCATCTGTTTAATAAGAAGGGGCCGCCGATATCTTCGTAAGTGACAGTCCCATTTACCGACGCCCAGGACCACGATGGAGCCCGCCATTCCGCGGACCTCGTGCAAGCTCCAACGGGAGACCAAAGAAGCCCGCGCTCTATGTCACTGAGCCAAAGCCCCGCAAAATACTGATCGCCTTTGGAGTTGGCCACGGCTTTTGCAACCCCTGACAACGCAGGAAATCGGTCAGATTCTATGCTGAGCGAGCGGCTCGTATAGTCTTTGATCATATCGTACCATTTGGAGTACGATAGAAGCTTTCCTCTTGGACCCTCCCTGCGTAAAATCATTTTACCTTCGCAGACGATGGGGCACAAATGATCGATTAGCCACTTGTTCTCCGTTTCAACCAAGTTGCTCTCATTTCTAGCAACTTCTGAACAGCTCCATTGCATTCTTGAATCCATGAAATGAAGTTTTCTGCGGGACAGATATCGTTCTTGAAGAGCCCAAGCGCGGCTATGGAGCGGGGGGGTTTGGAGACTTTTCATAGAATCCTTAACAGTGTAATGGAGAAGAGCAACTCTAACCTTTTCATCATTGAGTCCTATAGCATCGAGATGAATATAGGTGTGTTTTCGAGGCTTAAGAAAGCCTTCTACGTCGGCCGCAGCATTATCAGCAAATATCGTTAGATACGAATTCGAGTAAATCTCCCCCATTCGAGAAGACTCGACCTGCCAATCATTTGAATCGTCCTGAATAATGCACAGGCTGTCAATCCACAAGTAGCGTATATTCAATAGCCTTGCCACCATTATGGCGTCCCGGAATGTGGCTGGAACATCTTGAGTACTGAACCCATTTCTTCTGGCTTCGAGAGTCTCTTTCATTGTGGTGAAAGGCTGTGAACGACCCCAACAATGACTTAGGGCAATATAGCTACCTCTCTCCCCTGATGAGTCTCGAAGGCGAATGACATCACTCTGTGGCAAAGCGCCTCCTATATCCAGTACCCGGGTCGGTAGTGATGTTTCAAGATGATTTCTCTTGCACTTGACATGCGATTCACAATCTTTGATCCAAGACTGGACATGTCGAAATGCCGGCTCCGATGTTGGGTCTGGGTGGACAACCCAACGATCCATTAGTGCCGCTCGAGGGTTGTCTATTAAGAAAGCGGTCAGTTAGTATATTCCGAATTTAGCGACTTGGTTTGGGTGCGAACAGACCGAAGTCGATGCACAAACGAAAGTGATGCGGAGAACATGTTAGGTAAGTCGTGCCGAGCGTGAACACAGTCCTCGATCTATAGAGGTCGAGGACCAGGCAGAGAAGGCTGCAGCTTCTAGCCTCAGAAGTGTTGATAATGTTCGGATCTAGCCCCGGAAAGACGCAAGAGGTAAGTCGGGGGGGTTTTTTTAGCTGCAGCTTCAAGCAGATCATTTAATGGTAGAGTTCTGCAAAGATGACATGGCTCTCGCCAGATTGGGCTCTCGATAGTCACCAGCCCGTCCACACTCTCGGCCGATGTGAAATGGTATGGACTTTTTTCCATATCGGCTCTGAAGCAAGCGGGATGCAAAACCCCAAAGACCTTACGAGTATAGATGCCCCAGATGTATCCACGTAATTCTGGTCACTCAACGGCTAGGCTGGACAGAGGTAGTTCACAGCGCTTATTAAACCAATACTCAGGTATGTTCATCATATTAGAAGAGGCATATGGTATCCTGTAAGGGAGAGCATCCTTCTAAGACAACCCATTCTTGTTCTACTGATTGAAGCGGCAGCATTTGCAGTTCTGGTGGAGTACTGTGCGTACAAAGTAGAGAGCTCAGACAAGCGAGGCGCTGCGCCATGCCCGAAATAGAAGCGCTTTAAGGTTACCGTTACCGAAAGTTGCAGCGCAAACTTAACGAGATTACTGTTAAACGGCAAGTTTCAAGGTCCTAACAAATAAGCCTGCTGTTTTCAAAGGGGATAGGACGCTGTTTTACGCAGTTCGCGGACCCTGCGCTATATCGAATTAGGCCAACTCGTCCTCACCAAGATTCTCATAGAGCAAGGCTTTGTACTATCAAGGTACGCGTTACATCGTAACTATAAGGCAAATCAGGATCTCCCCTTCGATAACCGACAAGTCATTGAACTCAATAGGCGACAAGATCTGACCTTTTTGTCTACATCGTGTACATGCTGCTTTTCGTTCGGTGAAGCTGTTGGCCGTCTAAACAATCATCAGCCTACCTATCAAATCGAGACGGTGCTGATCTCGAATTCTCCATAATGAAGAGGCAAAATCTACATGCCATGGTCGAGATACATTGACGCGCCGACTTCTCAGCGGACGCCGAAGCCGAAGCCGATGTAGCATAAGCGTTCATTGAGGGCAACATACTATACAATCATTGAGATCATTGAGAAATTCATATCAGATATGAAAGAAATGAAAAAAAAGTACGAGACACACTTATTGATAGGACCCTTTGAACAAGATGAGATAGTTAAAATTAGAAATGACCGCGATAGCACTTACATACAGTGGATGAGAAGCCGGGGTGAGTGAGGAGTCGTGAAATTGATTGCGGGCAATATCTCCGAACCGAGCATGGAGATATCGGCCGTCTAAGTCACCTGCTCAAAGGCCTCTGTGAAAATTATGATAAAACGTCTCGCAATTCCAATGGCAAAGCGATTGAAGATAATCATCCATATTTGAAGATTTATCTCTGAGCTTTGGTGCTTACCTTAGGCAGTGTTGTATCACGTGACTCGCATCATCAAAAACAGATTTTGGCTAGCCGCTTGAGCTTAATCTCTTTCTAAATTAATCCATTGCCTAATTGGGCAATCAACTCGATCTAAGTTAGCTTACTTTGTTGGATTTGCCCAATTGAGTATAGATCACTGCCTTATCTTCGACCCAACAGGGCGGCACACCGCTGAGGACATGGATGCAAGGTGACTGGCCAACCGCGACTGCAGCTGGCAGCTGCAATATAACTGCAACACAACTGCTTGTAGGGCTAACGAAGGATTGTTTGATTGTTGGTCCTTCCCCCCGTCGTTTGGACTGACATTCTTTTAAGTTTCGCGAAGATCTTTCAATCATTACATTTTGGTGTAATTGAGCATCGCGGTGTTTAGAAGAACGATTTGCCTTCAATTTCCACAGCCATGTTTTCCTTAATTGTCTGGACCGTTTTGCTTCTGGCCGTGGCATATATTTTCAGCACATGCTGGAGTCTCGGCCGAAACATTCGACTTGCAAAGGCAACAGGCATTCCTTATATTGTCGTGCCTTACTACTCCTATAACCGCCTTGTGTCTTTACTCGGTCGACCTCTGTTCAGGTTCCTTGATACGCACTTCCCCGAGCCTTCCATAACATCATGGCGTCATCTTGTGAAGATGAACTGGCCATGGAGTCTACGCCATGCGCCTTTCTCCAAAATGGGAACCGACACGTTCCTTACCGTGGCGCCAGGTGGAATTATCCTACAAACAGCCGATGCAGATGTAATTGCACAGATTACAACTAGGTGGATAGATTTCCCAAAACCAACACATTTGTATGGATCTATGAACATATATGGTGAAAACATCGTATCATCTGAGGGTGCGGCATGGCGCCATCACCGCAAGCTCACAAGTCCTTCCTTTGGCGAGAAGAACAATCAGCTTGTATGGAAGGAGACTCTGGAACAGAGCCAGGCAATGCTTGAATCATGGATAGGACCCAATGGCCGTGGCAAAACAATCGACAGGATTGCGGGCGACGCCATGCAATTAAGCATGAATGTCATTAGCCGCGCTGGTCTTAGTCAGAAGCTCGAATGGCCAAAAGGAGCCGGAAGAAAGCGATGTCACAGGGGAAGAGTCTTCCAAACGGGCATACGATGAGTTTCACAGATTCCCTTCATTGTCTTTTGAGCCACATCCTCTTAGTAATGTTGCTGCCCAAATGGATCTTGAGTATGCTAAGCCTCCTTGAATTTTCATTCGCCTGCATACTGATGGTTTGGTGCAGGGAACTATCCATCTGCAATGATGCGCGAGTCATGCGAAGCTTATGATGAATGGGGTAAGTATATGAAAGAGATAGTTGCCGCGAAGAAGACTGCAATAAGGTCTGGACGCGAATCACCGACGCTCGATATAATAGGCCAACTCGTCAAAGGCCAACAAGAAGACACTCACGGCAAATCTCAAGGCCCGGCAGCTCTCACTGACAGCGAGGTCATGGGGAACTTATTCGTCTTCATGCTTGCCGGCCATGAGACGTCGGCAAACAGCGTTACCCACTTCTCCCTTCTATTACTAGCCATCCACCCAGAAGTCCAGAAGAAAGTCCAACACGAGCTCGATGAGATCTTCCAAGGCCGTCCAGTCTCAGAATGGGACTATGAGCAGGATCTACAACATCTGTTTAGCGGAATGCTCGGCGCAGTCCTCAGCGAGGAACTACGCCTCATCGCACCCGTCATCACCGTGCCCAAAGCTGTCAGTTCCAAACCTCAACGACTAACCGTAAACGGCAAAGTAACTACCATCCCAGCAGGCATCTTGGTCCGTCTCTGCATCCATATCCGTGCACCGCAACCCAAAATTCTGGCCCCACGGCCCACCCAAAGATCCAAAGAAACCCTACTTCCCGCCTGGGAATCCAGATAACGACCTCGAGGGATTCGAAGCCCGAGCGCTGGCTCAAGAACCAAAACGCCTCCACAACCAGCGAATGCTCTAGAGCTCCTCCCGCAGCACATCTCCTGATGCCTCTACGGCCTCAACAGGCCTCTACACCCCTCCCAAAGGCGCCTACATCCCGTTCAGCGAAGGCCACCGCGCCTGCTTGGGCCGCCGCTTCGCGCAAGTCGAGATCCTGGCCGCGCTCGCTGTCATCCTCTCCCAATATTCTGTAGAGCTCGCGGTCGACGAGTGGGCGACGGATGAGGCCGTCGAGAACATGGGCAGGGAGGAGAGGAGGGGTGTCTGGGAGAGGGCGAGGGACAAGGCCGATTTCACGTGGCAGAATAAGATGGGTTGTGTTATTACGTTGCAGCTGAGGGGGGCGAGTGTTGCCGTTGAGGGTGGCCAAGAGGGGAGAGGAGAGGTTTTGGGATTTATAAAGCGTGGTGATGGGATAGCTTTGTAGTTGACACTGAGGATGGTTAGGGGTGATTGAGATTCGATTTTATGGAGTACAGCGTACTTATTTATTTGATAAAAATGGTGCTATTTCAGAAGCAACGGTCTTTTCATGGGCTATTAATAGTAATGCCGAATACTTTCTATTCTACACTTGCAACTATTGATATAAAAAGTCTAATAGCCTCTTTTGAGTTGCTATTTCAGGCATGGAGAAGTAATTCTATTGCAAGACTATGATAATACATGTAGAGAAGGAGAATTCATGCAGCACCAGCCATTAAAGACTTCCCCTTGACACTGACCCAACGCATCCCAAGGGTAGCAATGAAGGCTGCAGCGCCGCCTGCTGCTCCGACGTACTGCACAGAAGTCAGCTTTAAGGTACCGTTTCCAAATGGATCTAAAGCACTTACATAAGTAGTAGTAGTAGCGACATTATATGCTTCAATCACAGCAGGCAGATCCGCCGAGGTCCACAACCGTCCGCACAGCCTCAGCACCTGCATTAATAACGGCTTGTGTACAGCGTCGATCCGAAACGCGACATCGAGATCATCGACCTGGAACTGATCTTCGCTGACCTCGACAGCTGCGAAAAGCAACTGCAGAAAGTCGCGCGTAACGCCAAGGGTGGCGACAAGGACGCAGTGGTCCAGAAAGGCCTGCTGGAGCAGTTGATCGCTCACTTCACCGAAGGCAAGCCGGCACGTAGCCTGATGAAGAACATGGGCGCTGACGAGGAGCAGGTGATCAAAGGCTTCCACCTGCTTCCACCAAGCCGGTGATGTATATCGCCAACGTTGCCGAAGATGGCTTCGAGAACAACCCGCTGCTCGACGTGGTCAAGGCCATTGCCGACGAAGAAGGCGCCATCGTGGTTCCGGTGTGCAACAAGATCGAAGCGGAAATCGCGCGAGCTCGATGACGGCGAAGAAAAAGACATGTTCCTCGAGGCCCTCGGTCTGGAAGAGCCTGGCCTGAACCGCGTGATCCGTGCCGGTTACGAAATGCTTAACCTGAAGACCTACTTCACCGCGAGTGTCGAAGAAGTCCGCACCTGGACCGTCAAGGTGGGTGCCACCGCACCACAAGCCGCTGGCGTGATCCACACCGACTTCGAAAAAGGTTTTATCCGCGCCGAAGGTGATCGCCAGGTCGACTTCATCCAGTACAAGGGGCGAAGCGGGTACGAAGGAAGCCGGTAAGTGGCGTTGCAGAAGGCAAGGAATACATCGTTAAAGATGGTGATGTGATGCACTTCCGCTTCCAACGTGTAAGCGTAATT
>CAVTXZ010000037.1:0-178913 GCA_963738755.1 uncultured beta proteobacterium
GGAAGCCGGGCGAGATCATTCCTAGTGAAGTCGAATTGGCGGCAAGATACAAGGTCAGCCAGGGTACGGTGCGCAAAGCGATCGACGAGCTTGCCGCCGACAACCTGCTGGTGCGCCGCCAGGGCAAGGGCACGTTTGTTGCAACGCACAACGAAGACCGCGCCCAGTTCCGCTTCCTGCGACTGCTGGCCGACGACGGCGCGGAACATCCGCACGTCAGCCGCCTGCTCGAGTGCCGGCGCTTGCGCGCTTCGGCGGACATTGCCCGGCAACTCGATCTGAAACCGGCCGATCCGGTCGTGCTGATCAAGCGCTTGCTGCAGTTCGACGGCGAAGTCACCGTACTCGACGAAATCTGGCTGCCCGGCGCCGTGTTCCGCGGACTCACGCTCGAGCGGCTGTCGGAGTATAAAGGTCCCCTCTACGCGATGTTCGAGACGGAATTCGGCACCCGCATGATCCGCGCCACGGAGAAGATCCGCGCGGTGGCGGCCGAGCCTTCGGTGGCCGATCTGCTGCATGTGCCGGCGGGTTTTCCGCTGCTGTCGGTCGAGCGCGTGTCCTATACCTATGGGGACCGGCCGGTTGAAGTCCGGCGAGGTTGGTATGTCACAACTGGGTATTACTATCAGAACGATCTGAGCTGAATCGGGCTGAATCGAGGCGCGGCGTCCCACACGCGCGCCTGTTTGACGGCGCCTTTATCGCGCGCGCTGTAACGGACCTGTAGTGGTTTTCGCTGCAGCGCGATATAAAAAGGCGCTAAAATTGCGGATTAGTGTGACTACATAGTAGGGGTCTAGCATGGCTGAAGCCGTAAAAAAACCGAGGCCGGAATTCCGGAACATCGGTATTGGGCAAATATTGACGGCATACCGTCTCCCGCTAGCGGGGCGAGTGTCGATCCTGCACCGCTTGAGCGGTGGTCTGCTGTTTGTTTTTCTTCCGTTCCTGCTGTACCTCTTTGATCAGAGCCTGACTTCCGAATTGAGTTTCGAAGTCTTCAAAGGTTTCCTCTCCAACATCATCGTCAAGCTCATCACGCTCGTTCTCGCGTGGGCTTTCCTGTTTCACTTCTGCGCCGGCGTCCGTCACCTCGTGATGGACACGAACCACAACGCGGTGACGAAGGAAAAAGGCAAGCAGACCTCTATCGTCGTTCTCGTCGTGTCGTCGCTGCTCACGATCGCATTCGCGGCAAAACTGTTCGGAGCATTCTAAAAAATGTCAGCTAATAACCGAATCGGTTCGAAGCGTCTCGTCGTCGGCGCGCATTACGGTCTGCGCGACTGGCTCGCCCAACGCATCACCGCCTGCGTGATGGCGGTCTACACGGTGATCCTGCTCGCGCTGGTTCTTCGGCGCGCACGATTTCTCGTACGAAGGCTGGGCGTCGATCTTCGCGACGCAATGGATGAAGCTCGCCACGTTTGTCACGCTGCTGTCGCTGTTCTATCACGCGTGGGTTGGTATCCGCGACATCTGGATGGACTATGTGAAGCCCGTTGGCGTGCGCCTGTTGCTTCAGGCGCTGACGATCGTCTGGCTGCTCGCATGTGCGGGCTACGCTGCGCAGATTCTCTGGAGAGTGTAAAAGAATGGCTGCAATCAAGAATTCTCTGCCGCGTCGCAAGTTTGACGTGGTTATCGTCGGCGCAGGCGGCTCGGGGATGCGCGCTTCGCTGCAACTCGCACGCGCCGGTCTGTCGGTCTGCGTGCTGTCCAAGGTGTTCCCGACGCGTTCGCACACGGTCGCTGCCCAAGGCGGCATCGGCGCATCGCTCGGCAACATGAGCGAAGACAACTGGCACTATCACTTCTACGACACGATCAAGGGTTCCGACTGGCTCGGCGACCAGGACGCGATCGAGTTCATGTGCCGCGAAGCACCGAACGCAGTCTACGAACTCGAACACATGGGCATGCCGTTCGACCGTAACGCGGACGGCACGATCTATCAGCGCCCGTTCGGCGGCCACACCGCGAACTACGGCGAAAAGCCGGTGCAACGCGCTTGCGCGGCCGCTGACCGTACCGGTCACGCGCTGCTGCACACGCTGTATCAGCAGAACGTCGCGGCCAAGACGCAGTTCTTCGTCGAATGGATGGCGCTGGATCTGATCCGCGACGCCGACGGCGACGTGCTCGGCGTGACCGCGCTGGAAATGGAAACGGGCGACGTCTACATCCTCGAAGGCAAGACCACGCTGTTCGCCACGGGCGGCGCGGGCCGGATCTTCGCGGCATCGACGAATGCGTTCATCAACACCGGTGACGGCCTGGGCATGGCCGCGCGTTCGGGCATCGCACTGCAAGACATGGAATTCTGGCAATTCCACCCGACCGGCGTGGCCGGCGCGGGCGTGCTGATTACCGAAGGCGTGCGCGGCGAAGGCGGCATTCTGCGCAACTCGAACGGCGAGCGTTTCATGGAACGCTACGCGCCGACGCTGAAGGATCTGGCGCCGCGCGACTTCGTTTCGCGTTCGATGGACCAGGAAATCAAGGAAGGCCGCGGCGTGGGTCCGAACAAGGATCACGTGCTGCTCGACCTGTCGCACATCGGCGCCGAGACGATCATGAAGCGTCTGCCGTCGATCCGCGAAATCGCGCATGAAGTTCGCGAACGTCGACTGCATCAAAGAACCGATTCCGGTCGTGCCGACCATCCACTATCAGATGGGCGGTATTCCGACGAACATCCACGGCCAGGTCGTCGGTACGTCGCGTGGCCACGAAGAGCCGGTCAACGGTTTCTACGCAGTGGGCGAATGCTCGTGCGTGTCGGTGCACGGCGCGAACCGTCTCGGCACGAACTCGCTGCTCGACCTGGTGGTGTTCGGCCGCGCGGCCGGCAACCACATCGTCAAGCACGTGCAGGAAATGAAGGAGCACAAGCCGCTGCCGGCCGACGCCGCCGACTTCGCGCTGTCGCGTCTGGACAAGCTGGACAAGTCGTCGTCGGGCGAATACACGCAGTCGGTCGCGAACGACATCCGCTCCACGATGCAGGCGCACGCCGGCGTGTTCCGCACCTCGAAGCTGCTGGCCGAAGGCGTCGAGCAAGATCCGCGAAGTGGCTGAACGCGTCGACAACATCCATCTGAAGGACAAGTCGAAGGTGTTCAACACGGCACGCATCGAAGCGCTGGAAGTGGCGAACCTGATCGAAGTGGCACGCGCCACGATGGTCTCCGCCGAAGCGCGCAAGGAAAGCCGCGGCGCGCACGCGCAAAACGACTTCGAACATCGCGACGACGAAAACTGGATGCGCCATACGCTGTGGTTCAGCGAAGGCGATCGCCTCGACTACAAGCCGGTTCATATGCAACCGCTGACGGTCGAATCGGTGCCGCCGAAAGCGCGTACCTTCTAAGGCACAAGTCAAAGGAATTCAGAAATGGCAAAGCGTACATTTGAAATCTACCGCTACGATCCGGACAAGGACGCAGCGCCGCGCATGCAAACGTACGAGATCGAAATCGACTCGCACGAACGCATGCTGCTCGACGCGCTGCTCAAGCTGAAAGCGGTGGACGAAACCTTGTCGTTCCGTCGTTCGTGCCGCGAAGGCGTGTGCGGTTCGGACGCGATGAACATCAACGGCAAGAACGGTCTGGCGTGTTTGCAGAACATGAACGACCTGCCGCAGAAGATCGTGCTGCGTCCGCTGCCGGGCCTGCCCGTCGTGCGCGACCTGATCTGCGACTTCACGCAGTTCTTCAACCAGTATCACTCGATCAAGCCGTACCTGATCAACGATACGCCGCCGCCGGAAAAGGAACGTCTGCAGTCGCCGGAAGAACGCGACGAGCTGGACGGCCTGTACGAATGTATTCTGTGCGCGAGCTGCTCGACGTCGTGCCCGAGCTTCTGGTGGAATCCGGACAAGTTCGTCGGTCCGGCAGGCCTGTTGCAAGCCTATCGTTTCATCGCGGACAGCCGCGACGAAGCGACGGGTGAACGCCTCGACAACCTGGAAGATCCGTACCGTCTGTTCCGTTGCCATACGATCATGAACTGCGTCGATGTGTGCCCGAAGGGCCTCAACCCGACCAAGGCGATCGGCAAGATCAAGGAATTGATGGTTCGCCGCGCTGTTTGATATGGATAACCCCCAAGCTCCCGATCGTTCGCTGCCCCCCGAGGGGGCGGCCAGTACGCTTGGGAGCGGCCCGGCGCGTACTGACATGGACGAAACATCGCATCAGTCCGACCCTCTTCGCCGCGCGCGCCTTCGCTGGCGCGCACGGCGCGGCTTGCTGGAAAACGATCTGATCTTTGAGCGTTTTTTCAGCCGATATGAGCATGACCTCAGCGACGCCGACGTAGGCGCACTCACCCGCCTGCTCGAGCTGAGCGATAACGACCTGATGGACTTGCTGCTCGTACGCAAGGAACCGGAAGGCGACCTTGCCGACCCGGATGTGATCCGGGTGCTGGAGCTGCTGCGCAACGCTTGAGCGCCTTGAGGGCCGCTGGTTCGTTGTTCCAGGCGTGCAATTATCGAAACCCTGTTTCCATACTTCGATTGAGGATGTGCTATGACCCCGTCAGATGTTAAAGCCACGCTATCGTTCAGCGACAATTCGCCGAGCGTTGAAATGCCGATTTACAAGGGCACTCTCGGCCCGGACGTGATCGACATCCGCAAACTGTACGGCCAGACCGGCAAGTTCACGTACGACCCGGGCTTCATGTCGACGGCGGCGTGCAATTCGGCGATCACCTACATCGACGGCGACAAGGGCGAGCTGCTGTACCGCGGCTACCCGATCGACAACCTCGCGGAAAACGCCGACTTCCTCGAAACCTGCTATCTGCTGCTGAAGGGCGAACTGCCGAACGCGCAGCAGAAAGAAGAGTTCGTGAAGACCGTCACGAATCACACGATGGTGCATGAGCAAATGCACTTCTTCTTCCGCGGTTTCCGTCGCGACGCGCACCCGATGGCGATTCTGGTTGCCGCCGTCGGCGCGCTGTCGGCGTTCTATCACGACTCGCTCGACATCAACAATCCGCGTCACCGTGAAGTGTCGGCCATTCGCATGATCGCGAAGCTGCCTACGCTCGTCGCGATGGCGTACAAGTACAGCATCGGCCAGCCGTTTGCGTACCCGAAGAACGACCTGTCGTACAGCGCGAACTTCATGCACATGATGTTCTCGAACCCGTGCGAAGAGTACAAGGTCAACGACGTGCTGGTGCGCGCGCTCGACCGTATCCTGATCCTGCACGCTGACCACGAACAGAATGCTTCGACCTCGACCGTGCGTCTCGCCGGTTCGTCGGGTGCGAATCCGTTCGCGTGTATCGCTGCCGGTATCGCCTGCCTGTGGGGCCCGGCGCACGGTGGTGCGAACGAAGCCGCGCTGAACATGCTGGAAGAAATCGGCTCGGTCGACAACATTCCTGAGTTCATCAAGCAGGTGAAGGACAAGAACTCGGGCGTGAAGCTGATGGGCTTCGGTCACCGTGTCTACAAGAACTACGACCCGCGTGCCAAGCTGATGCGCGAAACCTGCCACGAAGTGCTGGAAGAGCTGGGCCTGCACGACGACCCGCTGTTCAAGCTGGCCATGGCACTGGAAAAGATCGCACTGGAAGACGAATACTTCGTGTCGCGCAAGCTGTACCCGAACGTCGACTTCTACTCGGGCATCGTGCAGCGCGCGCTGGGCATCCCGACCTCGATGTTCACGTGTATCTTCGCGATGGCACGTACGGTTGGCTGGATTGCACAGTGGAACGAAATGATCGCCGATCCGGAACAGAAGATTGGCCGTCCGCGTCAGCTGTTCATTGGCGATACGCAACGTGAAGCGAAGGCGATTGCGCAACGCTAAGCGTTAGCTTGGCACGCGTTGCATGACCCGCAAGGTTGTGAAACGCGCGAGGCAGGATGGATTGAAAAGCGCCCCGACGGGTTGACCGTTGGGGCGTTTTCTTTTGGCCGCACGCAAACCGGCGCGCGGCTGCTGTTGGGAAAGGCCAGACACATCGCGAACACAAGCGTTTGGCGAAGATGAACCGCCGGCTCGTGAGTGCCAGTGCCAATGCCAATGGCCAGAAATCCCCGCACGCAAAGCCGTGTTTCGAGCCTGGCGTCGTGCCGTTCACCCTTGCCGGGTAACAGCCATACAGGTATTCGCACTACCACCCAACTCCCTGTTTTTTATCGGTTTTCTCCGTGATTCATGGGCCCAAAGCGCGGTTCTGCGTGGCATAATCGATCAACACGGTCAGCCCGCAGTCAATACTACCCCCGCATACCATGGCACAGACTCTCTACGACAAATTGTGGAACACGCACGTGATCCACACGGAAGAAGACGGAACGACGATTCTCTATATCGACCGTCACCTGCTGCACGAAGTCACCAGCCCTCAGGCGTTCGAAGGCCTGAAGCTGGCCAAGCGTCCGGTGTGGCGTATCAGCGCGAATCTGGCGGTGTCGGACCATAACGTCCCCACTACAGACCGCAGCCACGGCATCGCCGATCCGGTCTCCAAGCTGCAAGTAGACACGCTCGATACGAACTGCGACGCCTACGGCATCACGCAGTTCAAGATGAACGACCTGCGGCAGGGCATCGTGCACATCATCGGGCCGGAACAGGGCGCTACGCTGCCTGGCATGACGATTGTCTGCGGTGACTCGCACACGTCCACGCACGGCGCGTTCGGCGCGCTGGCGCATGGCATCGGCACGTCGGAAGTCGAGCACGTGCTGGCCACGCAAACGCTCTTGCAGAAGAAGAGCAAGAACATGCTGGTGAAGGTGGAAGGCGCGCTGCCGCGCGGCTGCACCGCGAAAGACATCGTGCTCGCAATCATCGGCAAGATCGGCACGGCAGGCGGCACCGGCTACGCAATCGAGTTCGGCGGTTCGACGATTCGCGCGCTCTCCATGGAAGGCCGCATGACGGTTTGCAACATGGCGATCGAAGCGGGCGCGCGCGCCGGCATGGTCGCGGTTGACGACATTACCGTCGACTACCTGAAGGGACGTCCGTTCTCACCGGAAGGCGTCGAATGGGACCATGCGGTGGAGTACTGGAAGCAGTTCAAGTCAGACGATGGCGCGCAATTCGATCGCGTGGTCGAACTGAACGCTGCCGAAATCGTGCCGCAAGTCACGTGGGGCACCTCGCCGGAAATGGTCACCGCCGTGGACGGACGCGTGCCGGATCCGGAGCGCGAGAAAGACCCGGTCAAGCGCGACGCCATCGAGCGTGCGTTGAAATACATGGCGCTCGAACCCAACGCGCCAATTGAGTCGATCAAGCCGGATAAAATCTTCATCGGGTCGTGCACCAACGCGCGCATTGAAGACATTCGCGCCGCGGCCTACGTGGTGAAGAAGCTTGGCCGCCGGGTTGCGCCGAACATCCGTCTGGCCATGGTCGTGCCCGGCTCGGGTCTGGTCAAGGCTCAAGCGGAACGTGAAGGCCTCGACAAGGTCTTTACCGATGCCGGCTTCGAATGGCGTGAACCCGGTTGCTCGATGTGTCTTGCCATGAACGCCGACCGGCTGGACCCGGGCGAGCGTTGCGCATCCACGTCGAATCGTAATTTCGAAGGTCGTCAGGGCGCCGGTGGCCGTACCCACCTCGTGAGTCCCGCGATGGCTGCCGCCGCGGCCATCGAAGGGCATTTTGTCGATATTCGCAAGCTTGGATAAATCGCATGATGAAGAACATGAATCGCATCACTCTATTGCGCCGCTTCGCACTCGGTACGCTGGCTGGGCTATTGCTCGGTCTGACCGGCTGCAACACGGTGCACGGATTCGGCGAGGACATGTCGCACCTCGGCAATTCGATCAGCAATCACGCTGATAAATAAGCGGTTTTTGATTTTTGCCGGCAATGCGGTGGGCGGCTTTCCGGCCGCCACGCGCATCGCCCGGTCTTGAAACAGGCGCAAGCGTCATGGATAAATTCATCGTACACACCGGCGTCGTGGCGCCGCTCGATCGCGAAAACGTCGACACGGACGCGATCATTCCGAAGCAATTTCTGAAGTCGATCAAGCGCACGGGTTTCGGCCCGAACGCGTTCGACGAATGGCGTTACCTCGACCACGGCGAGCCGGGTCAGGACAACTCGAAGCGTCCGCTGAATCCGGATTTCGTGCTGAATCAGCCGCGTTATCAAGGCGCTTCGGTGCTGCTGGCGCGCAAGAACTTCGGTTGCGGCAGCTCGCGTGAGCACGCACCGTGGGCGCTGCAGCAATACGGTTTCCGCGCGATCATCGCGCCGAGCTTTGCCGACATTTTCTACAACAACTGCTTCAAGAACGGCCTGCTGCCGCTCGTGCTGACCGAACAGCAAGTCGATCACCTGTTCGATGAAACGTACGCGTTCAACGGCTTCCAGTTGACCGTCGACCTGGACGCGCAGGTCGTGCGTACGTCTGACGGCAGCGCTGAATATCCGTTCGAAGTGGCGGCATTCCGCAAGTATTGCCTGTTGAATGGTTTCGACGATATCGGCCTCACGCTGCGTCACGCGGACAAGATTCGCCAGTTCGAAGCAGAGCGGATCGCAAAGCAGCCGTGGCTCGCGCATCGGATCGTCGGGTAAAAGCCGCAGGCTCATTCGCTGAGTTATCCGCTTATCGAGGCTCATAAAGCTCGAAGAAAAATCATCAAGGAAATCGCATGAAGATCGCAGTCCTGCCGGGCGACGGCATCGGTCCCGAAATCGTCAAGGAGGCCGTCAAGGTCCTGAACGTGCTCGGCGAAAAGTTCGAACTCGAAGAAGCGCCGGTTGGCGGCGCGGGTTACGAAGCGAAGGGCCACCCGCTGCCCGATTCGACGCTGGCGCTGGCAAAAGAGGCCGATGCGATCCTGTTCGGCGCGGTTGGCGACTGGAAGTACGACAAGCTCGAACGCGCGCTGCGCCCGGAGCAGGCGATTCTCGGTCTGCGCAAGCATCTGCAATTGTTTGCGAACTTCCGTCCGGCGATCTGCTATCCGCAACTGACGGGCGCTTCGTCGTTGAAGGAAGAGATCGTTTCGGGTCTGGACATCCTGATCGTGCGCGAACTGAACGGCGACATTTATTTCGGCGCGCCGCGCGGCGTGCGCGAAGCGCCGGACGGGCTGTTCGCCGGCTCGAAGGAAGGCTTCGACACGATGCGTTATTCGGAACCCGAAGTGCGCCGTATTGCGCACGTCGCGTTCCAGGCAGCACAAAAGCGCCAGAAGAAGCTGACGAGCGTGGACAAGGCCAATGTGCTCGAAACGTCGCAGTTCTGGCGCGACGTGATGATCGAGGTGTCGAAAGAATACGCTGACGTCGAGTTGTCGCACATGTATGTCGACAACGCCGCGATGCAATTGGTGAAGGCACCGAAGGCGTTTGACGTGGTGGTCACCGGCAACATGTTCGGCGACATTCTCTCCGACGAAGCTGCGATGCTCACGGGTTCGATCGGCATGCTGCCGTCGGCGTCGCTCGACAAGAACAACAAGGGCTTGTACGAGCCGTCGCACGGTTCCGCGCCGGATATCGCCGGCAAGGGTGTGGCCAATCCGCTGGCAACGATCCTGTCGGCCGCGATGATGCTGCGCTATTCGCTGAACAAGGCGGAACAGGCGGATCGCATCGAAAGCGCGGTGAAAAAGGTGCTGGAACAGGGCTTCCGTACCGGCGATATTCTGACGCCGGGTTGCAAGCAGGTCGGCACCGTGGCAATGGGCGACGCAGTGGTCGCAGCGCTATAAAGCGCTGGGAAGTTAAGTAGTAGATAGGCCGCCAAACAGTCTCAAAGCGGCCTTTAAAATGCGAATTGGCCTCGAAACAGGCCAATTCGCGCGTAATACGGGCGACAGCGGCGGGCCATGATGCCGCCGGATTTCAGTTTTCGTGTATATTGTAGCGATGGCGCACATAGCTCAAATCTCCTCGATTTCGAAACTGCACGGCAAAACGGCCCGTGTGGTTGAGCTCGCCATTACCACCAAAACAGTCATTAAAACGATTACCCCGAAAACGATCACGAAACGCTGATCGTCCGTCGTGCCCGCTCATCTTCCCCGCGCGGTCACTGCGGGCAAAGATGCGGGGAAGTTTCCATTCGAAGGGTATGAAGTCATGAACGTAGGTCTCGTAGGTTGGCGCGGCATGGTCGGCAGCGTCCTGATGCAACGTATGCAACAGGAAGGCGATTTCGATCTTATCGAACCGGTGTTTTTCAGCACCAGCAATGCGGGCGGCAACGCGCCGTCGTTCGCCAAAAACGAGACCAGGCTCAAAGATGCGACAAGCATCGAAGACCTCAAGAAGTGCGAAGCGATCATCTCCTGCCAGGGTGGCGACTACACGAATGAAGTGTTCCCGAAGCTGCGCGCGGCTGGCTGGAACGGCTACTGGATCGACGCGGCTTCGTCGCTACGCATGAAAGACGATGCGGTCATCATTCTCGATCCGGTCAACCTCGACGTCATCAAGAACGCGCTGGTCAAAGGTCAGAAGAATTTCATCGGCGGCAACTGCACGGTTAGCCTGATGCTGATGGCGCTGGGCGGCCTGTTCCGCGAAAACCTCGTCGACTGGATGACGGCCATGACGTATCAGGCTGCTTCGGGCGCGGGCGCGCAGAACATGCGTGAACTGCTGCAACAAATGGGCACGCTGTACGGCGCGGCCAAGGAAGACCTGGCGGATCCGTCGTCGGCGATTCTCGACATCGACCGCCGCGTGTTGTCCGCAATGAACAGCGAGCGCATGCCGACCGACAATTTTGGCGTGCCGCTCGCCGGCTCGCTGATTCCGTGGATCGACAAGGATCTCGGCAACGGCATGTCGAAGGAAGAGTGGAAGGGCGGCGCGGAAACCAACAAGATCCTCGGCAAGCCGGCCATGGGCACGCCGGGTTCGATCCCCGTGGATGGCCTCTGTGTGCGAATCGGCGCAATGCGCTGCCACTCGCAGGCGCTAACCATCAAGCTGAACAAGGATGTACCGCTGGACGAAGTGAACAGCATCCTCGCGTCGGGCAACGACTGGGTCAAGGTCGTGCCGAATGAACGCGAAGCATCGATGCGCGATCTGTCCCCGGCGGTGGTGACGGGCACGCTGACGGTGCCGGTTGGCCGCGTGCGCAAGCTGGCGATGGGCGGCGAATATCTGTCGGCGTTTACGGTCGGCGATCAGTTGCTGTGGGGCGCGGCGGAGCCGTTGCGTCGCATGCTTCGCATTGTGCTCGACAAGTAAAGTAAACTACGCGCTCACGACGCGTAGAAAACTCAAGAAGCGTCGCGCTTGCGCGGCGCTTTTTTCATTGTGTGCTCCGACTATCTTGCCATTTTCCAACCGCAAACAAGGGCTGCGCGCTGACGCGCCAGGGGTCCCGATGAACCTTCGATTCTCACCCCTTCGGGCTATGCTCACTCAAGAAGATATGGGCCGATTCACGGCCTCGGCTGTACTGACTCTCGCGCTGGCTGGCGTAGGGATCGGCAACGCATTGGCGGCTCCTGGCGATGCCGCGAGCGCGCCAGACGCGGCCTCCGTTTCCTATGCCGCCGGCGGTCAATATACGGTGCGACCCGGTCAATCGCTGAACGACGTGGCGATCGCCGTCACCCAGTCGCACGACCGGGCTACGCTCGTACGCGCTTCGCGCGCGCTGTTCGATGCGAATCCCAATGCCTTCATGAGCCACGACCCGAGCCGGATGCGCGTGGGTGCGGTGCTGACGGTGCCGGTGCTCGATGCGAGCGGCGCTCTGGCGGCTTCGTCGGCGGCGGTTGCGGGGTCTGCGCCTGTGGCGGCGTCCGCGGCTGATTCCGGAGCGAATGCAGCGGCGGTGGTCGGCGCGGCAAGTGGAGTAGCACAAGTCAATGCTGCCGCAGCCAGCGCGGCGAGCGCCGCGGCTCGGGCTACGGAGCCAGCTACACCTGCGGTAACGGGGGCGGCTAGTGCAGCGGCTGAAGCCAATCCGGCGACGCCGGGTAGCGCGGCAGTTGCGGGCGCGGCTTCGTCGGCGCCGGTGGCGGGTTCGCAGGCCGCTGCTTCGCCGGCGAGCGGTGCGCATGTGTGGTCAGGATCGGTCCAGCCCTCGGCTAGTGAGTCGGCTGGCGCGCAACCCGCTTCTCAAGCACGAACCCAGGTGTCGAGCTTGCAGCAATTACTCGCGTTGAAAAATCGCGTGCTGATGGAACTGCAGAAACACGGCATTGGTGGTTCGCCGGCTGCGTCGAGCGCGGTTTCGAACGGCGCGCAGCCAGCTGCCGGTGTTTCGTCTGCGACGGTTGCGCCGGCCCATGGGGGCGCGGCGGCAACTCCGTCGAATGAAGGCGCCTTGTCGCAAACGAATTTGAGCGTGGCGGCTGCGGTTGGCGCGGCGCTGGTCGTGTTGCTGGGTGCATTGCGTCTACGTCGAAAGAAGCGCGAGAAGCTGGTAGACGAAGCTGCGTCGACCGAAATTGAAGCGATGGACCCTCAGCAAGCCGCTTCGGCACGCGAACAGATGCCGGTGCACGACGCATCGGCTCCGACTGACGCAGCAGTAGCAATCCAACACACTGCGGCGTTGGAGACGGCCGAACGCGAAGCCGCAGAGCGCGAGGTGGCGTCGCGTGAAACGGCCGAGCGTGTGGCGGCAGAGCGTGAAGCGGAAATCCGCCGAGCGGCTGAACAGGAGGCCGCGGAGCATGAGGCAGCAGCGCGTGACACGGCTGAACGTGTGGCCGCAGAACGTGAAGCGGAAATCCGCCGAGCGGCTGAACGAGAGGCCGCGGAAGGTGAGGCGGCCGCGCGCGACACAGCTGAACGAGTGGCGGCGGAGCGTGAAGCGGAAATCCGCCGAGCAACAGTGCACGAAGCCGAAGAGCGTGAGGCGGCACATCAGGCGGCCCCAGAACAAGCCGCCGCGGCCCTGCCAAAGCAAGCCACCAGCGCGCCCCGCGACCCATGGCAAGACAGCCCGGCAGCGCCAGCGCCCTTTGCCCCCCTGCAGCTGAACACCGAAGTCGCGCCGGCCGCCCAGAGCGACGTCGCGCCGGAAGCGGCGGCCCCTTCTCATCACGAAGAACTCAGCAGCGCTACGACAGCCGCGAGTCTTGCGGCCGCCGCGGAACTCGGCGCTGAAGCATTGCCGCTGACGCCGCTCGAGCCGGTCAGCGAATCTGTTCAACCTGAAGAGCAGCATCACGGCCTGCAATGGGACGACGCACCGGCATCGAGTGCGCCGATCGCCCCGCCGCCCGCCATCGATTTCACGGAGCCGCACTTCGAGTCGCACACGGCGTCGCCATTCGGGCAACCGCACGCAGAGACGCCGGCGCACCCGGCTCCCGTCACGCACGCTCAACCCACGCCGACGGTGCCGGGCGAGTTCCCGCGCGACGCCGTCGATGCATTCGGCAGTCTCGATATGCCACTGCCGCCGCGCGTCGAATCGGCCGCTGATGCCCCGGACGTACCCGTATCGCTGGGGACGCAGCCGGTGATGTCGCCGGAAGCCACGGCGCAGCAAGCCCTCGCGCCGCACGATCCGGACGACGACCCGCACATTGCCGATGAAATCGCCGCGGGCACTGCAGGTCACGCAGCGATCGCAGGCCTCGGCGCAGCCGGTTTCGGCGCGCTGAAGCTCGATTTCGATCTCGAGCTGCCCCCCAGCCCGGCCCAGCCATTGCCGGCCTTCACGCAGATCGATCTCTCGCGCATCGCCCGCAACAAGCTCGAACTGGCCTCCGAGTACATCGACCTCGGCGATCTGTCCGGCGCACGCACGCTGATCAACGAAGTGATCGAAGTGAACGATCCGGGCACGCGCACCGAGGCTCGCGCGTTGCTCTCGACCCTCGCACCGTTGTCGTGAAGCGGATCGCATTAGGGGTTCAGTACGACGGCTCGGCGTTTTACGGCTGGCAGTCGCAGCCGCACGGCAACACCGTGCAGGACGAGCTCGAGCGGGCGTTGCGCGAGTTCGCGCAAGTGCCCGTGCCTACGGTGGTCGCCGGGCGCACGGACACCGGCGTGCATGGCCTCGGTCAGGTCGTGCACTTCGATACCGAACTCGATCGCACCGATTTCTCATGGGTGCGCGGCACCAACGCGTTCCTGCCGAAATCCATCGCCGTGCAATGGGCAAAGCCAATGCCCGATGAGTTCCACGCGCGCTTCTCAGCCTTCGAACGAACCTATCATTACGTGCTGTACGTGAGCCCGGTGCGCTCGCCGATGCTCGCGACGCGGGCCGGCTGGGTCCATACGCCGCTCGACGTCGACGCGATGCGCACTGCCGCTGCCTGCCTGATCGGCGAGCACGACTTTTCCGCGTTCCGGTCGTCGCAGTGTCAGGCGAAAACGCCGGTCAAGCATCTGCATCAGATCGATCTGCGGCCCCAGGGCGACTTTATCCATTTCCGTTTTCGGGCGAACGCGTTCCTGCACCACATGGTGCGCAACCTGATGGGCTGCCTTGTCGACATCGGCCGGGGACGCCATCCCGCCGCGTGGATGGCCGAGATTCTCGCCGGCGGCAGTCGTGAGCACGCGGCGCCGACCTTCATGCCGGACGGCCTGTACCTCGCGCAGGTGGGCTATCCTGAGTCATTCGCCGTGCCCGCGCCGCAGACCGGCAGCGTGCCCTGGAGTACCGTATGGACCGACCCAACGCAAACATGAAAGCAACCGAAAACCTGACGGCCGAAACCCATGAGGGCGCGCAGCAGCATGCCGTGCCGCGCCGTACGCGCATCAAACTGTGCGGCCTGTCGAAGCCGGAGGACGTGACGCAGGCAATCGCTCTTGGCGCCGACGCGATCGGCCTCGTGTTCTATCCGCCGAGCCCACGCTCGGTGAGCGTCGCGCAGGCGGTCGAGCTGGTGCACGACGTGCCGCCGTTCGTGTCGGTGGTGGGCCTGTTTGTCAACGCGACGCCGGACTGGATCCGCGAAGTCGTCAGCAACGTCGGCCTGACGCTGCTGCAATTCCACGGCGACGAGACCGCGGCGCAGTGCGAAGCGCTTGCCGGCGTTGCGGGTTTGCCTTGGTTGCGCGCGTTGCGCGTCGGAGCGGATACTCAGCCGGCTGATTTGGTAAAATCGGCGCTTAACTATTCAGCAGCCAGCGGTCTTCTGTTCGACACCCATGTCGAAGGTTATGGCGGCGGCGGAAAGGTTTTCGATTGGTCACTTATTCCAGCAGAGCTCGCGCATCGGGCCGTTTTGAGTGGTGGGTTGAACGCGCAAAACGTCAATGATGCGATCCATCGCGTGCGCCCGTACGCGGTCGATGTCTCGAGCGGCATCGAAGTGCCGGGTGCCAAGGGCGTGAAAGATCACGCCCGGATGGCGGCGTTCGTATGCGCGGTGCGCGCAGCGGATGCCGAATGATTCTGGCGGCGCGGTTTTCTCATGCGAAAGCCGCGCGCCATCCTGAGAAGAGTGGTCATCATGTATAACTTGCCTGACGAAAGAGGCCATTTCGGCCAATATGGCGGCGTGTTCGTCGCAGAAACGCTGGTTCACGCACTCGACGAGCTGCGCGCCGCGTACGAAAAATATCAAAAAGATCCGAAATTCGTCGCCGAATACGAGCGCGAACTGAAGTATTTTGTCGGCCGTCCGTCGCCGATCTATCACGCTCAACGCTGGAGCGAAATGCTTGGCGGCGCGCAGGTCTTCCTGAAGCGCGAAGACCTGAATCACACCGGCGCTCACAAGATCAATAACGTGATTGGGCAGGCCTTGCTCGCGAGGCGCATGGGCAAGCCGCGCGTGATCGCTGAAACGGGCGCAGGTCAGCATGGCGTGGCCACAGCCACTATCGCGGCGCGTTTCGGCATGGAATGCGTGGTCTACATGGGCGAAGAAGACGTGCGCCGTCAGGCTGCCAACGTCTACCGGATGAAATTGCTTGGCGCTACCGTTGTGCCGGTCTCGTCCGGTTCGCGCACGCTTAAGGACGCGCTCAACGAAGCTATGCGCGACTGGGTGACCAACGTCGAAAACACGTTCTATATCATTGGCACGGTAGCAGGGCCGCATCCGTACCCGATGATGGTGCGCGATTTTCAACGCGTGATCGGCGATGAATGCAAGGTGCAGATGCCGGAACTCGTAGGTCGTCAGCCGGACGCTGTGATCGCGTGCGTAGGCGGCGGTTCGAACGCGATGGGTATCTTTTACCCGTACATTGACGACACTTCGGTGCAGTTGATCGGCGTGGAGGCGACTGGCGACGGCATCGAATCCGGCCGTCATGCGGCCTCTCTGATCGCCGGCAGTCCCGGCGTGCTGCACGGTAATCGTACCTACCTCCTGCAGGACGAGAACGGTCAGATCATCGAGACGCATTCGGTCTCGGCGGGGCTGGACTATCCGGGCGTCGGTCCGGAGCATGCGTGGCTAAAAGACAGCAATCGTGCGCAATATGTCGGTATCACCGACGAAGAAGCGCTTAAGGCGTTTCACGATTGCTGCCGCATCGAGGGCATCATCCCGGCACTGGAGTCCAGCCACGCGCTGGCCTACGCCGCGAAGCTTGCGCCGACGCTGCCGAAGGACAAAATCCTTCTGGTCAATCTGTCGGGCCGCGGCGACAAGGACATGCACACGGTCGCCGAGCGATCGGGTATCCAGTTCTGAGCGCCGCGACGATGCGTGACGAGTTCGACGAGCCGCAACCGGCGATTGAAACCAACCCGGCCGCTGAGATCGCGGCGGCCGAGGCACCTGCAGCTTCACTGCCGCAGGTGCCTGCCGGCATCCAGCTGTTGAACCGCGATTTTCTGACCGATGTGGCGAACATTCCCGACGGGTCGATCGACCTGATCCTATGCGATCCGCCTTATGGGCTCGGCAAGGATTATGGCAACGACTCCGACATGCGTACCGGCGAGGATTTTCTCGCCTGGACGCGCAGTTGGCTCGAACTGGCACTTCCCAAGCTCAAGCCATCGGGTTCGCTGTATATCTTTTGCACGTGGCAGTACGCGCCCGAAATCTTCAGTTTTCTGAAGACAAAACTCACGATGATCAACGAAATCATCTGGGACCGGCGCGTGCCGAGCATGGGCGGAACCGTGCGCCGTTTCACCTCGGTGCACGACAACATTGGTTTTTTCGCGGTGTCGAAGGACTATTACTTCGATCTCGATCCCGTCCGCATCCCGTACGATGCCGTCACGAAGAAGGCACGTTCGCGCAAATTGTTCGAGGGCAGCAAGTGGCTGGAGCTTGGCTATAATCCAAAGGATGTCTGGTCGGTATCGCGACTGCATCGGCAACACGCCGAACGCGTCGATCACCCGACCCAGAAGCCTCTGGAAATTGTCGAGCGGATGGTGCTGGCAAGTTGTCCGAAGGGCGGGCGCGTGCTAGACCCGTTCATGGGCAGCGGCACCACCGCAGTCGCTTGCGCTCGTCAGCAGCGCGAATTCGTCGGCTATGAGATCAATGAAAGTTACTGCGCGATAGCGCGCGAACGCGTCAGCGCCGCAGCGGCGCCTCCCGTCGTTGCTCGCAAAACGCGCAAGGCCGCGGTCAAAGCCGAGCAGCCCACCGAGGCGCAATGAGCGCGCAGTAGCCCAAAAACCCGAGAATATTCCATGTCCCGTATCAAGAACACGTTTGAAGCATTGTCCGCGCAGGGTAAGAAAGGCCTGATTCCGTTCATGACGGCCGGCGACCCGGACCCCGCGCGCACCGTCGAATTCATGCACGCGCTCGCCGCCGGCGGCGCGGACGTGATCGAACTCGGTGTGCCGTTTTCCGACCCCATGGCTGACGGCCCGGTGATCCAGCAATCTTCCGAGCGCGCGTTGGCGCAGGGTGTGTCGCTGCGTAGCGTGATTGCCGACGTCAAGCGCTTCCGCGAGACAAACGACACAACCCCCGTCGTGCTGATGGGCTACGCCAATCCGATCGAGCGCATGGGCACCGAAGCATTCGCCAAAGCGGCGAAGGATGCCGGCGTAGACGGCGTGCTGGTGGTTGATTATCCGCCGGAAGAGTGCGCTAACTTCGCCGAGCAGATGCGATCTGCCGGCATTGATCCGATTTTTCTGCTTGCGCCCACGTCAACCGACGAGCGCATCGCCGAAGTCGGCAAAATCGCCAGCGGTTACGTCTATTATGTGTCCCTGAAAGGGGTGACCGGCGCGGCAAATCTGGACGTTTCCAGCATCGCGAGTAAAATCCCGGCCATCAAGTCGCGCGTACCCCTGCCGGTGGGCGTCGGTTTCGGCATTCGTGACGCGCAAACGGCGCGCTCGGTGGCGGAAGTGTCCGACGCTGTCGTGATCGGCAGCCGGATCGTGCAATTGCTCGAACAAGCCGCGCCCGACACCGCCGCCGAGATGCTCACCCGCTTCATTGCGGAAGTCCGCGAGGCGCTCGATAGCATCGCGACTGCCCGATAACAGTTATTTTTTGTCGTCTGTAGCCTGAACGGCGGGTTCGTCCCGCCGTTCGCGCAACCGCTGACCCCAGAAGGATTCAATATGAGCTGGCTCGATAAGCTGCTGCCGCCGAAAATCAAACAAACCGACCCGAAGAGCCGCAAGGGGATTCCGGAAGGGCTGTGGATCAAGTGCCCGTCGTGCGAAGCGGTGCTGTACCGCAACGACGTCGAGGCCAATCTGCATGTTTGCCCGAAGTGCGACCACCACATGCGCATTGGCGCGCGTGAGCGGCTCGACGGCCTGCTCGATCCCGAAGGCCGCTACGAAATTGGCCAGGAAATCGTTCCGGTCGACGCGCTCAAGTTTAAAGACAGCCGCAAGTACCCGGATCGCCTGAAAGAGGCGATGGACGATACCGACGAAACCGATGCCATGGTCGTGATGGGCGGCGCGATCCACACGCTGCCGGTGGTGGTGGCGTGCTTTGAGTTCTCGTTCATGGGCGGCTCGATGGGTTCGGTGGTCGGCGAGCGTTTCGCGCGCGGCGCGCAGAATGCGCTCGAGCAGAAAGTGCCGTTTATCTGCTTCACCGCTTCGGGCGGGGCGCGGATGCAGGAAAGCCTGTTGTCGCTGATGCAAATGGCGAAAACCACGGCCATGCTGACCAAACTCGCTGAAGCCAAGCTGCCGTTCATTTCCGTGCTGACCGATCCGACCATGGGTGGCGTGTCGGCGAGCTTCGCGTTCCTCGGCGATGTGGTGATCGCGGAACCGAAGGCGCTGATCGGCTTTGCCGGCCCGCGCGTGATCGAACAGACCGTGCGCGAAAAGCTGCCGGAAGGTTTCCAGCGCGCCGAGTTTCTGCTGACCAAAGGCGCGGTGGACATGATCGTCGACCGCCGCAAGCTGCGCGAAGAAATCGCGCGATTGATGGCGCTGTTGAGCCACCAGCCGGCCGACGCCGTCGCGTAAGCCTTCGTATCGACCCGGCGCCACGTCCGTTCAGGCGCGGCCGCCGTCAAAAAAGCAGTCAGAAAATAGCGCGCCGCGAGAGTGATCAAGCGGCGCGCTGTCATTTCCGGGATAATCACGGTCTCGCAACGCAGCACCGATTGGCTCGATGACCACATTCCCCACCCTAGACGCGTGGCTCACGCACCTTGAATCCGCGCATCCGGTCGGCATCGACATGGGTTTGGCTCGCATCTCCGCAGTACGTGACGCCATGCAGCTATCGTTTGCGTGCCCGATCATCACGGTTGGCGGCACCAACGGCAAGGGCTCGACCTGTGCGATCCTGGAATCGATTCTGCTGAGAGCCGGTTTTGCGGTCGGCTGTCACACCTCGCCGCATTTGCTGTCGTTCAACGAACGGGCGCGCGTGAACGGCGAAATGGCGAGCGACGCCGACCTTCTGCCGCATTTCGATGCCGTCGAAAGCGCGCGTTTGAGCCTCGCCGAACCGGTCACGCTGACTTACTTCGAATTCACGACGCTGGCGATCATGAGCCTGTTTGCGTCGCGCGAACTGGACGCGGTCATCTTTGAAGTCGGCCTGGGCGGCCGCCTTGACGCCGTCAACATCCTCGATACCGATTGCGCGATCATCACCAGCATCGATATCGATCACATCGAGTATCTCGGCGATACACGCGAGAAAATCGCGTTCGAGAAAGCGGGCATTTTCCGTCCGGGCAAACCGGCGATTTGCGCCGATCCGGTGCCGCCGCAAACGCTGATCGATCATGCCGAGCAGATCGGCGCCGAACTGTGGCTCTTTGGCCGCGATTTCCGCTACGAAGGGCAGGCGGGCAGCGAGCGTCAACAATGGAGCTACGTGGGTCCGACGATGCGCCGTTCGGCGCTCGCCTATCCGGCGTTGCGCGGTGCAAATCAGCTGATCAACACGTCGGCGGCCCTCGCCGGTCTCGAAGCATTGCGCGACCGCTTGCCGGTCTCGGCGCAGGATATCCGCCTTGGTCTGGCCAACGTGGAATTGCCGGGGCGTTTCCAGGTGCTGCCGGGCAAGCCGGCCATCGTGCTCGATGTCGGCCATAATCCGCACGCGGCTGCCGTGCTGACGCAAAACCTCGGCAACATGGGTTTTTTCCCCTACACGTATGCGGTGTTCGGCGCGATGCGCGACAAGGACATCGCCGGCGTGCTGGCGCATCTGAAGGGTGAAATCGACCACTGGTGCGTGACCGATTTGCCGACTCCGCGCGCGGCTTCTGCGGAGGAACTCGAAGCCGCCTTGCGCGAACAGGGCGTGAGCGACAGCCACGATAGCAGCGTGACGCGCTGCGCCACACCTGCAGCGGCTTTCCAAGAGGCGCTAAAACGAGCGTCAGAGAATGATAGAATTGTGGTTTTCGGCAGTTTCTATACGGTAGCAGGCGTGATGGCCTACCGTAAATCGCAGCAACACTGAACGGGCGCCAGGCTCGAACCAAGCGATTCATGGGAATTTTCTCGTTCGGCAAGAAAGACGACGCGCCCAGCCGGCGCGGCGCAAATACCAGTTCCACTCGTGCCAATCGTGGCGAGCGCGGTGGCGAGCGCGTGGAGCGGCGAACCCGCCGCACGGAGCGCACCGTGGACGCCGATGCGATGCTGCTCGACCCCACGTTGCCCGAAAAGCAGCGGGCGCGTCGCCGGTTGGTCGGCGCGGTCGCGCTGGTCGTGGCGGCGGTAGTCATCCTGCCCATGGTGCTGGATTCGCATCCAAAGCCGGTCACGGACGACATCTCCATCGATATTCCAAGCCGCCCTGCGCCGAAGGTCGCCAAGACCGACGAAGATACGCAGGCTGGCGTCGCACCTGACAACCCGGCAGCCGAATCGGCTCTCGCGGCTTCCGGTCTTGCGCCGGCATCGGCGGCCAGGCAGAGCGTGGATACGAGCGCTGCGCCCGCAGCCAAACCCGCAGCGCCTGTAGCCAAGCCCGCTGTGAAGCCGCAAACACCGGCCGTCGCCGCCAATGTGGCACCCGCGGCTCCGGCGTCGGCGCCAGTCAAACCGGCAAAACCGGCGGCCGCCAGTCATAGCGCCGCGAACACGCCGGCCCCGGGCACCGATAGCACCAGCAACACGAATACTTCGACCACGACGAACCCCACTGCCGCCAGCGCGGACGCCGATTCCGGTACGCCGGCATCGCCGCCAGGCAGTCGTTTCGCGGTTCAGCTCGGCGCATTTGCAAACGACGCCAATGCACGTAATTGGCTAACCAAGTTGAAAGCGGCGGGTGTGCCCGCATATACCGAACATCGGAAGCAGCCTGACGGCACGACGCTCACGCTATTGCGCGCCGGCCCGTTCGCCGACCGCGCCGCGGCCAGCGCCGCGATCGCCAAAGTTCGCGAGGCGGGTCTGACGTCCGGCGCGAACGGCACCGCACAGTAAGCGAGCGATGTTCACTGCCTTCGACTACGCTGTAATGGCGGTGATTGGTTTATCGGCGCTACGCGGTACCTGGCGCGGGTTTTTGTCCGAAATATTCGGGCTGATCGGCTGGATTGCGGCATTTTTCATCGCGTGCCGCTTTGTTGGGTATGTCGTGCCGTACATTCCGTCCACGTGGCCGGGCGGCGCGCTGACCCAGTGGCTGCTGGCGTTTGCACTGGTCGTGATCGGCGTGGTGCTGGTAGCGAGCGTGTTGAACGCACTCCTGAGCCGCCTCGTGCAGGCAACCGGCTTGAGCGGCGTGGACCGCTCGCTCGGATTGATGTTCGGCCTCGTACGCGGGGTCATTCTGGTGCTGGTTCTGGTCGCCCTTGCCGGCTTGACCGAACTGCCCCAACAGGAATTCTGGCGCAACGCCTTGCTTCGGCCCTATGCGGTCGAGGGCGTGCACGCAATGAAACCGCTGCTTCCCGAGACACTCGCTGCCTACGTCCGTGTGTGACGATCAGGCGGGTGGTCAGAGGAAGCCCGCAGTACTCCGGCGCAATCCGGCTGCTTTCATACTCCAATGCAGGCACCGGTCGCCGTTACGAATTTCGTACCTTTGAAGGACATGCCATGTGCGGCATCGTAGGCGTAGTTTCCCAATCCCCGGTTAATCAGCTGATCTATGACAGCCTGCTGCTCCTGCAGCACCGCGGTCAGGACGCCGCCGGCATCGCAACCGCGAACGGCAGCAATTTCCACATGCATAAGGCCAACGGCATGGTGCGCGACGTGTTCCGCACGCGCAACATGCGCAGCCTGCCCGGCACCACCGGCATCGGCCAGGTTCGTTATCCGACCGCCGGTTCGGCGTCGAGCGAAGAAGAAGCCCAGCCGTTCTACGTGAACGCGCCGTTCGGCATCATCCTCGCGCACAACGGCAACCTGACCAACTGGCAGCAACTGAAAGATGAGATGTTCCGCATCGATCGCCGCCACATCAACACCAATTCCGACACCGAAGTGATGCTCAACGTGCTCGCGCACGAATTGCAGCTGTCCAGTTCGGGTCTGCAACTCGATCCGGCCGCGCTGTTCAAGGCGGTGTCGGGTGTGCATCGCCGGGTGCGGGGTTCGTACGCGATCGTGTCGCTGATCGCCGGTTACGGCCTGCTCGGTTTCCGCGACCCGTTCGGCATCCGTCCGCTGTGCCTCGGCAAGCAGGAAACGCCGGAAGGCGTCGAATGGATCCTGGCGTCGGAATCGGTGGCGATTGAAGGCATCGGCTTCGAATTCGTGCGCGACGTGGCGCCGGGCGAAGCAATTTTCATCGACATCGAAGGCAATCTGCATTCGCAGCAATGCGCGACGAATCCGAGCCTGAACCCGTGCATTTTCGAACTCGTGTATCTCGCGCGTCCGGACTCGGTGCTCGACGGCGTGCCGGTCTACAACGTGCGTCTGCGCATGGGCGACTACCTCGCCGAGAAGATCAAGCGCGAGCTGCCCGATGTCGCGATCGACGTCGTGATGCCGATTCCCGATTCGTCGCGGCCGGCCGCGATGCAGGTGGCCAAGAAACTGGGCGTCGAATACCGCGAAGGCTTCTTCAAGAACCGTTACGTGGGCCGCACCTTTATCATGCCTGGTCAGGCCGTGCGCAAGAAGTCGGTGCGCCAGAAGCTGAACGCGATGGGTATCGAGTTCAAGGGCAAGAACGTGTTGATCGTCGACGATTCGATCGTGCGCGGCACCACCTCGCACGAAATCGTGCAGATGGCGCGCGATGCAGGCGCGAACAAGGTGATTTTTGCTTCGGCTGCGCCGCCGGTGAAATTCCCGAACGTCTACGGTATCGACATGCCGACGCGCGGCGAACTCGTCGCGCATGGCCGCACTGACGAAGAAGTCGCGCGCATGATCGGCGCCGACCATCTCGTTTATCAGGACGTCGACGCGCTCAAGCAGGCCGTGCGCGATATCAACCCGGCGCTGAAGGAATTCGAGGCTTCGTGCTTCGACGGCAACTACGTGACCGGCGATGTGACTACCGAGTACCTCGATCGCATCGAAACCGCGCGTCTCGCGCCGTCTTCGCAATCGGATCGCGACGCCGCGAGCGAAGCGATCGACGGTGGCGGCCCGGCTCGCTCGCAACTGCATCTGCAATTGTCGGTCGGTTAAGCAATCGCATGACCGGCGTGGCCTGCTGGTGCGGGCCACGCCGCGCCGCGAGCGTGTTAGCATGACGGCTTGCGTCGATTTGATCTCAGCTTGCGGACGCGGGGCAACCCAAAACAGCTAAAGCGAATGGTGGGCAAGCCGCAATCGTCCGCCTCCGCTCCAGCTTTCCCCGCACATGAAGCCCGCTTATGCCGACGCAAAAGCGGGCTTTTTTGTCGCTGCCGTTTGGCGTTTCACTTCCCATCGCAGGTGAGAAGTGCGCGCCGAACCCAGCCCATGGAACATCGGAAAATAAACCAACATGGACGACTCCCTGAACTTCGATACGCTGGCAGTCCGCTCGGGCACAGTGCGCAGCGACTTCAATGAACATTCGGAAGCGATTTTCCTGACATCGAGCTTTGTGTTCGCGAGTGCCGCGGACGCCGCCGACAAATTCAAGAATTCCGAAGACAACTACACCTACTCGCGCTTCACGAACCCAACGGTCTCGATGTTCCAGGACCGTCTGGCCGCGCTCGAAGGCGGCGAAGCGTGCATGGCCACCGCCTCGGGAATGGCCGCGATCATGTCGGTGGTGATGTCCGTGCTGCAGGCCGGCGACCATCTGGTCAGCTCGCAGGCACTGTTCGGCTCGACGCTCGGCATGTTCTCGCAGATCTTCAGCAAGTTCGGCATCACGACTACCTTCGTCGATCCGACCGATCTGGACGCGTGGAAAAACGCCGTGCGTCCCGAGACGAAAATGTTCTTCCTCGAAACGCCGTCGAATCCGCTCACCGAAGTTGCCGATATCGAAGCGATCAGCAAGATCTCCAGGGCGGCAAATGCGCTGTTCGTGGTCGACAACTGTTTCTGCAGCCCGGCCTTGCAACAGCCGCTGAAACTCGGCGCGGACGTGGTGATGCATTCGGCCACCAAGTTCCTCGACGGCCAGGGGCGGGTGCTCGGTGGCGCGCTGGTCGGCTCGAAGCAATTCATCATGGAAAAAGTGTTTCCATTCGTGCGCAGCGCCGGGCCGACGTTGTCCGCGTTCAACGCATGGGTGCTGCTCAAGGGCATGGAAACGTTGTCGCTGCGCGTTGAGAAGCAGTCGGCGAATGCACTCGAAATCGCGCGCTGGCTCGAGACGCACCCGGCGGTGAATCGCGTGTTCTATCCGGGGCTGGAATCGCATCCGCAGCATGCGCTGGCGATGCGTCAGCAGAAGGCGGGCGGCGCGATTCTGTCGTTCGAACTGAAGGGCGACACGCCTGAGGCGATGCGCGCGAACGCATGGCGCGTGATCGACAGCACGAAGGTCTGCTCGATTACCGGCAATCTAGGCGACACGCGCACGACCATCACCCATCCGGCGACCACCACGCACGGTCGCTTGACACCGGAAGCACGCGCGGCAGCCGGCATTAGCGAAGGATTGATCCGCCTCGCCGTGGGGCTGGAAAACGCCGGCGATATCCGCGGCGATCTGGAGCGCGGTCTGGCGGGCTAAAACTTGGAGAGATGGCGGCCCGTTCAAAGGGCCGCCGCTTGCTCGTACACGTTTGCTGCTGACGGTGCATCGTGACGAGTACGATCAGCAGAGAGAAGGCCGCCGATTTGCAAGTTCGCACGCGGAAGCGGTGGCTATGAATTGCACCGCGTAGTGCCGAGGTTCAGGCGAGATTTCGATTCCGTATTGCACGCCATTGACCGGGCGCCAATCCGAAGCGGCGCGTGAAAGCATGCGTATAGGCGCTCTGATCGCCAAAGCCGATTTCCAGAGCGATATCGATCAGCGAGAGCCGCGGATCGGCGAGCAGCGTAATCGACGTATCGAGCCGCAGACGCTGCAAATAGCGATGCGGCGTTTCGCCGAAGGCCTCGATAAAAAGCTGATGAAACCGCCGCATACCAAAGCCGCAATGAGCGGCGAGGTCGGCGATGCGCAACGGCTCCGATAAATGCCTGCGCAGCCAGCAGTCGATGCGCGCGAAATCCAGGCCGGCGCCGGGCGCTCGAACCCCAGCCGCACCCGTGTCGGCCACTAACGCAGCGCCCAAACGCGCGGCTGCGTCCCAATGAAAACGCCGGGTGTCCAGATCGTCGCCCTGCGCGCCGCCGATAGCATGCGCGGCAATCCGATGCACGAGCTGCGTGAGCGAGGCATTCACCGTGACCGCCCGGGCGCGGTCGAATAGACGTTCCGGCACGGCCAGCGAAGCGGCCGGCAGATCCAGCACCAACTGCCGGTTCTCGCCGACGCCCGCATAGTCGTGCCGCGCGCCCGCCGGAATGAGCCAGGCGGAGCCGGCGTCGATCTGTTGCGCGACGCCATCCACCGCCATCACCATGGCGCCGTCGAGTCCGAGCACGACCTGGTGAAAGTCGTGCACGTCCGACGCTTCGATTGCGCCGTATCGGCGCAGCGAGACGCTAGGCGCCGAAATGGCGGCGTGACTCACGGCAATGTTTTTACCGAGCAGTGAAACTTAGACGTCGAGCAATTCGACTTCGAACACGAGCGTCGCATTCGGCGGAATCACGCCGCCCGCGCCGCGCACGCCGTAACCGAGTTGCGGCGGAATCGTCAGCTTGCGCGTGCCGCCGACCTTCATGCCTTGCACGCCTTCGTCCCAACCCTTGATGACCATGCCGCCGCCCAGCACGAAGGCGAACGGGTCATTGCGGTCCTTGCTCGAATCGAACTTCTGCCCATCGGTCAGCCAGCCGGTGTAATGCACGCTGACGGTCTTGCCGGCGACGGCTTCGGCGCCCGTGCCTTCGACGATGTCTTCATATTTCAGGCCGGATTCGGTAGTTACAGTCGACATGTGTCGCTCCTTAGGTCAAATCGTAAAAACCGACATTGTAGGCGTGTTGGCATCGCATCGCCGAGGATTGCCGTCAGGCACGCGGATTGCGGCCACCTTGGCCGTCCGGCCAGGCTGGCCGCGCCCGGCGGCATGCCTATAATGAGGCTTCTTTCAAGATTTACGCACTGCCTGAGAGGGCTCGATCGTGACAACGTCTTCCACGGGGACCGGCGGCGAACAACCGGTTCGTCCCGGCCTCGCCGTCTCCGAGCGCACCGCGCACCTGCGCGCGGAGACCGCGCTGTTCATGCGTGACCACGTGCTGTCGCTGGTATCGCACGACTTGCGCGGTCCGCTGAACGCGATCCACAGCTGGGCGTATGTACTCGAGCGCAAGCTCGACGCGAATGACGCGAACTCGCAGCGTGCCATCACCGGCATCCGTAACGGCGTGGACCAGCAGGTGAAGCTGCTCGAGACGATCGTCGACGCCACGCGCGCTGAAACCAGGACGTTGGCGCTTGCTTGCGCGCCATTCCCACTACATCCGCTGCTCGATGAGACGGTTGGAGAAGTCCGCTCGGGGCTGGCGCGTTCGCGCGGCGTCGAGCTTGCAATCGACTCGCAACTGGCGACCGAGCAACTCAATGGCGACCGGGAGCGCCTTGCTGCCGCGCTGTGGGTGATGCTCACGTTCGCCGTCGAGGCGGGCGCGGAAGGCGCTAAGGTCAATCTCACCACACGCGCTGACGCCACCGCATGGCACGTCACTGTCAGCTTCGACATGAGCCCCGCTGCGCTGGACGATCCGTCGTTGCCGCACGTGCTTGAAGCGTTTGCCCGCAAACAGGCGCATGAACCGCGCGAAGCCAGACGCATCGCATGGGTCTTCGCGTTATGCAAACGCGTAGCGGAGGCGCACGGCGGCAGTTTTGAGCAGGACGATACGCAGGAGGGCGAAGCGGCCACGCTCGCGCTGCGCGTGCCCCTTAGCGCGACGGCAAAGACTTGAGCGCCGGCCGTCGGCGCAGTGTCCCGTGCGCGATTAACTTTCACCAAACTTTCGCACTTTATACTGACAACTTTTGTTGCCGGAGCCATTCGCTTTGATCCAGGTTGTCGCCCTTATTGGTGCGTTGTTTCTCGTTGCCCTCAACGGTTTTTTCGTCGCCGCGGAATTCGGTCTGGTGAAGTTGCGGCAAACGCGCGTGCAAAGCCTCGCCACCCGGCACGGCATGCGCGGACGTTTGCTGGCCAAGGTGCATGGCCGGCTCGACGCGTATCTGTCTGCTTGTCAGCTGGGCATTACGCTGGCTTCGCTGGGTCTGGGCTGGATTGGCGAGCCTGCGTTCGCCGAGTTGCTCACGCCGCTCTTCACTCTGTTGGGCGTGGAATCCGAGAAGCTGATTCACGGCGTTTCATTGTTTTTCGCGTTCTCGTGCATTTCATTCCTGCATATCGTGGTGGGCGAACTGGCGCCGAAGTCGCTGGCGATTCGCGAAGCGGAGAAGGTTTCGCTGTGGGCCGCCACGCCGCTGTACGGCTTCTACTGGGCCATGTATCCGGCGATCTGGGTGCTCAATTCGAGCGCCAACGCGGTGCTGAAGCTCACGGGCCTCGACGCGGACCACGGCCACGATTCCCACTATTCGACCGACGAACTCAAGCTGATCTTGCGTGGCCGCCGCGCCAACGTCGCGACGGAACTGGGGTCGCCGGACGGCGCGTACAGCCAGGACGAGTGGAACACGATTGCGCACTCGCTGGATTTTTCGCGCATGACTGTGTCGGACCTGATGCGGCCAGCCTATGAAATGATTGGTTTGCGCCGCGATTTGCCGTTGCGCGAAAACATGCAGATGGTGGCGCAGCACCGCTTCAGCCGTTATCCGTTGTTCGAAGATGCCGTTGGCGAGCGCGTGGCCGGCATGATCCATTTGAAGGATCTGCTGTTGGCGCGGCATGCGGGCAGTACCCTTGACGATCTTTCCAAATATGCGCGGCCGGTGCAGTACGTGAAACCCGATATGCCTGCGCTCGAACTGTTTCGCCGCTTCCGGAAGGGCGCGCCGCATTTTGCGCTGGTGGGCCACAAGAACTCGAAGCCGATTGGTTTTCTGACGCTCGATAATCTGCTTGGCGCACTGGTTGGCCAGATTCATGATGAATTCCGGCAAGGCGACGCGGATTGGTCGCGGATGGATGACGGCACGTTGATGGGCAAGGGCAGCTTGCCGGTAGTGTCGCTGGAACGCGCGCTGGGGATCGATATTGACGAAGGGCAGGCTGAATCGGTTGGCGGCTTGGTGATTCAGGCTTTGAATGATCTGCCTACCGAGGGGCAGCGCGTTGAGTTCGATCGGTTCGATGTGGTGGTCAAGAAGATGAAGGGTCCCAGGATTGTGCTGGTGCGGGTCTATCCGAAAACTTTTGACGATGAAGGCGGCTAGAAAGCAGGCACCAGAAAATGGCGCAGCCGCACTGAAAACTGAAATGCCGAGACCCGCAAAAGGTATGTTCAGCACACGGGTCAAAAGCAAAAACCGGGCTGCAGCGGCCCGAAAATAAAATCGGATCGACGGGAGCGCGGATGCATATCGACTGGCCCAATCTTCAGGCAAACGATACCGACGCACTGCACGGCGCCATCATCGAAATAACGGGCTGGATGATTCCAGTAGACCCCGAAGCGCACGCCGTCGATTACTTTCTGCTGAGCGCGAACCCGCCATGTTGCGGCGGCTGCGTGCCGCGCAATCCATTGACATCGATCGAGGTCTATCCGGCCGCGCTACTCGCGCCTCACGCAGAAGCCATCACGTTGCGCGGCCGGCTGTTGCGTCTGTCGAACGATCCCGCGGGCTGGCGCTATCGATTGGTCGAAGCACTACTGCTCGATCAGCCGCAGACATCGTCGCGCGCAATGAGCCGGCGCGCCTTCCTGGCATCGGGCGCGGCATTGGGTCTGGCCGCTTGCGCGCCTGGGCGCTTCGCGGGCTACACCGAGACGCACGACGAGGCCCATGGCAACGCCATCGCGGCAGATGTCACATCGGGCTGGCAGCCGCCTCCCGGCACGCTGACGATCGACATGCACAGCCACGGCGGCCGTGTGATCGTATCGCGCGATCCGGCTATCGGCGCACGGCGCCCTTTCGTTCCATTGGCCGCGCCGATGCGCAGAGGCGGCATGAACGTCATCTGTCTTGCGATCGTCACCGACACGACTGTGACGCGTGTCGCGGACAACCGTAAGCGTTTTGAAGCTTGGCGGGAACCGCAGCCGGGGGAGTTGTACGCACTCGGTCAAACCGAATTCCTGCGCGCGCATCAGTTGATCGAACAGCAGCAGATGCACATCGTGACAGACAGCGCCTCGCTGACGAACTCCGGTGCGCTCGGGCCGTGCGTGATCATCGCCGCGGAAGGCGGCGACTTTCTCGAAGGCCGGGTGGATCGTGTCGACGAGGCGTACACGCAGCATCGGCTGCGGCATTTGCAGTTGACGCATTACCGTGTGAATGAACTCGGCGACATCCAGACTGAGCCGCCCGTGCACGGCGGGCTGACGGATGTCGGCGTGGAGGTGGTGCGGCGCTGCAATGCGTTGGGGATCGTGGTCGATGTGGCGCACGGAACCTACGAACTCGTCAAACGTGCGGCCGATATATCAATCAGGCCGCTGGTGCTGTCGCATTCTGCGTTGGCCGCGCATCCGGGAGCGAGGAGTCGGCTTATTTCAGCGGACCATGCACGGGTTGTCGCCGGGACCGGCGGTGTAATTGGCGTGTGGCCGAGTTCGGGGACGTTTCGGGATTTACGCGCAATGGCTGAAGGCGTGAAGCGTATGACCGATGTGGTCGGCGTCGACCATGTCGGATTGGGAACGGATATGCTTGGGTTTATTTCACCACCGGTGTTCCGGAGTTATGAGCAATTGCCGGATCTGGCAAGCGAGTTGATGCTGGCGGGGTTCTCGCCAGTGGAAGTGGGGGGAATTCTTGGCGGCAACTATAGGAGGGTGTTTGCGGCTAGCGCAGGCTGACGTGGCGGCTTTTTTTTCCGTAGGCACAACCACAAAATGCCGCCGCCAAAGGCAAATAATCAACCCCTCGGTACTCCGTCCTCCACCAACACCGCAATTGGCATCGCCGCCAAAGCATCACGCAAATACAGCAGCCCACTCTCATCGACTTTTGGCGCGGCCGGCGAAAGCCAATCAAACAATGCCCGAGCCGACAAATCAGCCGGCATCTCAACCGCGGTATCGTCCCACTTCGCCGGATCGACCTTCGGCAGACTGCCATCCTCATCCAGCAATCCGGCCGCAAGCCGGCTAGCCACCACGACCGCCCAAGCATTGCCGTGCCGTCGCGCAAACGCGATCACATTCGATGCATGCGCACCGCGCACCACCAACGGCAGATACGTACTCTGACTCAGCAATTCCGGCAGATGCGCGCGCAATGCCAGCACCCGCTGCACCACCGCGAGTTTCACGCGTCCATCGCGCCAGTCAGGCAAAAATTCCGATGGCGGCGTCTGTACCAGCCACGCTTCACGCTGCGCAAAATCCACCGGCCGACGATTGTCGGGATCGACCAGACTGAAGTCCCACAACTCGGTGCCCTGGTAAAGATCGGGAATGCCAGGCGAGGCCAGTCGCAACACCGTCTGCTGCAAGCTATTGAGCGCACCCGCGCGTCCAATTCGCGTGACAAACCCAGACAATTCGCGCAAAAAGCCGTCGCGCCGCTGTGGCGCCAGAATGTCGAACAGGAAGTCGCCGCACGCGGCTTCATACGCTTCGTCGGGTGCAAGCCAGTTGGTCTGCAGTTTCGCCTCACGCAGCGCCTTCAACTGCCATCGCGCTACGCGCTCAGCCAGGTCCTTGACGCCGTCTTCGTCGTCCGGCGATAAATCCAGCGGCCAGCAGCCCACCAGCGTCTGATACAGCATCGCTTCCGCCGCCGGCCCGGGCGCCCAGTCGTAACGCGTGTCCTTGCTCACACTGCCGGTCGGCGTGCCTTCGAGCGACCGGCGATGCGGCGCATTCAGAGTGGACCACGCGCGCAAGGCCGAGCTCCAGTCGGATGCGATCTCACTTAACACCGCAAGCCGCGCGCGCACGTCTTCGCCGCGCTTGTGGTCATGCGTGGCGGTGGCGAGCATCGCATGCGGAAAGCGCTGTGAGCGCTCCAGATTCGCCGCGTGAAACTGCTCGACCGACAACGCGAATTCGCCTGGATCGGCGCCGACTTCGTTGCGTGACAACAGACGCCCATAGCGATAGCACGCGGTGTCTTCAACCGCCTTCGCGGCAACGGGTGCGGTCAGTTGCGAAAACACCGTCTGCGCGGTGCGCCTCGCGGAGCCCGCATGCGTTGGTGGCGCACCGTTCTGGCCTTGCTGTGGCGGCGCGCTGGGCCGGGCATTGGACACATCTTCGGCGCTACCGCCGAGCCATGCATTCACGCGATCGAGCACGACATAGTCCGCGCGCGAGAGCGTTTCTCTGGCGCCAGCCAATGCCTGTTCGAAGTAAACATTGTCTGCAACGCTGCGCAAGCCATTCTGCGGATAGATGCGATACACCGGAAAATGCACGACCAGCTCGGTCAGCACGCGCCGCAACGCGGTGTAGGTGAAATCGCGTGTTGCCAGCGAATCGCGGGCAATACGATGCAGTGCGCGCGCCGCACGGTCCAGTTCCGCCGAGAGATTTTCGGCGAGAATCTTGCGCCGCGCGATCAGTGCTTCATCGGCGAATCGCGCGCTGCGGCCGCTGATGTCGTGCCACGTTTGCGCGAGCGGTTCGGCGCCGGCGGGATCGTGCAACAACGCGCCCACGTCGTTCATGAAATCGTAACCGGTCGTGCCGTCCACGGGCCAATCGTCGCGCAACGGCTCGCCTCGGCCGAGAATTTTTTCGACGACCACATAGGGCGCGGTATCGCGCAGTTCGGTGAGGCGCTGGCGCAGCCGCTGACAATACTCGCGCGGTTCGGCGAGCCCGTCGACGTGGTCGATTCGCAAGCCGTCCACCGCGCCTTCCTGATACAGACGGAAGGCCAGCGCGTGCACGGCGTCGAACACTTCGGGCCGCTCTACGCGCACACCGGCCAGCGTCGAGATATCGAAGAAACGCCGCCAGTTCACTTCATCGGAAGCGGTGCGCCACCATGCGAGACGCACATGCTGCCGCTCGATCAACCGATGCAAACGGTCGCGCGATGCCGGGTCGCCTGCCGCGTACGTTGCCAGCGCGGTTTCGATCGCCGACACGCCGTGCCGCGCGGCGAACTCGCGTAGCAGCTCGCGTCCCTCGGCGGCGCGCGGCTGATCGGCCGGCTGGGTCGTGAGGCCCTGAAAGCGCTCGGCCAGCGCGCTGAGATCGGCGCGCTCGACGCTTTGCAGAATCGACGCGTAGTCGGTCGGACAAACCGGAAACACATGCGGACCATAGCCGAGGTAGAAGTGCCCGGTGCCCGCCGAAAAGCGCAGCGCAATGTTGCCCGCCGCAAGTTCTTCGCCGTACGGCGCGCCGAGCATCGGCATTAGCACCTTGCCGCGCAAGGCCGGATCGGGCGAGTGCCAGTCCACATCGAAATGCCGCGCATACGCGCTGTGCCGCCCCCATTCGAGAATATCGAGCCACCACGCGTTGCTGGCCCCGCCGACGCCCATATGGTTCGGCACGATGTCGACGATCAAACCCATCTTGTGCGCATGCAGCTTGTCGACAAGGCGCTTGAGCCCCGCTTCGCCGCCGCACTCGGTGCTGACCTGGGTGTAATCGACGGTGTCGTAGCCATGCATCGAGCCCGGCTCGGCCGTGGTGATCGGCGACGCGTAGAGATGGCTGATGCCGAGTGCGGCGAAGTATTCGACGTGCTTCGCCGCATCGTCGAAGGTGAAGCCCCGATGAAACTGGAGCCGAAGCGTGGCGCGTGGAACGGTCATGGCGTGTCAGGCTCCACGGAAGCATTGGAAGAAGAGCGGACGGCGGCGCTGCGCGCGCGGTCCACCGCCAGCAGGCGATCGCAGAACGTCGGGTCTTTGAACAATTCGTCGATTGGCAGCGTGACACGGCGGCGCCAGTTCGGGTGCTCGTCGATCGAGCCGGGCAGATTCGGCTGCTCGACTTGCGCCAGCAGATCCTCGAGCGGGTAGGTGACGAGCGGCCCCGGCGTCGCCGCAACAAACGCCAGCGCCTCATCCACGGGCGGGTTCTCCAGCGACGGCGCGGGGACCTCGGGCGCGGCCACGCCGGCTTGCTGGAACGCCGCCCATAGCTTCGCGCGATCGGCAGCGCGTTCCTCCTGCGCGAGCGCCACCGGATCGCGGCCATCGGCGCGCGCCATGGTTTGACCAATGCGGTTGCGCCACGTGATGTCGCTGCCGCGCCACCAACCGGCGACCGTGGGCAGATCGTGCGTGGTCGTGGTGCCGACGGCGTTGCGGTCCCACGCCTGAGGCGGCTTGAAACCTTCGCCCTGCGTTGCATGCTCGAACCACAGCACGCGAATGCCGGCCAGACCATGCTCATCGAGGCGCTCGCGGAAACCGGGCGGCACGGTGCCGAGATCCTCGCCGATCACGATCGCGCGATGCCGCCACGATTCGAGCGCGATGAGCCGCAGCAAATCTTCGAGCGGGTAACGCAGATAGGCGCCGTTGCGCGCGCTTTCTCCCTCGGGCACGAGCCACAGGCGCCGCAAGCCGAGAATGTGATCGATACGGATGCCGCCCGCATGCGCGAACGCCGCGCGCAGCATGTCGATGAACGCGGAAAAACCTTGCGTGCGCATCGCGCGCGGTGAGAACGTGGTGAGTCCCCATGCCTGACCGGCCTGATTGAACAGATCCGGCGGTGCGCCCACTGACACGCCTTGCAGCATGTCGTCGCGGTACGACCACGCATGACTGCCCGCGCTATCGCAACCGACAGCGAGGTCGGCGATCAGGCCGACGGCCATGCCGGCATCGCGCGCCGCGTGCTGCGCATGCGACAACCCCTTGGCCGCAAGCCATTGCAGGAAGAGATGAAACTCCACTTCGTGACGATTGGCCTCGGCAAAGGCGTCGACTTCCGGGCTACGCGGATCGCGTAGCGCCTCGGGCCAGTTGCGCCAGTGGCCGTCGCCGCCTGGCTGTGCAAGCTGCGCCGCCTGCAGCGCCTCGAAGCGCGCATGGTCTTCGAGCGCGCGTCCGGCACGCTCGCAGAAGCCGTGAAATTCCAGCGCGCGCGGTGTGTCGTGCGTGCGCTCCGCGGTGCAGAAATGCTCGTAAAGCGCGCGCAACACTTTCAGTTTCAACACGACCGCGCTCGGCCATTCGATCAGCGGCAGGTCTTCGAGCTTCGACCACGTAGTGCCCGCTTGCGCCGCTTCGAACGCGGCGTGCGCCGCATCGGCGCCGAACACCGCGGCGGGATCGATATGCGTGACGTTCAGCCATAAGCGCGACGACGGCGAATACGGGCTGAAGCGGTTCGGTTCCGCGCTGAACATGGCGTGCGTCGGACTCACGGCGAGCGCATGCGCGCCGCGCTTCGCGCTTTCGATCGCCAGTTGCGCGAGGGCCGAATAGTCGCCAATGCCGCCATCACCTGCACGGCGCAATCCATATAGCTGCGCGGCAATGCCCCACAGCGGCGGCGCATGCGCGGTGTTGTCGTGTAGCGTGCGCCACGCGTCGGCGACGGTGTAGCAGCGTGAAGGCGCAATGGCTAGCGTCACGTGCTGCTCGTTGATCACAAGCGTGTGATAGCCGGGCTCGTCGATCGGCGCGAGCAAGGCCTCCTCGCCTTTAGGCGCCGTGAAGCGGCCGTCGATGATCGAACCGCTTTCCAGCTCGATGCGGTAGTGGCTGCCGGATTTGATCGCGGCTGCGGGCAGTGCGATGCCGCGTTCGACCTCCGCGGTCATCAACGGAGGCAGTTTGCGGCCCGATAGTTCGGCATCGAGCGCAGCGGCGCTTTGGCGGATTTGCGTTGCGTTGCCGCACGGCAGACCCATTCGTTCGAGCAGCACGGCAAGCGTGCTCTCGGGCACATGCTGGGTCGTATGGTGGGCGTCCTGCCATTCGACTTCAAAGCCGGCGCGCATGGCGAGCGTCACGATCGAATTGTTCGGGCGGCGGGTCGGGCTCACGCGTGGCGCTCCTGTTGGCCCGCAATGCGGGCATCGTGACCGATTGCATAGTCGCTGACGTCGCCGGTTAGCCACGCGGCAAATGCATTGGATGGCAACACCTTCGCGTCGATCTGCTCACGCACGCGCGGCGGTGTTTCGAAAACCAGCTTGCCGGCGGGAATCTCCGCGAGCGGCACACTCTCTGGCGACAGATTCAAGGCGATCGACAATGTTTCGCCGTCGCCCAGTTTCCAGCGCGCAAGCAGTGCGTTGGCGTCGGCGCCGTCTGCGGCGGTAAGTACAGTCGCGCCGAGCGCTTTGGCGTGCTTCAGCCGCGGCGTGATCAGCTTCGCGCGTACAGCGAGCGCGGATTTGTAGAAGTGCATCCAGTCGAGCCGGTCTTTCGCGTCGTCGTCGTGCGCCGGCGCTTGAGCGAGGTCGGGCGGTGAGGACGCCGCGAAGGTCTTCACGTCGTTGGGATCGGGAATCTGCGCGCGCCGTTTTTCGTCGCTGAATGCGGAAAAGCGCGCGAATTCGCGGCGCCGTCCTTCGCGCACGGCATCGGCGAGATCGCCGGTGTAATCGGTAAAGAACAGGAACGGCCGGGTCGAACCGTATTCCTCGTCCATGAACAGCAGCGGGATTTGCGGCGACAGCAGCAACAGGCCGGTGGCGGCGCGCAATGCATCGTCGGACGTCAGCGTGCGCAGGCGTTCGCCGAAGGCGCGATTGCCGATCTGATCGTGGTTCTGCAGGAACATCACGAACGAAGCTGGCGGCAGGTGCCCGCTCGATTCGCCGCGCGGCGCGCCGTCGTGAATCGGCGACGCTTCACCCTGATACGTGAAGCCTTCCGACAGCACGCGCGCGAGACGCCGGATCGGCTGGTCTTCATACGCGTGGTAATAGCCTTCCGTTTCACCGGTCAGGAGCACATGCAGCGTGTTGTGCGCGTCGTCGTTCCATTGCGCGTCGAAATGCGTTTCGAGCAGACTCGCGCTGTTGCGTTCGTTTTCCAGCACGAGATGCACATGCCGGCCATGCTGCACTTTCGCGCGGATATGGTCGGACAATTCGCGTAGCCACGCATGATTGTCGATGGCATGCACCGCGTCGAAACGCAGGCCGTCGAGGCGATATTCGTTGATCCAGTAGACCGCGTTGTCAGTGAAGAAATCGCTGACTTCGGCGCGCTCGAAGTCGATGGCCGGGCCCCACGGCGTGTGCGTGCCTTCGCGAAAAAACGGGCGGGCGTACGCGTGCAGATAGTTGCCGTCCGGGCCGAAGTGGTTGTACACCACGTCGAGAAATACCATCAGGCCAAGATCGTGGGCGGCGTCGATCAGCGCTTTCAGTTCGTCTGGCCGGCCATACGCCGAGTCTGGCGCATAAGGCAGCACGCCGTCATAGCCCCAGTTGTGCTTGCCGGGAAAATCGTTCAGCGGCATCAATTCGATGGCGGTGACGCCGAGCGCGGCGAGTGCCGCGAGGCGCTTTTGCACGCCCGCATAACCGCCGAGCGCGCCAACGTGCAGCTCGTACAGCACGGTCTCTTCCCACGGCCGGCCATGCCAGTTCGTGTGTTCCCAGCGGTACGCGCGCGGGTCGATGACTTCGCTCGGACCATGCACGTCGTGGGGCTGGAAGCGCGATGCAGGATCGGGTACGGCATGCTCGCCGTCGAGCCGGAAGCGGTAGAGCGTGCCCGCGCCGGAATCGACGGTGGCCTCGAACCAGCCGTTGCCGGCCGACGCCATCTCGACCACGCCTTGGGCGGGTCCGTTTTCGATGTCTACCTGCACCGTCTTGCACGACGGCGCCCAGAAACGAAACCGGGTGCGCGGCTTCGTCCCCGCCGCGCCGATCAGCTGCGCGCCGAACGGCAGGCAGTGCGCGTGGTGATGCGCGTGCGGATCAATCGGACTATCGGACATGATTCGTCACCATTCGGTTTTGCTCGGGAGCCGCGCCGGATGCGTCACGACGCGATCGCCTTACCATGCTGCACGTGTTGCGATGCGGGCGGCGCTCAACTGGTGGGCGACGTATCACCGCTCGCCGGATGCGCGCCGGGATCGGGCGGCAACGCAGTCTGGAGCCGCGGCCCGTGCTCTGCGCCGGCTTTCCAGCCCGCCTGCCAATCCGTCTCGCCGACAGGTTGCGCGGCCAGCATGACAAGGCTATGCGCGGCCACTTCGATCTCCGCAACCGCCAGCCGATGCGGCGCGCTTTCCGGCTCAGCCGTATCCAGCAGCACTTGCCATTCCAGGTGCGGCGCGGGCGGCGTAAAACGCCGCGTTTCCGCCGACGCATTGAGCATCATCAACAATACTTCCGTTTCGTCGTGCAGGCCCGGGCCGGCGCGCCGCAGCGTAAACGCGCGGCCCTCCGGATCCTGCCAGGCTTCGATGGTGAGCGGATCGCCGTGTTCGTCGAACCAGCCGACATCGAACAGACCAGGCAACACCTCGCGGTCGCCGAACAGAAATCGCGTTTCGCGTAACAACGGGTGCTGTTTGCGCAATGCGACCACTCGCGCGACGAATTCAGTCATCTTGCGCCCGTCAGACGATTGCGCGCGCTCCCAGTCGAGCCATGATAGTTCGTTATCCTGGCAGTACGCATTGTTATTGCCATTCTGCGTGCGCAGCGATTCGTCGCCGGCCAGCAGCATGGGCGTGCCGAGCGCCATCAGCAGCGTGGCGATCAGCGAACGGGCCACGCGCTTGCGGGTCTCGAGAATCGCCGGATCGTCAGTATGGCCTTCCACGCCCCAGTTACGGCTGCAATTTTCATTGTGGCCGTCGTTGTTGCCCTCGCGATTCACCTCGTTGTGCTTCTGCTCATAGGCAGTGATGTCGGCGAGCGTAAAGCCGTCGTGCGATGCGACAAAATTGATCGATGCCCACGGCTTTCTGAAGCGCCGGTTGAACAGATCGGCCGAGCCGGTCAGGCGCGCGGCGAGATCGGGCCGCAAGCCGGCGTCGCCACGCCAGAAACGGCGCACGGTATCGCGGAAACGATCGTTCCATTCGGCAAAGCCCGGTGGATGGTTGCCGAGTTGATAGCCGCCGGGACCGATGTCCCACGGTTCGGAAATCAGCTTGCGTTGCGACAGGATCGGGTCCTGCCGCAGTGCGTCGAAAAAGCCGGAACCCGGATCGAAGCCATGCTGTTCGCGCGCCAGCGTCACGCCGAGGTCGAAACGGAAGCCGTCGATATTGAAAGCTGTCGCCCAGTAGCGCAGCGAATCCATCACCATCTGCAGCACGCGCGGATGCGGCAGATTCAGCGTGTTGCCACAACCGGTGTCGTTGATCTGGTGGCGTTCGTCGCCCGGGATCAGCCGGTAGTAGCTGGCGTTGTCGAGTCCACGCCACGACACGGTGGGCCCCATTTCGTTGCCTTCGCAGGTGTGGTTGTAGACCACGTCGAGAAACACCTCGATGCCGGCCGCGTGCAGCTGCCTCACGGCAATCCGCATTTCGTCAAGCCGGTGTGTGCTGAGATACGAGGGCTCCGGCGCAAAAAACGCCGCGGTGTTGTAGCCCCAGTAATTGCGCAGACCGCGCTCGACCAGAAACCGGTCATTCAGAAACGCATGCACGGGCAGCAGTTCGACAGCGGTCACGCCGAGCCTGAGCAAATGCTCGATGAAATCCGGCGAAGCGAGCGCGGCGAACGTGCCGCGTTCATGCTGGCGCAGTTCGGCGCGCAGCATCGAGGCGCCGCGCACATGCGTCTCGTAGATCACGGTTTCGCCCCACGGGACGTTCGGGCGTTTGTCGCGCGACCAGTCGAACGCTTCGTCGATCACGACGCATTTCGGCATGGCCGGCGCCGAGTCGCGCCGGTCGATCGACAGGTCGGCGCGATTCGAATGAACGCGATAGCTGAAGAGCGCGTCCGACCAGCGAAACTGCCCGACCAGTTTGCGCGCATACGGATCGAGCAACAGCTTGTGCGGATTGAAGCGATGCCCATGCTGCGGCTGATACGGGCCATGCGCGCGAAAGCCATACGCGGTGCCGGGATGCGCATTCGGCAGGTAGCCGTGCCAGACTTCGTCGGTGCATTCGGGCAGCGTGAAGCGCCGCATCTCCTTGCGGCCGGTGGGATCGAACAGGCAAAGCTCGATTTTCTGCGCGTTCGCCGAGAACACCGCAAAGTTGACGCCGAGACCGTCCCAGCTGGCGCCAAGCGGATAGGGCGAGCCCGGCAGCAGCCGGTCGGGCATTGCGTGCGACATGTTCCCCTTCCTTGTTCTGTTTTTCGAACGCTATCGTGGGTCTTCATGCAACGGGCGCGCGACGACTGCGCCGCGCGCCCGCATTACCGCGCGCCCGTCAATCGGCGCGTAAGACGATCGTCGCCAGCGGCGGCAGAACCAGCGAAGCCGAAAACGGCCTGCCGTGACTCGCGATCTCGTCGGTGTAAATCATCCCGCCGTTGCCCATGTTCGAGCCGCCATATACGCCCGCGTCCGTATTCAGCACTTCGCTCCAGCGGCCGCGGCATGGCATGCCCATCCGGTAGCCGACCCGCGGCACCGGCGTCATATTGCAGACCACCACGACCTCGCGACCTTCGCCGTCGGTGCGCCGCCAGGCGAACACGCTGTTGCCCTGGTCGTCGCCGATCAGCCATTCGAAGCCGCCTGGCTCGCTGTCGAGCCGGTGCAGCGCCGGTTCCTTGCAGTACAGATGATTCAGATCGCGCACCAGCTTCTGCAGGCCATGATGATGCGGATCGTCGAGCAGATGCCAGTGCGGCGATGTGTCGTGGTCGAACTCCGCCATCTGCCCGAATTCGCCGCCCATGAACAGGAGCTTCTTGCCCGGATGCATCCACATAAAGCCGAAATACGCGCGCAGATTGGCGAAGCGCTGCCACCTGTCACCCGGCATCTTGCCGAGCAGCGAGCCTTTGCCGTGCACCACTTCGTCGTGCGAAAGCGGCAGGACGAAACGCTCCGAATACGCGTACACCATGCCGAACGTCATCATGTGATGATGATATTGGCGGTAGACCGGGTTTTCCTCCATGTAGTGCAGCGTGTCATGCATCCAGCCCATGTTCCACTTGAACTGGAAGCCAAGACCGCCGTCTTCCACGCGTGCGGTGACGCCCGGCCACGCGGTGGATTCTTCGGCGATCGTGATGGCGCCCGGCGCGCCTGGCACGTAGCCGACTTCGTGATTGAGCCGCTTCAAGAACGCAATCGATTCAAGATTTTCCCGGCCGCCGTAAATATTCGGCACCCATTCACCGGCGGCGCGCGAATAGTCGCGGTACAGCATCGAGGCCACCGCATCCACGCGCAACGCGTCGACGTGATAGCGCTTGAGCCACGCGAGGCCCGAAGCGATAAGGAACGCGCTCACCTCGTTGCGGCCGAGGTTGTAGATCATCGTGTTCCAGTCCTGGTGATAACCTTCGCGCGGATCGGCATGCTCGTAAAGCGGCGTGCCGTCGAAATCGACCAGGCCGTGGGCGTCGTTCGGAAAGTGCGCGGGCACCCAGTCGAGAATCACGCCGAGGCCGGCTTCATGTGCCTTGTTGACGAACGCCGCGAACTGCTCGGGTTTGCCGAATCGCGCGGACGGCGCGAACTGTCCAAGCGGCTGGTAGCCCCACGAGCCGCCGAACGGATGCTCGGCGACCGGCATGAACTCGACATGCGTAAAACCCATGCTCTTGACGTACGGAACCAGTCGCTCGGCGAGTTCTTCCCAGACGAGGCCGCGCTGACCCTCTTCGGCTACGCGCAGCCAGGATTCCGCATGCACCTCATAGATCGAGATCGGCGAGCGGGCGGTCTGCTTGCTGGCGCGTGACTGAATCCATTCGTGATCGGTCCATGCAAACTGCTCGATCTCGTCGACGTGCGCGACCACCGAAGCAGTGCCCGGCGGCTTTTCAGTCTGCATCGCGCACGGGTCGGCCTTGAGCGGCAACGGATGGCCGTCGCGCGAAAGCAACTCGTATTTGTAGCGTGTGCCGGGGCCCACGCGCGGCACGAACAGTTCCCACACGCCCGCCTGATGACGCAGCCGCATTGGATGGCGACGGCCGTCCCATGCGTTGAAGTCGCCGACCACCGAGGCGCGCCGCGCATTCGGCGCCCACACGGCAAAGCGCACGCCGGGCACGCCGTCCACCTGCATGGGATGCGCGCCGAGGCATTCGAGCACCGCATACGGATCGCCGCCGGCGAGACGCCCGAGCGGTTCGTCGCCGAGCACGGGGCCGAACGAATAAGTGTCTTCGATCTCCTGCGTTACACCGTGCCAGTCGATCCGCAAGCGATACGGCGCCGCCGACGTAACGCGGCCGGCGAAAAGCCCCGGCCGCAGTTGCTCAAGTTCGCCCAGCAGCGCGCCATCCGCGCGCGCCACCACGCTGACGTGCGCGGCGTTCGGCAACAACGCGCGCACCACAGGACCGGCGTCCGACTGATGCAGCCCGAGCTGCGAAAAAGGATCGGGGTGACGTGCCTCGACGAGCGCGTCGATATCGAGCGGTTGTAGGCCCGCGGCCGGATCATGCTCACTCATAGTCGCCCTCGGCCGGATTAGGCGGTGTGGCGGCGCCTGGCGCCTGGATTGATGAATCGTGGTGCGGCGGCGTGCCGGTGTCGCCCAGCAGACGGCTGGCGAGGGCGGCCAGTCCACGCACCGGCAAGCCGAGCCACGTCGGCCGATTGGCGGCTTCGTAACGGATCTCGTAAGCGGCTTTCTCGATCAGGAACAGATCCAGCAGGGCCTGCTCCGAGTGCTGCGCGACCAGCGGTTGCTCCGCGGTTGCGACGGCCGCGCGATACGCCTTCAGGAAGGTTTCCGTGGCATGCGCGCGGAACCGCTCGAACAGGACGCGCTTGCGATCCGCGGTTTGCGGCGGCGCGCTTTCCATGGTGGACTGGGCCGCCGCACTCGCATACGAGAGCGAGCGCATCAGGCCGGCTACGTCGCGCAACGGGCTTGATTTCTGGCGCCGTTCTTCGAGCGAACGTGCGGGCTCGCCTTCGAAGTCGATCAGATACGCGTCGCCTTGCGCGACCAGCACCTGGCCCAGATGGAAGTCGCCGTGGACGCGAATGCGCAGCGCGCCTGCGTCGCCCGACACCAGTTTTCCGACTACCTCCACGAGCGCGGTACGACGGTCGATCAGGCTTTGCGCCAACGCTTTGGTTTCCGGGTCGGTCATCTGCTCGATGCGCGGCGCCAGCAGATCGAGCGCGCTCGCGAGCATCGCCTGGGTGCCGTCGATCCATGCCTGCACCTGCTCGACGCTGGCGGACTCCGGCGCGAAGGCCGGGTCGTCGGTGGGCGAGGCGAGCGCCACGTGTAACTCACCAAGCCGCTTGCCGATGATGCCGGCGAGCGCACTGTAGCCTTCCATGAGGATGGCTTCGTTGGTCCGGTCCAGCGACTGCGCGTCCGCATCGACGGCGATGGCAAGTTCATCCACCGAGCGGCGCAGGTAGTCCAGCGACCAGTTCCACGCATCGCCCTGATTGTCGATAAAGCCTTGCAGGATGCAGAGCGTATGCGGCACGCCCGTGGGATCGACGCGCACCACTTCGCCATACAGCGGCGCGGTATTCGCGTAGCCGAGCTGGGTCAGATAACGGCTGATTTCCGCTTCCGGATGAATGCCGCTCACCAGACGGCGCACCAGCTTCAGCACGGCGGCGTCGGCGATAATCAGAGAACTGTTGCTTTGCTCGGCCGCCAGCCAGCGAATCTCGGGCCGCTCGCCGAGATCGAGTTCGGCGAAGCGGTCCGTCGGGATGAACCTGATTTCGCTTTTCTGCACAGTAGGAACGACCGCGCGTTCACGCAGCTTGCGCAGCACGCCATGCGCGAAGATCGGCAATGCGAAGGCGTCCGTCAGGTGACCGACGTTGCGGCCGCGCCGCACGCGTGCGAGCGCCAGTTGCATGAAGAGCGGCGTGGTGGTTTCTCCACCCCAGGTAATCGCGATCGGCACCACGTAGCGCTCGGTATGATCTCCCACGTCCGCTTCGATTTCCGTGAAGGCGAAGCCGCCGTTGGGGATCGTTGTCAGCGCGGCGAGATGCACGGCGTGCATCTTCTGATCCTTCGACGCAAACCAGCGGCGCCGGCTGAGCCATGACGGCAGCACTTCCGATTCGAGCAGGCGGACATTCTCCGGCGTTGGGCCGACCTGTCCTTCGCGGATCACGATCGTGACGAATTCCGGCAGCGGTTCCGAATGCGCCTGTGCCCACGTCGGACGCTGGCCGCCCGGGCACAGCATGAACCACAGAAAACCGTACGGCGGGAACGTCAGCAGATAAGTGAGCTGGCCGATTGCGGGGAACACGGAATCGGCGGTCATTTCGATCGGCACCGAGCCGTTGAACTCGGACAGATCGAGTTCGACCGCTTGCGGCGCACGCGACAGATTCGCCACGCACAGAATGGGCGGCTGGTCCGGCATTTCGCGCAGATACGCGAGGATCTTGCGGTTCTCTGGCTTCAGGAAACGGATCGTCCCGCGTCCGAACGTTTGCTTCGCGCGGCGCGTGGAGAGCATGCGCCGCGTCCAGTTCAGCAGCGAATGCGGGTCGCGGCTTTGCGCTTCGACGTTGACCGCGTCGAAACCGTATAACGCGCCCATCACCGGCGGCAGCACCAGCTGTTCCGGATCGGCGCGCGAGAAGCCGCCATTGCGATCCGACGACCATTGCATCGGCGTGCGCACGCCGTCGCGATCGCCGAGGTGGATGTTGTCGCCCATGCCGAGTTCATCGCCGTAATAGATTACGGGCGTACCGGGCATGGACAGCAGCAGCGAATTGATCAGTTCGATACGGCGGCGGTCACGCTCCATCAGCGGCGCGAGGCGGCGGCGAATGCCGAGATTCAGACGCGCGCGGCGGTCGCTCGCATAGGTGTTCCACAAATAATCGCGCTCCGAATCCGTGACCATTTCGAGCGTCAGTTCATCGTGATTGCGCAGGAAAATCGCCCACTGGTTCGTCTCGGCGAGGTCCGGCGTTTGCCGCATGATGTCGGTGATCGGAAAGCGGTCTTCGCTCGCAATCGACATATAGATGCGCGGCATCAGCGGGAAGTGGAAGGCCATGTGGCATTCGTCTTCGTCGCCGAAGTATTCCTTCACGTCTTCCGGCCACTGGTTGGCTTCGGCGAGCAGCATCCGGTTCGGATACTCGGCGTCGATGGTCGCGCGGATCTTTTTCAGCACCGCGTGCGTTTCCGGCAGGTTTTCGTTGTTGGTGCCCTCGCGTTCGACTAGGTAGGGCACGGCATCCAGACGCAACCCGTCGATGCCCATGTCGAGCCAGAAGCGCATCACCTGCAACACTTCGCGCAGCACGGCCGGATTGTCGAAGTTCAGATCGGGCTGGTGCGAATAGAAGCGGTGCCAGTAGTAAGCGCCAGCGACCGGATCATGCGTCCAGTTCGACGGCTCCGAATCGATAAAGATGATGCGCGTTTCCTGATACTTCTGATCGGTATCGGACCACACGTAGTAGTTGCGATGGTTCGACCCGGGTTTGGCACGGCGGGCGCGCTGAAACCACGGATGCTGATCGGACGTGTGGTTGATCACCAGTTCGGTAATCACACGGATGCCGCGCGCATGCGCTTCCTGAATGAAGCGCTTCACGTCGGAAAGCTGACCGTAATCGGGGTGGACACTGCGGTAATCGGCGATGTCGTAACCGTCGTCGCGGCGTGGAGACGGATAGAACGGCAACAGCCAGATCGCGGTTACACCCAGTTCGGCGATGTAATCGAGTTTCGCGATCAGGCCGGGGAAGTCGCCCACACCGTCGTTGTTCGCATCGTAAAACGACTTGATGTGCACCTGATAAATGATCGCGTCTTTGTACCAGAGCGGGTCGTCGCTGAGCGCGGCGGGTTTGCCGCGCCGCGAGGTCCGTGTTTTGTCGGCGCCGCCGGTGGCTGCGCTCGCATGGGCCTGCGACGTGGTTTGGGCTGGATCGTCACGCTTCATGTCGCACCTTCCGTTGGGGTTGGGTTGCCAGCGTCTGCGTGATAGTCGCTGTCGGCGTCATCCGGGCGTTCGGCGGGCAGGCCGCCGAGCGGCGCGATGCGCCAGATCGAGAACGGCTGACCCGAGCCGAGTTGCACATGCTGCCTGCGGCCGTGCCATTCGAAGCGCGCGCCGGTCATCTGATCGGTCACCTCCAGCGCGCCGTGGTCATGCAGATTCCAATGCTGGAAAGTGTCCCACGACAATTCGATGTCCGCGCCCTGTTCGTTGAACGGGTCGAGATTGATGGCAACCAGAATCACGTTGTCGCGTGCTTCGGTCGCCTTTTCGAAGAACAGGATGTGGTCGTTGTACGCGGGCAGGAAGGTCAGGCCGAGATGCGTCTGCAGCGCTGGGTTGGCGCGGCGGATCCGGTTCAACGCCGTAATCTCGCCGACGATATTGCCGGGCCGGTGCCAGTCCCATGCGCGCAGTTGATATTTCTCGGAGTCGAGATATTCCTCGCTGTTCGGCAGCGCGGCGGCCTCGCACAATTCGAAGCCGCTGTACACGCCCCACAAGCCCGCGAGTGTCGAGGCCAGCGCCGCACGGATCAGGAAGCCCGAACGCCCGGACGATTGCAGGTGACGCGGGTTGATGTCCGGCGTATTGACGAAGAAATTCGGCCGGTAGGAGTCACGCGCGCTGGTTTGCGTGAGTTCGCTCATGTACTCGATGAAATCGCGCTTCGATTCGCGCCACGTGAAATACGTGTACGACTGCGAGAAGCCGATCTTGCCGAGGCGGTTCATCATCCTCGGTCGCGTAAATGCTTCGGCAAGGAAGATCGTGTCGGGATAGCGTGCCCGCACGTCTCCGATCACCCATTCCCAGAACGGCAGCGGCTTGGTGTGCGGATTGTCGACGCGGAAAATGTGCACGCCGGCTTCGATCCAGAACAGGAAAACGTCGCGCAACGCGAGCCACAAATCGGGCTTGGCGTCGTGCGCATAGAAGTCGGGATTGACGATGTCCTGATACTTCTTCGGCGGATTTTCCGCGTAACGCAGCGTGCCGTCGGGCCGCCAGGCGAACCAGGTGGGATGCTCTTTCAACCATGGGTGATCCGGCGAACACTGGATCGCGAAGTCGAGCGCGATTTCGAGGCCGTGCGCGTGCGCCGCCGCCAGCATCTTCCTGAAGTCGTCGAGTGTGCCGAGTTCCGGATGCACGGCGGTGTGGCCGCCTTCAGCCGCGCCGATCGCATACGGGCTGCCGACATCGCCTGGCTGCGCATTCAGCGTATTGTTGCGGCCTTTGCGATTGGCGAGACCGATTGGATGGATCGGCGGGAAATACAGCACGTCGAAGCCCATGTCGCGGATGCGCGGCAGTTTGGCCGTGACATCGGCGAAGGTGCCGTGGCGCGATTCATCGTCGCTCATCGAGCGCGGGAAGATCTCGTACCAGCTGGCAAAGCGCGCGGCGGTGCGATCGGCGTCGATCTTGTAGGACACCGGATCGCGGCTCAGGAACGGGCGATGGCGCGCGGCGGTCATCGACTTCGCCGTGGTCGGCGCGAGGATCAGCGCGAGCTTAGTTTCCGGGTCGGCTTTGGTGAAGAGCTTGACGATATGTTCGAGCGGCTCGGTGAGCGCGCCTTCCGTCGTTTCGACCTCGGCTAACACCAGCGCAAACAGATGCGCGGCTTCGTCGAGTTCGAGTTCGACGGTTTGGCCGGCCTTCAGCTTCTTCTGGATGTGCTCGACCAGCGAGGCAAAGTCGTCGCGCCAGGCGATCACGGTGAATTCGTGGCGGCCGAGCCGCTCCAGCGGGATGCGCGCCTTCCAGATATCGAGGCCGGCGGGTTGCGCCGGGGACATCGGCACTTCATGCCATGCGGTTTCGTCGGCGGCGCGCCAGACTACGGCGGCGGCGATCTTGTCGTGGCCTTCGGCAAAGATCGCGGCGCTGATCTCAGCGCGCTCGCCCACGCTGCGTTTGACCGGAAAGCGCCCGCCGTCGACCGAGGGCGTCACGCTTTCAATCGCCACACGCGGCGCGGCAATCGCTTCCAATACGGTCTTGCGGCCACTGCGCTTGCTGTTTGCCTTGTCAATCGGCGGCGCGAGGCAGATCGGCTTTTCCGCCACCGCTCGGTATAGCCGGCAGGCGCCGGGTGCGAGCGTGAACGGCGTCAAGGCGGCGGGCGCGGCATGGCCGGGTGCATCCAGCGGCACGAAGCGCGTGAAGTTGCCCGGCACGCCCGCGAGGAAGCGCGCCGGGTCGACACGCACCGGCGCGCCGAGTTCGGGGTTGATGGCGATCAGGACCGCTTCGCCGGCTTCGCGCAGGTCGGGATGGTCGGCGCGCAGCAACACGGCCGCGGGGGCGCCAGGGCCGCTGAGCGGACGCAATTCGCCATTGGCGCGCAGCGTCTTCGTATCGCGCATCACCTCGTTGGCATGCGTGATCCGCTCCGAGAGATCGAATTGCCTGGACTGGTAGGCGAGGGCGTACTGCGATGCGTCACCGTGCGTCTGCGACATCGGCTCGCTGATGCCGTATTCGAAGCCCATCGGCATCATCCAGCCGGTGCCGGTCGCGGCGGCCGTGAAGAGCGCGCGCCGATAGGCCCGCTCGACGAGCGTGGCGTCGTGTGCTTCGCCGCTCAGGTCGGCGGCAAGGCGGGTGCCGTAAGGCGCTTCGGGAAACGCAATGGGCGCGGCGATGCGCGCGAGCGCGGCGTGCTCCTCGGTCATCCAGGCCGCGCGGAAGTCCCACCAGCGCACCGACGAGAACACGCTGTCGAAGCCCGCGCCGTCGAGGCTGAGCAGATCGCCGCGCGCGAGGCCCGGCGTGGCGGCGAGGAAACGCACGTCCGGATGCTTCGCGCGGACCGCGTCGCCAAGTTGCCGCCAGACGGCCGCCGGCACACGATGCGGCGAATCGAAACGGAACCCGCCGACGCCCGCGTCGGCCAGCGCCAGCAATTGCTGGGTCCACCAGTCGAGCAGTGCTGCCCGGCTGCCCGCGTCGTTGAAGTTGGCATACGCGACGTTGTCCTCGCGATGCACGTGACGCGGATCGAGCCGCGCCTCCTCGGATTCGAGCGGGTGGAACCAGTCGGCATGTTCGGCGTAGAGCGCGCCGTCGGCGGCCATGCGGTCGATCACCAGATCGACCAGCAAGGTCAGGCCGTTCTGCCGGGCGGCATCCGCGAGGGTGCGGAGCGCCTCGGTAGCCGGTTTCTGGGCCTCGAATACGGCATGCAGCCGGCCGTGATTGCCGACCACCTGTCCGTGTCGCGCCTGACCAGGCTCAAAGACGTTGCCGAGCAGCGCGTGATCGAAGCCCAGCGCGGCTGCGTGAGCAAACTGCGCAGGCCAGGCATCGAGCGGCCCAACGAGGAGTGAATGAAGAAAGTAAATCCGCGGCGCGTACCCGTTTGGAGATTCCATCGGTCCTTTCCAGATTTGTCCTGCTGCGGTGTGGATGCAATTGGCATGCGATCACAGCGCTCATTGGGCTTCCAGAGCCGGCAACCGCGCGATGCGTGAAGCGAGGCGCGTACTGGTCAATGTAGTGCAAAGATCGTCGCGCCGCTGGCCAGTAGCGGGTGCTTTGACGCCAGGCGTCGGTCGCACGGGGCCGGCCAGATCGATTTGGAACACGCAGCAAGCGTTGTGCCAGCGGGTGCCAGGTCTGGAGCGAAGGGGCGGGGAGCGTGCCGGACGCGGGATGCGCGCGCCTCGGACGGCGCGCGTTTGCGGGCGGATTCGCGTGTAAATCGGGCGGGTGTCGTCCGGGTTTTACACGGACCGAGGTGTGAGCCGTGCGGTCACGGCAAAAAGCGAAGTTGCGGCTGGCGTTACGAGCCGAGCAGGCCGGCCGCGATGTTCACGCACAGGCCGAGCACCGCCACGTTGAAGTAGAACGACAGGATCGATTGCGCGAGCGTCGCGCGGCGAATCGAGCGCGAGCGCAGCACGACATCGGACGTTTGCGACGCCACCGCGATGGTGAACGAAAAGTACATGAAGTCCCAGTAGTCAGGCTGCAGCGCGTGATCGGGGAACAGCAGCGCGGTTTCCTTTGCATCCGTGTCGTAATAGAGCCTGGCGTAGTGCATCGTGAAAATGGTCGGGATCATGAACCATGCGCCGATCAGCGTGAGACCGGTCAACAGGTAGTGCCAGGCTGTTGACGCGCCAGCTGTGCCCTTCGCCGACGCCAGTTCCAGCACGATCGCGGCAATACTGGCAATCGTGGCCACACAGATCACGAAAAGCACCACGCCGGCGTTTTCATCGTCGCGCCGTGCGAATTCCTGGACGCGGCCTTGATCGGCGAAGGCCATGTGCACCCAGATCAGGATCAGGTAGCTCCATACCGCGGCGTCCCAGCCGACCAGAACGCGAACCATCGTGCGCGTGTGCTCAGGTACCAGCAGCGCGGCTACCACGCCAAGAGCGAGGCCGACCAGCATGCGCGGCCGATTACGAAAAACCTGCGGGTAATATTTTATGAGCATGGGCTAGAGAGTGATGGGCCATCTGTGTCGCGGATTCTACTCGCGCTTCGGGCACCATTTGTCGGATGGGCAGGTCACAGGCTATAGTCTTTCGCATCGGCCTTGCGCGCCGCTTTCAGTTGAAAGCCGATTGGCAGACAGCAACGCTTTTCGCAGTATGTGCCGCCGCAGTACGTGTGTTTTTCATACGGCTGTCATCAGCACAACGTAATGCGCCGCTCATCGGCGGCGTGAAGCCGGACAAGACCGCTCAAGCGGCGCCAGACCAGGTTTTGGGGTAGAGAAATCGACGCAACGCGCGAGCACCATCACGCCATCGCCACGTTGCCCGTTTGAAACGACTCACCATCTGGAGTCCCCATGACAGATGTTCCTGAGCACAATGATGCGCACCACGAGGTGACGCATTCAGCCGGGTTGTCGTCGTCAGCTTCATCACTGCGCTCATCTTCGCGCTTGTCTTCGTTCTCATCCTCGTCTTCGTCGTCGTTTTCGTCCGGGTTATCGTCCTCGTTTTCGTCGTCCCGGAGGGCATGGGTGCTGGGGGCGTGCGCAGCCGCCGCGGCGCTCGCGTTTGCCGGCGCGGGCCGGTCCCTGTCGTGGATCGCGCCGGCATTCGCCGATGCGCCGCCACCAGGCGGCGGGCTCGACGCTTTCCTTGTTCTCTCTCAGCGTCTTACCGGCCGCACCGGCTTCGATACCGTGCTCGGCAAACGCGTCTACGAGGCCCTCGCCAAAGCGGACAACCAGTTCACCCAGAATGTCGCCGCGCTCAACACGTGGCTACAGGGTCACGGCGGCGTGCCGTCCGATACCGTCACGCAGGCTTTGCAAGTCGACCAGCCGGCGCTGGCCAAATCCGTCGGCGCGATCATGCGAGGGTGGTACCTCGGACTCGTGGGCGACATGCCGCATGTGGAAGTGGTCGCGTATGAACAGGCGCTGATGTTCGAGCCGGTCAAGGACGTGTTGACGATTCCATCGTATTGCCGCGACGTGCCGTTCTACTGGACGCGCAAGCCGGTCGGCGCCTGAACGAAGTGCCTCTCACGGGTGCGATGCGTTGCCGCTTTGCTGCTTTGATTGAGTTCGACGCAGCGGCGGCACGCTTGCACAGCAGGCAACGATAGGCCGGCACGACCGTCGTCGTGCATGGGACCGGAGTAAGTGCTGTGCATGGGACCGGAGTAAGTGCTGTGCATGGGACCGCAGTAAGTGCTGTGCATGGGACCGCAGTAAGCGCTGAAGCGCTAACTTCGGTCGACAGCTGAAGCGCTAACTTCGGTCGACAGCTGAAGCGCCAACTCTGGTCGACATACAAGAGGGCAGCAATGGCAAACTCAAATTCCGCCGACATCGTCGTGGTCGGTTCGGGCGTGGCGGGTGGATTGGTCGCGCATCAGATGGCGCTGGCCGGCGCCTCGGTGATCCTGCTCGAAGCCGGGCCGCGTATTCCGCGCTGGCAGATTGTCGAGAACTTCCGCAATTCGCCGGCCAAATCCGACTTCGCGACACCGTATCCGTCAACACCGTACGCGCCGCATCCGGAGTACGCGCCGGCCAACAATTATCTGATCCAGAAGGGCGACTATCCGTACAACTCACAGTACGTGCGGCTGGTGGGCGGCACGACCTGGCACTGGGCAGCGGCCGCGTGGCGGCTATTGCCATCGGACTTCCAGTTGCACAAGCTGTATGGCGTGGGACGTGACTGGCCATATCCGTACGAAACCCTGGAGCCCTGGTATTCGGCCGCTGAAGTGCAGCTCGGCGTGTCCGGACCCGACACCACGATCGATCTGGGCTCGCCGCGCTCGAAACCCTATCCGATGAGTCCGTTGCCACTCTCGTACATGGATCAGCGCTTTAGCGACGTACTCAACGCGCAGGGCTTCAAGGTGGTGCCCGAGCCGGTGGCGCGCAACAGCCGTCCCTACGATGCGCGGCCCACTTGCTGCGGCAACAACAATTGCATGCCGATCTGCCCGATCGCCGCGATGTACAACGGCGTAGTGCATGCGGAAAAGGCCGAGCAGGCCGGCGCCAGACTGATTCCCGAAGCCGTGGTGTACCGCGTCGAAGCGGACAACAAAGGCTTGATCACGGCAGTCCACTACAAGGATCCGAACGGCAACAGCACGCGCGTGACCGGCAAGCTGTTCGTGCTCGCCGCGAACGGTATCGAAACGCCAAAGCTGATGCTGATGTCGACCTCCGACAAATTCCCGCACGGCGTCGGCAATAGTTCGGATCAGGTAGGTCGCAACCTGATGGACCATCCGGGCACCGGCGTCACGTTTCTCGCCAATGAACCGCTTTGGCCAGGGCGCGGACCGATGGAAATGACCTCGATCGTCAACTTTCGCGACGGCGCGTTCCGCTCCGATTACGCGGCGAAAAAGCTGCATCTGTCGAACGGCGTGCCGACCATGGGCGTGACCGCCGACCTGCTGAAAAAAGGCCTCACGGGCGCGGAGCTCGACCGGCAGATTCGCGACCGCGCCGCGCGCACGCTGAACATCAACAGCTTTCACGAGCATCTGGCCGAGCCGCAGAATCGCGTGGTGCCGTCGGCGGATCACAAGGACTCGCTCGGCATTCCGCAACCCGAGATCTATTACTCGATCAACGACTACGTGAAGAAGAGCGCGGCGAACACGCACGAACTGTACGCGCAGATCGCGACGCTGTTCGGCGGCGCCGAAGTATCGTTCGACGATACCTTCGCGCCGAACAATCACATCATGGGCACCACGATCATGGGCAACGATGCGGCCGATTCGGTCGTGGATGCAGATTGCCGTACGCACGATCACTCGAATCTGTTCATCGCGAGCAGCGGCGTGATGCCGACCGCTGCGTCGGTCAATTGCACGCTGACGATCGCGGCTTTGTCGCTGAAACTGGCCGACAAACTCAAGCGTGAAATCTGAGCCCTGAACGGAGAGTCACAATCATGAAGAGCATCTCTCGCGTGCAGCAGGCCAGTACGTTTGTGCGAAACGTACGCCGCCGCGGCTTCCGGATGGCCACGCTGGCCGCGTTCTTTTCGCTGTTCGCGCTGTATGTTGCCTGGCACGAAGCGCACGGACCCGGCGCGCGACGAGACGAGGAACTGCCGATCGCGCAAGCCCGTGCCGACGATACGTCGCAAGCCGCTGCGGCGGGTACGGCCGCCGGCGCGTCGTCCGGCGATCTGGTCAAACGGGGCGAGTACCTCGCGCGCGCCGGCGATTGCGTCGCCTGCCACACCGCCGACAAGTCACGTCCGTTCGCCGGCGGTCTGCCGATCAACACACCGTTCGGCACGATCGTGACGCCGAATATCACGCCCGATCCGGACACCGGCATCGGCCAATGGACCGACGCCGATTTCCTGCGCGCGATGCACGAGGGCGTCGGCAAAAGCGGTGAGCGGCTTTATCCGGCGTTCCCGTATGCGGAGTACACCAAGGTGATGGATCGGGACGTGCTGGCGATTCGCGCGTATCTGAATACGCTTGCGCCGATTCACTACAGCCCGCCCGCCAACAGCCTGAAGTTCCCGTTCAATCAGCGCTGGCTGATGGTGTTCTGGAACATGTTCAATTTCACTGAAGGCCGCTTCGTCCCCGATCCGAAGCAAAGCGCCGAATGGAATCGCGGTGCGTATCTGGTGCAAGGACTGGCGCATTGCGAGGAGTGCCATACACCGCGCAATTTTACGCAAGGCCTGAAAACGAATTCGAGCTTCTCCGGTGCGGCGCAGGCCGGCTGGCATGCTTACAACATCACGCCGGACAAGAACAGCGGGATCGGCAACTGGAGCGACGACGAACTGGTTGCGTATCTTTCCACCGGCGCGGCGCCGGGCCGCGCCAATGCGGCGGGCCCGATGGCAGAAGTCGTGACCGACAGCACGCAGTATCTGACGCGTGAGGACCTCGGTTCGATCGTCGCGTATCTGCGGTCGGTGCCGCCGATCAGCGGCGGTGAGACGCGTCCGCGTGACCAGTGGGGCAATCCCGCCAACGACGTGACCGCGCTGCGCGGCACCGCGATCAGCGGGGTCAACGGTGCGCAATTGTTCATCGCCAATTGCGCGACGTGCCACAACTGGACCGGGCAGGGTGTCGGCGCGAGTGCGCCTGGGGCGTATCCTTCGCTAATTCACAATTCGGCGGTGGGCGCGAGCGACGCCAATAATCTGGCGATGGTGATTCTGCACGGCGTCACTCGTACGACGAAACAGGCGGACGTGCTCATGCCCGCATTCGCCAGCCAGCTCACCGACGAGCAGGTGGCCGCGATCACCAACTACGTGACCAGGCAGTTCGGTAATCCGCAGTCGACCCTCTCGGTGGAACAGGTGGGCAAGCTGCGTTCGCAGCAACAATGACCGCGCAAACGGCGTGTTTCCGGTAAGCCCTGCCGGGAATGCGCCGTTTTTGCGTGGATCGAGCCACTGGGGACACGCGGAAAAGAGAGGCAGCGCGCATACGCACTTGGGTGTGCGGCACTATCATGAGCGAATGGCTTCCGTCCTCATGAACTCCGTCCAGCATCATCCCGCCAATTCGGGCGGCCGCGATTTTATCGTCGGCGATCTGCATGGCTGTATGGATGCATTGCGCTATCTGTTGCGCGAGATCGCGTTCGACCCGGCGCGCGACCGGCTGTTTTCGGTCGGCGATCTGGTGGATCGCGGCGAACACTCCGAACAGGCGCTCACATTGCTCGACAAGCCGTGGTTCCACGCCGTGCTCGGCAATCACGAAGACACACTGTGCGCGGTTGCCGATGGTCGTATGCGCCGCCAATGGTGGTATGGGATCGGCGGCACATGGGCCGCGGGGTTATCCGACGAAAAGTTGCAGCACTATGCTGAACATCTGCGGATGCTGCCGCTCGTGCGTGTAGTGGGCAGCGGCAAGGAGCGCTTCAATATTCTGCATGCCGAATTCTTCGGCACGGACGCGGAACTCGACGCCGGCAATTTTTCCCCGACGTGCGTCAGCAATTGCTATGGGGCCGCGACCTCGCGGTGGGTAACGGCGACCCGCAGCGGCAACGCGGCCTTTCGCTGACCTATTGCGGCCACACGCCGATGCGCGATATCCAGCAGATCGGCTCGCAGGTGTTCATCGACACCGGTGCTTTTGGGCCCGGCGGCAAGCTGACGATCGTCGAGCCCCTTGCGTTGCGGCGCTGGTCGATTTCGGTCGAAGTCGCGCGCGCGGAAGGCGCGGCGGCGCTGGCGCTGCCTTGAACCGCGGCAATGCTCGCCGGCTCTTTCAGCCGACCTGATTGAGTTCGAACACCATATCCACGCTGGTGCCGTTCCAGTTGTATTCCAGGTAGGCCGCGTGATGGCAATCGCGCAGCAGCGTTGTTCTAAACGCGGCGAGGCACTCGCCGTCCTTGTCCCGCACCGACGGATACGCGATGCCCGGCGCCTCAGCTTCGCGCACGGCGCGGCCGAGCGACTGGCCGGCGAGGTAGTCGTCGGGTGACAGCACGGCGGGATCGACTGGCGCGTCGCCGCGAATGTCGACCACGCGACCCTGCGCGACCACCGTGTAGAGACGCATCTGCTGGCGCAGCGGGGCTTCGGCGGTGGCCGCCAGGAATTTACCCGTGTGATAGCGCGTTTCCGCGATCGCCGTGGCGCGCGAGCGGGCGCAATAGAACACGCCGTAACTGCCGTCCGAGAAGCGGCTGCCGAGCGGGTTCAGATGCGTCAATGCGGCCATGATCGGCCCATAACCCGGCCCGAAGCGGCGCTCCTCGCGCGGCACCAGATCGAGTTCGCCGACTTCAGTGCGCAGACGGTCGTTGGTCATGGCTTCGAGCGCGTAGAGGGCGTCGAAGTCTTCGGGTGAAGCGACCCGGTCGAATAGATTGACGGCCGGAAAGCGTGTGGGAATCACGCGATACGCGGGCGACCAGTCGAGCGGCGCGGTGCGCCAGCGGTCCTGCCAATACGGTTGTGTCACGCCCAGCCGCCTCGCATTGCGTCGAGATACTGGCGCACGGCCACGAGATCGCTAATATTGCCCGCCAGCATGCGGTCCAGCGCGCGGCGTCCGCCGAACGGCGGCGCGCTGTTGGGACGCTTGATCCACGTGTCGGCCGCGCTGGGTTGCGGCAGCAGAATCTGCAGGGCCTTATAGATGCCGAGCAGGAGCGACAGGCGTTCGAGCGTATCGCGCCCCAGCCGGGCGGTTTGCGGCGTGGCCTTCCATTTGAAGTAGGTGGAGCGCCCCGGCGAGCCGAGCAGCACGATCTGCTCTTCGGCGCTCAAGTCCCAGTCGCGGGCGATGGTGAAGAAGGCGCGCAGGCCCGCAGCCGACATTTCGGTTAGCGTGGGTTCCGATACAGGCCGGCGTAACGGCGCTTCGGGATGACTGGCTCGGGCTGCGTGAGACATGAGTGGATGAATCCTTATATGTACTTTAAATGGATATTAGTCCATATATGGATATTTGCAAGGGAATATAATCCCCGCTCATCATGAAGCCGAAGATCAGGAGAAGCAGGAGATGTGGGTTCGAGCAGTAGCAACGGCAGCAACGGCGGTTGCGGCATGGTGTGTGTCTGGGGCGGCACTCGCTGCGGGTTATGCGGAAGTGTGGAATCCGCCGGAGGCCGCGAAGCATGCTACCGGACATGTAAAGAAAACGGCGAACGGAGCGGCCCCCACGCATGGCGGTAACGTGAAGGCGTCGCCTAAGCATGCGGCAAGTGTTCAGCACGGGACGCAACGGGCCGCGTCGGCATCGAAGAATGGGGCAAAGCCGTCTAACGGCAGCGTGAAGAAGGTCGCGGCAAAGGGCGGCGCCAAAGGCGCGGTGATGCCGAAGCCAGCTGTCTCGGCACAAGGCAAAAAGCCGCACGCGCAGATGGTGCAGGCAAAATCCGGTCAGACCAAGCCAGTGCATGCCGATCTGGCCCAGGCCCATACAGCTAGTCCGCACGTGGCCAAGGTCGCGGCGAAAACCGGTCCTGTCAAACCGCCCGCGGCCCAGGCGACCGCAATGACGAACCCTGCGGATGCGGCAGTCAATCCTGCTACCGCCAGCAGCGGCTCGCTGCCGCCGATTCTTCACTGACCTTTAAAGACCGCACGCCGACAACGCGTTTGCGCCGGGTTTAAGCCGCCTTGCGCGGACGACCGCCTTTCCTGCCGTTCTCGCGTGCAGCGGCTGATTTGGCTGCCGATTTCGTGCTGCCACCGGCGCGGCCAATATCGCGCATCCACGCTTTCGACCCGAACACGCCGTCGATCAGGCCATGCACCGAAACTACGACGTCGAGAGCCGGAAAAACGAGCGCTGAACCGAGCCCGAAAATTTCGATCTCGCGCAGATCTGCCAATGACGCATGGTGCAGGCCTTCAACATAGGCGACGGGCACCAGCAACGAAATGCCATTGGTTAGCGTAATTTCGAGGCGTTTCGTGCGCGGCTTGTAGCACGCACTGCGGGCCGCGAGGCGTTTTGCTGTTTCCGCGCCGCGTTCGCGCGCGAACCGCCATTCTTCGCTGCTGTTCATGAGTGGATTCCTTTCCAGGCGGAGCACAGGAACGGCACCATTTCGTTGATACGTTTTGCCAGCCGGCGCGCTTCGCGTTCCGAATATCCGCGCGCCTCGCGAATGGACACGGGGCCGTCGGGACAATTCAAGATAAAGATAATCTCACCATCAGGACCGAGAACATGAACATGAGGCGGCGCGTGATCGTGAGGGTAAATGACCACGATCAGCCCGTCGATCCGGGCAATGATGGGCATGCCAACGATTATATACCGTAGCCGCTTGGGTTTTTACCCGAGGCGTGCATCGACGCATCAAACGCTCGCCAACCCATTCGCCACCAGCCGCAAGGTCTCAGCCGAACGCGGGTCTTTCACACGCGAATGCAGCGTCACGCGCGATTCGGGCAACGGCGGCAACCCCAGCCTCGCGCCGACATCGATCAGGCCGCGCGGCGCCACCCGACGTGCCAGCGGCGACACCGCCAAACCTGCCGCCACCGCCGCTCCGACGGCGGCCACGCCTCCGCCGACGAACACTTCCTGCCATGCAATCCCCGCTTCATTCAAGGTTTGCAGCGCCACTGCGCGCACGTTGCACGGTGCGGCCAGCAGCGCGAGCGGCAGCGGCTCGCCGACGCGCGGCAGCCATTCCGGCGTGGCGAGCCAACCGAGCGGTTCGCTAAACAGCGGTTGCGCGTCGTCGCGCGGCGGCTCGTCGACGCCGTATCGAACGATGACGGCATCCAGCCGCCGCTCGTCGAGTTGCGCGAGCAGGGCATTAGACATACCCAGATGCAATTCGACCACCAGCCCGGGATCGTGTGCGTTGAGCCGTGCAAGTAGTTGCGGCAAATCCGCGCCGGCCACATGCTCGCTGAGCCCCAAAGTAAGCCGCCGACGCTCCGCCGACAGCGAACCCAGCGCCCGCTCATGCGCGTTCAACAGATCGCGCGCCGCACCGAGGAACGCGTTGCCGTCCGCGGAAAGACGCACGAGACGCGGCGTGCGCTCCAGCAGTTGCTTGCCCAGATGCGCTTCCAGCCGTTTGAGCTTCAGGCTGACGGCGGATTGCGTGGTATCGAGCGCGTCTGCCGCCCGCGTGAAACTGTGCAGATCGGCGACCAGCACGAAAGCGCGCACGGCGTCGAGATCGAGGACTTTCATTTCAACTGAATATGGATGAAATAGCGAATGATGACTGTTTATTATGACTGAATGCGCCTAAGCTGTGTTGACACATCCACTTCAACTGAAGGAGTTTCATCATGCCGCTCACACGAATCGCATTGCGCGCCGGCAAGCCGGCTGAATACCGGAAGGCGCTAACGGACAGCATCCAGCGATCGCTGGTGGACACGTTCAATGTGCCCAAGGACGACATCTTCATGCTGATTACCGAGCATGAGGCGGGCAATTTTGTGTACGACAACCAGTACCTGAACATCGAACGCAGCGACGACCTTGTGCTGATTCAGATCACCTTGAACAACACCCGCACGCTCGAGCAGAAAAAGGCGCTGTATAAACGCATGGCGGATGAACTGGCGGAGTCGCCGGGGCTGCGACGGGAGGATGTGTTCATCAGTCTCGTCGAGGTGCTCAAGGAGAACTGGTCATTCGGAAATGGAATCGCGCAGTACGCGGTGTGATGATCGACTGACAGGTGTTTGATGCGAAACGAACGGGCGGCAAGGTCGATCGACTTTGCCGCCCGTCCGTTTCAAGGCGCGGAGTTCGCGCCACGCGTCTGGACGATGATGCCGTGCGTGCAGGCGTGACTATAATGATTCGTTATCCTTTCGCCGTTCGTCGACCACTTTCCACCATGACAACTGACCACACCGGCTCGTCCCACGAACCTCTCGAAATTGGCGGCTCGGTCTGGTTTCAGGCGGGTGCGCAAACGCTCGGCGGCGCGGCGCGCATCGCGCTGCTCGCGGCAATCGGCCAGACCGGCTCGATTACGAGCGCGGCAAAGGCGGTCGGCATCAGCTACAAAGGCGCGTGGGATGCCGTCGACACCATGAACAATCTCGCCGGCGAGCCGCTCGTGGTGCGCTCTACTGGCGGCAAAGGCGGTGGCGGCACGACGCTCACCCCGCGCGCCGTGAAGCTGATCGAAACGTTTCGCGCAGTCGAGCGCGAGCACCAGCGTTTTCTCGAACGCGCGGGCGCGGCCATTGAAGGTTTCGCGACCGACTGGGATCTGATCGGGCGCATCGGCGTGAAAACGAGCGCACGCAATCAGCTCTACGGGACGGTGTCGGCGATCACGCGCGGCACGGTCAACGACGAAGTATCACTGGCGTTGCCTGGCGGTCATACGATCGTGTCGGTGCTCACCCATGAAAGCACCGAGACGCTGGGGCTCGCGGCAGGTTCGGCGGCGTTTGCGCTGATCAAGGCCTCGTGGGTGGTGCTGCTGGTCGAGGACGATGGCGGCGCACCGCTCAAGCTCTCCGCGCGTAATCAACTGCGCGGGACGGTGCAAAGCGTCAAGCGTGGTGCGGTAAGCGCGGAGGTTTCACTCACGCTCGAAGGTGGCGCCGTGATCACCGCCGTCGTCACGAACGAGAGCGTCGACACACTCGGCCTTGTGGAAGGCGGGACGGCGATCGCGGCATTCAAGGCGTCGAGCGTGATTCTTGGCGTGAAAGACTAGGCGCGGGGATGCGCCGCTAAGGCACGCTGCGCTCGTACCCGGCAAACGGGTGGTTCTCGCGCACGCAACCGTCGCTGACCTGCACGACCTGATCGCCGAAGGCGGCGACGTCGTCGGGGTCGTGTGTGATCAACACCATCGGAATATCGAGCCGCGTTTGCAGCTCCGACAGCTCGTGCCGCATCCGTTGACGCAATGCGCTATCGAGTGCTGAAAAAGGCTCGTCGAGCAACAGCAGGCGCGGTTGCGCAACCAATGCCCGCGCCAATGCCACGCGCTGCTTTTGTCCGCCGGAAAGCTGGGCCGGATGATTGCCGGCCACGCTTCGCAGTTCGAGCGCCTCGAGCCAGTAATCAACCTGCGGATGGATGCTGCGCGCGCGCGGATTGAGCCAGCCCGGCCGCAAGCCGAAGCCGATGTTCTGCCGCACATTTAGATGCGGAAACAGCGCGTAGTCCTGAAACAGGTAGGCGATCTTGCGCGCTTGCGGCTTCAGATCGACGCCTTGCGTGCTGTCGAATAGGGCGTTGCCATGCAGCGCGATCGTGCCTTCGTCAGGGCGCAGCAAGCCGGCGATGGCCTGCAACGTAAGACTCTTTCCCGCACCGGACGGCCCGAACAACACGACGCGCTGCGTGATCGCCTTGAATGAAACGTCGAGCGTGAAGCGGCGCTCGGCGCTCTGGAAGGTCTTGCGGATGTCGACGGCGAGCGGCATGTCAGCGGGACGACAAAAGCGTGTGCTGCGGCACCAGACGGCCCGCGAGCAACAGGATCACGACGCACGTCACCGATGTGACCAGCACGAGGAAATTGGCGGTGCTGTCGTCGCCGGCCTGCACCGCTGAGTAGACCGCCACCGAGAGCGTCTGGGTGCGCCCGGGCAAGTTGCCCGCGATCATCAGCGTCGCGCCGAATTCGCCGAGCGCGCGCGCGAACGCGAGCAGACCACCGGCGAGGATGCCGCGCGCCGCGAGCGGCAACGTCACGCGGAAAAACACCGCCGTTTCACTCACACCAAGCGTGCGGGCGGCACGCTCAAGCTGCGGGTCGACCGCTTCAAAGGCGGCGCGCGCCGATTTCAACACGAGCGGAAACGCCACTACCGTCGACGCGATCACCGCGCCTTGCCACGTGAACACCAACTGGATATCGAGCCGGTCGAGCCAGGCGCCGATCACACCGCGCCGCCCCAGCAGCACGAGCAGGTAGTAGCCGAGCACGGTGGGTGGCAGCACGAGCGGCAGCATCAGCAGGGAATCGATCACATCGCGCGCGCCCGAGCGCCAGCGCGACAAGCCGAAGCCGGCCGCGACACCGAACACCAGATTGAGCGCAGTGGCCCAGCCCGCTACTTTCAGCGACAGCATGAGCGGAATCCAGGCCTGTTGCATGAGCGTGTGGAGTGCCGGGTGGGGGAGCGACTGGCGGAGGTTAGTGCGCGGGCTTGAAGCCGTACTTCGCCAGCACCGCCTGGCCGGCCGGCGACAGCACGAAGTCCATAAAGGCCTGCGCGTCGGCCGCGTGACGGCTGCCTTCGACCTGCGCGATCGGATAGGTGATCGGTGTTTGCGTCGGCACGTTCATCGCCACCTTGACCTTGTCGGGCATGACCGCGGCATCGGTGCTGAACACGAAGCCGGCGTCGACTTCGCCACGCGACACGTAATCGAGACTCTGGCGTACGTTCGATGCCAGCACGGCCTTCGCACTGACGGCGTCCCAGACGCCCGCGGCCTGCAGCGCGCCCTGCGTATAGCGGCCGACAGGCACCGAGGCCGGATCGCCGTAAGCCACCCGCTTCACGTTCGCGGAGGTGAGATCGCTCAGCGCGGCAGGTGCGAAGTGGCTGTCGGTCGGCACGATCAGCACCAGCGAATTGGCAGCGAAATCCTTCCGCGTGGACGGCACGATCACTTTTTCGGCGGCGGCCTTGTCCATGGCTTTCTGATCCGCGGAAGCAAAGACGTCAGCGGGGGCGCCCTTGGCAATCTGCTGCATCAGCACGTCGGACGCGCCGAAGTTCAGCAGGACCTTGGTGCCGGGATGCTGCTGCTCGAAGACCTCGCTGACCGCCTTGAACGCGTTGGTCAGGCTCGCGGCGGCCGAAACCACCAGTTCGTCGGCGCGCGCATTGACGCTGACTGCAACGGAGACGGCGCTGGCAATGAACAGCGCATGTTTCACAAGGCGGCGGGAGAGTGTCATGGAGGCTTGGATGTCCGGAGCAGGCCGGAGCGACAGGTTAAAACGCTATCGTAATATATGAAAGGTTATAACGATACCCATGACGATTATTCAACTGCGCGCATGGCGCTCTGCGTAACACTGCAGGGAGCGGGTCAAATATCGGATGAGCGTGGCGCCACAAGCGTATTGAGCGTTTGCGACAGCGGCGCCGTGGCGGGACGGACGGCGCGCGTGGCTTTCCACTTTGCGCGGATGAAGGGCCGCTCATGGCCGGACACTTTGAGCGCGATATGCGTGACCCAGCGCTGGGTCGGTACATGCACGCCGTGCATCAGCAAGGCAAGGACGATCAGACTCGCGGTGACGGGCAGCGCCGACAGCCGGCCGGGCTCGGCATTCCACGCCATGCGCACGAAGAGCAGCGCAGCCAGCGCGCCGACGATGCAGCCGGTGATGGCCTCAGACGGTGAGTGAGCGCTCAGTACGACGCGCGACAGGCCGACCGTCACGCCCGCCGCGAGGCCGAGCACCACACCGAGAAGACGGATCGCCGGACGGGCCGGCAACAGCATCAGGAACAGCGCGACCGGATACACCGCCGTGGAGAACATGGCATGACCGCTGACACCCGTGAAATCCAGTTCGCGGATGCCGATGCCCCAGCCGAGAAACGCCAGCTTCGTCACGGTCACGATGCCGATCGCCGCGCCCAGCAACACCAACCAGCCCGCAGCCATGCGCCATGTATAACCGACCGCCAGCCACACCGCGATGGCGAACGCGAGAGGCAGCGTCATGCCGGCGCTGCCGAAGCCGGTGATCGCAATCCACAGATGGAGGGGTAAATCGGGCATGGCAAAAAGCGCGACCAAGGCCGCGTAGAATCGGTTGGTATTGAATTAACGCGTGAATGGCACGAACCGCCGACGCGGCAAAGACCTGCAAGCCAATTATTTCACCGCCAGTATAGACGGGCACCGGGGCGCGGATTCGACCCATGCCGCGCTTTTTGTCACTGCAGGTGCGCTTGCCAACACGCTTCGAACACGCGTTGCAGCGGTTTGACGCCGGTCGTGCTGCAAGGTTCGCCGGGCGGAATTTTCGTCCGCCGATGGAGGTTTGTGCCTCCAGCATCGCATGAGGATTGGTGTTATTGTGCATTGCACAACGAAGCGTCGTTCTTCTCTGGAGCGGCACCTGCCCCTTTTTGCGAGGTTATTCGCCGATGGCAAAAAGTCTATCGAACATCTGGCTGCGAGGCCTGAAGCGGCTGCTGGCGATTCAGACCGAACACGCCCATAAAACCGCCAAGCGCAACGCCAAGCGGCCGGCGCGGCCCGCCGCGCCCAAACCGTCCGCCAAAGTCCGCCCGATCAAACCGGCTGCAACGCTGCGTGCGCCCGCCAAACGCGAAGCGCCACGCGCTGCTGTCAGGGAATCGCGGGTTCGTCCGCGGGCGTCCGCCTGGGCGAGCGGCTCGTGGATGCGCTCGTTCCATTCGGCGCCGGCTTCACCCGGGCGGCTCGTCAATCATCTTAATTATGGGTTGTATATCCCGTCCGGCCACGCGCTGGAGTCGATGCCACTGGTCGTGATGCTGCACGGCTGCACACAGTCAATTGACGAATTCGCCGAAGGCACGCGCATGAATGTGCTTGCCGACCGGTTCGGCTTTGCCGTGGTGTATCCCGAGCAATCCAAGCACGTGCATTCACATCGTTGCTGGCATTGGTACGACGCCGGCGATAGCGCCGGTGGGGCCGAGGCGCGCGCGGTGGTTTCGCTGGTGGATGCGCTCGTCGCGCAGCATGGTTTCGACAGCGAGCGCGTGTATGTGGCTGGAATATCCGCTGGCGCCGGCTTGACGGCGCTTTTGGCGGTCACTTATCCGGACCACTTTGCGGCGGTCGCGCTGCATTCTGGTCCCGCTTTCGGCGAGGCCCGTTCAGGCATCACGGCAATGGACGTCATGCGGCGTGGCGCGCGCCGGGAACCGGCAGAGTTGGTCGACGAAGCCGCCAATGTCGCGCAATACCCCGGCATGCCGGCAATCATTGTCCACGGCGACGCCGATCACGTGGTCGCACCGATCAATGCGGATCAACTGGCCATGCAGTTTCTGCGGCTGAACCGGATCGTCGACGAAAAAGGCGCACGCAAATCCGGTGAAGTGCGGGAAGACCGCAAGGGCGGCGTAATGACGCGCGACTACCTGCGCGGCGGTCGCCGCGTAGTGCGACTATGCCGCGTGCAGGGGCTGGCGCATGCCTGGGCCGGTGGTGACGATGCGGTCCCGTTCCATTCCGCCAAAGGGCCAGATGCAAGCGCGCTAATCTGGGAATTTTTCAAACATCAGCGCCGCACGGGCACCGGCCGAATCGCGGAAGGCGCGCCAGCAACGGTCTCGGTCGCTGCCCGATGACGCTGAACCAACACCTCGAAATGAGTGGTGGCGCATTCCTAGGGTTTTCCCTATAATACGGGTTATCCCTTAGGTGTTACCGCCTAACTCAATTGCCGAGGTTGACCATGTACCTGCTTAGCCGCCTGTTCCTGTTTCTGACGAAATCGCCCGACCAGCTTGCAAATGAACGCGCTGATGCCTTCCTCGCTGAAGCGACCGATCTGTACGATCTCGAATTCCGCATGCGCAAGCTCGACCGTGAGGCGTCCCCCCGCCAACCGTCGTGGATGAGCCAGCACTAAATTGCGGTTCGTTAAAGCATCGGCAGGTATCGAAAACGCCGGTGTTCAGGGTGAGGCGCCCAAGCTGTCATGAACGCTCAGACAGCCGGATTCAATTGCCATAACGCGTGATTCAACACCGCGGCGAACGCCACCCACGCCACATAGGGCACGATTAAGCCGCCTGCCCAGCGGTCCCGTCGCCAGAACGCGAATGTCAGCGCGACGATCAACAGCAGCAGCATCACAATATCGGCCAGCGCCGCGCCCGGCCGATGCAGGCCGAAAAATAGCCACATCCAGGCCGCGTTGAACAGCAACTGCACCACCCACAAGACAATCGCCGCGCTCAGGCCATCGCGTTTCCACACGCGCCACGCGGCAATCGCCATCAGCACATAGAGCACCGACCACGCAGGCGGGAACACCCAGTTCGGCGGGTTGAACGCGGGCTTGTGCAATGCTGCATACCACGCGTCGGGCAAAAACCGGCTCGCGACAAACGCCGCAGCCAGCGTCAGGACAAGAAAAACCACCAAAGACGGCAAACGGCGCATTTTTGAGTCTCCTGCGGACTACTACTTGCCGAAGCGGACCAGTGTGCGTTGTCGTGCTTCGGCATGATCGACGATCGGCTCGGGATAGTCTTTGCCCAGCACCACACCGAATTCCGCAAGCCGTTCCGGGCCCGCGAGCCACGGCGCATGAATCCATTTGGCCGGCACTTGCGCCAGTTGGGGCACGTAACGCTTGATGAAGCGCCCCTCCGCATCGAATTTTTCCGATTGCGTGATCGGGTTGAAAATCCGGAAATACGGCTGCGCATCGCATCCTGTCGACGCCGCCCATTGCCAGCCCCCATTGTTCGCCGAGAAATCGAAGTCGTTCAGCCGTTCGGCGAAATAGCGCTCGCCGAGCCGCCAGTCGACGCCCAGATCCTTCACCAGAAAGCTGGCGGTCACCATCCGCAGACGGTTGTGCATGTACCCGGTGCGGTTCAGCTGCAGCATGGCGGCGTCGACCAGCGGATAACCGGTGCGTCCGTCGCACCACGCGGCAAAGGCTTCGTCCGCCGCGGGGCCATGCTCCCAGCGCAGCTGGTCGTATTCTTCCTTGAACGATGCGCCGCTCGCCAGCCTGGGATGATGGGCGAGGATCATGAAATAGAAGTCGCGCCAGACGAGTTCCGAAAGCCACGTCGCCGCGCCTTGCCCGTCGGGCTGCAGCGATAGTTCGTGCGCAAGACGCGCGAGCGTGCGGATCGAGACCGTGCCGAAGCGCAGATGCATCGACAGATAACTCGGACCCTTGGCGGCCGGGAAGTCGCGCCGGTCGGCATAGCTGTCGATGCGGGTCATGAAGTCGTCGAGCAGCCGTTGCGCGCCACTCGTGCCGGTGGGCAACGCAAGATCGGCGAGATTGCCCGGCGCGAAGCCGAGCTGATCGAGTGTTGGCGGGCGGCGATTCAGGCTGGGTGGCAGCGCGGCCAGATGTTTCGCATAAGTCTCCACCGGATAGGGCTTCAGATCGAACGCGGTGAGTTGCCTAAGCCACGCATTCTTGTACGGGGTGAACACCGTGAAGGGCTTGTTTTGTCCGGTCAGCAGCTCGTCGCGCTCGAAAATCACCTGATCCTTGAACGTCAGCAACTGACGCCCGGCGCCGGCGAGTTGCTCGCGTACCGCTTCATCGCGCCCGATCGCAACCGGTTCGTAATCGTGATTGGTGAACACCGCATCGGTGCCGAGTTCATCCGCCAGTTTGGGCACGAGTTCGGCCGGATCGCCATACAGCACGATCAGGCCGCCGCCGTTCGCGCGCAACGCCTCGTCCAGTTCGCCAAGTGCGGCCAGAATGAACTCGATGCGGCGATCCTGCGGCGGTGTATCAGGATGACGTGCTTGCCAGATATTGATGAGCGGTTGCAGGATCGTCGTGTCGAAGACAAACACGCACCAGACGCGTTCGCAATGCTTGAGCGCGTAGTAGAGCGCTGCGTTGTCGCTGCTGCGCAGATCGCGGCGAAACCAGACCAGACCAGTGTCGAAGGTGTCGTGCAGGCGTCGGACGCGTGTCATCGGGATCGTGAGTCGGAGTAAGTGATTGCGCGGCGAAGCATGGAGCGGCCCGGCGGGTTGTCAGGCGACGATATGACTGAGCCGTACGGCCGCTCACGCAATGTTGGGCCGGCCAGCATAAGCGCGCTCGCACGTAGCATGCCCGCATCCGCAAAACGGCACAGCGCCCGCACCTGTTTTGCAAGGTACGGGCGCTGTTCGCAGCGGCGCGGTTTTGCTGTGCCGCCTCAGCGATTGAGCAACGTCGCAGCTTACGCGACTTGCAAACGCACCGCGACGTTGTTGCGCGTGGCGTTCGAGTACGGGCAGACCTGATGCGCTGCATCGACCAGTTCCTTGGCCGCGTCTGCGGCGAGGCCCGGCAGCGAGATACGCAGGTCGATATCGAGGGCGAAGCCGCCGTTGTCGTTCGGGCCGATGCCCACGTCTGCTGAGACTTGCGTATCCGCCGGCAAAGTCTGCTTGCGCTGGCCGGCGACGAACTTCATCGCGCTCAGGAAACAGGCCGAGTAGCCGGCTGCAAAAAGTTGTTCCGGGTTGGTGCCCACGGTGCCATTGCCGCCCAGTTCGCGCGGTGCGGCCAGCTTCACGTCCAGCACGTTATCCGACGACACGGCACGGCCATCACGGCCACCGGTGCTCGTTGCGCTTGCTTTGTAAAGTACGTTCATTTTCCTGCTCCTCAATTCGGGTTGTTGGGGTTTGACTGTTTGCCACTGCGGGTTCGCCGTTCCGTCAGACTGTTGTCGAAGCGGCATGTGGCAAAGATATCGTACTAATCATTAGCGTGCAAATTAATTTTTGCATGGACCCGATAGCGTGCCTGTTTGAAGCAGGCCGCTTAGTGGTCCATGTAGTCGTTGAGCGTGGCGCGCAGACGGGTCAGGTCGTCGCGCAGGCGCAGCAGGAATTCGGGCGTCTGCTGGGTTGCGCAGAAGATTTCAGCGGGCACTTCGCGCGCCTGGCGCTTCAGGGCTGTACCGGCTTTGGTGAGCCGGATATAGACGAGACGCTCATCTTCAACGCCCCGCACGCGCTCGAGAAAGCCTTGTGTTTCCAGGCGCTTGAGCAGCGGCGTGACCGTGGCCGAGTCGAGATTCAGCCGCGCGGCCATATCCTTGACCGTGATGTCGTCGGTTTCCCAGAGCACCAGCATGGCCAGATATTGCGGGTACGTGAGTCCGAGGTTGTCGAGGAGCGGCTTGTAGGCCTTCGTCATCGCGAGCGACGTCGAGTAGAGGGCGAAGCACAGTTGCTCGTCGAGAGTAAAGGGCAAAGCGGGGCGCTGGTTCATGATGCATCTCGTCTAAAAAGAGCGTGCAAATCGATTGCGCGCAAATCATTGTGCCGCAAATCGCGACGCCTTGACGAGTGCTGACGAGGAATTTCGACGAACCGGTGAAAGGGTGGACCGCCGCAGACTTGATCACGGACGCCGATAGGCGTCCGCGTCAGAAGGACATCGTGCCTACGCGTCAGGCTGCCGGCGTGGTCGGCAGGTCGGGTGCTTCGGGTGTTTGCACGCCGAAGCAGCCGCGATATGTCGCGTAGAACGAGCAATACAGCATGGTCGTGACAATCATCGTGGCGGGCATCAGGATCGCGAACGCGAAGTCTCCGGCGCCCAACGCCTGCATCAATGCGGACAGGCCGAGCGAGACGGTCGTCGCGACCGCGAACCACAGCACGCCGAATACGACGAACGCGCCGCGATTGCGCCAGCAACTAACGACGCTGAAGAACATCGCCTTTACGGGCGGCACGTCGTGCCACGCGACGAGGATCGGCGAGAACCAGAAAATCATGGCCACCGGAATGTAGAACGCGAGGGCCGTGATTACCGCCAACGGGATATTGCTGTTGGCGATTGCTTCCTGATCCATCGTGGCGCCGCCGAGCATCACCTTCAGCAGCATGCCGCCGTCGGCGAGCGCGGAACCCGCCAGCACCAGCGCCATCGCGACGACATACAGCACGCCGAGCACCAGCAGCCGTTTGGCGACCGCCGGGCCATACGAGTGAAAGCCGTCCACCAGAATGGTCGGGAACACCGGCTTGCCCGCGATGGTATTGCGGCAGGCCGCCATGAAGCCGACCGCGACGCCCGGAATGAACAGGAGCGGCAGCACGCCGCCAATCAGCGGAATCTGCGACACCAGCGTCATCACCAGCAAATAGGTGAAGAACAGCGTCAGAAACGCGAGCGGGTTCTTGCGGAACAGCCAGATACCCTGCCGGAACCACACATAGCCGGTTTTCGCGGGGACTTCGATCAGTTGCATGAGGTATGAATGCCTGGAAGTGCAACGCCGGACAGGCGTTCGCGCAGAATGCGCTCGAAATGGCCGGGATCGTGCGGTTTGAGTAACTCGGCCGCGCGTGGCAAATGAAAATCATACAGGCGCGAAACCCAGAAACGGTACGCGCCCGCACGCAGCATGTCGCCCCAATGGCGGTTTTCTTCGACGGTGAAGGGGCGCACGCTCTGGTAGGCGCGCAGCAGGGCTTCCGTGCGCGCGTTGTCGAGTTTGCCGGTGGCGAGGTCGACGCACCAGTCGTTGACCGTCACGGCGACGTCGAACAGCCATTTGTCGCAGCCGGCGAAATAGAAGTCGAAGAAGCCGCCGAGGCGCACTTCGTGGCCGGTGTCCGGCGCGGCGTGCGCGAACAGCGCGTTGTCGCGGAACAGGTCGGCGTGGCACGGGCCTTCGGGCAACGCAGCGTAATCGGACGAGGCGAAGAACGCCTCCTGATGCGCCAGTTCGGACGACAGCAGGTCGCGTTGCACGCCTTCCAGAAACGGCAGGATGGTCGGCACGGTTTCCTTCCACCAAGGCAGGCTGCGCAAATTCGGCTGATAGCGTGCGTAATCGCGCCCCGCCAGATGCATGCGCGCGAGCATATGCCCGACCTCGAGGCAGTGTTCGACGCGCGGCGCCAGTTCCGGCGCGCCTTCGAGTTTGGTCACGATCGCGGCCGGCTTGCCATGCAGCGTGCCGAACAATGCGCCGTCCTCGCGGGGCATGGGGTCCGGCACCGGCACGCGGTGCGCGGCCAGATGCCGCATCAGATCGAGATAGAACGGCAGTTGATCGGCCGTCAGCTTTTCGAAAATCGTGAGGACGTATTCGCCGCGCGTCGTCGTCAGAAAGAAGTTGCTGTTCTCAATACCGGACGGGATGCCGCGAAACTCGACGACATCGCCGAGATCGTAGTGACGCATCCATTCTGCTAGTTGGGGTTCGGTGACAGCGGTGAAGACAGCCATGCGGGAAGCGTCGGATCAGGTTGGTCGGGCTGGCGCGGTGCGACCAGTGCGAGGTGGTTCAGAAGCGGTGTTGAAGGCGATACTGGAAGCGGTGTTAGCAGTGCGGTCGATCAGGACCGCAACCCGCTGCCGCTGATCAGCCAGTAGGCCGATGGGCCGAGGTGACGCATCGCGGAGTCGGGGAGCGGCCCGCGCCGGACTGCCGCCCCCACCTTCGTCAATAGGTCAGGTTCACCGAGGGCAGACGTGTGCTTGCGCGGCCGTTGTCGCGCACGGTGGGCGACGTGTCGAGCGGCGCGCTCATCTGATAGCGCGTGCCGAAATTGGAACGCACGTTGATTTCAACGGGCTTGCCTTTGTCGCGGTATTCGGTGATTTCGGTGCCGTTCGCGCTGCGTTCGTGGAAGCTCGGCGTACGCGGCACGTTGATTTCGACCTTGGAGCTGACTTCCGCTGCCGGCCGGTTGATCGCCGCCAGGTCCGGCAGGCCGGCCCGCTCATTGGCGGACTGCGGCTGGTCTGGGGGCGGCGTGGCGTCGACAGGCTGGGCAGCCATCGCGGCGTTGCCAAAGGCGAGAGCCAGTGCAACGGCAACGGGAAGGAGCGGCTTCATGGTGATTCTCCAATATGGTGCCCCGATTCTAGCAAATCCAGCCTTGCCTACGGGCGCGACCGCCTTATTTTGCGCCGCTTTCGCATGGCGTGCCGGCAATCTTGCGAGCGCTGTTGCGGCGTTGCTTGCACGCGCTGCATGGTCATTTGGCGATCACGGGTTCCGTGGTAATGTCGTCTCATCAATCGAGGCGAATGAAGATGAACAACGATACCAATCAACGCGCGGTGCAGACTCCCGCCAACAGCTTCCCAACCGAATCCTTTGACGACGCCGCCGAGGCCGTCACCCGCCTGTCCGCAATCTACGAGGCGAACACCTCATTCCTGCGCGACGCCTTCGCGCGCTACCGCCGCAACGAGTTGTTCGAGCGCCGGGTGCGTGCCTGCTACCCGTTCGTCAGAGTGTGCACCGAGGTCAACACGCATATCGACTCGCGCCGTTCATACGGTTTCGTCGCGGGCCCTGGTGTGTTCGAGACGACGGTGACGCGGCCCGATCTGTTTGGCAACTACTACCGTGAACAACTGCGGTTGCTGGCAAAGAACCATCACGTGAAGATCGAAGTCGGTGTGTCGGACCAGCCGATTCCAATTCACTTTGCATTTGCCGAGGGCATCCATCTCGAAGGCGATCTGGACCGCGAGCGTCTGTTCCTGATGCGCGACGTATTCGATACGCCGGACCTCGCACTGCTCGACGACCGTATCGTCAACGGCACGTATGAGCCGCTGCCGGGCGACCCGCATCCGCTGGCGCTGTTCACGGCGGCGCGGGTGGACTTCTCGCTGCATCGGCTGAAGCACTACACGGCAACCTCGCCCACGCACTGCCAGAACTACGTGCTGTACACGAACTACCAGTTCTATATCGACGAGTTCGTCAAACTCGGCCGCACGATGATGGCCCACACCGACGACGAAGAACTGCGCACGTACCGCAGCGAATACACCTCGTTCGTCGAACCGGGCGACGTGGTCATCTATAACGAGAATCTGGGCGAACAGGAACAGGAAGGGACAGCGCCGCCGCGTCTGCCGCAGATGCCCGCGTATCACCTGAAGCGCGCTGACGGCAGTGGTATCACCATGATCAATATCGGCGTCGGGCCGTCGAACGCGAAGACGATCACCGATCACATCGCCGTGCTGCGTCCGCATGCGTGGATCATGCTCGGCCACTGCGCGGGACTGCGCAATACGCAGCGCCTCGGCGACTACGTGCTCGCGCACGGCTATGTGCGTGAGGATCACGTGCTCGACGCGGATCTGCCGCTGTGGGTGCCGATTCCGGCTCTGGCGGAAGTGCAGGTGGCGCTGGAGCGCGCGGTCGCGCAAGTCACGCAACTCGATGGCGTCGAGTTGAAACGCGTGATGCGCACCGGTACGGTCGCCAGTGTCGATAACCGCAACTGGGAGTTGCGCGATCATCGCGAACCGGTGCAGCGGCTTTCGCAAAGCCGCGCGGTCGCGCTCGACATGGAAAGCGCGACCATCGCCGCGAACGGTTTTCGCTTCCGCGTGCCTTACGGCACTTTGCTTTGCGTGTCCGATAAACCTTTGCACGGCGAGTTGAAGCTGCCCGGAATGGCGGATCAGTTCTATCGCGCGCAGGTCGATCAGCATCTGCAGATCGGCGTGAAGGCGATGGAGTTGTTGCGGATGAATGGGCTGCATCGTCTGCACAGCCGCAAGCTGCGCAGTTTTGCGGAAGTGGCGTTTCAGTAATGGGTGTGCGTTGGCGTTGCTGAATACGGTCCTGAGAAGCGGCGCAGATAGCGCAATGCCCACCCGGTTGTTGGGCTTTATCTAACAAGCATGCGACCAGCCCGGCAAGGGCGTGATGTATTCGCGTCCTTGCCTTCTCGAGCAATCACTTGGTCGGCCAATATCGGGCACCGATGCGCGATCCAGCGCGTGAAGCAGGCTTCGAACTTTCACGCATCGAGGGCCGCAAACGCGCGCCCAAACGTGTCGTGTGAAGCGACGCGATTGATCAGCGGCAGGTAGCATCGCAGCAGCCAGTTCAGTTTCGCTTCTGCCCATGTCTGGATCGCCACCCAGCTATTGGCGCGCGATAGAACTGCACACAACGCCACCACTAGCACGTCCGTCAGTCATAAGCGGGTATGCGGCTGCGCGGATCGCGCAAATCGCCGAACACCTCTTCGATACTGAGCACGCCTTCCTGCATCGTTTTTCTCGGCCACAAGTGCCGAGTACTCGCGCCTTCAATAAAGCTTACAGGTGCTCGTCACCGTCTGTAACGCCTCATGCAATCGCCTGTTCCCTCCGCAATAGCCGTCGTTTTTCGGAATCATCTGATATCAATCACGTCGTCGGTAACGATACATTTTTTAATGTAGTGAAAGCTACATTCAAAAACGACGGCATCCACCATACTAAATAAAAACGCGATGATTACTAGACGACTGTTTCTGCGAACAAGTGCACTGTCTCTTATTGGCATTACGTCTGGAATCGCAAAGGCGACTCCTCCATCCCCCCAAATTACAGCCACTGCGCTGCACGGATACGCGTTAACAAACGGCGCGACTGCATTGAGGCGCGACGACGGGGCATGGGTGTTCTGGGTACGCATCATAAATTTTGAGAACCCCAATAGTGATATTGCAGCGAGTCTTCAGTTGGCAACGGATAAAGGGTTCTCACAGATTACTGATGTCCTGCCTGTCATTCTCACGAAGACGAAATCATTTATTGCCCAGACGGTATACATGCCAAAAGCGGGCAATATACAACTCTATTACCGATATGTCGTCGGGTCGAGTACGTCTACCGCGCCATCCGTCAGTTCCTCAGTGAATTCAATTGCTCCGTGGAATACAGAGTCAAAGGCTGAATAAAATGGCAAAAACAGAAATGGCGTTTCAGTTAGTCGAAAACGGTTCAAATTCGATGACTACTTTTCAGGCGTTGATGTCCGCGATAAATAGCCCGAATGATTCACTGTCGCTTATGCAAAACGGCACCAACGTCGTTGCGACCATAACAAATGTCACTCCGATGCTGCAACCAGTACGCATTTAGACAAACCTGATGAATGCGACGTCTGCCTTAATAAGGGTTGTGGCAGACTGGAAAAATCCGGATAAAAGGGTTCAAACAAACGATGTGCTAACTATTATCAGTTCCGTTGGACTGATAACAGTTACGGTGCTTGTTTTAACTGAAATCGGTCCTGGCACCGCCGCAGTAATCGGCGGACTTGTTCTGGCTACCGACTTGCAATCAAGTTTTCAGCCATATTTAAACTCTGCCAAACTATGGTTGGGTAACTATATGGCAAACTTGCTGCAAATCTCGCAACCTATATCGGTTGCTAGCGCGTCGCTTTATTGGTCAAGTCTCCAAAGTGGAAGTGGATATACCCTTGCTTCATATAACAAAATTCTGACACAAAACGGGTTGTTCGTTTGCCTGAGCGATAAGGGTGTTTCAGGTAAAGGCTTGATGCCTATGGCGACCCCTGTCCCAGGCAGCTTCACGCCAGTCAACGAGGATCAATACAAAGAGAACTATTGCCGATATCTAAGTGTTGAGCAGGGTTGGAGCGATATAGTTAGTGGAATGGATTATTGCAAGAACGTAAAATTCTGATGACTATGAAAGCAATGCCACGTGGTATTCGGGTTTCCCTTATTGGCTTCTTTCTCGCCTTCTTGTGCGAGGCTTGGGTGGAGATCGGCTTACTTCGATCTGGTTTCCTGCCTTGGGAAGGATGGCTGGCCGTGTTCGCAAGTCTCGTGGCGAATCCCCTCGCGCTTGTGTATGGGATAAAGAGACGGAGATGGGCTTACGATCTGTTTAGATGGATCGGCGCCTTTGCACTTATATGGGCTATATTTGGTCGCCCATATTTGCAGGCATTGGGATTGTGGGCTATCGCGCTGATTGCGCTTAGCGTGTGGCTTCGACTCGGCGCGCTGTTCATATTGCGGCGCAAGGCGGTGAAAGCATGGATCGAAACGGCTACCACCGGAGACCGGTTGCAGTGGCTTTAGCGAATACCGGATAAGCGGCCTTTCTCTCTCGCCGTCACTTACCGCATTGTGCGGTAAGTGACGGCGGAAAATTCTCGCCGCAGTCATCTCTGTGATTTTGAAATCACCCAGACATTTAGGGTTCAGCACCCTGTAGACCTTTGCCGACCTGCGCCACGAGAACAGCGACCAGGCGTTAATCGCCAGGACCGCGATAATCCAGACTACGAGTCGGGTACTACTGCCGCCGCTGTGAGCTTCGACTCTCCACTTAAAGTAAAGCAGATCGGACATCAGGACGCCGGCCACAAACCACCAGAAGGAAATCCCGGGTGACTCGACGCCGCAAATCTCGTCTGTGGGGTGGTTTAGCCATCCCACAAGTGTTTGCCAATTATCCTTATCGCGCAGTACCGCCGTCACGACCATGCCATTTTCAAGTCGAGGTGCGCCGCGCATCTGTACTGCATACTGGCGTTTGCCTGCAACTGTGACGTTAAAGGCTGTGCCGATTGTTCTCCTGCCATATTTGTCTTTATTAACCACTATCCCGCCGATGTTTTCAAGCGTGACGGTGATGGCGTGGTAAGTCACGGGAAGATCGTGCGGTAACCGGGTCTATAAGCATAGCTGTGCTCCGCAATCCCGAGACGCTGACAGTACGGTTTTTTAGCACCGCATTGCGTTTGGTCAATGCGTTTCTCGATCTGCTACGTATGGAGGAGCTTTGCGCGCCAGGCACCTCGTGGCGCCATGTTGGCGACGCGACGAGTTGAGGATTGCGTTCCGTATTTCAGCGAGCTGCCTATTCTGTCTTCTGGCCAAGTGGCTTGCTGGCTGTTTCTGTGAGCGGCTAGATTGCGGATGAATAGCAGCGTCAGCGTCCGTCGGGGTAGCCGCTGGAATCTAAAAAGGATCTTGCACTTCCAGATGGATTTAGAACTGCCCAAACCCCGTCAACCCGATCAAGCTTCCCGCCGCCAGTAGCCACAGCGGATGAATGCGCGTTTTCAACGCCAGTGCGGCGGTAAAAGCGGTGATGGCCCACGCTATCGCCGTCGGGTCAGACGCCTCGGCGATCAAAGCCGCGCTTGCCGCCACGATGCCGGCTGTTACCGGCACCAGTCCGGCCTGCGCGTAACGCCGCCACGGACGGTCCTTGAAGCGGTCCCACGCGTGCAGCGCGAGAATCGTCACGATCGAAGACGGCCCGAACTTCGCGACGGAACTGACCAGCATCCCGGCCCAGCCGGCCACGTGCCAGCCAACCAGCGTCACGATCATCAGATTCGGCCCCGGCGCGGCCTGCGCGAGCGCGAATAACGCGCTGAATTCGCTGGCGGGCATCCAGTGATGCACCTCCACCACCTGGCGCTGCATCTCCGGCAGGATCGTATTGCCCCCGCCGAACGCGAGCAATGAAAGCTGACTGAAAATGACGGCGAGTGAGATGAGCGTGTCGTTCATCGCGCAGCCTTCGACGCCATATAGATGCTGAGCGGCGTGAGCACCAGCATGGTTGGCAGCAACGGCAGGCGCAGGACCGCGATTGCAATAAAGCCGAGCGCAGCGATGAGGGCCGCGACGGGCTTGCGCCACAACGGCAGAAGGATTTTCACGGCCATCGAGATCAGCAGGCCAGCCGCCGCAGCAGCAAGACCGGCAAACAGATGTCGGACATGCGGATCGTTTTGCGTGTGCTCGTATAGCACGCCAAGCCCGATCACCACCAGCGAGGGCCCCGCGATCAGACCGAGCAGGCCGGCGAGCGCGCCCGGCACGCCGCGAAAGCGCATGCCGATCGCCACCGAGAGATTGATCACGTTGCCGCCTGGCAAAAACTGGCACAGGCCCAGCAAATCCGTAAATTCCGCGGCGCTCAACCAGCGCCGCTGTTCGACCAGGGCGCGCCGCGCCAGCGGCAGCGCGCCGCCGAACGAAATCAGCCCGAGGCCGAGAAAGCCGCCGAAAATTTCCTGCAGCGTTGGCGTGGGTGCCTGTGCGGCCTCGGCCGCGGTGAGATCGCGCTCCATGTCGCTAGACGTTCGTTTCAAGCTCAACGTGAAGCAGCCGCATCACAGATAGAACATCCGGTCTTCATCCGACTTGGTAGGATGCGGCTCGGTATCTTCGCGGTCTTCATAGAACTTCAGCACCGCTTCGAGCACCTGATCGGGGTCGTCGATCACCTGCATCAAGTCCATATCGGTCGGATTGATCAGGCCCATGGGCGTGAGCGAGTTCTTGAACCACGCAAGCAGGCCTTCCCAGAACTCCGCGCCCACCAGAATGATCGGCACGTGGCGCGACTTCTTGGTTTGAATCAGCGTGAGCACTTCCGCGAGTTCGTCCAGCGTGCCGAAGCCGCCCGGCATCACGATCACCGCGTCCGAATTCTTCACGAACGTAACCTTGCGCGTGAAGAAGTGACGGAAGCGCAACGAGATGTCCTGCCACTGGTTGCCGGATTGCTCGTGCGGCAACTCGATGTTCAGGCCCACCGACGGCGCCTTGCCCGCATGGGCGCCCTTGTTGGCCGCTTCCATGATGCCGGGGCCGCCGCCCGAGATGACCGCGAAGCCCGCATCCGACAGCTTGCGTGCGATTTGCGTGGCCAGCTTGTAGTAGGGCGAGTTCGGTTTCAGGCGCGCTGAACCATAGATGCTGACAGCCGGACGAATCTCCGAGAGGTACTCGGTCGCCTCGATAAACTCTGCCATAATCGTGAACATCTGCCACGATGCGCGGGCCTTCTTGGCCGTTGCGCGCTCTTGATCTGCGAGTGATCGCAGACTCGGAATCACTTTTCTCTTAGTCATAATGCCTGAAGAACGAAGCCTTGAAGGTAAGACCCTGCTATTGGTCGACGGTTCGAGTTATCTGTACCGGGCCTACCATGCGATGCCTGATCTGCGTGGACCCGAAGGTGGCCCGACGGGTGCGCTCTATGGAATGATCAACATGCTGCGGCGCATGCGCAAGGAAGTCACAGCAGAGTATAGCGCGTGCGTGTTCGACGCCAAGGGCAAAACGTTCCGCGACGACTGGTATCCCGACTACAAGGCGAATCGCCCGTCGATGCCGGACGACCTCTCGCGCCAGATCGAGCCGATTCACGTCGCTGTGCGCGCGCTCGGCTGGCCGTTGCTGATGATCGAAGGCGTCGAGGCCGACGACGTGATCGGCACGCTCAGCACCGCGGCGGAAAAGCGCGGTATGAACGTGATCGTGTCGACTGGGGACAAGGATCTGGCGCAGCTCGTGACGGATCATGTCACCCTCATCAATACGATGACCAACGAAACACTGGATCGCGACGGCGTGATCGCCAAATTCGGCGTGCCGCCGGAGCGCATCATCGACTACCTGTCGTTGATCGGCGATACCGTCGACAACGTGCCGGGGGTCGAAAAATGCGGTCCGAAAACCGCCATCAAATGGCTCACGCAATACGACTCGCTTGACGGCATCGTCGCACATGCGGACGAGATCAAAGGTGCGGTAGGAGACAATCTGCGTCGTGCGCTCGATTTTCTGCCCATGGCGAGAAAACTCGTGACCGTCGAGCGCAATTGCGATCTGACCGGGCATCTCGCGTCGATTGAAGAAAGTCTGGAAAGCCGTCCGGAATCGCGTGAGGAACTGCGCGACGTGTTCACGCGCAACGGTTTCAAGACCTGGCTGCGCGAAGTGGAAATCGCGGACGCGGTGGAAGGGCCGGAGACCGATGTGCCGCCGGCGCTCAGCGTGGATCACGAACGCCACTACGAAACCGTGCAGACGTGGGAGCACTTCGACGCGTGGCTCGAAAAGATCAACGCGGCCGAGCTGACCTCGTTCGATACGGAAACCACCGCGCTCGATCCGATGACCGCGCAAATCGTAGGTCTGTCGCTGTCGGTCGAGCCGGGCCGTGCCGCTTACGTGCCGCTCGCGCATCGCGGCCCGGATGCCCCCGAGCAGTTGCCGCGCGACGAAGTGCTTGCGAAACTCAAGCCGTGGCTAGAGAGCGCCGAGCACAAGAAGGTCGGTCAACATCTGAAGTACGACGAACAGGTGCTGGCGAATTACGGCATCGAAATGCGCGGTATCGAACACGACACGCTGTTGCAATCGTACGTGCTTGAATCGCATCGTACGCACGACATGGACAGCCTGGCACTGCGCCATCTCGGCATCAAGACCATCAAGTACGAAGAGGTGGCGGGCAAGGGTGCGTCGCAAATCGGCTTTGACGAAGTTGCGCTGGACAAGGCCGCCGAATACGCCGCGGAAGACGCCGACGTCACCTTGCGCCTGCATCAGGCGCTGTATCCGCAACTGGCCGCGGAGAAAACGCTCGAGCATGTGTATCGCGACATCGAAGTGCCTACCTCGCGCGTCTTGCGCAAGATGGAGCGCACCGGCGTGCTGATTGACGCAGACAAGCTGCGTGCACAAAGCAGCGAGATCGCCACGCGTCTGATCCAGCTGGAAAGCGAAGCATACGTGCTGGCCGGTGGCGAATTCAATCTGGGTTCGCCCAAGCAGATCGGCCAGATCTTCTTCGAGAAGCTGGAATTGCCGGTGGTCAAGAAGACCCCGAGCGGCGCACCTTCCACAGACGAAGAGGTGCTGCAAAAACTCGCTGAAGACTATCCGCTGCCGAAGATCCTGCTTGAACATCGTGGTTTGTCGAAGCTGAAGTCGACCTATACCGACAAACTGCCGCGCATGGTCAACGCTCAAACGGGCCGCGTTCATACGAATTATGCGCAGGCCGTGGCGGTCACCGGGCGTCTGGCGTCGAACGATCCGAACTTGCAGAACATCCCCGTGCGCACCGGCGAGGGCCGCCGCATCCGCGAGGCGTTTATTGCGCCGCCGGGCCACAAGCTCGTTTCGGCGGATTATTCGCAGATCGAACTGCGCATCATGGCGCACATTTCCGGCGACGAATCGCTGCTGCGCGCGTTTTCGCAAGGCGAGGACATTCACCGTGCCACTGCGGCGGAGATTTTCAGCGTGACGCCGCTCGAAGTCTCGAACGACCAGCGCCGGGTGGCGAAGGTCATCAATTTCGGCCTGATCTACGGCATGAGCGCGTTCGGGCTCGCGGCGAATCTCGGCATCACGCGTGACGCGGCCAAGCTGTATATCGATCGCTACTTCGCGCGTTATCCGGGCGTCGCGCGGTATATGGATGACACGCGTCTGAGCGCGAAAGCCAAAGGTTACGTCGAAACGGCATTCGGCCGCCGCCTGTGGCTGCCGGAGATCAACGGCGGCAATGGTCCGCGCCGCCAGGCCGCCGAGCGCGCCGCTATCAATGCGCCAATGCAAGGCACGGCCGCGGATCTGATCAAGCTCTCGATGATCGCCGTGCAGAAATGGATCGAAGAGTCGAACATCGGCACGCGCATGATCATGCAGGTACACGACGAACTGATTCTCGAAGTACCGGATAGCGAGCTGTCCGAGGTACGTAAGCGCTTGCCGGAATTGATGTGCGGTGTGGCCGCGCTGAAAGTGCCGCTGGTCGCCGAGGTAGGCGCCGGCCTGAACTGGGAAGAAGCGCATTGACACGCATGTGACGGCGCGCATGATCGGCGATAACGTCGTGCGCATGTCACACATGTGTTTTGATGGCTTGTGACAACCCGTGATGCTCGCGGACAATCGCAGACAGACGGTGCGTGTTTGCACGCCCGCGCCGTCCCGACGCACAATCCATCGGCAAACACGGAGAGTTCAATGCATCGTTTTATCGTCGTTGGCGGGGGCGCGGGGGGGTTGGAGCTGGCGACACGGCTGGGTGACCGTTACGCGCCACACAAGAACAAGGGCGGCGTGCGCGCTCAGGTGACGCTGGTCGACCGCAATCCAACCCATATCTGGAAGCCGCTGCTGCATGAAGTCGCCGCCGGCAGCATGGACCCCTTCACGCAGGAACTCGAATATGCGGCGCAAGCGCGCTGGCATGGTTTCGAGTTTCAGCAGGGCGAACTGGCCGGGCTGGACCGCGCGAACAAACGTCTGACGCTTGGCACCGTGCTCGACGACGACGGCGCCGAATTGCTGCCCCAACGTGAACTCGAATACGACACGCTGATCATCGCGATCGGCAGCACCACGGCGTTCTTTGGCGTGAAGGGTGCGCCTGAATTCTCCCTTGCGCTCGATACGGTGAGCCAGGCGGAGCGCTTTCGCAAACGCCTGATCGCGGCCTGCATGCGCGCGGAGCATCAGGTGCATGAGCCGGTGGAATCCGGTCCGGGCACCTCGCCCTCGGGTGAGCCGCGCATCCAGGTTGCAATCGTCGGCGGGGGCGCCACGGGCGTGGAATTGTCGGCGGAATTACGCAATACCGCGCAGGTGCTGTCCGCGTACGGCTTGCACAAGCTCGACCCGCGGCACGACGTCGGCATCGTGCTGATCGAGGCGGGGCCGCGTATTTTGCCGGCCTTGCAGGAGCGGGTTTCGACGGCTACCGCGGAGCTGCTCACCAAGCTCGGCGTGAAGCTGATGATTGGCGAGACGGTGGCCGAGGTCGCGCCCGGCATCATCCGCACGGCAAGCGGCAAGACCGTGCGCGCCGATCTGACCGTGTGGGCGGCGGGGATCAAGGCGCCCGCCGTCCTGAGTCAGCTCGACGGCCTGCCGGTCAATCGTTTGGGTCAACTCAACGTGCGCCGCACGCTGCAAACCGAAATCGACGACAACATCTTTGCGCTCGGCGATTGCGCGGCATGTCCGTGGCCGGGCAACGAACGCAACGTGCCGCCGCGCGCGCAGGCGGCCCACCAGCAGGCGAGCTTTCTGCTGAAGGCGCTCGCGGCGCGGCTCGACAACAAGCCATTGGCGGAATTCACCTATCGCGACTTCGGCTCGCTGGTGTCGCTCGGGCACTTCAGCGCGGTCGGCAATCTGATGGGCGGGGTGATCGGCGGGAATATGCTGATCGAAGGGCTCTTCGCGCGATTCATGTACATGTCGCTGTACCGCCTGCATATTGTCGCCCTGCACGGCTATGCGCGGATGGTGCTCGATACCTTCGCGCACTGGCTGCGTCGCACGACGCTGCCGCGGGTCAAGCTGCACTGACGGTGCTGGAATTAGGTGTATGTGCAACAGGATGCGTGTGAAGCGTATCCTGTTGCATCCATTCACCTGAACCCTATCACCGGAGGTGTGCCGTATGCTGAAGCCCGATATCGACAGTCTGGTCCCGCACGTTCCCTTCAATCGACGCACCTTTATCAAAGCCGCGCTCGGCACCGGGTTCGCCGCGTGCGTGATGCCGGTGTCAGCGCAAACCATCCATACCGATAGCGACGGCCTCGAGGCCGGCGAGATCGCCGTGCGTTCGGGCGACACGCTGGTGCCGGCGTATCGTGCGCAACCCAAGGGCAAGACGCATTTGCCGGTGATCATCGTCATCCACGAGGCGTTTGGCGTGCACGAGCATATCGCCGATGTATGCCGGCGCTTCGCCAAGCTGGGTTATCTGGCGATCGCGCCGAATCTGTTCGAACGAGAGGGCGATCCAATGGCGCTGCCGACCATCCGGCAGATCGACGATCAAATCCTAAGCAAGGTGCCGGACGAGCAGGCGATGGCTGATCTCGATGCGACCGTTGCATGGGCCGGCGAGCACGGCGGCGATCTGAACCGCTTGGGCGTGAACGGTTTCTGCTGGGGTGGGCGTATCGCGTGGCTGTATGCCGAGCACAACCCGCGACTGAAAGCGGTCGCGGCCTGGTATGGACGCGTGGTGGGCGCGAAGAACGCCATGACGCCGGCCAATCCGCTCGACCTGGTGGCGAATCTGCATGCGCCGGTGCTGGGTCTGTATGGGCTTCAGGACCAAAGCATCCCGCAAGACACGCTCGAACAGATGAAGCAGGCCATCGCGCAAGGTCCGCAGGCGGGGCGTGGGTCGCAATTTGTCGTATACGAAGATGCGGGCCACGCATTTTTTGCCGACTATCGCCCGAGCTACAAAAAAGCCGACGCCGAAGACGGCTGGCGCCGGGTGCTGGTGTGGTTCAAGCAGCACGGCGTGGCGTGAGCCTGCCCCGGGTTTTCCGCCATTTTGATTTGCAGAACGGAAAAAGCCGCTGCCACTCGTGAGCGGCAACGGCCTTTTTTCCAGCGTTTGTCTGCGCTCAGGGCGTCGGGCCTGTGGCAACCGGCCGTGCCGGATTCGACGTCCATTCGCTCCACGATCCTGCGTACAACGCCGCGCCGTGCATGCCGGCGACCTCCATCGCCAGCGCGTTGACACATGCCGTCACGCCGGAGCCGCATTGCAGCACGACATGTTCCGGCGGTGTGTCGGACAACAGCGCATGGAATTCCTCGCGCAGCGTGTGGGCGGACTTGAAGCGGCCGTCGGCGGTGAGGTTGTCCTTGAAGAAGCGGTTGAGCGCACCCGGAATATGGCCGCCAACGCGATCGAGCGTCTCATTCTCGCCGCGATAACGGTCCGCCGCGCGCGCGTCGACTATAACGCGCTCCCTGGTGCCGAGATTGCGCTCGACCGTCTGGGCATCCACGGTGACCGAGAGCGGCGCGGTTGCCTTGAAGTCGCCGGTGTTCTGTGCCGGGGCGTCTTGCGTCAGCGGGAGGCCCGCGGCCTCCCAGGCCTGCAGTCCGCCGTCGAGCAGCGCCACCGCGTCGTGGCCGAGCCAACGCAACAGCCACCAGGCGCGGGCGGCGTACATGCCGCCTTGCGCGTCATAGGCAACCACTTGCTGGCCTTGCTTCAGGCCGCGCGACTCCAGCGTTTCGACAAGGCGCGCGCGATCCGGCAGCGGATGCCGGCCATTGGTGCCCGTCTTCGGTCCAGACAGGTCGCGGTCGAGGTGCAAATAGTGCGCACCGGGCAGATGCCCAGCCAGATAGGCCTTTTCGCCCGCCTCGGTATCGGCCAGGTCGAAGCGGCAATCGATGACGAACACGCTCCCCGGCGCCGCGGTGAGCCGTTCCGCGAGGTTCGACGCGGAGATCAGAGTGGTGTAGTGAGTGTGGGGCATGACGTCTCCTCGGAACAGGCGGTTGCGGCTTCCATGCGGCGGCTTGGCGCCGCTAGCGAGAAGCCGAACGATCTCGTTAGTCTAAACAAAAAAGACGGGCCGAAGCCCGTCTTTCCATGCTTTGATGCCCGCCTTGCGCCAATCGGACCGGCGCGCGATCAGATCGCGCCGAGTTCGCGCCGCAGAAACTCGTGAAAGTGCTGCATGCCGTCTTCCATCGGGCTCTGGTACGGCCCGACCTGCGATTCGCCACGCTCCATGAGCGCGCGGCGACCGGCGTCCATGCGCTCGGCGATTTCGTCGTCTTCGCGAGCCGTTTCCATATAGGCGGCGCGCTCGGCTTCGACAAACTCGCGTTCGAACAGCGCGATTTCCTCAGGGTAATAGAACTCCACCACATTGGTGGTTTTCTGCGGACCGCGCGGAATCAGCCACGACACCACCAGCACGTGCGGATACCACTCGATCATGATGCCCGGGTAGTACACCATCCAGATCGCGCCGAATTCCGGCGGCTGGCCGCCGCGGAAGCGCAGCACTTCATCGTGCCATTTGCGGTACGTGGGAGTGCCCGGTTGCTCCAGATCCTTGTGCACGCCGACCGTCTGCACGCTGTACCACTCGCCGAATTCCCACGTCAGGTCGTCGCACGAGACGAAGCTGCCAAGACCAGGATGGAACGGCGCGACGTGGTAGTCCTCCAGATAGACCTCGATAAAGGTCTTCCAGTTGTAGTTGCACTCGTGCACTTCGACGTGATCGAACATGAAGCCCGAAAAATCGAAGTGTTGCTTGGTGCCGAGGCGCGCCAGATCGCGCGCAACATCGCGCCCCTGCGCTTCGAATAGCAGGCCTTGCCAATTCTGCAGCGGCGTGGCGCCGAGGTTCAGGCAGGGGTTATCCGCAAAATGAGGTGCACCAAGGAGCTGGCCGTTCAGGTCGTACGTCCAGCGATGCAGGGGGCAGACGATGTTCTCCGTCTGGCCGCGGCCGTTGAGCATGATGGCCTGCCGGTGGCGGCACACGTTCGACAGCAGTTCGACTTGCGACTGCTGGTTGCGGACGAGCACGCGCCCCTCGCTCTCGCTGGGCAAGGCAAAATAATCCCCCGCTTCGGGCACCATGAGATCGTGGCCGATGTAACGAGGACCTTTCTTGAAAAGGGTGTCGATTTCGCGCGTTAGAAGCGCTTCGTCAAAGTAAGCCGTGACTGGCAGCTGGCTGTGGACAGACCGCAACTGCAATGCATTGCTCAGATTGGACATTCCCACTCCCGTGAAGACGTGAAAGCAGTGAACAACCCAACCATCGATAGATTCGATTTAGGGAGCCCGAGATTATACCTGTTTCCCCCTTCTTGGGGCCATTAAGTGACTGATTTGGGTCAAAAATGTCAAGAAAGTTCGCTGTTTTCGCCACGGACCAATCGATATTTTTCTGCGAGACTGTGCAGGGCGGCGTGGGGGCTACAGATGAGGCATGGAGGGCCAGCGGATCGGAAATGTCTCTTTTGCCGTAGAATGTCCGACTTGTTTTAATTTTGCGACTATTCATGGCGAAGACCGCACCGAAGGACACTGCTGCCGCGCCTGCTGAAGGCGTCGACACCACGCCGTTGCCCGAGAACTATGAGGCGGCTCAGGCGGAACTGGAAGGGCTGGTCGCGCGCATGGAAGGCGGCAGTCTGAGTCTCGAGGAGTCGCTCGCGGCTTATCGGCGCGGCGCGGCCCTTGTGGCGTTTTGCCAGCAGCAGCTCGAGAAGGTCGAGCAGCAGGTGCGCGTGCTCGATGGCGAGACCCTCAAGCCACTGCCCATGAATAGCGCAGGCACAGCCGCTACAGAAAGCGGGGACGACCTATGACATTCGAACAATGGACACGCTCGGTACTTGAGCGTGTGGAAACGGCACTAGACCATTACCTGCCGACCGAAGCAACCGAGCCGGCCAAACTGCACGAAGCGATGCGCTATGCAGTGCTTGGCGGCGGCAAGCGGGTTCGCCCGCTGCTGTGTCACGCGGCGGGCGAACTAACCGGCGCGCGCGCAGAATGCCTGGATGCGGCAGCTGCGGCGCTGGAAATGATTCATGTGTACTCGCTCGTGCACGACGACATGCCCTGCATGGACGACGACGCGTTGCGTCGCGGCAAGCCCACGGTACACGTCAAATATGACGAAGCCACGGCGCTGCTGGTAGGCGACGCGCTGCAATCGCAGGCGTTCGTCGCGCTGACGTCGGAGGTTCTGGCGCCGGCGCAGCAGGCCTCGCTGGTGCGGGAGCTGGCGCTGGCGAGCGGCTCGATCGGCATGTGCGGCGGTCAGGCGATCGATCTTGCGAGCGTCGGCCACACGCTGACGCGCACGCAACTGGAAACCATGCACCGGATGAAAACCGGTGCCTTGCTGCGTGCTGCGGTACGCATGGGCGCACTGGCGGGCGAAACGCCGGATGCGGAAGCCATGCGTTCGCTCGACGCGTATGCGGCCGCTGTCGGCCTCGCGTTTCAGGTCGTCGACGATATTCTCGACGTGACGACCGATTCCGCGACGCTCGGCAAGACGGCAGGTAAAGACGCGAAGGACGGTAAGCCGACCTACGTGTCAATTATTGGGCTCGATGCGTCGCGTGCGCTCGCAGCGCAACTGCGCGCCGACGCCCACGCTGCGATTGCGCCGTTTGGCGCGCGCGCGCAGCGTCTTGCCGAATTGGCCGACCTGGTGGTGAACCGGGTCAGCTGAACGCGAAAGCCCGCCGCCGTGCACCTAAGCCACGAGGTGCATGTATGAAGTGCGGGCGCGTAAGTTTTCCTACAATGGAACGACGATGTACGACTTGCTGAAAACCATTGACGACCCGGCAGCCTTGCGCCGCCTCGATCGCCGCCAGTTGCAACCGCTTGCCGACGAGTTGCGTGCCTTTGTGCTCGACAGCGTATCGCAGACGGGCGGCCATCTTTCGTCCAACCTCGGCACGGTCGAGTTGACCATTGCGCTGCACTACGTGTTCGACACGCCGCGTGACCGGATTGTCTGGGACGTCGGCCATCAAACCTACCCGCACAAGATCCTGACCGGCCGCCGCGACCAGATGCACACGCTGCGTCAGTTGGGCGGCATCTCGGGCTTCCCGAAGCGCGATGAGTCGCAATACGACACCTTCGGTACCGCGCACTCCAGCACTTCGATCTCCGCTGCGCTCGGCATGGCGATCGCCGGCAAGCTGCAGGGCGACAATCGCATGGGCATCGCCGTGATCGGCGACGGCGCGATGACGGCCGGCATGGCCTTCGAGGCAATGAACAACGCCGGCGTTGAAGACGACGTGCCGCTGCTGGTCATCCTGAACGACAACGACATGTCGATTTCGCCGCCGGTCGGCGCGCTGAATCGCCATCTGGCACGTCTGATGTCGGGCCGCTTCTACGCCGCCGCACGGGCCGGTGTCGAACGCGTGCTGCGCGTCGCGCCGCCCATGCTCGATCTCGCCCGCAAGCTCGAAGAGCACGCGAAGGGCATGATCGTGCCGGCTACGCTGTTCGAAGAGTTCGGCTTCAACTACATCGGCCCGATCGACGGTCACGACCTCGATTCGCTGATCCCGACACTGCAGAACATCAAGGAACTGCGCGGTCCGCAATTCCTGCACGTCGTGACGAAGAAAGGCCAAGGCTACAAGCTGGCCGAAGCCGATCCGGTGCTGTACCACGGCCCGGGCAAATTCAACCCGGCCGAAGGCATCAAGCCGGCCACCACGCCGTCGAAGAAGACCTACACGCAGGTGTTCGGCGAATGGCTGTGCGACGCGGCCGAGCTGGACGCACGGGTGATCGGCATTACGCCCGCCATGCGCGAAGGCTCGGGGATGGTCGAGTTCGAGAAGCGCTTCCCCGACCGCTACTTCGACGTCGGCATCGCCGAGCAACATGCGGTGACGTTCGCCGGCGGCCTGGCGGCTGACGGCATGAAGCCGGTCGTCGCGATCTATTCGACGTTCCTGCAACGCGCTTACGATCAACTGATTCACGACGTTGCCCTGCAAAACCTGCCGGTGGTCTTCGCGATCGACCGCGCCGGTCTGGTCGGCGCGGATGGCGCCACGCACGCGGGCGCCTACGATCTGGCGTTCCTGCGTTGCATCCCGAACATGACGGTGATGGCCGCATCGGACGAAAACGAATGTCGTCAGATGCTGTACACCGCACTGCAGCAGCCGAATCCGACGGCGGTGCGTTATCCGCGCGGCGCCGGCACCGGCGTGGCAACCGTCAAGCAGATGGCGGCGCTGCCGCTCGGCAAGGGCGAGATCCGTCGCGAAACCTCGCAGCCGGCTGGCAAGCGCATTGCGATTCTGGCGTTCGGCACGATGGTCGCGCCGTCGCTGGCCGCGGCCGAACAACTGGACGCCACGGTGGCGAACATGCGCTTCGTGAAGCCGCTGGACGCCGAGCTGGTTCGTCAGCTGGCCGAAACGCACGACGCCATCGTCACGGTCGAAGAAGGCTGTGTGATGGGCGGCGCGGGCTCGGCTTGCGTCGAAGCGCTGCTTGAGAGCGGGGTGATGCGCCCCGTACTACAATTGGGCCTTCCGGATCGGTTCATCGATCATGGAGACCCGGCCAAGCTGCTCTCGCAGTGCGGTCTGGACGGCGCAGGCATCGCCAGATCGATCCGCGAGCGCTTTCTCGTGAGCGGTGCGGTTGCCGGTCAGCCGTCGGTGAAGCGCGTCGCGTAACTGCGCTGCCGCTTGCTGTGCCGCCGCGATGCTATGGCGGGCATAGCGATCTCCAACTTGAATCGATGGACCTTCGGGTCCATCATCCAACGCCGGCAAGGGCCGGCGTTTGCCGTTGCGCGCCCTGATCCGCACGGCCTGTGAGGACGACAAGAATATGAACCAGATGAATCCCGCCTTTGTGATGCCCGACGTGCAAAGCACGCCCGATACGCGTCAGATTCCTATTCAGCGAGTCGGTGTCAAGGCTGTGCGCTATCCGTTGACCGTGCGCACGCCAGGCGGCGAGGTGCAGCCGTCGGTGGGCACGTGGAACCTGGACGTCCATCTGCCGGCTGACCAGAAGGGTACGCACATGTCGCGCTTTGTCGCGCTGCTGGAAGAAAACAAGGCGCCGCTGGAGCCGGCCACGTTCCGCACCATGCTGGCCGCGATGCTTGAAAAGCTCGAAGCCGAGGCGGGTCGTATCGAGGTGTCGTTTCCCTATTTCGTGAACAAAACCGCGCCCGTGTCGGGCGTGCAAAGCCTGCTGGACTACGAAGTGACGTTGACCGGTGAGACCCGTCACGGCGCAACCCGTCTGTTCCTGCAGGTACTGGTGCCGGTCACGAGCCTGTGCCCGTGCTCGAAGAAGATCTCGCAGTACGGCGCGCACAATCAGCGCTCGCACGTAACGATCAAGGCGGAGCTGGCAGGCGACGTCACCGTGGAGGAGCTGATCCGTATCGCGGAAGAAGAGGCGTCGTGCGAACTGTGGGGCTTGCTGAAGCGCCCGGACGAGAAGTTCGTCACCGAGCGCGCGTACGAAAACCCCAAGTTCGTCGAAGACCTGGTGCGCGACGTCGCGCAACGTCTGAATGCGGACGAGCGTGTCGTCGCATACGTGCTCGAAGCCGAGAATTTCGAATCGATTCACAATCACAGCGCGTATGCGCTGATTGAACGGGATAAGCGCGTCTCTTGATTGCGCTTTAGCTGAACGAATTAAAAAAGCCGCTTCCTGAAGCGGCTTTTTTTATGGCAATGCGTTGCGACACTTAGTGTGCGAGGGAGGTCAGATCCCAGCGCGGCTTGACCGTGAACGCGTAATCCTTGCCCGACTGATCGGGCCAGCGTTGCAGTCGCAAGGCACCGGCCAGTGCGATCATCGCGCCGTTGTCCGTACACAGCGACAAATCCGGGTAGTGGACAAAGAAGTTGCGCTTTTGCGCGGCGGCGGAAAGCGCTTCGCGTAGCTGCCGGTTCGCGCCCACGCCGCCCGCCACGACCAGCCGGTTGAGTTTGGTCCGCTTGAGCGCGGCGAGCGATTTGGCCGCCAGCACTTCCACGGCTGCGTCGACGAAACCGCGCGCGAGATCCGCCTTGGCCTGCTCGCAGATGTTCGCGCCGCCCAGCTTTTTCGCATGCGTGAGTACGGCGGTTTTCAGACCGCTGAAGCTGAAATCGAGGTCGCCGGAATGCAGCATCGGGCGCGGCAGCACGACTGCGCCAGGCGTGCCGAACTCGGCCATCCGCGAGACTTCCGGGCCCCCCGGGTAGCCAAGCCCGAGGAGTTTCGCGGTTTTGTCGAAGGCCTCGCCGGCGGCGTCGTCCAGCGTTTCGCCGAGCGTCTCGTAGACGCCCACGTCTGTCACGCGCATCAGTTGCGTATGGCCACCCGACACCAGCAGCGCGACGAACGGAAACGGCGGCGGCTCATCCACCAGCAACGGCGACAGCAAGTGCCCTTCCAGATGATGAATGCCGATCGTCGGCTTATCCCAAGCCATCGCCAGCGCATTGGCGACACTTGCGCCGACCAGCAGAGCACCCGCGAGTCCCGGCCCTTGCGTGTAGGCAATTGCGTCGATGTCGCTGCGCGCCGCGCCGGCGCGCTCCAGCACTTCCTCGAGCAGCGGCAGCGCGCGCCGGATATGGTCGCGCGACGCCAGTTCGGGCACGACGCCACCGTATTCCCGATGCATCGCGATTTGCGAATGCAGCGCGTGCGCGAGCAGGCCGCGCTCTGTGTCGTAGAGCGCGAGACCGGTTTCGTCGCAGGAGCTTTCGATGCCGAGAACGAGCATGATTTGTGGACTCGATGGGCGCGCGAGTGAAGCCACCGCGGCGTCCGGAAGTGAAAAGGCAAGCCTGAAAGTATAGCAGTGCGGCCAGGGAGCCGCAGACGCGCGGGTACAATGCGGCCCCATGGAATCCTTCGATATCGCGGTGATCGGCGCAGGCGCGGCCGGCATGATGTGCGCGGCGGTGGCCGGGCAACTGGGCCGTCGCGTGGTGCTGATCGACCACTCGCAACGCCTCGCGGAAAAGATCCGCATTTCCGGCGGCGGCCGCTGCAACTTCACGAATCTGTACGCCGGGCCCGCCAATTACCTGTCGGCCAACCCCCATTTCTGCCGCTCGGCGCTGGCGCGCTATACGCCGCGCGACTTCATGGCGCTGCTCAAGCGCCATCACGTGACGTGGCATGAGAAGCACAAGGGGCAACTGTTTTGCGATCAGTCGAGCGATGCGGTCATCGACGTGCTGAAGAACGAGTGCGATGTCGGCCGCGTTGCGTGGCGTACGCCGCTGGCGGTCGAGCAGGTGCGGCAGGACGCGGAAGGGCGTTTCACGCTGGACACGCAAGCCGGGCCGATTACCGCGGGTGCCCTGGTGGTGGCGACCGGCGGCCTGTCGATCCCCAAAATCGGCGCCTCGGATTTTGCCTACCGGCTCGCCAAGCAATTCGGCCACAAATTGATCGACATGCGTCCGGCGCTGGTCCCGCTGACGTTCGCTCCGGCCGACTGGGAGCCGTTCTCGGCGCTCTCAGGCGTCTCGCTCGAAGTGCAACTGGCGACCGGTAACAAGAAAACCGGCGCGGAGTTTAGCGAAGACCTGCTGCTCACGCATCGCGGCCTGTCCGGCCCAGGCGTGCTGCAGATATCGAGCTACTGGCAGCCGGGCGAGCCGATTCACATCAATCTGCTGCCTGACCGGGACGCGACCGAGGCGCTGATCGAGGCGAAAACGGGCACGAAACGCCAGATCGCGAACCTGCTCTCGGAATGGGTGCCGCAGCGGCTCGCTCATGTCTGGCTGGAAACCCACCAGATTCCCGCCGAAGCCCGTGTTGCCGATTTGCCAGACAAGACCTTGCGGCGCATCGGTGAGGCCCTGTCGCGCTGGACCCTCACGCCGAACGGCACGGAAGGTTACCGCAAAGCCGAAGTGACGCGCGGCGGAGTCGATACCCGCGACCTGTCTTCGTCGACGATGATGAGCGCCCGCGCGCCGGGCCTGTATTTTATCGGCGAAGCGGTCGACGTGACCGGCTGGCTCGGCGGCTACAATTTTCAATGGGCGTGGGCCTCGGGCGTAGCGGCCGGCCAGGCGGCTGCGGAATACGTCCGGGGGGCTTGACGGCGGCCTACCTTTGTGCGAAAGCTCTGCTATACTCCTGAACCTTTACAAAGTTCCGTTATTTGAAAAATGACGACCATCCGCGTAAAAGACAACGAGCAGACAACGGGCCGTTTGAAGTCGCCGTGCGCCGCGTCAAGCGCACGATGGAGAAAAACGGGCTGCTAACTGAACTTCGTGCCCGCGAGTTTTACGAAAAGCCCACGGCCGAACGTAAGCGCAGGAAGGCGGCAGCCGTGAAGCGTCATTTCAAGCGTCTGCGTGGCCAGATGCTGCCAAAGAAGTTCTACTGATTCTGGCGTTGCCGCGGTTCCCGTAAAGCGGAGCGGCGACATTCAACCGGTGGCGGCACAGCAGGTGCCATCACGGAAAATACGGCCCCTTCGGGCCAGCCGGCAGGGTCGCATCCACTACGCGAATTTGCGCCAACCCGCTTGAGGAAGCAGTCCCAAGCGGGTATTTGTGTTGATGCAGTGACCTGGCCGATTTTTCAAATTTCAACGCATTCAGGTGAGTAATGAGTCTCAAGGACCAGATCAACGACGATATGAAAGCTGCCATGCGGGCGCGTGAGACCGAGCGTCTCGGCACGATCCGCCTGTTGCTCGCCGCGATCAAGCAACGTGAAGTCGACGAGCGCATCACGCTCGACGATAGCGCGATCACCGCCGTCGTCGACAAGATGATCAAGCAGCGCAAAGACTCGATCAGCCAGTTCGAAGCCGCGGGCCGCACGGATCTGGCCGACAAGGAAAAGGCTGAACTAGCAATTCTCACGGCTTACATGCCGGAGCAGATGTCCGAGGCGGAGATCATTGCTGAAGTCCAGGCAGCGGTCTCGCAAACCGGCGCTGCGGGCCCGCAGGACATGGGCAAAGTGATGGGCGTGCTCAAGCCGAAGCTGGCTGGCCGCGCCGATATGACTGCCGTTTCGGCGCAAGTCAAAGCCGCGCTCGCGAAGTAACTCCCGTATTTCCGGTCTGCGCGCGCCGTCGTTGCGCGAGGTGCGCGGTCTGGAGCTTTTAAGGCAGCCGTCATTCACTGTGATTCCACCGTCATTCCTGCAGGACCTGCTTAACCGCGTCGATATCGTCGACGTGGTCGGACGGTATGTGCAGTTGAAAAAGGGCGGCGCGAACTTCATGGGGCTTTGCCCGTTTCACAACGAGAAAAGCCCTTCGTTTACGGTTAGTCCGACTAAACAGTTTTATCACTGCTTCGGCTGTGGCGCGCACGGTACGGCCATCGGGTTTCTGATGGAGCACGTCGGCTCCTCGTTTCCTGAAGCGGTCAACGACCTCGCGCAGTCGGTCGGATTGACGGTGCCGAACGAACCTTCGCCGGGCTATGGCGGGGGCGGCGGCGGTTACGCGCCGGCGGCGTCCAAAGCGGTTACCACGGCGCTGTCCGAGGTGATGCAAACTGCGTGCGACTTCTACCGCAAGCAATTGCGCAGCGCGCCGGACGCAATCCAGTATCTGAAGAAACGCGGCCTGACCGGCGAGATCGCGGCTCGTTTCGGGCTCGGCTACGCGCCGGACGGCTGGCAGAACCTCGATCCCGCGTTTCCTAACTATCGGGACGACGCGCTGGTCGAATCGGGGCTGGTAATCGTCAGTGAAAAGTCTGACGCGCAGGGTCAGAACCGTCGCTACGACCGGTTTCGCGAGCGGATCATGTTCCCGATACGCAATGTGAAGGGACAGGTGATCGGCTTCGGCGGCCGCGTGCTGGACAGCGGCGAGCCGAAATATTTGAATTCGCCGGAAACGCCTCTATTTAACAAGGGCAGCGAACTGTACGGGCTGTTCGAGGCCCGCCTCGCGATCCGCGAGCAGCACTACGTGCTGGTGGTCGAAGGCTATATGGACGTGGTCGCACTGGCCCAATTGGGGTTCCAGAACGCGGTTGCCACACTCGGCACGGCCTGCACGCCGATTCATGTGCAGAAACTGATGCGTCAGACCGACACGGTGATCTTCAGTTTCGACGGCGATTCCGCGGGGCGGCGCGCGGCGCGCCGTGCGCTCGACGCCTGTCTGCCGCACGCGGCCGATAACCGCACCATCCGTTTCCTGTTTTTGCCGTCCGAACATGATCCGGACAGCTATGTACGCGAATTCGGCACGGAGGCGTTCGCCGAGCAGGTCGAGCGCGCCATGCCGCTGTCGCAGTTCATGCTGAACGAGGTGCTCACAGGCAAGGAGCTGGATCAGCCGGAAGGCCGCGCCCGGGCGCTGTTCGACGCCAAGCCGCTGCTGCAGGCGTTGCCGGCCAATGCGCTGCGCGCACAGATCATGCATATGTTCGCCGACCGGCTCGACGTGCCATTCGACGAAGTGGCGGCGTTGTGCGAGGTCGACGCGCGGATCGCGGCGGCCGCCCGTACTGCGCCGGCCCGCAAAGACCGGCGCAGCGTGACCGGGATCGAGGAGAAAACGCTGCGCAATCTGGTGATGCATCCGCGTACGGTGGCGGTGCTCGACGAGGAAGCCGAGCAGGCGCTTCTAAGCGTCGCACGGCACGGCGAACTGTTCGAGGAAGTGACGACGCATGCGCGCGCACTGGGCGATTCGGCGGAGTTTCAACTGCTGTCCGACCTATTGCGAAACGGCGCAAACGCCCCAACTTTCGAGGAAATCTTTCGCAAAATTCTAGACTATGATGAAAACGTCCGGGATTTACTGTTAAAGGACCCGGAGGATGCGACCGTCATCGAGGAACGGCGCGAGCAGGAACGGATCGTTGGAGAGGAACTGAAAGCGGCGATCCTGAAGATGCGGTACGACGCTTACTGCGATCGTCTCGAGCAGCTTTCGCGGCAATCCCGGCACACGCCGGAGGAGTTTGCGGAGCTTTCGGATCTGAATCGGAAGCGGGCTGACATGAAGCGCCAGCTTGGGTTGTAGGCGGAAAGGGCGAAACCTGGGTGCTATAATAAAAGGTTTCTAGCGGGTTTGTTTTCCAAAAGGTTTTCCTAGCAAAGGCGAAAAGGCGATGCGATGGCAAAGACTACAGGCGGAAATACGGGCGGAAAGAAAGCAACGGGCACGAGCTCCGGGGAGCCGACCAGAAAGGTCACCGAAGCCAGTTTAGTTTCTTCCACCCGGAAAGCGTCTGCGGTCAGCGTCACACCTGCTGCGGGGAAAAGACCCTCGACCACTTCGGCTGCACGAGCGGAGCCGGTCAGGGCGGCGAAAGCTGTACCACTACCGGCCACACAACGGCCGAGTGTCAGTAGTGCAAGGGAAGCGGCTGCCGCGCAGGACGATGCGGCAGTGCGCGAGACTTCAGTATCCACGGTTCTACCGGCTGTTGTCCACCAGCCGCGAGTCGAGACTACAGCCGGTACGGCGAACTCCATGACGAAAAAGCTGAATGAAGTACCCGTCGATGACGACGCAACCCAGAGCGAAGAAACCCCTGCGGCTGTTCCCGCCAAGGTGGAAAAGGTCAAGGCTCGCGATCGTCGTGCAAAGGAAAAAGCGCTGTTGAAAGACGCGTTTGCGTCATCGCAGCCGGGCACCGTCGAAGAGCTTGAAGAGCGGCGTTCGAAACTGCGCGCGCTGATCAAGCTCGGCAAGGAGCGCGGCTTTCTCACTTACGCTGAAATCAACGATCACCTCCCGGACAACTTCACTGAAACCGAGGCGATCGAAGGCATCATCAGCACGTTCAACGACATGGGCGTGGCGGTGTACGAGCAGGCGCCGGATGCCGAAACACTGCTGCTGAACGACAATGCGCCCGCGGCTTCTTCGGACGACGAAGTGGAAGAAGAAGCGGAAGTCGCGCTCTCCACCGTCGACTCCGAATTCGGCCGCACCACCGACCCCGTGCGCATGTACATGCGTGAAATGGGCACGGTCGAGCTGCTCACGCGCGAAGGCGAAATTGAAATCGCCAAGCGGATCGAAGACGGCCTCAAGCACATGGTGATGGCCATCTCCGCGTGCCCGACCACGATCGCCGACATTCTGGCGATGGCCGAGCGCGTCGCGAACGAGGAAATCCGTATCGACGAACTGGTCGACGGCCTGATCGACGCCAACGCGGAAGACGCCGACGGTTTCTCCGCACAGGAAGCGGAAGCGATCGAGAGCGAAGACGAGGAAGTCGAAGAGGAAGAAACCGAGGACGAAGAAGAAGACGACGGCACCGCGCAGGCCACGGCCAACGCAGCGCAGATGGAAGCGCTCAAGCGCGCGTCGCTCGAGAAGTTCGCCATGATCAGCGAATGGTTCGACAAGATGCGTCGGGCGTTCGAAAAGGAAGGCTACAAGTCCAAGTCGTATCTGAAGGCGCAGGAAACGATCCAGAACGAACTGATGACGATCCGCTTCACCGCGCGTACGGTCGAGCGTCTGTGCGACACGCTGCGTGCGCAGGTGGACGAAGTGCGTCAGGTCGAGCGTCAGATTCTGCATACCGTGGTGGACAAGTGCGGCATGCCGCGGGCTGAGTTCATCGCGCGTTTTCCTGGTAGCGAGACGGATCTCGAATGGGCCGACAGGATCGTCGGTGAAGGTCATGCGTATAGCGCGATCCTCACGCGTAACATTCCGGCGATCGTCGAACAGCAGCAACGTCTGCTGGATTTGCAGGCGCGTGTGGTGCTGCCGCTGAAGGATCTGAAGGAAACCAATCGTCAGATGGCGGCCGGCGAACTGAAGGCGCGTCAGGCGAAACGCGAAATGACCGAGGCGAATTTGCGTCTCGTGATCTCGATTGCGAAGAAGTACACGAACCGTGGTCTGCAGTTCCTCGACCTGATTCAGGAAGGCAATATCGGCCTGATGAAGGCGGTGGACAAGTTCGAATATCGTCGCGGCTACAAGTTCTCCACGTATGCAACGTGGTGGATTCGCCAGGCCATCACGCGTTCGATCGCCGACCAGGCGCGCACGATCCGGATTCCGGTTCACATGATCGAAACGATCAACAAGATGAACCGCATCTCGCGTCAGATTTTGCAGGAAACCGGTCTTGAGCCGGATCCGGCAACGCTGGCTGAAAAGATGGAAATGCCGGAAGACAAGATCCGCAAGATCATGAAGATCGCGAAGGAGCCGATCTCGATGGAAACGCCGATCGGTGACGACGACGATTCGCATCTGGGTGACTTCATCGAAGATACGAACACGGTCGCGCCGGCAGACGCGGCGTTGCACGCCAGCATGCGCGATGTCGTGAAGGACGTGCTCGACTCGCTGACCCCGCGCGAAGCAAAGGTGCTGCGCATGCGTTTTGGTATCGAGATGAGCACCGATCACACGCTGGAAGAAGTCGGCAAGCAGTTCGACGTGACGCGTGAGCGGATTCGTCAGATCGAGGCGAAGGCGCTGCGCAAGCTGCGTCACCCGAGCCGTTCGGATAAGTTGAAGTCGTTCCTCGAAGGGAATTGATCGAAGCTGGCGGGTCGTTGCAATGCGCGTAGCGGTTTGAAGGGGCCTTCCGGTTGCTTCGCGTCAGCGAAGCGGTTGCGGAGGCCCCTTTTTCGTGTAGTATGTCGGCCAATCAGCGAATCGGCCCGGCTGTTCAGACCGGGTCTTTTTCTTGGGCCGGACGCCGTGCTGGTTGCAGGCAGCGGACTCATAATCCGCCTCCGAAAGGACATCGTCGGTTCGACTCCGACCCGGCCCACCAATAACAAGGCTTTTGCAGATCGCTTTGATCCGGGCTCGCCGCCGCGTTACCGGAATCCCCGTCAGTGCCCGTGCCGCTCACCGACGGCAACGGGTGCCTGCTTCGACTGCCGGCTCAGCATTAACGTCACCACGGCCGACACAGCTAACGTCGCACCCACCAGATACAAGCCCGCCGAGTAGCCGCCCGTCACGTTCTTGAGCCAGCCGATCGCGAATGGCCCGACAAAGCCGCCCAGGTTGCCGACCGAATTGATCATCGCGATTCCCGCAGCGGCGCCGGCGCCTGACAGGAACATGCTGGGCATCGCCCATAACGGCGCTTTGGCCGCGCTGATCCCGATGTTCACGACCACGAGCGCCAGGATGATCATCAATGCGGTAGTCGCGCTACCCGCAAAAACAAATCCGAGGCAAGCCACGACACAAGGAATGACAACGTGCCACGTGCGCTCTTCGGTGCGGTCCGAATGCTTTGCCCACACGATCATCGCGATGACGGCGAGGATGCTCGGCACACCTGCCAGCAAACCCGTTTCGAACGACCCGAATCCATACTGGCGAATGATCAACGGCGCCCACAGTCCGAGCGTATATAGCCCCGCGGAAGTGCCGAAGTAGATCAACGCGAGTGCCAGAACGCGAGGATCGCGTAGGGCGCTGAGGGCACCGGCGGTGTGGCCGGAATGCGACTGCTTCGCTTCGGCTTCCATCTTCATCTTCGCGATCAGCCATTCGCGCTCTTCTGGCTGAAGCCACTGCGCTTTCGCCGGCGTGTCCGTCAGGTACTTCAGGACAAAGAAGCCGAGAATGATCGCCGGCACCGCTTCGAGAATGTAGAGCATCTGCCAGTCGGCAAGTCCGGCGATCGGCGGCAACTTCATGATCGCGCCGGAGAGCGGCGAGCCGATCGCGGTCGAGATCGGCGCGGCTGCCATGAACCACGCCGCGGCGACCGCGCGTTGTCGCGACGGGAACCACAGGCTCAGATACAGGATGATGCCGGGGAAGAAGCCTGCCTCGGCGATACCCAGGATAAAGCGCAGCGCGTAGAAGCTGTTTGGACCGACGACGAACGCCGATGCTAACGACACGATCCCCCACGACACCATCACGCGAGCAATCCAGCGGCGCGCCCCGACCTTGTGAAGAATCAGGTTCGACGGCACTTCGAACAGAAAGTAGCCGATGAAGAACAGGCCGCCGCCGAGGCCGAACGCTGTCGGCGAGAGGCCGATGGCCTTGTTCATCGACAGCGCGGCGAATCCCACGTTGACACGATCCAGAAAACTCACGAAATACAACAGCATCACGAACGGGATAATTCGCCGCATGAGCTTGCGCGAAACCCGGCTTTCGAGTTCGGAAATCATTGTCTCCTCCTTGGAGGCTTGCGCAGATGCGCGCCCCCCGGCAACAGCGGACCCGCTGTTGAGATTTAAGCCGCGTCTCTTGCGGAGACTTCCTTCGCGGCGTCGGCTACAGGCACTGCGGCTTTCGCGATGAACGCGCAGACGGCCGCGGTCACTTGCGCGGTCGTTGCCGTGCCGCCCAGGTCACGGGTGTGCAGCGAAGTGTCGGCGGTCACCGCTTCGACGGCCTGCATCACGCGTTTTGCCGCGTCGAATTCGCCCAGGTGTTCGAGCAGCATGACGACCGACCAGAAGGTGCCGACCGGATTGGCGAGACCTTTGCCCATGATGTCGAACGCGGAACCGTGGATCGGCTCGAACATCGACGGGTAGCGGCGTTCCGGATCGATGTTGCCCGTCGGCGCGATGCCGAGGCTGCCTGCGAGTGCGGCGGCGAGATCGCTGAGGATGTCGGCGTGCAGGTTGGTGGCGACGATCGTGTCGAGCGTGGCCGGGCGGTTGATCATACGGGCTGTCGATGCATCCACCAGCTCCTTGTCCCACGTGACGTCGGGGAATTCCTTCGAGACTTCGAGGGCGATTTCGTCCCACATCACCATGGCGTGACGCTGCGCGTTGCTCTTGGTAATCACTGTCAGCAGTTTGCGCGGACGGGATTGCGCGAGACGGAACGCGAAACGCATGATCCGCTCGACCCCGGCGCGCGTCAGGATCGATACGTCCGTCGCGGCTTCGATCGGATGTCCCTGGTGGACGCGGCCACCCACGCCGGAATATTCGCCTTCTGAGTTTTCGCGGACGATGACCCAGTTCAGGTCTTCCGGTTTGCAGCGTTTCAGCGGTCCATCGATGCCCGGCAGGATGCGGGTCGGGCGGACGTTGGCGTACTGGTCGAAGCCCTGGCAGATCTTGAGGCGCAGACCCCATAGCGTGATGTGATCGGGAATGTCCGGGTCGCCGGCCGAGCCGAACAGGATGGCGTCCTTGTTGCGGATGGCCGTGAGTCCGTCCGCGGGCATCATGACGCCATGTTCGCGGTAATAGTCGCCGCCCCAGTCGAAGTTCTCGAACTCGAACGCGAACGACTTCGTGGTCTTGGCGAGCGCTTCCAGAACCTGCGCGCCAGCGGGTACGACTTCCTTGCCGATGCCATCGCCGGGGATGGTTGCGATGCGATAGGTTTTCATGTCTCCGTCCTTCAGGTGTTATGGGTGTGAGTGAACTTTACCCATCTCCGGACGCTAAAACCGGTGCTAGACTCAAAGCATCTTTAACTTGAATTCACAAGTGAAAGCCATGCGCGACACCGTCGAACCGACCGATTTAAGTTTCTTTTCGACGCTCGCTGCATCCGGCAGCCTGAGCGCTGCCGCGCGGGAGCTGGGGCTGACGGCAGCGGCCGTCAGCAAGCATTTGACGCAGATGGAGCGGCGCGCGGGCGTGGCGCTCGTCAACCGCACAACCCGCCGGATGATGCTCACGCCGGAGGGCGAGCTTTACCTGGAGCACGCGCGCCGAATTCTTGACGAGATCGACGAACTGGCCGAACTGCTGGGCACCGCGAAGAAAAGCCCGAAGGGATTGCTGCGTGTGAACGCGACGCTCGGCTTTGGGCGCAGCCACGTTGCACCGGCGATCTCGCGCTTTGTCGCGAGCTATCCGCAGGTGTCGGTTCAGCTTCAGTTGTCGGTCACGCCGCCGCCGCTGACGGACGACGCGTTCGATGTCTGCATCCGGTTCGGCGAACCGCCCGATACACGGGTGGTCGCGCGTCGCCTTGCGGGCAACCGGAGGTTGCTGTGCGCCGCGCCTTCGTACCTCGCGTCGCGTGGGATGCCGTTGACTGCGCACGACCTGACGCGACACAACTGCATCGGCATCCGTCAGGGCGACGAAGCCTACGGCGTGTGGCGTCTGACGTCGGGTAGGGGCGCGTCGCGCAAGACGGAAGCGGTGCGGATCAATGGCACGCTGACAACGAACGACGGTGAAATCGCGGTGAAGTGGGCGCTAGAAGGACACGGCATTTTGCTGCGCGCCGAGTGGGACATTAAACAGTATCTGATTGACGGGTCACTCGTCCTCGTGCTGCCCGATCATGACACGCCGAATGCCGATATCTTCGCGGTGTATTCGCAACGGCATCAGATGTCGAATCGCATTCGCGCGTTTGTCGACTTTATCGCGCAGGATCTTCGGAGTGAAGCGGGAGAAGTGGCTTAGAAGGCCGGCCGAATTTTTGCTGTCCCACCAGAAATGTACAAATGGGTTTCGAGATTCTTGAGCCCTTTTGTTTTGTCGAGTGACTTGAATATCCCGATTGGGCTATTACCTCGCTGCTGCAAAATCAAGGCGATTTAATTCAATTGATTGAGCGCTTCCAGGCGTGCACGCCGGCAGCGTGCGGCGCTTGCGTGGACATGGCCGTGGCACGTCGTTTGCACAGGGTGGGCTTCCAAAGCCATATCAAAAACGAGAACCACCATGCGACCCGACCACACCGCTACCGATTTCGTCCCGCACCCCGCGCTGCTCGCCTCGCCATCGGACGCTGTCGATGACGAGAGTGAACCAACGCGCCAGGTCAGCGCATTCACGCGCGCTACTTTCTGCTTCGCGTGGCTGTTCGGGTTGGAGCCGTTTCTGACCGGAGCGGCCAGCGAAGCATCGCGCCCCGTCGGTCAGCGCCGTTGACGTGCGCTACCGCACCGAACCGCATTGAAAGTTTCGCGGCGCTGCTGCGCAATTTCTACAGGCTGAGGTAGCGTGGAACGTGCCGTCAGAAGAGTTTTGCGAGCTTCGCGTGAGTCATCATGGGGTTTTCCGCCTGGGAAGTAGGGAAACTCCACATAAAAAAGGGGACGGCAAGGTCGTTAATTGAATACGGAAGGCTGTTCGATGTTTGCCGTCCGCTTTCAGTACGGGTTTGTTGCCACGCGGCGGCCGGCGCCGCAACTCACCTCCGGGCAACACCCGTGCTGGAGGCTTGATCCGGATGCAGGCCGTGGGCTCCGCAGTCCATCATGCGCCAAGACGTTCGCACCGCCGCCGGTTCAGGCTGTTCCTCGCCGATTGCCATTGAAAGGCCGTCAGTATTGCCGTGCTATCGCGCCTCGGCGCCATTTCTCTTTACCGATAATCGCATTCATTTCCTGCGCCAAATAATCGCGCATTCTATTCATAAATAGAGCGTGACCGTATTAAGTCAATTAAGTTCCAATTTTTCTAAAATAAATTTGCATCGCGCTTGAATAGGCGCCATGCAATGGTCGGGCGACCGCTATTCATATGCGCGCAATTTCAATCGTTCCGACCCGATTACGTCAGGCATATTAAAACGCTGTTGCATACGCACAACTTTAATATTGAGAAGTTGCCAAATTTTTATGACTAGAGCAGGTGCGCAATACGCTCGATTTTGCGATAAAGGCAGGAAAAACAAAGACTTAATGCCTGCGTCAATTGGATTGTTGCTGATTTCGAAAAATCATCTTGCGCAAATTGCGAGCGTCGATACCAGGGTCCCCCCCTACACTCACGCTTCGTTTCAAGGGTGCCCGGCTGAACCCAAACGGTTCGGCCAACAGGGCGGCAGGGCGATGCAAGCGCTGCTGAGGCAAGTCCCGCTCCCCCCGTAAATTTATCGAACAGGAGTCCCACGCATGAAAAAGAGTCTCATCGTCGTTGCGGTTGCCGCATCGTTCGCATCGGTCGCTCACGCACAAAGCAGCGTGACGCTGTATGGTCTGCTGGACGCGGGTCTGACGTACACCAGCAACGTCGCCCCCGCCAACGGCGTCGGTCACGGCAACTCCAAGTGGGCAGCGGGTAGCGGTGGCATCAACCAGAGCATGTTCGGTCTGCGTGGTTCGGAAGATCTGGGCGGCGGTCTGAAGGCAATCTTCACGTTGGAAAGCGGCTTCAACATCAACAACGGCAAGTTCGCTAACAACAACGGCATGTTCAACCGTCAAGCGTTCGTCGGTCTGTCGAGCGCGCAATTCGGTACGGTCACGCTGGGTCGTCAGTACGACGCAGCGCAAGACTACCTGGCACCGTTGACCGCAACGGGCAGCTGGGGCGGTACGTACTTCGCGCACCCGTTCAACAACGACAACCTGAACACGAACGGCGGCGCCGCAGTCAACAACTCGGTCAAGTACTCGAGCGCTAACTACGCTGGCTTCTCGTTCGGCGGCACGTACGGCTTCTCGAACCAGGCTGGCGCATTCGCAAACAACCGCGAATACAGCGTCGGTGCCGCATACCAGTGGCAAGGTCTGCATCTGGGTGCTGCTTACGCACAGCAGAACAACCCGGGCGCAACGAACGCAGCAGGCACGGCAAGCAACGGCGGTGCTTCGGACGGCGGCTTCCTGGGCGCGACGGGCAACTTCCGTCAACGTGAATTCGGTGCAGCAGGTTCGTACTCGTTCGGCCCGGCGACTGTCGGTCTGGCATGGACGCAATCGCGTATCGACAACGTCGCGGGTGCACAGCAATCGCTGCGCGCCAACAACTACGAAGTCAACGGTAAGTACAACGTGACCCCGGCTCTGGGCCTGGGCATCGCTTACACGTTCACCGACGGCACGGGTTATGGCGTTGGCGCGAACGGCGCTTCGGAGTCGGTGCGCTACCACCAGATCGGCCTGCAGGCTGACTACTCGCTGTCGCGTCGTACCGACGTCTACGCTCAAGCCGTGTACCAGCACGCAATGGGCGACGGCGGTGTCGCTTCGATCTACAGCGGCGATGCAACGCAACTGCCGTCGTCGTCGAAGAACCAGACGGCTGCTACTGTCGGTCTGCGTCACCGCTTCTAAGCTTTAACAGAAGCGAGTGGTGGAAAAAAGGTGCCGTTCGCGGCACCTTTTTTTATGCGTGCGCAATTTTCCGATGCGCTGACTATTCCACTTTGAACACGGCAACGGCATGCCGCAACTGTTCGGTCTGTTCATCGAGTGAACCGGCGGCGGCTGCCGCCTGCTCCACGAGCGCCGCGTTGCGCTGCGTCACGTCGTCCATCTGGCGGATTGCGAGGTTTACTTCGCCGATGCCCGAACTCTGTGTTTTAGAGGCCGCCGAAATCTCGTTCATGATGGCCGTCACGCGACGCACCGCGTCGACCACCTCGCCGATCGTGCTGCCTGCCGTGCCTGCCAGCGTCGAGCCTTCGCCGACCTGCGCCACCGACTGATCGATCAGCACCTTGATTTCCTTGGCCGCGCTCGCGCTGCGTTGTGCGAGATTGCGCACTTCGCCGGCGACCACCGCGAAGCCACGGCCTTCTTCGCCGGCGCGCGCCGCTTCCACCGCGGCGTTCAGCGCAAGAATATTGGTCTGGAAAGCGATGCCTTCGATCACGCTGATGATCTCGCCGATCTTGTGCGAACTATGGGTGATGCCGGCCATTTTCTCGACCACGTCGTTGACGACCTGGCCGCCGCGCTCGGCGATCGTCGACGCATCCGTCGCCAGTTCCGACGCAGTCGCAGCATTGTCGGCGTTCTGCGTGACGGTCTTGGTGAGCTCGTCCATGCTGGCGGCGGTTTGCTGCAGCGAGGCAGCCTGTTCTTCCGTGCGGCTCGACAAATCGAGGTTGCCCGCGGCAATCTCTTTCGAGGCAACGGTGATCGTTTCCGCCGAGGTCTTGATTCGCGCGACCGTAGCCGCGAGCTGATTGCGCATCTCGCGCAGCGAGAACAGCAGACTCGACGTGTCGTTGCGTTGCAAATCGATGGATGTGGCCAGATCGCCACGCGCAATCTGCATCGCGATCGCCGCAGCGGCGGACGGCTCGCCGCCGATCGAACGCGAGACGCTGCGCACCACGCGCGAAGCGACGAACGACACCACGACGCCGAGCAAGACCAGCATGCCGGCCGAGCGAGCGAGGGTTGCATAGAACTGCGCCTGAATGTCGTCCATATACGCGCCGGCGATAAAGTCCCAGTTCCATGGGCTAAAGCGCTTTACGTAGCTCATCTTTTCGCTTGGCGCGGTCTCGCCGGGTTTCGGCCACCAGTAGCGTACATAGCCGGCGCCGGCCGCCGAGCCGCCCGCCTGGGCGATGTCGTGATAGAGCATGTTGCCCTTGGCGTCGCGAAAGCCGCCCATGTCCTTGCCGTTGAGCGTCGGACTCATTGGGTGAGTGATCATTACCGAATCGCTGCGCACGATCGTGACGTAGCCGGATGCGCCGTAACGCTGCGCATTGATGCGGGCGATGGCCTGCTGCTTTGCGTCATCGACGGAGAGCTTGCCGGCTTCCGCCTGCTTCGCGTAGTCCGCGACGATCGACACCGCCATGTCGGCGACATCGGCGAGATCGGCGCGCCGTGCGTCCATCTGTTCGTTGCGTGCTCCGAACGCGTTGACAACGGTGACGATCAGGAGCGCCGCCCAGCACAGCAGCAACGGTACCCACAACTTCTGTTTCAGTGTCAGACGGTTCATTATCAGATTTCGACGATACGTTGGGCTCGGAATGCGGAGGGGCTGCAATCTGCGCTGCATAGTCCGCATAACGGCCGTCGCGGCGGATTCTTTATCCCGATGAAGCGTGGCATACCGATGCGAAACGGCCGCACAGAGGCGGCCGTTAAGGCAGCGCAGGCGGGCGGTGCGCCTCGCCTAAATCTGCTCCTGCCCGAATGCGCCCAGACGTTCGAGGTCGAGCACTTCAATCTGGTTGTACGAGAGGCGCAGAATCCGCAGTTTTTCGAGATTTTGCAGCGCCTGGTTGATGCGCTGCCGCGACACGCCCGCCAGCAGGCCCAGTTCCTCCTGCGAAATGGCCAGCGTGCGGCCGGTGTCCGGGTAGAGATCCGGATTGAACAGCTGCGCTAGCGACTGCGCGACCCGGGCCTCGACATCCAGCAGCCGGCTATTCTGGATCGACGCGATGAATTCGCCCATCCGGTTGTTCAGCTGCCGGATGACAAAGCCGGTGAACGGCAGGCTCGATTCGAGCAGCGTATGGAATGTCGCGGCGGGCACGAACATCACGAGGGACGCCTGAATCGCCGCTACGTCGTATTTGCGCAATTCGCGCTTGATGACGCTGCCTTCGCCGAACCAGCCGCCAGGCGGTACGCCGGAGAGCGTGCAACTGCGGCCCGAAGCGTTGTAGATCGCCAGCTTGATGAGCCCGGAATGCACGCCGATCCAGTAGTCCGATGGCTCCTGGCGGCGCGCGATCCACGCTCCGGCATCCAGGCGCTCCGCGTGAGCAGTTGCGAGAACCATTGCCTGGTGCTCGCTGGCGAGCGCCCGAAACCACGCGCAGGAGGCGAACAACTTCGGCAGGTCAGCGCGCGCGACCCGTTCCGGCCGGTGCGCGCGGGCGTCTGTGGAGGCGGTGAACGGGGCGTCATCCATAAGCGATTCGGGGTGGGTGGGTATCCAGATCAACGCCCGGTTCGGGGCGCATTGCGCGGGCAGGGCGCGCTACTCTGTCATTTGAATGACAGACAGTTCACCATGACCATTGTTAGGCTCGTTCATCAATCAACATAGCGACGGCGCGGGCCGCGCCTCAGGAGACGATGCAATGAAGCACATGTTCGAAGAAGGTCTGGAGCGCCGCGAGGCCAATTATGTCCCGCTAACGCCGATCGATTTCATCGTACGCGCCGCGCAAGTCTACGGCGAGCGGCTCGCGGTCGTCCATGGGGACATTCGCCGCAACTGGCGCGAAACATTTGAGCGTGCGTGCCGTCTCGCCAGCGCTTTGCAGCGCGCCGGGATTGAACGCGGCGACACGGTCGCCGCTTTGCTGCCGAATATTCCTCCGATGATAGAGGCGCACTTCGGCGTGCCGATGGCCGGCGCCGTGCTCAATACGCTGAATACGCGGCTCGATGTTTCATCGCTGCTGTTCATGCTGCGTCATGGTGAGGCGAGGGCGTTGATTGTCGATACGGAATACAGCGAATTGGCGCATCGCGCGGCGCTCGAATTCCCCGCGTTGCGGATCATCAGCGTGGCCGATGCGATGCCCGCCGACGCGGACAGATTCATCCGCGCGACCGATTACGAAGCGTTCCTGGACTCCGGCGACCCCGAATTCGCCTGGACGTTGCCCGTCGACGAATGGGATGCGATCGCGCTGAACTATACGTCCGGCACCACCGGCGATCCGAAGGGCGTGGTCTATCACCATCGCGGCGCTTATCTGAATGCGCTCAGCAATATCCTCGAATGGGATATGCCCAAGCATGCGGTCTACTTGTGGACCTTGCCGCTCTTTCACTGCAACGGATGGTGTTTCCCGTGGACCGTCGCTGCGCGAGCCGGCGTCAACGTGTGTCTGCGCAAATTCGACGCAAAGACGGTGTTCGATCTGATTCGCCAGGAAGGCATCACACATTATTGCGGCGCGCCGATCGTGCAAAGCGCGCTGGCGAATGCGCCGGCCGAGTGGCGCGAGGGCATCGCGCAGCGTGTGTCGACAATGGTGGCGGGCGCGGCGCCCGCGCCGGCAGTGATTGCGAAAATGAAGGAGATCGGTTTCGACCTCACGCACGTGTACGGACTCACCGAAACCTATGGACCGGCTGCGGTGTGCGCGAAACAGGAGGAGTGGGACGCGCTCGACGATAGCGCGCGCGCGGAGCTGAATGCGCGGCAAGGCGTGCGTTACCACCTGCAGGCTGCGGTGACGGTGCTGGACCCGGATACGCTCGCGCCTGTTCCCGCCGACGGCGAAACGCTCGGCGAAATCATGTTCCGCGGCAACATCTGCATGAAGGGCTATCTGAAGAACGAGCGCGCCACGCAAGCGAGCTTCCATGGCGGCTGGTTCCACACCGGCGATCTCGGCGTGCGGATGCCTGATGGCTACATCCGTATTCGCGATCGCAGCAAGGACATCATCATTTCGGGCGGCGAGAATATCTCGAGCATCGAGGTCGAAGACACGCTGTACCGGCACCCTGCGGTGTCCGTTGCCGCCGTGGTGGCGATGGCCGATCCGAAATGGGGCGAAGTACCCTGCGCGTTCGTCGAGCTCAAGGAAGGCGCTCAGGTGAGCGCCGAAGAGATCATCGCGCACTGCCGGCTGTTTCTTGCGGGATTCAAACTGCCAAAGGCGGTGCGCTTCGGCGAATTGCCGAAGACATCGACGGGGAAAATCCAGAAGTTCGAATTGCGCGCGCGGATCAAGGCGGAAGGCGCTGAATAGACCGCGCGCGATGTGCGGCGCGCCTTACGGCGCGCGACGTCTTGCTGCAGGTGGGGGGCGATTGCGCTTAGCCGCGCGTATCGACCCAGCGGCGGGCCCAGCGTGCCGAGTGCTGCAGGGCCTGTTCTTCGCTGGTGAAGTAATCGAGCGAATAGAACTGGTAGCGCGCTTCGGTGCGCGCGGTGTCGGCGTGTTCGAGCAGCAGGTTTGATGAAAAGCTACCGTCGGGCAAACGATGCGCCGAGGGTTGGACGGCATAGCCGTTGTAGTAATGAATATGTTGAGTTTGCATTTTATTTTAATGATGTTCGAGTGCGCGCATGCCGTGCGAATCGCTGTACGAATCACGCGGATGAACTGATTCAAGCCATTGCGAGCCGAATCTGGACGCAGTCGGAAAGCGAAAAAAGGGCGTTGAAGCCGGAGGGGAGAATGAGGTGCAACGAGGCGTTTGGCGCTTGAGCTGGCTGCTAAACAAGATGCAGCTAAAAGCGATCGCGCCAACTGTGGGAGACGAAGCTCCGCGAGGATGTCGCTGCAGCCCGATGTCCGTTGCCGGACACCGAGCCCTTCAAACTTACAGCGGCTTGATGTTAGCCGCTTGCAGACCCTTCGGGCCTTGCTTCGTTTCGAAGCTCACCTTCTGATTTTCAGCCAGCGTCTTGAAGCCGTCGCCGCTGATTTCGGAGAAGTGCGCGAACAGGTCGTCGCCGCCCTTGTCCGGGGTGATGAAGCCAAAGCCTTTGCTGTCGTTGAACCACTTAACGGTACCGGTATCCATGAAGAATCCTTGAGTAAAAAAATTGAAAATTTGCTCTGTTCAGAGCGCGTGAAGCGTCAAGGAGGGAGAGGACAACGAATACCGCTGAGGAGCGAGACATTGATGAACAGCAATCGAACTTCTTGAACTTCGGGTGCCACAGTAACCGTCGGGGTGTATTGGCGTCAACACTTATCTTGTAACTATTTCACCGCTGGCTATTTTTTGTTCTCGGTTTAGCTGGCGCTTCAGATGGCTATTTAGCTCGCGGAGCGATGCGGCCCTGGTTCCGGCGTGACGGGTGTGCGCGGCACGCCGGGTTGGAGGGCCGACGTTTTCAGATACCCACTTTATGTGCGGTGAGGATCAGGCGCAAGCCGAGCGCGGCGACGGCGCCTGCGGCTACGCGATCGATCCAGGCTTTCCACTTCAGATAGATTTCGCGGGGACGTTTGCTCGAAAAGCATAGCGCGACGACGGTGTACCAGCCGGCTTCGATAGCGAAGATCGCGGGCGGCAATGCGAAGTAGCACCACAGAGGCGGATGCTGCGGCAGTAGTGCCGCGAAGATGCTGCCGTAGTAGACGGCGGTTTTTGGATTGCTGAGTTGGGTGCTCAAGCCGATCCAGAAGGATTTGCGCACATTGGTGGCGGCTGCTTGCGCGGCATCGAATGCGAGTGGGTGGGCGGCGCCGCGCCAGATTTTCAACGCGAGGTAGATCAGGTAGAGGCCGCCGGCCACTTTCAGGCCGACGTATAGCCATTCGACTGTGGCTAGCAATGTGTAGAGGCCCAGCAGGGCTATACCGCTGAAAAATACACCGCCGATGCCCATGCCGGCGGCGGTTGCAAGGCCGTCGCCGCGGGATAGGCCGATGGCGTTGCGCGCGACGATGACGAAACTGGGGCCCGGGCTCATCGCGCCTAAAAGTAGCGCGGCGAGGATGGTGATGATGGCTGTTGAGGCTGACATGATTTGGGTTCTCCCGTGGAGGCTTTGGGGTCGAACATAGCATGATAAGTGTGGCTTTTTCTTTTGCCTTTGGCGGCGGCATGGTTTTGGTTTTGCCTACGGCGTTTGGTGTTTCTTTACTTATTGGTTTATTAGCGTTCCCCCTGTGCGGGGGGCACCTACTTTTCTTTGCCGCCGCAAAGAAAAGTAGGCAAAAGAAAGCGGCTCAAAACCGCCAATTCTTAAGTGGCTCCCCTGGCTTGGAGGGTGTAGTGGCTCCGTAGAGAATGAGCCTGCGCACCTCCCCGCGTGCGTGACCAGGCCGTCATGCTTCCGGCGGCGCTGCGCGCGCCGACGCGGTACTTCACAAAACCATTTGTCTTTTTTCAGCGTCTCGCCGAGACGAAGCCGATGGCCCCGCTACGCGCAACCGAAGCGCCCGTTTTCCCTGGTGGACCCGTCCGCGACGCACGTAGTGCGGAGTGGGAGCGGATGACGGCTGTGTCACTGGCGCTTATGGACCGCGGTGTGATCCGTTAATCGGACCACCAGCCCCTCCAAGCCAGGAGACCCGCTTAAGAGTTGGCGGTGTGAGCCCGCTTTCTTTGCTTACTTTCTTTGCGGCGGTGTAGAAAGTGAGTGCCGCCCCGCATAGGGGCAACGCTAATAAACCAATAAAAAAAGAAACACCAAACGCCGTAGGCAAACAAAAACAAGCAAACGCCGTAGGCAAACAACACCAACACCCCAAAGGCAAAACCCCAAAATCACCAAACAAGAAATACAAACAACAAAAACATGGTTCCCCAGCGGAGCGCCACTCCCTATCCTGTCCTTCATCTTGTCATAACAAGTGAAGAAGGCAACACCATGCCGACCCCGATCACTCTATTGCACGCATCAAAACCCCCGCTCTACGAGCAGATAAAATCCGACCTCCGCGCCCGGATCCTCAACGGAACGTACGCTCCCCACTCGCAGATGCCATCCGAAAACGACCTCTGCGCAATCTTCAGCGTCAGCCGCATCACCGTGCGGCAAGCCCTCGGCGATCTGCAAAAAGAAGGCCTCCTTTTCAAACTCCACGGGAAGGGCACCTTCGTCTCCAAGCCGAAAGCCTTCCAGAACGTCAGCGCCCTGCAAGGCTTCGCAGAAGCGATGTCGTCGATGGGCTACGAGATCGTCAACGAGCTCAAACACGTACGCTTCATTCCAGCCACCGCGCAGATCGCCAGCCGTCTAAACCTGCCGGAAGGCGCGAAAGTCGCCGAAATCCATCGCGTGCGCCTGCTCAATCGCGAACCAGTCTCGCTGGAAATCACCTGGGTTCCCGAAGCATTAGGCAAACGGCTGGCAAACGCGGATCTCGTCACGCGCGACATCTTCCTCATCCTCGAAAACGATTGCGGACTGGCGCTCGGACACGCGGATGTATCCATCGACGCCATCCTCGCCGACGATGAAATCGCCGAAGCACTGAATGTCGAAGAAGGCAGCCCGGTGCTGCGCATCGAACGTCTCACCCATAGCGCGGACGGCACACCGATCGACTACGAATACCTGTATTTCCGCGGCGACGCGTTCCAGTATCGCTTTCGCATCGACCGTCAGAAAGAAAAGAAATCCGCGAGGAAAAGCCAATGAATACGCATGTGATCGAATACGACCTGGTTGTGGTCGGCGGTGGAACGGCAGGACCGATGGCCGCCGTCAAAGCAAAAGAACAGAACCCCAATCTGAAGGTCTTGCTGCTCGAAAAGGCCAACGTCAAACGCAGCGGCGCCATTTCAATGGGCATGGACGGTCTGAATAACGCCATCATTCCCGGTCATGCAACGCCTGAGCAATACACGAAGGAAATCACCATCGCCAACGACGGCATCGTCGATCAGGCCGCGGTCTACGCCTACGCGCAACACAGCTTCAAAACCATCGAGGAACTCGATCGGTGGGGCGTGAAGTTCGAAAAAGACGGCACCGGCGACTACGCGGTGAAGAAAGTGCATCACATGGGTTCATATGTTCTGCCGATGCCCGAAGGTCACGACATCAAGAAAGTGCTCTACAGGCAGCTCAAACGCGCGCGCATCGCCATCACCAATCGCATCGTCGTCACGCGCGTCCTCACGGATGCGCAGGGTCGTGCCTGCGGCGTGCTGGGATTCGATTGCCGTACCGCGGATTTCTACGTGGTGCGCGCCAAAGCCGTGATTCTCTGCTGTGGCGCGGCGGGCCGGCTCGGGTTGCCGTCGTCGGGATACCTGATGGGCACTTATGAAAATCCAACCAATGCCGGCGACGGCTATGCAATGGCCTATCACGCCGGCGCCGCACTCGCTAATCTCGAGTGCTTCCAGATCAATCCGCTCATCAAGGATTACAACGGCCCGGCGTGTGCCTACGTAACGGGCCCGCTCGGCGGCTTTACGGCGAATGGCAAGGGCGAACGCTTCATCGAATGCGACTACTGGAGCGGGCAGATGATGTGGGAGTTCTACCAGGAACTGCAGAGCGGCAACGGCCCCGTGTTTCTCAAGCTCGACCACCTCGCCGAAGAAACCATCCAGACGATCGAGCAGATTCTGCACACCAACGAGCGGCCCAGCAGAGGACGCTTTCATGAGGGACGGGGCACAGATTATCGTCAGAAGATGATCGAGATGCATATCTCGGAGATCGGTTTTTGCAGCGGCCATAGTGCATCGGGCGTCTATGTGAACGAGCGTGCGGAGACGACGGTTCCAGGTCTTTACGCCGCGGGCGACATGGCCGCGGTGCCGCACAACTACATGCTCGGCGCATTCACTTACGGCTGGTTCGCCGGTCAGAACGCGGCGCAATACGTCGGCGGACGCGAACACGTCCCACTCGACAATGCGCAGATCGAAGCCGAACGAAACCGCATCTACGCGCCGCTCGAACGCGAATCGGGTCTTGCTCCGGCGCAGGTCGAATACAAATTGCGCCGCATGGTCAACGATTACCTGCAACCGCCGAAGGTCACGCGCAAGATGGAAATCGGCCTGCAACGCTTTGCCGAAATCGCGGATGACATCGGTCGGCTCAAAGCCGATAACCCGCACGAACTCATGCGCGCCGCCGAAGTGCGGGCGATTCGCGATTGCGCGGAAATGGCGGCGCATGCGTCGCTCTATCGGACGGAAAGCCGTTGGGGGCTTTATCACCATCGCGTCGATTATCCGCAGCGCAATGACGCCGAGTGGTTCTGCCACACGCATCTGCGCAAAGACCAAAGCGGCCGCATGGTCAGTGAGAAACGTGCGGTAGAGCCGTACGTGGTGCCGCTCGACGATCGCGAAAGCCACGCCTATCAGAACCTGCGGATCGGCGAGCCCGTGCTCGCCGACGCATGAGGAGCCGTCATGTCCACGACACCACACGACATTTTCCAACGCAGCGCCGCGCCTGTCACGATCGACGAAGACAAATGCATCGCCGACAAGGGTTGCACAGTCTGCGTGGACGTCTGCCCGCTCGATCTGCTCGCGATCGATCTGACCAAAGGCAAGGCTTACATGAAGTTCGACGAATGCTGGTACTGCATGCCGTGCGAAAAGGATTGCCCGACCGATGCGGTCAGAGTCGACATCCCCTATCTGCTCCGCTGATCTTTGCTCATGACCTACACTTCACTACCGTTGACGTTCGACCCTGAGTCCCTCGATCCAGAAGCGGCGCAACTACTGCCGCGCCTCGCGTCCGCCGACGCTGTCGTGCGGCGTATCGCACTGCTCGCCCTTGCCGACCTCGAAGACGAAGCCGTGCTCGCGCCGATCGTCACCGCGTTGCAGGCTGACGTAGCCGTCGATGTGCGCGCCGAGGCCGCGCAAGTACTCGGCGCATGGGAACGTGCCGACGTCGTTGAGGCCCTGTGCGCCGCGCTGACCGATCCGGCGCACGAGGTGCGAGAGGCTGCCGCGCAGAGTCTCTCGCAACTGAAAGACGCGCAATCGGGCCTCTTGCTCGCGCCGTGGGCGACGCACGCCGATGCGTTCGTGCGCCGTGCCGCGCTGCGTGGCTTACGCGAGTTACGCTATGCCGGCGCGCTCGAACCCGCGCTAAATGCCTTGAAGGCAGACGAGGCCGCTGTGCGTCTGGAAGCGGTCAGCGTGCTCGGCTGGTTGAAGGACGCGAGCGCGCTCGTACCGTTGACCACGCTTGCCGCACACGACTCCGACGCCGACGTGAGGCGCGCGGCAATCGGCGCGTTGGGTGGCGCGACTACCGCAAGCGAGCCGACCATCGCCGCCTTGCTGAGCGCATTGCGCGACGCGGCATGGCAGGTTCGCGAAGAGGCGGCGGCCACCCTCGGCAAACTCCGCGCGCGCACCGCACGCGAAGCGCTCGTCGCCGCGCTCGGCGACGCTTACTGGCAAGTCCGTTTGCAAGCCGTTCGCGCGCTCGGCAAACTGCGCGAGCGCGAGGCATGCGCAGCGATCGCGGCGTTGCTCACTCATGCGATCAGCAACTTGCGCAAGGAGGCTGCCCTGGCGCTTGGCGAACTCGGCGACGTAGCGGCACTGCCATCCCTGCAGTCGGCAAGCACGGACGTCGATCCGGAAGTCCGCAAGGCGGTGCGCATCGCGCTCGCACAGATCGGGCAGGCCAACGCATGAACGTGCCCGAGCGTGTCGAGATCGACATGAAGCGGCGGCGACTCACGTTAGTGTGGAACGACGCTGACGTGCAACTCTTCGATACGACCACGTTAAGAGCGCGCTGCCCGTGCTCGACGTGCCGTCGCTTGTTGCTGGCAGGAACGGTTGCGACTGCTGACGAAGAGATCGCAATCGTCGATGTGCGATCAATGGGCTACGGCGTGCAGTTCGTATTCAGCGACGGTCACGATCAGGGCGTTTACCCGTGGACGTATCTGAGCGCAATGCGCTGACTGACCGACCGGCCGGACGAAAAATCCGGCGAAGAATTCGGCATAGGCAAAAAAAAGCCCGCACGAGGCGGGCATCAACTAATACTCGGAGTTTCGCGATCCAGTCGCTAGACGGATCGCATTCAGTTTATGTGAAAGCGATATGAAAGTGTAGAAAATCCGCATTACAGATCAAAAAATACGGTTTCCTTATCGCCTTGCATATGGATGTCGAAGCGGTACACGTTAGCCGTATTCGGTTCGCGGCGCGCGATCAACGTGTCGCGGCGGTCCGCGGGCACGGCCGCCAGCACCGCATCGCTTTCGTTGGCTTCGGCTTCGTCTTCGAAATAGATGCGGGTAAAAGTGTGCAGCAGCATGCCGCGCATCGTCACGATCACGTTCAGATGCGGGGCTTCCTGTGCGCTCGCACCGCCTGGTTTCACCGTTTCAACGACGAAACGCTTGTGCGGATCGGTGCCCGTACCGACGCGGGCAAAGCCGCGAAAACCGCTGGCCTCGACTTCCGCGCGCGATGCCGGGTACTGCCCTTGCGCGTCGAGTTGCGACACTTCGAGCATGGCGTCGCCGATCACCTTGCCGTCGCCGTCGAATACCTGGCCGACGATCGTAATATGCTCGCCAGCCGCTTCACGATCCGCCACAACAGGCGTGAACAGACTCCTGAAGTCGAAATCATATTGCTGCGGGCACAGGCCGTAAGCGAAGTACGGTCCAACCGTCTGCGAGGGCGTTTGCTTGAGAGTGGTCATGGCTTAGCGCTCCATCGGGGTTTCGTTGCGGCCGCGCAGCACGATGTCGAAATCGTAGCCGAGCGCGTAGGCCTCTTTCGTGGTGTCCAGCGAGAAGTTCGCGATCAGGCGGTCACGGGCTTGCTCCGGCGTGCCCTGGAAAATCGGATCGAACGCCAGCAGCGGGTCGCCGGGGAAGTACATCTGCGTGACGAGGCGCGAGCCGAAATGGTCGCCGAAGAGCGAGAAGTGGATATGGTTCGGACGCCATGCATTGGGGTGATTGCCCCAGGGATAGGCGCCCGGTTTGATTGTCAGGAAGCGATAGCGGCCGTCGTTGTCGGTGATGCAACGGCCTGCGCCCAGGAAGTTGGGGTCGAGCGGTGCGTCGTGCTGATCGGCTTTGTGCACGTAGCGGCCGGCCGCATTGGCTTGCCAGATCTCAACCAGCGTATTGCGCACCGGGCGCCCGCCTTCGTCGAGCACGCGCCCCGTCACGATGATGCGCTCGCCGAGCGGTTCGCCGTTGCGCACGGCATTGCGCGTCAGGTCGTGATCGAGCGCGCCGAGGTCTTCCGTGCCGTAGACCGGCACGCGCTGGTCGCGCAGCTTTTCCTTCAGCGGGATCAGCGGGCGCGTCGGGCCGCGCTTGACCGACGAACCGTAGCCGGGATAGATGTATTCGGGGTGGGACGCGAAGTCGCGGGCGGTGAGAAAGGAATCGTCCATCAGTGTCTCCTTCGAGGAATTGTGGGATACAGCTTATGGAGCGACTTTATCTAACCTGAGAAGTTATGCAAAATGACGTTTTCGCCCGATTCGTATAACCTCCCGTTATGCAACGCAGCCTCGCGGATAGCCGCGTCAAATTCCGTCATCTTCAGTGCTTTCTGGCCGTCGCGCAGTTCGGCGGCGTGCAGCGGGCGGCCGAGAGCCTGTCCATCACGCAACCTGCGGTGTCCAAGACGGTCGCCGAACTGGAAGCGATCCTCGGCGTGAAGCTGTTCGAGCGGGGCCGCCACGGCGCCGTGCCTACTCGCGAGGGGCAGCTTTTCATGCCGCATGCGAGCGCCTGCGTCAGCGCCTTGCGCCAGGGCGTCGACCTGCTGGCGCGTGCGGAAGGCGCGGCCGCGGCCACGCTGGACCTCGGCATCCTGCCGACGGTTGCCGCCGCGCTGATGCCGCCGGTGCTCAAACTGTTCGCTGCGCATTGGCCGCGCGTGATCGTGCGGCTCGCAACCGGCGCCAACCCCGAATTGCTCGAGCGCCTGAAAGCCGGCACGATTGAATTCGCCATCGGGCGTCTGGCGGACCCGGAGCGGATGGTCGGGTTGAGTTTCGAACAGCTTTTCAGCGAACCGCTGGTCGCCGTGGTGCGCGCCGGCCATCCATTGGCGCTGGGGCCGGGCTTGCCGGCCACGTCGCTGGAAGATTTTCCGGTGGTGTTGCCGCCGTTCGGCACGCTGATCCGGCAATCGGCGGAGAGCCTGTTGAGCGCGTGGGGCGTGCCGCCCTTGTCGGGTTTTGTCGAAGTATTGTCGGTGTCCACGGGGCGGGCCTTGACGCTTGGAAACGACGCGGTGTGGTTCGTGCCATTGAGCGCGGTCGAATATGAGCTGGCGCACGGCATGCTGGTGCGTTTGCCGCTGCCCTTCACCGGGACGGACGAACCGGTTGGACTGATCCGGCGTTCGGATACGCAGCCGTCCCCCGTAGGCCGGGCACTGATCGACGCGGTGCGCGAGGTGGCCCGGCAGCGTATGGCGGCGGCTGCCGGCAAGCCCGCGGCCAAACGCGTGTCGAAACGCGGCCAGCGTGGCGTGTATCAGCCGTGAGGCCCGCGGATTCATCACATGTGAACCATTCAGTACAAATGCAGGTTGCGAACGCCCCGCAACCCGGTGTACAAACACGGTGCGAAAGCTGTCGCAGGCCGCATTGCTGGGGCACGTCACGCGCGCGGTGTCACACTGTCCGCCTGTGACGGCTTACATCGAACACCGAACATCGGAATCAGCGTCGAAAGACGGTACAAGGAGATTGCCATGCCCAGCGACTTGCCCACTCCAGACGCCGCGCTGCGCGCCGTGTCGGCGCCTGAGCACAATCCGCTCGGCACCGCCGGCCTTGAATTCGTGGAGTTCGCGGCGCGCGAGCCGCGCGTACTCAGCGAGATCTTCACCAGACTCGGTTTCAAGGCGATCGCGCGCCATATCAGCAAGGACGTCACGCTGTATCGCCAGGGCGAGATGCAATTCCTGCTCAACGCCGAGCCGGATTCTTTCGCTGCGCGCTACGCCGAGGAATACGGCACGGGCATTTGTGCAATCGGGATTCGCGTGGCCGACGCGCAGCGCGCCTTCGATCGCGCGATCGAACTCGGCGCGTGGGCGTTCGAAGGCGAGCGGCTCGGAACCGGCGAGCTGCTGATTCCGGCGATCCAGGGCATCGGCGATTCCCACATCTATTTCGTCGACCGCTGGCGCGGCCGTGGCGGCCAGCGCGGCGGCCTCGGCGACATCTCGATCTTCGACATCGACTTTCGGCCCATCGAAATCGACACTGCGCACGCGGATCTGAGCCATGCGGGCACCGGCCTTGTCGCCGTCGATCATCTGACGCAAACGGTCGGCGAGGGGCGCATGCAGGAGTGGCTCGATTTCTATCGCGACCTGCTCAATTTCCGCGAAATACACGAGTTGCACGCAAACTGGCATGTGTCCGCGGAATCGCGCGTGATGGTGTCGCCGTGCGGCGCCATCCGTATTCCGTTGTATGAGGAAGGCACGCGCCGCACGGCGCTGATGCACGAATACCTGCCGGATCATCCAGGCGAAGGTGTGCAGCACATCGCGCTCGCCACCGACGATATCTTTGCGTGCGTCGAGCAACTACTGGCGAACGGCGTCGAATTCGTCGAGCCACCGCCGCGTTACTACGAGCAGCTCGACGCCCGCTTGCCCGGTCATGGGCTCGACGTCGAACGGCTCAAGCGCACGCACGTTCTGGTGGACGGCGAGATTGGCGCGGACGGCGTGCCGCTGCTGTTCTTCCAGACCTTCGTGCGCCGTCGCGCGGGCGAGATTTTCTTCGAGATCGTGCAGCGGCAAGGCCACCACGGCTTTGGCGAAGGCAATCTGAGCGCCTTGGCGCAGGCCCGCCAGCCGGCCGGCGCCTAGTCGGAATCGCGTTGGGCGGCGAGTTCGGGATTCATCGCGCCAAACGCGGCGGCTTCCCGCAACAGCCACTCCCGAAAGCTGGCGAGCGGCTTGCCGTGGCTCAATTCGGTCGGATAGACGAGGTAGTACGCCGAATCGGCAACCGCGGGCGCGTCGAGCGGCATCAAGAGTCCGAACTGCTCGAGTTGTGCGTCGACGAAAAAGCGCGGCACCAGCGCGATGCCGAGGCCCGCCGCAGCGGCGCTGATCAGCATGGTGTGGAGTTCGTAGCGCACCCCTTGCATGGCGCGGCTGTCGTCCACGCCAAGGTTGGCGAACCATGCCGCCCAGCCGTCGGGCCGGGTGGTGGAGTGCAGCAGCGGATAGTCCAGAAGGTCGGCGGCGGACTTCACGGGCTGCTTCAGAAGACTCGCCGCGCAGACCGGCACGACCTCCTCGCTAAACAGAAAATCCGCCGACGTGCCCGGCCAGGTCGGCTTGCCGTAGTGGATCGCCGCTTCGAAATGGGTTTCCGCAAACGGGAAGGTGCCGGTACGCACGCCCATATTGACCCGCACATCCGGATACTGCGCGTTGAATGCCGTCAGCCGCGGAATCAGCCATTGCGACGCGAACGTCGGCAGCACGGCCAATTCCAGATAACCGCCGCCGCTGCCGTGCGCAATGATCGACAGCGTGTCGCGGTCCAGTTGCTCCAGCGAGCGCCGCACCTGCGCGCTATAGACCTTGCCCGCCTTGGTCAGTACCACACGCTGTTTGACGCGCACGAATAGCCGCACCCCGAGATTGCTCTCCAGCGTATTGATCTGCCGGGACACCGCGCTTTCGGTGAGAAACAGCTCGCGTGCCGCATGCGTGAAGCTTTCATGCCGCGCGGCGGCTTCGAAAGCGAGCAGCGCGCCCATGCTGGGGATCTTGAACTTTCGCACGTTGATTCCAAAAACGCATCAAGTGGCGATTTTATCTTGCTTTACGGCAACGCTGAAGATTTGAATAATCTCGCCTCAACGATGCCGCGCTTGCGCCTTTCAGCCTTGCCGGCAGGTCCCTTGCAAGCACCCAAACGCCTGCCTACCGCACTACGCCGAGAACCGATATGCGAAGCCTCAAGAATGCGAATGTCGAACAACTGCTGTTGAAACTGCTGGGTGCCGACAAGACCGCGGCGCTGTTCGCCACGTTGAACCATCCGCAGATCCTGAACGAATGGGAAGACGGCGTGGTGACGCGCGCCGAACTCGCCCAAGCCATGAATATGGCGCTGTTCGAGGATCTGCTGGCGCGCTCGGCGAACGGCCGCGAGTACACGCAGGAGGCGATTGCCGCCGGCGGCAGCGTCTACTTCGACCACGGCGCGCTGCGCACCGTGCGCTGGCCGCAAAACGGCGCGCTGCCGGCGGGTGAAGCCGCGTTCGCGCGCATTCTGCGGCCGCTCGGCTTCAGCATCAACGGCCGCTATCCGCTCGACCGCCTCGGCATGACCGGCCGCGCGTGGGCGCACGACGACGCGCCCGACGAGATCGCGCAGTTCTTCGTCAGCGAATTGCATCCGGAGCGGTTTTCGGTTGAGTTCCAGCAGGCCGTGACGAATGTCATCGGCGCCTCGCGCGATCCGTTGACGCCGCAAGCCGTGGGTCAGTTGTGGGAGCTCGAGCGCGACGGCGTGCTGCCGCTCGACGCGGCGCAGACGTTGCTGCCGGTGATCGTCGGCGCATTTGCGCGGCAGCACGAGACGCCACGCGAGGCCGATTACGAAGTATTGTTGAGGGAATCGGCGGAGATGGCGTGGATCGCGACCGAAGGCAACGCCTTCAATCACGCCACCGATCGCGTCGCGGACGTCTTCAAGCTCTCCGACGACGAAAAGGCCAAGGGTCGTCCGATGAAGCCGGATGTCGAGCGTTCGCGCTCAGGCCGCGTATTTCAGACCGCGTACCGCGCGGACATCGTGCAGCGCGAATTCCGCGCCGCCGACGGCAGTCTCGTCACGCGCGAGGTGCCGGGGTCGTTCTACGAGTTCATCACGCGCAAACGCACGTTCGATCAGGACGCGCGCCGCTGGGAAACCGACCTGCGTTTCGACGCGGGCAACGCTGTGGGCATCTTCAGGATGACCGCGAGTCAGGCGGCGTGAGCGCCGAACAGCGGAACAAGCCGTTGGGCCCGAACACATGAGAGGCGCAGTGGGAACGTCAATCGATGAAGCGCAGAGCGCGCATAGCCGTGCATCGGACGATGTCGCGCACGGCGGCTTGCAGAAGCCGCGCGTCGCCACGCCTTTTGCCGGCACCGCTGCGTTGATGCAGGCGCTCGAAGCCGACCTGCGCCGGAGCGTGCGCGGCGAAGTGCGCTTCGATCAGGGTTCGAAAGCGGTGTATGCATCGGATGCGTCGAACTATCGGCAGGTGCCGCTCGCTGTGGTCGTGCCGTCGGACGTCGACGATCTGTTGGAAACGCTCGCCGCCTGCCGTCGCAATGACGTGCCGTTTCTCGCGCGCGGCGGCGGCACGTCGCAGAACGGCCAATGCGTGAACGTCGCGGTGATCGCCGACGCGAGCAAGTCTGTGAACCGAGTCGTCGCGATCGATCCGGCGGCGCGCGTGGGCATCGTGGAGCCCGGCGTGGTGTGCGACACCTTGCGCGAGGCCGCCGAGCAATACGGCCTCACGTTCGCCCCCGATCCGGCTACACACAGCCGCTGCACGCTTGGCGGCATGATCGCCAACAACTCGTGCGGCGCGCATTCGGTGATGGCCGGCAAGACCGTCGAGAACATCGAGGCGTTGGAAATCGCGACCTACGACGGCGCGCGGTTCTGGGTCGGTCCGACTCCCGACGACGAACTGCAGCGCATCATCGCGGCAGGCGGCCGTCAGGGCGAAATCTACGCAGCGCTCAAACAACTGCGCGACACCTACGCCGGGTTGATCCGCGCGAAATTCCCGCAGATCAAGCGGCGCGTGTCGGGGTTCAATCTCGATCAACTGCTGCCAGAAAACGGCTTCAACGTCGCGCGTGCGTTAGTGGGCACCGAGGGCACGTGCGCCGTCACCTTGCAGGCGAAGGTGCGGCTCGTGAAGAGTCCTGCGAAACGCGTGATCGTGGTGGTAGGCTTCACCGATATCTATACCGCTGCCGACGCCGTGCCGCATTTCACGCGCTTTTCGCCGATCGCGATCGAGGGTCTCGACCGCGCGATCATCCGCGGCTTGCAGGCACGCGGTTTGAAGGCGGACGAGATTGCGTTGCTGCCGGCCGGCGACGCATGGGTCGTGCTCGAATTCGGCGCGGATACGCAAGACGATGCGGTGCGCGAGGCGCAAACCGCCGCGGCGTTCTTCGCTTCGGGGGAGGCCGGGCCGAACGTGTCGGCGATGCTCGTCGAAGACCGCGCGTTGCAGGCAAAGGTGTGGTCGATCCGCGAGACGGGGGCATCGGCGGTGGCGTTGTCGGTCGATGCCGGCACGCCGGATCCGACGGTCGGCTGGGAAGACGCGGCGGTCGATCCGTTGCGTCTCGGCGATTATCTGCGCGCGTTTCAGGCGCTGGTGGATCGCTACGGCTACGAGACCAGTTTGTACGGTCATTTTGGCGACGGTTGCGTGCACGCGCGCATTACCTTCGATCTGCGTAGCGCCGCAGGTGTTGCGACGTGGCGAAAGTTTCTGCGTGAGGCGGCGGAGCTGGTGGTCGAATTCGGCGGTTCGCTATCCGGCGAACACGGCGACGGCCAGGCCAAGGCCGAGTTTCTGCCGATCATGTACGGCCCGGAATTGATGCGGGCGATGGAGCAGTTCAAGGCGATCTGGGACCCGGCCAACCGGCTGAATCCTGGCAAAGTCGTCCATGCCTATCGCGTCGACGAAAACCTGCGGATGGGGCCGTCGTACAAGCCCGTGACCTTGCAAACGAAGCTGACCTTCGCCAGCCAGGAAGGCGACGGCTTCCAGCGCGAGATCGAACGATGCATTGGCATGGGCAAGTGCCGTTCGCTCGACGGCGGGACGATGTGTCCGAGCTATCGCGCCACGCGCGAAGAGAAATACTCGACGCGTGGCCGCGCGCATCTGTTCTGGGAAATGCTGCAGGGCGATGTGATCGCCGACGGCTGGAACAGCCGCGAAGTGAAAGAGGCGCTCGATACCTGTCTTGCGTGCAAAGGCTGCAAATCCGACTGCCCGACGCATACGGATATGGCTTCGTACAAAGCGGAATTTTTATCGCATTACTACGAGACGAATCGCCGTCCGCGCCAGGCGCTGTTCATGGGGCGCATTGGCGAATGGGCGCCGTGGGCGGCGCGCCTGCCGCGGTTGACGAATTTCATGACGTCGGCGCCGGGTCTGTCGTCGGTGGGCAAGTGGATCGCCGGTGTGGCGCAAACGCGTGAATTACCCAGGTTCGCGACACAAACCTATCGGCAGATCGCGCGCCGCGCGCCCCAGGCGATGCATGACACTCGTGCTCGTGGCGAGGTCAAGAAAGTCATCCTGTGGGTGGATACCTTCAACGACCACTTCACGCCGGAGATCGCGCAAGCCGCCGCCGATGTCCTGACGCAATTGGGCTGGCAGGTCGTTTTGCCAAAGAATCGTTTGTGCTGCGGGCGTCCGTTGTATGACTTCGGTTTGCTCGACCGTGCGCGTGAATTGCTCACGCATATTCTCGACGACCTCGCAGACGACATCGCCGCCGGCGTGCCGCTGGTCGGTCTCGAACCCGGATGCTTATCGGTATTCAAGGACGAGTTGCTGAAGCAACTCCCCGATCACGCGCTGGCCAGAAAGCTATCGGCGCAGACGTTTCTCTTTTCCGATTTCGTCGCGCGCCAGCCGTTCGATTGGCCGACGCTCGCCGCCGATGTGATCGTGCATGGGCATTGTCATCAGAAGGCGCTGTTCGGCATGCAAGGCGACGCCGCGCTGTTGAACAAGCTTGGCGTGAAGTGGAAATTGCTCGATACCGGATGCTGCGGCATGGCGGGATCGTTCGGTTTCAACGACGAGCATCACGCGCTGTCAGAAAAGATCGGCGAAGACACGCTGTTTCCGGCCGTGCGCGAGGCCACAGCGGCGAATGCGGAAACCATCGTGGTGACTAACGGCTTTAGTTGCCGCGAGCAGATCGCGCAGGGGACGGGGCAACACGCGCTGCATATCGCGCAACTGGCGCAGCGGGCGCTGGCGGCGCGTTAAAGCGCCACATTAAAGCGCCACGCAGGCACGGGCGCTATTTTTTGGACGTATCGGCTGGCGCGGCAGGCGGGATGTCGGCGCTGGTCGCCATCCACAATACTTCGGCGTCTTCGTCGCTGGTGGAGACCGCGGCGTGGCCGGTGCGGCTGTCGAAGTAGAGGCTGTCGCCGGCGTTCAGATGCGTTGGCGCGTACAACTCCGAATAGAGGCACACGCTGCCGCTGATCACATACAGGAATTCTTCGCCTTCGTGACGGCCCCAGTCGTCAAACGCGTCGAGCGTGTGCGCGGAGATGCGGATGCGAAACGGCAGCATGGCCTTGTGCGCCAGATCTGTGGCAAGCAGTTCCATCTGGTAGCCGCGATAGGCATGGCGCTGGCCCGCGTCTTTGCGCGTCAGGGCGCGCCGGCCGCTGGCGCTGACTTTCGGCGTGGAGCCGAACAGCTCCCCAATTTCGATCTTCAGACCGTGGACGATTTTCTGCAGGACGTCGAAAGTCGGCGACATCAGGCCGTTTTCCACTTTCGAAAGCGTCGAGCGCGACACGCCGCAAAGGCGGCTCGCGGTTTCCAGCGTCAAATCCTGCGCCTGGCGGGCGGCGCGGACGCGGCGGCCGAGGTCGGTTGTGGATTGATCGGCGGGTTTGGTGAGGTGCGTATCCATGGGGGTCCAGCGGCTTGATTGCGCGCCTTGGAAGGCGGGTCGTGTTTCCGATAATAACATTTGAGCGGTCGGGCGGAGCTTGACGGGTTTCGGCCATGGAATTAAGGCGGCTTCACGGCGCGCAGTCCTCTTGCCCGAATGCCGCCTGGCCGGCGACGAGCGGGCAGAACGATATCGCTACTGGGATGATGACGAACTTTTCCCATCGGAAACGAAAGGAAAGCGTGGACTGTACGAGTCGGCCGGATATCCACGGTCGGTTTATGCGAGTCGTGTAAACTCCGCGGATGCCCCAAGAAATCGACTACCTAAACCCCGCCCTTCCGGCTGGCCTCCGGCGCGTGTCAATGCCCGTGGTCGACGCCACCCCCGCAACGCTTGAGGGATTTGGCCGGCTCGTCGCAGACCCGAGCGACTGCGCGATCGAGATTGTGCAGTGGCCGGCGCAGGGCTCAAGGCCCATAGACCCGGGAACCGGTGATGAGGCCGGCACTACCGAAGGCACATTTATCAGCGAATGGCGCGGAGATATTCTCTACGGTCGAAACGAGGCCGTGAGCGGTCACTACATCCTTGCGTACGCAAGAGAGCCGGAAGCGGCCCGCGACGACCACGCCAATGCACCGGAACGCATGCTGCTTTGGCACGCGAATTACCACCCGGATGGCGGACAACTGTTCTTTCCTCTCGACCATGGCCCGTTCTACGTTCCATTGGCGTTGCCCGGGGACGACATTGCGCCGGAGAAGTTCGTGTGCTTTCGCTTCGACGGACAGCTGGGTCTCTACATCCATCCAAACATCTGGCATGAAGGTGTGTTCACGCTTGCAGGGACACAGCGATTCTTCGACAAGCAGGGCGCCGTCCACGCACGCGTCTCCGTCGACTTTGCGCGCGAGTTTGGATGTCTTCTCGAGGCACCGATCGACGCGGCAGGCTAACCGGCAGTTCGCCCCGGTTAGCCTGCGTTTAACGCCTCTGACCGGCGTCGCATCGGAATGGCAGCCGCCGCCTAGGCCGTAATAGCCCGCAACTCATCGAGCAATGCCGCCGGGATATCGATCCCGTCACGCCTTGCCGTATCGGCAAGCTGCCGACGACGCTCACCAGGCAGACGGACGTCGGCATCGAACAACATCACCTCGATCAAATCCTCGACACGGGCGAGATAAGTCTCGCTGCCCGCAAGCGCAGCGGGATCGATCGCCCAAAATAGATGGCCAACCCGCGAGCGTTCACCCTCGGCAGTCAGGAACGAACCCGCTTCGTAACCGAAATTTGCTCCGGCCAATGCAGCCGCCAGGAGCTCGACGATCAGCGCAAGCATGGCTCCCTTGGCGCCGCCGAACGGCAACATCATGCCGTCGAGCGCGGCCTGGGCGTCGGTGGTCGGCTCGCCATCGCGCGTGGTCGCCCAACCTTCTGCAATCGGCCTGCCTTCGCGGGCCGCCAGCGCGATTTTTCCGCGTGCGACTTGCGAAAGCGACAGGTCGATCAGCAGTGGATCGCCACTGCGACGAGGAAACACGGCCGCAATCGGATTCGTGCCGAAGATCGGACGACGCCCACCCTGTGCGGGCATGGCCGCCGGCGAATTGCTGAACGCAAGCCCTACCATGCGAGCCGCGCCGATCGCCTCCAGATGGTATGCACCCGCGCCGAAGTGGTGGCTGCGCGTGACGCTTGCAACGGCACTGCCACATTCGCGCGCACGCTCGATTGCCGTCGCGACGGCGAGCGCACAGGCCGGGTACGCCATGCCGTCCGCGGCATCGACGAGGACCGCGGCCGGGCGCGACGCGACGATGACGGGCTGCGCCTGGCCGTCGACGCGGCCGTTGCGCAATTGCGCGAGATACATCGGCAGCCGCGAGACGCCATGCGAGGAAAGCCCGTGCAGATCCGCATAGACGAGCGCGCGCGCCGTTTCCAATGCGGTCTCGGGGCGTGCGCCCGCGTGCTCCAGCGCGCGGACGGCGAGCGCCGTCAGGTCATCGGCCGAAATGTGTGTCATCGGTCATTCCATTGTTCACGATTGAGTCGGATGTGCCGCCGTTCAGCAGCGAAAGTCAGACAGCGCTTTTCACTACGGCTTTTGCAGTTGCATGTTGCTGATTCGCGCCGACCAATAGTGACTTCGTCGACGGGATGATCAATGCGAGACCCGAACAGAACAATACGAACATCACAAAACGGCGGAAGCTCGCCTCGCTGATCTTTTTAAAGCATCGAACACCAATCGACCAGCCGATCATTGCGACGGGAACCGCAAAAAACAGTTGTGCCTGGGTGGTCGGGTCGCTGTAATTTCCTTTGAGGCCTGTCAGCGCGACCGTGACGAGCAGCATCGCAAAGTTGAACGGGATGGACAGCCCGCGCTGCTTGTCCTTACCGTAGCCGCGCAGATTGCACCAGATGACGACCGGAATGCCCGGCAGCGCAAGCATGCCGCTCAGCACGCCGCCAATGAACCCGACAATGACCTCGCCCGAGCGCCCGCCGAAGTTATTTTCTGCGGGTTTCTTGCGGAATGTCCATGCGACAAACAGGAGGAGAACCAGGCCAAACACGAGAGAAACGATAACCTTCGGCAGAATGGTCAGAAGGTGCACGCCGATCGGAACACCGGCAAAGCCCGGAACAATGTAGAACGCCACCTTGCGCCAATCTATCTTCTTGAAGTAGTCGATGTTGTTGCATACCTGCAGCAGCAGTCCACCCACTGCCAGCACCGCGACTGCGGATGCAGGCGGAAGCACCCAGAAGACAATGCCGCCGCTAACGGCGGAGAAGGCGAGACCTACAAGGCCGTTCGTAAAAGAACCGGCGAGAATGGCCAGGCAAAAGACGAGCAACGACCCGACGGGAAGGATGTGATTGAGCATATTGATAAGTGAGGAGTTGACGAGCGCCGACGAAACGCCGCCGCGCGAACGCTGAGATGGACGAGGGCGCCGTACCGGTTGGCGCCCCGTTGATTACCGGTGGTTCAGAGCGTGGACCACTCTGGAGTAGCCGCATTCGACGCTGCTTGCTCGGCAACAGGCGGCACTGAAGAAGGCGTGACTCGCTTGCCGATCATTCGCTTTGAATTGCTGCCGGTGACATCGTCGACCTTGAAGACCGCAACTGCGCCGCGCAGGCCTTCGGCCTGCTGCGCCAATGATTGGGCCGCCGCCGACGCCTCCTCGACCAGCGCCGCATTTTGTTGCGTCACCTGGTCCATCTGCGAGACGGCTTTGTCGACCTGCTCGATGCCCATGGCCTGCTCGCTGGACGCCGCGGAAATCTCATTCATGATGTCAGTCACCCGGCGGACTGACTGAACGATGTTCTTCATCGTATCGCCCGCCTGAGAGACGAGTTGCGATCCTTCCTGAACATGGGTCACCGAGGCCTCAATGAGTGCCTTGATCTCTTTTGCCGCTGCCGCGCTGCGTTGCGCCAGCACCCGCACCTCAGCTGCCACGACTGCGAAGCCGCGCCCCTGGTCACCGGCGCGCGCCGCTTCAACCGCCGCATTCAGCGCGAGAATGTTCGTCTGGAATGAAATACTCTCGATTACTGCGATGATGTCGACCACCTTGGCGGAGCTGGTCGAGATGGCTTGCATGGACGCGACAACGCGCGTCACTTCGTCGCCGCCTTGCAGTGCTGTCTGCGATGCCACGGTAGCCAACGTGCTTGCCTGCTTTGCGCTTTCTTCGTTCTGGCGCACCGTCACGGTCAGTTCCGCCATGCTGGCCACCGTTTGTTCCAGCGAGGCAGCCTGCTCCTGAGTACGTTGCGACAGGTCATCGTTGCCGCCGGCGACTTGTTGGGTGGCGCTGGCAATCGAATCCGTCGCGCGCTTCACTTCCCGCACGACGCTGGCAAGCTGAGCAATGGCCTGGTTGACGACTTTTGCCAACACACCCACTTCGTCCTGACGGTCGACCGCAATACTGAAGGTCAGATCGCCTTGCGCCAATGCGTTCGCGCCGTCGACAACCTTGCGCATGGGCTGGACGATCGAGCGAGCCAGCAGCGCGCCCAGAACCGCAGCGACGATGAACGCCGCGCCCATCAGCCCCCACAGCACCACACGTGCGGTCCAGTAAGCGGCCTGGCTTTGGGCGACCGACCGCTCCATTTCGCCTCTCTCGTAGTCGATGACGTCCGCCTGGGCTTTCAGCAACTGCACCTGCAACGGCGTTGCGTTTAGCAAGGCGGCTTTGGCGCCCTCGACATCGTGTTTCGCCATTAACACATGCGCCGGATTCAGCGCGATGTTGTATGCCTTGCGCACCGTAAGGAGCTGATCCATCACGCTATGGCCGTCCGACTGATCGCCGAGCATGGATTGCAGTTCCTGATAAATCTGCCCGTTGCGCTTCGCCTGCTTTTCGACCTTCTCAAGGTCCTCGTCAAGCGCCTGCGTCGTGGGCTCGGCGATCGCGCGATAAAGATACAGCGCGGTAAAGTAAGTCCCGGCCTGTCCTTCGCGCGCAAGGTTTTGCAACGCGAGGCGGTTGTTGACGATGACCTCCGTGTTCTCGTTCATGCGAGCCATCTGCATGTTGACGACGACCCCGACAACAATGAGCAACACCAGCACCGCGGCAAAACTGGCGGTGAGCCTTGCACCAATCTTCATGTTCTTACTCCGACCTTTTTGTGTTGCGGGCCGGCGATACGCGCTCAGGAAAGTCGCACTCACCGAGTCAAACCGACTCTCGTGAAGCCAGGCTCAGTGCTTGTCGCGAACTATCCGGCAGCGGATGCCGACCGGCCAACTGGGAATACGGCAAAGCTTCAAGCCTGTTATCGGCATCACGAATGAAATCTTCATACAAAAATGCATTTTCTTTACTTTAATGAGCCTGGTTGCCCAGTTGTTGAGATAAAAGCGGCGTGCGCCAGGACGCTTCGGGCGGGTGCCGTGAACCCATGCAAAACAAACAGGACGGCGCTATCATCTCGCGGCGCGGCGCGGACATCAGCATCCAGTCGTAGTTTCCGCAAGACAACCAACAATGGACCTGTTACATGGACCCGGAACTCAAGCTGCTGTTTTTCTATCTTCTGTTGCGAAAGTCACTCGGTGTCGCGACGCCCGCTCTTGTGGCGAACTGGCGCGACCAGAAGTTCTCGCTCGAGGCGGTCGGCCTGCCAGGCGCACGTCTGTACGAGACCGGGGCCGCGAATATCTTCTGCAACAAGGTTGAATTCAATGCCCGGCAGGTCCGGCTTGTGATGATCGGCGCACCCAACGAGTGGGAAAAAGGACTGCTCGTTGCAAACCAGGTGCATACGGTCTATTACCTGGGCGCCGGCAATCAGGTCTACCACGTCGACCTCTCGGCAGCGCTGTCCGACGGCACGTTCCCCGCCGCGACGCTGGTGGGGGCGCTTGGGACCGTGGCGGATAAACGCGACCCTCAGTGGTCCGGTTGGCGTTCCTGGTTCGTAGGCCAGAAGAGTTCGATCCGGAGGGCAGCGGCCCACAGGCTATTCGATGAATTCATCTCGTCGTTCACAGGGTTAAAAACTTATAGCAGTGATCCGCTGAAGACCGGCACGCTGCCGTTTTTCGACGGGCTGCCCGTGCATCCGAGCCCCTGCACCGTGGAAGACCATCGGGACGGCATCCTGATGAAACTTGCCTTCGCGCTGGTGGGCGTGAGCTGGTCGTCGAGAACACCGCGTGAGAATTTGCGCGCGGGCACGCTGCCCGGCGGAAACAATATCGGTGCCGTGCTGACGGATAAGAACTGCCGCATCATCGGGTGGAGCGTCAACGTCGCGGGCGACGGTAACGGCCCGACTTGTCACGCCGAATGTGCGCTGGTGCGTGCGTTCATCAACAAGCAAGGCATGGTGCCCGCCGGCTGCCGGCTCTATACGACGCTTGAGCCTTGCTATATGTGTGCGGGCCTGCTTGCGACGTATTGTCCGAGCTGGAAGGTCCTGTATGGCCAGAGTGATGCGACGATCAAGAACAATGCGCTCAAACGCAAAGCCAACAATTCATCGCAGGAGCAGATCAACGCCACGTCCGCAGCCAGTGTGGAAAAGCTTTACGTCGATGGCGGATGGCGCGCCGGCCAGACGCTCAAGTTCCTGCGCGACGAGAACTCGCGCAAGGCTTTCGGCAAGCTCGCGCTCGTTCCAAAGACCCTTCTTGATCGAATGACCGACCTGAATACGGCGCGCACGATATCGGCGCGGCCGGACAGCACGACCGTCTTCGGACGCCTCGGGCTCGATATTCCGGCGACGGGCCGGCAAGCAGTGATTTCCGCGGGGCACGCTCACGATCTGATAAGGGCAAGCCGGCGCCTGGATGGGCTGGACCTAGCGGTTAGACCTGCGCCGAGCGTCGCGCATCGGACCACGTACACCACGGCAGGCGGGACACTGGATCAGGAGGTTGCGCTAATCGGAAATTGCGTGAGCTTGCTCGGGAACCTGCTTACCAAGGGATACGTGCGTACGGAGCCGAGCGCGGTCGTCTGATCGGACGCGAGGGCCGTGTCCCCATCGTCATCATCCGGTGGGGGCGCGGGTCATGCATACGTCATGTGTTCGGGGAAACTAAAACGTGTGCCGGATACCGATCACCGCCATTGCCTGCTTGTTGTTGCTGGCATCGATACCGAAGTCGCCCATCGAGGCAACGGCTGGGACGACTTGTCCCGTCGTTGCGCTAATCGTATTGCCGGACGCCTTCTGATAACCGGCCACTGCATAAATGTCGGTGCGCTTCGACAGAAAATAATCAGCGCCAAAGCTGAACTGGTTGTAGCTCACAGTGACGCCATTGCCGCTGCCTTTCGTGTAGTTGTAGCCCACGCCCACGATCGCCGCCTTGGTGATCTGGTAGTTCAGAAAAACCTGGCCAGTGTTGAATTTGGTGTTGTTCTGATTGCCGAACGCCGTCGCGTAGTTGCTATATTCGACGTTGCTATAAGAAACGCCGACTGTGAAATGACTAATCACGTAGTCTGCAGCGGCACGGATGATCTGAATCGAATTCGCCGAGACAAATGCGCCGTTGATGGCCACCGAATCGATTGCATAGCTAGTGGCATCCGGGTTCAACCCACCGAAGGTACCGGACGTCCCATTGCTATTTGCATGAAAATAACCGGCTCCCACGCCAAACGGCCCATGGTTATACGACGCAGCAGCCGCATACGTCTGACCGTTCCCGACGCCTCCTGGCTGGCCACCGAAGGCGTATAACGCCGACCACCGGAAACCCGCATAATCCGGGCTCGCGTACTTGACCGCATTATTGGTCCGAAAACTATTGTCGTAGTTGTCCATATCGCCCGGTGTCGCGAAGACTTCGGCAAAGGCGCCGTCATTGGTTAGCGGCTGAATCAGATCGATTAGAGGATCGTACTGACGCCCCAGCGTCACCGTACCGAGGTGGGTGTCCGACAAACCGACGATGGCCGTTCGGCCAAACATGCGTCCGCCTTGGCCAAGCTTGCCGTTGTCGATGTTAAAACCGCTTTCCAGCTTGAATATCGCCGACATACCGCTTCCGAGGTCCTCGCTTCCCTTCAGGCCCCAGCGGTTCGCCGACAGATTGCCTGGCGACATCTGAAATGTTCCGCCCGAATGGGGCGTACCTTGCTGGTTGCCGAAATAGGCGATTCCGGTGTCGACCGTGCCGTAAAGCGTAACGCTGCTTTGTGCTTGAGCCGTTGACAGCATCGACGCAAAAGAAGCAATCGCGAAAATCGCCTTTTTCATGAATTCTCTCCTGTTGGAGATCGCCTGTCGTGACCGACCCGATTTGGGAGATCTCTGGTACACCGGACGCGCTTTCCGTTTAGATCCCTTAGATCCCTTTCCGCATACAAAAACGCCGGTCAGGTATCTGCGAACAGACTATCCGCACAGGTAAGGTAGGCTGAAAAAGGTCTTTGTCAACTTGTAGCGACTGAGGCGACAAAGACGGCGTCCGGAAAATTTCGTTTCGACGCGCCGTCTCCAACGTTGGAGACGGCTGCTTTAGTGCAGACGGTCGAGGGTCTCTTGTGGCCTCTCTTAATTAAATACCTATCCCGGTGTCACGATCCAGGCATGGATGCCGACCGGTTGGTCCCAGCCATTTTGCCCGCCGGCGATCAAAGGCGCATGACCCGGTGAAGACACATCTGGTTGCGGATCGAAGTAGCCATTTGTCGCCCCATCACCGATTGCGCACCATAGCCCGAGTGATGGGCGCAGTATCCTTGAACGCAAGTGCCGCAAAGCCCGCTTTCGCATGGTTGGATGCGAGCGTCACGCGTGCTTTCTGATTCAACGAAAAGAAATCCTCGCAAATCGACGGATAAGTGGCATTGAGCTCCTCGAAAGAAGCATTGTTGAACAGACGATGAATGCTCTCAAAGGTGAGCGGCAGGCCAAAAATTGCATCGTTCTCGTGCACATCGGTTGCTATATTCGAATACCTCGAAAACACTTCTTCGCAGGAATGTTGCAGTTTCAGGTAAAACAGAAAAAATGGCTGAGCGCGTTGCAAATCAAGAAAATACCCAAGACAAAGCAGATCTTCCCTTCGATACATATCTTTTCCCACATTCAGCTCGTCTTCCAATGACCGCAAGCTGGTGGCAAAAGGGGTGACTTTATTGTCTTCGAAGCAATCGCTGCTTCCTGGATTGTTTTCTGATCTGTACATGCCTTCCGCGGCAGACAAGTGAACCACCATCTCGTCTTTCTGCTGCTTGCCCGCCACGAATTGCTTCTTTGATCGTGCCGAGCATATAACCCGGTTGTCGCTCGAGACAATAAGCGTACCTGTGCCGATCATAAATTGACAATGACCAAATTCATCGAGTGACCCGATTGTCAATTTATTCTTCTCAAGGCCCAACATTTTTCTAAGAGTCTGATTTTCCCGCGTTTCCTTATTATAGAACTCATCGTCGAGACGAAGATTCGGAAATGCGAAATCGTAGTAAAGCGAGGGTTCAAGAAGCAGTTTGTACTTGTTTTCCCTTTTTCCGCTTGGCGCCTCTGGTCTGCTAACGTCAATTCTTCTTAGCGAAAAAGACCCGTTATTGTCAAAGGTCACACCGTTGGATTTGCATTGGCTGATTACGCTGGAAATTGCGCTTTCTTTGAGTCCCTTGACGTGATCCGGAAGGCTGCCCCGGTAATCCACAATGTCAGAGTCGAAACTTGTGAAGTCGACCGGTGCTGCGATGAATGACTTTTCAATTCGCATATCCTCGACGTTAAGTGCCGAAAAAAGCTGGCTCAAGTCAAGCGAAGCGTCTTCGTTGTGAGTGGTTGAAATGGAAGGCAAGTTCAACGGAGATGCCTGGAATCCGGGCACCTTGGCAGGCGAATTGAATTTGCCGAATCGTTCTACCGCTGATTGAGTAAGCGTCGGTGTTGCGGGGCGAAAGGTCCTGTCGGGTTGCTTCATCGAATCGGGCATTCGGTCCATCAGCGACTCGAACGGAGCCCGATTTGCCGCGGAATTAGCGCCCAGGCGCAGGATGCGGCGCCACGGTAGCAGATTCGCTTCTCCATCAAACTGGACCGGACCGGACGTGGGCACACCTCCGGCAAACGGCGTGCCGACCTTAACCGTGATCGCGCCACGCGAGAGGTTTCGATCTGCCTCGATAACCAGAAATACGCCGAGACGATTTAGAAACGCGCTCGTGCGCTTGAACAGATGGCGCTCGGCCGTGTGTAGCCAAACGCTAACGCCAGCGCGCAGCCGGTCGCCGATCTCCCGCCAATACCGCGCCCGGTAGAAGCGGCAAGACACGAGCACGATATTCCGCGAAAAGATCAACCTCCGCGCCAGGCTGCCATGCTTCCTCTTCGATTTTCAGAAGTTCGGCAAGCGCGTTGCCCAATCGCAGTCCCGTGATGATCTGGCAGATCTTGCTGTGAGTGAGGCCGTTCAGGGCCGCAATCATGAAGTCGACAAGACCACCGTCACCATTTCCTGACACAAAGATCGTGGGCGGCGCGCCGCCGATGAGGATGGGGGCAGCGAGCGATGATGGCGTCCAATACGACGAAGTGTCGCCATCGAGATGAGCCTCGAGGCCGAAGCCGATGCTCAGAATAACGACATCGTAGGTGCCGTCAAAATGTTTCAGGCCATTGACTTCCACGCTGGCCTGCGTCAACGGGTGCGGCTTGACCGCTGTTACGTTGGCTCCGCAGAGGACGTTTATGCGAGAAGCTCGCTCAATATCGTCGAACTGCCGACGCAGACTTTCCGCAACCTCGCCGGCGGGCCCGGCTCTCCAGTTCAGGATCGGCAAACCCGCTTCCGTATTCTCTGCCCCTGTCGCAGGCCAGTCGTAAAGGTGAGGATGAAGGAAGCGGTCGCTCTGTTGTTGAAGCTCCAGAATTTCGCCCCTGGTTTCAAACAGGTCGATGCGCTTAAGCGACGGCGCGGCCTTCGCCAAGGCAGCCGCCGCGGTAATGCCTGCTGCACCGCCGCCCACAATTGCGACCTTCCCGTCTTTGCGTACGAGCTCACGATCGAGGATGGCATCGACAAGATTCAACGCCCGGACTTGCTGCGAATATAAGGTGACCCGATTCTCAAAGCACCCTAGAAAAAAGACACTGTTAGTGTGCGGCACGCGCGTCTGTTCAATGATTTCGGCTGGAGTCTTCATGTCACCCTGAATGAGTTAACGCTACCGCGATTAATGAATGCGCGTGGCCATGCATTATTCATTCTAATCTTCAGGGGTTCAAGATCTAAGCAGAGGAAGAATTGAACTGCATGATATACAGCCGCGCTTACTTCAGCGCTTCACTCGTGGTCTGGCAGTCGCAGGGATTATCGTGCTTGAGTACATGCGCACGGACCCGGACAGCGCCCGGCGCGGACAGGCAACGCATTGCAGACGCTCGACCGCCAAACGAACGGCCTATCGCGTGCAGCGCGACTTGCGCAAATAGAAAGGACTAAGGCAGGAGCGACGCGATTTCGTCGGTATGTGCTGGAATGGTTAAAGGTGCGGCGATGAGGTTGTGCCGTCTCGCGGAGCGACGAGACAAGAGGGTATCGATAGACGCGGGGCGGGATGGCGAAACGCAGCGACTTCCCTGATGAGCGTATGCCGGAAGCGTGGCGTCACTGCCGTGCATCTTGACGTCGACGACTGCATCGGACTCCGACATGTCCGCTACATACAAATGCGAGCGCATGTAAAAACATGCGCTCGCATCCCCGAACAGCGTGGCGGCATTCGCACGACGTCTGCTTACTGATTGGTATTGGTTGTATCGGCGCTGCGTCCCGATTGCGACGAACCATTTACAGCCGGCCCGTAGCTAGTGGCGTTTTGCGCGGCAACGCGTGCTTCCGCAGCCTGAATATCCGCGGGGTAGGTCGCGTCGCTTGATTTGCCAGGGTTGTAGCCTGCCTTTTCGAGCTGGGTCAACTGGGCTTTCACTTCCGCGCGCGTCACGGGCTGTTCGGACTGCGCGAACGAGACCACTGGGGCGGCGAGAACGACTACCAGTGCGATTGCTTTGACGAGTGATTTCATGATGCTTCCCTCCGAGGATTGTTTTGTGTAGCGCCACAACATGTGTGCGGCGACCTATGGAAGGATTCTAGGAAGCGAGTGACCTAGGGGAAACCCCTAATATAGTAATTCAGTGTTGCAACAAACGATAAGTCGGCGTTATGTAATGGGCCTTCGTAAGATTTGAAAATTATTTCAGACTCCAGAACGTACGCCGACGCGGTACGCCGTCACTTGGTGGTACGCATTACCGGCCCGTACGATGACCTGTTCCTGATCGGCCATATTGACCTGGTTTGGGTAGCCGCCCGCTTCGAGGCACAGCCCGGCGTGCGTCTGATACGCGACGCCGCCGCGGCCGGCGTCGCCATTCAACCAGTTGCCGGTATAGAACTGCAGGCCGCGCTGGTCGGTGGAGACGGTGAGTTCGCGTCCACTGCCCGGGTCGTAGGCGCAGGCAACCTCGCGCACGGTTGGTGTGTGCGCCGTCACCGCATCCGACGTATCGCGCAGCCTGTAGCAATGATCGAAGCCCCTGGCCGTCGCCAGCTGCGCGTGTGGCCAGTCCAGACGCGCGCCGATCGGCGCGCTTTGCCGGAAGTCGAACGCGTTGCCGGCGACCTCGGCGAGCTTGCACGGAATCATCGCTGCATCGACTTCGAAGAACTGGTCCGCGTCGATTGACAATACGTGACCACGAATGTCGATGCCCGGTCGTCCCGTCAGGTTGAAGTAGGGATGGCTTGTCAGATTGAGCGGCGTCGGCGCATCGGTTACCGCCTCATAGGCGATGGTCAGCGTGCCGTCGTCGTCGAGCGTGTAGCGCACCTGTACCGTCACGTTGCCGGGAAAGCCCGCATCGCCTTCGGGCGAGTCGAGGCGCATGACCAGCGCGCCGTTATCCTCGCTCACGTCCCATAGCGCGCGATGAAAACCCAGCGTGCCGCCGTGCAGCAGATTCGCGCCTTCGTTGCGATCGAGCGTGTACTCGATGCCGTCGAGCGTGAAGCGTGCGTCGGCGATACGGTTGGCCCAACGGCCGATCAATCCGCCCATATAGGTGGTCGCCGCGACGTATTCGGCGGGTGTGTCGTGACCGAGCAGGATATCGCCCAGACGCCCGGTGCGATCGGGTGCATGCCACGAGACCAGGGTCGCACCGAGGTCGCTGATGGCGACCTTCATGCCGTGCGCGTTGCGCAGCGTGAAGAGCCGCACAGGGTCGCCGCCGGGCAGCGCGCCCCAGGGCTCAGAAGAAAGTGGTGCGATGCTGATCATGTCGTCGGTCGGGATAATGGAGAAATGGCACGCTCAGCCCGGCGCTACCGTTGAATTCGCACGTTCCTGATATTCGCGCGGCGTACACCCGAGTTCGCGGCGAAATACCGCGTACATGTACTGCAACGACGTGAAGCCACAGCGGATTGCCACCTCGGCGCTGGACGCGTCGCGTTTGGCAAGCAGTGCTTTGGCGACATCGAGCTTGTGACGCAGGATCTCCTGATGCACGGTGCACTTCCGTTCGCGCCGGAAGTACTCTTCAAGTGACGATCGCGACACGCCGACATAATCGGCAACCTGTTCCGTGCGAATGCCCTGGCAGGCGTACTGCCGGATGAAGTGCCGGGCACGCATCACATACGGGCTCGCGAGCGGCTGGTGTTTGGTCGATTCGAGCACGTTGATGCCGACAGGCGGCACCATAATGCGCCGCCCCGGAAAACGCGCGCCACGCAGCATCTGATGCAACAGGTGAGCGGCCGTGCGGCCCATTTCTTCGGTACCCTGAATGACCGACGAAAGCGGTATGCGAGTGAGAGTACGCGTGAGCGGATCGTTGTCGATGCCGATGATCGCCACTTCTTCCGGCACGGAAATACCCGCAATCAGACAGGCCTGCAACAGATGCCGCGCGCGGGCGTCGGTCACGGCGATGATGCCGACCGGCTTGGGCAACTGCCGCAGCCACGCGGTGAGCTGCTCGGTCGCCTGATTCCACGACGGCGCGCTGGTCGACAGCCCGCGATAGATCTCGGTGTCGATCTGCTCGGCGCTGTGCCCGTCCGCCTTGCGTAGATGCGCGAACGCGAGTTCGCGCTGCTGGGCCCAGCGGTTCTCCTGCGCTTGCGGCAGGCTATACAACGCGAAGTGCTCGAGTCCCGCGCCGATCAGGTGCGTGTAGGCGAGCGAGACGAGCTTGGCGTTATCGGTGGCGATATAGGGTAAGTCCGGAGGGTAGTGCGCCGGATCTTCGAACGACGAGCCCACCGCGACCACGGGCAACGGACAATCGCGTAACGCTTCACCCACTGCGGGGTCGTCGAAATCCGCGATGATGCCGTCGCCGTCGAAGCGCTCGATGCCTGTGAGCCGGCAGCGGAAATCCTCTTCCAGAAAGAGATCCCAGGCCACGCGCGTGGACAGCAGATAGTTGCCGATGCCAGTGATGATCTCGCGGTCGTACACCTTGTTCGCGTTGAACAGCAGGGCGATCCGATGGGTCGTCTGTGGTGTTTGCGGGCGGGTCATGGTGTTGGGCGGCGCGCGGATCGGCAGACCCGTCGCGCCATCGTCTCCTGTTGCGTGCGCCCGGCAGGCCGCACGGTTTTTAAGCGTCTGGTTATTCTAGGCCCCGAATCTCTCGCCGGTGCGAAACAAACGCACGGGCGGTAAGAAACATCAAGCACGCTGCGCAATTTCGCAATTGCCGACGCATCGCACAAGCGTCAGCATGGCGTCACCTTGTCAGCCGATGCGGCCACGTCGCGTGGGTTGCAGTGCAGCAAAAACAGGAGACGCTGATGTCCTACTTCGAACACATTCCCGCGATTCGCTACGAAGGCCCGCAATCGGACAATCCGCTTGCATATCGTCACTACGATAAGAGCCGGCGCGTGCTCGGCAAGACGCTCGAAGAACACCTTCGCATCGCCGTGTGTTACTGGCATACCTTCGTTTGGCCCGGTGTGGATATTTTCGGGCAAGGAACATTTCGGCGTCCATGGCAGCAGGCCGGTGACGCGATGGAGCGCGCGCATCAAAAAGCCGACTCCGCATTTGAATTGTTTTCGAAGCTCGGCACACCGTACTACACGTTTCATGACACCGACGTCGCACCGGAAGGCGCGAGTCTGAATGAATACAGCGAGAATTTCTCCCGCATTACGGACTATCTGGCGCGCAAGCAGCAGGACAGCGGCGTGAAGCTGCTGTGGGGCACGGCCAACCTGTTTTCGCATCCGCGTTACGCGGCAGGCGCGGCGACGAGCCCCGATCCCGAGATTTTCGCGTTTGCCGCCACGCAGGTCCGCCACGCGCTCGATGCGACGCAACGGCTCGGTGGTGAGAATTACGTGCTGTGGGGTGGCCGCGAAGGTTACGACACGCTGCTCAATACCGACCTGACGCGCGAGCGCGATCAGCTGGCCCGTTTCCTCCATATGGTGGTCGATCACAAACATAAGATCGGCTTCAAGGGCGCCTTGCTGATCGAACCGAAACCGCAGGAACCGACCAAGCATCAATACGACTACGACGTCGCGACCGTGCACGGATTTCTGCTCCAGCACGGCCTGGAAAAAGACATTCGCGTGAATATCGAGGCCAATCACGCCACGCTGGCCGGCCACTCATTCCATCACGAGATCGCCACGGCATTTGCACTCGGCATTTTCGGCAGCGTCGATGCGAATCGCGGCGATCCGCAGAACGGCTGGGATACCGACCAGTTCCCGAACAGCGTCGAGGAACTCACGCTCGCCTTCTACGAAATCCTCAAGCATGGCGGCTTTACGACGGGCGGCATGAACTTCGACGCAAAAGTACGCCGCCAGAGCGTGGACCCGGAAGACCTGTTCCACGGTCACATCGGCGCCATCGATAACCTCGCGCTCGCCGTCGAGCGTGCCGCCGTGCTGATCGAAAACGATCGTCTCGAAGCGTTCAAGCGGCAGCGCTACGCGGGCTGGGATACGGAATTCGGCCGCAAGATCCTGTCAGGTGATTTTTCGCTGTCGACATTGGCAACGGACGCATTGACGCGCGGCCTGAATCCTCAGCACGCGAGCGGCCATCAGGAGTTGTTGGAAAACGTTGTGAATCAGGCCATCTACAGCGGACGCTGAGGCGCGCCGCAATGCCTGCCGCGAACGGCGGGCAGTAAGACATTAGAAGAATCGAGCGGCCACGCTGACCGCGCGACAAACAGGAGCTTTGGGTTGTCGCTTGTCCGGCTATGCGGCTCGCAGCGCAGGCCGTCCAATCCGGTATTCCGGCTATCAAAAGAAGGAGACAGATATGAAATTCGCAACGCGCCGTACTGTTCTGAGTTCGCTCTTATGTGGGGCGGTACTCGCCAGCCTGTCGCTTGTCGCGCCGCTCGCGCACGCAAGCAAGGATCATCCGGAAATCGGCTTCTGTATCGACGATCTGCGCGTCGAGCGTTGGTCGCGCGATCGTGATTATTTCGTCGCGGCGGCAGAAAAGCTCGGCGCGAAAGTGTCGGTGCAATCGGCCGATGCGAGCGAGGAGCGGCAGATCTCGCAGATCGAAAACCTGATCTCGCGTGGCGTCGATGTGATCGTGATCGTGCCGTTCAATTCGAAGACGCTGGGCAACGTGGTTGCCGAAGCGAAAAAGGCGGGCATCAAGGTGGTTTCGTATGACCGGCTGATTCTCGACGCCGATGTGGACGCGTACATCTCGTTCGATAACGAGAAGGTTGGCGAACTGCAGGCGCAAGGGGTCTACAACGCGCAGCCGAAGGGCAACTATTTCCTGCTGGGCGGCGCGCCGACCGATAACAACGCCAAGATGCTGCGCGAAGGTCAGTTAAAGGTACTGAAGCCCGCGATAGATAAGGGCGATATCAAGGTCGTCGGTCAGCAATGGGTGCCTGAGTGGAGCGCTTCGACCGCCTTGCGCATCGTCGAAGATGCACTGACGGCGAACAACAACAAGATCGACGCCATCGTCGCCTCGAACGACGGCACAGCAGGCGGCGCAATCCAGGCACTCGCCGCGCAACATATGGCCGGCAAGGTGCCGGTCTCGGGTCAGGACGCCGATCTCGCCGCTGTAAAACGCGTGATTGCCGGCACGCAGACCATGACCGTCTACAAGCCGCTCAAGCTGATTGCGGGTGAAGCCGCCAAGCTGTCTGTGGCGCTCGCGAAGGGCGAGAAGCCGGCTTTTAATTCGCAATACGACAACGGCAAGAAGAAAGTCGACACAGTGCTGCTGCAACCCACGTTGCTGACCAAAGGCAATGTCGACGTGGTCATCAAGGACGGCTTTTACACCCAGGCCCAGCTCGCGAGCCAATGAGCGTAACGTGTGCGCGGCGCCAGGCCGGTGCGTGTGACGCGCACCGGTTTCGCCGCGCGCCTTGCAGCGAGGCATAGCGAATGACGCAACCATTGCTGACGATGCGCGGCATCGTCAAGGCGTTTTCAGGCGTGAAGGCGCTCGACGGCATCGACCTGACGGTGGCGCCGGGCGAATGCGTCGGCTTGTGCGGCGAGAACGGCGCAGGCAAATCGACGCTGATGAAAGTGCTGTCCGGGGTCTATCCGTACGGTACCTGGGATGGCGAAATAATCTGGGAAGGGCAACCGCTGAAAGCCGCCAGCGTGCGCGACACCGAACGCGCCGGCATCATCATCATTCACCAGGAATTGATGCTGGTGCCGGAGTTGTCTGTGGCGGAGAACATTTTCCTCGGCAATGAGATCACGCTGCCCGGCGGCCGCATGAATTACGCCGCGATGTATCAGCGCGCCGATGAACTCATGCGCGAGCTCGGCATAGACGGCATCCATGCTGCACAGCCGGTGATGAACTACGGTGGCGGCCATCAGCAACTGATCGAGATTGCGAAGGCGTTGAACAAGCGCGCGAAGCTGCTGATTCTGGATGAACCGTCGTCGTCGCTTACCGCGTCTGAAATACGCATCCTGCTTGACATCGTGCGCGATCTGAAACGGCGCGGCGTGGCCTGCGTGTATATCTCACACAAATTCGACGAAGTGGAAGCCGTGTGCGACACGATCAGCGTGATTCGCGACGGCCGTCATGTCGCGACCGAGCCGATGCGCGCGCTCACCACCGACCGCATCATCTCGCTGATGGTAGGCCGCGAGATCAAGAACCTGTTTCCGCGCGAGCCGCATCCGATTGGCGAGGTGATTTTCGAGGCGCGTCATGTGACCTGCTTTGACGTCACCAATCCGCGCCGCAAGCGGGTGAACGACGTATCGTTCGCGTTGCGGCGCGGCGAGATTCTCGGGGTGGCTGGGCTGGTCGGTGCGGGGCGCACGGAGTTGATGCAGGCGGTGTTCGGCGCGTATCCTGGCGTGAGCGAGGCGACCGTGGTGATGGACGGCAAGCCGCTGAAGATTCGCGCGCCCATCGATGCGATTCGCGCGGGCATAGGCATGGTGCCGGAGGATCGCAAGCGCCATGGCATCGTGCCGGGTCTGAGTGTCGGTCATAACATCACGCTCGCGGTATTGCAGCGCTTTGCCACCGGCGGCCGTATCGATTCCGCCGCCGAGCTCGATACGATTCATACGGAGATGAAACGGCTGTCGGTGCGTGCAGCGCATCCGATGTTGTCGATTGCGAGCCTGTCGGGCGGCAATCAGCAGAAGGCCGTGCTGACACGCATGCTGCTGACCGATCCAAAAGTGCTGATTCTGGACGAACCGACGCGCGGCGTCGATGTCGGTGCGAAATATGAAATCTACAAACTGATTTTTCAACTGGCGCAGCGCGGCATGTCGATCGTGATGGTGTCGTCCGAATTGCCCGAAGTGCTCGGCATCAGCGATCGCGTGCTGGTGATCGGCGAGGGCGAACTGCGAGGCGATTTCGTCAACGATGGCCTCACGCAGGAGGACATTCTCAGCGCCGCGATTCTTCCCGTGCAGCGATCCCCGAACCCAACCGCAGCGAGTGCCGCATGACTCCCGACGTCACTTCCCAACGCGCCGACGAGGCCGTGCCGCGAGGCGCATTCGGCGGTCCGCAGCGCATTCAGCAACTGTTCGCACGCTACAAGATTCTGGCGTTGCTGATTGCCGTGGCCGTCATCTGGATTTTCTTTTCGGCCCTCACGCATGGTGCGTTTGTCACGCCGCGCAATCTGTCGAATCTGCTGCGGCAGATGTCGATCACCGGCATGCTCGCGTGCGGCATGGTGTTCGTCATCATCGCGGGCGAGATCGATCTGTCGGTCGGGTCGTTGCTCGGTCTGCTCGGCGGCGTCGCGGCGATTCTCGACGTCAACCGGCATTGGCCGATCGGCGTCACCGTGCCTGTTGTGATGCTGCTTGGTGTACTGGTCGGCATGTTCAACGGCTGGTGGTCGACTTACCGGCGTGTGCCGTCGTTTATTGTCGGCCTCGGCGGCATGCTGGCGTATCGCGGCATTCTGCTTGGCGTCACCGGTGGTTCGACGATCGCGCCGGTCTCGGACGGTTTCGTGTTCGTCGGGCAGGGATATTTGCCGCGCCTCGCGGGAGATTCGCTCGCTGTGGCGTTGTTTCTGTTGCTGGCCTTTCTGACGGTGCGGCAGCGGCGCAACCGTGAGCGCTATCAGTTGACCGTCGTGCCGATGTGGCAGGACGTCATGAAGGTGGTCGGAGCCGGGGTGATTCTCGCCGCGTTCGTGGCCACGCTCGACCGATACGGCGGCATTCCCGTGCCGGTTCTGCTGCTGCTCGCGCTGCTGGGCATTTTCACGTGGATCGCCACGCAGACCGTATTTGGCCGCCGTATTTATGCGGTCGGTTCGAATCTCGAAGCGACGCGGCTCTCAGGGGTGAACACGAATCGCGTGAAGCTGGCCATTTTCGCGTTGATGGGGCTGATGTGCGCGTTCGGCGGAATCGTGAATACGGCGCGGCTGGCGGCGGGGTCGCCGTCGGCGGGCTCGATGGGCGAACTCGATGCGATTGCAGCGTGCTTCATTGGCGGCACGTCCATGCGCGGCGGCTCCGGCACGGTTTATGGTGCGTTGATCGGTGCGCTGGTGATGGCGAGCCTCGATAACGGCATGTCGATGCTCGATGTCGACGCGTACTGGCAGATGATCGTGAAGGGCAGCATTCTGGTGCTGGCCGTGTGGATCGATGTGGTGTCGGGGTCGAACCGGCGCTAATGAACCGAACGCCATCATCTGATGGCGCATATCTCTACGTTTCTGGGTGCAGCAACACGTGCCCACATAACCACGCGCGCCACCTGAGATCATTCGAGGGTAGCGCGCGTGGTCCTGTTTGCATTGCAGCGTGCCGTTGTGTCTCCAATGACATTTAATGAAATGACACACGGGTTGCACCTTCCTGCCATGGTGGCCCTCCGCCCACTCACCGTTCACGCGGCTTAAACGCGCGAGTTTCAGTCGAGTACCTACTCGCACGTCTTATTACTGTTCCGAAGAAGTGGCCTCCGGCGCCAAGCGGCGCTTTCGCAGCTTTTCTGCCTTCGTGCACGCGGAGCGAGTCATGCCATGGTAAAGCGCAGAACCTTTCTGCTCGGCGGCGTCGGCGCTGTCGGAGTGCTGCTGGTCGGCTGGTCGGTGCTGCCACCTGGGCAGCGCCTGACCACCTCCGTGCCTTTGCCGGTGGAGGGAAGCCAGGTGGCGCTCAACGGCTGGGTCAAGATCGCCACCGACAACAGCGTGACGATCATGATGTCCAAGGCGGAAATGGGGCAAGGCATTCACACGGGTCTTGCCATGCTGCTGGCCGAAGAGCTGGACGCCCCTTGGCCGCAGGTGCGAGTGGAGAATGCGCCGATCGACAAGATTTATAACAGCGTGCAGAACATCATCGACGATTTGCCGTTCCGTCCGGACGACGACAGCGAAATCAAACGTGTCGCCGTTTGGATGACCCGCAAGCTGGTGCGTGAAGGCGGCACGATGATGACCGGCGGGTCTTCGAGCATCAACGATCTATGGACGCCGATGCGTGAAGCCGGCGCTTCGGCACGGATGATGCTGATCGGCGCGGCGGCCGCGCGATGGAAGGTTCCGCCCGGCGAGTGCCGCACGGAAGACGGCTATGTGCTACATGCCTCGGACCATAAAGCGAGCTTCGGCGAACTGTCGGTGGAGGCCGCGCAGCAGCCACTGCCGCGCAAGGTCACGCTGAAGGATCCCGCCAACTTCAGGCTGATCGGAAAACCGGTGCGGCGCATCGAGGCCGCGTCGAAAATCAACGGCTCGGCGCGCTTCGGCATCGACGCTTTTCCCGATGGCCTGTTGTACGCCAGCGTCGTGATGTGCCCGACGCTGGGCGGCACGGTGGCGAATTTCGATGCTTCGGCGGCCAAAGCAATGCCGGGTTTCATCAAGGCGTTCGCGGTTGCACCCTACAACGGCGGGACCGGCGGCGTCGCGGTGATTGCCGACAATGCGTTTCGCGCGATGAACGCCGTCAGCGCAATCAAGATGAACTGGCACGACGGCGCGGCAGCGAACCTGTCGAGCGCGCAGGTGGACTCCCGTCTCATGGAAGCGCTGAACGACAGCGATGGCCACGCCTACTACCGCCTCGGCAACGTCGACGCGGCCCTGAGCGGCGCGGCACGTATTGTCAGTGCGGAATATCACGCGCCTTATCTCGCCCACGGCGCGGTCGAGCCTGTCAATTGCACCGTGCAGGTGGCGGATGGCGCGGCCACCGTCTGGGTCTCGACGCAAATGCCCGCTCTCGCGCGGCATCACGTGGCAAAAGTGCTGGACATCGACGCCGATAAGGTCGACATGCAGACCCAACTGCTCGGTGGCGCGTTCGGCCGGCGGCTGGAGCTCGATTTCATCTCGCAGGCGGCCGCGATCGCGCGCGAAGGCGGCGGTCGTCCGGTGCAGACGATCTGGTCGCGCGCGCAAGACTTTACGCACGACTTCTACCGTCCGGCGTGCGTGTCGCGGCTGAAAGGCGGTCTCGACAAAGCCGGCAGGCTGGTGGCGTGGCATGCCACGTCGGCGGGTCAGGCCATCGTGCCGGAATCGCTCGTGCGTTACTACGGTATGCCACGTATTCCGATCGACAAGACCACCTGCGAAGGCGCCTTCGATCAACCCTACGAATGGCCTACCGCACGCGTCGCGCACAAGATCGTCGAGTTGCCGGTGCCGGTCGGCTTCTGGCGCTCGGTGGGGCATTCGCATCAGGCATTTTTCACCGAGAGTTTCACCGACGAACTGGCCGCCGCCGCAGGCCAGGACCCAATTGCGTTTCGCGCCGCGCTGCTCGGGCAGCATCCGCGCCACCTGGCCGTGTTGCGGCGCGTGGCGGCCTTGTCGGAGTGGGGGCATCCGTTGACACATGCCGCCGATGGCGCGCGGCGAGCGCGCGGCGTGGCGCTGCATGAGGCGTTCGGCAGCGTTGTCGCGCAGGTGGTCGAGGTGTCGCTCGCGCCGGACAAGCGGATTCGGGTGCACCGGGTAATCTGCGTGATCGACTGCGGCTTGCCGGTGAATCCCAACCTGATCCGTCAGCAGATGGAGAGCGGGATCGTGTTCGGCCTCTCGACCGCGCTGCAGGACGCGATTGTGATCGACGCCGGCCAGGTGCAGCAGAAGAACTTTGTCGACTACCCGGTGGTGCGGATGAACGACTGTCCCGTGATCGAGACGGACATCATGCCGAGCCAGTTGCACCCGCAAGGCGTCGGCGAACCGGGGGTGCCGCCGGTTGCGCCGGCCGTGGCGAATGCGGTGTTCGCGCTGACCGGCCAGCGCTTGCGCACGTTGCCTTTAAAGCTCGCCTGAGACGCAGACGGAGAACGGAATGGGATCGCTGAATATCAACGGCCGCGCAGTGGCCGTAGAAGCCGAGCCGGATATGCCGCTGTTGTGGGTGCTGCGCTGCGAACTCGGCATGACCGGCACCAAGTTCGGCTGCGGCGTGGGTATTTGCGGCGCATGCACGATTCATCTGGACGGTAAGGCAGGCCTTGCATGCCAGACCCCGATGTCGAGCCTGCACACGCAGAAGGTGACTACCATTGAAGGCGTGCAGGGCGCGGAAGCGCAGGCGCTGAAGGCCGCGTGGATCGATCTCGACGTGGTGCAGTGCGGCTATTGCCAGAGCGCGCAACTCATGGCGGCCTGTGCGCTGCTCAAGCAGAAGCCCAATCCTACTGATGCGGACATCGACGCGGCGATGTCCAATATTGTTTGCCGTTGCGGCACGTATCCCCGGGTGCGGGCCGCGATTCACCAGGCGGCAGCGAAGCGGCGGACGGTTTAGGGCGCCGCCGCATTCGATATGCCGCCTAATTTGCCAGCATTTCCACCACTGCGACCACTACCGTGAAAATGCCAATGCAGCCGCCCAGCGTTGCTGCGCCTTGCATGAAATGCGACATACGTGCCCCCGAAATGTGGTGTGAAGACACGTATTTAACCCGAATTGAAAGCTAAAAGAAAGCTAGCCAAAAAGAATTTCGTAAGGTTGACGAGGCGCAATTCAGTTGCGTCAAGCGTCTTTGTTCAGAGGGAATCTGACAACTCCTACGGGGCTTTGACCGCCGTCGCCGTAGTCGGCACGGCGACAGCAGGCTTCGCCGTCGTCGTCGCGGGCGCCGCCGGCTGCGAATCGGTTTCCCACCCGCCGCCGAGCGCGAGGAACAGGTTGACCTGATCGATCGCCACCTGGCCTTCCGCGGCGGCGAGCTGAGACTTCGTCGAGGTCAGTGTGCGCGTCGCATCGAGGTCGGAAATGAACGACTCGCGTCCGGCCTGATACAGCCGATGCGTTTCGTCCGCGGACTGGGCGGCCGATTTGACCGCGGCATGCAAAGCGTCGGCGCGGGCGAAGTCGGATGCGTAGGTGGCGAGGCTGGTTTCGGTTTCGCGCAACGCGGTCAGCACCACACCGTCGAACTTCGCCAGCGCCACCTGGCTCGACGCCTGTGCTTCGCGCACCCGGCCGCGCGCGCCGTTGGTGGGAAAGGTCCAGCTGATCAGCGGACCAAAGGCCCAGCGCGCGGTCGCCTGCGTGCCGATGTCTTCGAGAACGCCGGTCAGGCCAGCCGATGCGCCGATGCTCACCGTCGGATACAACGCGCCGGTGGCGACGCCGATGCGCGCTGTCGAAGCCGCCAGTTGACGCTCGGCCTCGCGCACGTCCGGGCGGCGCCTGAGTAGCGCGGCGCCGTCGCCGATCGGGATTGGCTGACCGATCTGCGGCAGCCGCTCGCAGGCCAGCACGGCCGGCGGCAAGTCGGACGGCGCGCGGGCGAGCAGCGCCGCGAGCCGGTACTGCGCGATCTTGCGGCGCGCCGTATAGCGCGGAATATCCGCCGACAAGGTGTCGACCTGAGTCTGGCCACGCGTCACGTCAGTCTGATTGCCGCGGCCCGCGTCGCGCAAACGGCGCGAGACATCCACGCGCTCCTTCTGCAACGCGAGCGATTGCTGCGCGATCCTGAGCTCCTCGGCTGCCGAGCATTGCTCGACATACGAGCGCACCACGTCCGCCACCACCGTGACCCGGGCGAGATCGGCGGCGGCCTGCACGGACTCGGTGTCCGCCTGCGCGGCTTCCACGCCGCGCCGCAACTTGCCGAACAGATCGATTTCGTACGAGATGCTGATGCCGAAATCGCCTTCGTTGGCGACCGGTATTTTGCTGAACATCAGATACTGCTCGGCCGACTCCTGCGCCCGTGCGACCAGCGCCGAGGCCTTGCCGGAGAAGCCGCCTTGCGCCTGTGCAACGCCCAGCGCCTCGCGCGAGCGGGCCAGATTACCCGCCGCGACGCGCAGGTCGGTATTCGATTTGAGCGCTTCATCGACGAGACCGTTGAGCACGGAATCGTCATACAGTTTCCACCACACCGCGGGGACGTTCTGCTGCGAGGTGAGCGTTGCGTCCGCGCCTTCGATCGGCGTATTGGCGAGCGGCGCGTTGACGAGCGCCTGCTTCGGCAGTGCGTAATCGGGGCCGACGTTGATGCAGCCATTGAGCGCCACAACCAGCGGCAGCAGCGGAAAAAAGGGCAGGGTCCGCGACAGCTTCATTGCGATGCGCCCGAGATAACAGCGGCGGAAGCCGGGTGCACGGCGGATGTTGCGGAAGCGGCAGAAGCCGAAGAAGCCGACAAAGCCGAATCCGCCGATGCATCCACCGCCCCCGAGGTGGCCGCGGCCGGCCGGCGCTTGCCCTCCGGCGACAGATCGCGCACGGAGACTGTGGCGGTCCGTCCGGCGATCATGCGGAAATCGGCGGGAATTTCGTCGAGTACGACGCGCACGGGAATCCGTTGCGCGAGCCGCACCCAGCTGAACGCCGGGTTCACGTTCGGCAGCAGATTCGAGCCTTGCGTGCGATCGCGGTCTTCGATCGCGGCGACGATGCTTTGCACATGACCGCGCAGCACGTTCGGCTCGCCCATCACCTTGATATCCACCGGCTGGCCGATGTCGATGCCGCGCAGCTTGGTCTCCTCGAAATAGCCGTCGACACGGAACGAATGCAGGTCGACCACCGCCAGCACCGCCCGTCCCGCCGTGACGTATTCGCCCGCGCGCGGCGCGCGGTCGTTCAGATAACCGTCGACCGGACTCATGATCGTGGCGCGTTGCAGATTCAGTTTGGCCGTATCGATCGCAACGTTTGCGTCGGCGAGCGATGCCTCGGCCTGCTCGACGCGCGAGCGGCTTTCCTCGGAGACTTCCGCCGCGACCAGGTTGCCGAGCTTGCGGTTGCGCACATCCTCGCGGCGCGCCTGATCGAGCGTGGCGCGGCGCTGTTGCGCGGTGGCCTGCGCCTGGCGCAGCGCGAGCGTATAGCGGGCCTGGTCGATCACGAACAGCACCTGGCCTTGCCTGACTTGCTGGTTGTCCACCACGTCAACCGACGAAATGAGCCCGGAAATGTCCGGCGCGACCTGGATCACGTCGGCGCGCACGTGGCCGTCGCGGGTCCATGGTGCAAACATGTAGTAGGCGACCAGTTTCCACAGCACGGCGGCCGCGATCACGACGACGATCAGGGTCAGCAAAATCTGACCGACGGAGAACCAGGTTTTTTTCACGTTATTAGTCTGTGCGAAACAACGACGACAAGGCCCAGCACCAGCACGTAGATGCCGAGATCAAAGATGGAACGGTGCCAGACGAAGCGGTAAAAGCCGACGCGCGTGAGCACCATGCGGATCACCAGGTTGATCAGATAGGCGATCAACATCAGGACGAGCACGGCCGGCACGAACACGCCGAAGATATCGATTTCACCGATCATCGCGGGGCATGGAAACGGGTGTGAAGCAGGTTGCGGGACGGGCGCATCAGGCGGCGGCCTCCGGTTCGGGCGGCGTGGGCGTGATCAGCGTGGCCGGAAACAGCGACAGGCGCAAGCCAACCAGCGCGTGCAGCGTGTCGCGTAACTGGCGCGCCGAGGTCTGCGAGGCTGCTGTGGGCGCGCCGGTATTGGCGAGACCTTGCGCGGTGACACGCGCCACGGCGGCATCGATTGACGACATCAGGCTCTCAGGCACCGGCTGGCGCGTGCGCCGGTCGACGCAGTGGTCGAAATAAGCGCGCACGTCTTCGAGCACGCGTTCGATCGCGGCCGGCGCTTCGCCGCCGAGTTTGCGCATCAGGCGGCGCAGATCGAGCGCGTTGAAGGCGATACGCAGATCGCGAAAGCTTTCGATCGACGGATGCCGGTGGTCGTCCGTCGCTGCGAGGCGCGGGATCAGCTGCATGAGGCGGTCGAGCATGCGTGCGGCAAGGTTGCGCGGATCTTCGATCGGCTGCGTGGATGCGGTTAGCGCGACGTCGGCCCAACTCGAGCGCAGCAGCCGCGACGCGGCGAATTCGGCGCCGAACGGGCGCGTCGCCCGGGTCCATAGATAAGCGTACAGCAAGCCGGCGAGGCCCGCGAGATTGCTGTTCAGGAAGATCAGGAAGTTGGCGTCGTAAGCGTCCTGAATGCTGATGAAGGTGGCCGTGTTGACCGCGACCAGTACCGTCGCCATGTTGAATTGAGGGCGCGGGATCAGCGTGCCGACCAGGATGAACGGTGCGGCGAACAGCACGACCAGCATTGGAAAGTCATGCACATGCGGCAGCACGGCGAACAGGTACACGCCGGCCGCGACCACGCTGATCCCGGTCGCCACGAAGAACCTGAACACCATCGGCGCCGGTTCGTCGAGCGCGGCGAAGAAGCAGCAGGCCACCGCCGCGAGCGTCACCGCGCTGGCGCCGTCCGCCCAGCCCGAGCTGATCCACAGACCGCACGCGAGCACGACCGCGGCGCCGGCCGAGACCGTTGAAAACAGCATGAGGCCGCGATCGAAGAAGCGCTCCGTGCCGCCCAGCCGCCAATGGCGAAAGCGCGGCCGCCACGACCCTTCTTCACGCGTGATGATGATGCGCAGCGAGCGGCAGTCCTGCCACACGTCGATCACCTGGGTCATACGCCAGAGCGCGTTCGAGAGTAGCGCGCCCTCCCAGTTCGCCAGCGCGGCCGGCGGCGGCTGCATGGCGGCGATGCGTTCACGCAAGGCGTTCGCCACCGTGTCGGGATGATGGCCGAGGCGGGCGGCGGGAAGCGGTTCGTTGAACCACGTGATGACGTCGTTGAGCAATGCTTCGAGGCCCTCGGGCCAGGTCTTGAGGCCGCAGTTGTAGAGCGCGACCAGCGGATCGGCCAGCGACGACATGATCGGCAGCAGCAACTGCATGCGCCCGCGCAGTTCGTGTGCGCGCGCCAGAATGTCCGGCCGGGTGTGGTCGTAGGCAAGCTGGCTCAGCAGCAATTCCAGCCCGTTGATGGTCGCCGCGAGCCGCTGGCGTGCCGCCGAGATCGCCGAGCCGGCGATGCGTCCGGACAGGGTTTCGGTTGAGTAGAAGGCGGCGTCGCGAAACCAGGCATCGGTCCGCTCGATGATCGTGGGGGCGAGCCGGCTCGGAAACAGCGCCCCGCCGACAATGCTCGCGCACACGATGCCGAGCGTGATTTCTTCGGTGCGGCTGACCGCCAGGTCGAACACGCCGCCAGGATTGTTGACCGAAGGCAGGGCGATGATCGGCATGGTGTAGGCCGCCAGCATGAACACGTAGCTGCGCGCGGTGCGGTCGGCCACGGCCAGATAGAGCAACGTACCGGTCCACAAGGCGACGATCACGCTGAACAGATACGGCGATTCGACGAACGGCGGCACCAGCAGCACCGCGGCCGATGCGCCGAGCGCGGTGCCGAGCGCGCGATACAACGCCTTGGAGCGGGTCGCGCCGACAAACGGATTCGACACGATATAGACCGTAGCCATCGCCCAGTACGGCCGTGGCAATTCGAGCGCGAGACCGATGTAGAGCGCGATCATCGCTGCGGCAAACGTCTTGACCGAGAACAGCCAGTCGCGAATGGAGGGGTAGACCATAAACGCTTATGCCGTGTCCCTGACATTCGACGGCACCGCCGGGCGGGCTTTGCCTTTGCTGGATTTGTTCGCTTTGCCGCCTGCATTGGCTGGCCCGTGGGCGGGGCGCGGCCCGCGTGGTTCTTTGCGCTCCGGCGCGGTGTTGGCGTCGGCTGTGAAAGCGGCCAGCACGCGCAAGGTGGCTTCGAGATCGCTGCGCGAGACGCCCTTTAGCGCCTGCGCACGCAGGGTAACCAGTTCTTCTTCCATTTTTGCAGTGACGGCGCGGCCTTCTTCGGTGAGTACGACCGTTTTCGCACGCCGGTCTTCGGGATCCTCGTCGCGACGCATCAGGCCGGCGGCGCACAACTGGTCGAGCAGCCGCACCAGCGACGGCCCTTCAATGCCGATGTGATCGGCCAGCGTGACCTGGCGCACCGCTTCGCCGAGCCGGCTGGCGGTCAGCAGCGGCGTGGCGCACGCTTCGGAGACGTTGAAGGCCGCGAGCACGCCGTGGCTCGTGCGCCGCCATTTTCTGGCTGCGACAACCAACGTGCTGCTGACGGTGCGGCGTAGGGTATCGAGATGCGACATGGCCGACATTGTATTTCTAAAAAATTCGTTAGCAAGCTATTGAATTTATTTTTTTGTCGGCGGTCGTCGTTGGAACGTGTGGGCAGCCGCGAGCCACGGCGTGCAACCGCGTGCGCCGAGGTGTTGCCTCAGCCTCGCGCCGAGCCACTGGCTGCAGCACTCCTTTCAGCTTCACCGAGGCCGAGCCGGACCGTTCGCGCCAGGTCGTCGAGTAGGAACGGCTTGCGCAAGATCGTGCAGCGCTTCACGGCGAGGCCTGAAATATCCACGTCCGCATAACCTGTCGCGAGAATCACCGGTAGATCTTCGCGCAGCTTGCGCGCCTCGGCGATTACGTCGATGCCGTTCATGCCCGGCATCGCGAAGTCGACCATCAGCAAGTCGGGATTGTCGTCTTTCAAACGATTCAGCCCGCTCGGCCCGTCCGCCGCTTCGGTCACGGTGTAGCCAAGCATGCGCAGGCATTCCACCAGCATTGCGCGCACCTCGCCGTCATCCTCCACCACCAGCACGCGCTTCGCGCCGACGGCGTTCTGTTCGATATCGGACACCGCTTCGGTTTGCTTCGCGACGGGCCCGCGCAGCGGCAGCCAGATCTCCACCGTGGTGCCGGCGCCTTCCTCGCTGAAGAGGCGCGCCGTGCCACCCGCCTGGCGCGCGATGCCGTACACCTGGCTCAAGCCGAGGCCAGTGCCCTTGCCGACTGGCTTGGTTGTGAAGAAAGGATCGAACACGCGCGAGACCACTTCCGGAGGAACGCCCGAGCCTGTGTCGGCGACTTCGACCACTACGTAGCGCCCGTCCGCGAGTGTCTGATCGGGCGCGCTGCATTCCTTCACGTGAATGCCGAGCTGGCCTCCGCCCGTCATGGCATCGCGCGCGTTGATCGCGAGGTTGAGGATCGCCAGTTCGAGCTGATTGGCGTCGGCTTCGGTCCACATCTCCGCGGCGGCGAATTCGTTGGTATAGCGGATGCTCGACCCGAGCGAGACGGTGATGATGTCGCGCATGCCGTGCAGCAACGCCACCACATCCACCGCTTTCAGGTCGAGGTTGCTGTTGCGCGAGAAGGTGAGCAACTGGCCGGTCAGCTTCGCGCCGCGCTCGGTCGCGCGTTTGACGGTCGCGGCCATGGCACGGATACGCTCGTCGCTGCCGACCCGCGCGATCAGTTCCGCGTTGACCATGATGACGTTCAGCAGATTATTGAAGTCGTGTGCGATACCGCCGGTAAGTTGCCCGAGCGCTTCCATCTTCTGCGATTGCACCAGTACGGCCTGCACTTTGGCGCGCTCATGGATTTCCATCATCAGCCGATTGTTTGCGGACGCCAACTCGTGCGTACGTTCGGCGATGCGGCTCTCCAGTGAATCGTTCAACTGCACCAGGGCGTTTTGCGCTTCGATCCGCTCGGCCAGGTGGCGGCGCGATTCGTACTGCCGCGCGCGTGCCCGCAGCGACGACGCCGCCGCGCGGCGCAAGGTTTCCGAGTTCAGCGGGCGTTCCAGCACCACCACGTTGCCGAGCCGTTCGAGCACTTCGAGACCGCGCGCGGAACGGTGCCCGACACGATTGGCGGCAAGCAGAATGAAAGGAAAGTCGGACCACGCCGGCTGTTGTTCGAGCCACGCAAAGAGCGGCGATGCGTGGCTGTCGGCGAGGGCTTCTTCGGCGATCAACGCACTGCCCGCGCCGGCATTCAGTTTATCGGTGAGCATCTCGACATCGCGGCACGCGACGCATTCGCGGTCATCCTTGTGCAGGACCTCGGCTATGACATCGGCGTCGCGGCCAAATGGCGCCAGAATAAGGACGCGTTGCTCCATGATGTTACGACCCGGACGTGTCGATGATGCGGTCGGTCGCGCCGAGCAGGGCCGTGCTGCCGCGATACGCGGGCAGGCCGGACAGTACGCCTTCGAAATCGCGCAGCGCTTCGCCCACTTCCACGCCGCCGCTGCCGAGACGGAACTGCCGGATCGAGCGCTCGTGTGCATTCGCGCGGCTCTTGACCGCGGTGACGGCGGTGAGCACTTCGCCGTGGTGTTCGAAATAGCGGAACAGCACGACGACATCGCTCAGATAGCTGATGTCGATGTCGCTCTGAATTTCGCCGATGATGCCGTGCTGACCCAGCACCAGCATCGTGATGATGCCCTGCTGATTCAGATAGCCGAGCAGTTCGTGCATCTGCAGGAGCAGATAGCGCTCGCCGGGCATCGCCTGAAGATAGGCGTTCAGGCTGTCGATGGCGACGTATTTGACGCCATTGTTCTCGACCGAGTTGCGCACGTCGCTGGCGAATTCGCCCGGCGAGATTTCCGCGGGGTCGATCTGACGCAGTGTCAGCAAGCCGCTCTGGACGTGCGGCTCCAGGTACATGCCGAGGGTGGCCGAGCGGATCATCAGCGTGGTGAGGGTTTCATCGAACACGTAGTAGACGCAGCGCTCGCCGCGCTCCAGTGCCGCAATCAGGCACGACACGACCGTCGTGGTTTTGCCGACGCCTGACGGACCGATCATCAATGCGTTGGTGCCGGGAATCAGGCCGCCGCCGAGCAACGCATCGAGGCCCTGCGTGCCGGTGGTGACCACTTCGGCGCCGAATTCGGCGTGGTGTTCGTTCGCGACCAGACGCGGGTAGACATGAATGCCGCCCGTATCGAGCGAGAAGTCGTGATAGCCCTCGCGAAACTTGATGCCGCGCATCTTGGAGATACGCATGCGCCGACGGTTGCCGCCGTAGTCGTGCACGAGATTGTCGAGGCTGATCACGCCGTGCGCGATGCTGTGCAGCTGCACGTCGCCGGGGTCCGACGAGTTGTCGTCGAGCAGCAGCACCGTGCATTCGCGAGTCGCGAAATAGCGTTTGAGCGCGAGAATCTGCCGGCGATAGCGCAGCGGGTTCTGCGACAGCAGCCGCAACTCGGAGAGGCTGTCGAGCACGATCCGCGCGGGTTTGAGTTCGTCCACCTGGGTGATGACATTGCGCACGGTTTCGCCGAGTTCGACCTCGGCGGGGTGCAGCACGGTTTGCTCGAACCGCGGGTCGAGGCCCTCATCGGACAGCAGTTCGAGGATGGTGAACGAGCTGATATCCCAGCCGTGGCTGTCAGCCACGGAGATCAATTCCGAGCGGGTTTCGGAGAGGGTGATGTACAGGCCGACCTGATTTTCGGCCACGCCCTGGAGTAAAAATTGCAAGGCGAGGGTAGTTTTGCCCGTGCCGGGCGCGCCTTCGACGAGGTACATGCGGTGCGGGGTGAGACCACCTCCGAGGATGTCGTCGATTCCTCGTATGCCGCAGGAGAGGCGGGCCGACGTGGCGGCAGGGGTTAGTTTAGGCATGGCTTGGCGGGGTTGGCGTCCGCGTGTGGACCGGAAAAATAGCGATGTTGGGGGCCTGGATTTTCCTGGCCGGTATGGCGAGGATGCAATTTGTGGGCCAGCTTCGCGGCGGTGGTTTTGTTTGTCACGAATGAACCGGCTTGCGAACGTATGGCGAACGCTTACCGGCACGAAGCGTGCTGGCGCGCTAGGGCTACCTTTCTCGAGGACCGCGCTCAGATGAATACTCTCAGGGTTCTTGCCACCGCGATTGCTGTTTTGTCGTCGGGCACTTTGCTGCCGTACAGCGCGCGTGCCGACGATGCGCCTAGTCCGTGTGCGTCGCTCAAACGGATTGTCGCGGCTGCGCCGGGTGGCTTGGCTTCACTCTCGCCTGGCGACGGCAAGGGTGTCGCACAACCCTATGGCGACGACGCGGTATGTTCAGCGAGCCATGGCAGCTACCAGTGCATGTGGACACCGCGTCACGACGCCGGCTCGAATTCGGACGCGTTGCAAGCCGTGGCCGCGGATATCGCATCGTGTTTGCCGGAGGCGACGCACGATCAGAACTCGCCGGGACGTCAGCATTTCTATATCGGCTCGTCTGGCAGGCGAACCGAGATCACTGCGACGCCTGCGGGTTCGAACAAGCTGCGACTGGTTGTGTCGGGCAAATGAACCTCGCCTTCACGATGGCGTGTCTTGTAAAGAAGCGGCAGCGCCCGGACAAGGCACGTCGCCTGTCACCGTGACGCGGGCCACCACGTCCACCCACGCGTCGAACGTCGCAGTTCGATCAACGTGAGCGGCGCGATCTCAATGCGTGGGAACACGGCCGGGGACACCCCGAGCACGTGAATGATCGCGGCACGGATCACCGGCGCGTGCGTAACGGCGACCATGGTGCGGGTCTCGCCTGCCGCGCCGCTTCGCGCGTCGAGCCACTGTCCGACCCGTTTTACGAGTTGACTGAACGACTCGCCACCGTGTGGGGCGGCCTCCGGGTCGCGCGTCCAGGCTGCGAGGTCTTGCGGCGCTTCGGTGGCGAGCTCGGCGAGACGTTTGCCACGCCATTGGCCGTAGTCGAGATCCGCGAGACCGGCGGCGACCGTTGCGGTGAGACCTAGAGCCATTGCCGTATCGCGTGCGCAAATGGCCGGGCTGACAAAGGCGGCCGCGTTGTCCGGAAGGCGCAGACGCGCACGGGCGGCAAGGATCTCGGCGCGGCCACGATCGTCGAGTGGATCGTCGGCGGGGAAGCGGCCGGCGCGCATGGCCGCGGACGGCGCGTGGCTGACCAGCAACAGCTGTGTGTCCATTGAATTCCTTTCCGCAAGGCAGCGGCAGAGCCGCGTGCCGCATGCATGGTTTGCGTTACCGAGGCGCAAAGTTTAGCGCGTAGAATAGCGGGACTGCGAAGCACGGAAGCCGGTGAGAGCCCGGCGCGGTCGCGCCACTGTAATCGGCACATTGACAAGCCGAAAGCCAGACCTGAGCTTCGCACCATTCCTTTTTAATCGACTATCGGGGCGCGTTACCCCCAGGAGATGTCAACATGAACGATGCTGTTTTCCAATCCGCGACTGAGCCTGTCGCGCAACCCACGCCGATTCCGCTACGTGAATTGCTGCCATGGGTCGTGTTCGGCGGGTTGTTGATGTTGCTGGCGCTGTATTTCGTTGGTGCGGAAGAGGGTGCCACGTCTCTGGTGCCTGGCATGTACGTGCATGAATTCGTGCACGACGGCCGCCATCTGCTCGGCTTCCCCTGCCACTAACGGAGTCGAATATGGTTGGTAAATTATTGGTACGCGGGATGCTTGCGGGCATCGCCGCGGGATTGCTCACGTTTGGTTTCGCCAGGGTTGTCGGCGAACCGCAGGTCGATCAGGCGATTTCCTTTGAAGAGAAGGCCGATGCGGCCAAGGGTGAAGCACCCGAACCCGAATTGGTTAGCCGCGGCACGCAGGCGGGCTTCGGACTATTGACGGGTGTGGTGACATACGGCGCCGCATTCGGCGGATTGTTCTCACTGGTGTTTGCGTACGCTTACGGGCGGGTGGGTGTTCTGAGCGCGCGGGCTTTGTCCGCATGGCTCGCGGCTGGTGCTTTCATTACGTTGGTGATTGTCCCGAACATCAAGTATCCGGCGAATCCACCATCGGTGGGGGATCCCGAGACGATCGGGATGCGGACTGGGCTATTTTTCCTGATGATCGCGATATCGCTGGCGACCATGGTTTTTTCGTTGAAGGTTCGCCGGCGTGTGGCGCTGAAGCTTGGCGCGTGGAATGGGTCGATTGTGGCGGGGGTGGTGTTCGTCGTCATTATCGGTGCGGTGCAATTGTCGATGCCTGTTGTCAATGAAGTGCCGGCTGCGTTTCCAGCTGTATTGCTTTGGAAATTCCGCACTGCGGCGATCGGTATGCAGGTGATTATGTGGACGACGATTGGATTACTGTTTGGCGCTCTGGTCGAGCGGGGGCGGTTTTCGCATTCGACTGCGGGTGGAGTTGTGAAGTCGGTTTGATTTTTTTTTGCCTTTGGCGGCGGCATTTCCTTGTGCCTGCGGCGTTTGCCTTTCCTTGTTTTGTTGCTGGTTTTATTAGCGTTCCCCCTATGCGGGGGGGCACTCACTTTCTTTGCCGCCGCAAAAAAAGTAAGCAAAGAAAGCGGGCTCAAACCGCCAATTCTTAAGCGGCTCCCCTGGCTTGGAGGGTGTCGTGGCTCCGTAGAGATCGAGCCTGCGCACCTTCCCACCTGAGTGACCAGGCCGTCATGCTTCCGGCGGCGCTGCGCGCGCCGACGCGGTACTGCTTCAAACCACCCCTTCTTTTAGTGCCGAGTGGCGAAACGCAGTGATCACCCGCATGGCAGCACCTCGCCGAGGCGAAGCCGATGCCCCCCGCTAACGCACAATCGAAGCGAACGGTTTCCCCAACAGACCCGTCCGCGACGCACGCAGTGCGGAGTGGGAGCGGATGACGGCTGTGTCACTGGTGGTTACCGGGCACGGTGTGATCCGTTAATCGTGCCACCAGCCCCTCCAAGCCAGGAGACCCACCTAGATGTTGGCGGTTTGAGCCGCTTTCTTTTGCCTACTTTTCTTTGCGGCGGCAAAGAAAAGTAGGTGCCCCCCCGCACAGGGGGAAAGCTAATAGACCAATAGCAAAAGAAAAAACCAATGCCATACGCACAACCACAAATGCCGCAGCCAAAGGCAAAAAACAAATCACATGGCATCATGAAAAATCACCCCGACAGTATGCCGTCGGCCCGACCAGATTCGACTAACGCCATGCCGCAAATTCACGCGATACACCCCCCGCGTGCCCTGCACTGGCCGGTGGTGAACCGCAAACACCACGGCATCACCCTTCCCAACCGGTACAACTTCCACACGTGATTGCATCCGTGGCCGCTGCTCCGTCATAACGAACTCCCCGCCAGTAAAATCCTTACCAGGAGCAGACAGCAGAATCGCAGTCTGTAACGGAAACACATGCTCGCCATACAGATCCTGATGCAAGCAGTTGTAATCCTCCGCGGCGTATTGAAGAATCAATGGAGTAGGCCGCACTTGCCCAGCGGCATGACAGCGTTCGATATATTCCGCGTGCGCGGCCGGATAGCGAACATCGACATTCATCGCAGCATTCCAGCGATTCGCGACCGGCACGAGACGCGGATAAAGCTGCGTGCGCAAATCAGCAATCAAAGATGGCAGCGGATACGCGTAATACTTGTATTCCCCACGCCCGAATCCATGCCGGGCCATCACGATACGGCTGCGGTACAGGTCGTCGCGCGGATAGAGCGCAGTCAGTGCGTCGCATTCGTCATCCGTCAGCAGTTTGCGCAACATCGCGCAGCCGTAGCGGTTCAGTTGCTCTTCGACTTCAAACCAGTCGACTGCGTCAACGCGCTTTGCAATCGAGCCAGTAGTGGCGTCCGTCTGCATCGTCTGCCGCGGTTGCAATTCCAGATCCAGTTCCAGCGGAGGGGCGTGCTTCACGATAGTATCCACGGGCATTCTCCATCAAGCGACCATCAATCGATGCTTGAGTGTAAGCATGCACGCCGCGCCGCGCACTCCGACTCTTGCGCTTTAATTCAGATGGTGGGGGACATCCGCGCGCCGGTGCCTCGGTAAAACCATCAGGTTAAGCTGCCGAAGCAACGGCACTCGAGATCCGGGAACGCATCGAAGATGGAGCCCTGGGCCGCCCACACGGCGAACCCTGGCCGGAGCGCCAGCCAAGCGGCGGTGTCAGATGTTTTAAGCGAAGCCAAACACCCGCTTCAAAAATGCAAACATCGCGAAACGTACGGCCCGGTTCAAAGTAGGCCATTATCCAACTCAACAAGCGCATCCGGAGACTGTGCCCATGTCTGCCTCCCCAGAGAAACTCGACGACTGGCTCGACAAGGAGGCGGTGACCGAAGACGACATCACCGCCTTTCCGCTGACGGCGCTGGCCGCCACGCTCGATCGCATCGAAAACGGCGACACAGTCCCGCCGTTATGGCACTGGCTGTATTTTTTGCCAATTGCACCGCTGTCCGAGGTGGGTCCGGACGGTCATCCGAAGCGCGGTGATTTCTTGCCGCCGGTGCCGCTGCCACGCCGCATGTGGGCGGGTGGCCGGCTGACCTTCCACGCGCCGCTGAAAGTCGGCGAACGCGCCAGGCGGACCTCGACCATCGCCAACATCGAAGACAAGACCGGCCGTTCGGGCCGTCTCGTGTTCGTCACGGTGCAGCACACGATCGAAGCCGGTGGTGAACTGAAGCTCGAAGAAGAACATGACATCGTCTATCGCGACGCGCCGCAGGAAGGCGCTCGGCCGCCGCAACCGGCATTGGCGCCCGAAGGAGAAGCGTGGCGGCGCACCATCGACGCGGACGCCGTGATGCTGTTCCGCTACTCCGCGCTGACCTTTAATGGTCATCGCATCCATTACGACTATCCGTACGTCACGCAGGTGGAGGGCTATCCGGGGTTGATCGTCCACGGCCCGCTGATCGCGACCTTGCTGGCCGATCTGGTGCGCCGCGAACAACCCGATGCGACTTTGCAAAGCTTCGCGTTCAAGGCGTTGCGTCCGACCTTCGCCGGTCAGTCTTTCACGGTATGCGGCAGACCTTCGGCCGACGGTAAGATCATCGATCTGTGGGCCAAAGACCATGAGGGCTATCTGACGATGCGCGCCACTGCCGCGCTCGCCTGAAAGACACGAGATTTCGACAAGGCATCCCATTGCGAATCGACGGACCGCGCGACGTGCGTGGCGCTGTGCGCTGAGGCGCTTGTGAGTTTTCTGCCATGGTCAGTAGCGTCGCCCCAAACAGGCAGCGCTTCGCCGGAAACTTGCAGCGTGCGGGTGTGGAGCGGATTGAACATGGAAGGGTTCCTCGGTGAGATGGAGGAGTGACTATTCTTTATCCCACTCCGCCAGCAAGTCCGGCGGAATGGCATTCACAATTTCAGAATAGCGTTTGCCGGCAAACGTCTCCGCGCGCTTGAGTAAGACGGGTATGGGACTACTCGGCTCATAGGTTTCGAACCAGTGGCGTGCCGTCCGAATCATTTCGAGCACAGCGCTTCGGTTCGCCAGAGCCATGTCGGCGCGACTCACGGGCGACTGTTGCGCGATGCTCGGTACGCATTCATCTGCGGGTTTCAATGTGGCTTCGGCACGCGCGGGGTCGGAAAACGTCGACGCGACAACGTCACGCTGAAGACTATTGGGCGCGTGAGTGCACGCAAGATCAGTTTCCAGAGCGGTTTTGTTAGAGAACTCAACTGCAGGAAAAAGCCTCAGCAACCGAATCAACATCGACAAATCCGGCGCATACGTACCAAGCTGCTCCCGAGCCCACGCATCAATAGCGGCAAGGCTCGCAAGCGCCGCGGCAAGGGCTTGCATCACCGCGGGCTGCTGCACACTTAAATCCTCCAATTGCCGTGCCACCGATTCAGGCGCGAGCGCGTCGTCGGCACGTGGTTGCGCAAACGCGCGTTCCACATCGCGCACCTGCAGCCGCGCCGCGCCTGCTCGCGTCAGCGGGAGTTCGCGCAGATCGGCGAGCAAGCCTTCAGCGTCGGTCAGCGTCTGCAATGCGTTCATGCGGATTTCAAGCGCGGCGTCGCGGTCGGTTTCTACCGCGAGTTGCGGATGGATCGAGTCTGGAAACGCAGCCAGCCACGCAGCGAGCAAACTCAATCCCGTGGCGAGTCCTGCAAGGCCCGACAGGCGCGTACGGCAACGGCAAAACAGAATGGCCAGGCGCATATCCTTGCTGCGCATCATCAGCCGCTGGCAGTCGCGATCGACCTCGCCCCAGTTCACCGGCTCGGGCGTGCCGACGAAATCGCCATACTGTGCCTCCGGTCTGGTGACCACGCTGGCGCACAACACGACGAACTCCGGATCGTATTCGAGGTCGGGGCCGCACGGCGCTTCGGAATCCAGCGGCGTCAGCCAGTCGTGTGACACGAGTTCTTCCGTCGACGGTGTTTTGCGGGCTGGCGATCGTCTGCTGTTCATGGCTGAAACCTCATGCGTGATCACGGAACTGCTGTGCACCGTGTCGCGCAAGGTGATGGACGTACTGCTCGGGATCGAAGCGCATGCCTGTAATCGCGTCGCCGGTTGGCGAACCCCCAAGCCAGCCAGACCAGCCGAGTTGCTGCGATCCTCCAACGATCGCCGGCGGCGCGCTATGCGCGTTGATGCGCAATTCGAGTTCCCACGCGAACTCGTAACCGACAAACGCCCGCACCCATTCGACAAGTTGCGGCAAATCCGCTCCTTGTGGTGTGAAGCGCAGATACCCGGCCATATCAAGCGGGCCGATCACGATGCGAAACCTGTGCTGCCGATCGGGTGCCTGCTCGCCGAGCATCGCGCCTTGTGCCATCGTGGAGGGCGTGCCGGGTTTGCCAAGGTAGCTGTGTTCGGCAGGGTCCACGTCGATCCAGTGAAACACGTATTCTTCGATGGCAACCGGCACCCCGAAGTAGCGCGCGAGCGTCGCGCGCAACCCGTCCGGGTCCCGTGCCTCGCGTACCAGATGCGCCGATGCCGACAGGTATGCGTGGGAGGGCAGCCGCCGACCGTCAATCTCGGCCGTGTCGAGGCCCGTGAGACTGGCGATGTAGAACGAGAACCGTTCGTTCCCGCGTCTGTCCATGCCGGCTGCGGCCTGTGCCGATGCCCACGCGCGATACAGCAGCGTCAGATACCGATGGTGAAAGATGTCGAGAAAATTGACGAGAGTGGCGTCGTGCCGGCTATCCTCGCGATCGCGCGCAATCTCGGTCACGTGGATCGGCAACGGCCCGTTCGGGCCGAGCATGCCGAGGCCGAAGAGACGCACTTTCAGGCGGCCGTTCGCTTCGCCGACGCCGGCAATCTCGCGCGGCGCAAATGCAAGGCTGGGTTGCTGGCCGAGTCGGAACGGCTCCGCCTGCGGTCTTCGTGCCGTGCCCACCGGGTCGATGCGAGTATCGGCACCAATTCGACGCAGCAGCGCCAGGAACCCATGACGCCAGGGCTCGGCCCGCAGATGTTCGAGCCATTGCGGCGACAGGGCCGTGTTGCGCGCGACGGCGATCAGCGTGGCTCGCTGCCTCACCCGATTCCGCGCGCGCCATGGCGCGCCGGCCAGCGCGCCAGGCGGCCACGCTGCATCGAATGGAGTTCGGTCTGCGTGAAGACGTTGAGCGACACGTGGCGGGCCAGATAGTGTTCGAGTATCAGCCCGAACAGATACGGGCTCACGCCCGAGAAGCCGGATTCATCTACCGTCAATATGCATTCGATGCCCCGGCCGAACACGAGCGGTCCGCTGCCCGGCAGCTTGCGCGTGACGGCCTTCGTTTTCACGCCCACCAGACTTTCGATTTGCCGCCGATGCCCGGCGTCCTCGCCGCTCAGGAAAAGATGCAGCAGATCGCGCAGGCCCTGACCGCCCGCGCGATGATCGAGATCGTCCAGTGGCAGATAGTTGAAGTTCAGCTGACGGATCAGTCGCCACGCCATTTCGCGCTCGGCATAAGGCGCTTTGGGTGTGCTCGGCGCACGAATCAGTCCGACGCTCGCGAGCGGTGCCGATTCGGCCACCGTCAGGTCGCGTATGCCGTCGCGCGGCACGAGGTTCGGCAGATCGCGGTTGGTGACGTACGCATCCACCGACAGGTAGCGGATATCTTCAGCATAGGGCGCTTCGTTCTGGTCGACCAGCGAGACGAACATCTCCGTGCCGACATAAGGCGTGCGCGTACCGTAACGACGCGCGGAGTCGGACGTGAGCCGCCGCTCGCGGCGCGTCGAGAAGTACCGTCCGTGGTTGCCCTCGTCGTTGTTGAGTGTCTGGTACAGCGGACGAAACTCAAATTCGTTCGAAGTTGCGGCGGCCTGACCGTACATGGCCTCAACAGAAAATACTTCGTAATCCAATGGGGTCAATCGCGCTGGAATCAAACGGAATTCGGTTTCGAGGGCGGACAGTTCGATGCGATCCGTATGCTTTGGGAACAGATTGATAACCGGTGTACAGAACAACGCGAAACGCGAGACGTCGACGAGATTCGCAAGACGATCGGCTGGCTGGTCGAGCAACACGACGACTTCCGCCTCGCGCCCGCTGATGCGCCGCAAGCCAGCTTCGAGTCCTGTCAGCGCAAAAAAATAGAAGCGGCTTGGGCATGCGAAGTACTCGTGCAGAAGATTGTGTCCGTGAAACTTCGACCATGTCAGCGGCAGCAGACCTTGATCGGCATCGAGACCTTCATGGACGAGCGCGTTCGACGTAACAGCGTGCAACGTTTCGCCGGGTGCACCGAACTGATCGGGCGCGCCGGTAATCGTCGCGACGCCCGCTGTGTGCAGCAATTCGAAGAGCTGCGAGGCCACCTGTTCGTCGCCGGCCAGATAAACGGGCAGCCGGTCGAGGCCCTTGAGGTCGGCAATTCGAGCGTCGCCGGTCGTGCGCAGCCGCAGTCGCAGTGCGCCGCGAATCTGCGTATGGGGCGATATGTAACGACCAAGCGCGGGGATGTCCGGCGGTATGCCGGTCAGACGCGCCTCGACGATCGTCAATGGATAAAGCGTGACATCCTGCCCGCTGCGAAACTGACAGGCTGTTTTTTCGCCCTCGGGTATGCGCGCAGTGAATGCCGTGCCGCGCGGGACTCGAAACCCTTCGACCAGGTTCCCTTCCTTGCTGCTCGGAAATAAGCGGGCGACTGCCATCGACGGCGTGGGCGCCACGTAGTTCGGATACAGCACCTCGAGCAGCCGCCCGGTGAAGCGCGGAAATTCCGCGTCGAGTTTGATCTGCATGCGCGCGGACATGAAACAGAACGACTCGATCAGGCGTTCGACATACGGGTCGGCCACGTCGCTCGCATGCATGCCCAGACGCCGGGCGATCTTTGGATGCGCGTGTGCGAACTCGCCGGCCAACTCGCGCATATAGATCAGTTCCTGGTTGTAGTAGTCGAGCAGCCGTGGGTCCATGCGGTGGTCTCTGTCTGGTTTGATTTGCCGTGCGTCAATTCACGCGCATGTCGGTCACGTTGACCTGGCTCGTCTCCAGATCGAGCGAGCTTTGCACGATGAACTGGAGCGGATAGGGGTCAATCTGAATCATGCCGCGCACTTCGAAAGACAGGACGTTGTAGTGACTGTCCGCGACCATCGCGGTAAGGGGGGCGACGGTTAGCGTTTGCGGGGTGAGGCGTGGCTCGAATTCGCGGATCGCGCGCCGGATGATCTGCTCGACCTCGGACCATTTACGCGACGCCATGAACGCGCCGGCGAGCGGCGGCACACCGAAATTGACCGTCGAGGCGGCCGCATGAGGGTAACGCTCGCGATCGATCTGATCCTCGATGCTGGTGGTATTGAGCAGGAACGCCAGGTCGCGTTGCAGGATGTCGCGCATTTGCGCGCGTGTGGCGGTGTATTCGGACGGCGCCTCGTTTTGACGCAGGGGGGCGTCGTCGCGCAGGCGATCGAGCAGGGTCGGCAACAGGCGCATGTTTGCGCGGCGCGGCGCCGTGATGGATTCGGCGTTCGCGCGCCTTTCGAGCATGTCGCGAGCGCGAGGCGTGGATGAGTGAGGCGACGTCATGGCTTTCATTGCGTGCCGCCTATGCTCGTTCGAGGCACGGACAGTGGGCTGTCGATACCCGGCGCGTGGTGCTCACGCCGCGTTAGCGCCGGTGGGTGCGGCGCCGGACGCCGTGCGGTCGTTGTCTGGTATTCGGCGGGGGCGAACAGACGCAGAATTTCAGGGACCGGCGCCGCGTGTGCCACATCGGGTGTCGCGCCTTTCTGGAGTGGCCCGAACGCATCTTCCAGGTGCTGTGCTCCCGACAGTAAGGCCTCTATGGATAGACAGGCAGACGCAACTGGAGAGGTCTTGTCCTGTCCGCTGGAAGCCGGGTCTGCGACGGGCTTCACATACGTTGCCCAACTCGCGGCCAGCGATAGCTGCGGGTCGTCGAGCACGCGCCGGTATTGCTGATACAGCGTCGCGATGAGGTCAGGACCGGCTGCCTCTTCAGTGCTGATCGAAGTGCTCTCGACCGCTTTCGGCATACCGATCAGGGCGAACACTGCGTTGCGCTCCTGCCGCTCCGAATCGTGATTGATGAATAGTCCGGCGATGCTCATTTTTGTTTGCCTGCTCTTCCGATTAACGCGAGGACAGATTTTAAACGCGATTGACTTGCTTTCGTCTATTAATAGTGCGTATTGGATCGATATTTTGTGAGTTGAAATATTTGATGTGTTTGGATTATTTTTTTGATGAGGTTGATGGGTTGTGTAGAGATTCCAATTTTTTCTTAAATTTCAGATGACCCATTGGGTCTGAATGAGAAAAATCTCAATGGCTGCAGCGCTATAGTGACGCGTGGCCGGAGTGTAGGCGTAATTTGTGATTCAACATCTCGTTATTAAGAAGGCGTGGTGGTTTGACAAAAAATTACCAAAACAACGGATTTATCAATTGACGAATAATGGGTCTGGCGGGTTTAATGAAAATGTAATTAAGGCAACCACATTTATTCCGGCAGATCATGTCCATTGAGAAATGACACGACTGTGGCCGCCGCATTATTAAACGCAAAAAACTAACCTGAGAGAGTGCCCATGTCCGCTTCCAGTAGCTCGCAAAAATTTATCGCACGCAATCGCGCCCCTCGCGTGCAGATCGAATACGACGTCGAGGTGTACGGCTCGGAGAAGAAGGTGGAGTTGCCGTTCGTGATGGGCGTGCTTGCGGATCTGTCTGGCAAACCGGCCGAGCCGCTCGCGCCAATGGTCGATCGCCGCTTCCTCGATATCGATGTCGATAATTTCGATGAACGGATGAAAGCCGCGCGCCCTCGTGTCGAGCTCTCGGTGCCGAACACGCTCACGGGGAGTGGTCAGTTAATGGTCGATATGACATTCGAAAGTATTGAGGATTTTTCGCCCGCGGCGGTCGCTCGCAAGGTTGACGCATTGCGTCTGTTGCTGGAGGCGCGCACGCAACTCGCCAACCTGCAAACCTACATGGACGGCAAGTCGGGCGCCGAGTCGCTCGTCAACCAGTTGTTGCGGGACCCGGCGCTGCTCAGCGCGCTAGCGGTGCCAAAGCGTTTGGCGAATTCCGCCGGCACCTCGGAAACCTCCGAAACTTCAATGTGACCGGCGTCATCGCTCAACCGTTACGACAATGGAACGATCAACCATGGCACAGCAGCAAACCCAGGCGAGCGCACCCAAAGCGCTCGCCCATTCCGACTTTACAAATCTACTCGCGCAGGAGTTCAGGCCGAAAACCGAACAGGCGCGCGAGGCAGTCGAATTCGCGGTTCAGACACTGGCTGAACAGGCCTTGCAGCAGGCGGTCACGATCAGCGATGACGCCTACAAGAGCATCGAGGCGATCATTGCGCAAATCGACCACAAGCTCTCCGAGCAGATCAATCTGATCCTTCATCACGAGACGTTCCAGAATCTTGAATCGGCGTGGCGGGGGTTGCATCACCTTGTTTCGAACACCGAGACCGACGAGCGCCTCAAGATCCGCTTCATGGACGTGTCGAAGGACGAGTTGCGCCGCTCGATGAGGCGTTACAAGGGGCTCGCCTGGGACCAGAGCCCGCTCTTCAAGCAGATCTATGAAGAGGAATATGGCCAGCTCGGCGGCGAGCCGTATGGTTGCCTCGTGGCTGACTACTACTTCGACCATACGCCGTCAGACGTCGATCTGCTTGGCTCGCTCGCGAAAGTGGCGGCGGCCGCGCATACGCCGTTTATTGCCGGCGCGTCGCCGTCGGTGCTGCAAATGGAGTCGTGGCAGGAACTGGCGAATCCGCGCGATCTGACGAAAATTTTCGCGCAGAACCTCGAATACGCACCGTGGAATTCTCTGCGCAATACTGAGGACGCACGCTACATCGGCCTCGCCATGCCGCGTTTTCTTGCGCGTCTGCCATACGGCGCCAGGACCAATCCGGTCGACGAATTCGATTTCGAGGAAGACACCCATGGCTCGGATCACCGCCGCTATGCGTGGGCCAACGCCGCTTATGCAATGGGCGTGAACATCAATCGCTCATTCAGGCTGTACGGCTGGTGTTCGCTGATTCGCGGCGTGGAGTCAGGCGGTACTGTCGAGAACCTGCCGTGCCATACGTTCCCCACCGACGACGGCGGCGTGGACATGAAATGCCCGACCGAGATTGCCATCTCCGACCGGCGCGAAGCGGAGTTGTCGAAGAATGGCTTCATCCCGCTGATTCATCGCAAGAACACCGGCCACGCCACCTTCATCGGTGCGCAGTCGTTGCAAAAGCCGCTTGAGTACCACGATGCCGATGCCACCGCGAACGCGAATCTGTCATCGCGTCTGCCCTATCTTTTCGCCTGCTCGCGCTTCGCGCACTACCTGAAGTGCATCGTGCGCGACAAGATCGGTGCCTTCAGGGAGCGCGAAGACATGCAGCGCTGGCTCAACGAGTGGATCATGAACTACGTCGATGCGGACCCCGCCAATTCGTCGCAGGAGACGAAGGCGAGCCGCCCACTTGCGGCCGCGGAAGTGCTGGTGGAGGACATCGAAGGCAATCCCGGCTATTACCAGGCGAAGTTTTTTCTGCGGCCGCATTTCCAGCTCGAAGGTCTGACGGTGTCGTTGCGTCTCGTCGCCAGGTTGCCGTCGATCAAGGAACTCGCCTGACACACCACGCTGGTGAATCTGCTATCCGCCCGATTGCGCACAGGCGAAATTCGGCGCGCAATCTCCAATCACACTCAAGGAGCACACACATGGCACAGGATATTTTCCTGAAGATCGACGGTATCAACGGCGAGTCGCTGGACGACCGGCACAAGGACGAAATCGAAGTACTCACATGGGATTGGGAAATCCTGCAGGACTCCACCATGCACGCCGGCAGCGGCGGTGGCGCCGGCAAGGCCACGGTAAAGGATCTGTCGTTCGACCATTCGATCGACCGCGCGAGTCCGAATCTCATGAAGTACGCGCTCACCGGCAAGCATATCGATCAGGCCGTGCTGGTCATGCGCAAGGCCGGTGGCAATCCGCTCGAATATCTGAAGCTCACGATGAGCGACGTGATCGTCACGCGTGTGAAACCGTCGGGCACGCGAAACGATGCGGAACGCAGCCGTGAGGTCGTGTCGCTGTCGTTCTCGAAGGTCAAGCAGGAGTATGTCGTGCAGAACGCGCAAGGTGGCAGCGGCGGCGCGGTCACGGCGAGCTTCGACATCAAGGGCAATAAAGAAGCCTGATCTTCAGTGTTGTGCGCGGCCCGGTCGTTGATTCACGCCGGACCTGTTCCGGCTTTACTTATGTTGTGCCATCACCATGCGTCTGATTCACACCGTCATTGTTCCAGTCGTCGCAGTTGTGCTTTCCGCGTGCTCGGGCGGCAGCGCCAAGGTGTCGAGGGAAGCGATCCGTCTCGACCTGTCGATGGCTGCTTCCGCCGGCGTCAATCCCGATGACCAGAAGCGCGCCGCACCGATCGTCGTGCGCGTTTACGAACTGAAGACCGATGCCGCGTTCAATTCCGCCGATTACTTTTCGTTGCAGGACAAGGACAAGACCGTACTGATCGACGACCTCGTCGCGCGAGATCAATTCCTGCTGCGGCCGGGCGAGCATGCATCGATCCGAAGAATGATCGATCCGGCCACGACCACGCTCGGAATACTGGCCGCCTATCGAGATCTGCCGAACTCGGTGTGGCGCGTGGCGTACAGGCTGCCCGTAGCACCCGAAGCGGCGTGGTACTGGCGCACACCGAAACTGAAGCTGACTGTCGATCTCGACGCGAATGCGATCAGAGTTACCGAAAGCAAATAGACGAAAGCAAATAGACGAAAGCAAATAGACGAAAGCAAATAGACGAAAGCAAATAGACGAAAGCAAACGGGGAGACTGCATGAGTTGGCATAACAAAGTTGTCTGGAGCGAGGGGTTGTTTTTGCGCCCGCAATTGTTTCAGCAACAGGAGCGTTATCTGGAGCACTACGCGCATATGCGTGCGGCGTCGCTCTCGCCGTTCTTCTTCGGCCTCAGTCACTACAGCATCGACGCCGAGGCGTTGGCGCTAGGCAAGGTGATCGTCAAGTCGGCGAGCGGGATTTTTTCGGACGGCACCCCCTTCGACGCACCGGGCAGCACGCCGCCGCCCGCACCGCTTACGGTCCGCGCGGAACATCTCGAACAGGTGATTTGTCTGGCCGTGCCAATTCGTGTTCCCAACAGCGAGGAGACGACCTTCGAAAATGCGGTCGATTCGCTCGCACGATATGCCGTTTTCGATACCGAGTTGCGCGATACGAACTCGGTCGCGCAGGGTCCGAAGACGGTGCAGTTATCGAATCTGCGCCTGCGCCTTGTCTCTGAGAAGGAAATGACCGATGCGTGGATCGGCCTGCCGCTCACCCGCGTAAAGACGATTCGCGCGGACGGTAGCATCGAGCTGGACGACACGCTGGTTCCACCGGTGACGGGTTACGGGGCGAGCGATCTGCTCACCAGTTGGTTCGCAAAGATTCACGAACTCACCCGCCTGCGAGCCGGTGCGCTCGCCGACCGGCTGACCGGCGGCGACGGCAACGCGGGCACAGCAGCCGAAGTTTCCGACTACCTGCTGCTGCAAACGTTAAATCGTTATGAGCCTTTGTTACAGCACCTGCGTCGCGTGCCGAGCACGTCGCCGGCTGAGCTGTATGCGCTGCTGATCAGCATGGCGGGTGAACTGTCGACCTATGTGCGTACCGATACGCGCAGGCCGCTCGATTCGCATCCTGCCTATCGGCATCTGACGCCGCATCTGTGTCTGAAGCCGGTGGTGGACGACACGCATCGATTGCTCAATGCCGTGCTGGTGCGAAGCGCACAAAGCATTGCATTTGCCGAACAGGGTTACGGCATGCGCAACGCGGTGATCGATCCGGCCGATCTGCGGGGCTTCAGCGCAATCGTGCTTGCTGTGCATGCACAAATGCCGCCGGATGTGTTGCAACAGCAGTTCACCGCACAGGCGAAAGTGGGGCCTTCCGAGCGTTTGCCGGATCTCGTGCGCGGTCACTTGCCTGGGCTTGCGCTACAGGCGTTGCCGGTGCCTCCAAGGCAGATTCCGTTCAATGCGGGCTACGTCTACTACGAACTTTCGCGCGGCGGCCCGTTGTGGGACGAGATTGCACGTCACGGCGGAATCGCGCTGCATGTTGCCGGCGATTTCCCTTCTTTGAAACTTGAGTTGTGGGGTGTGCGTGGATAGCCGCGAGCGCGGCGAAGTGTGTAAACCGTTGCAACAGGAGTGCGTGATGAAAGACGAACAAGGTAGGGCAATGGTGCGGCTCGGCGATAGAACCGACCACGGCGGCACTGTGATCGAGGCGGCACAGGAACTCAGTCATATGGGAATTGCGGTGGCGCTACACGGTCACCTGGCCAACTGTCCGAAGTGTGGCGGCGCGTTTCCGATCCTCGCGACCGGCCGAATGACCCATCGCGAAGTTGCGGTGGCCTACGACGGCGACAGGACCGGTTGCGGGGCAGCCTTGATTGCTTCCGCGTGAGTGTGCCGTCGCGACTTTTTCGTTGAATTCTATTACCTGCAAATGTTCATCTCATCTCAAGCCCGCACGCTGGCCGTTTCGGGCGCGGCCTTGCCCCGCTACGGTGACGTGTCGGTCCTGACGCCGACGCGGCTCTGTGGGACGGAGGCGCTTGGCGAACTGTTCGAGTACGTGCTCGAACTGAAAACGCCGGATGCGTTGTCGTTTTCGCCTGGCATCGCTGCGAACATCGAACTGGACAAGCTGATCGGCACTGAAGTCACCGTGGCGATCGAGATCGAAGGGAGCGGCCAATTCGTGCCCGGTATGACAGGCGACACAGGCGGCTCGAACAGCGGAGCGGGTACACGTGAGATCACCGGTCTTGTGACTAGCGCAAAGATCGTTCGCGAGGAGGGCCGTTCGCTTGTCTATGCGATGACGCTGCGCCCGTGGTTGTGGCTTGCCACAAAGAATCAGGACTGCCGGCTCTTTCAGGACATGACTATCGTGGAGATCACGGACGCCGTTCTGGCAGCGTATGCGTTCCCGGTCGAGAAGCGCCTGACCGTGCCGCGCCCTAACACGACGTACCCCAAACGTGACATCCAGCGCCAGCACTGGGAAAGCGATTTCGCATTCCTTTGCCGGCTGTGGCAGGAGTGGGGACTCTACTTCTGGTTCGAGCATAGCGAAGGCAAGCATCGGCTCGTGCTGTGCGACTCGATGGGCGCTCACCAGTTGCACGACACGGCGTACCGCGCCATTCGCTTTGAGACGCCTGCCGGGCGGCGCATCGACGCGGAGCACATTCATGCGTTGTCGGTTGAGAGTTCGTTGACCACCGGTACGGTGTCTGTAGTCGACTACGACTATACCTGGCCTCGCGCGGACCTTGCCGTGAAGCGCGAAGACCCTCGCAGCACGGCGTTTGCGCATCAGGAACACTACACGTGGGGCGACTATGCGCAACCGCAGGCGGGAGCCAGCGGTCTGACGGGTGAGCACAATCAGCCGTTGAGCGAAGCAGACTTTCTCGCGCTGGTTCGCGTGCAGGCGAAGCGCAGCCTCGGGCTGCGCGCGACCGGTCAGGGCAAGCTGCGCGGACTGGTCGCTGGTCGAACCTTCACGTTGACGCATTACCCGCAGCAGGCTGCCAATCGCGAATACCTCGTCGTGTCATCGAGACTCGATATCGAGGATGTCGGCGAGGCTTCGGACGTGGGGCAGCGCTACCGTTGTCAGACCGACTTCGAAGTGCAGCCGACCAGCGAAACCTTCCGTCTGCCGCGCTCGATAGAGAAGCCGTGTGCCCACGGGCCCGAGATCGCCGTGGTCACGGGTCCAGAGGGCCAGGAGATCTGGACCGATGCCTATGGGCGGATCAAGGTGCAGTTCGTGTGGGACCGGCACGGCCGTCAGGACGAGCGTTCGAGTTGTTGGGTACGCGTCTCTTCTCCGTGGCAAGGCAATCAGTTCGGTGCGATTCATCTGCCACGTGTTGGCCAGGAAGTGCTGGTCGAGCATTTGAGAGGTGATCCCGATCTGCCGGTCGTGACCGGGCGCGTGGTCAACGCGTTCCAGCAACCGGCGTGGAAGTTGCCGGCCAACCACGCGCTATCAGGATTTCGCAGTCGCGAGTTGGGTCATGGTGGTGTCGGCGGTCGGGCCAATCAGTTGGTAATGGACGACACCGAGGGCGGGATTCAGACGCAGTTGTCGAGTGATCACGCGGTGTCGCAATTGAACCTCGGCAGCATTACGCGCATTCCGGGCAACCAGGGCCGGCAGGATCCGCGCGGCGAAGGTTTCGAATTGCGGACCGATGCGCACGGCGTGTTACGGGCGGCGCAGGGCCTGCTTCTGACAACCGAAGCACGCGACAACGCGCACGCGCATGCGAAGGATCTCGGCGAGACGGCGCAGCGGCTCACGCACGCGCGTGACCTGCAAGAAAGCCTGACCACGCTCGCGCAACAGCATGCCGCGCAAGACGAGGGCGTCGATCAGAGCGATGTGGCGAAAGCACTCAAGCTCCAGAACGACGCGATACGAGGCGGGACGAAAGCCGATAAGAACGCATTTCCCGAATTCGCGGCGCCGCATCTGACGCTGGCGAGTCCCGTCGGGATTCAGTCGACCACCGCGGGCAGTACACATCTCGCGAGCGACGAACATCTGGCGCTCACCACGGGCGGCCATATTGGCATTGCGACCGGCAAGTCGCTTTTCGCCTCTGTGAGGAGAAGTTTTAGGGTGTTTGTGCACAAGCTCGGCATACGGCTTATTGCGGCATCGGGTGAGGTGCGGATCGAAGCGCAGGACGACGACGTCGAGGTGATTGCGAAACGTGTTGTCGAGATCATCAGCACGAGCGACTGGATCAACCTGAAGGCGAAACAGGGGATTCGCCTCAATGGAGGCGGCAGCGAATTGAGGGTTAGCGCGGATGGGATTGCTGGTTTTACGAACGGGAAGTTTTTGATTCACTCGGCGAGTGCGCAGTTGATGGGGCCGCAGGGGAAGCCGCTCGAGTTTCCGGATTTTGGATCAGGGAATGCGGATGCGAAGTTTCCGTTTTCGCTGTGAGTGCGGAGATTGGACGATGATTATCAGCCCACCATTCTTGCCAGCCCTCGCAGGGCACGAAATGGATTCGGCCAATGCCGGCGATTCAGTCGTGCCGGATCACGACATATGCGCGGCCGGGATGCAGGAATGTGCACCTGGCAATGGCGCTTATCCGGTGAGCTTCAATCTGGGGTGGCATGGGGGTGTGCATCTGATCGCACCACGTGATGCGCAGGGGATCATCGAACCTGTGCGCGCAATTGCGGATGGCACCGTCGTCTATGTTCGTCAGAACTCGCCGCAGACAGCCGCACTTAACTATCGCAATGTCACGACTGACGACGGTTGCGTCGTTATCAGGCACGAAAGCGAGATTGGCGAAGCGACCCGCACAATTGAGAGTAATACCGCAACGGTTGTCTTCTTTTCGATCTACATGCACCTTCACAACGTGTTCGGCGCGGTCGTTGCCGGTAAAAAGCTGTATCGCAAGGACAAGATCGGTAACGCGGGGGCGATTTATGGTCAGCAAGGGCAAATACATTTTGAAATCGTCTGCGACAAGGCAAACCTGAGAAAGCTCGTTGGGCGTGAAACAGGACCGCTGTCTGGCGCAGCGGGCCGCAGGGACGCCGTTTACGGAGACATCTGGTTTGCTGTATCGAAAGGCACTTCAGCTGAACCCGGTCGAATGGCGGGCAAACTTTTTATCAATGAGCCTCACCCCTATCGGCGCGACGATAGCGATTCGTCTCCGGTCGGTTCCATACAAAGGCAGACGGCACAGCTTACTAAGCGTGACTATGTCATCCGCATGAGGTACGAGAAAGGCAATTGCACGCTGACAACTTTTCAGCAACGGAGCGATGGAATCTACGAGGAAGTTGGCTCGCACGAGGCCGCGGCTGGATACGAATACAACCTGTATAGGGAGGCGGTGCGCCTCAGCGGGAAGTATGCAGATTTAAACCTGAATGCGGCATTGGTCCCATCTGCGAGCGCGATTTATGAAGTACTGAGACTGGGGCGTGCGCTGGGCCCCGATTTGCTTCCCGAGAATTCGAAGTTTGGGCACTGGAGACAGATTGCCACGCCGCAGGGCGTACGGTGGATCAATCTCAATCTTCCTGAGATTGGCGTTTTCAGCGATGCGGATTTCCCGCACTGGGCCGGCTGGAATCTCATCGACGACGATACTTCTGCCGATACTCTTTGCGACTCACCGACCGTAAAAAAGTGGCTGGATCTGGATCAGGATAATAACGTCACGCATGCCGAAGCGATGGCGGCGCTCAATGTGTCTTCCGTTCGTGAGCGGATGGCGAAGGCAATCTGCAAGTTCCCCAGTGAATGGGCAAAGGCAGGTATCGAGGCACGCTGGGGTTGGCTTAAGCGTCCGCATGAGGCGTTGCCTGTGCCGCTTTCGGATGCGGATTTCAGCAGGCTGAAAGAGCATATAGAGGCGCTGTCGTTCTGGGAGGAAGCAAGCGCCGCCGACTCTTTGCTGCCAGCATGGGACGAATGCTGGCATTTGCCGCCCAAGGCGTTTATTGAACACTTCAGGAAGTGTGGGTGGTTGAGTGAGAACGAGTTCAAGCAACTCGTTCCCAGGTATGCGATGCGCAAGCACAACGGGCAAGTGCGTTGGGAGCCAGTAGCGGACCCCTATAGAGTATTACAAGGAGCGATTCCAAAAAATCAACGCCACTTCGTCAACCTCTCGTTGCGCAAATTCGGTATCAACACGGGGCTGCGTATGGCGAGTTTTTTTGGAAACTCAATTCAGGAAACGCAATGGCTCACGAAATTGGCAGAGAACAACTCGAGTGCGAAATATGCGCCATGGGATGGCCGTGGCTTTCTTCAATTGACGTGGGCGAGCAACTATATCAAGTACTGGGACTTTCGAGGGCGATCGTCCCGGATATCGGCCTCAGTACGAGCCGCTCTGCAAAGTGCGGAACGGCAAGCGGTGGCGTCAGGGCGTAATGCTGCGTGGCAGGTAGCGGAATCGCAGTTGACGGCCGAGATACGCAACTGGCGCACGGATGTCGGGGATTTCGCAAAGAGCGATGCTTGTGACAGCGCGGGTTTCTATTGGTCCAGCCTCCGAATGGCAAGTCATGCAGATGAACCCAATGTATTGACCAGAGTTCACCTGGCTACGAGTGAAGGACACAAATGCTATTACCGCAGCCCAAGCTTCTGGAAAGCTTCCGCATCGGTGAATCTGCCTTCCTGCATCAACGTTTTGTATTCGACGCAACTCAATGGCTTCGAGGCCCGTTGCATCGCCTATGCGGTTGCGCTTTCCGTACTAACTGAGTGCCGGTTTCCCTCAACAGGGGAACAGTCAGTGGAAATACCCGAAGGTCAAATTTTGAGGAGAAGCTGACGTTGATGACCAGATACCGCACGAGTGTGCTTTTGAGCATCAAGCGACCTGTCGTTGCGGTTATAGCCGCACTGCTCGCATTGGCCCTATCCGTTCCGGCGTTTGGGACAGATAGGCAGCGAGACATTAAGCAAACGGTTGTGAGCTCGGCGGGCTACAACTGCCCAATCCGGCTAACCGATCCGCATGAAGGCGATCTAACCGAAACTCATTACGTTTCACGTCATTTCCCCAATCATAAGTCCGGCCTCGGAGAGCTGTATATCCAGTTCCTTTGCTTGAGTTCCGATGACACCGACCCCCGGTGTCAGACTAGTTGTCGTGTCATCTGATTCTTATAGACAAGGTCCGGGGGCGGTAAAATCAGAGTGAATGAAAGCCTACTCAGCAGAAAGAAAAGAAGCGGTGGTGCGGCGCATGATGCCGCCGGAGAACGCACGTGTTTCGGTCTTGGCCGGAGAAACGGGGATTAGCGCTCACACGTTGTATGCGTGGCGCCGCGAGGCGAAAGGACAGGGAGTGGTGGTGCCGGGAGATGGAAAGAATCCCGAAGCGTGGTCTTCGGAAGACAAGTTTTCGGTGGTGCTGGAAACCGCCCCGCTCAGTGCGTCGGAGCTAGCGGAGTATTGCCGCCGCAAAGGTTTGTATCCCGAGCAGATCGCCGCATGGCGCGCCGCCTGTCGAAGTGCAAATGCAAATGCCGCGGAGCGGGCACACGAGCAGCGCCATCAGTCGAAAGAGGACAGGAAGCGCATCCAGCAGTTGGAGAAGGAATTGCAGCGCAAGGAGAAAGCGCTGGCGGAGGCCGCTGCGCTGCTGATTCTGAGAAAAAAAGCCCAGGCGATCTGG
>CAVTXZ010000038.1:0-255239 GCA_963738755.1 uncultured beta proteobacterium
GGAAGCAACGAGGACGATTGATCAACGTCCCGGATCGCCTGTTATGTATATCGTTGATACGCGAGGCAGCGCAGTCAGGCTGCCGGTTGGAGAAGGCCTGCGATGAGCTGGGCCTGAGCCTGCGCACGTTCCAGCGCTGGGTGAATGACGGTGACACGGTGCGCGCCGATGGCCGTACCACCACCGTGCGGCCGCCACCGGGCAACAAACTGAGTGAGGCCGAACGGCAACAGATTCTCGATGTCGCCAATAGTGCTGAGTTTGCCAGCCTGCCGCCCAGCCAGATCGTGCCGGGTCTGGCGGACCGCGGCGTGTATCTGGCCTCGGAATCGAGCTTTTACCGTGTGCTGCGCAGTGCTTCGCTGCAGCATCACCGGGGGCGTGCGCGCGCGCCCTCCGCCCGGGTGGTGACCAGTCATTGTGCTACTGGTCCGAATCAGGTCTGGAGTTGGGACATCACGTGGCTGCCGTCGGCGGTCAAAGGACAGTACTACTACTGGTACATGATGCTGGACGTGTTCAGTCGCAAGATTGTCGGTTACGAAGTCCATGAAGCGGAGTCGGCAGAACTGGCCGCGTTACTGATGCGGCGTGTCAGTCTGGCCGAGGGCCTGGCTGGTCGCCCCCTGGTGCTGCACTCGGATAACGGCAGCCCGATGAAGGGCGCGACGATGCTTGCCACCCTGGAAAACCTGGGGGTCGTGGCCTCGTTTAGCCGGCCGCGTGTGAGTAACGACAACCCGTACGCGGAGTCACTGTTCCGCACCTGTAAGTACCGGCCGGACTACCCGCGCAGGCCGTTCGGCAGTGTCGACGAGGCCCGTGCCTGGACGCAGCAGTTCGTACGTTGGTACAACCATGAGCACAAACACAGTGGCCTGAAATTCGTCACGCCGGCGCAACGCCATAACGGCGTAGCCGCCGCAGTGCTTGCGCAACGTGAAGCCGTTTACGTACAGGCCCAGCAGCGCAATCCACGGCGTTGGTCGCGATCTACGCGCAATTGGGAATTGGAGAATGAAGTCTGGCTCAATCCGGAGCGCGTGCAGCCAGCAGAATTAAAACAGTGTGCGTGAAGTGACGCGACAACTACGTTGACAAACGCCGCCGAATCCGTTAGGGGAATCGTTTTCGCCAAATACGACAAACAGCGAGAACGCTGGGAGCCTGACTTCTCGGCGCTTTCTTCGGATGACTTGGCGTTGCTTAAACCTGTTACCAAAGGGTTCGCTCTTCGGGCCGTCAACAGTTCCGGCGTTGGCGCAACGCAAGACGCGATAAATGGCGACCCAGAAACACGTAACCGGTCTCTCGGATTTTGCCTTCGACATCCCCCGGTAATTTTGTGTGGAATCGTGCCAGCGGTCGCCCGTCCATACCATGACAAGGTGGGGTTGATGCCGTATGCGTTGACGCTACTTGAATCAATTGAATTTGTTGAGGGAATGGGCGATGGCATGCTTCCGCATCAGTGAATCTTCCTGCCTCCACCAACGTTCTCTATTCACCCCGCCGCAACGGATTTGAATCCCGTTGCGTCGCCTAACAGGTTGCATTGGCATTACTAAGCGAATGCTTGTCTCCGTTAGCGATTGGGACACCAATGGAAACACCGGAAGGTCATATTTTGAGGCGAAATTGATGCCAATACATGTAGTTGGGATGAGTGACCGTTCGAAATTTCACTGTCTTACCTTTCCCGGTCTTTTCGTTGCTCTCGCGATGAGCCTTTCGGCATCCGCATTTGCGCAGTTGTGGCCGCGCGGAGTCAAGGAAACAGTGGTGAGCAGCGGTAGTCACAATTGCCCAATCCGGCTTAATGATCCCTACGGAGGGCGCCTGGATGGTGACAGTTACGTCTTGATTCACCTCCCCTATCGAAAGACAGGCCTAGCTGTTCTTTCGTTGTCGTTTCTATGCACGAGTTCAGATGACGCCGAATCCCCAAGGCGGATAGTTTTTGCGAAATATGACAACCAGCGAGAGCGCTGTGAGTCTGATTTCTCGGCGCTCTCTTCGGATGACCTGGCGTTGCTGAAGCCTGTTACCAGGAAATTCAACCTTCGGGCGGTCAACAGTTCAGGTGCGGGCGTAACTCAAGATGCCATCAACGGGAATCCCGAAACACGTGACCGTTCTCTTGGGTTTTGCCTTCGGCATCCGCTCCTCATGCTGTGCGGTAGCGTGCCAGCGGTCGCTCGTCCGTACTACAACAAAGCCGGGTTGATGCCATATGTGTTGACGTTGCTTAGATCGATTGAATTTGTTGATGGACCGGACGATGGTGAGCATCCGCGCCGCGCGGCACATGGGCAACGCGACTAACACCAGAGAATAAACATTGGAGAAGAAGGAACGTGACGATAGCCGGATATCTAGCCAACGGAGCGAACCTTGATTCGTACCTTTTGCCCATACCTCGGCGACCTGTACCAAAGAAAGAAGAAGGAAAAATGATTATCAGCCCACCATTCTTGCCAGCCCTCGCAGGGCACGAAATGGATTCGGCCAATGCCGGCGATTCAGTCGTGCCGGATCACGACATATGCGCGGCCGGGATGCAGGAATGTGCACCTGGCAATGGCGCTTATCCGGTGAGCTTCAATCTGGGGTGGCATGGGGGTGTGCATCTGATCGCACCACGTGATGCGCAGGGGATCATCGAACCTGTGCGCGCAATTGCAGATGGCACCATCGTCTATGTTCGTAAAACGGACACCACGGAGAAGGCAGCCTTGTCTTATCGCGGCGTGCGCACCGACGACGGGTGCGTGGTCATCAGGCATACGACTGAAATCGGTGAAGGCGATAGCGCGAAGGTCACGTTCTTCTCGATCTACATGCATCTGCAAACGGTCACTGCGCCGGCTGTCGGTAAGAATGTCTATCGTAAGGACGTGCGCGGCGTTGCCGGTTTGATCTATGGACAGCGTGGTCAGATTCACTTCGAGATCGTCTGCGACGAGACGAACCTGATGAGGCTCGTCGGGCGCACAACCGGGCATTTGACTGCTGCCGCCGGCTGCACGGACGCGGTCTATGGCGATGTGTGGTTCAAGGTGCCACGGGGTGCGCTGATATTCCGGAACGAACCACATCCAAATCGCGAAGACGATCAGGGACCCGCACCCTGTTTGTACTCGGGTATCCAACCTCAGCCGGGGACGCCGACTACAGCCGAATACGTGATCCGTATGCGCTACACACGGGGCAACTGCTCATTGGCCACTTTCCAGCAGCAGGACGATGGCAGCTTCGTCGAGGTCGGGTCGCCTTCCGTTCGTGAGGGCTATGAGTATGGCTTATACAAGGAAGCGACTCGACTGAACGGGAAGTACGTGGAACTCAATCAGGCGGCTGGCTGCGCATATGCAACGGCGCCGGCGCCAAGCGTCATCTACGAGATTTTGCGTTTTGGACATGTGGTTGGTCCCGATGCTATGCCGGCCAATGCGAAGTTCGGGCATTGGCGCGAGATAGCAACGCCTGGGATCACCGGTTGGGTGAACTTGAGTGCGCCGGGTATCAGCGTTTATAGCGACGCAGACTTTCCGCATTGGGCGGAGTGGAGTCTGATCGATGACAATGCAACGTCAGATAGTCGGTGCGACGCGTTCACTATCAAGCGTTGGCTCGATCTGGATGACGACGGAGATGTCTCGCATGCAGATGCGGTAGGGGCGTTGCAGTCGGAGTTGGTTCAGCGACGGCTATCGAAGGCGATCTGCCGCTTTCCATCTGAGTGGTCGAGGGACGAACAAGCCATTAATCACCGCTGGGGATGGCTGATGAGCGCCAGCGACGCGCTATCCACGCCGCTTTCGGAGTCGGACTTCAGGCTGCTGAAGGAGCATATTCAAGCGCTCGCGTTCTGGGAGGATGTTCACGAGGACGAGTATCCCAAGGCGGAGGCGTGCTGGCATTTTCCGCCAAAGGCGTTTGTGGAGCACTTTGGCAAGTGCGGATGGTTGAGTGCGGAAGAAATGGCTCAGTGCTTTCCTCGCCGGCTTATGCATTTGCAGGGAGCGCAATTCCATCGTGCAAGCACATCTTGGGAAACGGCTTTTGTTCGCGCGAGGGCGTGGGTCGCGGCATTTAATATCGGAGCGAGACGGTACGGGCTATCCGGGTATCGAATTAGATTGTTGCATTTGTTTTCCCATGTCATTCCAGAAACCGGGAATTTGCATTATGTGAAAGAAATTGGCGGGGAGGGCATGGTTTATAGTCCGTACTACGGGCGTGGATTGATTCAGTTGACGCATATTGGCAATTACAAATCATACGGACTGTTTAGATGTCTTCATGATCAAAATCTACCCGTTGAATTCCGCGAGTTAGGGTGGAATCCAGATATCTTCATAGCAAAAAATAATAATGGAAACCATAACGCTTATAACTGCGTAGATAGTGCATGTTTTTATGTGATAAGTCGAAGCGGAATGCTTGCGCACATGGACGCCGGCGTTGGTATCAACCACGCAGTTACTCTAAGCAAGGACGTAAATGGATACGTGGCAATCGAGAATCTCAATGGGCTCGAAGTTCGCCTTCAGTCCGTGGCTTATTTGACAGCCATTCTTCTGGACGAGTCGAACGGGACAGATCCGGTCGCGATCACATTCGAATGGCGCAGGAATAGTCAGAAGGAACCCGTTCATGATGCGCAAGGGCATGTTGTCATGGTCGGTCAGCCTCCTCGTCCGCAGAAGAAATTTTACAGAGCGCAACACACGATTCATGCGGCGCTCGAACGCCAACAGCCTTTCTAGGGTTTTATGAAAAATCTGATGATTTGCACACTCTTGCTTATATCTCTACCGGTGCATTGTGAAGTAACAGTAGATGATTTTTGCTTCAATTCGGGCGGACTAAAACCCGTTCGACTCCAGATGCGGAGATATTACGACGATGTGTCGAAGTGGTCTGGCGCTTATGTTAAATACGAAAAATCGGCAACACCAATTTCGTTGGTTTACGCCGGAGGGCAAACCGAGTTGGTCGAGAATGGTCGGCCGTTTCAACTAACGGAGACATGGATGGAGGTCTCCGGAAATAGGATCTCGGGTGAATATGAAATACTCAGCCAGGGCGCAAGTGTTTATTCGGTGGAATACAAAAATTATTATAACCGCAAGAAGGTTTATTTTATTCAGGACGCTAATGTCATTCCCTCGCAAGCTGGTTGCAATTGGTAGGGTGAGCCGGTAGAAGTGCTTGATTTGTTCAATGGATGGCGACGGGGTCATAAGTGAGAGATCAGATAATTATTGGCTTTGACAATTCACAGGTAAAAAATCACGGAAATCCACCATCCGAGAATTTGGGTATTCGCCTAACCACCATCACCGCCGCAAAAAACCCACTCCTCGAAGCCGCCCGCCCGCTCCTTCGCGCCCTAACCGACCTACCTGACTTCCTCGAGTCAGACGCCATCGCCGAACTGCACACGCTGCTGGAACAGGAGCTACGTCTCTTTCAGAAACTCTGCGAGCAGGCCAACATCCGCCGCGACCATATGATCGGCGCGCGCTACTGCCTCTGCACCGCACTCGACGAAGCCGCCATGCAGACAACCTGGGGAAGAGGCGGCGCGAGCGGCGTCGAGTGGATCACCAACGGTCTCGCGTCCACATTCCACGAGGACCGGCAGGGGGGTGACAAGGTCTATCTGCTGATCGGCCGTCTGATGACCGAGCCACGTGAACATATCGACTTGCTTGAAGTCATCTATCGTATTCTGAGCTTCGGTTTCGAGGGCCGTTATCGATTCGAAGCGGACGGCCGCCGCAAACATGAAACCGTGCGCCAGCGTCTCTATACGGAAATCACGGCGCAACGCGGTCCCGTCCCGATAGCCCTGTCGCCACACTGGCACACCATCGTGCAGCGCAGGCGCATCTCGTTCCATGAGTTCCCGATCTGGATCACGGTTGCAACGCTATCGATCATCCTGCTCAGCTTCTTCGGCTACTGCAAATATGTACTGGAGACGCATGGCGCCGAAGTGCACAGCGCGATTGGAAACATCGGTCGCATGACGCCTCCCGTCGCGCCACCTTCAATGCATTTAAAGGAACTGCTCAAAGACGAGATCACTTCCGGCACGGTTACTGTCGACGAAACCGCGCATCGCAGTTCAGTGATTTTCCGCGGTGACGATATGTTTCCCGCCGGCAAGATCGTTATCAATCCGGCCATGACTGCGCTCGTCGAGAAAATCGCGGCCGCTATTGCGCAAGTGCCAGGCAGGGTCTCCATCACGGGCTATACCGACAACGCGCCGATCAGAAGCCGCCAGTTCGCCTCGAACCAGGCGCTGTCCGAAGAACGCGCCGCGCAGGTGGTGCAATTGCTGCAGAGCGCCGGCGTCCCTGCCAATCGTCTCGAAGCGATCGGTAAAGGCGAGGCGGACCCGATTGGCGACAACGCCACGCTTCACGGACGGGCGAAAAACCGTCGCGTCGAAATTACAGTCGCGCGGTAGATACACCGCCAGTCAAATCGGGATCGAAGAATGACGAAGTTCCTATCGTTTCTGGCCACGCGCCAGTTTCTCGCTTTCGTAGTACTTGTGGTCGTCGCTCTTGTGGTCTGGTTCGTCGGACCGTTCGTGGCGTTCGGCGGACTGAAGCCGCTAGCAGACACCAGCATGCGCGTGCTGTTCATCGCGTTACTGCTTGCCGGAATGCTGTTGTGGCTCGCGGGCGTGTCGACGCTCGCTGTGTTCGTGGCGCTCCTGTGCCTCCTGATCTGGTATGCCGCGCCACTACTGAGTTTTGGACAGGCTGCGCCGTTTGAGGCCGCATCGGCGCGAGCGATGACGATCGCGATCGTGCTCGTCGTGTTCATCGCGTACGGACTATTGCGGCTCTGGCGGAAGATGCGCGACGACGAACTATTCCTGAGAAGAGTGCTCGATTTTGGCGGTAAAAAAGAGGCATCGCCTGCGGCGGCCTCATTGAAGGAAGTCAATGCGAACGTCACCAGAGCGCTCGCGCATCTGAAGGCGATGCGCACCGGCGCGGGGGGACTCGGTCGCTTCTTCCAAGGCAAACGCTATCTGTACGAATTGCCCTGGTACATCACGCTCGGTTCGACATCGTCGGGCAAGACGAGTGCGTTGTTGCGCGCGGGGCTGGCGTTGCCCATGGCCGAGCAGATGCAGCGCGCGGCACATGGCCTGACGGACAGCACCCCGCATGTCGACTGGTGGCTGACCAACGACGCCGTGCTGATCGATACGGCGGGACATTACACGCGTCACGGTACGTCGTCGCACGATCTCTTGCCGGTAAATCCGGCGCGGTCCGCGGGTCAAGATAACGACGGTGGCACTGCCGGAAATCAAGCCGATACAGCAGCAGTTCACGCTGATCCCGCAAAGCAGCGCATCGCCAGCGACGAAGCCGAATGGCTGGGATTTCTGGGTCTGCTGCGCAGCCATCGTCCGCGCGCGCCGCTCAACGGCGCGTTGCTGACGGTCGACGTGGCCGAACTGACGAGCGCGGACGCCAGCGCTCGCCTCGCCGAGGCCGCAGCATTGCGCGCGAGGCTTGCGGATCTGCGCGAGACGCTGGGTATCCGCTTCCCGGTTTATCTGCTCATTACAAAGATGGATCGACTCAGCGGCTTTGCGGAGTACTTCGGTTCGCTGACTGCCGAGGGCCGTGCCCAGGTCTGGGGCTTCACATTGCCATACGGCTGCGAGACGATCGCCCACGACGGTATTCACACGGGCTGCAAGGTCGAAATGGTACGACTCGTCGAGCGTCTTGCTGACGGCGTCAACACGCGTCTGCAGGACGAGTACGATGCGGGGCGGCGCCGGAAACTCGCGGCGCTTAGCGAAGAGTTTGGCGCGCTGACACAACCGCTCGACGAACTGATCGAAAGTGTGTTCGCCGATTCCCGCTACGACGGGACTCAGTCATATGCGACGCTGCGCGGCGTGTATTTCACGAGCGCCACGCAATCGGGCGAGCAGGTGGTGGCGGAGCGGGACACGGTCGTTCAGCGTCTCGCCGCATCGCGCGGTCATCCACTCAAGACGCGCGTATTGCAGCCAGGCAGCAATCAAAGCTACTTCCTGCACGATCTCCTCACCAGACTCGTGTTCGCGGAGGCGGATCTGGTCCGCCCAAATCTGCGCTGGGAGTGGCGGCTCCGGTTGCTGCGAATGACCGGGCATGCACTGGCACTGTTGATCTTCGCATGGCTCATGAGTGGGATCTGGATCAGCTTCGGCCACAATCGCGCGTATCTCGATGCAATTGGACGCAAAGCTCAGACGCTCACAGCGCGGGTTACACAACTGTACAACACACCGAAAATGGAAGACGTGCCCGACGCATTAACCGATGCGCGCTACCTGGCGAGTTATCCAGGTCTCGACCTGGCCAAGCCGGATAGCGGCTACCGTTTCGGTCTGTATGCTGCGCCAGAGGTATTCGCTGCGAGCGGTCGCACGTACGATGCTTTGGAAGACAATCTCCTTGTGCCGCAGATCGTGAGGCGCATGGAAGCGGTGTTGTCGCAAGCCATCGCCGGCAGAGACACGAAGACGGTCTATGACACATTGCGCGTCTATCTGATGCTCTACGACAAGGCGAAGTACAACGCCGCGGACGTGAAAGTATGGGTGCTCGACGACTGGGCGCACACGGACAGCGCGGCGGTGTTTGGCGGCCGGGCTTCGATGATCGAGCACGTGCAACAACTCTTCTCCGGCACACGGGCGGTGCAGTCGCCGTTCGTACGCAACGACGCGTTGATTCAGCAGGGCCGCGCGTTCCTCGACTCGAGCGATGCGACCCAGCGTGTTTATGAGCGAGTCAAGGCAGCCATGCAGATTGAGGCGCCGGACGAATTCACGCTACTCCGCGCAGTCGGGCCGCAAGCGGGCACTGTATTCACGCGGGCGAGCGGCGCGCCGCTCTCGCGTGGCGTGCCGGGCATCTTTACTTTCGATGGCTATCGGAATCTGTTCGATAAACGCTTGCCGGAATTCGTCGAGGCCGCGCGTCAGGGCGATGCCTGGGTGATGGGCCGTTCGCCATTGGGCGATCCGCAGAACGAGGCTCAAAAAAAAACGGCTGAATTCGCGAAGGCGACGGGGACGGCGGACGATCCGCTGATGGAAGCCATTCGCCGACAGTACCTGAACGAGTACGCACGGCAATGGGATGCGTATCTTGGCGATATTCGCACGGTCGCGGGCACGAGCCTCGCGTTCAACCTGCAGGTGCTGCGCAGTTTCGCGGCGCCTGATTCACCGCTCGCACGCCTTGCACGCGCGGCGGTTCACGAGACGACGCTGACTCAGCCGGCCGCCGCGCCGGACACATCGTTCCTGGAGAAAGCCGCCGGTCAACTGAAGAATACGGACACCGCGCTCGGCATACGCTCGCAGGAGGGCATCGAGCGTGAGCTTGTCGATCATCGCTTCGCAGCGCTGCGCGAAGTTGTGACCGGCAGCGCAGATGGACCAACGGCCTCAACGCAGGCTCAAACACAAGCGGGCAGAGCCGGCCTCGACGGCGTCGCCAGTTTGCTGAACGATTACTACACGGCGTTGACCGTCGCGGACAACGCATTGGCCAACAACAGCTTGCCGCCCGCGAGCGACACGGCGGCCAGGCTCAAGATGATGGCGAACACCATGCCCGCGCCGTTTCGTGAAGTGCTGCAAAACCTTGCGGTGCAGGGTTCGCGCGAGGTGAATCTGGGCATTGGCCAATTGTTGTCGCGTCAGATTCAGGCGGTGGTGGGCGATGCGTGCCGATTGACGGTGGAGGGGCGTTATCCGTTCGCAGCGGACAGCGAGCGGGATGTCAGCATCGACGACTTCACGCGTGTGTTCGCGCAGGGAGGCGTATTCGACGATTTCTTCGCGAAGACGCTTGCGCCGTTCGTCGATACGTCTGCAAGGCCGTGGCGTTACCGGATCTTGGCGGGCGCAACCGAGCCGGTTCAGGGCCTCGATCTCGCGTCGTTCGAGCAGGCGAAGGCGATCCGCGAAGTGTTCTTTGGCGAGCCCGGTCAGAAGCAACTGTCGTGGAAGGCGGAGATCCGGGTCGCCGAACTGGACCCCGCGATCACCGGCCTGATGCTCGATATCGACGGGCAGAGCATGTTGTATCAGCACGGCCCGGTTACGCCGTTTCAGATGAGTTGGCCCGGTCCGCGCGGCGGCGTGCATGCGGATTTCACGGCTGCGCCACGTATCCGGCCCGACACGTCGACGATGGCAGCCGATGGTCCATGGGCATTCCTGCGACTGCTGCAAAAGGGCCGCGTAGTGGAAACCGCGATCCGCGGACGCACACGTGCCGAGTTTGAACTGGACGGACGCAAGGTTGTGCTGGACATCGCAAGTACGGGCAGCGTTGCCAATCCCCTGACGAGCGGCGTGCTGAAATCGTTCCGCTGCCCGAGTTCCATGGCCACGCTGACACTGCCCGATACCGGGCCGCCGCCAGGGCTGCCACCGGGGTTGCCTCCAATGAGCGTCAAAAACTAGCGGCAGCGAACATTACGCCCGGCACGCAGCGCTGGGACGGCCGGTTTCCAATAAGAAACGAATGACTCGACGGCGGCGCGCTGCCCGGACGCCGTCCCGAGCCGGCGGGCTGACGCGGCGTCCCTTGGCCTGCTCATAGCCGCTTCAAGCACAGCAGGCCTATCCGGGCCGTTTCGTGTCCGGTTCCGGGCAAATCCGCTTGCCGTCGCAAAAACCCGCGTGTATAGTTTCCGAACTTACTCTTGTTTCGCATTGGAAATTAAAGGGACTCTCATGGACGCTTCGACCATTCTCGCCGACCTCGGCATCGCTCAGGCAGCACAAGCCGGTGACATCGCGGTTCATTCGCCTATTACCGGCGAGCTCATCGGCCGCGTGGCCAGCAATACGGTGGCGGAAGTCGACGCGGCCCTCGCCAGAGCGCAGGAGGCTTACACGGCCTGGCGCAACGTCCCGGCGCCGCGCCGCGGCGAACTGGTCCGCCTGCTCGGTAACCGTCTACGTGAAAAGAAGCTGGCGCTCGGCAGCATCATTACGCTCGAAACCGGCAAGATCCTCCAGGAAGGCATGGGCGAAGTGCAGGAAATGATCGACATCTGCGACTTCGCGGTCGGTCTGTCGCGTCAACTGTACGGTCTGACGATCGCCTCCGAACGCCCGGGACACCGTATGGCGGAAACCTGGCATCCCATGGGCACGTGCCTCGTGATCTCGGCGTTCAACTTCCCGGCGGCCGTGTGGTCGTGGAATGCGGCGCTTGCACTGGTGTGCGGCAACGCGGTGATCTGGAAGCCGTCGGAAAAGGCGCCGTTGACCGCACTCGCCGTCAATCAGATTCTCAAGGAGGCGCTGCAGGAATTCGGCGACGCACCGGCTGGCCTGACCGCGCTGATCAATGGCGGCCGCGAGGTGGGCGCGAAACTGGTGGCCGACCCGCGCGCGTCGATCGTCAGCGCGACGGGCAGCACCGAAATGGGCCGCACAGTCGGCGTGGAAGTGGCGAAGCGCTTCGGCCGCTCGCTGCTCGAACTCGGCGGGAATAACGCCGGTATCGTCTCGCAAACAGCAGATCACGAACTTGCGATGCGCGGCATCCTGTTCTCGGCAGTGGGCACGGCAGGCCAGCGCTGCACGTCGCTGCGGCGTCTGTTCGTGCACGAAAGCGTCTACGACAAAACTATCGAGCGTCTGAAGCAGTTGTACAGCAAGGTGCCGATCGGCAACCCCCTGGAAAAGGGCACGCTGATGGGCCCGTTGATCGACAAGCAAGCGTATGCCCGCATGCAGGAAGCGCTGCAACAGGCCACGGCTGAAGGCGGCAAGGTGTTCGGCGGCGACCGCGTCGAGGTGAAGGGTTATGAAGGCGGCCATTACGTGCGTCCGGCACTGGTCGAAATGCCGTCGCAAACCTCGGTCGTGCTGAAGGAAACCTTCGCGCCGATTCTGTACGTATTGCGCTACTCGGATTTCGCGGATGCGGTCGCGGCGAACAATGCCGCGGTTCATGGTCTGTCGTCGTGTGTATTCACGACTGACCTGCGTGAAGCAGAACGCTTCCTGTCCGATTCGGGCAGCGACTGCGGTATCGCCAACGTGAACATTGGACCGAGCGGCGCTGAAATCGGCGGCGCGTTCGGCGGCGAGAAGGAAACCGGCGGCGGCCGCGAGTCGGGCTCGGACGCCTGGAAGGCATACATGCGCCGCGCAACCAACACGGTCAACTATTCGTCGGCATTGCCGCTCGCGCAGGGTATCGATTTCAATATCGACTGATAGCGCCCGGGCATCGAGCAGCAACGCAGCGGCGCATTCGTGCGCCGCTGCTCATACACCATTTCTTCAGCAATCCATTTGCGCCGCCCGCCGTTTCAAGGGGGCCCCGTTATTCGTGGAGTCAGACGTGAGTTCCAAAGTCGTGATCGTCGGCGGTGGGGTGATCGGCAGTTCGATTGCGTATTTTCTGCGGGCCTCGGACCCGACGGTCAGCGTCACCGTGATCGAGCGTGATCCGACTTATGCGCGCTCATCGTCGGCGTTATCCGCGGCTTCCATTCGTCAGCAATTCTCCACGCCGCTTTCCATTCAGATGTCGCTATTCGGCATCGAGTTTCTGCGCTCGATTGGCGAGCGGCTCGATATCGACGGCACGAAACCGTCGATCGATCTGCACGAAGGCGGCTATCTCTTTCTCGCGACACCCGCCGGCGAGGCGACGCTGCGCGAGAATCACGCGCTGCAAAGAAGTCTCGGTGCGGATATCAGTCTGCTCGATAAAGCCGCATTGCAAGCGCGCTTTCCCTGGCTCAACACGGAAGATCTCGTCGCGGGCGCCTACGGCGAAAGCGGTGAGGGCTGGTTCGACGGCTATGGGCTGGTGCAGGCGCTGCGCAAGAAGGCGCAGGCGCTCGGCGTGCGTTACGTGGCCGACGATGTCACCGCCCTGCATCGCGACGGCAAGCGCGTGACGCAAGTGCAGACCGCGAACGGCGAGACCTACGCCTGCGACGTGGTGGTGAATGCCGCGGGTGCGTGGTCACGCAAGGTCGCGCAGATGATCGGCATCGACCTTCCCGTGTTTGCGCGCCGCCGCAGTATTTTCAATGTCACATCGCCGGCACGGCTTGAGCACTGTCCGTTGCTGATCGACCCGAGCGGCGTGTATTTCCGTCCGGAAGGCCAATCGTTTATCTGCGGCACGTCGCCTTCAGCGGACAACGATCCCGACGATTTGCCGCTCGACGAAGTCGATCACGCGCTATTCGACGACGTGATCTGGCCGACGCTCGCGCATCGCGTACCGGAATTCGAAGCGCTGCGCGTGCAGAACTGCTGGTCTGGCTACTACGAGTACAACGTGCTCGACCAGAACGCGATCATCGGTTATCACCCGGACGTCGATAACTGCATTTTCGCCAACGGTTTTAGCGGGCATGGTTTGCAGCAAGGACCGGCAACCGGTCGCGGGGTCAGTGAACTGATCCTGCACGGGCGTTATACGACGCTCGATCTCGGCTCGCTGAATTTTGCCCGTGTGCTGGAAAACCGGCCGATCGTGGAAAAGAACGTGGTGTAGGTGCGCGCGCCGCGTGATGCCGGGCGATGCGGGTAATGCGGAAAACGCAATACGTAGTGCGCAGATATCGTTTTCCATCTACTCGAACGATGCCCACAATCGACGCCGATCTACCTTCGTCAGCTATCGATATATAAGCGGCCCGCCACCATGTTCACGTTCAATCCCGCCTTCGAAGCGCCTACCGGCTCGCCGATCCGCGAGCTGTTCAAGTATCTGGCGCAGCCCGGCATGATTTCCTTCGCCGGCGGCTATCCGGCCAGCGATCTGTTCGACCGCGAAGGGCTCGACGCCGCTGCCTCGCGTGCGGCGCAACACCCCACGCTGTGCCTGCAATATGGCCCGACCGACGGCCTCGCCGTCCTTAAAGACCAGCTCGCGCACTTGATGACACGGCGCGGCGCGTCCTGCACAGCGCAGGAATTGCTCGTCACGACGGGTTCGCAGCAAGGCTTCGATCTACTGCTGCGCGTCATGGTCGCCCCGGGCGACGTCGTGCTGGTCGAACAACCCGCGTATCCCGCGACCTTGCAGGCGCTCAAGCTGCAACAGGCCGAGGTGGTGACGGTGCCTGTCGATCAGGATGGACTTGACGTTGCCGCGCTCGCCGCGTTGCTCGAATCGGATACGCTGACAAAGCCGCCCAGGATGCTGTACACCGTGCCGACGTTTGCCAATCCGACCGGCGCGACCTTATCGCTCGAACGGCGCACGGCATTGTTGAAACTTGCAGCACGTCACCACTTTCTGATCGTTGAAGACGATCCCTACGGCGACCTGCGCTTCAGCGGCGCGGCGCTGCCGTCGCTGCTCGCATTGAGCGGGCAGGTGCCGGGTTCACGCGACTGGGTCGTGCATTTTTCGAGTCTCTCGAAGATCGTTGCGCCCGGTTTACGGGTCGGCTGGATGGTCGCGCATGCGGAGATCCTGCGCCGCTGCGTGGTGGCGAAGCAGACCGTCGATCTATGCAGTTCACCGTGGACGCAGGCGATTGCCGCCGAATACCTCGCAAGCGGCGCGCTGGAGCGTCATCTGCCGCGGATCATCGAGGCTTACGCGCTAAAGTGCGGCACACTGTGCGACGCGCTCGATACGCATCTGCACGACGCTATCGGCTTTCATCGGCCCGCCGGCGGCATGTTCGTATGGGCGCGATTGACAGGCGGGCAGGATGCCGCGGAATATCTGCGCGTATGCATCGAACGCAACGTGATGTTCGTGCCCGGTGTCGCATTCTATAAAGACAATATTGATCGGGCTGCACTGCGTCTGTCATTCGCGGCGCCCAGTGTGGCCGATATCGAAAACGGCGTGCAGAGAATGAAACAGGCGCTTGAACTCTTCTGATGCGGACTTACGCGTCGGCAGTCACAAAGTGGTAATTGAAATACCCGAAATAACCCGGCGAGCGACGTAGCGCAGCCGGGTTTTTTTACGCGCCGGATCAATCGTGATCATTTAGCGAATCTGATTAATTAAATCCACGTCTTCGAGCGGACGCGATTACTGATTTAGCATCGCAATGCGTGCGCAGATTACGCCGCCAAATGCGTGGAACATGGCTAACTGTTAAATACGACAGCACTAAGGCGTTCAGTTAAAAATCTCATGTATCATCGCTGCGGTCGGAGAGCGATTCCGGCGAGTTAATTCCGCGGACATCAACGTTAATGCCGTCGCATCGAACCAGAAAAAATCAGATGAAGATGTCGCGTAAAAAGATTGCAATCCTGGTAGTCGGTCTTCTGGTCGTGGCCGGCGTGATCATTCAGGCGGTATGGCGTCCGTTTGCGCATCGCAAGGCGGCTAATACCGGCGAAATCGTGCTCGACATTCATCACCCGGATGCGGTGATCGACAGCGAAGCGCTCTCTCGTCTGCCACGCGACATACTGCGCGTGCCGCTGTTGCACGACGTGCTCACGCAAGACTTCGTCGACTATTACGAATCGGACAATACGCGGCTCTCTGCCGAGGGAGCGTTACGACGTCTCGCGTTCGAACATCAGTTGGATTGGCGTGACGAACTGATCCGCCGCGTGTTCGACGAACCCGCCCACGTGCTGCTATGGCGCTCGCCGGACGGCCGCCTTGGCTACTGGGTCATGTCCATGCGCCGCAATGGTCTTGCGAAACTGCTGCAAGGCTTCGGCAACGTCGCCGCGAGTGATGCGCAGTTAAGCCAGGTCGCGAAGCTTTCCGGCGATGTGCCGGTCTACGCGTTGAAGCTGGCAGTTGGCCGCACGCTGCTGTTCGCCACCAAAGATGACCGGCTGGTCGTGCTGTCCGCACCCGGCGTGCTGCTCGACGCGAAAGGTGGCTTGCTGAGCGAACGGGCCGACGCGATCGCCGGCATGCTTTCATCGGGGCGTGACGACGCCACCCACGCCTATCAGTTGGACGCACCGGGCGACGCGCCAAAGGGACATCGCCTCGTTATATCGGCCAATTATCTGTCGTTTGGTTATCAGGCGTTTTTCTCGGGTATCGACGCATTGCGATTCGATTTTTCGCCGAGCGCAAATGGTGTAGCGAACTGGCAAACCTCGGCGCTGATTCAGCCGGGTAAGCTGCCGCAACAGTGGAATAGCGCAGACTTGTGGCGCGCGTTGCCGGCCAACCCGGCCGCGTGCACGAGCTTGCCCGCCGACTGGCAGGAAGTGTCGGGACTGCTGGGGAAGGCGGCCGATGCGGGCGCAGATAGCGCCACCGCCATCGGCGATCAGCTAGCCGGTCCCGCGGCCGTCTGCTGGTACGCGAAATCCACGCTGGTTGCGCCGGTATTCGTCGCGCGCGTGAAGGCGCAGGATGCGGCGAGCAGCGCCGCGCTGAAGACTGCGCTCGGCAAGACCTTCGGTAGCGTGATCGGCGCCTATGAGGCGAAGGCCGCCAGAACCGGCGACGCAGACGCAAGCTATCTCCGCCTGCCTGTCACGACCCAGCAACGGGGCGCGGAAGTCACCGTGTGGCAACGTCCGGTCAGCGCGCGGGCAGGTACGGCGTTGTCGAGCAAGGCGTCGTTCGCGTCGCAACTCTCGGCGGAACGCTATTTCCCGGTGACACTCGCACTGGCGCACGGCTACCTGATTTTCTCGCCCGATGCACGTCTGGTCGACGATACGCTTGCGGTGCTCGACAAGCGTTATCCGGCCCTCGCCGACACGCTCGCGCCACAGCGCCTGCCGCGCACGATTCTGACGCTGACGCCTGCGTCGGCGGCCGCGTTGATCGAGCGCGAAGCGGGTGCCGCGCTGCCGGCCGATCAGGAATCCGTGTTCCGCAATGCGTCGCGTACTCACCTCGTGCCGAAGCTGCATGCGCTCGCGCACTACCCAGCGGTTTCGCTGACGTTGCCGCAGAACTTGCCGGGGTCGACGGGCTGGGTGCCGGTCGAATGGTGGTTCGACCGCACCAGGGCGGGGGCGGGTTCAGATACCGGTGGTGCCGAACCACCCGCGGATCAGCCTGGCACCGAGGGCGACTAGGTGCGCCGCCTTCGCGCTCCCAGCGTGACGCACGCGAGCGGTCCGCGCGTGCACTCGCACTCGCACTCGCGCGAACGTGGACCCGCCGTGCATGCGGCCGCCGGCGCCCATCTCGTGCCCACCGCGCCCACAGTCGCCCGTCCGTGCGACATGCCCTCCGCTGCACGCCGCACCTGGCTCGCACGCGCGGCATTAGCGTGCATCACAGCCAGTCTCGCGCCATACGCAAAGTACGCATGCGCGCTGACCAGCACCACCGCGCTGCCCGATCCTGATGCGCTCTCGCCCCAGCAATCGGCGGCGTTTCGCGCGTGGTTCGTACGGATCGTCGATCAGCAGATGCGGCGCGGCCCGACGCCGCGCTGGACACAACGCGATTGCGCGGGCCTCGTGCGCTTCGCCGTCGGCGAAACGCTCAAGCCGCACGACAGCAAATGGCTGCGCGCCAATGGCATGACGAGTCTCGCGGACACCAGCAGCATGCCGCCGGAATTACAACTGTCCGCCTCGCAACGCACGCTATCGAATCGCTGGACCCAGCTCGACGGTTCCACGGGCGCTTATGCCTCCGCGATCGCGCTGATTCAACGCAATAGCCGTTTTGTCTCGAAGGACCTCAATCAGGCGCTGCCCGGCGACCTGCTGTTCTTCGACCAGGGCGACGACCAGCATCTGATGATCTGGCTGGATCGCTACATCGCTTATCACACAGGCACCGTTACGCCGACCGACACCGGTCTGCGCGCCGTGGCCGTCTCCGACCTGATGCAATGGAAAGACTCCCGCTGGCAGCCGCTCGACGGCAATCCGAATTTTGTCGGCGTGTTTCGTTTGGACTTTTTGACACCATGACCCGAATGAATTCCGTCACCATGCCGAACGGCTGGTTGGGCAACACGCGTCGTCGCGCGGCGCTCGCGGCGGCGGTGCTGTTCGCGGCGCTGACGCTGGCGATCGCGCCTGCCTATGCCGACGACGCGGCATCGAGTGCCGCAGCCGACAGCATCGCCGCGAACCCGACGCTGCAATCCGCGCCCGCGAGCAGCTTCGATTCGCAGAACGTCGATGGCCAGCCGTTCTTCCTGCTCTCGGATGCGAGTTTCGGCAGCAATCAACTGGCGCAAGTGCGGCTCGAAGCGCCCGGCCGTGAATTCAAGGATGCACTGCAAGCGTATGGCGGCGCGGACATCGTCGTGTATCGAGTGCCGAAGCCGCTTGATTTCCTGAAGGCGCAGAAGAATCTGCATCGGCTGAATGTTGCGCCGAACTATCAGGGCGAGGGGCTCGCGAACACGCTGGCTTATCTATGGGACCGCTGGTTCACCGAAGCGCGCCGTGCGTGGCAGCGCGTGCTGTCGTTCGCGACGCGCAGCAAGGCGACCGAAGCCGCCCCGCAGTTCAAACTCGGCGAGCAGACCGGCAAGCCGACACAGTTCCAGCCGAACTCGCAGTTCGCGCCGCTCAAGGGTTACGACATGATCGCGCGCTTTCGCTATCCGATCTGGGACGCAAAGGTGATCGAAGCGCCGAAGGGCGTGAAGCTCGAAGGCAGCAGCAGTAACTTCATCGAAGCGAGTTCGGGCAACGTGATGATTCCGGTCGGCAAGCTGCCGCCGGGCCTGTATATCGTCGAGGCGGTGATCGGCAACTACCGCGCGCATACGTTGCTGTTCGTGTCGGACACCGTGGCGGTTGTGAAGGCGGCGTCGAGCGGGATGCTGGTGTGGACCACGCGGCGCGACAACGGCAAGCCGGTCGGCAATACCGAAGTGAGTTGGACCGACGGCGTCGGCGTGCTGCAAAGCGGCGCGACCGGCGGCGACGGCGCGCTCGTGCTGCAACACGTGAGCCCCGAGCGCAGCTATGTGCTCGGCACCGATCCGCAAGGCGGCGTGTTCGTTTCGGAAAACTTCTACTACGACAGCGAGATCTACAACACCAAGATCTACGCGGTGACTGACCGCCCGATGTACCGTCCGGGAGACGCGGTGCATGTGAAATTCATCGGCCGCACGTTCGAGAACGCGACGCAATCGTCCGCGCCGGCTGAAGCCGATATCAGGCTCGATGTGCTCGATCCGAACGGCGCGCCGGTTGCAACGAGCAAGGTGCATTTCGCGTCCGACAGCGGCGCGGATACGGCGTTCACGCTGCCGGCCGATGCTACTGCCGGCGGCTACACATTGCGCTTCGACTACCACGGCGATGTGTACGGCAGTGCCTTTCGCGTCGCCGAATATGTGAAGCCGCATTTCGACGTGAACCTGTCGATGGACAAGGCCGATTACGCAACCGGCGAGCCATTGAAGGGCAAGATCCAGTTGCGCTATCCGGACGGCAAACCGGTGCGCGACAGCAAGATATCCGTCACGCTGCGCGCGCAGAAAGTGACGATCGTCGACGGCGAGTTGCGTTATGCAGGACTCTTCCCGGTCAAGCTGGAGCAGCAGGAACTCAAGACCGATAGCGACGGCAACGCGAACCTCACACTGCCCGCAGCGAAGGAACCGAGCCGTTATGCGCTGACCCTGTTCGCCCAGGACGGTGCGGCCTACAAGGTGCGTGTGACGCGCGAAGTGCTGATTGCGCGCGGCGCGACACCTTATCGACTGGCGGCGGCCAAGTCGTTCTCGCAGCCGAAGGAGTCGGTCAATTTCGATCTGCAGGCGCTCGGCACGCTCGACCCCGCGGCGCGTGCACCGTCCAGGTGGGAATGGACGCGCCTCGAATCGCAGACGCATGGCGAAGGCGCTTTGAAGACTGCGGCCGCCGGCGGCAAGCTGTCGTTCCCGGTGCAATTCGACGAACCCGGTTCATACATGGTGTCGGTCAAGGACGACACCGGCAATCTGCTCGCTGCCACGAGCCATTGGGTCGCGGGCGATGGCGTGAAGGCGATCCCCGGCAGCGTCGAGATCGTCTTTGATCGCGACAAGTACCGGATCGGCGACACCGCCGAAGCGCTGATCACCTTCCCGCTGCCGGTCGACGACGCATTGTTGACGCTCGAGCGCGACAACGTCGAGCGCCGCGCCTTGCTCAGCGCGGGCGGCGACTGGCTGCAACTGCAGCGCGTGGCGCCGTCGCAATGGAAGGCGCGCATCAAGGTCGGCGAAGCGTTCGCGCCGAACATGACATTTTCGGTGCTGTACGTGCATGCCGGCGAATACGTATTCCAGAACGCGGGTATCGTGGTTGCGCAACCGCAGATCGAATTGAACGTGAAAAGCGACAAGCCGGTCTACGGCCCGGGCGATACCGTCACGCTGAACTTCGACAGCACGCTGAACGGCAAGCCGGAAGCAGCGAATCTGACGGTGAGCGTGGTCGATGAAATGGTGTATGTGCTGCAGCCTGAAATCGCGCCGAACATCGTCGACTTTTTCTATCACCCGCGCCGCAACAACGTGCGTACTTCGTCGAGCCTGTCGTTCATCACCTACGACCTCGCGCGTTCGCCGTTGAAGGGCGCGCCGGGCGGTCCGCAGCGTGCAAACTATAACGAGCGCGGCGTGAAGGTGCTCGAACGGCCGCGCCGCGACGATCAGGACACGGCCGCATGGCAAGCCAATCTGAAGACCGACGCCAACGGTCACGCCACCATGACATTCAGGATGCCGGATTCGCTGGCGCGCTGGCGCATCACCGTGCGCGCGGCGGCGCCGGACGGCATGGTCGGTCAGCGCACCGCCTATGTGCGCTCGGACAAGGCCTTGTATCTGAAGTGGAGCGGCCCGTCGCATTTCCGTGTCAACGATCAGCCGGCTGTCGACATGATCGCGTTCAATCAGACCGACGCGGATATGGAGGCGCAATGGGTGGTCGACGGCGGTGGTTTGTCGTTGAATCAGAAGGTCACGCTCAGGCGCGGCGCAAACTATCTGCGTCTGCCGACCGGCGCGCTGCAGGCCGGCGTGATCAACGCCACGCTGCGTCGTGCGGGTCAAGATGTGGATCGCTTGCAGACCACCATCAGGCTCGACGCGAGCGGCTGGCTCGATCTGCATCAGAACACGGTCGCGCTCGACGGTTCGAACAAGCCGCTCAATCTGCCGCGGGACGCGCAGGACGTGAATGTGCGTTTCGTCGGCGGCGCGGCGAGCGAGTTTGCCCGCGTCGCCGATGATCTGATCAATTATCCGTATGGTTGCGCCGAGCAGACCTCGAGCCGCCTGATTCCACTCGCGCTCGCACACGACGCAATCGGCCACGGCGACAACGCCAGTTCGACGCAAGGGCTTGAAGCGTTGTTGCGCAATCAGCGGCAACGTCTGGCGATGCTGGCGGGCGTCGGCGGCACGTTCGGCTGGTGGGGCGATACGACGGGCGGCAGTTCGCTGATGACCGCTTACGCGTACTACGCGGATTGGCTGGCGAGCCGTAGTCTCGGCATATCGCTGCCGGCGGACAACTGGCAACACGCCATGGACGTGTATCGCGATGCGGGAGCGAAAGAGCCGTTGCTGCATCGCGCGCTGGCGCTGTGGTTCATGCAGCAGATGGGCTTGCCGGTCGCGACGCCTGTGTCGGGTGTCGCGGCGGACCTGTTGAGCGATGCAGCGGCAACGGGCAAGGTGGCGCGCAGTGTCACGTACGGCGCGTCGGACAGTATCGTGTTCGCGCAGGCCGATGCCCTGCGCGGCAAACAGATGGCGACGCTGCTGATCGCGTCGATGGCGCGCGGCTTCAACGCACAGTTGCCGGACGGCTTCGACGCAGCGGCCAGCGCCGCGCGTACAGCCTTAGCCGATGATGCGGCGCCGCTCGTGCAGAGTCTGTTGTACATGACGGCTTCGGACGGCGGCGCGCCTGTCGACGCAGCGGCGTTGCTTGCAAAAAGCAGCACCGACTATCCGACGCTCGACCGTGCATTGACGCTGCTGTGGCTGCGCAAGGCCCTCGGCGGCGACGTGGCGACGGCCTCGCTGCCGTCGCTGCAAGGCGCGGGCTGGACGCGTGCCGCGACACCGACCGGCGCGCCGCTCTGGAAGTGGACCGGCGCCGCAGGCTCGGGAGGAAGTCCTGTCGCGGGAGTGCCCGTCACGCTCGATGCAGGCGCGGCACGCACGGACGTGAACGCGCTGGTCTCGTTCCGCAGTCATACGAGCGAGAGCAGCCGCCTGAACATCACGATCGAGCGTCGCTTCTACAAGCTCGAGCCGCTTGAAGTGAAGGCCGATCCGAAGAAGGGCGACGCTGATAGCCAGTTGGGCCGCTCCGCGTTCACGGCACGCCTCGTCAAGCCGGGCGATGCGATCGACAGCAACGCGCTTTATGTCGACGAAGTCACGCTCACGCCGCGCTCGGGCAACGCTTACCACTACGGTCTGCTCGACGTGCCGCTGCCGCCGGGCGGCGATGTCGAGGCGACCAGTTGGGGCGTGGCGATCGACGGTTTGGCGGGTGCGAAGGATGGCGCGAGCGGTCCACAGCCGTTCCAGCGCGTGGCTTCGTATGAGATGGGCGAACTGGCGTATCACCAGCCGGTGCCTTTACTTGACCGGTCGGTGACGTTGCGGCAACTGGTGCGCTTCGCGTTGCCGGGCACGTTTGCGTTGCCGCCCGCGCGCTACTTCCGCATGTATCAGCCGGACGCGAAGGCGTTCGAAGGCGGCAAGAGCGATCGCATGACGACCTTGCGCATCGAGTAAGCGAGCCCGCCATGCATTCCGCTCTCCTCCGGCACGTGCGTGATCGTCTGGCAGCGACGCTGCGGATGGCGCTCGCCGTGGGGGCGGTGTGCGCGATCAATGGTGCTGCCGTGCACGCAGCGGTGCCGTCGTCTGCGGCCGGATCGTCGGGCGCGACATCGGCACAGACGCTGCGCTTCGCATGGTTGCGCGATGGCCAGGCACAGCTCTGGCAAGTCGATGCCGGCGGCGCCGCGGAGGGGTTTTCCGCCGCTGCCGCACGACCCTTGCCGGCGACGCTGGATACACCGCTTGGCAGTGTGTGGAAGCTGTTCGTTTACGGATATCTGGTGGATCGTCATATCGCCACGCCGGATTACACCTGTAACGGCGGCGATCCCGACGAAGTGTATTGCTGCATGACGGGCGGCCACGTCGACCGCGAACATGCGCTGGTGCAATCGTGTGGCCGCTTTTTCGAACCCGCGCGTTTGCAACTCGATCCTGCCGACTGGCGCAAATACTGGACGGCCGCGCACGCGCCCGCGTGGCTGCGCGACCTTGGCGCGATGACCGCCGCGCGGCGCCTGCCGGTGACCGAGTTGCTCGCCGCCTTGCAAGCGATGCCGGCACGGCCGCGCGAAGCGGCGGCGAGCACGCTGGTGTCGGTGCTGACGAGCGGACGCGGCGAGGGCACGGTGTCGCGCTATGGCAGCGTACTGCGCGCGAAGACGTGGACGATGCCGGACCCGGCGCGGCCCGGTGCATCGATCGGCGGCGCGGCGGGCTGGCTGGCCGACGGCACGCCGGTCTGGCTGGGCGGCCCGGGCGGCAGCGCACGCGTGCTGGCGGCCGCCGCGCCGCGCGTCGCACCGCTGCTTGCGCGGGTCACTGTGCCGGACGACGGCGCATGTGTGCTGGTCGACTTCTTCAGCCGTTATCCGATTCGTCAGGTGCTCGGCGACACAGGCCCGGCGGCGGTGCCCGACGGCCCGTTGCGCGGCCACTTCCGGATCGGCTTCATCAATGGCAACTGGGCGCGCGTGGAAAGCCGCGGCGAACTGCGGCTCGATCGCGACGCCGCGGGTGCGCCGCAACTGATCGGCCGCTTCGGCATGAACGATTACGTCGCGCGGGTGGTCGAGCGTGAGGGCGACACGAGTCAACCGGAAGCCGCCAAGGCGTTGGCCGTGGCGGCGCGTACGTATGTCACGCAGCACGGCAGCCGCGACCACGGCTGCCTGCGTATCGACGACAGCAGCAGCACGCAGCGCGTCCTGCCGCGTTCGCCTACCGCGGCGGCGCGCCGCGCGGCCGATCTGACCGATGCGTTGGTGCTGACGGGCGTGCCCGTGCAGTACCACCACGACAAGGCCGCGGCCGGCCAGATGAGTTGGCTCGCCGCAAAAGCCTCCGCACAAGACGGTCTGACGTTCGACGCGATTCTCGCGCGCACCTGGCCGCAAGCGACGCTGACATCGTTCGCAAGTCCCTTGTCCGGCGATTGCATCGTGGTGGCCGGCGCGCAGGCATGGCTGCAACGCAACGCGCCGTTGTGGGCGCGCCGTATGGACGGCGCGGCCGGTTACGAAACGCCCGACGTGCCGGCTGTCTGCGCGGTGCGCGAAGGGCGTCCGTATGCCGATGCACAGCGCAATCGCGTGTATGTGTATCGCCTGCAAACTGAAGAGGACCGCATTGCGCTGGCGCACGAATATGTTCATCTCGCGTTCCAGCATCATCCGCGTGGCGTTGATGAGGCGTTTGTCGAACGGACGGCGCGGATGTTGATTCGCACCGACAACCCGATCCAATGAAATACGTTCCGCGTTCGCGATCGGTCATGTTGCGCCTGGCGCTTTCCGCGCGGCGCGCTCGTGTTCGCGCGGCGTCCGTGCTCGCGTTGGCGGTGGCTGCGTTAATGGCCTGGACGGCGACGGGTGCGCAGGACGTCGCCGCGCACGAGCGCGAGGTGATTACCGCGACGTTGACGCGGGTGTTCAACGAGAATGCGCCGCCCGAGCGGTGTGAAACGATGGTCGTGGGCGCTACGCAAGATTGGCGGCCTGATGCTTGTGAAGAGCGAGCGGCTTTGAAAGCGGGACGGGAGCAGTGACGATGAAGGTCAAGACGACGCGTTGGGTGAAGGCCGGTTGGGCGATGCTTGTTGCCGCTGGTTTGCAGACCGCGCCGGGGGCGTACGCCAGCGATATCGACTTCGCCGCGCCGTTGAACGGCTGGCGTAACACCGGCGGTGACAGCGAGCGCTATACGCAGGACGTGCATTACCCGGCGGTAGCGGTCTCGACGCCCGAGGGCCAGTCGAAATTTGCGCTGATTGAAGGGCAGATTCGCAATGCGCCGAAGAAGAAGGGCACTTCGGTTGGCACGCTGGTGGTGGATGGCACGCCATTGCCGCAGCGTGTGGAGGAAGACGGGAAGTTCTCGCGGCCTTATGCGTTTCCATCCGGCAGCAACAGTGTTGAATTGCGTTCGGCGGATGGCAGCCGCAAGCGCGTGCAGTTCTATGATGCCTACAGCGGCAAGACGCAGCCGAAACTGCGGGTGGTGCTGGCGTGGGATACAGATGGCACTGATCTGGATTTACACGTTGTGTCGCCTGACGGCGTGCATACCTGGTATGGCGACCGTGTTGCGCCGAACGGCGGCGCGCTGGATGTGGATGTGACGACGGGGTATGGGCCGGAGATTTATTCGTCGGCTGCGCCGTTGAAGGGCACGTATCTGGTTTATGTGAACTATTACGGCAGTGGGAGTGGCGGCAGCGATATGACTGTCGCGCAGATCACGATCATTACCGACGAGAACACGCCGAATGAGAAGAGCGAGACGATTCAGGTGCCAATGAGGAAGGCTGGCGAGCTGACGCTCGTGAAGAGGTTTGTTTTGCCTTAGATGCGGGTTTTGGATCTGCTGTTAGCCAGGGGTCGGAATTTCAGTGCGATCAATGACTTGCGGGAGTCTTGCGTAGGATATCCACAGCCTTGATCACATTTTCTGTGGACAAGTCCACTGGCTTGTTGTTGTTCTGTTTGCCTGCGGTGTTGGCCTTTCCTTGTTTGCTTATTGGTCTATTAGCGTTCGCCCCTATGCGGGGCGGCACTCACTTTCTTTGCCGCCGCAAAGAAAGTAAGCAAAGAAAGCGGGCTCAAACCGCTAACTCTTAAGCGGGTCTCCTGGCTCGGAGGGGCTGGTGGTCCGATTAACGGATCACACCTCGGTTCATTTGGGTCTGTGACACAGCCGTCATCCGCTCCCACTCCGCACTGCGTGCGTCGCGGACGGGTTCACCAGGGAAACCGGGTGCTTCGGTTGCGCGTAGCGCGGGCCATCGGCTTTGCCTCGGCGAGGCGCCGAAACCACCGAGAGTTTTTGGAAGTGCCGGTGTGCAGGCCCCGTTGGCAGATCACGTGAGCGCTATTCAACGGAGAGAGACTGAGAGGCGGCTTGCTTGCATCGAAACCGCCAGGTCAAGCAACTGCGAGCCGCCCCTCGGGCAACCCACATGCATAAAATCTCGCGGGCGGTTTGATGAACTACCGCGTCGGCGCGCGCAGCGCCGCCGGAGGTATGACGGCCTGGTCACGCAGGCGGGGAGGTGCGCAGGCTCAATCTCTACGGAGCCACGATACCCTCCAAGCCAGGGGAGCCGCTTAAGAATTGGCGGTTTGAGCCGCTTTCTTTTGCCTACTTTTCTTTGCGGCGGCAAAGAAAAGTAGGTGCTCCCCCGCACAGGGGGAACGCTAATAAACCAATAAGAAAAGAAAAAGCCACCGCCACAGGCACAACAACAAAATGCCGCCGCCAAAGGCAAAAAAACCCTACCTATCCCATACCTCATCCGGCAACGGCAACCCCTGCAAATCAGTGGCACTGAGCGGCCGCTCAACCACAATCCCTTGGCTCTCAAGCATCAACATAACCTGCCTCGTATGCTGCGCACTATGCCAGGCGGTGCGCTCCAACACTTCGTGCATGGGCCGCCGGCCATAATAAGTCGGCACATCATAAGCAAGAGATGCATCCGCCTCTCCCTCCCACCAGGCGCGCAAACGAGCGCGCACACTCTCGCCCCAAGTGGCGATTTCCTCCGGCCCCCACTGCGCCGGCGGCAAATCATCAAACCCTTCAAACAGTAATTCGACCTGCTGCGCCGCCTCGATCCCCATCTCGGCTACGCGGAAAACATGAAATGTCAGCCCGGCGGGCGTCCGGTTGCGATTGCGGAAAGGCTCCCGGAACGCCGCCCCGCTAAATTGCCGCGTATATCGCGCATTCGATTTAAGCACCAGTTCAAGACGGCTCACTAGTTCCGCTGGCGGCAACGGCTCCATCGCTTTTGTTTTCAGATCCAGAAACCTGATCACGTCGTTGATCGACTGGCACAACGTGTACTTGCTCCCGAGCGATACCACCGGCACGCTGCGCGCACCCAGCGCGGCCAGTTGCTCGCGGCCGCCTGGGTCGTTGTGCACATCGATGGATTCATATTCGATGCCCTGCTTCGTCAGAAATTCCTTGGTCCGCAGACACGACGAACAGCCGGGTTGCCAGAACACCTTGATCTTTGCATGCGCCGCGGTTTGCATCGCTCGCCCCTCTCGATGGTTCGACTCAGACGGAATCGCCGGTCCATTCCATTGTTGCCGGCCAGCGCGCCAGCGCAAAGCAGTGCTTGACCATGCCGTCATCGCGAACCACGATGGCCACACGCACGGCCTTCATCGTTTAGGTACACTGGCCAAAATCGATGCGAATGCAACAGACTGCGTGGGCCATGCAGGCCGGGCGGCATCGATACGAACTTTCATTCCGCTGCGGGACGTCATGCCGACACTCGATCCGCTTTCGCTCAGGCTCTTTATTAGCGTCGCCGAAGCCGGCACCATCGCCGCGGCGGCGGAGCGGGAACACATCGCGGCGGCCGCAGTCAGCAAGCGCATCAGCGAGATCGAAGCGGCACTCGGCGTCGCGCTCCTGCGGCGCACCAACAAGGGCGTCGTGCCGACCGCCGCGGGCGAACGGCTGGTCGTGCTGGCCCATCGCGCGCTGCATCAATTGGACGACGTGGCCGTGCAGATGCGGGACTACGCAAGCGGCGTCAGCGGACTGATACGGTTGGCTGCCAATGTCTCCTCCGTCGTGCAGTTTCTGCCGCGTGAGATCCAGTCGTTCGCCGCGCAACATCCGCGCATCCAGATTCAGCTCGAAGAAAAACCCAGTACAGGCGTGGTGAAAGCAGTCGCCGACAATGCCGTCGATATCGGCATTTTCACGTCTGTGCCGCACGGTTATGACGTTCAAACCTTCCCCTATCGCCACGATCGCCTGACCCTCGTCGCGCCAGCCGGTCACGCGCTCGCGCAGCATGAAGCCATCGCTTTCGCCGATACGCTCGACTTCGAATACGTCGGCCTGCCACCCGATACGGCGATCAGTCAGCAACTCACGCGCGCCGCGCATGAGCACGCGCGGCCCGTGAATCTGCGCATTCAGGTCACGAGCTACGACACTCAATGTCTGATGATTGCGGCCGGTCTCGGACTCGGCGTGATGCCTCTGGCGGTCGCGCAACAGCAGGCGGCGGCCCTGGGGCTGTCGATCATCGCCCTTACCGATGCATGGGCCGAGCGCGATCTGCTCATTGCTGTGCGCTCGCTGGATGCGTTGCCGGTCGCCTGCCGGATGCTGGTTGCTCATTTGCGCGGCGAGTAAGCAGGCGTACGCCCGGCGAGCTGAATTAAGCGTTTCCCTTCATGTCACCGTGGGGTTCGCGGTGCTAGCATCGAAGCGTCGATGTATCGCGCGCGGTCTCCGAAGTGCGGTGTCCGCGTCGTCATGCTGGTTTGCTGCGTCCGCCGGGCGCCGCGAGGAGAAGCGTCGTGCCAGAACGCAAATCGGTCACGCCCCCGCGCGCAGTCACGCGCGCGGCGCCAAAACGTGCGGCCACCGCAGCGAACGGCAAGCCGGATGCAAGGCGTGGCGAAAAGACAGCCCAGCCCAAAACGCTGGCGCAAGCGCAGGAAGAAATACAACTGCCTGCGCAGCCGGAACCGCGCAACGGCAACTCGTCCCAGCAAGCCTACGAGCGCCTCCGGCAAAAGATCATCGAAAGCGAACTCGCTCCGGGCTCGCATCTGCTCGAACAGGAACTCGCTGAGATGCTAGGCGTAAGCCGCACGCCGATCCGCGAAGCGGCCATTCGTTTGCAAGGCGAGGGACTCGTCGAAATCGTGCCGCGGCATGGCATCCGCATCGTGCCCACGTCGGTCACCGATATCAGTCATATCTATCAGGTTCTGATCAGTCTGGAGTCGACGGCGGCGGGGTTGGTGGCGGCACGCCCGGGCGTAGATCTGAGTCCACTCGAAAATGCCTGCCAGCAAATGACCGATGCGCTCGAAGCGCAAGACATGCACGCGTGGGCCGCCGCCGATGAAGCCTTCCACGAAGCGCTCGTTCAGCTCGGCGGCAATGCCCGGCTCGCCCAGGTGGTGATGAACTGCCGTGACCAGGTGCATCGCGTGCGCCGCTTCACGCAACAGCTCCGGCCGCATCCGCAGCCAAAAAAATCGATTGCCGAGCACTTCGAAATCATCGAAGCAATGCGTCGCGGCGATGCAGCGCGCGCGAGTCGCTTATATCGCGCACACCGCGAACGCGGCTGGCGCGAACAAACTGCGGTGCTGCAGCAATACGGTATCAATCAGGCTTGAAAGCAGACGATCCGCTCGCCGTGCGCCGGGTAAACCCAACCGGCACATCGCGATCCCGTTCTGTACTTTTAACGATTTAATGCATACATTAACTTACACGGTAATCGGACTTGAACGATTGGAAGAGCCCGTTTGCCGACCCGTCGCCGACGTGAAAACGCGTGGCGGCATAACGAGAATGACGGCCAGTCGACCGTCAATCGTGGATGGAGACAAACCACATGAATGCGATTCGCAATGTCGCGCGAAGGACCTGTGTCAGCGTGTGTTTGAGCGCGTGCCTGGCGATTGCGGGCGTAAGCGCGCATGCCAGTTCGCTGACGGTCACGCATTGGGGCGACGGTATGTACGGCGTGCCGTTCGCGGTTGCGCTTGATAAAGGCTACTTCAAGGACGAAAAAGTCGACGTCACCGGTTTCATCACATCAGAAGGTGGCGGCACCAGTATCCGCAACGCCATGGCCTCCGAGATCCCCTACGGCGAAGTTGCACTGCCCGCTGCGATTGCCGCGGTCAAGCAGGGCGTCGATCTGACGATCGTGCACGGCGGCGTGCAGAGTCTCGGCGACCTGGTATGGGTCGAAATGAAGAACGGCTCGATTACGAACATCAAACAGATGAAGGGCAAAACGATCGGCTATAGCAGCCCCAAATCGACCACCGACATGATCTCCACCATCGCGCTCGATCGCGTCGGCCTGCTCGGCCAGGTGCAGCGCAAACCGGTCGGCAGTTCGAGTGGCATGCTGACTTCGCTGCAACAGGGCGCGGTGGACGTCGGCTACATGACCGAACCTTCTTATAGCGCGAAGAAAGACGGCCTGCGTATCGCGTTCCGTTCGACGGAGGTGGTGCCGAACGAAACGCAAACGGTCGGCATTGTCCGCACCGACTATCTGAAGGCGCATCCCGAAGTGATTCGCGGCATCATCGCGGCGCGCCGCAAGGCCGTGGTGTATATGGCGACGCATCGCGCGGAGGCCGCGCAGATCCTCGCCAAAGAGTACAAGATGGACCCCGCGGTGGCGGCCTCGGCGATTAACAACGTGCTCGACTCCGATCCGAAGTACTGGAGCGAAGGCAGCTTCGACTACAAGAGCATGGACGAAGTCCTGAAGGGCCTTGTGCTGGTCAAGGCGATTCCCGAAGGTCCGTTCGACTGGCCGAAGATCGTCGACGAGTCGATGTTGCCGGCCGATCTGCGCAGCAAGAAGTGAGGGATCGATGAGCGCTCTGTCACGTCATAAAGCCAATATCTCGGTGGTCGCTCCGAGCGCGCTGTCGCCTGACGGCCAGCGCATTCATGCAACCCTCACCGACGTCACCCGCATCTATCAGGGCAGCGACGGCAAGCCGCCGTTCCACGCGCTCGGTCCGGTAAGCCTGGAATTGCGCGCGGGCGAGTTCTTTTCGGTAGTCGGCCCATCAGGCTGCGGCAAGTCCACGCTGCTCGACGTGCTGGCGGGTTTGAATCCGGCGAGCGGAGGCACGGTGAGCTTCGAAGGCAAGCCGGTCGGCGCGCAAGTACCGGACGGAGTCGCCGTGGTGTTTCAGGAAGACGCGAGTTTTCCGTGGCTCAACGTATTCGACAACGCCACGTTCGCTGCACGCCAGGCAGACGTCGCCGAAACGGAAGTCCGCGAGCGGGTCGAGCATGCGCTCTCGTTCATGGGACTCAAGGCGTTTGCGCGCGCCTATCCGGCGCAACTGTCGGGCGGCATGCGGCAACGGGTTTGCATCGCGCGCGCGATGGTGGTGCGGCCACGCCTGATGCTGCTCGACGAGCCGTTTGGCGCACTCGATCAGCAAACGCGTCTCCTGATGGGCGATGAAACCCTGAAGCTCTGGCGCGACACCGGCGCGACCGTGCTGCTGATCACCCATTCCATCGACGAAGCCGTGCTGCTGTCGGACCGTATCGGCGTGATGTCGGCGTGCCCGGGCCGCTTCATCGCAACGATCGAAACCGGCTGGCCGCGCATGCGCGACAGCACGACGGCGCTCGATGCGCGCTTCGGTGAACTCACCGCGCAAGTGTGGGGTCTGTTGCGCGAAGAAGCGCTGAAGGCGCTCGGGAGCCAGCAATGACCGCCGCCGCACGTTGGCGCCTCGGTTTGATCCTTGCGCTGATCGTCCTGCTGGAAATTGCGAGCCGCGCGGCGTGGATCAATCCAATTTCATTCATTCCACCGTCGCGGATGATCGTCAGCGCGGCACAGTTGCTGATCTCCGGAGAGTACACCGCCGACATTCTGCAAACGCTCGGCAGCGCGATGCTGGCGGTGGCGCTGGCGGTCGTCGCCGGCTTTGTGGGCGGCGTGTTGCTGTTTCGCCTGCCGCGTGTGCGGCGTGTGCTCGATCCGCTGCTGCTGTCGTATTACGCCGTGCCGGTGTTCGTGCTCTATCCGATTCTGATCGTCATGTTCGGTCTGAACCGCTGGCCGCTGGTGGGCATCGGCTTTCTGTTCGCGGTCGTGGCGATGGCGGTGAACACGCTGAACGGTCTCGAGCGCGTGCCACGCGTGCTGCTGCGAACCGCGCGTGTGTGCCGGCTGAATACCTTCGATGAGATCCGCCTGATCACGTTGCCGTCGAGTTTGCCGTTTGTGTTCACGGGCATCAAGCTGACCGTGGTGTACGCCTTCATCGCGGTGGTGGCCGGCGAATTCGTGTTGTCGGGCTCGGGCTTCGGCTATCAGATTGCGTTCGCGTACAACAACTTCGATAACCCGACCATGTACGGTTTGATGGTGTTGATGCTGCTGTTCGTCGGTACGCTCAATGCGTTCCTGCGCACCGCCGAAGCGCGCCTGTACCGGCGTATTCGCAGGGAGGCCGCATGAGCACGATCGTCGTTGCACATACCGCGAAACCACGGCATGCCAGGCGCTGGCTCGACGGCGTCGTCCTGGTCGTGGTGCTGGCCGTGCTGTGGCAGGTGCTGAGCGAATTGCTCGGCCCCGACACGGTCACCACGCCGTGGCGCACGATCGAGCGTGCGTTTCATATTGTCAGCGATCCGGATTTCCCCGCGAGTCTGTACGTGACCGGCTTCGCATTCGGTTCGGCGTTCCTCATTTCGGCGCTTGGCGGCGTGGTGCTCGGCATGCTGCTCGGCGCGCGCAAGCTCGCCGGTGACGTGATGGAACCGCTGATGATGGGCTTCTATTCGATTCCGAAGGTCACGCTTTATCCGGTCGTATTGCTCGCGTTCGGTTTGGGCCTGTGGGCCAAGATCGTGTTCGGCGTGATGCACGGCATCGTCCCGATCACGATCTTCACGATGAACGCCGTGCGCAACATGCCGCCGATCTATACCCGTGCCGCACGTACCTATCGTCTGAGTCCCGCCGCATTCGCGCGTCATGTATTGCTGCCCGCCTGTGTGCCGGAAGTGGTCGCGGGCCTGCGTATCGGTTTTTCGCTGACGCTGCTCGGCACGCTGATCGGCGAGATGTTTGCGTCGCAAAGCGGCATCGGCCACATGCTGATGATCGCGATGAACCGTAGCGAGACGAGCACGATCATGGCGCTCGCGCTGATGCTGTTCGTCTTCGCGACGCTCGTCAATCTGCTGCTGCTGGCATTGCAGCGGCGCCTCACCCATAGCACCTGAGCAGGAGTTGTCGATGAGCACTTCAGAGAAGCTGAAAGATATTCTCAAGAGCGGGCGTTTTGTCGTGGCGCCCGGCGTATTCGATATGTTTTCCGCGCGCGTCGCCGACCGCCTGCCGTTCGCCGCGTTGTACATGACCGGCTACGGCGTGTCGGGCTCGTATCTGGGTGTGGCCGATGCGGGTCTCGTCAGCTACGCGGACATGGTGGGCCGCGCCCGGCAGATCGCGGAGGGTATCGGCAAACCGCTGATCGCCGACGCCGACACCGGCTTCGGCGGGCTGATCAACGTGCTCCATACCGTGCGAGGCTATGAGGCTGCCGGCGTGCAGGCGATCCAGATGGAGGATCAGGTAATGCCGAAGAAATGCGGGCATACCCAGGGCCGCCAGGTGGTGCCGCTGAACGACATGTTGAAGAAAATCGAAGTGGCGCTCGAAGCACGCCGCAGCGACGACATGCTGATCATCGCCCGTACCGATTCGCGCACGACGCTCGGCCTCGACGAAGCGATCAAACGCGCGAAAGCCTTTGCGCGCGCCGGTGCGGACATCGTGTTCGTCGAATCGCCGGAAAGCGCGGAAGAGTTTAAGCGGATCGGTGGCGAGCTGGCCGATACGGGCGCGTGGGTGTTCGCCAACATGGTGCCCACCGGGCGTTCGCCGGTGGTGGCCAGCGCCACGCTCAAGGAGTGGGGTTTCAGCATCGCGATCTATCCATCCATCGGCATGGCGGCGGCCACGTCCGCGCTGGACAGCGCGTACCGGCATCTGCTCGATCACGGTGACTCGCTCGATCTGCAAGTACCGTCGTTCACGATGGACCAGCTGCATGAGCTCGTCGGCTTTCCGGAGGTATGGGACTTCGAGAAGCGTCACGCGCAAGGCAGCGAGGCGGCGTCATGAGTGCGCCGCGCACGCTGTTCGACAAGCTGTGGGACAGCCACACGATTGCGAATCTGCCGGGCGGGATCGATCTCTTGCAGGTGGATCGCAATCTGATGCATGAACTGACCGGCGTCGAAGCAGTGCGGGTACTCGAAGCGCGCAACCTGCCGGTGAGCAACCCGGAATTGACCTTCGCCACGCTCGATCACGTGATCTCCACGCAACCCGGCCGGCGCGCGGGCGACGCCGACTGGAGCACCACGATGGTCGACGCGATGCGCGATCAGATGGTAAAGCACGCGATTCCACTGTTCGACATTGGCGCCGACGGCAACCAGGGCATTGTCCACGTGATCGGGCCGGAACTCGGCCTGTCGTTGCCGGGCACGCTGATCGTCTGCGCCGATAGCCATACCTGTACGCATGGCGCGATGGGCGCGCTGGCGTTCGGTATCGGTTCGACGGAACTCGTTCACGTGCTCGCCACGCAGACGGTGCGTCAGAAGAAACCGCAGACGATGCGCATACGCTTCAAGGGGCGCGTCGGCGAGGGCGTCACCGCCAAGGACATGATCCTGTATGTGATCGGCGCGCTCGGTGCGGGTGCGGGTACGGGCTATGCGATCGAATTCGCCGGCGAGGCAGTCGAGGCGCTGTCGGTCGAAGCACGCCTGACGCTTTGCAACCTGACCATCGAACTCGGCGCCAAATTCGGCCTTGTTGCACCGGACGACACCACCTTCGCCTATCTGCGCGAACGCCCGTATGCGCCGCACGGCAAGAACTTCGACGCGGCGCTGCAAGACTGGCGCGCACTCGCGACCGACGCGGGCGCGCAGTTCGACCGCGAAGTCGAAATCGACGCCACGGCGATTGCAGTACAGGTCACGTGGGGCACGAGCCCTGAGCATGTCATCGCGATCGACGCCGCCGTTCCCGATCCCATCAACGAGTCCGACCCCGCGCGCCGCGAGGCGCTGCAACGCGCGCTCGATTACATGGGCGTGCATGCCGGTCAGCATCTCGACGAACTGTCGGTGGATCGCGTGTTTATCGGTTCCTGCACGAACAGCCGGATCGAAGATCTGCAGGCGGCGGCGCGGGTGGTCGCGGGTCAGCATGTCGCCGATGGCGTCAAGGCGTGGGTCGTGCCGGGCTCGTTGAGCGTCGCGCGCCAAGCGGAAGAGCAGGGGCTTGCGCAGATTTTTCGCGCAGCGGGTTTCGATTGGCGGGAGCCGGGCTGCTCGATGTGTGTGGGCGCAAACGGCGATGTTGTAGGGCGCGGCGAGCGTTGCGTGTCGACCTCGAATCGCAACTTTGTGGGCCGTCAAGGGCCGGGGGCGCGCACGCATCTGGCGAGTCCCGCGGTGGCGGCGGCCAGCGCGCTAGCGGGGCATATTGTGTCGCCCGCGGTATGGCGTATGGAGGCCGCGCGATGAAAGCGTTCACGGTAGTCAAAGGGCCGGCCGTGCCGCTCCTGCGCAATAACGTCGACACGGACCTGATCATTCGCATCGAGCGCATCTCGCAACTGGTGCGTGGCCAACTCGGCCCCTGGTTGTTCGAGACGCTGCGCTATCGCGAGGGTGGTCCCAGCCAGGTCGAACGCGAAGACTTCGTGCTCAATCAGCCGGCGTTCCGGCACGCCTCTATTCTGCTCGGCGGCGTGAACTTCGGCTGCGGCAGTTCGCGTGAAATGGCGGTGTGGGCGCTCGAAGAATTCGGCATCCGCTGCGTGATCGCGCCTTCGTTCGGCGACATCTTCTATAACAACTGCCTGCAGAACGGACTGCTGCCGATCTGTCTGGACGCCGCGTCGATTGAAAAGCTCGCGGCGGTGGCCGCGAACGGCACGCCGCTCGAAGTCGATCTGCGTGCCCGGGAAATCCGCGCGAGCGGCATCAAGGCGATGCCGTTCGAGTTCGACGCCGCACGCCAGGCGCTGCTGCTCGAAGGACTGGACGAGGTCGATCAGACGCTGCGCTTCTCGGACGAGATCGACGCGTTCCGCCGCGCGGACCGCGCGAAACGCAGCTGGGCCTATATGACGCGATAGTCCGGATGCCGGCGGCGCGTGCCGCGGCTATTGAATATCGCCCGATCCGACCTTACCGGGAGAAGCACCGTGAGCCGCTCAGCACGTTTCAGGGAACTGTTGAAGTCACCGCCATTCGTCTGCCTTGGCGCGCATGACGCCGTGACCGCCAAGCTTGCCGAACAGGCGGGCGCCAAGGCGATCTACGTCAGCGGCTTCGCGGCGTCCGCGATCGTGGCCGGGCGGCCGGACGTCGGCCTGTTGACGCAGACGGAGATGTTCGAGCATATCCGCCGCATCTGTCGGGTGACCACGTTGCCGGTATTTGCCGACGCCGATACGGGCTATGGCGGCATCCTCGACGTGCAGCGCACTATCCGCCTGTGGGAAGAAGCGGGCGCCTCGGTGCTGCATCTGGAGGATCAGGCCGTGCCGAAAAAATGTGGCCACTTCGCCGGCAAGCAGGTGATCCCCACTGAAGAGATGCAGGCAAAATTGCGGGCGATGTTAGCCGCGCGAACTGATCCGGATTTTTTTGTCGTGGCGCGCACCGACGCGATCGCCGTGACCGGACTCAACGACGCGATCGAGCGCCTTCAGGCCTACGCCGAGGCGGGCGCCGATGGTTTGTATGCGGACGCACCGGAAAGCGTCGAGCACATGCAGGAGATCGTGCGGCGCCTGAAGCCGCTCGGCAAGCCGATCCTCTTCAATATGGCGCGTTCCGGCAAGAGTCCGTATCTGACACTCGACCAGGTCTACAAGCTCGGCTTCGACTACGCGCTCTGCCCGATCGAACCGATGTTCGCGATGCACAAGGCCGTCAAGGAGATGATGGAAATCTTCATGCGCGAAGGGTCGACCGACGCAATCGCGGACCGCCTCACCTCATTCGAGGATTTCAACCGCTTTGTCGGTCTCGATGAAGCGGTGGCCGAGGAGGCGTCGTTCAACGTCTCCGTCACGCCCCCTGTGCGTAAAGCGGATGCTGCTTAAGGCGCGTTGCCTCGTGTCGTAAGCGGATCGGCCTCCGTTTGCGCGCCGGGTGTGGGGTCGTCGTCCGCATGGCTGAGCTGCACGGGCGGCACGAACCACGCGAGGCATAGACCGATCAGTGCGGCGGCGCCCGCCACCAGAATGCCGATATGAATCGATTCCACGAGCGCCTCGCGTGCGGAATTCATCATCGCGTCGCCCGCGTGGCCCGCGCTCACCAGACGATTGATCAAGGCCGCCTGCTCGGCGCGGTCCACCAGCAACTCCGGGCTAGCGAACGATTTGAACCACTGGGTCGCCTGATACGAATCGAGCGACCGATGCACGCCACTCGTGTAGAGATGCCCGAGCAACGCGCCGGTCATCACGGTGCCGAGCATGCCGCCAAAAGTCCGCAGCGATTGCAGCAATGCCGTCGCCGCGCCGAGATGATCGCGCGCGACGATCTGCTGCGAACATACGGTCAGGCTGGTGGCGACCAGGCCGAGCCCAAGTCCGCTGATTCCCATGCACGACATCCATACCAGATGCGGTTCATTGCCTCTGAGTGCCACCACACTGAGACACGCCAGCGCAGAGAGCGCGAAACCGACATACATGATGGCGTTCGCGCGACGGATTCGTGTGACGATACGATTATTGAGCACGCTCCCAACGGTTGTGCCGAGTAGCAGCGGCGTGATTAGCATGCCTGAGCTGCGCGCCGACATGGCGTACCCACCCTGAAACAGCAAGGGCACATAAAACACCAGCGAAAACAGCGCGAAGCCACCGAGCACCGACATCGCGAAGAGCGCTGAGAGCTTGCGGTCCATCAGCATGTCCACCGGCACGATCGGATATCCGATGCGCCGCTCCCACAGCCAGAGTGTGAGCCCGCAAATCGTCGTGATGACGGCCAGGACGATCGTGACCGTGTCGACGCCCTGCCTCGGAAACAGCTCGATCAGCAGTTGCAATGCGCCGAACGTAACGGCGAGCACGAACGCGCCGAGCCAGTCGAGCCGCACAGGTCCGCCGCGCCGCTGCGGGTGCAGCAGTGGCAGAAAGCGCTGTACGAACAGCAGCGACACAAGGCCAACCGGCACGTTGACGAAGAACACCAGCCGCCAGCCGCCGTATTGCGTCAGGAGGCCGCCGAGCGTTGGGCCGACCATATTGGCGAAGCCGAACGCGGACGTGACGAATACGAGCCAGCGCAGCCGCAGCTTCGCACTGGGGAACAGATCGGCGACAGTGGCGAACACCGTGCCGATCAGAATGCCGCCGCCGATACCTTGCAGGCCGCGCGAAATCACCAGTAGCAGCATGTTGCTAGCGAGGCCGCAAAGCACCGACGCACTGGTGAACAACACAATCGCGGCGACCAGAAACCGCTTGCGGCCGAACAGGTCACCCAGCCGGCCGAAGATCGGAATGGTGATCACTGAGGCGAGCATGTAGGCCGTCGCGACCCACGCATACAGATCGAAGCCCTTCAACTCAGCGACGATGCGCGGCAGCGCCGTGCCGACAATGGTCTGATCGAGCGCTACCAGCATCGCTACGAATGCGATCCCGAGCATGGCCAGCAGCGATTCGCGAAACGGCAGCAATTGTCCGCTGGGAAGCGGCGTGGCCGTGCTGGGTGTCATGGCGTGAGGCAAAAATAGTGAAGACGGTGCGCGCCGATTCGTATACCTATTTCCGCGCGGCCTGATACGCGCCCAAAGCGCCGCCCAGTTCCTCGTCGGTCATGGCCGGGAACACGCTCATCGTCAACAGATCGCCCCATTCCAGCGACAGTGCCGCGAGCGCTTGCGTCGTCTCCGCTTCGACGATCGCACAGCCATGCAAGCCGCCGATGGCGTGCCAGCGTCCCAGCAATTTGACGCCTTCGGGTACCTGTCCGCCGGTTTTCATGAAGCGTTCGATTACGGCGCTTTCTGCGGTCGGCAGGCCATTCCATTGGACGATGAATTTCATGGCGGATCTCCAATCTGCTATTGGCGATGCCGGCCCGTGGCGCGCTGCCATCGTCGCAAGTGCCGCGTGCGGTTGAGTCTGTCTTTCGCCGCAGGCACGTCTACGCCGGGTTGCCGCTTTGTCGGCGCGCCATGGATGAGCGGCTGACGAGGGGCACAAAAACCACGTGGCGTCCTAAGCATCATAGATGACCGCACGGCAGGCGGCGTCGCCGCGTGCGGACATTCACCAGGCATATGGCACCGTTGCGCTCCCAGCTCAGGCATGGAGGAGCCGTTTGTTTCCAATTGAGGATGCCTCGCGCGTCCTATAGGAAAGTCCCTTTAATACGGTATTCGACGATGGCGTTGTTGCGCGCAGGCTCGACGGGTTGGTTCGCGGCGCTCCATGTGGTGTGCGCGGACGATCTGCGCGCAAGGGAAGCACAAATGCAAACGCAAACGCAGCAACGGCAACGCACGCACCGAAGGCGCGTGCTGTTGCTACGAACGTGTCGGGCGGAGTCTAGCCGCGTGGCGAGCGACGTTGCGCGGCGGCATCGGCGATCGCCTGGTGCGCGCCGGGGAAGCCCGGCGGATACTCGACCACGCGCGGCGAGCCGGGAGCCGGCTGAGCGGCCATGCTCGCACGTGCGCCGATTCGTGCGCCGCCAACGATGGCGGCCATCGCCTGGCGGTCGAGTTCGACGCTGTCGCTGAGGTCCTTGATCACGAGTTTTGGCATGGCGGCTCCAGAGAAAAAAGCGAGACGGCGGCGGACTCGATAGTCCGGCCGCCGCTCGGGTGCGTCATTAAGTGTGCTGAGGTCTCCTCGCACTATCAGTATAGGAAATCTGCCTGCAGCGCGCCTGCCCAGTTCAAACGGGCGACAGTAGAGAAGCCCCCGGTGCTTCGCTACTGCGCCGCGTCAAACGTTGGCGTAGTTGGCGGCCCACAGCGACGGGCTGACATTCAGGTTCAACGGCACGAAGCCTGCGCCGATCACGCCGACGTTATTGAGGGCGGCAACGTTCGTGTATTGCACCTGCGTGAGATTCTGGTTGACCGAGACGTTGACATTGGCAATGCCGCTAAGGCCGGCTACCGACGGCAGGCCGGGCACGCTGCTGCCGGTGCCGCCGGATACCGCCGACATCGCGTGGCGGTCGAGCTCGCGAGTGCGGGACAGATCGCGAATCATGAGGGATGACATGGTGATTCTCCTAAGGTGCGCGGAAGACGGGCGTGATCAGGGCGAAGCGAGCCGGCGTGGGAGCCGGGCTGCTTCGCCTCGCCATGCTTTACACGTGGATGTTGTTGCTCGACGTGATGCAGGGATTGATCGACGAGTTGATGTCGGTGGCGAACGCGACGTTGTTGCCGTTGGCGTTCTGGAGGTTCAGTTCGTTGCTGATCAATTGCGTGGCATCGACCTTCTTGCTGTTGTTCGGTGCGACCACCGGGCTGAAGTTGAAGAAGGACGAAGTGGGGTAGCCGTAGCCGTTGCCGCCGCGCACGGCGCTCATGGCTTTGCTGTCGAGTTGTGCGGTGATGGACAGGTCTTTGATCATCAGCGTGTTCATGGTAAATCTCCTGGAGGAAAACATCAGAGTCTTGCGATTAGGTTCGAGCAACTTGTCTGCTCGAGTGTCACTAATGCATGGGCTGTGCCACCTTTATTCGTGCATCCTAAGAAAAATTGCGAAGGCTTGACGGGCGTGGCTTGCGCGTCGCATGGCGCGGTTTGGGCCGGCATGCAGCGTCGGCGCCGCGTCGTGGGGCTGGTGGCACGCGGCCAACAATTCGCCGTGCGCTGTTGGATCACGCGCGACACCGTTGCGCCGCGTGCGCAACGGGGCAATCCTGGTTTGCGAAAGCGCGGGTCCGGCGCTAGTATCGAAGCGGCACATGTAACTGGTTACGACAGGTTTTCTATCGGCCCGACAGGCCCCGGTCGCGCGCGATCCGGCCCAGGGGCAGCGGCGGTGCTTCGCACAAATGGCTAGCCTTGCGCATGTGATTCGCGACTTTCAGAGCGGCGAGCTGTCACGCGACGAGTTCGTCGCTCAGCTCGACAGCACGTTGACGACCGAAGGACTCGGTCAGACGCAGCTGCTGGAGATGCTCGGCACCGCGCATCGCAAAACGCCGCTGCCCGATGACCTCTATGCGGAAGTGCGGCGGCGCATCGAACAGCTGCGCGTTTCGAATGTCGCGGCGGGCGGCGAGGAAACCGGCGTTCAGACCACCATCGAGATTCCGTCGGTACGGTCTTCGAGTGCGGCAAGCGTTTCGAGCGTATCGAACGCAGCGGGTGCTGCGGGAACGCCGGGACCCGACCAGATCAAAGGCACCGGCGACACGCTGAACAACCGCTTCGTCCTCGAGGAATGCCTGGGCGTGGGCGGCATGGGCACGGTGTACAAGGCGCTCGATCTGCGCAAGCTCGAAGCATCGGACCGCAAACCCTATCTCGCGATCAAGGTGCTCAACGTCCAGTTCCGCGGCAATCCGAATTCGCTCGTCGCGCTGCAGCGTGAAGCGCGCAAGGCGCAGGTGCTCGCGCACCGCAACATCATCACGGTGTACGACTTCGACCGCGACGGGCCGATCGTCTACCTGACGATGGAGTATCTGACCGGCAAGCCGCTGAGCCAGCTATTGCGCACACCGGGCTACAAAGGCATGCCGGTGCGCGCCGCGCTGCCGATCGTGCGCGGCATGTGCAGCGCGCTCGCCTACGCGCATGAACGCGGCTTCGTGCACTGCGATTTCAAGCCCGCCAACGTGTTTCTCACGACCAATGCCGAAGTGAAGGTGATCGACTTCGGCATTGCGCGCGTCTTCCAGCGGCCGGAAGAGGAGAGCGACGCGACCGTGTTCGACCCCGGCAGCCTCGGCGCGTTGACGCCCGCCTATGCGAGCCCGGAAATGATCGAGCATCGCGAGCCGGACCCGCGCGACGATATCTATGCGCTCGGCTGCATCACCTATGAGCTGTTGACGGGGCACCATCCGTTCGATCGCCTCTCGGCGACCCAGGCGCGCAACGCGGACTTCAAGCCGCAGCGGCCGGTCAATCTCGATGCCAGACAGTGGCGCGCGTTGCGGGCGGCGCTTTCGTTCGATCGCAACGCGCGCATGCCGAGCGTGGTGCGCTTCATTGGGGAATTCGACAACGAGGCACGCGCCGAGAAGTCGGGCACGCTGGCGAAGGCGGGGCTCGCGGGCCTCGCCGTGGTGTGCGCCGCGGCGGTCGGCGTGTTTGCGTTCCGGTCCGCGCCGAACCGGCAGAGCGGCGCGCAGCCGGTCGACACGGCGTCACAGGCCGCAACGGATCAGGCGGCCTCGGCATCAGCGGAGGTCTCCGCAGCGAACGTGGCGAGCACGCCCGCGCCGCCGACCGCCGGGCCAGCGGTGACACCGCCTGTTGTGCAGCCACCGGCGCCGCCGGCGCCCAAACCCGCGCTGACGCTGGCCGCCATCACGCCGGTGCTGGCGCAAGTGCCGTGCTCGGCGCTAAGCGCCGTGACGCAGAACCACGCGTTGACGGTAAGCGGCTACGTTTCGCAGCAGTACGGCGTGGCGCATCTGAAGGACACGCTCGCGGCGTTGCCGGGCGTCGACACGCTCACGCTGAAAGTCGAGCCGCTTGCCGACGACAAATGCGACACCGTCAAGGCGCTCGCACCGTACTGGATCCACAACTGGCAGGCCGGCCGCGTCGCGGCGCTGCATGTGCGGCCGCCCGGCGGCCAACTGAGCGAAGGCGATCCGCTAGTCGTCAACGTGACGACGCCGGGTTACGACTCCTATGTGAACCTCGACTACTACCAGCTCGACGGCAGCGTCGTGCATATGCTGCCAAGCCCGCGGCTGAAGGACAATCAGGCGCCGCCTCACTACGCCGCCACGGTGGGCAGTGCGGGCGACTGGATCATCTCGAAGCCGTTCGGATCGGAGATGGTGGTGCTGTTGATTACGCCGGCGCCGCTGTTCGACAAGCCGCGCCCGGAAAGCGAATCGCGCGCCGATTATCTGCGCGCACTCGATGCACGGCTTGCGCAGCTCGGCGGCAAATATGGCCGGGATCGTATCGTTGCCGATTTCGCGCCGATCACCACGAAGCCGCGTACACCCTGAGCGGCACACGGCGTCATCGACGTCATTGTGGTCAACGGCGTGTTACTTGAGATCCTTGGCAACCCTGAAGCCGTCCTGCGACTGCCGCACGCCCGCGCTGTACTTGAAGCGCGTTGCGCTAAGCATGTAGCCGGCGCCTTCGCGCCACGAACCGCCGCGGATCACGCGCATTTCGCAACCCGGGTTGTCCCACACATGCCCGTCGGCGGGCGCGCCCTGGTACGAGTTGTGCCAGCAATCGGCCACCCATTCCCAAACGCTGCCGTTCATGTCGTAGAGGCCTAGCGGATTCGGTGCGAACGAACCGACGGCTTCAGGGCCTTCCTTGTGCCATGGATCGCCACAGTCCTTGCAATTGGCGTTGCCCTTGCGCATCTGCTCGCCCCACCAGTACTGCGTGGTGGTGCCGCCACGATCCGCGTATTCCCATTCCGCCTCAGTAGGCAGGCGGTACGGTTTGCCGGTCACTTTGCTGAGCCATTTGACGTACAACTGCGCGTCATCCCAACTGAGGTCGCGGGCCGGTGCGGATTTATTGGTGTTGGACTCGGGCGTCAACTTTGGGCAGCCGTTGGTGTCGGCGCACGCATTCCACTGTTCGACCGTCACCTCGTATTTGCCGATGGCGAAGGGCGCGCCGATGGTCACATGATGCACGGGCTTTTCGGAAGGATCGTCGGTGCTGCTGCCCATCGGGAATGAGCCTGCCGGCAAGGCGATCATGATCGGACAGCTTGCGCAGTCGCGGCTTTCGCCGGTGGCGGGTGGGTGCAGTGGGGACTTTTGCGCTACTACGGGAGCGGATGTGGGCGCAGGCGTCGGTGTCGGCGCTGGCGCGGCGGCAGGTGGCACGGGTGCCGGCGTAGCCGTTGCGCGCGGATGGCTTGGCGGTGCCGCGCTCGCGGGCGTGACAGGCCGCGCGGTTTGCGCGGGCGGCGGCGCATTCGATGGCGCACTCGACGACGCCGCGGCGCGCAGCCGGTCGATGCGCGCATGGGCAAGCGTGGCGAAGCGGCCGTTCGGATAGGCCTTCAGATAGGCCTCATAGTCGCTCGGGTAGTTGCTGTCCTTGATCGAATCCCAGAAGGTGATTTCGTATTGCTCGCTGCTGTCTTTCGGCAGGATGCCTCGGCTGTGCAGCACGACGACGGGTTGGTCGCCGAGCGCTGCGGTGCGAAACGGCGGCGCGGTGAAGCGGACATCCTCGCGAACCGACGACGCGATCCAAGGAGTTTGCTCACCGCCGGTCGCCTCGCGAACCTGCGTGGCAACCCACTGAAACAAACCCCCGAGATCCTGCGACGGCGCATCGGCCAGCGCGCGCAGCAATGCGTTCGTGTACACGCCGTGACGCGTGCCGTCCGCTGCAAAGCCGCCCAGGGCGGTTGCGTAGGCGATCAGCGTATTGGCTGGCAGCGCGGATGAATCGCGTGCTGTGCCGGCTCCGAACGGATTGTTCAGGCACGTGTCGAGGATCACGAGATTGAGCTGACCAGCACGCGGCACACGCATCGCTTGCAACACGGCCTGTAGATCGACCCCCTCGCTGACCATCCGTGCGGGTGCGCGCGCATCGAGACCGGCGGGAACAAGCAACGTCTCTCCGCCGAGTTGCATGCCGTGGCCCGCGAAATAGAAGAGGCCGACGCCGCCTGCCCGCAGACGTTCACCGAATTCGCCGAGGGCCTCGCGCATTTGCTGCGGTGTCGCGTTGGTGCGCGTGATGACGTCGAAGCCGAGCGCGCGCAACCGGTCGCGCATGGCAAGCGCATCGCGCGGCGCATTGCCGCCGATCTGCCCGGTGTGAGTGCCGTACGCGCCGTTGCCGATCACGAGTGCGATGCGGCGAGACTGCGCATCTTGCAGCGACGCGGCGAATGGCGCGATCGTCGTGCTCGATGCAGTCCTGCCGCGATCTTCAGCGTGACGCTGCGCTGCGGCATGGGCACTGCTCGCAAGCGCCTGAATTGCCCCGACCATGCACACCAGCAGGAGTTTTCGCCACATATTCAAATCCTGTTTGTCCCGGACAGAACTTAGGTATTCGACGACCGCGACGCCCGCGGCGGTCCTTGGAATGCATGAGGCGGAGCATCGATGCCGCCCCATGCATCGACAACCTGTTAATAACGATAGCACGCAGTTTGCGCGTCACCACGGTCCAGGTGTCGTGAACGCGTTATACGGTTAACGAATGTGGCGTATCTTTTTGGCAAGTTACGTCCTAAGCTAATTCACAAAGTAACGCAGTACGGCCGTTTTAACAGAGCGGCGTCCAACCAGGCGTGCGCGCGAAATCCTGCCGGAGCGCGCGGCCTGCGCGCCGCGCGATGGCGGCCATGATCACTCTTCGGGAGAGTGCGCAATGCGAAGAACTATCACAACCGGCGTTCTCGACGTGTGTCATGGGGCGACGGCGCGATTTGCAACGCGCCGCACAGCCGTGGGCGCCACGCTTCTCATGATGCTCGGCATCGTGCCCCTGTCGCGTTCCGCGCTCGCCGCGCAAACCACCTCGCCGCCAGGCGCCGAGGAATACATCATCTGGCCACCGGACGGCGCGGTGATTCACGGCGGCAAGCTATGGGTGCGCATGGGTTTGCGCAACATGGGCGTGTGTCCGAAGGGCGTGGTGTTTCCCAACACGGGCCATCACCACCTGCTGATCGACACCGATTTGCCGCCGCTCGATCAGGAGATTCCGTCGGACCGCAATCACCTGCACTTCGGCGCGGGCGAGACGGACGCGCGCATCGAACTGCCGCCAGGCAAGCACACACTGCAACTCCTGCTCGGCGACCATAATCACGTGCCGCACAACCCGCCCGTGTATTCGAAGAAGATCACCATCAATGTGCAGAAAGACTAGCGCGACCCGTTCGTCCAGAACGGATCCGCCATGACGGAGAGACCAACATGTACAGGATCATCGCGGTCGCGGTGCTGACGGTGGCGGCACTGGCCTCGCCGGACCTCGTCGTGGCCGGCACGACACCCTCGCCCGCCGGCGCGCATGCGTATATCGGCTATCCGAACGACGGCCAGGTGGTGGCCGCCAATAAGCCGTTTCGCGTGTGGTTTGGCTTGCGCTACATGGGCGTCGCGCCAAAAGGCGTCAAGTATCCGAACACAGGGCACCACCACCTGCTGATCGACACCGACTTGCCGCCGATGGATCAGGAGATTCCCTCCGATCGAAACCACCTGCACTTTGGCGCCGGCGAAACGGAAACGATGATTCAACTGCCGCCCGGCAAGCACACGTTGCAGCTGTTGATGGGCGACGACATGCACGTCCCGCACAACCCGCCGGTGTACTCGAAGAAGATCACGGTCATCGCGCGTTGACGCGCCCTCGGCGCGCCGTGTCGTGATCTGGCCAACAGCGCAGCGCGCGTAGTCGGCTGCAATCCACCACCTCTCGCCTGCTGCTTTGCCGCGTCGCGATGCGGCGAGCCGTGCGGCACGCCCGAAGTCCTTTACCAGAAGCCATCGGGAAGATTTATTAGGATCGGAAAGCAAAACTGGCACAGCCCATGCATTAGTGACACTCGAGCAGACAAGTTGCTCGAACCCAACCCGCAGGACTGTGCTGTTTCCCTTCCAAGGAGATTTACCATGAACACGCTGATGATCAAAGACCTGTCCATCACCGCACAACTCGACAGCAAGGCCATGAGCGCCGTGCGCGGCGGCAACGGCTACGGCTACCCGTCTTCGTCGTTTTTCAACTTCACGCCGGTGTATGCGCCGAACAACAGCAAGACGGTCGATGCCACCCAGCTGATCAGCACGACGATGAACATCGAGAACGCGAACGGCAACAACGCAGCCTTCGTGGCCGGCGTCACCACGACGATCGACCCGCACGTGACCTCAAGCAACAACATCAACGTGCACTAAACGGCGCACGCCGCCGCGGAGGCTCTTCGGCCTCCGCGGGCCGCGCACCAGCAGCGCGTCAAAAAGCGTTCGCACCCAATCGTTCTTTCCACACGACCCCGCATCACCGTACGATCCCCGCGCCGATCTTCCCGCACCGCTTCGATGGTGAAGCCGGGCAGGACATGCTTTACTTGAATGGCGCGTTCTTCTCGTGCAGCACAGCCGGCGTCATCGGAGAAAATCGTGTCAGCGTTGCCTGATTCATCGGTCTACCCGCGCAGTAATGGCGCAACAGCGCGAGCTGGCGTGGTATTTCGCATGAGCGCGCCGATGCGCGGACTCGCTGCCGCCACCGCCTGCGCGTTGCTGCTGTGCGCGTGTATCGATGTCAGCATGCCTGACTACAAACGGCCCGACACGCCTGCCAAAACGTCGTGGTCCGATCAGAAAGGCTCACCGGTATCAGCCGCCGCGACCATCGAACCCGATTGGTGGAAAGGCTTCCAAGATCCGTATCTGGATACGCTGATTGCCAAGGCGATCACAGGCAACTTCGATATCAAGGTGCTTGCCGCGCGCATCGACGTGGCCGGCACGCAGATCGGCGAAGCGAAAGCGGGTGCCTTGCCGACCATGGATCTCGGCGCCGGCGCCGACTTCGAGAAGACTACCGGGCAGACCTTCTCCAAGCAGTACAACGTGGCGACCCAGGTGAACTGGGACATCGACATCTGGGGCAAGGTCGAGAAGGGCGTGCAGGCGCAGAAGGCCGAGTTTCACGCCAGCGAGGCGGACTGGCGCGCCGGCTATCTGGAGCTGGTTTCGAATGTGTCGAGCACTTATTTTCAGATCCTCCAGTTCGACGACCAGATCGAACAGCAGCAGAAAACGCTCGTGACCAACCGGCAGATTCTCACGATTTACGACGGCCAGAGCCGCAACGGAATCGTGCCGAAAACGCAGGTGTTGCGTCAGCAGGCGGAAATCAATCGCCTCACCAATCAGTTGCTGGAATTGCGCCGCTCGCGCGATCTGGCGAACAACGCGCTGTGCACGCTGATCGGCGTGCCGGCCGGCGAATTCCAGATGCCCAAAGGGCATTTGCAGCAACGCGTGCAATTGCCCGCTGTGCCGGACGGCCTGCCCGCGCAACTGCTCGCGCGGCGCCCCGACGTGGTCGCCGCCGAATTCAGAGTGCTGGAATCCTACGACCTCGTCGGCCAGGCCAAGCTCGCGCAACTGCCGACCATCAGCCTCACCGGCCACGCCGGCACTGCAAGTTTCGCGCTGACCGACCTGCTGAAATCGTTTACTTACGGTTTCATGCCCAGCATCAATATCCCTCTGCTCGATCCGGGCGTGCGTGCCCACGTAAAAGTGACGCAAGCGGAATCGACGGTTGCCGAACAGCAGTACCGCGTGGCCGTGATGGGCGCGTTCGAAGAAGTGGAGAACGCTCTGGTCAATCTGAGTTCGCACAAGGCGCAGCGTGTGGAATTACAGCAACAGGTCGCGCGTTTACAGATCGTCGCGGACCAGATCGAGTCGCAATTGCGCCTCGGTGTGGTGTCGCAACTGGAGGTTTTCGAAACCGAGCGGACCTTGCTGGAAGCGCAACAGGAACTGCTATCCAATCACCAGCAGATTCTGTCCGATACGGTGCTGCTCTATAAGGCGCTCGGCGGCGGCTGGCCGAGTGTCGACGTGCAGGCCGAAGTAAAGGCAAAGTGAAGGACACGTGAAGGACAAGTAAAGGAACACTGCGCTAATCCGCGGCGTGGCGTGCAGCGTGGGGTATTCAGGCTGAATGTCACGTATTGATTGCCTCTAGAACGATGACCCGAAAATTGACACTCGCCATGTGTGACTTAAAATCCTTACAGAGCCGTCGTCTGCATGGCTCGTTCCAACAACGTCTATTCGCCGTCGTCTTCTTCCCCCATTTTCATTGCGTGCCTGGTGCAGCGGGTAAACGCTTAGTGATCCAGATAAAATGACTGCCGGCGAAGCCCAGATTGCCGAGATGCGCACGACCCTCGACCCCGCGTTCGACGTGGTGCTGTCGCCGGTTGCCTCCGCGCAGCAGCCGGCGCTCGACGCCATCCGGATCGTCGACGATCTGTTTGCGATCGGACGCAGCGAAGTTCCTTTCACGGATTACCCCACTGAGCGGATTACCCGCCTCTCGCGTCGGCATGCGCGAATTTTCATGGAGCACGGCGCTGTTTATGTCGCCGATCTCGGCAGCAAGAACGGCACGACCGTGAATGGCGTGCCGGTGCGGCAGACCCCGGCCCGCGTGCGTGCCGGCGACGAACTGTGCTTTGGCGGCGAACTTTGCTATCGCGTGAGCATCGAACCGCGCGCCCGCATCGTGGCCGCCGCGAGTGCGGCGCCCATAGCCGGCCTGCTGCTGGTGCCGCAGCGCGACGACCTCGGACTTCAACCGATCGAGGTGCAAGCGTTTCCGTTTCTCGTCAGCAAAGCGGACGACATCTTCTCGCGCTACAAAGACCGCTATCCGCATCAGGTCAATTACATCTCACGGCGTCACGCGCATATCTTCCTGAAGGGCGGCGATTTATACGTCGAGGATCTCGGCAGCACCAATGGCACATTCGTCGGTGGAAAGCGGCTGGACGAATCGGCGCTGCCGCTGGTGGAGGGCGATCTCGTTGCATTTGGCGGCGACCACTTCGTCTACAGGGTGACATTGCAAAAACCCCCTGAAGTCGAGCCGACCGTGACCCAGCTATTCCTGAATCCCGCTATCGACGAGGCCGCCGATACCGACAAGACCACGTTCGTTGGCGCCGCGCATTCGTTCCTCGATATCTTTTGCGTCGACCCGGGGCTACAACGCGAAGACGAAGTCAACGAGGCGGCACAGGCTGCAGCGGCGCACGCGAAACGCGAAGCGACCGGCAACGGCGCGCACGGAACGAATGGCGCAAGCGGCGCAAGCGGCGCGAACAGAACCCGCGTTGCCAAGGGCCGGCCGCAACGTTGGCGTCTACTGGCGAGCGAACTCAGCAAGGCCTTCGCGGGCGGCGATCGCACCAACGTGCGGCGTATCGCGTGGTGGGGCGGCGCGGGCGTCGTCGTGCTGCTGGCCATTGCGCTGGCGCTCTACATGCGGGGCTCGTCGGAGCGCGAGTTGCGCAATCTGCTGGCGAGCGGCGATTATTCCAGCGCGGTCACGGCGGCAAACGGCTATCTGGCGAGTCATCCCGCCGACACCAAAGTCAGCGCGCTGGCGAGCGAGGCGCTATTGAAGGCGAAGCTGCCCGACTGGCTGACTGCGTTGCAAAAGACGCAGTTCGATCGGGCTGACGCGCTGCTCAAGGAAATGAAATCGTTGAGTGCGAATAATGCGGATGCCGCGTCGCTGGTCGGCGAATTGCAATGGGTCGGCGATCTGGAGCGCTTTGTGGTTGGACGGGGTGGCGTGGATGCACCGATCCGGATGTACGCGGACGAGACCACCATCAACGGCTTGCTGCAACGCTGGGACGACGACGCCAAGAGCCATCAGCGCGCGCTGGATCGCATCGCGTCGTATGTACCTGCCTTCGCGGACCCGTACGCGCAGGCCTTGAGCCAGCTGCGCAAGCTGGAAAGCGACGACTCGGTGTATGTGGCGGCCATCGACCGCCTGAACACGACGATTCGCACCGAACTGGCACGCGACAAGCCCGACGCGCTGCCCCCCGTGCTCGACGACTACGCACAGCGCTATCCGCGTCTCGCGGGTCTCGACCGGGTGCGCGAAGATTTGCGCCAATACAGCGGCGTGTTGAATGCCGCGCTGGCGCGCCAACTCACGCCGCTGCTGGCGTTGCTGAAGTCGGTGCGTTTCAGCACGCCGCCGTTTCAGGCGCAATTCGAGCAACTGGCCGCAACCCGCCTGCCTTCGACGGACATTATCCAGCGTCATAACGCGGTGACGGCGGCGTGGCTGCGCGGCGACGGCCAGCAGGCGCTGGCGGATCTGCAGGCCATGCCGCCGGGCCCGTGGTCCGATGTGCTCGCGGCGGAGCAGGCGCACAAGAAGGCGCTGCTCGACCAGTTCACCGATCTGCAGAAGACCCGCGGTGGCAAGGATTACGACGAGCGCTTGCTGTCGTTCTACGCAAGCCTCGATCCGACCGCCGATGCGTGGTTCGTGCAATCGATCCAGAAAGACGTGTCGGCGCTGCACGACAAGGCGCTGGCGCGCGCGCAGGATTTACTGCTGCGCGCCCAAAGCCTCTGGAAGCAATACCGTGCGAACGGCTCGATTGGCGGCACGCAGCGGCTCGAAGCCGGAATCTCGGCCGGTTTTCGCAGCGAGGCGCGTCTGTTGTCGGACGCGCAAACCGCCGCGCAACAGGGTATGCGCATCTACACCCAGTTGAAGGCCGACCATCCCGCCGACTTCGACCGCCTGCTCGCGGACATCGACGCAGAAGCGAATTTGCAGCGCCGCTCGCTTACCGAGTTGCGCATGGTGCTGGACCCCGGCCTGCTGAAGGCGAAGCTGGCATTGATCGGAGGCGAGCAGAGTGAAGCGCGACAGTCACCCTAAACCGTTGTCGGAGGCGCTGGAGGATCACAGCGTCGAAGGCATCGCGATTCTCACCGCCGAACCGGTGCGGATCGCGCGCGCGCTGATCTGGGCGATGGTCGCGCTGGTGGTGGCCGGCTTGCTGTGGTCGTTTGTCGGCCGCGCGGATGTGATCGTCAGTGCGCAGGGGACGCTCTCGCCGGAATCGGAGGTGCGCCGCATCTATGCACCGATCGACGGCGAACTGGCCGATCTGTATATCGCGGAGGGGCAGCCGGTTTCGAAGGGCGATGTGCTGGCGCGCCTGAACGCGCGCGGCGCGATCGAGGCGGCCAGCAATGCGCTGCAGGCGCAACTCAAGCTCGAGGACGCCGAGCGCGACTGGAAGCAGTTTCCCGAGAAAAAGGCGCTGATGGAGCGCAAGGCGGCCGCGCTCAGGGCGCAGATGGAAGTGGAGGCGCGCCAGCACGAAAACCGCGTATCCGAAGGCACCACCAAGCTCGCCGAAGGCCAGAAGGCGGAACTCGACGAAGCGCGCAGCGTGCTCGATAACGCCCGCCGCACGCGCGAGGCTGCACGTCAGGAACTGGACCGGTACTCGCGCCTGTTCGCGCAGCCGGGCGGCGGCGGTATCGCCGAATTGCAGGTCGAACAGAAGCGCACTGCCGCGATGGAGGCGGACAACGCGTACCGTGTCGCGCAATCGAAACTCGCCGAACTGGATTTCCGCCTGAGCCACGAATACGCGCAGGCCAATGCGCAACTCGAGACCAGCGGCCAGCAGACCACCGACCTGCAATTGCAGTACGACCAGGCGGTACGCGACATCACCGACGCGGAAGACAAGGTGCGTTTGCAGCTGCAGACCGCTCGCCTCGTCTCCGAAGCCGCCGCGCGGATTCGCTTCGAGAACATCGACAAGGACAATTTTCTGCTGATCCTCGCACCGGTCTCCGGCGTCATTACCGACGTGACCTCGACCCAGCGGGGCGACAAGATTCAGGCGAACGCGCCGCTTGGCGGCATCGCGCCGAAAGACGCGCGGCCCGTGCTGAAGATCGAAATCGCCGAACACGATCGCGCGTTTCTGCATGAAGGCTTGCCGGTGAAACTGAAATTCAATGCGTTCCCGTATCAGCGCTATGGCCTGATCAGCGGCACGCTCGCCTATATTTCGCCGGCCACCAAGCCGTCCTTGACGGACAAACAGCCGGTGTACGAAGGGCGCGTGACGCTCGACAAGAATTACTACCAGATCGCCGACACTCGCTACCCGTTGCGCTACGGCATGACGGCGAGCGCGGAGATCGTGGTGCGCGAACGCCGCCTGATCGACCTCGGTCTGGACCCGTTCAGGCAGGTGGCCGGCTAACGACGCAGATTACACGTCAATGAAAAAGGAGCGGATGACATGACCGCGATAGTGCGAATCGATGACGAAGTCGTGGACGTGAGCGAGTTCATTCGTCTTCTGAAATTGACCGGCCAGTTCGAAAGCCTGATCGAGCAGATCGTGCGCGACAAGCTCACCGTGCATGCAGCGAAGAAACAGGGCATTGCCGTAACTGCGGACGAAATCCAGGAACGCGCGGATCAGTTTCGCCGCGTGCGCGGGCTGCATCGCGCGACGGATATGAATGCCTATCTGGATGCGCTCGGCGTGAGTCTGGACGAATTCGAGGCATTCATCACCGACGGGCTGCATCAGGAAAAGATGCTCGACGTGGTCGGCAATGAGGCGGCGATAAAGGATTACTTCGCGCTGAATTCGCCGAAGTTCGATGCGATCGAGGTGAGTCATATCGTGCTCGACAGCGAGGGCAAGGCGAAAGAGATGATTTCGTATCTGCACGACGATCCCGACAGTTTCGCGGATATGGCGCGCGAACATTCGATCGCGGATACGCGCGAAGCCGGCGGCGTGATCGGCAAGGTGCTGCGCGGCTCGTTGAAGCCGGATATCGAGGCGAAGATTTTCAATGCGGCGGTGGGCGATCTGCTCGGACCGTTTCCGTCGGCGGATCGATCGTGCTTTGAGATTTTCGCGGTCACGGCCAAGTATCCGGCCACGCTGGATGCCGACGTCGCGGCTGAAGTCAGGCGCTTGCTGCGCGAGAGCTGGTTGATTGCCCGTTCTCAGGAGCATGTGATCGAAGCCCGCTAGATGGCCGGGACGCTGTTGAACCGACACGATTTGCCGCGTCACGCCGCGACGATATGCAGTTGAGTAAAGAGTAAAGGTCCGCACGCCCATGGATGCACCCCAAACCGCGCCGTCCGCTGCCGAGTTTCTGACCTCGGTGGAAATCCTCTCGCCGTTTTCACGCGACGAGATCGAGCGCCTTGCCGAATTCGCGCAAGCGCGCTTCTATTCGTTCGGCGAAACGGTGTGCTCGGCAGGTGAAACCGCCGACGGTCTGTACGTGGTGCGTTCGGGCTCGGTACGCATCTTCACTGAGGAGCACGGCAAGGAAACCAGCATGGGCGTGCGCAAAACCGGCGAGATCTTTGCCGACATTGCGATGTTGCGCGCCTATGTGCACGAGGCGTCGGTGCGGGCCTCGGCGAAAACCGAGTTGTTGTTCATTCCGCGCGCGGCCATCGAACCGGTGATCGCCGGCAATCAGGCGGCGCTCGCGTTTGTTGCGAGCTATGTGGCGATCAATTCGGCCGGCGGTTTCGTCGCGCAACTGTTCGATCTGCGCGGCAAACTGAACAAGGCGGAGCTCGAAGAATACGTGCGCAGCGTCGGCGTGAAGCGCGTGGCTGCGGGCAAGGACATTCTCAAGCAGGATGGACGTGACGATCGGCGTCTATACGTGGTGCGCCAGGGCGCAGTGCGGATCGTGCGTCATGAGGATGGCCACGACTACACGCTGGCCACTTTGGGCGAAGGCGAAATCTTCGGCGAAAAGGCCTGCCTGATGCGGCAGGAACAGATGGCCTCGGTAGTGGCGACCACCGATACGCGGCTGCTGGTGATTCCCGAGCGCACGGTCCATTTCATCCTCGAACGCAATCCGAAACTTCGCGAAGTGCTGGACGAGCGGATTCGCTACGGTGACCGGGAATTACAGCGCCAGAAGCGTCTCGAACAGCGGCGCAAGTTGCCGCTGATGCTCGATCTGCAGACCAAACCCGAGTTCGGCGAGAAAGTCATCAAGCGCTTCGCGCTGGTCGAACAGGCGGAGGAAATGGATTGCGGCGCAGCGTGCCTTGCCATGGTGTGCCGCCATTACAACATTCCGATGACGCTCGGCAAGCTGCGCGAACTCGCCAACGTCACCACCCAGGGCGCCACGCTCGACAGTCTTGCCCGTGCGGGCGAAGCGCTCGGTTTCACCGCGCGCGGCGTGCAATGCACGTTCGATTCGTTACGTGGCTTCGATTTGCCGTTTATCGTGCATTGGGAGGGCTACCACTACGTCGTGGTGTACGGGCTCTCGAAAGAATATGTGTGGGTCGCCGATCCGGCAGTCGGTTTCAAAAAAATGACGGTGGAAGATTTCGAGCGCGGCTGGAGCGGCACATGTCTGTTGTTTACCGCCGGTCCGAATCTGGTGCAGATGTCCGCTTCGCGCTCGCCGTGGATCCGCTTCGTTGGGTACCTCAGGCCATACAAGAAGATTCTCGGCCACCTGTTTCTCGCGACTTTCGTGATTCAGGTGTTGGGCGTGATTCCGCCGCTGATTATCCAGAACATTCTCGACGGCGTGATCGTGCATCAGAACGTGAGCCTGCTGCATCTGCTGATAGGCGGGCTGATCATCGCCAATGTGTTCTCGCAGTTGATGTCGTCGATTCGCGCATATCTGGCGAATTTCATGGTGCGGAATATGGACTTCGCGATGATGTCGCAGTTCTTCAGGCACACGATGTCGCTGCCGTTCTCGTTCTTCGCCAAACGCAAGACGGGTGACATCTTCGCGCGCTTCCAGGAGAACCAGACGATCCGCGCGTTTCTCACCGAATCCACCGTGACCACCGCGCTGAATCTGCTGATGGTGTTCATCTATTTCACGATCATGTTCGTCTACAACGTGAAGATGACGCTGGTGCTGATCGCCTTCGTGATCCCGATCATGCTGTTGACCGTGTTCGCCACGCCGAAGATCAAGAATTACGCGCGCGAGGTGTTCACCACATCCACCGATTCGAAAGCGTTCCTGATGGAAGCGCTTGCGGGCGTCGAAACCGTCAAGGGCATGGGCATCGAGCGGCCGGTGCGGCTGCGCTGGGAGAAGAAGTATGCGAAGGCGCTGGAAGTGCAGTATCGCGCTCACGCGTTCAGTATTCTGATCGGGCTCGGCAGCCAGTTGCTGAATGCCGCGACTACGATCGCCATTCTGTGGGTCGGCGCGAATCTGGTGCTGGCCCGCGAAATGACGATTGGTCAGCTGATTGCGTTCAACGCGTTCATGGGTAGCGTGCTGGGTCCGCTGATGGGGCTGGTCGGCTTGTGGAGCATGCTGAACGACGCCGGTGTGGCAATGGAGCGGCTTGGCGACGTGCTCGATATCGAGCCGGAGCAAAAGCCGCAGGATTTGCCCTCGCGCGTGATGCTGCCCGAGTTGCAGGGTGAAATCAGTTTGAGCGGTGTCTACTTCCGCTACGGTGAGAACGACTCGTCGTACGTGCTCGAAAATATCAGCTTCGAGATCAAGCCGGGCGAACTGGTGGCGATCGTCGGGCGTAGCGGTTCCGGCAAGACCACGCTCGCCAAGCTGCTGGTCGGCTTCTATGCGCCGACCGAAGGCAAGATGACGATTGACGGCTACGATCTCGGCGTGGTCGATAAAGCCTATTTCCGCGCGCAAATCGGCTATGTGATGCAGAGCAATCTGTTGTTCTCCGGCACGATCGCGGAGAACATCGCCAGCGGCGACGACGCGCCCGACCGGCGCCGTATCGAGGAAGTCGCCAAAATGGCCGACGCACACGCGTTCATCAGCAAAATGCCGCTCGGCTACGAGCAGATTGTCGGCGAACGCGGGATCGGGCTATCCGGCGGGCAAATCCAGCGGCTCTGCATCGCGCGCGCGCTGTACCACGATCCGCGTCTACTGGTTTTCGATGAAGCAACTTCGGCGTTGGATTCGCAATCGGAAAGCAATATTCTCGGCAATATGCATGACATTCTGAAGGGACGAACGGCGGTGATCATTGCGCACCGGCTCAGCACGATCATGCGCGCTGACAAGATTCTCGTGCTGTATGAAGGCGCGATCGTCGAACAGGGCCGTCATGATGAACTGATCCAGCGCGGCGGTATGTACTACCAGCTGGTCCAGAAACAGTTGAGCGCCTGATGAAGATACTCGACCAGATTGAAGAGCCCAGCCCGGCGATTTCATACGCGGGATTGATCGAACGCATCGAGATATTGCGCTCCACGTTGCGCTGGTCGTCACGGCTCGAGCGCGCCGACATCGACAAGCTGCTCCGGCAAGCCACCTCGTTGCGAGACGAGGTAATGCAGCTCTCGCACAAGGAGCGCTTCGTTCAGGCGGCCGTGGCCGAGCCTTCACGTGCCGATCTGTCGCGCGGCGCGCGCAGAAAAGCGCTGCTGGAACGCAGTTTTATTTTCGAGGGCACCTTCGGCGACAATCCGCGCCTGCTCGAATCGCTCGAAATTGCGGAAAAAGCCGCGCCCACCGATTTGCCGGTATTGATCGACGGCGAGAGTGGCACGGGCAAGGAACTCATGGCGAAGGTGGTTCACGCAAATGGATCGCGCGCGGACAAGCCGTTTATCTCCGTGAACTGCGGCGCGATTCCGGACAATCTGTTGGAGTCGGAATTGTTCGGGCATCGCAAGGGCGCGTTCACGGGCGCGTCGAGTGACCGCAAAGGCAAATTCGAAAGCGCGCATACAGGTACGATCTTTCTCGACGAAATCGGCGAGTTGCCGCTGGCGGGCCAGGTAAAGCTGCTGCGCGTGCTGGAAGCACATGAGATTCAGCGTGTGGGTTCGGATGAAACGATAGCGGTCGACACACGCATCGTCGCGGCGACCAATCGCAATCTGCGGCAACTGAGCGAGGAGGGCAAGTTTCGCGAAGACCTGTTCTACCGTCTGAGCGTGATTCACGTCACGCTGCCGCCGCTGCGCGAGCGCCGCGATGAGATACCGCTGCTGATTGCGTGGTTCGGCGACGAAGCGGCGGGCACTTTGAAACGCAGACCTGTGCGACTGACGCCACGGCTGCGCGACTTTCTTCTGAACTATGCGTATCCCGGCAATATCCGGGAACTGCGCAATGTGATGTATCGCGTGTCGTGTCTGGCGGGCGATATGGCCGATCTCGACCATCTGCCGGTGGACATGAGGCCGGCGGCACCGGGTTCGGCGGCGGCGAGCGGGAGGAGCGAAGCGGGCAAGGAACCTATCAGCGTGGCGAATCTGATGTCGCTCAGCGACGCCAAGCGTGCGGCCAGCGACGACGCGGAAAAGGCCTTCCTCGAACGGGGCTTGCGCGAAGTAAGCGGCACGGTTGCCGAACTGGCGCGGCGCATCGACATGAATCGCTCGCACCTGCAAATGCTGCTGAAGAAACACGGCCTGCATTCGAAGGATTTTCGCAACCGGAATGCACCGTCCACCGGAAAAAACGGCGCTGAGAACAGCGATGATGACGACGAGAGCTGAGCGCGCCTGCTAGCGGCGCGCTCGTGGGGTATGGGCTACGGCGATGGGTTCAGCAAGGTTTTTTCCGACGCATTGGGGTCTTCGGCCTGCACCACCACCGCCGTGATGTTGTCGCGCCCACCGCGGGCAAGTGCGAGCTCCACCAGTTCTTCAGACGCGCGGTCGCAGGTCACCGTGGTGAGCACCGTCAGCATTTCCTGATCGCTGACTTCATTACTCAGACCATCGCTGCATAGCAGGAAGACATCGCCGTCCGCGACTTCGATTGCGTCGTCGTCGAGTTCCAGCAGATCGGTTGCACCGACCGCGCGCGTGATCATGTGCTGCGCGGGATGATGCCGCGCCTCTTCGTCTGTAATCACACCCATCGATTTCAGCGCTTCGACCTGGCTATGGTCGCGCGTCAGCTGCCGCAGTTGGCCTTCCCGGTATAGATAGAGGCGGCTGTCGCCGGCCCATAGATAGCCGCAGAAGCGGTCGCAGGCGAGCAGTACGATCACGGTGCTGCCGATCCGCTGCACCTGACGGCGCGCCGCTTCGTCCCGCAGTTGGCGGTTGGCTTTTTGCAGCCGCGTTCGCGCGTCGGCCACGAAAGCCTTCATGCCGGCAGGCGGCGCGAGCCGGCTCAGCGCATCGATCACCAGACGACTCGCCAGATCGCCGACCGCGTGTCCACCCATGCCATCGGCGACGGCCCAGCGCCCGAGTTCCGGCTGGTCGAGGCAGGCATCTTCGTTGATTTCACGGACCCGTCCGGCGTCGGAACGCGCGGACGACGTCCATCGAAATTGGCTCGCACAGGTCACAACGTCTACACCGTATCGTTTCTGCTGCGTGCGTCAGGGGACACGTTGATGTTCGAATTCGCGCCGGTATTGCGTACATCGACCGACTGGAACGTGTTGATCATCTGGTTAGCATAGAAGTTGTTCGAGATGTCGTACAGGTTGACGACCGGCCCGATGCTAGGCGTTTCCCGCACATAGGGCTGAATCCAGCCGTACACCCACGGCGCACCGCCGCCGCCGCGAATCGACGCCATCGCTTTACGGTCGAGGGCGAGGTTCAGCGCGAGGTCATTCACTGTAATGGAAGCCATGTCGTTCTCCGATTGGTCGCCCGAAGGCGACGCGCGCGTTAAAAGAAGCTGTGAGCATCATGGTGCAAGTGCCATGCCAATTTGCGACGCGCTTGAGTCGTTTCTCGTAACGCATTGACGGGTGGCGATTCCACGCTCCTGCGCACACGGCGCCGCGCGAGACGGTGCCGCAGACGTCGGCGCGCAGCCGACAGCACCGCACTCAAAGCGGTGCGGTACCCAACACATCGAAAGACCCGCATACCTGCTGCGAACCTCCGCCTTGCACCCGTAAATGATTGTGGTGTGCCAACACATCGGTGCGAATTCTGTCGGCTTACGGCGGACACATGACGGCTTCAAACCCTTTCTAAATTCCGGTGAGCCGCCGCCAATCAAGGCTTTCGCGCACATGGCCCGGATGATGCAAAAGACCTCGCAACAGTGTTGGAAATCGAAACGAGGCCAGCCATGAACACCCATCTTCTTCAGACGAACATCGAAGCGCGGAATGAAAGCCGCGAATCGTCGACGATCGATCTGCCGATCGGCGCGCATCTGGTCACGCAACGCAACGGCTACGAACACCACGGCATCTACGTCGGCAATGGCCGGGTGGTTCACTACGCCGGCTTTGCGAGCTCGGCACACCGCGGCCCGGTTGAAGAAGTCGAACTGGCGCGCTTCGCCGCCGGTCATCCGCTGTCGGTACGGGCCACGCCGAGCGCCCGCTACGTCGGCGACGAAGCCGTGAGCCGTGCTCGCTCACGCCTCGGCGAAAACCGCTACCGCCTGCTGACGAATAACTGCGAACACTTCTGCGCATGGTGCCTGCTCGGCGAAAGCCGCAGCGAACAGGTGCATTGCTGCCTGCGTCATCCGGGCACCGGCATGCACGCGCTGGTGTGCCTCGTGAAGGCTTTTGTCGAAAGCGGCAAGACGAGTGGTCGGATCGCCGCGCAGATCGCGTGAGCGGGTGATAACGGATTCAAGGAGAGCATCATGATTGCCGCAGAAAAGACTTTGCACTGGGCCGTGGACAAATGGCTCGCCCCGACCCCGTCGATGCCCGCGCGCGTCGTGCGGTTTTGCCATCGCGCTTCGCAGCATCAGCGCTACGTCTGCGTGGAAGCGCTGCGGCCGGGCGGCCTGCTGTCGATCTTTTTCTTCCGTCACGACGACGGCTCGTGGAACGTGTTTCCGCCGCAAGCCGAGCGGCCTGCCATGAACGGCCATCGCCGCGCCGTGGTGGGCTAGCTTTGCGTGTGCGCAGCCGCTTCCTTCACGATCCATTGACCGAACAGCTGCATCGCCGGCGTCATCGGCCGGTTCTTCAATGAGGTCAGCCAATAGCTGCCGGCGTGGACTTCCACCTCGAACGGGCGGACCAGACGGCCCGTGTTCAGCTCGTGATCGAACATCAGCGCGGGCGCCAGTGCGACTCCCGCACCCTGCATCGCCGCTTCCACCATCAGCCGCGATGAATCGAACACCGGTCCGCGCAGCGGGCGCGGCGGAATGCCGGCGGCCGTGAACCAGTTCATCCAGTCGTCAGCGCGATAGGAACGCAGCAGGGTCTCGTTTGCCAGGTCGGCGGGTTCGAACAGACGCGCCGCGATTTCCGCGGTGCACAGGATCGCGAGCGGTGCGTCGAGCAGCCGGGTCGAGACGGAGCCAGGCCAGGTACCATCGCCGAAACGAATCGCGAAGTCGAGACCTTCGGTGGCGAGGTCGACCAGATTGTTATTCGTGAGCAGCCGCAATTCGACGAACGGATGCGCGTCGCGAAACGATTTCAGGCGCGGCATCAGCCAGCCGACTGCGAATGTGCCCACCACGCCGACTGTCAGCACCTCGTGAAAGTGTCCGCCTTCGAACTGCTTGAGCACGGCTTCGATGCGATCGAATGCATCGGAGAGCACCGGGCGCAGCGCGAGGCCTTCGTCGGTCATTGCGAGGCCGCGTGGCAGGCGTTTGAACAACGTGGTGCCGAGCCGCTCCTCCAGCGTTCTGACCTGCTGGCTGACAGCGGCCTGGGTGACGTTCAATTCGAGCGCGGCGCGCGTGAAACTCAGATGCCGCGCAGACGATTCGAAAGCGCGCAGCGCGTTGAGCGGGAGATACGGTCGCATGGCGAAGGTATTAGATTTTCTTGTGACACGGGTAAATTATCATCGTTTGTCGGGGGGCGGAGAAAATCGGCGTGTGCGGCACGGGTCACGCCGCGATCCGGGCCGGGACCCTCTGGCCCTTCGACGCCACCCGGCTCGGCTGAGCCGCAGCAGCTCGGGGAATCAGCTTGCCTTGCGCGAGCAACTGAAGCGTCTTCACCACCAGAACGCCGATCACCACATTAGCGGCGATAAACAGCGCCGGCGCGATCCATTCCAGCAAACCTGATGCGCCCTGTTCGACCATGCGGACCGCCATCGTCGGCAAGGCTGCAACGCCGAAGCTGAACGCCCAGTACCCCGGCACGAAGGCTTGCTGGCGAATCCAAGGCAACAGACGCAGCAGCATGAGCGCCTGGTACAGGCCATAACCGAGCAGGATCAGCGCGAACAGGTCGGGTGTGCCGGTATGCAGGCTCAGGTAGCTCACGCCACCCACCACCGGCGGCGCGAGCTGCACGCCGAGAATCGGACGCAATGCTTCAGGCAACGGTTCGTGCACTGCGGCGCGATGCAGGATCAGTGACTCGATGGCAAGCCAGGACAGCAAGCCGGCACCGAAAAACAGCCCGCCCAGTTGATGAAAGCCAAACGCGGCCGCAGCGGTGCCCGCGACGAAACTCGGCGCCACGGTCGGCAGATAAATGGCCGGCGTGATCAGTTCGGGCTGGCGCCCACCCTGCCAGAGCCGTCCATGCAGATACACGCCTAGCGCCAGTTGCGCACCCACGGCCACCACGAACAGCGCAAATGCCAGCGAGCGCGCATACGGCAGCAGGAGTTGCGCCGCCAGCAGACTGGACACCGGACCAAGCGCCGCGAACGACGATTGCACCGGATGCTGCATCTCCGCGCGCGCATCCGCGGCGCGGGTCAGCCACTTGTGCGCATAGGCCGCCAGAATCACGAACCATACTGCAAGCGCCGCGACGCTCACCGCAGCTCCCGCGACCGTAGGGAGATCCCACACCCTGATCGCCACCCGCCACAAATTCGCGAACGCCAGTGCGCCCACAGCGATCCCGAAGAAAGCGACTGGAATCGTGCCACGATTGCTGTTCATCACAGGTTCTCCGAAAAGTTGCGATGCGCTGTGTTTCACGCATCCGATGACCTACTTTAAAGCGCGGCGGAAAACCGTTGAACGCGGGGAAGACTCAAAAAATTGCGCGATCGTCTCAACCTGAATGGATTGCTGCGCCCCTTATTTGTGGCTCGGGCTTGCGTGAAGCCGTCCAGGCGCGGTCAGACGCCGTCGGTTGGTATGACAGCCTTTCGTCATGGCGTAAAATTCCAGTTTCGACAAACACCTTGCTGCGCACATTCATGCCAACGCCCGCGGACAAATCAAATTCGAAGGAAAGCGAAGGCGTCGCCGTCATCGACCGTGCCTGCGCGATCCTGTTCGCCTTCCGGCCGGACGATACCGCGCTCACGCTCGCCGAACTCGCGGCGCGCACGGGACTCTACAAAAGCACGCTGCTGCGGCTCGCCGGCTCGCTAATCCAGCACCGCCTGCTGCTGCGTCTGGACGACGGCCGTTATCAACTGGGCTCGGCAACCTTCATGCTCGGCGCGCTCTACCAGCGCAGCCTGAATCTCGGCGACATTCTGGTGCCGCTGATGAGCGAACTCGCGGAAACCAGCGGCGAAAGCGTGTCCTTCTACGTGCGGGACGAGGCGGTGCGCGTGTGCCTGCATCGCGTGGATTCGAAGCATGCGGTGCGCTTTCACGTGCGCGAAGGCGACGTGCTGCCACTCGAAAGCGGTTCGGGCGGCCACGCGCTGCTGGCGTTCGGCGGCATGCCGGGCGCGCCCTACGAGCAGATTCGTGAAGACTTCTATTGTGTGTCGATCGGCGAGCGCGATCGGGAGACGGCCGGCATTTCGATGCCGGTATTCGGGGTGCGCCAGGCTTTGCGTGGCGTGCTGACGCTCGCGGGCCCGAGTTCGCGCATCGATCAGGCCTTTCTCGAACGCAATCTCGATGCATTGTTCGACTGCGCCGCACGCGCAACCGACGCGCTAGGCGGCGACTCGCGCGCCATGCGCAATGCGCAGCGGCGCGCCGCCGAAGTTCAGGACAAGTGACGCTCGGGTTTGCCCGTGTAGGTGTAGTTCATCTGGCGCGGCATCGGGCCTTTGTTGCGCTCCTTGCGCCCGCGCTGTTCCCATGCATGCGACAGAATGCCGACCGCGCGTGACAGGCAGAACACGCCGCGCGCCAACTCCGGCGCGAAACCGAGTTCGGCGTAGATCACGGCAGTCGCGCCGTCGATATTCATCGGCACGGGTTTGTTCTTGCGCCGCATGAGCAGCGCTTCAATGCCGCGTGCGATCGCGGCGTAGCGTCCGCTGATGTTCTCTTGCTGGACGCTGTCGTCCACCAACGCAAGCAGCCGGACGGCGCGCGGGTCGACCGGATGAAAGCGATGCCCGAAGCCCGGCAGATATTTGCCGTGTGCCGCGGTGAACGCATCCACGCCTTGCTCGACGGCCTCTTCCAATGCCGCACCCGCCTGCATGCGTTCAGCGATCGAATCGTACAGTTCGACGGCCTGTTGACCGGCGCCGCCGTGCACGTCGTCCAGCGCATTGATCGCGGACGCCATCGCGCCGTTCAGCGGCAGGCCGCAACTGGTCGCCATCCGCGAAATCGCAATCGACGGCGCATGCGGCCCATGATCCACCGACGCGACGAGCGCCGCCTCGAACAAGCGTGCTTGCGCCACATCAGGCAGTTCGCCGCGCAGCATCAGCCAGATCATCTGCGGAAAACTGACATTGCCGATCAGTTCCTGAATCGGGAAACCGCGTACCTTGATCGACCCTGGATGGATGTCGATGATCGAGGTGCTCCAGTAGTCGGCGGCGAGCCTGGCGGCATCGAATGCTTGCGTCATGTTCAGATCACTCCTTCGGCGCGTAGTTGGCCGATTTGTGCGTCGTCGTAACCGAGCGACGCCAGTTGTTCATGCGTGTGCGCCGACAATTCGGGCGCGGCCGTCGCGGGCGCGGTATCGGCATCGGATAGGCGAAAGCCCGCCCGTGTCACACGTTGCCGCTCGGCGCTGCTCTTGCCGGCGAATTCGCGAATGAACTCGCGCGACTTCAGATGCGGATGCGCGAGAATCTCCGGCACCGACATCACGCGCCCGGCTGGCACGCCTGCTTCGAAGAACTTCGCTTCCCAGTTCACGGCGCTGTCGCTCGCCAGCGCGGCTTCGATTTCCGCTTTCAACGCCGCGCGATTGACTTTGCGCGCGTTGCGCTCGGCAAAGCGCGGGTCGTCGAGCAGATCGGCGCGGCCAATCAGGCGACACAGACTCACGAATTGCTTGCTCTCGTTCGCGGCGATGTTCAGCGGGCCGTCGCCGGTTCTGAAAGTGCCGGAAGGCGCGGCGGTGAAATTCTCGTTGCCCATTGGCACAGGCGTCACGCCGGCGTTCAGGTAGTTCGAGACCACCCAGCCCATGGTCGAGAGGGTGGCTTCGAGCATCGAGACGTCGAGCATGCGGCCGTGCCCAGTTGCGCGTGCGTCGAGCAGAGCGGCGCAAATCCCGAACGCGGCTGTCAGGCCGCCGACCGTGTCCGACACGGGATAACCGACGCGCAACGGCGCGCTCTCGGCATCACCGGTCACGCTCATCACGCCCGAGATGCCCTGGATGATCTGGTCATACGCCGGGCGCTTCGAGAACTCGCCGTCCATACCGAAGCCCGAGATCGCGCAGTACACGAGTTTCGGATTGACCTCGCGCAACGCATCGAAATCGAGGCCGAGCCGCGTCATCACGCCGGGCCTGAAATTTTCGACCAGCACGTCGGCGGTTTTCACGAGGTCGCGCAAAATGGCCTTGCCGCGCGGGTCTTTCAGATTGAGCGTGACGGATTGTTTGCCCGCATTCACGGCAACGAACGAGGCTCCCATGTTGCGCGCGGACGCTTCCTTGTCGGCGCCGAGGCGCCGCGCCAGATCGCCGCCTTCAGGGTGCTCGACCTTGATCACTTCCGCGCCGAGCAGCGCGAGTTGATACGCGCAAAATGGCCCCGCCAATACATTCGATAAATCCAGTACGCGCACTCCAGCCAGGGGCAGTGTCATCTTTGAAGCCTCTTTCAATGCGAAATTTCGTCGAGATTGCGATTGTTGGTGCGCGGCCCGAAGATGCCGATCGCGCCCATCACCATCACCATCGACGCGGTGATCAACGCGAACACGCCCGTCACTTCGAAGTGGCGCAGCGCGAACGCGATCATGAAGCCGGAAAACATCGCGGACAGACGCGACATCGAATACACGAAGCCGACTGCGCGGGCCCGCAAGCGCGTGGGAAACAGTTCGGTCTGGTAAGCGTGATAACCGACCGAGAGCAGCGTGCCGCACAACGTGATCAGCACGCCGAGCGTCATCAGCAGCGCGGGCGAAGTTTGCGTCGCGAACAGGCTGCCGAACACGGCGATGCCGAGTGCTGACAGCACGATCAGCGTTTTACGTTCGATGCGATCGGCGATCGCCATCCCGATCAACGGTCCGAACGGATTCGAGACTGCAATCACGAACGAGTACATCAGGCTGTGCGTGATCGTGATGCCCTTGGAGACCAGCAATGTTGGCACCCATGATGCGAAGCCATAAAAGCCGATCGCCTGAAAGAAATTGAACACGAGCATCGTGATGGCGCGTTTGCGATACGGCGGTTGCCAGATTTCGCGAAAGGCGGCCTTGGTGGTCGCTGGTTCGACGGCCGGCACCGGCTCGGGCAGCGGCTTGCCGTATTGCGCGGTGACTTTGGCCTCGAGCGCCTGCATCACCTGTTCGGCTTCCGCGGCGCGGCCTTGCTGGGCAAGCCAGCGCGGGCTCTCCGGCACGCGCCGGCGAATCGCCCACACCACCAGAGCGCCGAGCGCACCAATGATCACCACCCAGCGCCAGCCGTCCAGGCCGAACGGCGTGCGCGGCACGAGCCACCACGCGAACAGCGCGACCGTAGGTACGGCTGTGTACTGCACCAGATGGACAAACGCGAACGCACGGCCGCGCAGACGTTTCGGCACGAGTTCGCTGACATAGGTATCGATCGTCACCAGTTCGACCCCCACGCCAATGCCAGCGATCAGCCGCCACAGATTGATCGCGGGCGCGGTGCTTTGCAGCGCCATCACCAGCGTGGCGGCGGAGTACCACAGCAGCGACACGGTAAACACGGTCTTGCGCCCATAGCGGTCCGCCATGCCGGCCAGAAAGAAGGTGCCGATGAAAAGCCCGGCAAACGACGCCGCTACGAACGCGCCGAGGCCGGACACGCCGAAGAACGACGCGGTGGTCGTTGCATAGAGCCCGCTTTTGACGAGGCCGGGGCCGACATAGGCGGTGAAAAACAGGTCGTAGAACTCGAACCAGCCGCCGATCGACAGCAGGAACACCAGCATCCACACAGCGCGGGTAGGGGGCAGACGGTCGATGCGCGCATTGATGCCGGGCGTGAGCCCCGGCGCACCGCTGCTTGAATCGGACGGTGCGCGTCGCGCATCGATCGGCAGGCTTGCCATGGAATCCTCCTTCAAGTGTCTCGCCTACGTCATTCTGTCTGATAGAACAACGTTCTGTTTAATGAGTGTGCCGAGAGTAGTCCGTATGGCTCACGTGAGAAATCAGGGCTTTTACCTAGAACGGCGAGGCAAGGAAGCAGCGGGTGCAGCACCGCGGAATCGTGGCGGATTGCCGTTCAGCGGACTGGCGCTTCGTCAGGCCGACATGCGCTGCAACATCTCGAGAAGGGTGTCGAATGAAAGCGGTTTGCGCGCGTATTCGATCCGCGGATTCGGCTGCGCCGGAATATCCGCGGCGGCGCTGCACAGGATGATCGGAATCGCCCGCAGATCGGGATCGGCAAACAGCGCGGCGCACAGTTGCAGCCCGGACATGATCGGCATCATGCAGTCCGAGACGATGATGTCGGGCCGGGTGTTGCGAATCTGCTCGAGCGCGGCCGCTCCGTTCGACGCCGTCAACACGGTATATCCATGCCGCTCCAGCAACAGCCGCCAGACCGTGAGAATGTCGAACTCGTCGTCCACGACCAGGATGGTTTTCATGGGCGGCTACGTGTTTCGTCCCGGAGTCAGCGTGGCCGCCAGGCCCTGCTCCGGATACGCGCCCGGGCTGTCCGGGCTCGCGATCACGTCGAGGCCTTGAGCGGAAATGACGAGTTCGCGCAGCGACGTGTCGTGGGCGCTTTCGCGCTGCTTGACGACGGAGATCGTGCGTTTGAGCCCGGTGGCCGTTTCAGCGTAGCGCAGCAGCACCAGGTTTTCGGTCAGCGCGGAGAGGCGTACGCCCCTCGCGTGACCGGGGGCGGCGTAAAGCGGCAGTTCCTCGGTGATCAGCGTGGTGACGCACGCTTCGCGCAGCTGATGCAGCATCGCATTCAGAAACAGGCCGAAACGCTCAGGCCGCAATGTCGAGTCGCGGAAACCCTCCAGACCGTCGATGACGATCCGCGTCGCGCCGGCTTTCTTCACCGTTGCGAGCGCAACGGCCGCGAGTTCGTCGATCGCCAGTTCGATGGCCGGCTGCCACTGGATCGTGAGACGTGCGTCCTCGTATGCTTCGGTGAGCGCGATCGAAACGCCCTCGGCTTTGCCGATCAGGCGCTGCGGCCCTTCGTAGAAGCCCAGATAGACACAGCGCTCGCCACGCGCCACGCCGGCCGCGAGGAACTGCAGGCCGAGCAAGGTTTTGCCGACACCGGATGGTCCGACCAGCGTGGTCGTGGAGCCTTGTGCAAAGCCGCCGCCGAGCAGGCCGTCGAGATGCGGCAGGCCGAAACCGCGGCGCGTTTTCAGATCGACCGGGCCCGGTTGCGCCGCGCACTGCGCTTCGAGGCGCGGGAACATCAGGAGCCCGCTTTCGGCGATACGGAAGAAGTGCTTGCCCATCAGATGATTGCGCGCGCGCATCTTGTGGACTTCGATTTCGCGTGCGCGGCGCATGCCGTCGCCATAACGATTCAGTTCGATCAGGCCGTCGACCAGCGTGTGCTCGGGGTGCGGCTCGTTGCCGGAAAGCGGCGCGAGCAGCAAGGTGGTGCAATGCATGGCCGCGACCAGCGCGTTCAACTCGTGGATGAACTTCGATAATGAAAGTTCGGTTTCGCTGAATTCACGCGCGCTGCGAAAACCGTCGATGATCATCAGGCTCGGCCGGTAGTCGTAGATGCTCGACGCGATTAGCTTGAGGAATCCGTCGAGCCCGTCCTGCATCAGCTCGTGATAGCCCGATACGAACAGCATTTGCTGCGCGACGGCAGTTTCGTCGAAGAAGTCCAGCCCCTTGAGGTGGCCTAGCAGCTTGTCGTGCGATTCGGCGATCAAGGTCATGTACAGCACCTTTTCGCCCTGGCTTACGCGATGAAATCCTATCTGGCTCGAGAGAATCGTCTTGCCGGCACCGGCCATGCCTTCCAGCAGATAGACGCCGCCGCGGACCAGACCGCCCCCCAGGATCTCGTCGAAGCCGGGGACACCGGTTTCCACGTTGGACCGAAGGGATGTCTGAGATTCGTGGATAGTCATTGTCGATGTGTCATTCAGAGTGCGGAGTGGCCACGCTCGCGCAAGGAGCGGGTACTGCCCAAACTAACAGTGTTAGCAATCCGTGTTCCCGACTGGATGCGAGCAAGGTGCGCGTTGGCATTGACTGCTGGCGATTCTAGCGGGTCCCGCTGCGTCGCGCCGTATACAATTCGGCTGCGCCTGATTTCCGCCCAATACTGACCCGATCCCATCCATGCCGAATCCGACCCGGGCCTTTCTTCTCGGCCCGCTCCTGAAAGGCGTTTCACGCTCCTTTTATCTCACCCTGCGCGTGCTGCCCGCCGGCATGCGCGATCCGATTGGTCTCGCCTACCTGTTGGCGCGCGCGGCCGATACGATCGCGGACACGTCGCTGATCTCGCCGGAGCAGCGCCTCGCGTTGCTGCTGTCGCTGCGCGACCAGGTCAACGGCGGCACAGACGATGGCGGGTTGATGCGACGCCTCTCTGCTGAAGTGGCCGGGCAGCAGATCCAGTCGGATGAAAAGCTTTTGCTTGAATCGCTCGGGCCGGCGCTCGAGGTGCTGTCGCAACTGAGCGAGTCTGACCGTCACGCGGTGCGCGAGATTGTTTCGACGCTGACCGAGGGCATGGAATTCGATCTTCGAACCTTCCCCGACGAACGCTCCGGCCAGATCGCCGCGCTTCGCGAATACGCCGAACTCGACCGCTACACCTACCTGGTAGCGGGCTGCGTCGGCGAATTCTGGACCACGATGACTTACGCGCACATGCCCGGCACACTGAAGGAATCGTCCGGCACGATGCAGCGACGCGGCGTGCGCTTCGGTAAAGCGCTGCAGATGACCAACGTGCTGCGTGATTGCGGCAAGGATTTGCGAATTGGCCGCTGTTACCTCCCGCAGACCATGCTGGATCGATACAGCCTGAGCGCGCAGGAGCTTCTGGTGCCGGCTAATTCCGTGCGCGCGCGGCCGCTGATGGTTGAACTGCTGCACAAGACACTCGACCATTTCCGCGAGGCACTGGACTACACGCTGGCGATCCCGCCATTTTCGGTGCGCCTGAGGCTGGCCTGTTTGTGGCCGATCCTCATTGGCCTGGAGACACTGCTGCTGCTCGCGGATAACGATGCGTGGCTCGACCCGGACAAGGTCTCCAAAGTACGGCGCAACGACGTGTACCGCATCATCGCGTCGTCGTTGTTGCTGGTGCCTTCGAACCGGCTCGTGCGTCATGCAGTTGAAAAGCGCATCCGGCAGATTGAAGCGCGACTCGGCGTGTGATGTTGCATGGATTTGATCAGGATGCCGATGTAGTAGCGAGGCATCGATTGAACCGCTTCTGCGGCTTCAGCGCATCCGATCCGACGCGCAAGCGGGTGTGCGTCAGAGAACCCGTAGCACGGTGCGCCTGATCGTGCGACTCAATATGTTGTGCATCGTCTGATTGGCATCGATCGGGAATCCCCTGGCATCCCGCAGGCATGGTTCGCGTTAGGCTCTTCAAAAGAGGAGACGAACCGTGAGACAGGCGTTCTATATTGCCGTGGTGTTGCTGCTTGGCTATCTGATGGCGGATAGGGCGATGATGCGCGCACAAGCTGGAGAGATGGGAACAATAACGTGCCAGAAAGGCGCGGAACTCATGAAGCTGGAAGCCTTGAAAAAAGGCTTTGGCGAAGCCGGATCCAGCAGCCAGGGCGAAAATTTTCTGTCGAGTTGTCTGGTCACCGGCCGCGGCCAGGTGGGCAATCTGATCGCTCGCGACTGACGCCGGCAAGTTAGCTGGGCCGGGGCGCCCACGTACGTGACAAAAAAACGCCCGGCCCGCGAAGGTCCGGCGAAGTCGTCGGGAGCCGATGACGGCGGTACCGAATACCAAACTGGCCCGCGATCGGAAATGCCCGATCGCGGGCCAGTTTGTTTGTATCGACGCATGCAGCCGTTTTGCGCGTCCGGCCACCGGTCAATGCAATCGGCGTAGCGCTGGCAGTTCCTTGCGCGGAACCGCTTAGTTGCCGAAATAAACCGACTTCGGACCGTTCGCCGGAACCGCGTAGCCCGATTGCGACGAGCCGCTTGCCACGCCGCCGTAAGCGCCGGTTGCCGGTAGCGCTGTGCCGTTCTGTGCGTTCACGCGGGCTTGCGCGGCCTGAATGTCAGCCGGGTAGTTTGGGTCCGAGCGGTTCGGCTGATAACCCGCCTTTTCAAGTTGCACCAGTTCGGCGCGCACTTGTGCGCGGGTCACGGGCTGGTTGGACTGCGCAAACGAAGCAACAGGGGCGGCCAGTACGGCGGCAACAACAAGGGCTTGAACGAGCGATTTCATGATGAACTACCTCCAGTTCTATCTTCAGCTTTGCTACGAGCGTTGTTGTTCGTAGTCAGTGATTGCATTGTAGTTTTGCGACCGAGCCGGAGTAAGCGTGGATTCAGGTAAGGTTTGTTGCGAGATTCGAGATGAATGCGGCACGGCTCGCCGCTGTGTACGCGTGTGATCCAGAATGGTCGAAGCGGGCTACGAGCCAGTAGCTCGCAGCCCGCACCGACCAACTTCTGACGCCTGATTAGCTACCCGAAAAGATCGGGCCCTGTGCGCCAGGAACGAACGGCTGGAATACCTCGGTCGGCGATGCGACGGGCGCGGCCGAAGCGCGAGGCGAGGCGGGCCCGGCCGGTTCCCGCAATGTGACCGCGCTATCCGGCGTGATGGGCACACTGGGTTTAGCGAGCAACTCGGTCTTTCTCATCGATCCCACGGACGTGCCGAAGTAATAGCCAATGATGCTGATCCACGCCGTACCGAGCGCACCCACGATCACGTTCACCAGGTCCTTGTTGGTACCGGGCAAAGGCTGGAACGCCATCAGCAACAGAATCCCGAAGAATCCCGCAGTAACGGCCATGGCCAGCACTTTGGGGACCCAATCTTTATTGGCTACACCCATCGCCCGCGCGCCGGCCCGGTCGTCCGCCGCGATGCGCGCCATGTCGGTCTCGTGCGCGAGACTGGCCTGAGCGGCGGTGACCACCAGTTGTTGCAGTTGCAGCGAGTTGGCACTCTCGGCCTGGCGGATTTTATCGAGGGCAGTGGGATCGTTCAGAGCCGTCTCGATCACAGACGGATCGCTCGGCGTTCCGAGTGCGTGCGAGATGATCGCTGCGGCGGCCGTCACGCCGAGTCCCACCGGTCCACCTATGAGGCCGGCGAGGAGCGGGGCGGTGCTGCCAATGTTTGACGCTACTTTTGACCAGTCCATCATGCGGCTCCCAGGAGAAGATTTGCAGCGAGTCTTTCGGTCCAACCACGGCTGAAGGTGGACCACGTATGCAGGTTGCGCAGATAGCGCAGGCGATAGGCGGCGAAGCGCATCACAAACTTCATGGGATCCGCGCTGCGCACGGCGTCCAGCGTGTCCGATCCGAACTTGCCGTCTTCTTTCGCGCCGGCGGCTTTTTGCATCCACAGCACTACCAGGCCGCCGTTGTAGTTCGCGTCGAATATCTGAAACGCCACACGCGGATCGAGCTCGTCGAGGCGCAAGGGATCCCAGTACCTTTGCTTGGCGATCTGCCGGGCGGTTTCCAGCGGCAGGTCCTTCATGGCGCCCGTGTATCCATGACTGTGCGCCACGCGTGCCGTCACGCCCCACATCGTCTCGCCACCAGGATCATTCGGATTGAAGGAATAACCGCCTTCATTTCCGATCAGAGCCTTGAACGCATCTTCGAAGTTGTCCATCGACCATCTCCTCTTCAACTGTGAGTACGACTACTGCGACATAGGATGTGTCCGGGCTAGCCCATCGACATCACGGTCCATCCGGCATCGTGTTGTGCTGCGTGAAACTGGGGTGCTGCGGGCGGATTCGAAACGGGTTTGGCCTTTGCGTCGGCGCCCCGTGTGTCAGGGCCATTCGCGTCCTGAAACGTTTTGGCGAGACCGGCGATATGGTTTTCTCGTGCTGACAAGGTGCCGGCGTCGAGTTGCGATGCCTGTGCATATTTGCGTGCGGCGCCGGGCAGGTCACCCTTGTGATCCAGCGCGCGGCCCAACTCGGCGTATGACGGTGCAAGGTCGGGGCGCAGCGCCACGGCGTGTGAGAGCTTTTCGATCGCTTCGTCGTAGCGGCCAATCGTGACGAGCGCTTCGCCCCAGTCGTGCAGAGTGTCGACGGAGTCCGGCTTCATTTCGTCGGCCTTTTTGAAGGCATCGAGTGCTTCGGGGTAGCGGTGTGCATGCAGAAGCACGTCGCCGAGGAGACGCAGATTCTCGGCCGTCTTCGATTTCTCGTTTGCACCGGCGCGCAGTGCTTCGAGCGCGTCGTCGATCCGGTGTTGCTGTTCGAGTGCAATCCCGAGGCTGGCGTGCAGCACCGCCGAATGTTTGTACACGGTGAGCGCCTCGCGGGTTTGCTGTTCGGCTTCCCTGGAAAGTCCCTGATTGGCGAGTAACCACGCCTTGCCGGCGAGCGCCCATTCCCCTTGTTCGGAGGCGGGCAGTGCGAGCACCTCATCGTAGATCGCGACGATCTCGCTGTAGTTGCATTGCGCCAGCGAACACTTGGTCTTCTGGACTTGCGAGTAGAGGTGGCTCGCGAGTATGTTCGGCTCGGCAAGGCGCATGGCCTTGACGGCGATGTCGTGCACGAACTGCTCCAGATCGCGGCCCTCGAACGGCACCGTGCTTTCACGAGCATTGAACGGACCGCCTTCGATCTGCACGTGGGCGATGTAGGAATCCGCGCTGTCGTTCACCTTCGTGATGCCCACACGAACGGCAATGTCCGTGCGGTTGACGACGCCTTTGAGAAAACGCACCGTCGACGCGTAGGACATCTCCTGACCGGGAATCTGAATGTCCGGTTGCGCGTCGTTATCCGTCATGGTGTCGTGCGGTATCGACTCGGCGTCCTGGCCGATTTCCCGCATCGAGGACATGATCCGCTGCGCGAGAAAGTTGGAGGTATAGCCGCGCTCCACTAGCGATTGCGGCGTTTCGACGGGCGGCACCAGAAGCTGTCGCGTGAGAACTCCACGCACGACGAGACAGAAGAAGCCGACGGTGAGGATCGCAAAAACCCAGGGCAGCACATACGGCCACAATTGCTTCGGACCGCGACCGATCCATCCAGCGGTGCGCAGTCCCGCCGGGACGAATCCTTGCGCATGGCTGTGGCCATGGCCGCGCTGGCGTGGACCGCTGCGCGCGGAGAATGGCCGGTTTCGCCAACTCATGGTTTGACGCTGACCCTGGAGACTCGACATGACGCACCTCGATTCAACGGACGTTGGTGACTGCACGACTGGGTGTCAGCAGTGATGCATCGTCCGTGCCATCGGGTGGTGTGCCTTATCCGGCGGGTGTGTCGGCGTTATGTGACGGGAGCGGGTGGGGGAATGTGTCGTGCGACGGCCAACGGATGCCGATCAGATGTTCGGCGGAAGGCGACAGAAGGCGCTTGCGGATGGCGCCGGGCGGCGCAGAGTGAGAGTCTGGCAAGTAGACGCTGCATTCGCTTCGTACTGTGAGCCGGCTTTGCCATCTACCTTGAGAAGGAGACGGTGATGGCATGAGAAAATTAAAGTACTGACCAGTCCTTTAAGGCAAACAAACAAAAAGGGCGCACGTGGCGCCCTTTCTGTTCCTACGACCCAGCAGCCTCTTCAAACTGCCGCGGGCCGCCACTTCAACAAGCGCTGTTCGACCGCAGTTAGCAGATAGTCCGCGGCCAGTGCCACGACCGCCAGCACAATCATCGCCGCGAATACACCGCTCGCGTTGAATGCGCCTTGCGCGGTGGAAATCAGCAAACCGATCCCTTGCTTCGAACCGAGGAATTCGCCCACCACCGCGCCGACCAGCGCAAAGCCGAAGCTCACGTGCAGGCTCGCAAGGATCCAGCTCAGCGCCGACGGAATCACCACGGACGTCGTCACCTGCCGGCGTGACGCGCCGAGAATCTGCGCATTCGCGATCATGTAGCGGTCCGCTTCTCGCACGCCCTGAAACGCATTCGCGAACACCACAAAGAACACCATCACCACCGCGAGCGCCACCTTCGAGGCCATCCCGAGACCCAGCGCAATCACGAAGACCGAACCGAGCACCACGCGGGGAATCGAGTTGGCGATCTTGATGTAAAGGCTGAACACATCGGAGAGCAGCTTGTTGCGGCCGAGCAGAATGCCGCAGAACACGCCTGCCACTGAACCGATGATAAAGCCGAGACCGGTTTCTTCCAGCGTGACCCATACCTGCGTGAGCAACGGACCTTGCGACGTGCCGTTCACGAACCAGTCGATGATCTGATCGAAGATCGCGCTCGGCATCGAGAAGAAGAACGGATCGATCCACTTCAGGCGCGCTGACAATTCCCAGCCGCCGAGCACGACGACCAGCACCACGATGCGCAGCGTGATCACCAGCGCATGACGCTGCCGGATGCGCTTTTGCGCGACACGCTCGACCTGGGCGAGCGACGTGGCGTCGATACCCGAAGGCATCATCTGTTGCGGGGTAGTAGACATGTTTGCCGTTCCTTGATTAACCGATCTGCACTTCTTCGCGCAGGTCGTGCCAGATGTCGCGCGAGATTTCGATGAAACGCGGGTCGTAGCGAACCTCCGACGTGACGCGTGGACGCGGCAGATCGATTTCGTACACTTTCTTCAGCGTGGCCGGGCGTGCGGTCAGCACGAACACACGGTCGGCGAGCGCAATCGCTTCTTCCAGATCGTGCGTGACGAACACCACCGAGCCGGCGCCGCCCCACAATTGCAGCAGTTCGTCCTGCATCAGCGTGCGCGTTTGCATGTCGAGCGCCGAGAAGGGCTCGTCCATCAGCAGGATTTCCGGCTTGTTGATGAAGGTCTGCGCCAGCGCCACACGCTTTCTCATGCCGCCGGACAGTTGATGCGGATAGTGCTTGCCGAACTTGTCGAGACCGACCCGGCGCAGCCATTCGTTGGCTTCGTCGTAGGCGGCGGATTTCGAGCGGCCGCGATAGAGCGGGCCGGCCGCCACGTTGTCGAGCACCGAACGCCACGGGAACACGGCATCTGCCTGAAACACGAAGCCGATGCGCGGATCGATGCCGTCCACCGGCGCACCCATCACGCGCACTTCGCCGGTGGTCGGCTTCAGCAAGCCGGTGATCATGCTGAGCGTCGTGGACTTGCCGCAACCCGTCGGGCCCACCACGGCGACGAACTCGCCGCGCGCCACCGACATGCTGAAGTCGCGCAATGCGATCGTCGCCTTGCCGTCCGGAGAGATGAAACGGCACGATACGTTGCGCATCTCGATGGCTGGCGTATCGCGTGACATAGGTTGATTCATCGGCTGGTGCCTCGCTGTTCTCGTGATATCTGAAGGGCGTTACTTCGCCGCGGTCTTGACCGGAGCCGACACGTAGTCGTTGGTGTAGGTCTTGGCGAGGTCGATGTGCTTGCCCTTCACTGAAGGATTGAATGCCGACAGCACCTTCAGGACCGTGTCCGGACCGTCGGCGGGCATCTTGCCGTCCTTCGTGAACATCGGCAGCGACGCCTTCAGCGCGCCGACGTACAGGTCCTTGTTGTTGCCGTAGTAGTCTTTCGGCATCTTCGCGGCGATCTCTTCGGCGCTATGTGTGGCGATGAAGTTCAGCGTCTTCACGAACGCGTGCGAGAGCTTCGCGGCGTCGTCCTTGTGCGATTCGGCCCATGCGCGCTGCACATAGAAGCTCGAAGCCGGATAGGTGCCGCCGAGCGCGGCACGCGTGCCTTCCAGCGTGCGCATGTCGACCAGCACTTTGGCGTCGCCGGTTTTCAGCAGCTGTGAAACGGTGGGCTCGGTCGTCATGCCGGCTTCGATACGGTTCTGCTTGATGGCCGCGATAAAGCTGTTATCAGCGCCGACCGGCAGCAGCGTGTATTGCGTCGATGGCACGCCGGCGCGTTGCGCGAGGTACTGCGTGAGGAAGCTGGTGGACGAACCGAGGCCGGTCACGCCGAGCGTCTTGCCCTTTGCGTCGGCCATGCTTTTGAAGGTGTCGGCGGCCTTGGTGGAGACCATTTCGACTTCACCCGGCACCTGGCCGAAAATCACCAGCGCCTGAATTTCCTTGCCCTTGCTTTGCAGATCGATGGTGTGGTCGTAGAAGCCCACCACGCCTTGCACCGCGCCCGCAAGCAGCTCGTTTTCCGCGTCGACGCCTGCCGGTTGCGAGAGAATTTCGACGTCGAGCCCTTCGTCCTTGAAGTAGCCGAGTTGCTCCGTGAGCTTGGCCGGCAGATAGATGATCTTGGTGGCGCCGCCAACCATGATCGTGAGTTTCTCTGCGTGAGCGGCGGCCGAAGCAGCGGCAAGGGTGAACGCAACACCTGACACAGCGGCAATCTGGCGCAAGGTACGCATGAAGCAGTCTCCTTAGGTTTGGTCGCCGCGATATGCAGATGGCGGCGCTTTCTCGATGAATGTCACGGATTATAAAAATCGAAAGCCTTCTGGCAGCTTTCGGGGCTGTCGGCAAATCATGGGTGTTAACCCGGAATCGCGCCGGAACCAGCTGAAAACACCACGACGTGTAGCGCAAATTCCAGCACAGGCGCGCAGGGCCCTTGTTTTACGGCACAATCGGCGTCCTGACTTTTGCGGTTCCCGCCATGAAGCTGCTGCTGATCGAAGACAACCCCACGCTGGCGCACTGGCTCGCCAAGATGCTGGAGCAGGAAGCGTTCGCGCTCGACGCCGTGCAGGACGGCGATGCCGCCGACCAGCTCCTGCGCACCAATCACTACGACGTGGTCCTGCTCGACCTGAATCTGCCGAAGCTGTCCGGCAAGAATGTGCTGCGCCGGCTGCGCCAGCGCGGTGACGCCACGCCGGTGATGATCCTGACGGCGAGCGGTTCGATCGACGAAAAGGTGGAACTGCTCGGCGCCGGCGCTGACGACTATCTGGTCAAACCGTTTGAAGTGCGGGAACTGGTGGCGCGCATCAAGGTGCTGATCCGGCGGCAGACACCGTCGAAAGCGAGCGAAGTGGTGTGCGGCGATCTTGTGTTCGATATCGGCACGCGCCAGTTCACACTGAAGGGCGCGCCGCTGAACGTCACGCCGCGCGAGCGTTCGGTGCTCGAAACGCTGATTCTGCGTCTGGGCAAGACGGTGACGAAGCCGGCCCTGGTGGACGCGATCTTCACGCTCGCGGATGAACCGAGCGAGGACGCGGTCGAAATCTACATTTCGCGGCTGCGCAAGAAGCTCGACGGCAGCTCGGCCGCGATCGTCACACTGCGTGGGCTCGGCTATCTGCTGCGCAAGAAAGAAGATGACCAATAGCCTGCGCATGCGCCTGCTGTGGTGGCTGCTGGTGCCGCTCGCGCTATACGTGTTCGTGACCGGCAAGGCCGAGTACGACAACGCTCGGCGCACGGCCGACCTCGTGCAGGACAATCAGTTGATCTCGTCGGCGCGGATGATCGCGGGCGAAGTGGAATGGGTGGATGGCTTCCTGCGTGTCGACGTGCCGCCCGCCGCGCTCGAAGTGTTTGTGTCGCCGTATCACGATCAGGTGTTCTATAGCGTCAGCGTCGACGACGGGCGCCTGCTGGCGGGCACGCCGGATTTTCCACACCGCGCGCCGGACGCGATCGGAAGCCCCGCTCACTACGATGCCGAACTGCACGGCCAGCCGGTGCGCGCGGCCAACATCGTGCGGCTCATGTACGACAACGGCGCCACGCGACGTGTGCTGGTGTCGGTGGGCAAGACCGCGCGCTCGCGCGACGCCATGGCGGAGCAGCTCTGGCAGCCGCAACTGGTGCGGCAGATCGAGATGATCGCGCTGGCGGTGGCGCTGGTTTGCATCGGCCTCACATTCGAATTGCGGCCGCTGATGAAAGTGAAGGAAGACGTCGCTGACCGTGATCCCATGCAACTGGAGCCGATTCGCGTCGAGCGTCTGCATACGGAGTTGCGGCCGATCGTCGAGGCGATCAATCAATGCATCGCGCGGCTCGGCGTGCAGGTGGCCGCACAACGCCGGTTCATCGCCGACGCCGCTCATCAATTGCGCACGCCGCTCACGCTGCTCGGCACGCAGTTGCAGTTCGCGCGCCAGCAGGACGGCCTGACGCCCGCGCTCGACGAAGCGCTCGCGGCCATGCATCGCAGCAACCGGTCGATGGTCGGACTGACCAACAAGCTGCTGTTGCTCGCGCAGGCCGAGGCCGCGGACAACCTGCAAATGGCGGTCGAAACCGTCGATTTCATTTCGCTCGCGATGGAAGTGGTGGAAGATCTCGCGCTGCTCGCGCAGGCGCGGGACATCGATCTGGGTGCGGAGTTGAAGGGGCCTGCGCCAGTGACCGGGCACCGGGGTCTGTTGCTGGCGCTGATCGCCAATCTGGTGGAGAACGCGATCCGTTATACCGGCAGCGGCGGCCATGTCACGGTTGCGGTCAGCGCTAATGCGGATGCCGTTACGCTTGCGGTGCTCGACGACGGGCCCGGCATTCCAGCAGAGTCGCGTAGCCGTGTGTTCGAGCCGTTCTTCCGGGCCTCAACCGATACTGAAGGCACGGGTCTCGGCCTCGCGATCGTGCGCGAAATCGCGGATGCGCATCACGCCGACATCACGCTCAAGCCCGGCGACGGAGGCCGCGGCGTGCATGTGACGGTGTCTTTTCCGCGCGCTGCCGCAACCACGCTTGCGTCGCCGGCTGCCTGAGAGGGCATTGCGACACATTGCGCACCGACGAGATCATTCTGGCGCGTTATTCAATACCACGCCAGAAGAGAGAGAATTTATAGCTATAAAATCGCATTTTCGTGGCCCACGGCGACGCCATGTTCCGATTGAATGCTACGTAGCGTTCGTGTCGCACGTAACAGGCACAACGGCCGTCGCCTGGACGGCCCGAGCCTGCTCGACTGCTCGCTTAAAACGCAGCGGTATAGATAGCCAGTGCATCCGCCTCGGTCACCGGCCGCGGATTATTCACCAGCAACCGCGTTTGCAGCATGGCGTCGCTCGCCATACGTTCCAGGCCGCCTCGTTCGATGCCGACATCGCGCAGCCGGGCGGGAATTGCGGTCGCGGCAATCATCTGCTCGAGTCTTTCGATCAGCGCCTGGGTCCTGCTTTCGGCACTGCCAGTAAGGCCCGGCACGATCACATCAGCGAGTTCCGCATAGAGATTCGCCGCCGCCTCTGCGTTGAATCGCAACACATGCGGCAACACCAATGCATTCGAAAGCCCGTGCGGAACGTGATAGATGCCACCGATCGGATACGCGAGCGCATGCACGGCGGCCACCGGCGAATTGGCAAACGCCTGGCCGGCGAAGGTCGCGCCGAGCAGCATCGCTTCACGCGCTGCGCGATTCTGGCCGTTTCCGCACGCGGGCAGCAGATTGCGCGCAAGCAGTTCGAGCGCTTTCACAGCCAGCATGTCGGACACCGGGTTCTTCAGATGCGCGGACGTGTAAGCCTCGATGGCATGAACCATGGCATCGACGCCAGTGGCGGCGGTTGCGGCAACCGGAAGCCCAAGCGTCAGTTCCGCGTCGAGAATCGCGAGATCGGCGATCAACTGCGGCGCGACCACGCCCATTTTCTTCGCTTCGCCCACCGTCACGATCGATACGGCCGTGACCTCGGAGCCGGTCCCCGCCGTGGTCGGCATCTGCACGAGCGGCAGGCGCGACACCGCGATCTTGTTCACGCCATACATCTCGCTGAGCGCCTGCTGTTGTTGCGGAGCCAGCACGGCGATCAGCTTTGCCACGTCCATCGACGATCCACCGCCGAGTCCCAGCACGATCTCCGCACCGGCAATCCGCGCCCGCGAGGTGGCCTCGAGCACGATATGTTCCGGCGGATCGGCGATGACGTCGTCGATGAGGGTGATGTCCCAACCGTGCGCCGCGAGATCGGCCAACGCCGGATTGAGCAGGCCGCTTTGGTGCAGGAATCCATCGGTCACCACGCACATGCGCGTAATCGACGGAAACTGTGCACGCAGCAACGCGCCCAGACGGCGTGCGGCGCCGAACTCGACGATCATCGTCGGCACGGTCTGAAAGCGGAACGCGTTCATCATGCTGCGTCCTCCGGAACCATGTAGCTCGTGACTTCGCGCTTGTCGAGCAGCGGAATGATCGTGCCGAAACCGAGGCGCTGGAAGTGCGCGGATTCGCGATGCTCGGCGAGCCCATCGGCATGGCTGTACTGTTCGAGAATCACGAAGTGATCGGCATTGACAGGCGAGCGGAAGAACTCGTAGTACAGATTCTTCGGCTCCGTGCGGGTCGCTGCAGCGAGCTCCGTGAGCGGCTTCACAATTGCATCGCCGTTGCCAGGTTTGGCGAAATAATGCGCGATCACCTGCAGGTAGGCTTTTGCCATCAATTACTCCAGCAAGATGGATGATTTCAACGTTTGGGGTTCAGATTCGACAGTCCGCAGTCGCCGACGGAGACTACGAGAGCATCAGCGCCGGCATCATTTGTACCAGATTCGGGAACCCACCTGATATTCGTCACGACCCTTGCTCCGCAAAAGCCTGACGCGACTGTCGGGCCACTACCGGCGCGTGCAGTCTGCGCGACTCGACAGTCACAACGATCGCAGTGTTTTGCAGGGGAATACAAAATGATCCGGATAACTAAGGTAATGACACGATCCAGCAGAATGGATGCCTGTCATGCGCACAATCACGCATATGCAAAGCGAATCATCAGATAAATCTATGGAAACTGTAAGGTTATTTTAGAACTTTATTGAGAATGATTCGCGTTTACGATAGATTGGCGTTCTGTCCTTAAAAGAAAACGGAGCGAATCTATGGCTGAGGTGCTCATCCGGCGGGAGCCTTCAACTGCAATACCGAGGTCCGTTCTTAACGCCGGCGTTGAGTGTCCTCCGGTTTCGCGGCAAGCGCGCGGCCAGCCCCGTTCGGTCGACTGGGAGAACGGCACACTGCTCGACGTACTGATCGCCAACCGGCCCATGCTGGTTAATCTGGCGCGAGGCTTTGTCGGCTGCGCGAGCCTCGCGGAAGACGTGGTGCACGACGTCTTCATCAAGCTGGTGGACTTCCCTGATCAGGATGCCGTGCGGCAACCGGTCGCCTACGTGACCCGCATGGTCCGCAACGCGTCGATCGACGCCTTCCGCCGCCAGAGCCTGGAAAGCACCTATCACGCTCACGAGGATGACGGCCTGCACGTGCCTTCGCCCGAGCTATCGCCTGAAGCAGCGCTGCTCGTGCGCGACACGCTGCGCCATGTCTACAACGCGCTCGAACAATTGCCGCCGCGCAGCCGTGCGGCGTTCGAGATGGTGCGCCTGCGCGAGGAAACCCTGCAAAGCACGGCGCGCGCACTCGACGTTTCGCAAACGCTGGTGCACTTCATGGTGCGCGATGCCGAGAAGCATTGCGTCGATTGCCTCGATGCCTGCCACCGTGGCGAGGCTGGCCCGGTGTTCTGCGGTGGCCGCACCCGTCGGCGGTAAAAAAAACCACGCGCCAAACGTCAGTTGAGTAGAAGCGAATCGACGCGTTATAGCAGCCAATGCTGCTATTGCCGCCGCCTGGGAAATGCGCAAACGCGCGTTTTCTGAGGCTTCCTGATCATTCATCGACCGAGCCAATCATGACGCAAGCCCAGCAATCCTCCAGCGTCGCCGCACCCGAAGCGGACGACCTTCACTACACAGTCGTCATCAACGACGAAGAGCAGTACTCGATCTGGCTGACGTTTCGCCCCGTGCCTGCCGGCTGGCGCGAAGTTGGCGTGCGCGGCCCGAAGGCCGCCTGCCTCGCGCATATCGACACGGTATGGACCGACATGCGTCCGGCGAGCCTGCGCCGTCATATGGACGACGCCGCTGCGAAGGCGCGCGCATCGTAACCGGGTAGGCCCGCATCGCCGCTGAACAGGCGCCGGGCGACGCCGCTTCTGCAAAAGGATTTCGCATGACCATGCTTTCGATGCCGCTCCCCACGCTCGCCGATTTATCGATCGAGCCGGGGTTGCCCACAGTCGTCTCGCCGCGCTCGGGCGCGGCGATGTCGCTGGAAGAGGCCGCGCCTCTGCTGCATGCGGTCGCCGACGACACGCTCGAGCGCGCCGGCGGCGTATTGTTCAGCGGCTTTCGCGTCGCTTCGATCGATGCGTTCCAGCGCTTTGCCGGTTCGTTCGGGCATCCGCTGATCGGTTACGAGTTCGCTTCGACTCCGCGCAGCCAGGTTGAAGGCGCGGTTTACACGTCGACGGAATATCCGCCGCATCGCTCGATTCCGCTGCATAACGAGCAGTCGTATACGCGCGAGTGGCCGCTGCGCATCTGGTTTCACTGCGCACTCGCCGCGCGTTCGGGTGGCGCGACGCCGATCGCCGACAGCCGCGCGGTCTATCGTGCGCTCGATCCGACGCTGGTCGCGCGCTTTACGAAGCGTGAATTACTTTATGTGCGCAATTTCGGCCAAGGCCTCGACCTGCCGTGGGAGCAGGCCTTCGGTTCGGACGATCCGCACGTGGTCGAGCGGATTTGCCGCACACGTGGCATCGAATGTGAATGGCGTGATAGCGAAGACGGTGAATTGCTCCTGCGCACCCGCGAGCGCTGCCAGGCGACCGCGCGCCATCCGCGCACAGGCGAGTTGGTCTGGTTCAACCAGGCAAATCTGTTCCACCTGTCCTCACTCGACGAAGACATGCAGGAGGCGCTGATCGATTCCGTCGGCCTCGAAAACGTGCCGCGCAACGTGTACTACGGCGACGGCGAGCCGCTCGAAGCGGACGCGCTCGCGGAAATCCGCGCCGTGCTCGATCAGCAGCGCATTGTGTTTCCGTGGTTGACGGGCGACGTGCTGATGCTCGACAACATGCTGACCGCGCATGCACGCGATCCCTTCGAAGGGCCGCGCAAGGTTGTCGTCGCCATGGCGCAGAGCTACAGCGAAGGCGCACAGCGGACGGCCGCGCAATGACGAAAGCGCAGGGCGCGGCACTTGCGGCGCATTCGTTGACGGTCGGCTACCGCGACCATGTGGTGCTCCACGATCTCGACCTGACAATCGCGGCCGGACGCGTCACCGCTCTATGCGGACCGAACGGTTGCGGAAAAAGCACGCTGCTGCGCACGCTCGCTGGTTTGCAATCGGCGCTGTCGGGCAGCGTGGAAGTCAACGGCGCACCGCTCGCCTCTTACCGTCGCCGCGCATTGGCGCGCACGCTGACCATGCTCGCGCAATTCAACCAGATTCCATCCGGCCTGACGGTGCGCGAACTGGTTGCCTATGGCCGCTACGCGTATGGCGGCTGGCTGCGCGGGCTGTCGCGCGCCGACCATGCGGCCATTGACGAAGCCCTTGCCACCAGCGGCCTCGCCGACGACGCCGCGCGTGATGTCGCCGCGCTCTCGGGCGGTGAACGTCAGCGCGCGTGGATCGCCATGGCGCTGGCGCAACAGGCGCCAATCGTGTTGCTCGACGAGCCGACCACGTATCTCGACATTCATCATCAACTGGACATTCTGCGTGAGCTGCGGCGCCTGAATCGCGAGCGCGGCCTGACGATCGTCTGGGTGCTGCACGAACTGAACCAGGCCGCCGCCTACAGCGATGAAATCGTGCTGATGCGCGCGGGCCGGATTGTCGCGCAAGGGTCGCCGGATGCCATGCTCGATCCGCGTCATCTGAACGAAACCTTCGGCGTGCCGATGCTCAAGATCGCGCATCCGCAGACCGGCGCGCCGATGTGCGTGCCAGCCTACGAAGGCGACGCAATGGACCTGGCCGACACTGCGTTCGATGAAGCCGCCAGCAAGGACATCGCAGCATGACGACGCTTGCAGCGCGCAAACGCCTGCGCCGTCGCGCTCCTGTCATTGAGCGCTGGCGCGCGCCCGTGAAAAGCCGCGCAGGAGCGATCGGCGCCGCGCTGGTCGCGTTGATCCTGATAGTGGCCGCGATGCGCCTCGCGCCTGGTCTGCATGCATGGCTTGCCGCGCCTGCTGGCAGCGACGCCGCGCAGCTTGCCGGCATTCTGCTGTTCGATCTGAACGCGCCGCGTATTCTGGCGGCGCTGGTCGCCGGCGGCTGCCTTGCCATAGCCGGCACTTTGTTCCAGTCGCTCACCCGCAATCCGCTGGCGTCGCCCGATCTACTCGGCATTACCGGTGGCGCGCAACTCGGCTTGCTCGCCGCGATGCTGGTGCCGTCGCTGGCGGGCGTGGCGTCGGTGCCGCTGCTGTTCGTATGCGGTCTAGCCGCTGCCGCGTGTGTCGCCGCCGCAGCGGGCGGCTGGCGCGCGACGCCGTTGCGGCTCGTGCTGGCCGGCAGCGTCTGCATGCTGCTGTTCTCCGCGCTGACCACGCTGATCCTCGCGTTCTTCGAGCAAAGCATTGTCGGCGTGTCGCTGTGGGCCAGCGGCAGCCTCTATCAACCGGGTGCGGCGGGTCTGAGGATCGCCGCCGGCTGGCTTGTGTTGCCGCTTGCCGCATTGCCCTTCGTGATCCGTCCACTCGACCCGCTTGCACTCGGGGACGACGCCGCAGCCGCCGCGGGCGTGCGCGTCGACGCGACGCGTCTCGCCGCGTTGGTGGTGGCGGTAGGTTTCGCGAGCGTGGCGGTCAGCGTGGCCGGGCCGCTGTCGTATGTCGGCCTGATTGCGCCGAATCTGTTGCGTCAGGCGCGCAGCGCGAAGGCCTCGCGACTGGCCGTGCTTGTGCCGCTGTCCGCCCTCGTAGGGGGCGCATTGGTGCTCGTTACCGATAGCGCCGTGCAGGCGCTCGATCTCGATGCGACGCTCTCGACGGGCGTCGCGATCGCGTTTGTCGGCACGCCGCTGATGCTGGCGATGATCCGCAGCGGCGCGGCGTGGTCGGGCGCATTGCACGCCGGCCAGGACCGTCCGGCCGTGCGGGCGGGCATGCGGTTCGTGCGGATGCTCGATGGCTGGCCGTGGCCACTGACCACGGCGGTGTTACTGATGTTGGGCATCCTTATCGTGTGTGCCGGTGCGTCGTTTGGCCCGACCATGATTGGCGTGCACCGCTGGCTCGCGGCCTTCGAGCAGCGCGACGACCTCGCGCGCATGCTGCTCGATTTGCGTCTGCCGCGTCTGATCTGTGCATTGCTGGCGGGCGCGCTGCTCGCCGCAAGCGGCGTGCTGATGCAGAGCATCGTGCGCAATCCGCTTGCTGGTCCTGAAGTACTTGGCGTGACACAAGGCGCGGGGCTGGCGACGCTCGCCGCGCTCGTCATGTGGCCGCTCGCGGCGCATTCGACGCTGGCTGTGGCCGCGCTAGCGGGAGGCGGCGCGACGCTGGCGCTTACGCTGTTGCTCAATCGCCGTCACCGGTATGCGCCGCTCGCGGTGGCGCTGACAGGTATCGTGATTGGCACGCTTTGGACCACGCTGTCCCAATGGCTCATTACGCAGCAAAGCGTGCAGCCCGCGCGGTTTGTGGTGTGGCTGGTCGGCGGCACCTACGGACGCAGTTGGGGCGAAGTGACGACGCTGCTGCCATGGTGCGCGGTAGCAGTGCCGGTGTTCGCATTGCTCGCGCGGCCGCTCGATCTGCTCGCATTGGGCGACGACCAGGCCGCCGCGCTCGGCTTGCCGATCGGCGTGTTGCGTCCGCTGGTGCTGACCGTGGCGACACTTGCCGCGTGCGCAGCGGTGGCCGCCGTGGGGCCGGTGGGTTTTATCGGCCTGATGGCGCCGCATCTTGCGTCGATGCTCGGCGCGCGCGCCCATCGCACGCGGCTCTGGCTTGCCGCTGCATGTGGCGCGCTGGTCCTGGTGGTCGCCGACATCACGGCGCGCACGCTGCTCGCGCCGCGTGAAATTCCCGCCGGCGTGCTGACCGCGCTGATCGGCGCGCCTTATCTGCTTGCGCTGCTGATCGTGGAGGCTCGGCGCGAGAAGCGGGGCAAGCGGTGACGGCGCAGCAGACGCATGGATCGGTGATAGCAAGCGACGGCGACGCGCATGCGCAGTGCTTCGCGGCGTTCGCGCCGGAGTCGATCGCGCACTATCTGGAGCACGTGTGGCTCGGCGTGCCGAATGCGCGCGACGAACCTGCGCTAGCCGACGACGGAAGCGCTCGGCCAATCGTGATACCCGTGGCGGAACTGAACCGCCATCGCGGTGAGTTGATCGATGCGATGGTCGCGCTATACGGCGGCGAACGTGAAGCGCACGCGAGGGCGCTGTTGTCGCAATGGAGCAAGTACTACTTCGGCTTCGCGGCGACTGCGGGCTTCGTGGCGGCGGCAAGGTTGCGGCGCCCGCTCGCGATGTCGTCGGAAACAACCCATGTCGTGCTGCGCGATGGCCTGCCTGTCGCGCTCTATTTCGCCCATGACGCATTGCAGCCCGTCGAAACCGATCCCGCGCGGCGCTATGCGCCGCTCGTCGAACATCTGAACGCGGTGATCGAATCGCTCTGCGCGATGACGAAAATCGCTCCGCGCGTGTTGTGGAGCAATGCGGGCAATCTGCTCGACTATCTGTTTGAACAATGCGCAGCGCTATTCGATACCGCCGCAGACGCAGCCTGGCTGTTCGGCCCGCTTGGCGCGGATGGCGAAGCCAACCCGCTGCGCATGCCGCTGCGCGATTCGAAACCGCGTTCCGCGTGCCTGCCGAACCCCTTCCGCGCACGGCGCGTCTGCTGTGTACGTTATGAAATTCCTGGAGAGACGCAACTGTGTGGACGCTGCCCCTTGCTATTGACGATGAGCGACGTGGAAATCGCGTTACAGGACGCAGGTTGAAGGGCCGCGCGAAGAAACGCCTGTGCTTCAATCGGCTTTGCATTGCCACAGCGGTGGCGGGCGCATTGCTCTGCGGCGCTCACGCTCACGCGCATGCGCAAGGCGGCGCTGATCCATTGCAATCGTCGCCGCAAACTGGCTCGACGTGTACACCGCTCGCCAGCAATCCCATCGTCTCGCAAGCGAGTCCTTCGCTGCCCGCACGGCCTAAGCGCATCGTCGTGCTCGAATTCATGTTCGCCGAAGATCTGGCCGCGTTGGGCATCACGCCGGTCGGCATGGCCGATCCCGAGTACTACCCGGTGTGGATCGGTTACGACAATGCGCGTCTGGGTCTGGTGCCGGACATCGGCACACGGCAGGAGCCGAGTCTCGAAGCCATCGCTGCGGCTCGGCCCGATCTGATTCTGGGCGTCGGCCTGCGCCACGCACCGATCTTTGCAGCGCTCGAACGAATCGCGCCGACCGTGCTGTTCAAGTACGGTCCCGACTTCGCCGAAGATGGCGCCCGCGTGACGCAACTCGACTGGAGCCGCAAGATTCTGCGGACCATCGGCTGTTTGACCGGACGCGAGAATGAGGCGCGCGCGGTCGAGGCCAGGGTCGATGCGGGCTTTGCACGCGATGCGCAACGCCTTGCGCAAGCCGGCCGCAAAGGCGAGCAGGTTGCATGGTTGCAGGAGTTGGGATTGCCCGACCGCTACTGGTCCTTTACGGGCAATAGCACGGCCGCCGGTGTCGCGCGTGCACTCGGACTCGATCCGTGGCCTGGCGAGCCGACCCGCGAGGGCACCGCTTACGTCAGTTCGGAAGATCTGTTGAAGAAGCCGGAACTGACGGTGCTGTTTGTCAGCGCGACGGAACCCGGCGTGCCGCTCGCCACCAAACTCGATTCGCCGATCTGGCGTTTCGTGCCGGCGAGTACCACGGGGCGCGTGGGCCTCGTGGAGCGAAACATCTGGGGCTTTGGCGGGCCGATGTCCGCGCTGCGGATGGCCGATACGATGACGGAGACGCTGCTTTCGCTGCCGGCTCCGGCGGTGGTCAGGAAGTAGACCCCGAGGCTTCGCAGCGCACGCGGGGCGTCCAGACGACGCGCCGCGTGCGCTTCATTCACCTCATCCCACTGTGCCGTTAGCCACCGCCGGATTGTCCACGACCTGCGTCGCGCCATGGGTCTCGCTGACGATACTGCCGTTATCCAGCTTCAATACCCGGTCCGCGAGATGGAAGTAGCGGTCGTCGTGGCTGATCACCAGTACCGTCTTGCCGCGCGAGCGCAACTCCGGCAGCAGTTGCTCGTAGAACACGGCTTTGAACTGCGGGTCCTGATCCGCGGCCCATTCGTCGAACAGATAAAACGGCCGGTCTTCCAGATACGCGACGACCAGCGCCAGGCGCTTGCGCTGCCCGGTGGAAAGGGCGCGCGTAGAGAATGCGCCGTTCACCACCTGCACCTTGTGGTCCAGCGCGAGCTTCGCGACCAGCGCATTGGCGCGTGCATCGGCCTGCGCGCGCGATTGCGCGTTGGGATCGACGATCCCGAGCAGCGCGTCGAACAGATGGAAGTCGTTGAACACGGCCGTGAAGCGCTGACGATACGCTGCGCGCTCCGCGAAGCCGACCGGTTTGCCGTCCAGTTCGATGGTGCCGTCTTCCGGTTCGTACAGACCGGTGAGCACTTTCGCGAGCGTGGTCTTGCCGCTGCCGTTGCCGCCGACGATAAACACCAGTTCGCCCGGGCTGAAGCTCAGATTGACCGGCCCGACGCGAAACATCCGTTCGTCGCGTTCATGGAAGTACGAGTGCGTGACGTTGCGCAGCGTGAGTGTTCTGTACGGCGCGTGCGAAGCGTTTTCATCCGGCGGCGGCGCGGTGCGCAGCGCGCCGAATTCGCTCATGACTTTCTCGATACGGTCGAGTGAGACGCGCGCGGCATTCAGCGTCGGCACGTTGTTGAGCAAGCCGTCCAGAGGCAGCAGCATGAACAGGAACACCACCACGTAGCCGGAGGCCGACGGCGCGTCAGCATGCACGCCAAGCGCCGGCCAGAACGCGGCCACACCGAGGAACACATAAAACAGGAACACGATCCAGCCCACGCCGACGGCGTACGCGCTAAACGCCTGACGCCGGTGGTCGCGCACTTCGTCGATTGCCGAGCCGAGCTGGCCGTCGACGAACTGTCGCGAGCGCGCCTGATGCAGCTTCAGTTCCTTCGCGCCGGTGAACAGCGCGCCGAGATAGCCGAACAGTTTGTCCTGCGAGCGGCCGGCGGCTTCGAGCGAGGCAATCGCCCGCTTGTCGCCCGCGTGATAGCCGAACGAGCCGACCAGAATCGCGGCCACCGCGAGCAGGCACACCGGCCACGACAGCCACGCCAGGTAGCCCAGACAGCCGAACACGATCGAGCCGTGCATCACCAGATTGGGCAACGCGAAGAACAGCATCGACACGTTGGTGGCGTCGTCGGTGAGAACCGACTGCACGGGCGCCGCGCCGATCCGTTCGACATCGCGCAAGTCGGCCTCGGCGACTCTGCGTGCCACGTGTTCGCGCAGCTGCGCCATCGTGTCCTGCGAAAGGCGCGCGAACAGCACGCCGGTGATGACGCGTGTGACAAGCGCAATCACCGCGCATAGCGCGAAACGCATCGCGAGCGACATATCGGCGGCGCCGGGTTGCGACAGCGCGCGGCTCAGTGTCGCGACCAGCAGCACGCTTGCGATGCCGTTCAGCACGCAGGCGGTGAGCGCGATCGCGAAGGCGCCGCGTGAACGTTTGAGCAGCGCCACGATCAGGCGCATGGCCGGTTTGCCCGCAGCGTTAGGCCCGTCAGGCGTGAGCGGAGTGGATGAAGAAGGCGAGGGTGGCGCGTCGTAGCGCTCGTTGGCAGCGGTCATCGGCAATGGGTCGCAGTGGGTCGCAAATGGATCGGTGAAATGCAGCGAATGTATGCGGCAAGTCGGCGGAGCAAAAGCGTGCTCCTCGCCTGATAGACGAATGGGCGCGGCAAACATTTACCAATGGATGTGCCGTTGGATCTACAACTGACCACTACCCGTGGCAAGAAAAGATGCAGTCCGAATAAAACCACCTTGACGGTAAAGATTTGCGCTCGCGGTTCGTCACACCAATGAAGCGGCCCATTGCGGCCTGCGACTTGGCCCACGCGGCCAGTTCTAACGGATTTCATGCCCATGACAAGCTTCCCGATTGCGTTGCACCACCGAATCCGCGCGTTGGCGCGCGTCGATCCCGATGCGCCCGCGCTGGCGTCGTTCACGCCTCACACTGTGCGGCTCACGCGCGGCGAACTGGATCGGCGCGCGGCATGTCTTGCGGCGCAGTTAAGGAACGCGGGTGTCACCACGGAAGTGCGCGTCGGCGTATGCGTCGCGCGTTCGTGCGATCTGTTCGTCGCCTTGCTCGCAGTCCTGAAGGTGGGCGGCGTATTCGTCGCGCTCGATCCGCGTCATCCTGCCGCACGTCTCGATTGGGTCGCGCGGGATGCGGGGCTCGCGCACGGCATTGTCGACGGTTCAGCCGACGCGGCCATGCGTCAGCGCTTCGCCCAATGTTTCGACGTCGAAAGCGCTGCGTCAACGGACGACGCTGCGCTCTGTTTCCACGGTGACGATGAACCCGTGCATCCACGCGCGGCCGCCTACCTGATCTACACGTCCGGTTCGACCGGCACGCCCAAGGCGGTGGCCGTCGAACACGGCCCGCTCGCCGCGCACGGCGATGCGCTGGCCGAATCCCTGCCGATCGACGATACCGATCGCGTGCTGCATTTCGCCTCGGTGAATTTCGATGTCTCGATCGAGGCGTGGCTGGTGCCGCTTGCGGTCGGCGGCAGTGTGGTGATCAGCGACCCGCCGCCGTTCGCGCCGGAAGCCACACACGCTTTCGTGTTGCGCGAAGGCGTGACCAATACGACGCTGCCGCCCGCTTATCTGCGCGAGTTCGCGAACGTTTGCGAGCGCCTTGGCGTACCACCTGCGCTCCGTACGTTGCTGTTCGGCGGCGAAGCGATGTCGCAAGACAGCTTCGACGAGATTCGTCGCGTGTTTCCGTCGATCCGGCTCGTCAATGGTTATGGTCCGACCGAGGCGGTGATTTCGCCGATGCTGTGGCCGGTCAATCCGGGCACGAAACCGGCGCTCGAAGAGGGCAATGGCTACGCGTCGCTACCCATCGGCTGGCCGATTGGACGCCGCGTCGCGCGTATCGAAGGCGTCACGCAGCGAGGCGAAGCCGGCGAGCTGCTGCTCGGCGGCGTGTGTCTTGCGCGTGGCTATCACGGGCGCGCGGCGCTTACCGCTGAACGTTTTCTGCCGGACCCGGACGGCGAGCCGGGCGAGCGGATCTACCGCACGGGCGACCTCGCACGCGAACGGGTGGATGGCTCGTTCGACTATCTGGGCCGTATCGACGATCAGGTGCAGGTGCGCGGCGTGCGCGTGGAGCCGGGCGAGATCGCGGCTTGCCTGCTGACGCATCGGGCAATCGCCGATGCGGGTGTGCTGGCTGAAGCGGCCGGCGGCAGGACGCAACTGATCGCCTGCGTCGTATTGACAGAAGCACTCGAAGACACGGTACTGCAGACACACCTCGCCGCACATTTGCCACAGGCGTGGCAGCCGCATCGCTTCGCGCGCTTCGAGCGATTGCCTTATACGCTGAACGGCAAGCTCGATCGCGCTGCATTGCGTGATGCCGTGGCTGCGCTGCCGGTCGTAGCGAGCACGGGTTATGTGGCGCCGGAGACCGTTACCGAAGAACGTCTCGCTGGTCTCTGGCAAAAACTGCTGAACGATCCAGTGCCGATCGGCCGCACCGACCGTTTCTTTGCGCGCGGCGGCGATTCGCTCGCGGCGATGCAACTGCAGGCGGCGATCCGGCTCGAATGGCGCGTGAATCTCAGGCTCGATGCGCTGTTCGACGATCAGCCGCTCGAGACGCTCGCCGCACTGATCGATCGCTGCGAGACTGAGACGTCGGTCGATGGGCACCGGATCACGGTGGTGCGGGCGGTCGATGCCCCGTTCGTCGACCGTGCGGCCTCATTTGCCCAACAGCGCTTCTGGGTGCTCGCGCAAACGCAGGATGCCGGGGCGGCGTATCACGTCGCCGTGCAATGGGACGTGCAGGGCGCACTCGAAATCGGTACGCTGCAACGCGCGCTCGATTGCGTGATCGAGCGTCACGCGGCCTGGCGCACCACGCTCGTCGAAACCGACGATGGCATCGTGATGCAACGCATCCACGCCGCATTGCCGGTGCGGATCGCCGAAATCGGCCTGCACACTAGCACTGAGGCCACGCGTACCGCGCAACTCGCCGAACTGACTGAACATCATGTCACTGATGCATTCGAGCTATCGAATGGCCCGCTGGTGCGCGCCACGCTCATCACGCTCACCAACAACACGCAACGCTTCCTGCTGACGGCACATCATTCGATCAGCGACGGCTGGAGTTCGCGCTGCGCCTTCGAGGAACTGACAGCCGCTTACGCTGCATTCGTCACCGGACGCGCACCGCAATTGCCCGCGTTGCCCGTCCAGTACGCCGACTATGCGCAGTGGCAACGCGACTGGCTCGCGGCAGGCGAGGGCGAGCGGCAACTGGCCTACTGGCGCGGCGCACTGCGCGATGCGCCGGAACCGCTCGCCTTGCCGCTCGACCGCCCGCGTTCGCCACAACGCGACTATCGCGGCGGTCGTCTCGCGTTGCGCCTTCCCGCTTCACTCTCCGAAACCGTGCGCGAAACGGCACGGCGTGCGCAGGCGTCCACCTTCACCGTGCTGCTGGCGGCCTTCAACGCCTGGCTGCATCGTCTGACCGGCGCAACCGAAATCGTGGTCGCTGCGCCGATCGCGCATCGGCAGCGCGCGGAAACCGCGCCGCTAGTCGGCCTGTTTCTCAACACGCTCGCATTGCGCGCCCACGTGGCACCGCGTCAGTCGTTTGCCGCGTTGCTCGACAGCGTGCGCCGCTCGGCATTCGATGCCTTCGCGCATCAGGACGTGCCGTTCGATCAGGTGCTCGACGCCGCGAAACCGCCGGTGCGGCGCGGCGAGGAATGGCTCAAGGTCAAGTTCGCGCAGCAGTTCGATCTGGAACTGACGGCGGAACTGCCGGGCGCTTCGGTGCGGATGTCGCCCGGTCTCGATCTCGCGGCACGCTTCGATTTCGCGCTCGATTTCACTGACGATACGCGCGGCATCGAACTGGTTGCCGCCTACGCGCTCGACGGCATCGACGAGGCGACCGCACAGGCATGGCTCAACAGTTACGCGGCGCTGGTCGCCGACGCAATGCGCGATCCGCAACGCGCGATTGCCGAACTGGACTGCGCGGATAGCGCGGACTATCGCGCGGCGCGGCAAGGCCGTGCGCTTCAATCCGCGGCTGGTAACGTGCTCGCGCTGTTCGCCCGTCATGCGAGCGAAGCGCCGCATCGCATCGCGCTCGCGGACGCCGATACGCAGCTCACCTTCGCCGAACTCGACTACGCCTCAGATCGCATTGCGCTTGCCTTGCAAGAACGGCAGGTAGGCGCGGAGCAGCCGGTGGCAGTGTGTATCGAACGTTCGGTGCGCTTTGCCGTCGCGCTGATCGGCGTGATGAAGTCGGGCGCCTACGTGGTGCCGCTCGATCCGGCGGCGCCGCACGAACGTCTGGCCGCTGCGGTCGATGCCTGCGGGGCGCAATGGGTGCTGACGGCGAACGCGGAAGTCGCGGACACCATCGGCCACGCGCAAACGCTCGATCTCGACATGCTCACGCACTCCGTATCGATAGCGGACATGAGCGGGCCGCGCACGGCACCGGCGCCCGACCAGGCCGCGTATCTGATCTTCACATCCGGATCGACGGGCACGCCGAAAGGCGTCGTGATTTCGCATCGCGCATTGGCCGACTATGTCGAAGGCCTGCTGGACGAACTCGCCTTCGCCGCCGATGCGTCGATGGCGATGGTGTCCACCGTCGCCGCCGACCTCGGGCATACGACGCTGTTCGGCGCACTCTGCTCGGGCCGCACGTTGCATCTGCTGCCCGCGCAATGCGCTTTCGATCCCGATCGCTTCGCTCACGACATGCGCACGCGCAATGTCGGCGTGCTGAAGATCGTGCCGAGCCATCTGCACGCGCTGCTCGACGCTCAACATCCGGCCGACGTGCTGCCCGCGCATGCGTTAGTGACGGGCGGTGAATCGCTGCCGTGGTCGCTGGTCGAACGGATCGCGGCGCTCAAGCCCGCGTGCCGCGTCATCAATCACTACGGTCCGACTGAAGCGACAGTCGGCGCGCTGACTTGCGATACGTCCGCAGCGGCGCGAGCGGCATGCCGCACTACCGGGGCGCAAACTGTGCCGCTCGGTCTGCCGTTGCCGAATGCCTATGCATGCGTACTCGACAACCACGGCGCGAGCGTGCCGCCAGGCGGGATCGGCGAACTGTATCTGGGTGGTCCGGGTGTCGCGCGTGGCTATCTGAGGCGTGCCGCCGCGACCGCTGAACGTTTTGTACCGCATCCGTTCGCGCCGGGCGAGCGCCTCTACCGCACGGGCGACCGTGTGCGGCTGCGGGTCGACCGTCGCCTGGATTTCCTTGGACGTCTGGACGATCAGGTGAAAATTCGCGGTTATCGCGTCGAACCGGGCGAGGTGAGCGCGGCACTGCGCGCGCTGGATGGCGTGACGCAGGCGGAAACGCTCGCGGTGGAACATGAAGGGCGCTTGCGTCTGGCGTCCTTTGTGGCGCTATCCGCTAACGTACGTCTTGATGAACCCGCGTTGCGTGCCGCATTGACCGCACGTTTGCCGGAGTACATGGTGCCCGCCGTATTGCTGCTGGTGGCTGCGCTGCCCGTCACCGCAAACGGCAAGGTCGATCGTGTCGCATTGCGTGCGCTGGCTGCCGCGCCTGCGGCAGCGGCCACGCAAGGTGACGCGCCGCAAGGCGCGGCCGAAGAGGCGCTCGCGGCGGTCTGGAAAGAGGTGCTCAAAGCGGAGCGCGTGGGCCGCGACGACAACTTTTTCGAACTCGGCGGCGACTCGATTCTCGTGCTGCAGGTGATCGCGCGTTCACGCAAGCGCGGCGTGCGCTTCACGCCGAAGCAGTTGTTCGATGCGCCGACCCTTGCACAACTTGCACGCGTTGCAACGGCAGTGGAGGCGAGCGCGCCGTCCGCGTCGAAAGTTCAGCCAACGACAAAGACAGCGGCGCACGCCGCGATTCTCACGCCTGCCCAGCTGCGCTTTTTTGCACTGGATATTCCGCAGCGTGGTCACTGGAACCAGTCGATCGAACTCGAAACGCCCGTGCCGTTCGACTTCGATGCCTTTGCCCGCGCGTTCGAGACACTGCTTACGCATCACGAGATTTTCCGTCACCGCTTCGTGCAAAGTGCCTCGCAAGATGCCTGGCAGTTGACGCTCGCCGCGCGCGCATTCGAGACGCTGCCGCTCGCGGCCGCTTCCGCACGCGACGAAGCCGACGCGCTGGCGCAATTCGACGCGCTGCAAAGCATGCTCGATCTGACGCACGGCCCGCTCGTCTGCGCATTGGCGGCGATGCTGCCCGACGGGACGACCAGGCTCTATCTGGCGATCCATCACATCATCGTCGACGGCGTGTCGTGGCGCGTGCTGCTCGACGATCTCGACGCCGCGTACCGCGCGGCGTGCGAACGCCGTAGCGTCCGTCTTGCGTCGACGGGAAGTACCGCGCAGGAATGGGCGGCACGGCTCGCCCGGGCCGCAACCGATGCAACCCACTCGCCGTTCACCGCGGAAATGCCGTATTGGGCCGCGCTTGCCGCGCCATACGACGATCTGCTGCTCGACCGCCCCGAAGCTTCCGCAACCAATGCAGACGCGCAAACGGTGATCCAGACCATCGACGCGAGTCTGACCCGCGCCGCGTTGACGGAAGCGAACGCCGCCTATCGCACGCAGATGATCGAATTGCTGATCGCGGCGCTTGTCAAGTCGCTGGACAAGCGGGCTTGCCGCATCGAACTCGAAGGCCATGGCCGCGAGGCGCTCTTCGACGATGTCGACGCGAGCCGCACGCCCGGCTGGCTGACGAGCCACTATCCGGTGGCGTTCATCGTCGACAGTACGTCGACGGCCACGCTCGGCGCGGTCAAGGACACGCTGCGCGCGGTGCCGAACAAGGGACTCGGCTTCGGCGTGCTGCGCCACTACGGCGACGCGGCGACGCGCGCGGCGCTGGCCGCCGTGCCGCGTCCGCGTGTCACCTTCAACTATCTGGGTCAGTTCGATGCGCCGCGCGACGCCGCGCTCAAGCCGCGTTTCGGCGGCGCTGGCCGCGAGCGCGATCCGGCTGGGCCGCTTGGCAACGCGCTGGCCATTCACGCCTATATCGACGGCGACGCCACGCGCACGCTCAAAGTCCATTGGGTGTACGGCGCGACGCAATTCGAGCGCGCGACGATCGAAGCGCTCGCGCAGCGTTTCGAAACCGCGCTCGCCGAATTGACGGCCGCGTGCGCGCTGCGCGTCGCGCAACGCGGCGGCGGCGCCACGCCCGGCGACTATCCGCTTGCCCGTGCGGCTGGCTTGACGCAGGCCGCACTGGAGCGTGTGCCGTTCGATCTGCGCACTATCGACGATATCTACCCGCTATCGCCAATGCAGCACGGCATTCTGTTCCACGCGCTGTTCGCGCCCGAGCAATCGACCTATGTGAATCAACTGGTCGCGACGTTGATCGAGCCGGATGTCGAGCGTTTGCGTGCGGCGTTTGAAGCAGCCGTGCCGCGCCACGACATCTTGCGCACGAGTTTCACGCCGGACGAAGCCACGCCAATGCAGATCGTGCATCGGCAGGCGCGTATGCCGGTCGAGATGCTTGATTGGCGCGATCAGGGCGAGGGCGCGCTCGACACGTTCGAGACCTGGCTGGCCGCCGACCGCGCACGCGGATTCGATCTGACTGCACCGCCGTTGATGCGCGTTGCGCTGATTCGCGTCAGCGATGACGCGTGGCGTCTCGTCTGGACCCGCCACCATCTATTACTCGATGGCTGGAGCACGGCGCGTTTCTTTGCCGACGTGTTGCGCGACTATATCGAGCCGCCGCGTCCGCAACCGTTCGCTGCGCCGGCGAAAGCCCGTTACCGCGATTTCATCGCATGGCTCGCCGCACGCGATACGCAGACTGAGCGCGCATTCTGGCTGCAACGTCTCGCGCGTCTCGACGAACCGACACGCGTTGGCGGACACGCAACGGAAGCGGCACACGTGGCAGGCCATCTCACGCGGCGCGAAAGTCTCGACGCAGCAACGACCGCACGCCTGGGAGAAACGGCACGCCGTCTGAAAGTGACCATCAACACGATGGTGCAGGGCGCATGGGCGCTGGCACTGCAACGCATGACCCATCACACGTGCGTCGCCTTTGGCGCGACCGTAGCGGGGCGGCCGGACGCGCTGCCCGACGCGGACACCGTGCTGGGTCTTTTCATCAACACATTACCGGTCATCACGGCGCCACTGCCACAACGTCCGGCGTCGGCCTGGCTGCAGGAATTGCAGCGCGACAACGCCGCCGCCGCGGAACATGCGCATACGCCGCTCTACGAAATCCAGCAGTGGGCGGGGCAAGGTGGCGGCGCGCTGTTCGACTCGCTAGTGGTGTTCGAAAACTATCCGGTGGACGAAGCCTGGCAAGGACGTGACGCGCGTGCGCTGAAACTGCGTGAGCTGCGCAATATCGAAGCGACCGATTTCGCGCTTACGCTGGTGATCGAAGCCGGCGCGACGCTTACGATCGACTATGGCTACGACACCGCGCATATGGATGAAGCACGCGTCGCGGCGTTGCATCGCGCCTTTGCCGCGTGCCTCGATGGCTTGATCGCCGATCCGCACGCGCCGCTCGGCACGATTTCAATTGCGAGCACCGACGACGTCGCCGCGCTGGCGCGTGCCAACGCAACAACGCGAGCGTGGCCGGCAGCACAGCAACAGCCGCTGCATCGTCAGTTCGAACACGCCGCGCTCGCGTCGCCGGATGCAATCGCGCTGGAGTTCGTCGATCCGCAGCGCCGCACGCAGCAGATGACCTACGGCGCGCTTGATGCGAACGCCAACCGCGTCGCCGCCGCGCTCATCGCACTGGGCGTGCAGGCGGATACGGCAGTGGCGTTATGTGTCGAGCGTTCGTTCGGCATGGTGGTGGCGCTCATCGGCATTCTGAAAGCGGGCGCGGCCTATCTGCCAATCGATCCCGACTACCCGGCCGAACGCATCGGCTATCTGCTCAACGACGCAAGGCCGGCAGTCGTGCTGACGCAACCGCATCTGCGCGAACGGGTCGCAGCGGCGGTGGACCGCAGCGACGTCAAGATTCTGACTGTCGATGAACTGCTCCACACGGACGCCACGCTCGGCGCGCCGGTGCCGGTCGCCCCCGATCAACTGGCCTATCTGATCTACACGTCCGGTTCGACCGGCAAGCCGAAGGGCGCGGGCAACTCGCATCGTGCGCTCGCGAACCGGATTGCATGGATGCAGGACGCGTACCGCCTGCGCGCCGACGACGTGGTGTTGCACAAGACGCCGTTTGGATTCGACGTGTCGGTGTGGGAATTCGTCTGGCCGCTCGCCGTGGGGGCGAAGCTCGCAATTGCGGCGCCGGGCGACCACCGCGACCCGGCGCGCCTCGTGGCCGCCATTGAAACGCACCGCGTCACGACACTGCATTTCGTACCGTCGATGCTCGCGGCCTTCGTCGCGCATCTGGAGGATTTCAAGGCCGCCGCGCGCTGCAGCAGCGTCGAGCGCATCGTCGCAAGCGGCGAGGCGCTCGCGCCGGAACTGGTGGCACGGGTCGCGCAGCATCTGCCCAAGGCTCGCCTTTACAACCTATACGGCCCGACCGAAGCCGCGATCGACGTGTCGCACTGGCGCTGCGACGCTTGCGATGCGAGTGCCGCATCCGTGCCGATTGGCCATCCGATTGCGAATCTGCAATTGCATGTGCTCGACGCGGCGTTGCAGCCGCTGCCGCAAGGTGCGATCGGCGAACTGTATCTGGGCGGCGTGGGTCTCGCGCGCGGCTATCTCGGCCGCGCGGCATTGACGGCGGAGCGCTTCGTTCCCGATCCATTCGTTGAAGGCGCACGGCTTTATCGAACCGGCGACCTCGCGCGTCGCCGCCCGGACGGTGCGCTCGACTACCTCGGCCGCATGGACACGCAGGTGAAGCTGCGCGGCCAGCGCATCGAGCCGGGCGAAATCGAGGCCTTGCTACGTGCAGCGCCGGGTGTGCACGACGCCGTGGTGATCGTGCGTGACGAGCAGTTAATCGGCTACGTCGCATGTGGTGCCGGCGGTGTGATCGACACGGCCGCACTGCTCGACGGTTTGCGTGCGCAATTGCCGCCGTATATGGTGCCCGCGCAGCTGATCGGGATGGACGTGTTGCCCGTCACACCAAACGGAAAATGCGACCGCCATGCGTTACCCGCAGCGGTTCGCGGGGCCGCCGACGGACACGCCGCCGCATCGTTGAAGACGGACACCGAATGCGAACTCGCGGCGATCTGGAAGCGCGTGCTGCGTCTTGATGCGATTGGCCGCGACGACGACTTCTTCGCGCTCGGCGGTCACTCGCTGCTCGCCACGCAGGCGAACGCGCAGGCCAATCTGCACTGGACGTTGATCCTGCCGCTGCGCACCTTGTTCGACGAACGCACGTTGCAACGCTGCGCGGCGGCGATCGATCGCGCGCTGGCCGAACGCGACGCCGACAGCGGGCCGGACGCCGCCAGCGCGATCGACGCGCTCCTCGGCGAGTTCGAACTCCAGTAACTATTCAGCCGACCCGAACTGAGACCACCCAGCATGAGCATCGCCAAACCGGATCTGCTTTCTCTTGCCGCACGTTTCGCGCTATTGCCGGACGCGCAACGCAAGGCTTTCCTCACGAAGCTCGACGCCGCCGGCATCGATTTTCGCGTACTGCCGATTCCGCCGCGCGCCGAGCGGACCGCCAGTGTGCCGGCGTCGTTCGCGCAAACGCGTGTGTGGCTGCACGCTCGCATGATCGACGAGCCGGCGGCGTATCACATCACCGAACGCCTGCGGCTCGACGGCGCGCTCAATGCGAATGCATTGCGCCTGTCATGCGATGCGCTGATCGCGCGTCACGAAGCATTGCGCACGACCTTTGCCGAAAGCGCGGACGGCGTATTGCAAACCGTGCACGCGCCGCCGCGCTGCCGGTGGCATGCCAGCGATGTCAGCACGTTGCCGGCGAACGAGCGCGAAGCCCGTGCGGTCGCCATCGCGCAGGCCGATGAAGCACAGCGCTTCGATCTCTCGCTCGGGCCGTTGATGCGCGCGCATCTGATCCGTCTCGACGCAACGACGCACTGGCTCGCGCTGACAACACATCACATCGTCTCGGACGGCTGGTCGGCGGACCTGATGCTCGCGGAGTTGGCGTCGTTCTATCACGCGTACGCGAAGAGCGATGCGGTGTCGCTGGTGCCGCTGCCGATCCAGTACGCGGACTACGCACTGTGGCAGCGCCGCTGGCTCGATGCCGGCGAGCGTGATCGTCAGCTCGAATTCTGGCGGGCCAGGCTGGATGCGAGCCGCGATGTGCTGATGCTGCCAGGCGCCGCGCCGCGTCCGGCGCAACGCAGCGCACGTGGTGCGCGGCATCGCTTTGTGATCGAGCCGTTGCAGGTGCGGCAACTAAAGGCGCTCGCCAATGCACAGCGCGCGACGCCGTTTGCCGTGCTGCTTGCGGTACTCAAGGCGCTGCTCGCGCGCGCGTCTGGTGAAACGCAGATTCAGATCGGCGTGCCCGCTGCGAATCGCGAACGCAGCGAGGTGGCCGGCCTCGTCGGCTTCTTTGTGAACACGCTCACGCTGGCTACACCCGTACCGGCGACACAGCCGTTTGCCGCACTGATCGATGCGACCCAGCAAGCCCTCATCGACGCTCAATCGCATCAGGATGTGCCGTTCGAGCAGGTCGTCGAGGCGCTCGGCGTGGTGCGCAGCGCAAGCCACCATCCGCTGTTTCAGGTGATGGCCGCGTACGGGGCGCGCCGCCGCTTGCCGTCGCTCGCTGACGTCCGCATGACGGAGTTGCCGTCGGGTGCGCCGTTTGCCAAATTCGATCTGACGCTCAGTTTCGAGGAACGCGACGACGGTTCGATCGGCGCGTACTTCATCTACGCACTCGATCTCTTTGACGCCGATGCGGTCGCGCGCTTCTCCGCGCGCTTCATTGAATTGCTGTCGAATGCGACGACCGCGCCCGCCACGGCGGTCGGTGATCTGCAATGGCTGCCCGCTGCGGAACGCGCTCAGCTCGTCGCATGGAACAGCACGACGCTGGAGCGTGACGAAGCGTTCAGGCCCGTCCATCAACGCGTGGCCGATCATGCCCGCGCGCGGCCGGATGCCCGTGGCGTTGCCGACACTGCTCGCTCGCTCACGCGTGGCGAAGTGGACGCACGCGCGACGCGGCTGGCGCAGCGCCTCGTCGCGGCGGGTGTGAGTGCGGAGATGCGCGTGGGGGTGGCGTTGAGCCGATCGGCCGATCTGCTGGTCGGTCTGATTGCCGCGCTCAAATCTGGCGGCGCGTTCGTGCCGCTCGATCCGAGCCATCCGCGAGAACGCCTCGCGCAGATTCTCGACGACGCGCAGATCACGCACGTCATTACCGAACGTGCGAGTCTCGCCGCGTTGCCGGCATCGGACCCTGTGCGTTTGTGGCTGATCGACGAAGAGAGCGAGCGTGACGATCTGCTGACGGCTCCGGTCGCGCTACCGGTTGTCTCGCCGCATCAGGCGGCGTATGTGATCTACACGTCCGGCTCAACGGGTAAGCCAAAGGGTGTCGTGGTCGATCACGGCTCGTTCGCGTTGCATTGCGCGGCGATTGCCGAGCGCTACGGCGCCGGTGAAAACGACGTGTTCCTGCTGTTCCAGTCGGTCAATTTCGACGGCGCGCATGAAGGCTGGTTCTCGCAATACATGTCCGGCGCGGCGGTGGCGATTACCGCTGACACGCTCTGGCCGCCCGCGCAAACCTGCCGGATGATGATCCGCGAAGGCGTGACGATGACCTATGTGCCGCCCGGCTGCGCGACCCAGCTTGCCGAATGGGCGCTTGCGCATGGGGCGCCGCCGAGCTTGCGATCCTTGACGGTAGGCGGCGAAGCCACCTCGCGGGAAGCCTTCGCACTGATGCGCCGCGCGTTTCCGAACGCGCGCATCGTCAACGGCTATGGACCGACCGAGACAGTCATCACGCCGATGCTGTGGATGTTCTATCCGGGCGACGATCCCGCGAGGCTGGCGGACAGCGCCTATCTGCCGATCGGCACACTGGTCGGCGCGCGCACCGCGCATGTGCTCGACACGCGTCTGAGTCCGTTGCCGGTCGGCGTAATCGGTGAGTTGTATCTGGGTGGCGAAGGTGTGGGCGTTGCGCGCGGGTATCTCGACCGGCCCGCGCTGACGGCCGAGCGTTTCGTGCCCGATCCGTTCGGCGCGCCGGGCGCGCGGCTCTATCGCACGGGCGACCTCGTCAAGCGGCGCGCCGATGGCGTGTTCGACTTCATTGGCCGCGTGGATCATCAGGTGAAGCTGCGCGGCTTGCGCATCGAGCTTGGGGAGATCGAGGCGCAGCTCGCCGCGCACGCCGACGTGCGCGAAGCCGTGGCGGTCGTGCATGGCAAGGGCGCGCAGGCGGCGCTAGTGGCGTATGTCGAGTTGAACGCCGAAGCGTGCGTGCGCAACGCGCGCGCGGATGCCGCCGAACTCGACGCGCATCTGCGTCACACGTTGCCCGATTACATGGTGCCGGCCCATATCGTCGTGCTCGAGGCCTTGCCGCGCAATGCTAACAGCAAGGTGGACCGCGCGGCCTTGCCGGAGCCGCAACGCGTCGCGCGATCCTATCAGGCGCCCGCAGCCGGCCTGGAAACGGCGCTCGCGCAGATCTTTCGTGAAGTGCTGGGCGTGGAGCGCGTCGGCCGTAGCGATCATTTCTTCGAACTCGGCGGCCATTCGCTCGCCGCCGTTCGCGTGGCGACGCGCGTAGCCGAGCGGCTCGCGCGCGACGTGCCGGTGCGCACACTCTTCGAAGCGCCGACGCTCGCGCAGTACGCGCAGCGCGTGATGAATTCGGCGCGCAGCGGGGTGGTGGCCGCGCGCGGTCATGACGCAGCCGGCGACGCGGCGAGTCCGGCCATGCATGCCGACGCAGAAGGCGTGTGGCCGCTGTCGTCCGCGCAGTTGAGTTTGTGGTTCCTGTGGCGCGCGCAACCGGATAGCGCGGCCTACAACATTCCCGTCGCATTGCGTCTGCGTGGTGTGCTCGATGTCGACGCGCTCGGCGAAGCATTTGCACAGGCCGCGGTGCGCCATCCGGCATTGCGCACGCGGCTGGTCGAGCGGCACGGGCAGTTGCCGGGTCAGCGTATTGCGGCGAGCGCGGCGTTTGAACTGCCGGTGATCGATCTGTCTCCCGGCGCTGACGCCGCGGTACGTGAAGCCGCCGCTGTGGCGCTCACCAACGAAGACGCGCTGACGCCCTTCCAACTGCTGGACGACGCGCCGCTCTGGCGTGTGCGGCTTGCACGGCTCGGCGAAACGGATCACGTGCTGTCGCTGGTGGTGCACCACATCGTGTCGGATGGGCACTCGATCGATCTGTGGCTGGAGGACGTTCGCGCGATGTATGTGGCGATCGTGCGCGGCGCGGCGCCCGCGAACCTAGACGTGCCGTCGCCCCAGCAGGACACGCCGGTTCTGCCGGTCGCCGCACCGTGCGCGCGGCTGTCGTTCTGGCGCGACGCACTCGCCGACGCACCCGTGCAAATCCTGCCGCCGCCCTCGGCGGGACGCTCTGCTGCGCCGCTCTGGAGCGCCGGCCGTCTCGCGTTCGAATTCGAACCGGCGCTGGTGCAGCGCGCGCGCTCCATGGCGCTCGAAGTCCACGCGACGCTGCCGATGTTGCTGCACGCGGTGCTGAATGCCGCCTTCTATCGCGCGACCGGCGCGGCCGATCAACCGGTCGGCGTTCTTGCCTCGACGCGCGAACTGACTGGTGAGCACGCGCGCCGCGCGCTCGGCCTCTTCATCAACGCTGTGGTCGTGCGCACGCGGCTCGCGAATACGGATTCGCCTGCCACGCTGCTCGCGCACGTGCGCGACGCGGCGCTCGCTAGCTATGCGCATGCGGATACACCGTTCGCCGAGGTGGTGAGCGCGTTGCGTGCGCCGCGCGGCGCGCCCGGCAATCCGCTCTTCTCGGTGATGTTCAACTACCTGCGCCCGGCCGGGACCGCCGCACGCGACTGGGCCGGTCTCACGCTCGACGATTTCAACGACGTGCGCCACCGTGTGGTGTTCGAGCTGGAACTCGACGTGGTCGAGCATCCGGACGGACGTGTGACGGGGGCATTTTCGTACGCGAACGAGCTGGTCGATGGCGGGTTCGTTCAGGCGCTCACCGCCGACTATCTGAACGTGGTGCAGCAGTTTGTCGATGCGCCGCATGAGCCGCTTGGCACATCGTCCGCGCGGTTTGCGTTGCCCGAGCAATGCATGGCCGCTGAACCGGTCGGCGTCGCGAAGGCGAGCGAATCCAACCGGCTCGCGCGGACGCTCGAACGCGTCTGGGGCGCGCTTTTCGAAGGCAACACGCCGGCGCATCACGACGATCTGTTCGAGGCCGGTGCGACTTCGTTCGATGTCGTTCGCTTCGTCGACGCGGCGCAGGCTGAAGGTCACGCGCTCTCGATTGCCGATGTATTCGCCGCGCCGAACTTCGCGGACCTGGCCGCGCGGATTGTGGCGCGTGCCGCAACGGTCGCGGAAGCACGCCATGCCGGTTGAAGTCACCCCTGCCCAGGACATTTTCTTCACCGGCCAGCGCATCTGGCGCGCCGGTTCACTCTAATAAGGACCCGAGACATGCACAGAGATACCGTTTTTGATCTGATCGGCGTCGGCTTTGGGCCGTCGAATCTGGCGCTTGCCGTGCGCCTCGCAGAAGAGGCCGGTGTTTCCGATCTCGCGCATCGCTTTATCGAACGTCAACCGGAATTTGGCTGGCATCGCGGCATGCTGCTCGACGACTGCCGGATGCAGATTTCCTTCCTCAAGGATCTGGTCACGCTGCGCGATCCGAAAAGCCGCTTCACATTCATCAACTATCTGTTCGAACGCGGACGTCTGGCGGATTTCGTGAATCTGAAGAGCTTCTATCCGACCCGGGTCGAGTTTCACGATTACCTCAGCTGGGTCGCTGCGTCGTTCGACGACCGCGTGCATTACGGGCAGGCGGTGATTGGAATCGAACCGGTCAAGGCGTCGGGCAACGTGAATGAAATCGAAGCGCTGCGCGTGTTCTCGCGCGACGACGACGGCCGCGAATGGCAGCGCGTGACCCGCGCGCTCTCCGTGGGGATCGGTGGTGGCGCGCAGGTGCCGGAAGCCTTCGCCGCGCTCGGCACGCACAACATCGTGCATTCGTCGAAGTATCTGACTTCGATCGACAGTGTGGTCGGCGCTGCGCGGAACGGTCCGCGCAAACGCGTGGCGGTGATCGGCGCGGGGCAGAGCGCCGCCGAAGTGTTCATCGATCTCACGCGCCGCTATGCGCACGTGGACGCGAGTCTTGTGATCCGTTCGAGTGCGCTCAAACCGGCCGACGACAGCCCATTCGTCAACGAGATTTTCAGCCCCGCCTTTACGGACGTGGTCTACGCGCAGCCGAAAGACGGCCGCCGCTCGCTGATCGAGCGCTTTCGCGACACCAACTATGCGGTGGTGGACCGTCCGCTGATCGAGCAGATCTACGAGATGCTCTATCTGCAGAACGTTTCGGCCGACCCGCGGCATCGCCTGCTGGCGAACACCGGGATCGAGACGGCGGTCCGCACGGCGAGTGGCCAGCTCGAACTGACGCTGCGCGATCGTCTGAGCGGCCACGCCCGCGCCGAACAATTCGACGCGCTGGTACTCGCGACGGGCTACCGCCGGGACATGCATTTCGAGCTGCTCGAAGGGCTCGCACCGCATCTGGGCGACGCGCTGACCCAGGGCAATGTCGAGCGCGATTACCGGCTCAACACGCCCGCGAACTTTAAACCGCGCATCTACCTGCAAGGCTGCTGTGAAGACAGCCACGGCCTGTCCGACACCTTGCTGTCGGTTCTCGCGCTGCGCTCGGACGAAATCGTCGGCTCGCTCGCGCAACACACTTTGCAAGACCGGTCGGCCAGCCGGACCAACCACACACAAGAAAACGGGATGGGCTCGGGCCGCATGGCCTTCGCTCTTTGATAAAGACGCGGCCGTCTGGCCGTATGGCAACCTGGAGCACCAAGAGATGGAGTGGGCAATAGGCACGCGACGGCGTGCGATCGCGGCTGCGGCAAGCGTGGCGTTTTATGCGGCGGCGAGTCATGCAGAGGCACAGCAGGCAGCACAACCTGCGGCAGAATCCGGGGCACAGCAGGCGGGCGGCGCACAGCGGCAAACCGGTACAACGCAACAGGACGCAACGTCCGCCAGTGCGCTGCCATCGATCAGCGTCAAGGCGTCAGCGGAAAACGAAGCGACGGTTGACCTCGTCGCACGTCGCAGCAGCACCGGCACCAAGACCGATACCGCGCTCAACGAAATCCCGCAGACGATCAACGTCGTCACGGCGGCGCAGATCGAAGAGACCGGGGCGACCAGCGTCAACGAGGCATTGCGTTACGTCCCCGGCTTTTCCACGTATGGCGCGGATGTGCGCTCCGACTGGTATTCGGTGTTGCGCGGCTTCACGCCCACTGTGTTCGTGGATGGCCTGCAGGTGCCCAACACACTCAACCTCGCGAGTTGGCGTGTCGATCCGTACATGATCGACAGTATCACCGTGCTGCGCGGTCCGACCTCGGTACTCTACGGGCAGGGTGATCCGGGCGCGATTATCGACATACAGAGCAAGCTCGCGAATGGCGAGCGTATCCGCGAAGTCGAGATGCAACTGGGCGATTACGCGCGCGAGCAGGTCGCCTTCGATGTCGGAGACAAGATCGATAAGGACGGCGCGTTGTCGTACCGTTTCCAGGGCGTGGGGCGTGACGGCAATTCGCAGACCGGGCCGAATCCGGAGCAGCGCGTGGCGCTTGCGCCGTCGGTCAGATGGCAGCCGAACGCGAAGACCTCGCTGACCGTCGAGGCGACTTACCTGCAGGATTGGGGCGACGCGTCGAACAACTTCCTGCCTGCGCAGGGCACGATCTTGCCGAATCCAAACGGCAGGATTTCACCGGACCTGTACACGGGCGACCCCGAGTTTTCGCACTACCGCAAGAAACAATGGTCCGTGGGCTATCAGTTCGAATACAAGTTCGATCCGGTCTGGACGTTCCGGCAGAACACGCGATTGATGCATCTTTCGCTCGATCAGGGGCAGGTGTTCGGCGGCGGCCTCGATCCGGAGGACCCGACTGAGGCGTCGCTGCTGCGCTACGTCGGTCTGTACGCGATGAACTACAGCCGTTTCGACGTGGACAACCAGGCGCTGGCGAAATTCCGCACCGGTCCGCTCGACCACACCGTGCTGCTCGGCTTCGAATATAACCGGCAGTCGACCACCGATAGCGAGGCCATGGCGACCGGTCCGAGTCTGAACATGTACAACCCGGTGTATACGCCGATCACCAACGCGATTTTCGATGGCCCCACGGCATTCCCGCGTACCGATATCAAGTCGACGCTTAATTCGTTCGGCGTGTATGCCCAGGACCAGGTGAAATGGCAGCGCTGGGTGCTCACGCTTGGCGGTCGCGAGGACTGGAGCAACACCACGCAGAACGACATTGCCGGCGGCACCAATCTGGAGCAGAACGATCATGCGTTCTCGGGGCGTGTCGGGCTCGTCTATCTCGGCGACTACGGCCTGTCGCCGTATATCAGCTACTCGACCTCGTTCAATCCGCTTGTGGGCGTGAGGATCGCGGGTGGCGGCATTGCCCAGCCGACCAAGGGCCGTCAGATTGAAGCAGGGCTGCGTTGGCAACCGCCGGGCAAGAATCTGATGCTGAACGCAGCGGTTTATCAGATCAACCAGACGAATGTCGTCACGGCCGATCTCGCGCTGGACCCGACTGGCAGCACTGCTGTGCAGACCGGTGAAGTGCGCTCGCGCGGCATCGAGTTGAGCGGAGTTGGCAACGTCACGCGCAATTTCTCGGTGATCGCGGCGTACGTCTATCAGGATGTGAAGAACATCAAGGCCGGTGACGTGACGCTCGACAAATGGCCGGTGGATATTCCGCGGCCGCGCCAGATGGCTTCGCTGTGGGGTGACTGGACGTGGCACGCCGGGCCGCTGGCGGGTCTGGGGTTCGGTGCGGGCATCCGTTATCAGAGCGGCACGGCGGGCGCTGCCGACAATTCGCTCTACGTGCCGAGCTACACCGTGTACGACGCCGCGGTCCACTACGAAGTGCGCAACTGGCGCTTCGCGGTCAATGCACAGAACATTTTCAATCGCCGCTTCGTGAGTGGTTGCCAGTCGGAGAACACGTGCTTTTACGGTAATCCGCGCACGGTGATCGCCACGGCGAAATACGACTGGTAAGCACCGGTTGTTCGGGCGGCCAGGCGTGCATCGAGGCCGCCGCCCGGAGGCCGACGGTGCTGTTCCTGACCACTACTATCAACGCTGAATGAACTGACTATGTCGAAGAAGAAACTCGTTTATATCTGGTCCTTGCGAAACGCAGCCGCGGACAAGGCCGGGCAGGATATCGCGTATAAGGGTGGCACGCGTTATATGAAGTCGGTGCTCGAATCGCTTGTCGAAGGGCTCAACGAAACCGGGCTTGGCGATCAGTACTCGCTGGAGAAAGTGATCTACGACGACGATGCGGGCTCCGCGATGGACTGCGAGAAGCTGAAGGAATATGGGTTTTCGTACGAAGCGGGCAAACGCTGGTTCTATCCGCCGAATCTGCGCGTGCAGGGCAAACCCGTCAACGATCTGTTGCTGGCGATTCCGTCGGCATATCGCCGTGAGCCGCTCGGCGCGGCAGGACGTGTGGCGGGGAAGCGTCTTTTCGAAAAGCACCTGCTCGATACGCTGATTGAACTGAAGGCCGATCTTGTTGTGCTGGATGGGTTGCTGATTATTCTCGACGAGTTGATTCGGCCGGGCGCGCTGTTCCATCGAAGGATTGTCAATATTCATCCGGGCGTCACGCGGGTGGAATCGCCGTATGAGCGGCGCGGTGCTTATGCGACGCTTGATGCGCTATACGGTGCGCGCGGTAAGAAGGTGGTGAACTGGAAGACGATGGAGACTGTGCGGGTGGAGCCGTTGTATCTCACCGGCGCGTCGTTTCATTATGTCGACAATGGTATCGATTCGGGTGAAGTGATTCATGACGTGTTGAACACCGAGATCGATAAGGACGACACGATTCTTGAATTGCGGTGGAATAATTTTAATCGCAGTTTGTTTCCTGCGTTACAGGGGGGGCTTGCCTTGATGGCGGCGGGGGACAGTGTTTAATTTTTTTTTTGCCTTTGGCGGCGGTATTTTCCTTGTTCTGATTTTCTTGCCTTTCCTTGCTTTGTTATTGGTCTATTAGCGTTCGCCCCTGTGCGGGGCAGGCACTTACTTTCTTTGCCGCCGCAAAGAAAGTAAGCAAAGAAAGCGGGCTCACACCGCCAATTCTTAAGCGGGTCTCCTGGCTTGGAGGGGCTCGTGGCCCGATTAACGGATCACACCGTGGTTCATAACCGCCAGTGACACAGCCGTCATCCGCTCCCACTCCGCACTACGTGCGTCGCGGACGGGTCCACTACGGAAACCGGGCGCTTCGGTTGTGCGCGGCGGGGCCATCGGCTTCGCCTCGGCGAGGTGCCGGAAAGCACTGGGCGTCCCGGAGGTACGGATTCGGTGAGGAGTGCCGGTGGGCTCGCATAGAAAACCGGCGAGTCGCACCACCGCGGCAACCGCAAGCGCAAGCGCAAGCGCCGAGTCGGGCAAACCGTATGCGTAAAACGGGGTGGATGGTTTGATGAAGTACCGCGTCGGCGCGCGCAGCGCCGCCGGAAGCATGACGGCCTGGTCACTCAGGCCGGAAGGTGCGTGGGCTCGATCTCTACGGAGCCACGATACCCTCCAAGCCAGGGGGCCCGCTTAAGAATTGGCGGTGTGAGCCGCTTTCTTTGCTTACTTTCTTTGCGGCGGCAAAGAAAGTAAGTGCCTGCCCCGCACAGGGGCGAACGCTAATAGACCAATAACAAAACAAGGAAAGGCCAACGCCGTAGGCACAAGGAAAATGCCGCCGCAGTCACTCAACCACCGCCCACGGCGAAAAAACCCCAGCGCGTCAGCGCATCAAAACTGCATCGTAGCGCTAGCCACAGCCGTCCGTGTCGGCGAAGGCGACACAAACGAACCCCATGCAGTAGTCCAATACCGCCGGTTAAAAAGATTATTGACCCCAGCCCGAAGGGTCACATCCTTCCCAGCGATTTTGGTCTCATACCGCCCACTCAAATCAAAGATGGTATAAGCAGGCACGAATTGCGAGTTAGCCGCATCAACCGCCTGATTGCCAACATACTTCCCACCAAACGCCAGCGTCAGCGGGCGCAAATACGACGGGTTATATTCAACACGCCCAGTAAAGGTAAACCGCGGCGCTCCATACACACGCTTGCCTTCAATCGCAGGGTCGTCGATATCGACCGCCTTCGTGTCGAGCCACATCATTCCACCCATCACGCGCCATTCGCTGGTCAACGCGAGCCAGCCGCTCGCATCGATACCGGTGAAACGCTTGGTGCCGTCCTGCACGAACACGTTGGCCGTGTTCGTATAGTTGTAGCCCTGATCGACACGGAACAACGCGAGATTGGCGCCCCACTTGCTGTGATCGGACTTGAAGCCGATTTCATACTGCTTGCTCTTCAACGGACCGAACGTGGCCGGATAGTTCAGGTTGGTGTTCGACGCCGCACCACCCTGTTCCAGCGATTGGACATAGCTCGCGTACACCGTCGAGTAAGGGTCGGTCTTGAACATCAGCGCGAAAGTCGGTGTGACCGGATCCGCACTGTATTGCGTCGACACCGCACCCGTCGTGTCATAGACGTTCTGGCGATACTGCGTATAGCGCACGCCGACCAGCGCGGACAGGCGCGACGTGAACTGCACTGTGTCGCTCGCATACACCGCGGCCTGGGTGGTGCGCTGCTGGCGGTAGAGATCGGAACCGATGCTGACTTCGTCGTTGGTCAGCAAGGTTGTGGCGTACAGATTGCCATTGCCAAGGAAGAAGCCCTGGTTCCAACCCACGCTGTTGCTGTATTCGCTCGTCTGCTGCTGGAAGCCCGCGCCCACCACCACGTCGTGCGTAATGCTGCCCGTGTTGAACTTGCCCTGCACCATCGCGTCGACGTTCTGATAGAAGTAACGCGTCATCGCTGCATAGAGGGTGTTCGAGTAATTGCCCGCGTCATCGGAAACGAACAGGAAGCTGTCCGAGTTGGTGCGGTTCTCCTTGGCGAAGCGGTACTTCACGCTCGCATGCCAGTTTTCGGAGAGGCGGTAATCGAGGCCCGTGCCGAACGAGGCCATTTCGGTCTGGTAGTAATTCTGCGGTTGCGTCAGCGCATGGGTGACGGTGCTCGCGTCGGGAATGCCGAGGCCGCTGCCGAACATCAGGCCGAACAGCGTGCCGTTGGTCTTGCGCTTCTGGTAGAAGGCGTCGGCGCTCCACGTCAGGTCCGGCGTAATGCGGAAATCGAACGCAAGCGACGCCACCTGGCGGCGCACATGTCCGTTGTCCTCGGCGGTATTGCCGTTTTCGTTGGCGAGGTTCAGGCGATAGCCGAAACGATCGTCGTTGCCGAAGCGGCCGCCCAGATCGACGGCCTCGGTGAACACGCCGGCCGACTCATAGCCGACCGTGACGCTGCGGTACGGCGTATCGGTGGGCCGTTTCAACACGAAGTTGACGATGCCGCCCGGCGCGCCGAAGCCGTACATGAAGCCTGACAGGCCCTTGAGCAATTCGACCTGCTCGAACGGTTCGAGCGGGAGGTCGGTGTCCCATGATGGAAAGCTCTGGCCGTCCACCTTGATGCTGTTCAGCGTGTCGATCGGCATGCCGCGCACGGTGAACATGGAGTTTTCGCTGATCGCGTTGTCGCTGATGACCGACACGGCCGGGTCGTACTTGAACAGATCGTTGGAGGTCGTCGCGAACAGATCCTTGCCTTCTTCGCTCGTCACGACATGGGTCGAGAACGGCGTGTCGACCTGCTTGCGCGAACCCAGCGCGCCTGCGCTGATGGTGTCGGCCTGCGCGACCGTGGTGTCCTTCGATGCGGAGACGCTCACGGTCGGCAAGGTGGCAGGCGCGTCGCTTGCCGCAACCTGCGCCCAGCCCGTGGATGACAGAGTGGAAAGCGTCAGACCGACGCTGGCCAGAAGCCCCGCACTAAGAAGCGGGCGATGGCGGCGTTGGCCGCGCGCAAACGCCGGTCGGCCGGCGACAAAAGAATTCTGCATGTTGTTTGAATTAGGCAGGACGGCATCGCCATGCACCAGATTTGTGCGGGCCGGCGCCGTTCGAGCGAGTAGTTGTTAAACGGATAGTGAAAAACGAAGCTTACAGATGATAATGCATCTGATTCGCATTAACAAATCTAATTTGCATCTCAAGTCATCTATAAGACATCTATCAAAAGACATAGGCTAATCGCCTGAAACCCTTGCCAGACGGGGCTCGACCCCGTTCAGGCCGGCGCCGCCACATGTTTGTCTAGCAGCGAACGCTGGAAAACGCGCATATACTCACGGTCGGGTCGTAAAAAGCGGTGCCGCGGGTCGCGCTGCATTTACGCTGCTTCATTGCAACTCGTTGGCTCAGCGCTACCAACGCTCTGTCTCTCATTCACCAAGCAAAGCCTTAAACATGTCCACATCGCCCAAGATCATCTACACCCTGACCGACGAAGCGCCTGCTCTGGCGACGTACTCGCTGCTCCCGATCGTCAAGGCTTTCACGCGCTCGTCCAACGTGCTCGTTGAAACGCGCGATATCTCGCTTGCTGGCCGGATCATCGCTGCATTTCCGGACTATCTGACCGCGGAACAGAAGGGTTCCGACGATCTGGCGGAGCTGGGTGGACTCACAACGCGTCCGGAAGCGAACATCATCAAGCTGCCGAACATCAGCGCTTCGGTGCCGCAACTGAAGGCCGCGATCACGGAATTGCGCGACCAGGGCTACAAGCTGCCGGCGTACCCGGACGTCGCCACGACGGACACGGAAAAAGACGTCAAGGCTCGCTACGACAAGATCAAGGGCAGCGCGGTGAACCCGGTGCTGCGCGAAGGCAATTCGGACCGCCGCGCGCCGTTGTCGGTGAAGAACTACGCTCGCAAGCACCCGCACAAGATGGGCGCGTGGACGGCGGACTCGAAGTCGCATGTGGCGCACATGAGCAGCGGCGATTTCTACGGCAGCGAAAAATCCGCGCTGATCGCCGCAGCGGGCAGCGTGAAGATCGAACTGACGGCCGCTGACGGCTCGAAGACGGTCCTGAAGGAAAAGACGGCGGTGCAAGCGGGCGAGATCATCGACGCTTCGGTGCTGAGCAAAAACGCGCTGCGCAGCTTTATTGAAGCCGAGATCGCCGACGCGAAAAGCAAGGGCGTGCTGTTCTCGGTGCACCTGAAGGCCACCATGATGAAGGTATCGGATCCGATCATCTTCGGTCAGGTGGTGTCGGTGTTCTACAAAGACGTGCTGGCCAAGCATGCCGACGCGCTGGCGCAAGTCGGCTTCAACCCGAACAACGGTATCGGCGATCTGTACGCGCGCCTGAAGGACCTGCCGGCCGGGACGCGCGAAGCGATCGAAGCGGACATCAAGGCGCAATACGAACAGCGCCCGCAACTGGCCATGGTCAATTCGGACAAGGGCATCACCAGCCTGCACGTGCCGAGCGACGTGATCGTCGACGCCTCCATGCCGGCCATGATTCGCGAATCGGGCAAGATGTGGGGCGCGGACGGCGCGCTGCACGACGCCAAGGCCGTAATTCCCGACCGCTGCTACGCCGGCGTCTACCAGGCGGTGATCGAAGATTGCAAGAAGAACGGCGCGTTCGATCCGGTCACGATGGGCACGGTGCCGAACGTCGGCCTGATGGCGCAAGCAGCTGAAGAATACGGTTCACACGACAAGACGTTCCAGATCCCGGCCAACGGCGTAATCCGCGTGACGGACGCAGCCGGCGCGGTGCTGATCGAGCAGACTGTTGAAGCAGGCGACATCTGGCGCATGTGCCAGACCAAGGACGCGCCGGTTCAGGATTGGGTCAAGCTCGCGGTGAACCGCGCTCGCGCTACCGGTTCGCCGGCCATTTTCTGGCTGGACGCGGCGCGCGCGCACGACGCCCAGATCATCAGGAAGGTCGAGCAATACCTGAAGGACCACGACACCAGCGGTCTGGATATCCGCGTGATGACGCCGGTCGAAGCGACGAAGTTCTCGATCGAGCGCATCCGCGCCGGCAAGGACACGATTTCGGTCACCGGCAACGTACTGCGTGACTACCTGACCGACCTGTTCCCGATCATGGAACTGGGCACCAGCGCGAAGATGCTGTCGATCGTCCCGCTCATGGCCGGTGGCGGCATGTTCGAAACCGGCGCGGGCGGTTCTGCGCCGAAGCACGTTCAGCAACTCGTCGAAGAAGGTTTCCTGCGTTGGGATTCGCTGGGTGAATTCCTCGCGTTGGCCGCGTCGCTCGAACACCTGAGCAACGCGTATCACAACCCGAAGGCGCAGGTTCTGGCGAAGACGCTGGATCAGGCAACCGGCAAGTTCCTCGACAACGACAAGTCGCCGGCGCGCAAGATTGGCGGTATCGACAATCGCGGCAGCCACTTCTACCTGGCAATGTACTGGGCCGAGGCGCTGGCCGCGCAAACCGAAGACGCGGCACTGCAGGCGCAGTTCGCGGGCGTGGCGAAGGCCATGGCCGACAACGAAGCGAAGATTCTCGAAGAACTGGCCGCGGCGCAAGGCAAGGCGGTCGAGATCGGCGGCTACTATCGTCCGAGCGTCGAGTTGACGAGCAAGGCCATGCGCCCGAGCGCCACGTTGAACAAGATCGTGGACGCCGTCGCGTAAAGCATCAAGGCAGTAAGCGGTAAACATGACGATGGCGCTCTTCTGGAGCGCCATCGTCGCTTTTACCTGCACTTGGGCGGCGGCCATGCCTGCCGTCAAACGTGAACGATTTCCCAGTCGCTGAGCTTTTCGGGAATTTCGAGCGTCGAGGTGTCGACTTCGGACAGATGCGGGCAGGTCAAGCCGCGCGCGAGGTCGTCAGCCGCCTGCTGCGGGCTGGAAAACTCACCGAGCGTTTCGTTGCCATAGGTTGCTTCCCAACCATCTTGTCCCGGCAAAATGTAGAACGCTCCCTGGGTCGAGCCAAAGCGAAAGCCTTTCATTTTTTGTCTCCCAATTGCCATTAAAAACCGAGGTGCCTTGGCGGCTTCCTGCGTGGACCTTGGGCAGACTCGAACCACCTTTCTTCCCGTCCAACTCAGCCCGACTGCATGAAGCGCCGACTCATGTAAAGGAGTCTACGTCAGCGGGCCTTCGCGCAAGTGCTCGTTGGAGGCTTCTTTGTATCGAAAAATATCCAGTAAAAACAAGTATATATGCCTTACGTTTTACGATGTGCAACGTGGGGCGGCATTGCGAAATGGCCGATTTGTGCCACGCAGCACGATTTTTTACAAGGCAACGGTTCATGCCACATCGTGAAATTTTGGGGGGTAAGCGAGAAGGGGCCGCCGCGCGTTCAAAGCGAAAGCGCGCCTACGCCGTATATGTAGGCGGGATCAGGAAAGAACGCTGCGGAGAAACGCGAGCACGACAGTGTTGAACTGCCCAGGCCTTTGGAGCGGGGCGAAATGGCTCACGTCCGGCAGCAGGATCAACTGTGCTTGAGGAAGGGTGCTGGCGAGGTAGCTGGCGTGTTCCGGCTTGATGAACTCGTCGTGTTCGCTTTGCACGATGGTCACCGGCACGCGAATGCCGGCCAGATCGCTAGCGGAATAGTTGGGCTGGGTTTGCATCATCTGGCTGACCGCGCCGACGAACCCGTCGAAATCATCTGGCGTGGCGGACAGTTGCGCATAGTCTTTGGCATGCCTTGCAAAGCAGCGATCGATCACCGGCGTGGGCACAAAGGGTTTCGTACCGCTCGGGTCCATGTTGCAGCCGAAGAAAAACACGCCCGCCACGCGCGCGGGGGCCTGGCTCGCCAGCACCAGCGCGACGCAGGCGCCATCGCTCCAGCCCACCAGCGCGGCCCGCTCAAGGTGCAAGGTATCCATGACGGCGAGCACATCGGAGGCCATCAGCTCGTACATATAGGGGCGTGCGTCGCGGGTGCTGCGGCCGTGGCCGCGGCTGTCGATCGCCACGACGCGATGTCCGGCGCCGACCAGTGCGGGCACCTGATAACCCCAGTTGCCGCTATGGCCGAGACCGCCGTGCAACAGAATCACCGGAGAACCCGCGCCATACGTTGCGTACCAGATCCGGGCGCCGTCGTGCTCGACATAGCTTTGATCGGTTGAGGCGGGCAGGGGAGCCGCGCCGTGCGCTTCGAAATGCTCGAGGGTGTCGTCGCGGAATTCCATGGGGAGCTCGATCGTAGTGAGATCAACTGCTTCACGATCCGCTAGATTGCCAGTACCACCAGGAGGAAATCAACCCGCCTACGGATTTTCGCGCACCGAAGCGGGTTGGGCAGCCAATCAAGGCATGGCGTGGCCGGGCGCACGTTGCTGCGTCCGGCAACACGCGGGCGTATCAGTGATGCGTCTGCCCCAGTCCATGTTGCACCGGCGCGTTGCCACTGGCCACCGGGCTTGCGGCCTTTCTCCCCGGCGCCGGAAACACGAGGAGCATCAATACGACGCCGGCCAGCAACACCACCGCCAGTCCGATCAAGCCGTATTGCGCGCTGCCGGTCTGCGTCTTGACCCAGCCGACGAACGCCGGACTCACGAATCCGCCGGTACCGCCCAGGCTCGTAATCATCGCAATGCCGCCTGCCGCCGATGAGCGCGGCAGGAAGGTCTGCGGAATCGTCCAGAACACAACGAAGGAGCCGTACGAGGCCGCCGCGGCCAACGCGAGCAGACCGACGCCAAGCGCGACGTGGTGGCCCGCCGCCGGCAGCAGGGCGAACGCCAGCGCTGTCACGCAGGCGCTTGCCGCAATGTGCCAGCGCCGCTCCATGGTGCGGTCGGAACTGGCGCCCACAACATAGGTTCCGAGCGCCGCCGCAATGAACACCAGCGCGGACAGCAACCCCACGTCGAGCACGTTGGCGACGCCCAGGTCGCGGATCACGGTGGGCGCCCAGAAGCCGATCGCGTTGAACGGCATCATGACCGCGAAGTAGACGAGCGCGGCGAAATACACGCGCGGGTTGGCGAGCGCGCCGCGCAGTCCGTCGAGATGGCCGGTTTCCTTGGCCTTTTCGTCGGCGGCGAGTTCGCGGGAGACCAGCGCTTTTTCGCGTTCGTCGAGCCAGCTCACGTCGTCTGGCGTATCGCCGAGCGTCAGGAACGCAACGACGCCGAGCGTCACCGCGGGCACGCCTTCCAGAAGGAACAGCCATTGCCAGCCAGGCAAGCCGCCGACACCCGCGAGCCGCGTCATGATGAAGCCGGACATCGGTCCGCCGATGATGCCCGCCACGGCAGTCGCCATCATCAGGAATGCGGTGACGCGGGCGCGCCGCGCGCCCGGAAACCAGCAGCTCAGATAGAAGATGATGCCGGGAAAGAAACCCGCTTCGGTCACGCCGAGCAGGAAGCGCATCGCATAGAACTGCGTCGGCGTGCGCACGAACATCATCAGGCTCGACACGACGCCCCATGCGAACATGATGCGCAGCAACGTACGGCGTGCGCCGACACGCTGCATCCAGAGGTTGCTTGGGACTTCGAAAAGCACGTAACCGATAAAGAAAAGCCCCGCGCCGAGGCCATAGGTCGCCTCGGAAAAGCCGAGGTCGTGCATGAACTGCAACTTGGCGAAGCTGATGTTGACGCGGTCGATATAGCTGATGACGTAGCAAAGAAACAGCAACGGAATCAGCCGGAAAAAGATCTTGCGATACGTGCGTTCGACTTCGACGGGGGAGAGTTCGCCCGTGATCGATGTGCCGGCTTGCGGATAGCGATGCATGATGGTCTCACGAAGAATGCCAACTGCGGTGAGCGTCGCCGCGCAGGTTGCCGTACCGGTACATGTGCAGGTACGTGCAATGCGGTTGGTCGGCGACGCCCGCTGTCAAAGCGGTCTGGCACCGCATCACTATCCATCCACCACAGCGGGAGCGCAATGCTCGCTTGCGTGCGAGTCGTCAACCGGCGCGGCGGCGTGCGGCTGGCAACGCGCCAACGCGTCGCCGGCGCGCACGCCCTTGCCCGTGGGCAGCACGAACAGCGGATTGATATCCAGTTCCTTCAGATTCGCCTGCTGGTCGAGCGCCATGGTGGACAGCGCGACGATCGTCTCCACCAGTGCCTCGATATCGGCGGGCGGCTTGCCGCGCGCGCCGTCGAGCATCGCGAAAGCGCGCAGCTCGCGGATCATCGCGTGGGCGTCGGCGTGCGTGACCGGCGCGAGCCGGAACGTCACGTCTTTCAGCACCTCGGCGTAGATGCCGCCGAGTCCGCACATCACCGCCGGGCCGAACGAGGCGTCGTTTTCGACGCCGACGATCATCTCGATTGCGTCGCGAATCTCTTCCTGCACCAGCACGCCTTCGATGCGCGCGTGCGGGACATGGCGGCGCGCATTCGCGATGATTTCGTCGAAGGCGTCGGCCAGTGTCGCTGCATCGTCGATGCCTACGCGTACCGCGCCGGCTTCTGTCTTGTGCGGAATATCAGGCGACTGCACCTTGATAACCACCGGAAAGCCGATCGATCGCGCGATGGCACATGCATCTTCACGGGTGTTTGCGAGCGCACTTTGGGGCGTAGCGATTCCGTACGCGCTCAGCAGCGCCTGCGACGCGTGTTCGGTCAGATCGCCTTCACTAGACGCGAGCAATGCGCGAGCCTCTTTCACGCCGTATGCAGCGCAGGCATGCACTTGCATAGCTCGTGCAGCGGCACGCGCCCGCTGTGCCCGCGCATAGTCCGACAGCACCGCGAACGCACGTCCGCAACGCACGGGCGTCGCATACAACGGCACTTCATGCGCCTCGATCATCTCGTACGCCTCGCGGGCCATTTCGCGGCGCGCGTTCCAGGCCAGCATCATTGGCTTGTCGGTCGCCGCGTAGACACGCACGATCGCCGTGGCCATGGCGAGCGCCACGTCGCCGCTTGCCGCGGCCGCCATGATGGCGACGGCATCGATGTTCGAATCGTCGGCGATGATCTGCAGGGCGTCGGCGAAAATCCTCGGCTCGGCAAGAATGCCGGCGGTCAGATCGACCGGGTTGTTCAGCGAGGCGAACGCGGGCACGATCGGCTTGAGGCGTGCGAGCGTCTGCGCCGACAGCGCGGGCACCGACATGCCGCGTTCAGCGCAGGCATCCGTAATCAGGATGCCGGCGCCGCCCGAGAGCGTGACGACCGCGATCCGGTTGCCATGCGGCAGACGTTGGGCTTCGAATGCTTTGGCGTAATCGCCGAGGTCCGCGACATCGGTCACTTCAACCACGCCGCTCTGGCGAAAGGCGGTGCGATAAAGCGCCGAGGCGCCGCCCAGATTCGCCGTGTGCGATGCGGCGGCCTTGGCGCCGTCGGCGGTGTTGCCGACTTTCCAGGCGAGCAGCGGCTTGCCGGCGTCGAGCGCGCGATTGGCGACTTCGACAAGCCGCCGTGCATCTTTCAGGCCTTCAATGTACGCGGCGATCATCGACGTCTGCGGGTCGGCGATACAGGCATCGACGAGCTCGAGCAGGCTGACATCGGCTTCGTTGCCGGTGGTGATGAAGTGGCGCAGGCCGATGCCGAGTTCATCGGCCATCAGCAGCAGGGCGCAACCGAAGCCGCCGCTTTGCGAAATCAGCGAGAGGCCGCCGCGCCGGTAGTCGACGCCGAACGGCGCACCGAAGCCCGCATAGACGCCGGCGCCGGTGCTGACCAACCCTTGGCAATTCGGGCCGATCACGCGGATGCCGAAAGCCTTCGCGATTGCCGCGCATTCCTCCTGCAACGCGGCGCCGGCTTCGCCCGCTTCGGCAAACCCGGAGCTGTAGACAATCGCGAAGCCGATGCCTTTTTCGCCGCATTGACGCAGCATGTCCGGCACGCGGCGCGCTGCCACGAGGATGAGCGCGAGATCGGGCGTGTTCGGCAACGCGGCGATGCTGGGGTGGCAGGTCACGCCGGCAATCTCCGCATACTTCGGATTCACCGGATACAGCGCGCCCTGATAGCCGTGCTGCATGAGAAAGCGCATCGGCTGGCCGCTGATCGACTTGGGATCGTTCGAAGCGCCGATGATGGCAATCGAGCGCGGCTCGACGAGCCGTTCGATATCGAGCGCGCCTGCTGATGTCGTGGGGAAGTTCATGGCGGTCTTCATGCTGCACGCGCAGCGTCGGCTTGAACGCTGTCCTTATGCTGCGCCTGATCCCGCTCGGCCGCGCGGCGCAGCGTGATCTTCGCAATGTTTAACTGATGAATCTGCGTCGTGCCTTCGTAGATGCGGAAGGCGCGCACGTCACGGTAAAAACGCTCGACCGCATTGCCCGCGAGGTAGCCGCGGCCACCCAGCATCTGGACCGCGCGATCCGCGACGCGTCCGCACATTTCAGAGGCGAACATCTTGCACATCGACGCTTCCAGCGCGACGTCCTCGCCCGCATCGCGTTTGCGCGCGGTCTCGAGAATCATCGAACGCGCCGCGAAGATTTCGGTCTGGCATTCGGCGATCAACGCCTGCACGAGCTGAAATTCCGCGACGGGCTTGCCAAACTGCTCGCGCTTCGAGGTATACGCGACGGCTTCTTCGAGCATCCGCATTGCCGGGCCTGTGCACAACGCGGCCAGATGGATGCGCTGCTTGTTCAGCACTTTCATCGCAGTGCGAAAGCCCTGGCCTTCAACGCCGCCGATCAGGTTGGCCGCGGGCACCCGGCACGCGTCGAAGATCACGTCGCCCACTGGCGAGCCGGCCTGGCCCATCTTGGCGTAGGGCGCGCTAGTGGACAAACCCGCCATGCCGCGCTCGACGAGGAAAGCGGAAATGCCGCCCGCGCCAGGCGTGGCAGGATCGGTGCGGGCCATCACCGTGAACAGATCGGCGATAGGCGCATTGGTGATGAAGCATTTGCTGCCGTCGAGCACGTAGTGATCGCCGTCGCGCCGCGCGGTGGTGCGCAACGCGGTGGCGTCCGAGCCTGCGTCCGGTTCGGTCAGCGCAAAGGCGCCGGTCAATTCGCCGGAGGCAAGGCGCGGCAGATAGCGTTGCTTCTGCTCGTCGGTGCCATCCGCGACGAGCGCTTCCGAACCGATGCCGGTATTGGTGCCGACCCGCGCCCGGAATGCCACCGACGCCTGCGAAAGCTCGAACGCGCCGCGCACGAGTTGCTCGGTGGACAGCCCGGCGCCGCCGAAATCGCGCGGGATGCTCCAGCCGAAATAGCCGAGTTCGCGCATGCGCTGGACGAGATCCGCCGGCACGGTGTCGGTCTGCTCGATCTCGTTTTCGCGCGGTATGGCCTCTTCACGGACGAACCGTGCGACGCCGGCGAGCATCGAGTCGAACTGTGAGGGGTAGCTGATCATCCTTGTCTCCGTCATGTGAGTCGATTTATGACTTCACTATCGAATATTTACGGAGACATGGCGTGTTTTGTTCGACTCTGCAGAACAGAGTTTGGATATGCAGAACGTCGGGCGCAAAATGGGTCATCCTGGAGGGACCCAAACATGGCAGCCAACAAGCTTTCCGAGGCGGCGGCGCTGGCAAGCGACTATCTGGAATCGAAAGCGCGCTACGTGCCAGACGACTTCGACGGCGACCGCCAGTTCGCCACCACGCTGGCGCGCGGCCTCGATATCCTGCATTGCTTCACGCCGCGCGATTCGCAACTCGGCAACGCCGAACTGGCGGCGCGCACCGGCATGACCAAGGCCACGATTTCGCGCTTCACCTATACGCTCACGCGCCTCGGCTATCTGCGTGTGAATCGTATGAACAACAAGTTTCAGCTCGGCTCGGCGGTGTTGTCGCTCGGCTATCCGCTGCTCGCGAGTTTGAGCGTGCGGCAGATTGCGCGGCCTTCAATGAAGGACCTCGCCGATCAGATTCGCGGCTCGGTTTCGCTCGGCATGCGTGACCGGCTCAATGTCGTTTATCTGGAGAGCAGCCGCAGCACGACGCCGCTCGGTTTGCCGGCGGATATCGGCCTGAGTTATCCGATCGTGCGCACCGCAATGGGCCGCGCGCTGCTCGCCGCGTTGCCTGCCGAACGCCGCGAGGCGCTGTGCAATGAGATTGCGGTGAAGTCGCCGAATGAATGGAGTACGTTTCGCGAACGCGTGATGAGTTCGATCGATTACTTCTACGAACGTGGTTTCTGCGTATCGTACGGCGATCTGCGACGCGAAGTGCACGCCGTGGCCGTGCCCATGAAGCCATCGGCCGACGGCGAGATTCTCGTGTTCAATTGCGGCGTGCCGTCGTATCTGCTGAAGGAAAACCAGCTGGAGGCGGACATCGGGCCACGCCTCCTTTCCATGGTGCGCAGTATCGAAGGCGCGATGGGGATTTTCTAGGCGGAATGCAATTACTGCATGCCGGACGCCTCGTAATTCACATCCGACACGATTCCGTTCGGATCGATCGTCACGATCAGATCACGCCTCGAGAACTTCAGGTTAAACGCCGAACCGCTTGTGGTGTTGTACGAGTACACCAGTGCCTGCCCGTCCTTGTCCTTGATGAGCGGGTACATGGCGTAGCCTGCCGGCTTGCCCAGTAGCTCCATCACCTGTTCGCGGGTCGTCTTGCCCTTGACGATGGCGGCGCGCTTCGAAGCGTCGAAGGCGCTGGCGTCGTCCTTGAACGTGGAGTTGAAGACGTTGGACACCAGCACGTCTTTCCAGAAGCCCAATTCCAGCGAGCGCGCCGGAATCACGCCGGTATCCAGCGGCGTGCCGCCAGTGTTCGCGTACGCATAAGACAGCAGGGTGACGTTCTGATCGTTCTTGGTGACGTCGCTCTGACGAAACGGGCTGCCAAATTTTGCCCGCGCTTCGGCGATGGTGGTTTTGCCGTTTTGCAGAGCCGCGTCGTCGGGGCGTACGAAGTTCGTCCCCGCGCAGCCGCTCAGGATGCCGGCAAGCGCCGCGCTCAAGCACATCATTACAAACTTGTTCATGAGATCCCCATTCAATATTGAAGCTATTCAGCGTTGTGCTTTTTGAAATCTGCTTGCCACGCGCTTTCTGCGTATGACCTGAAACCGCGTGGCGTGAAAGGCCGGCGAGTCGGATTCGCCGGCTTTCCGGATCAGCCGCGCTCAGCTGGAAGCGTAGGCCACGTACGGCCCGGTGAGTCCGGTCGGCGATGTGCGGCCTCCAATGCCGTAGAACACGTGGCGGCCATAGAAGAACGGTATGCCGAAGTCGAACTGGCCGCTCATGTAGGCCCCAAGGTTGTTGTACGCATTGAGACCGGCTACGCCCAGCGTTGCCGCGTTCGCGATGTTGAAGCCGAGGCTTGCTGGACTCGTCGCTGCCAGCGTGGCGGTGCGGCCCACCGTCGCGGCCGGAATGTAGTATCCAGATCCGGCATCGTGCGTGATCGTCAGATCCGCGAAGAACAGCGCAGTCGATCCCGAATCGAAAAACGACTTGGTCAGCGCGGCGCCGTTGTAGGTCGACGTGAAGTCGCCGAACGCGTTGGTCTGGATCAATGTGGCGCCGGTGGCGGCCAGCGAATTGTTGCTTTGCGTGTCGATGCCGAACACCAGCGTGCCGTGAGCCGTTGGGCTGCCCGTGTCGAGGACCTGGGCCATTTCCAGAATCACGCCGTTGTTGTCCTGCGTGAACATTGCGACCGGGTTCGTTACCTGCGCTGCGAGCGGCGCTTTCGTGACGTTGCCTGCGTTGGTGTAATAGAACTGCTCTAGCGCTGTGTTGACGCAGGTCGTACCGCAGTCCGCTCCCCGCACGCCAATCCCGAGAATGCCGTTCGCGTGAAGAATGCCCGTCGCTGTCAGTGCCTGACCCGTCTGACATTCGCTCGGCGCCGCCACGGTTAACGCTGGGTCGTCCATTACGTGAATCGGCACATTCTGGGCCACCTCGCTTCCCAGTTCCACATCCGCAAGATGGACGGTGCCCCATGCGTAGCCGCTGCCGAACACCGCGCACTCGGCGAGCGGAAGGCTGCTGGCGGCATCCGTTTCGCCGGTTAGCGTGGTGAAGGTCGAGGTCGGAATCGCCGTACGGAACAGGCGCAGTCCGTACGAACCGGTATCGACGAGCACGTTCGGAATCGTCGTGCAGGCACCGGTGGCGTTCGAGCCGGGCGAGCAGATGGTGACGTTGACCATGGGCTGATTGCGCGTGCCGGTGCTCGAGACCGTGACCGCCAGCGTGTTGCCGGGGCCGACGGCGGTCGGCACGGCTGTCGCGTCAGCAGCCAGAACGTCGCCCGGCGAAGAATTTGAGCCGTTCGACACATTATTCGAATTGCCGGATGACGGTGCATTGTTGGTTGCCGGCGGTGAACCGGAGTTTGAATTGCTGCCACCACCCCCGCCGCAGCCGGCCAGACCTAGTCCGAGCGCCGCTGCAATGATCCATGCGATTTTGCGCACTGTTGTTCTCTCAATGGTTTTTATTGGATTTACTTGATGTCGTCCGCGCTGACCCCTTGCGGAAGCGCTTGCGGCAAATAGGCTCGACCCATAAAGGCGCCCATATGACCGCCGGTTTCTACTACCAGAGCCGATTGATGCACGACGGCGGCGCCATGACCACCGCCTTGTGCCGCATGCGCATCGGTCAAACCCTGTACGTAAGACGGGAAATAGGTGCCCAGTAGCGTTTTGAGCGGCGGCATGGTCGGGCCTTGCCAGCTCAATGCGAATACCGTATTTCCCGCTGCGATGTATTCGTTGACGACGGTGCCCGAAGGCAGGGTGGTTTGACTCACGGTGTACGCCGCCGCTGCGGCATTGGCGAGCGCTGCGAGCCGTGGCGCGGACGCGGCGCCCTGGCTGGCCGCGCCGGCACGGGTGCTGCTGGCCGTGACGGGATAAGACGGTGCGCTGCCTAATGCCCCGTAGGCAGGAGCGAGTGCGGCGCACGATGTCGCAATCGCCACGACTATTCGAAATTGACTCTTATTCATTTTTCGTTTTCGAAGGTTTTGGAGAATACCCGCGATCGCGACGTTATTGCCACGGTCGTGGGAAACAGATATTAGCGCGGGTCTCTTTCATAAAACAGATGAATAGCGGGATTAATACACTTCTTTCTGGAGGTGAAAGGATTATGTTGGGTTTATTCATGAGCGGTTCAGATGCTCAGTTTGAATAGCGGCAACCGTCAGATAATCTTTAGGGTATTAGAGTTATTTCTCTCTAGAGACGCCGGGATAAGGGCGATCGATTTGTTTAAAAGTATATGCGGAGTGAATCTATTCAAGGCGACGCGCGGTAACTGGCAATTACCCTGGCGATTGAATCATCGGTTCCCGTCGGGATCAATCGCGCTCACCGAGCTTTTCGATCAGCGCCGCGACAAAGGTTTCTGTCACGGCCGGCAATGTCCGGCCGCGTTTCTTGATGAGCGCAATGGGGCGTTTGAACGCCGGATCGTCGATTGGACGGACAACCAGTTCAGGTTCTGCACGGACTTCGCGCGCCGACGCCGGCAGGATCGTCACGCCGAGCCCGGCGCGCGCCATCGCGACCGCGCTCATCATGTAAGTCGGCTCGCAGGCGATCTCCGGCGCACAGCGGGCATTCGCGAACGCACTGTCCACGACGGCCCGCACGCTGGTGCCTTGCGCGGTCAAAACGAGCGGCACCTCCGCGAGATCGGCAAGCGTGATGCGCCGCCGCCGGGCAAGTGCGTGACGCTTCGGAAACACCGCCACCAGCCGGTCGATGCCCGCGTGCAGCACCTCGAGACCGTTGTCGTCCAGTTCGCCGCCGGTCAGGCCGATATCGACTTCTTCGCTGCGCACCAGCGTATTGACCATGCTGGCGACGACGTCGCGAATAAGAAAACTCGCTCGCGGCACAGCCCTTTTCACGTCCTGCACGAGTTCGGGCAACACGCTGGCCGCGAAGGTGGGCAAACACGCGATCCGCACCGTGCCGCTCGATCCCTCGCCGAGCGCCCGCGCGTCGATCAGTACGTGTTCCATATCGTGCAGCGACTTCTGCAGCAGCGGCAGCAGTTCGCGACCCGTTGGCGTGAGCGCGACGTTGCGGCTATTGCGATCGAAGAGCCGCACGCCGACCATTTCTTCCAGCCGGCGAATCTGCACCGTCAAGGCCGGTTGGGACAGGTGAAGCCGCGTCGCCGCGCGCGTGAAGCTGCCCGTTTGCGCGACGGCGATAAATGCGCGAATGTCCCGAAGACTTAGATCCATGATGATTTGTAATTGCTGCGATCAATTCATTTCAATTGATTTATCGACGCCTCGAACTTACGCTGGATCACAGTAAAAAACAACATTGGAGACAAGCACATGCTGCCATTGCTGGGGCTGGCCACCATCGTCGTGCTGCTCGGCGCGATTCTGTCAAAGCGGATGTCGCCGCTGGTAGCACTCATCATCGTGCCGATTGCCGCATCGCTGCTCGGCGGATTCGGTTTTCAGACAAGCAAGTTCGTGATCGACGGCCTGAAGAGTCTCGCGCCCGTCGTCGGGATGTTCGTCTTTGCAATCCTCTATTTCGGCACCATTACCGACGCCGGCACGCTCGATCCGATCATCGACCGTATCCTGCGCGCCGTGGGCACTCGGCCCACCCGCATCGTGATGGGCACGACGCTGCTGGCGCTGCTGATTCATCTCGACGGGTCCGGCGCGGTGTGTTTTCTCGTCACGATTCCCGCGATGCTGCCGCTCTACGACCGCCTGAAGATGGACCGGCGCGTGCTGGCGGCGGCCGTCTCGATGGCGGCCGGCATCAACTTTCTACCGTGGACCGGGCCGATGATCCGGGCGTCGGCGTCGCTTCATCTGCCGATTTCAGCGCTGTTCAATCCGCTGATCCCGGTGCAGATAATCGGCCTTGTGTTCGTGTTCGGCATGGCGTTCTGGCTTGGGCGGCGTGAGGAAAAGCGGCTTGGACTCACCGCCGCAAGCGGGGCCGTGCCGATGCCCAAACGCGAGTTGACGCCCGAAGAACAGGCGCTGCGCCGGCCAAAAAACTTCTGGTTCAACATCGTGCTGACGCTGGTGGTGCTGGGCACGATGGTCGTGATGGGCGAGAAGATTCCGCCGGCCATCATGTTCATGGTCGGGCTGTGCGTCGCCTTGATGGTGAACTACCCGAACGTCGACATGCAGCGCAAGCGCGTCGACGCGCACGCACGCGCCGCCTTGATGATGGCCGGTATTCTGCTCGCGGCCGGCGTATTCACCGGCGTGATGCAGGGCAGCGGCATGCTCAAGGCGATGGCGCAGTCCGCAGTCGGCTTCGTGCCGCCCGCGATGGCGAGCCACATCCCCGTCGCACTTGGGCTGCTGTCGATGCCGCTGAGCATGCTGTTCGACCCGGACTCGTTCTATTTCGGCGTGCTGCCGGTGATCGCCGAAGTGGCCGGCCAGCTCGGCGTACCGGCGGTACACGTCGGCCAGGCCGCGTTGCTCGGGCAGATGACCACCGGTTTCCCGGTCAGCCCGCTCACGCCGGCGACTTTCCTCGTGGTCGGGCTGTGCGGCATCGATCTCGCGGACCATCAGAAATTCACCTTTCCCCTGCTGTTCGGCGCGTCGATCGTGATGACGATAGCCTGCGTCGTCCTGGGGATATTTTCCTTGTGAGCTTCACTGAACGGATGCGACCAGCATGACAGCCACCCAACCTCAACGGACCGTGCGAATCGGCGCGGGTGCCGGATATTCCGGCGACCGTATCGAACCCGCCGTCGAACTGGCGGAACACGGCGCGCTCGATTACCTCGTGTTTGAATGCCTGGCCGAACGCACCATCGCGATCGCCCAGCAGGCACGCAGCAAAGATCCGCAGCTTGGCTACGATCCGTTGCTCGAAGCGCGTATGAAGGCGGTGCTGCCCGCAGCGATCCGCAACGGCGTGCGCATCATCTCGAACATGGGCGCGGCCAACCCGCTCGCGGCGGCGCGCAAGACCGCTGAGATTGCGCGCTCGCTCGGTCTGGGCGACGTGAAGATTGCCGCCGTCACCGGCGACGACGTGCTCGACGTCGTGCAGCAGGGCGACTTCCGCTTCGAGGAGTCGGGCGAAAGCGTGGCGTCCTGCAAGGAGCGGCTCGTGTCCGCGAATGCTTATCTTGGCGCCGGCGCGATTGTCGACGCCCTTGCGGCCGGCGCGCAGATCGTGTTGACCGGACGCGTGGCCGATCCGTCGCTGTTCGTGGCGCCGCTGATTCACGAGTTCGGCTGGCGTATGGACGACTGGCAGACGCTTGGTCAGGCGACCGTGGTCGGTCATCTGCTCGAATGCGCGGGGCAGATCACCGGCGGCTATTTCGCCGACCCCGGCTTCAAGGACGTCGCCGGTCTGGCGCGGCTGGGCTTTCCGATCGGCGAGGTGGCGCCGGACGGCACGGTGGTTATCACGAAGGTTGCGACACGCTGGCGGGCAGGTGACCGAGGCGACCTGCAAGGAGCAATTGCTATACGAGATTCACGATCCGCAACGCTATCTGCAACCGGATGTGGTCGCTGATTTCACGCAGGTGCGGGTCGCGCAGGAAGCGCCGGATCGCGTGCGCGTCAGCGGCGGAAGCGGCACGCCGCGCACCGATACGCTGAAGGTGTCGGTGGCTTACTTCGACGGCTATATCGGCGAAGGGCAAATCTCCTACGGCGGTTGCGGTGCGCTCGCGCGTGCGCGGCTTGCTCTCGATATCGTGCGGGAGCGTCTGGCGCTCACCGGTGTCGAGACACGTGAATTGCGTTTCGATCTGATCGGTGTGAACGCCTTGCATGGTGACACGGCCGCGTCTGGCGGCGCGGAACCCTATGAAGTGCGTGTGCGAGTGGCGGGGCGAACCGTGTCGCTGGCGCAGGCGGTGCAGATCGGCAACGAGGTGGAGACGCTCTACACCAATGGTCCTGCGGGCGGTGGCGGGGTCACGAAATCAGCGCGCGAGGTGGTCGCGGTGCAATCGGTATTGTTGCCGCGCGAGCATGCGAAGCCGGCATTCTGCCTGGTGGAGGCCTGAGATGAAACTACGTGAGCTTGCGCATTCGCGCACCGGCGACAAGGGCAATACGCTGAACGTTTCGGTGATCTGTTACGACGCGAAGCATTACGACCATCTGCGCGCGGTGTTGACACCCGAGCGGGTCAAGGCGCATCTGAAGGATGTGGTGCACGGCGAGGTCGTGCGTCATGAGCTGCCGTGTATCGCCGCGTTCAATTTCGTACTCGGCGACGCGCTCGGCGGCGGCGTGACACGCTCACTCGCGCTCGATGCACACGGCAAATCGCTGAGTTCGGCCTTGATGGGCATGGAGGTGGACGCGCCCTGATTCGATGGAAGGTGTCCGGCGCACCCCGAGCGCATCATCCCCGAGTCGGGCGTGGGTTACCGGCCCGTCGGCGCGCGGTGATTTTCACGGCATTTTTATAACGGTTCCAGCAATCCATTCGCGGCCTTTACGGCCTCGCCCGTATATTCCATGGCTGGCGTTTCGCCGCAAGAACAATCTGGAATAGGCTGGAGGTTGTATGGCATTCAAACAAACGAAGGGAACCGTAACCGTGGAGGCGTGCGTGTTTCCCGCGCCGGGCAATATGTTCAAAGGGGCGTTGCGCGTGACCACGATCCGCAACAACACGCAGATTCTGCGGATCACCGGCCGTGGCTGCGGCCGTCCGATGCGCAGTTCCGATGAGGCGCTGGCGTTGGCCGAAGTCGAAGCACGCCGCACGCTTGGGCTTTGAACTCCCATGACACCTACCCGGCCAGCGATGATGCTCAGAGGGTTTTGCAAGGTCGTTGCGATCGCCTTTGTAGCCAACCAGGTTCTGACGACGATTTTTACGTACGTCGCGCAACAGCTCGATGCATCGCCGCCACATGATGCAATCTGGCTGTTCAGCTGCGTGACCTGCGGGTTGTTGACGTTGTGGTTGCAGTCAGACGCACGGCGCGCGTTTGGGTTTGCGCGTGCGAAGGGTTTCGTGAAGACCAGCGGCGATAGCAGGAAAGAACTGCAGATCGCGCCGGACTGTCCGAAACGGTGGCTCGTGATTCTGCATATTGAACTGAATCCGGCGGCCACACAGGTATAGCGTGGACATTGCACCAGTGCGCTAGGGCGGCATTGAATCTGAACGTCCGATACTTTTACGCCGCGTTAACGCCGCTTTAACTACGCTGAAAGTGGCAAGGTGCCGGATAGGAGTTTTCGATGTTTCGCATGTTGATCCCCGTGCTCGACAATGGCGGCGTGGTAGAGGCCGCGCGCTTCGCGGCGTTCATGTTTCTGGAGCGCTGCGTGACCGAAGTCGAATTGCTGGAAGTGCTCGAGCCTGTCGACCAGGGGCGCGCCGCAGCCTTCCACAGTCGAAGCGCACTGGTGCGCCTGGAAAAGCAGGCCATGTTAAAGGCGCTAATCGAAGCCCGCGCTATTCTCGACGAAGCTGGCGTGCCGTATCGCTGGAAACGGGTATTCGGACATCGCACGAAAGCCATCGCCGCATACGCGGCGACGACCCAGCCCGACGTCATGGTGATCGACGCCAGTCATATGGGATTCTTTCGCAGGCTAGCAATGCTCGCCGTCCTCGCCAGACGCACGCCTACACCTGTCACGATGGTTCACTGAGTTGTGTCATTCAACGTTCGTCGGCAATAGCATCATCTGGTTGAGCCCAACTCAATCCGGCACCCGAATGTTGAATGGCTGTCCCGGCAGCCACGCCCAGGTCGCCAGCACCCTCGCACCCGCGGGCCCTGCGGTCGTGACGTGCGCGACATCTGCCGGCATCCGGTAGCTCTCGCCTGCATGAACCACCTGTGCAGGTTGACCCTGCACCTGCACCGTAACCTCGCCCTCGAGCACGTAGGCGAGCTCGGGCCCGGTCGCCTTATGCCGCGGCTTCGACGCGTTGGGCGGGAAATCGGCAATGCCCATCCCCATCTCGCGAGTTGTTGCAGGGATCGGGACCCGCTGCAAAACAACCGTTTGCCTCGCCTCCGGCGCGTTATCGGCTGCGCTGGCGGACTGAAGAGCCACGCAGCCCATCAGCACGAACAAAAGATAGCGAGCGCGTTTCATCGGAAGTCCGCCTATTGCCGGTTCATTGTTCATCGTGTGCCAGTGACGTGAGAATCCGGTATGCGGCGCTGACCCGGTCATCGTTGGGGAAGTTCCGGTTGGCGAGAATGACGATCCCCAGCCGTTTCTGCGGAATGAAGGCAACGTAGGCGCCGAAGCCGTTAGTCGAGCCGGTCTTGTTGATCCACGCATCGTCGCGCGGCTCCTGCGGCGGCACGATTTCCGTGACCGGCGTTGCATTGAGGGCCATCGCCAGCGAGTTGCCGTCCAGCAGCGTTTTTAAGTCGACAGGGTACGCATATTGTTCCCATATCAGGTCCTGTGTCATCGCCCCCGCCTTGAAGTAGCCGGTGTGCGTATTCGTGATCGCGCGCTGAAGTTTTGGGTCCACCTGGATCAGGTTCATGTTGGCTTCGAGGAAGCGAACCATATCGGCGGCCGTTGTCTTGATGCCGTAGGCTTCGGAGGACAGCACGCCGGGCGCCACCCTGATCGGTTTGCCTTCTTTCGTATAGCCTTGAGCGTAGTCAGTCGAACGCGCAGCGGGAACGTTGATGTAGCTGTTCTTCATGCCGAGCGCGGGAAACAGCTGATGCTCCATCAGCCCGTCAAAATCCTGACCCATGCTCTTCGCCGTGATCAGGCCAAGCGCTCCGATACCGGGATTGGCGTAAGTCCGATACGTGCCCGGCGCGTAGGCGGGCTGCCAAGCCTTGAAATATTGCATTAGTTGATCGTTGTTGCGGATGTTATCCGGCACCTGCAACGGCAGTCCGCCGGGCGTGTGCGTGCCGAGATTGATGAGACTTACCTTGCCAAACGGACTATTGCGCAGGGATGGCAGGTACTTGCCTGTCTGATCCGATAACGAGAGAGCGCCGCGAACCTGCGCATAGGAAGCGAGTGTCGCCGTCAAAGTTTTGCTGACGGAACCGAGTTCAAACAAGGTTTCGCCCGTGACCGGCTTGCCGGTTTCCTTCGACGCGAGACCGTAGTTGATGACGTAGTGCCTGTCCCCGTCGATGATGCCGACTGCCACGCCGGGAATGCCGTATTTCTCCATCACCGGCTGCACGGCCTGATCCACTGTGCTCCTGATTCCGGCTTGCGGATCGCCGGCCGCGTGGCCGGTGAGTGTGATCGCCGACCCGAAGATGGTAATGGCCATAACGCTTATGGCTTTCAGATTCATTTGCCTGGTCCTTCAATCTTTATCGATAGTGATCGAAATGCGCCCGCTTGCCGCGGTGCGTGCGAACCGTTGCACTCCCGGTTACTGCGCAAGGAGTATGGACCGGCTCCCGCTCATTCACCATCGAGGATATGTTGACCAGGGCAAAAGAAAATCTTTTGGGTGGGACGCAACGTGCTCAATCGAAATCGAACACGTCGAAGAGCGAGCGCTTCTTTTTGTGTCCGCGATAATCTGTTCGGTGATGGTCGTACGCGCGGTCACGGTCGTATGACGGATCCCGATCGCGGTGTTCATCCGTGCGCGGACGTGCGGCAGCGGCCACCTCGGGACGCCCGGCGTCCTGAGCGATCAGCTTGTCGAGTTCGCCGCGATCGAGCCATACGCCGCGGCAATCAGGGCAGTAGTCGATTTCGATCGAGCGGCGCTCGGTCATCAACAGATCAGTCGTCTTGCACACTGGGCATTTCATCGGGCTACTCCTTACGAGTGGAAAGAAATCGGACGCTCAGATGGCGAGCCGCCCGGCTTCGGGGAAACTTTGCTCATCGGCACTTCCAGCAGGCGGTTCACCGCGCATCGACATGCACTGCCGCCGCGCCGGCGCTTACTGTTCGCTACTACGTGCCCGCTTCGACTTCGCCTGGCGCGCGAGCATGTTCATCGCTTCGACAAACGCGGAGAACGCCATCGCCGCGTAGATGTAGCCCTTCGGCACATGCGTGCCAAAGCCTTCCGCGAGCAGCGTCATGCCGATCACGAGCAGGAAGCTGAGCGCGAGCATCACGACGGTCGGATTGCGATCGATGAAACGCGAGAGCGGACGCGCGGCGAACAGCATCGCCATGACCGCGGCGATCACCGCGACGAACATGATCGGCATGTGCTCGGTCATGCCGACCGCGGTGATGATGCTGTCGACCGAAAACACAATGTCGAGCAGCAGGATCTGGCCAATCGCGGCCCACGCGGTCAACTGAACGACCGGGTTCGACGTACTGCGCTCTTCCTGCGGACGGGCAAGATGATGGTGGATTTCACTGGTGGCCTTCCACACGAGGAACAGGCCGCCGCCAATCAGGATGAGGTCGCGCCATGAGAAGCCATGGCCGAACAGCGACACGGCAGGTTGTGTCAGTTGCGCGATCCACGCGACAGTGCCAAGCAGGCCCAGCCGGAGCACGAGCGCGAGCATGATGCCGATGCGCTGCGCACGCGCGCGTTGGGCCTCGGGCAGCTTGTTGCTGAGGATCGAGATGAAGATCAGATTGTCGATGCCGAGCACGATTTCCATCACGACCAGCGTGAGGAGCGCGGCCCATGCGGCGGGATCGGAAGCCAGTGCGAGCAGGGAGTCCATGCGGGGTCGCCAGGAAAATTAAACCGAATAACGTCGGATTGACGTCATCATGGGGCCTTCTATCGTTCGAAGAAACGAGTGATAAACTGAATGATATATCGATATTTTCGAAGTATTCCGCCATGCTCAACTATCGCCATCTTTATTACTTCTGGATCGTGGTCAAGGAGGGCGGCTTCGCACGCGCGGCCGAGCGTCTCGACATGGCGGTCCAGACCATCAGCGCGCAGGTGCGTGAGCTCGAAAAATCCATCGGCCGCCAGTTGCTGAAGCCGGCCGGGCGTGGCGTCACGATGACCGAAGCGGGTGAGACGGCATTTGGTCGCGCGGAGCAGATTTTTCAGATCGGCGAGGCGCTGCTCGATGAGATGCGCGAGGCGGGTGGCGAGCGTGTTGCGCGGTTTGCGGTTGGTCTTTCCGATGGCATCTCCAAGCTCGCCGCGCATGCGCTTCTTGCGCCGGTTCTCAATACGCCTTCGCTCAGACTTCTGTGCCACGAGGGCGAACATGCACAACTATTGTCGGAACTCGCGCTGCATCGGCTCGATCTGGTGCTGGCATGCCAGCCCGCGCCGCACAACGCTGATTTGCGCGTCGTGAGTCAGCGCCTCGTCGGCTCGCCGGTCGACTGGTATGGGCCGGCGGAGATCGTTCGCAAGTCCGCTCGCGCAGGCTTTCCGCAGTGTCTCGCCGATGTGCCGGTGCTCCTGCCGACGGGACACGGCGCGTTGCGTGCACGGCTCGACCGGTGGTTCGAAGCCGAGGGAATCCAGCCGCGCGTCGTCGGTGAATTCGAGGACAGCGCGCTGATGGCGGTGTTCGCCGCACGCGGTCTTGGCGTGTTTCCGCTCGCGGAACTGGGCGCGGAAGATGTCTCGCTGCTGCGCGGCCTGCGCTGGCTCGGCCGCGCGGAAGGCGTGGTCGAGGAGATCCACGCGATCCGATCGCGCCGCGGGCAGCATCACGTGCTGGCCTCTCAGGTGGTTGCCGCCGTGCGTACGTGAAGCGTCGCGCGGCGCCGGGTTGAAAAGGCGGTTGGCTCGAGTCCCCACGCGTTCGACAGGGCAGCGAGGAAGGCAATTTCACCGTCTGCCAAATGGTGGTCCGCGACCGCGACAGCAACACACAGGCGAATCACCCTGCGGCGCAATACTGGGTCATCGACCTCGTCCATTACGGTTGCGAGTATGTTTGCGTCGACATGGCTGGCCGTGGACCCAACGGGCATGTGCCCGACCGAAATATCCTCACACAGCGTCTGGACGATCTGCGCGAATTGCTCCGGTGCAAGACCGAGTTCGCCGGCAATGTCGAGCGTTTCGAGTGCGCGCTCCTCCGAACTGCAGACGTGGCCGTCGGAAGTCAACGCCAGCGCGACGATGCGCGCGGCGGCTTGAGGGCTGTTGACAGAATAGGTGCGCATGATGAGGGTTCCTTTGGCGGACGATGTCCGTAGTTGACAAGCCTCAGTCTGCGTCAGCGGATGATTCGGATAAACCTGCTAATCTGGGAGGATTAGTTCGGAAAAACCTGCTGCATCAGCCTTGCCGATGCCTTCGGCATCCGCATGCGATAAGACCCATTGCAGGATATGCCCGCGCGTAAAGGTAAAGCGTGATGGCGTACACTCATTTTCGAGGCCGCGGAGCCGGTTGCGAAGGCGGCCAGTAAGCAATGCGGGACTCCCTCGAACCAGGTCCATCAGGTTTCGTCTTCAGTGAGGACACGATGAGCGATCAGGACAGCAAAAAGCAGAGTGACCATTCCGTCGGTTTCGCCAAGGGTTTGACGAACTATGGCGATCGTGAATTCAGCGTCTATCTGCGTCGCACGTTCGCCAGTTCCATGGGCTATAGCCGCGAAATGCTCGATCGGCCGATTGTCGGGATCGCACACTCGGCCAGCGGCTTCAACAACTGCCACCGGCACTTCCCCGAGATCATCGATGCGGTCAAGCGAGGCGTCCTTGCCGCAGGCGGCTTGCCGATCGAGTTTCCGACCATTTCGCTGGGCGAGACCTTCCTGACGCCGACGAGCCTGAAGTTCCGCAACCTGATGTCGATGGACGTCGAAGAGATGACGCGCGCACAGCCGATGGATTCGGTCGTGCTGCTCGGCGGTTGCGACAAGACGGTGCCCGCGCAGTTGATGGGCGCGGCATCCGCCGATATTCCCGCGATTCAGCTCGTGGCGGGACCTATGTCGACCAGTAGGCACAGAGGCGAGCGGCTGGGTGCATGTACCGATTGCCGCCGTTTCTGGGCCAAATTCAGGGCAACCGAGATCGACGCGCAGGAGATCGAGGTCGTCGAGCGGCGTCTTGCCTCGACCGCTGGAACGTGTGCCGTGATGGGCACCGCCAGCACGATGGCGATCATCGCGGAAACGCTCGGCATGATGCCGACGAACAGCGCCGCGTGTCCGGCGGTGGACGCGAACCGACTGCGTATCGCGGAAGAGACCGGACGCGCCGCCTTCAATCTCATCAGCCATCCCATCAGGCCGAGCGAGATCATCACGGAGAAATCGATTGAAAATGCCCTCCGTGTCTTGCTGGCGATCGGCGGATCGACCAACGCGGTGATTCACCTGACGGCGATCGCGGGACGGCTCGGTCACAAGGTCGACCTGAACCGGTTGAACGCGCTGAGCGAGACGACGCCTGTTCTGGTCAATCTCAAGCCGACTGGCGAGCATTACATGGAGGATCTATATGCCGCCGGTGGCGTGCCGGCGATCCTGCGCGAAATCAGGCACCTCCTGCATCTGGATTGCCGTACGGTAACGGGGGAAACGATAGGCGAACGTTTGCACGATGTGGGCTGGGTCGATCACTCGGTCGTGCGACCCTACTCGGACCCGGTGAGAGAAACAGGCGGACTGGTCGCGCTATTCGGCAACCTTGCCCCGCGAGGCGCGATTCTCAAACGTTCGGCCGCCGATCCAAAACTCTTTGAGACGGAAGGGCGCGCGGTCGTGTTCGATTCATTGCAGGATCTTGCGGACAGGATCGACAGCGATGCTCTCGACGTCACCGCGCAGGACTTCCTGGTTCTGCGCAATGCCGGACCTGCCAGCGATTCGGCGATGCCGGAAGCCGGCTATCTGCCGATTCCCGGCAAGCTTGCCCGGGCCGGCGTGAAGGACATGGTTCGCATGTCCGACGCGCGCATGAGCGGCACGGCCTACGGGACGATCGTGCTGCATATCACACCCGATGCCGCTTCCGGCGGACCGCTGGAGCTCGTGCAGAACGGCGATCGTATCCGGCTGAGTGTGGCGGATCGGTCGTTGACGCTTCTCGTATCGGACGACGAACTCGCAAAGCGTCGCGCCGCGCTGCCCGCGCGTGCGGCATCGACCGTGAAGCGTGGTTACGCGAAACTGTATGAGCGCGAAATTCTGCAAGCCGACGAAGGTTGCGATTTTCAGTTTCTCAAGTAGCGATTGGCTTCGAGGTGTTCGGCGGCGCCGCGCACGTTGCTCGCGCGTCTACTTCGTACCGGAGGAGTGCGGTGGCGGCAATGATGGGTCGAGTTTCGCAGACTCTCTGACGAGTTGGTCGGTCATCGCGGCCGCCACCGCATTGGAGCCACGACGCGCGCGATCACCGTGCGCGGATGGCGCGGATAGCCTGGATGGGTCAGGCGGCGGAAGTGATGGATCGAGTTTGGCGGATTCCTTGACAAGCTGGTCCGTCATGGCGGACGCAACGGGTTTAGTCGAATCATGGCGGTGTGGACCGTCGCGTCCGCGTCCGGTCTGCGCCACGGCGGCTGGTTTCGAATTCGAAGCGATCGAGCCCCCGGCCGGCGCGGGCGTATGCACGGATTGTGAGTGCGACTGTGCTATGTGACGCGGTGCTTGCGCAGGTCGCGCCGCCAACGGAGCGGCTTCAGGCGCGATCCGTCCCTCTACAGACTGAGCCGGGGCGCGAACGGTATCGTTCGGGCTTGTATCGGGCGGTGGCGCGCCGATCACGCTGCCCGCAGTCACACGGGTGCCGCTGGATTGAAGATCAGCCAACGCCACTGCTGCGGGGTGATTCGCGGCGGTGTCGGGCGCGTTGGTCGCCTCGTCGCCCTTGGGGGACAGTAGATAAGCTGCGAATGCGAACTCTGCAAGCACAACGCCCACTATCACGGCTTTTACAATATTCCTCATAATTAACCAACCGTTCATTCAAGCAATGCGATTGGATCATGATAACCAACTGCGCGACGGGCACGTCAAACAGCGGTTTGAAACGCGAGGTTGCCGGAATGCCCGGCGGGAGCATGCTAGATTGTATTGATGACGCCTTAAACGGAGTTTCTTCCATGGACACTCATTCGATTCTGGGCATGATTCACGCCGAAGAGGCATTGCTGGTCTCTATCGTGCGGGCGCTGCCACCAGACTTAAAGCGGGCCGTCGCAAACGATTTCCATGAGCAGGTTCAACTCGCGGAGACGTCCCATCTGAACCCGACAACCGATCGAGACGCGAGTGACGCGTTCAAGGCGCACATGCGAAGGTTGTCGATCATGCTCGCTTCGCTGTCTTGACGCGTCGCTCTCTGAATAGAACAGCCGCGACGAAGCTCACAGCAGACGCACAAGCGACGCACAAGCGACGCATAATCGCCGACCATGCAAGCTACCGGCGGACATCGGATCGCCTGTCCACCTGATGAGCCCCGTCAGGATGAATCAGGCGGTTGCGCCGAATAAGGCAACGCCAGTTGCCAGTCCGCGAGGCGTCAACCTTAAGAAAAAAGCCCGGATATCCCTCAAGAACGACCAAGTATTGCCGATAATGCGTGCGGAGGTTTTGCGAAAGAAAATCTCGCGCACCCGTCGTGCACCAGCGACGCGTCGTGTCAGCAAAGCACTCTAAAATGGGCGACCATGTGAGGCATTTGTAAGGGATGGCGGGTTCAATATGCCGTCGGAGCGTGGTTGCGGACAAGAATTTAATGATGCGAAGTTCCGCTACGGAGGCGTTGTGATTCGAAACTGGCTTGGCGGTGTGCTGTTTGCGATGTGTTCGGTCAGTCACGCCTTTGCGGGTGGACCGGATTGTTCCCGGCCGTTTACGCTGGGACTGCACGACCACGGCCTGCTTTATTCGCTCGACACCGATACCGGTATCGACAAAGACTTTGCCGATGAGTTGATCCGGCGTAGCGGTTGCCAGATCAAGGTCAGCCTGATGTCACGCGCACGTATCTGGAAGCTGATCGAGTCGGGTGCTCTCGACTTCAGTCTTTCCGGCATCGCGAATGACGAACGCAATCAATACGCTTCGTTCGCGTGGTACTTCAGCAACAAATACTATCTGCTCGTACGCAAGGACGCGGGCATTCGCAATGTCGCGGACTTCGAGCATGACGAACACGCCCAGCTCGGCGTCATCCGCAGTTTCCGCTACAGCAATTCGGCCAATGAAATGGTCGATAAACTGATGTCGGAAAACCGCGTGAGCCAGGCCGGCGGCCTTGAACCTCTCTACCAGGCGCTCATTCTTCGCCGCGTCCAGGGCATGATTATCGAGCCGTTCGACTACCCCGCACTGGACGAGAAAAAGATCCGCGACGTGACGACGATCATCGAGTTTAACGACCCGTCCGTCCCGCATGGTCTGATCATGTCGAAGAAAGCGCTGCCGGCCGCCGAGCGGGAGAAGTGGCGGGCGCTCGTCGATGAAATGCGCGCTGACGGTACGGTGCGCCGCATCTTCGAAAAGTACTTCAAGCCGGATCTGGCCGATACCATGGTCAACTTCAAGGCGTCACCGTGACCCGGGTACGCTCTGTCCTGCTGCCGCTGCTGGTTTTTTTCGCCTCGCTGTGCGTGACGTGGATCGTATGGAATCACGAGCAGCAAGCAACCCAAAAAGAACTGCGCACCCAGTTTGAATTCACCATGGGTGACGCCGTCAGTCGCGTCGAACAGCGGATGGCGACCTACGAGCTCATGTTGCGAGGCGTGCAAAGCATGTTCGCCGCGACGGGAACGATTGACCGTAACCGGTTCAGGCGCTACGTAGGCGCGCTCAATCTCGACGCAAACTTTTCCGGGGTCCACGCTGTCGGCGTGGTCGAGTGGGTGCCTGCGAACCGTAAAGCGGCCCACATAGCGGAAATGCGCGACAGCGGCATTCGCGGTTACGCGATTCACCCCGACGGGGTGCGCGAGGACTATGCACCGGTCGTTCAACGCGAGCCCTTTGTAGGCCTCGCACGCAGTTCGCCCGGCTTTGACGCATGGGACGAGACGGTGCGGCGGCTCGCAATGGAGAGAGCCCGCGACTCCGGTATGGCGGCGCTGTCTGGAAAGGTGCGCCTTTCGGTGGATATGGAGCAGGACCGCCGGCCGGGCTTCATCATGTACCTTCCAATCTACACGCCCGGCTTGACACAGGACAACGTCGCGCAGCGCCGGGCGCACATCGCCGGCTGGGTCTATGCATCGTTCCGCATGCACGATGTGATCGCCAGCCTCTACGGGGAACAGCCGGCCGGCGTCTCGCTGGCCATTTACGACGGCGTGGAACCATCGGAGGCGGCGCTCCTGCATCGCACGTCGGATGCAAAAGGCCGGCGTGCGCCCGCGCTCATCTCCGCAAACGAATATCTGGTTGTGGACGGCCACGACTGGACGCTGTCGATGAGCGCTTCCGACGAGTTCCGTTCGCGCTTGGGCGGCAATGCCGAGGCGCTGATTGCAGGCGCCGGCACGGGGCTCAGTCTGCTGCTGGCGCTTCTCACCTGGCTCATGATGACGGGGCAGGAGCGCGCCATGCGGCTCGCCTCGGCCATGACGCGCGAGCTGCGCGAAAACGAAGAGAAATTTCGCGCGATTGCGGATTGCACGGTCAATCTGGAGATCTGGTGGGGGCCGGACGGAAAGCCTCGCTGGATCAATCAGGCGGTCTACCACTACGCGGGCTACACGGCCGACGAATGCATGGCAATGCCCGACTTCGCCAGCACGCTGATTCATCCGGATGACGTGTCGCACGTTGCGCCGGAATTTAAAAAGGGCCTTCAGGGCCTGCGCGGCGAAGACCTTGAATTTCGTTGCGTGCGCAAGGATGGATCGATCGTCTGGCTGTCGGTCTCCTGGGTTCCGATCAGCAATCCAAGGGGCGACTTCATCGGCTTTCGCACCAGCGGGCGCGATATCACCGAGCGCAAGAAGTCGGAAGAGAAAATCCGCGAACTGGCCTTTTACGACACGCTTACGCGTCTGCCCAATCGCGCGCTGCTTCTGGACCGTCTGAGGCAGTCGATGGCGGCCAGCCAGCGGAACAGGGTCTGCGGCGCCCTCATGTTCATCGACCTCGACCACTTCAAGACACTCAACGATACGCTTGGACATGACAAAGGCGATCTGTTGCTGCGACAGGTCGCGTATCGCCTGTCGAGCAGTGTCAACGCGGGCGATACGGTCGCGCGCGTCGGCGGTGACGAATTCGTCGTCGTGCTGGGCAATCTGAGTCTGGACAAAGCGGCCGCAACCGCGGAAACCGAATTGGTGGGGGAAAAAATTCTTGCTGTGCTGGGCAGCGCCTACCAGCTCGACGGCATCCAGTTTCGCAGCACCGCCAGCATCGGCGTCACCGTATTCAGCGGCGAGCAGACATCCACTGACGAGCTTTTCAAGCAAGCCGATCTCGCCATGTATAAATCGAAGGAGCGCGGCCGCAACGCACTGTGCTTCTTTGATCCCGCGATGCAGACAGCCGTGCTCAGACGCGCCGAGCTCGAGGTGGGTCTGCGTAACGCGATCGAAGAGAACCGCTTTGTTCTCCACTATCAGGCGCAGGTGGTGGACGGCGACTACATAACCGGTGCTGAAGCGCTCGTGCGCTGGGACCATCCCGTGCGTGGCCTGATACCGCCGGGTGAGTTTATTGCGCTCGCGGAGGAATCGGGGCTGATCCTCCAAATGGGTCGAACGGTACTGGAGTCCGCGTGTGCTCAACTCGCGCTGTGGGCCGCGCGGCCGTCGATGGCGCATCTGTCGATCGCCGTGAACGTCAGCGCCCGGCAATTTCGCGAACCTGACTTCGTGGACGGCGTGCTGGAGGTGATCAATCGAACGGGGGCGAGGGCCGACAAGCTGAAGCTCGAACTGACCGAGAGTGTTCTCGTCGAGAACGTGCAGGACATCATCGAAAAGATGAGCGCCCTTCGAGCGCGCGGCGTGACGTTCTCTCTCGATGATTTTGGAATCGGCTACTCGTCACTGTCTTATCTGAAGCGACTGCCATTAGACCAGTTGAAGATTGACCGCTCGTTCGTGCGCGACATCCTGGAGGATCCCAACGACGCCGACATCGCGAGAACCATTGTGGCGCTGGCCCGAAGTTTCGACCTGGGTGTGATCGCCGAGGGCGTCGAAACTGAAGCGCAACGAGATTTTCTTGCTGTAGCAGGATGCCATGCGTACCAAGGCTTCCTCTTTTGCAAACCGCTTCCGATCCAGAGTTTCGAGCAGTTCGTGAGCGGATTCGCGTCCCGCAAGCGGACGGGAAACCGGTTGATTGCAAGCGCCGGGAGAAACGTTGGATCAGGTACGGTGACGTGATCGACCGGGGCGACGACCGGCATTGCCGCGCCGGCGCCAGCCTTCTGACAGACGTAACCGTTGAGCGGGCTTCAGGAGCGCGTGACGATCCGCCGGCATGGCTGCGCCACTCAGACTATGCTATCGATTCAGTCCAACCGAGGAGCATCTGATGAAACAGGAAGCAGGATCGATGATCACGTTTTCCCGTCCTGACGGGAAGGAAGTTCAGGGTTATCTGGCCCGGCCCCAGAAACTCGAGGGTGCGCCCGCCGTTGTCGTGATCCAGGAGTGGTGGGGCTTGAACGACCAGATTCGCGGCGTGGCCGACCGCTACGCGCAATGCGGTTATCTGGCGCTGGTGCCGGACCTTTTTCGCGGCACGACGACAGTGGAAGAGGTAGAGGCGAACCATCTTCTGGATGGACTCGATTTCGGCGATGCGGCCGGTCAGGATGTGCGTGGCGCCGTGCAGTATCTGAAGCAGCATGCGGAACGCGTCGGCGTGACCGGTTATTGCATGGGCGGCGCGCTTACTCTGCTCGCGCTGTGCCAGGCTCCCGAGGTGTCGGCCGCCGTGGTGTGGTACGGCTTCCCGCCGCTCGACTATATCGACGCCTCGAAAATCAAGGTTCCGGTACTCGGACATTGGGCGACGCAAGATGCGTTTTTCCCCGCCGAAACGGTCGATACACTGGAGACGAAGCTGACCGACGCCAAGGTCGACGTCGAGTTTCATCGCTACCTGGCGCATCATGCGTTCGCCAACGAAACGGCGGTCGGACCGGGACGGATATCGCGGACCCAGTTCGATCCGGTCTGGTCGCAGCAGGCGTGGGATCGGACGCTGACCTTTTTCGGCCGCACGCTGTGGCCGCAGCGCTGATCCGTTTACCTATACTCATGTGACTCTGGAAGGCCGCCCAACCGCCGTGATACCGACAGGACGGAGCCCACATGCGTGTAGCGATGCGAAATGCGGCCCTTGTGCTGCTGAGCTGTCTCACGTTGAGCGCGAGTGTCGATGTGCAGGCCGGCGCCGGATGTGACGGCGGATGCAACGCCCGCGGCCGACTGATCGACCAGCGCACCACGCTGCGTCTTGGCGCCGCCGCGCTGACGAAGCTGCTTTCGTCGAGCGCGGGCGGCCGGCAACTCGAGCAGATTGCCGGCGCTCCGGTTTGCGGCGTGGAGATCGTGTACCTGCGCTACCGGACCATCGGCGGCGCGGGCGAACCCACTACCGCCAGCGCCGCGTTGATGATTCCAGGCGGAGGTTCAGACTGTAGCGGGCCGCGTCCGCTCATGCTCTACGCGCACGGCACCACGGCGTACCGCAACTACAACATTGCTGACATCACGCGGACCGATCCGGGTAATGGCGATGGCGCGGGTGAGGGTATCAGCGTGGCCGCGATGTATGCGGCCCGGGGCTATATCGTGGTGGCGACGAACTACGCGGGCTATGCGGGTTCCGATCTCACCTACCATCCCTACCTGAACGCCGGTCAGCAGTCCGCCGATGTGATCGACTCGCTGCGGGCCGCGCGCACGGTGCTGGCCGAAGCGAAGCCGGAACGCAGAACGCGGGAGAACGGCAAGCTGTTCGTCACCGGCTATTCGCAAGGCGGCTTTGTCGCACTGGCGACGCATCGTGCGCTGCAGGCGGCCGGCATCAAAGTCACCGCGTCCGCGCCCGGTTCAGGGCCGTATGCGCTCGCCGCTACCGCCGACGCGCTCATCGAAGGCGAAGTGAATCTCGGCTCGACGCTGTTCACGACCCTGGTGGTGACGGGCTACCAGCATGCCTACGTGAACATCTATCGCGAGCCCGGCGATTTCTATGAAGCGGCCTACGCGCCGGGGATTGAAAGCCTGCTGCCGAGCCCGGTCCCGCTCAATACGCTGTTCGCGAAGGGCAAACTGCCGACGACGCATCTCTTCAGCGATGTGCCGCCTGCGCCGCAATTCGCTTCCATGACGCCGCCGACTTCGCCGCCGCTCACTCCAGCCGCGTTGACACCCTTGTTCGCGGCGGGATTCGGCAACGCCAATCTCGTGCGCAACGCCTATCGCCTGAGCTTGCTGGAAGACGCCGCCGCCAATCCAGATGGCGCGTTCCCGGACCCCACGGTAGCGATGTTGCCGGCGGCCAATCCCGCTCAACCGCTGCGCCAGGCATTCAGGCGCAATGACTTGCGCAACTGGCTTCCGCACGCGCCGGTTCTGCTGTGCGGAGGCGCATCGGATCCCACGGTGTTCTTCTTCAACGCACGTGTCGAGCAGGCCTACTGGCTGAATGCCAAGGTGCCGGCGGGGCTCACTTCCGTACTCGACGTCGACTCTCCGGTCACGGGTTCCGATGATCCCTACGCGCCGATCAAACAGGGTTTTGCGCTCGCGAAATCGACGCTCGCCAGCCAGGCCGTCGCCGCGGGCGCGACCGATGGCGGGGCGTCGGCGGTGCTGCAGGCCTATCATGGCAACCTGGTGGCGTCGTTCTGCATGGTTGCCGCGCGTGCATTTTTTTCTAAGTTCTGAACGCGACCGCCGCCTTCGATGTGGCGATTTCTCGCGCGCAACTGAAATACCCGAGGAGGAAAGACTGTGGTGAAGATTGATCGAGACCGGTTGCTGACCGATCTGAAGCGGCTGCGCAGCTTCGGCGCGACGGGGCCGGGCGTCGTGCGACTGGCGCTTTCGCCGGTCGATCTGGAGTCGCGCCGCTGGCTGGCCGCACGCATGGCCGACGCGGGACTCGATGCTGTCATCGATGGCGTAGGGACCGTGTTCGGCCGTTCGCGCAAAAGCGGGCCGGCGCTCGTGATCGGTTCGCATACCGATACGCAACCGACCGGCGGCTGGCTCGATGGCGCGATGGGCGTCATCTATGGATTGGAAATCGCTCGCGCGCTGGCCGAAAACGATCATACGAGCCACCTCGCAGTGGATGTGGCGTCGTGGATCGATGAAGAAGGGACTTTTTCCGGTCTGCTCGGCAGCCGCAGTTTTGTGGGCGACCCCGTCGACGAATCGATCCGTTGCGCGACAAACCGGGACGGGCAACGCCTCGAGGACGTGCTGCAAGCCGCCGGTCTGTCCGGGCAGCCACGAGCCCGGTACGAGAAGGGCCGGCATGTCGCGTATCTTGAACCGCATATCGAACAGGGTGGCCGGCTGGAAGCCGCGGGAAAATCCATTGGCGTCGTCACCACGATCGTCGGCCTGCGCGAGCTGCGGGTGCGCTTCAAAGGACAGCGCAATCACGCGGGCACCACGCCGATGGCGATCCGCCGTGACGCAGGCGCGGCGCTGGTCGCCTTTATCGCGCGGATGAACGACGCGTTCGCGCTGCTCGCGGATGCGGACACCGTCTGGACCGTCGGCCGCATCGATCTCGATCCTGGTTCACTAAGCGTCGTGCCGGGTCAGGCCGACATGTATCTGCAATTCCGTGACGCGAACGCCGGCCGTCTGCAGGCGATGGAAGCGGCGCTGGCGGAACTGGTGCGAAACTTCAGCGCACAGGGGCCGATGAGCGCGGAGCTGACAACGATCGACGAACCGATGGAACCCGTGACCATGGACGCCGCGCTCGCCGAACACCTCGCGCGTGCCGCCGATGACGTGGCGCCCGGGCAATGGCTGCGGATGCCGAGCGGCGCCGCGCACGACGCCCAGGTGATCGCCCGTTGCCTGCCGGCTTGCATGATGTTCGTGCCGAGCATCGGTGGCGTGAGCCATGACTTCATCGAGGATACGGCGGAGGAGCATATCGTTCTCGGCTGCCAGGTCGCGGCCACGGCAGCGGCCGCAATCTTGCAGGCGCAGTGGGCGAAGCGGGCGTGACAGTCATGGATGAGGCCGGCGAATTCACTGTGCGGAACATGTCGGCTGGCGACGTGGAATTGTCGGTCGAATGGGCTGCGCAGGAGGGATGGAATCCGGGTCTGCATGATGCTGCCTGTTTTCGTGCCGCGGACCCCGGCGGTTTTTTTGTTGGCGAATGGCGCGGCGAGCCGGTTGCCTGCATCGCTGCGGTCGCCTATGACGCGCACTTCGGCTTCATCGGCCTGTATATCGTGAAGGCGGAGTTTCGCGGCAAGGGCTTCGGCATGCGCGTCTGGCGGCACGGCATGGCGTATCTGCGCAACCGGAATGTGGGTCTTGACGGTGTGCTCGCGCAGCAGGCGAATTACAGGAAGTCCGGTTTTCAGCTTGCCTATCGCAACGTGCGCTTTGAGGGCGTGATTCATGGCGTCGCTCGAAGCAGGGTCAGCGCGAATGTGTTGAAGGCATCCGCGGTGCCGTTCGAGCAACTGGCTCAGTACGATCGCCAGTGTTTTCCCGCTTCGCGTGAGCATTTTCTCGCCACATGGACTGGTCAGCCCGACGCCGTTGCGTTCGCCGCCGTTCGCGATGGTCACGTGGCGGGGTTCGGCGTGTTGCGCCGTTGCAGGCGTGGATGCAAGATCGGTCCGCTCTTCGCCGATAGCGAACAGATCGCGGGCGAGCTGTTTGAAGCGCTGGCGTCGTGCATGCCCGGCGAGGTGATCGTTCTCGATGTGCCGGAGACGAATCCTGCTGCTGTCGCGCTGGCCGAACGGCACGGCATGTCGAGTGTCTTCGAAACCGCGCGGATGTACACGCGGGTGTCGCCCGTCATTTCAATTGAACGTGTGTTTGGCGTGACTTCGTTTGAACTGGGTTGAAGTGAGCGCGTTTGCGCTTTTGCCGCCGCCGGCGATGCATTCGATGAATCGCCGGCGGCAGGCGGGCCTCTTAAGGATAGGCGGTCAGTTGCCGAACAGCGAAGACTGCGTGCCGCGACGGGGCAATGGGCGTGCAGGTTTCGCGGGCGTTTCGACGTTGTGCGCGGGCTCGGCGGCGGCTGCTTCCAGAGAAGTTTGTCCGGCTTCGAGCGACAGCAGGAACATCTTGGTCGCGAGGCCGCCGGCGAAGCCCGTCAGATCGCCGGACGCACCGATGACGCGATGACAGGGCGCCACGATGGAGATCGGATTTCTGCCGTTCGCCGCACCGACCGCCCGCACCGCATTGATGTTCCCGATCTGTGCGGCAATGTCCGAGTAGCTGCGGGTTTCACCGAACGGGATCGTCAATAAGGCAGCCCACACTTTCTTCTGAAAGTCTGTGCCTTGAAAGTCGAGTGCCAGCTCGAACTGGTTTCTCTCGCCGGCAAAATATTCGTGCAATTGACGCTCGGTTTCGATCAGGACCGGCTGGTCATTCGCTTCGATCATGTCCGGCAGACGCACCCGGTTCGGCTTGTCGTTTTCCCACAAGATGGCGGCGAGGCGGTTGCCGTTGGCGACCAGCTTCAGCTCGCCAACGGGGGAGTCCATCAATTTGTATGCGTACGTCACTTCGCTTGCTCCTGACTAAGTGGAGGCAGAGGCGGTGTCTCGCCGGGCCGAGGTGAGGAACCCAAGGCGGAATGGCACCGATGTCTGACAGGTTAAACCTTGCCCTCGCTGAGAGCGCTCCGGATCTTGCTGTTCAATTCCACGGGGTGCGCCACGGCGCGCGCCCGTCTGGATGCAGTTACCGCACAAGGAGGCATGCTAGACCCTTCACGCGGTTTTGATAACCCGCCGAGCTGATAACGCGGTTTGCGGATTCCGCGAGACTGACTGGGCATTGAGGGAAAGGCAGCCGCGGCCGGAGCGCGATCTCAGTAAAATTGATACCCTCGGCACAAGGGCCACCGGCAACCGGAATCTTTTCTACGACTGTGACAACCACACTTGAACAACTGCGGGCCGGGCAACTGGTGGGTACTCGCCGGCTCAAACTGGCATGCGGACTCACTGAATTTCCACGCGAGATATTCGATCTGGCCGACACGCTGGAAATTCTCGATCTGTCCGGCAATGCACTGTCGACGCTGCCCGACGATTTGCCGCGCCTGAGCAAGCTGCGCGTCCTCTTCGCCTCCGATAACCCGTTTACCGAATTGCCGGAAGTGCTCGGACAGTGTGCGCAATTGAGCATGGTCGGCTTCAAGGCAAACCGTATCCGCAAGGTTGCGGGCCGATCGCTTCCGCCGCAATTGCGCTGGTTGATTCTGACGGACAACGAGCTCGAAGCACTTCCCGCGGAAATCGGCGCCTGCGCGCAATTGCAGAAGCTGATGCTTGCCGGCAACCGGTTGAAGACGCTGCCTGAAGAACTGGCCGCCTGCTCACGGCTCGAACTGCTACGAGTGGCCGCCAATCAACTTGATTCGCTGCCTGCGTGGTTGTGGCGGCTGCCGCGGCTGTCCTGGCTGGCGTACGCCGGCAATCCGTTGAGCAACGTATTGGAGACGGCGGCGCTCACCGACACGCCGATTGCCGATATCCGATGGGACGCGTTGAAACTCGAGCAGCCATTGGGCGAGGGCGCATCCGGTGTGATTCATCGTGCAACGCTTCTCGAACAAGGGAGCGCGGCGCCGCGGCCTGTGGCCGTCAAATTATTCAAGGGCGCCGTGACCAGCGATGGTTTGCCTGACTGCGAGATGGCTGCGTGTATCGGCGCCGGCGATCATCCGAATCTGATTCCGGTGATCGGAAAAGTGAAAGACCATCCGGCGGGTGTGCACGGTCTGGTGATGGAGCTGATCGATCCGGAGTTCAGCAACCTGGCTGCGCCGCCGAGCCTTGCGTCATGTACGCGTGACATTTATGACGGCGAGTTGCGCTTCGACCGGGCTTCGGCATTGCGCATCGCACACGGTATTGCTTCGGCGGCGCGTCAATTGCATCGACGAGGCGTCATGCATGGAGACCTGTATGCCCACAATATTCTGCATTGCGGGCAGGGTCGCGCGTTGCTGGGCGATTTCGGCGCGGCGTCTTTCTACGCGGCCGATGACTTTGAACTCGGGACGGGGCTTCAGCAACTGGAGGTTCGGGCGTATGGATGTTTGCTCGAGGAGTTGATCGAACGATGTGACGGGCTCGAGGCAGAGCCGGCCGTCGCGGCAAAACTGGTGGTGTTGAAAGCGCAATGTTTGAGCGAGGATGTTGGCACGAGGCCGCTTTTCGATGAAATCGCTTCGAGTTTGCTGACGCTGACGGGTGCCGATGCTCGGGACGCGGTGACATCACGCATGGATTGATGCGTCTGAACGTAAACGTGAACGCGGGGCGGCGATTCGCCGGCCGGCCGGGCGGGAGGGAGGGTAAGTCGATGATGCAGAGGATGCGCCGCCGCGTGCTGATTGCGGGCACGCTTGCCGCGGCTGGTCTGACAGGAGCGGCGGATATCGATGCGATGCCGGGCGGCAAGCTGAAGATTGCCCTCGTGCTGAAGTCGCTGACCGACCCGTTTACTGTCGCCATGGCGAGTGCGGCGCAGAATTACCAGAAGCACTATGCGTCGCAGTTTGGGCTGATGGTGCGTGGCACGGCGACCGAGTCCGACACGGCTGCGCAGATTCGTATCATGGATGATCTGATCAAAGCCCGGGTGAACGCGATCGTGATTGCGCCGACGGATTCGAAAGCGCTGGTCTCCATCGTCGCGCGCGCGATCAAGGCGGGACTCATCGTGATCTCCATCGACAATCCTCTCGATGATGCGTACCAGGAGGCGGCCGGAATCTCTGTGCCGTTCGTTGGGCCGAACAATCGCAAGGGAGCGACACAGGTAGGGAATTATCTGGCGGGCAAGCTCAAGGCGGGTGATCAGGTGGGGATTATCGAAGGCTTGTCCGCGGATCGCAATGCGAAGCAGCGCACGGCGGGTTTCATGGATTCGATGGACGCGGCGGGCGTGAGCGTTGTCGCGACGCGTGCTGGTGATTGGGAGTATGGCAAGGGACGCGATATTGCGTCGAGAATGTTGGTGGATTACCCGCAGATTCGAGCATTGCTGTGTGGCAACGACAACATGGCAATGGGCGCTGTTGACGCGATCCGCGATGCGGGGAGAACGGGTGGCGTTTATGTCACCGGGTATAACGATATTGACGCGATCAAACCGCTGATCGCGGATGGGCGCGTGCTGGCGACGCTGAATCAGTTTGCCGAGCGGCAGGCTGTGTTTGGAGTGGATGTGGCTTTGAAGGCGGTCACTGAAAGGCGGAGGGAGAGTGCGCTGTCGCGGGTTATTGAAACGCCGGTTCAATTGGTGACTCGTGGAGGGTGATGGGTTTTTTTTGCCTTTGGCGGTGGTGTTTTCCTTGTTCTGATTTTCTTGCCTTTCCTTGCTTTGTTATTGGTCTATTAGCGTTCGCCCCTGTGCGGGGCAGGCACTTACTTTCTTTGCCGCCGCAAAGAGAGTAAGCAAAGAAAGCGGGCTCAAACCGCCAATTCTTAAGCGGGGCCCCTGGCTTGGAGGGTATCGTGGCCCCGTAGAGATCGAGCCTGCGCACCCGCCCGCCTGAGTGACCAGGCCGTCATGCTTCCGGCGGCGCTGCGCGCGCCGATGCGGTACTTCACCAAACCATTTGTCTTCTTCGGCGCCTCGCCGAGGCGAAGCCGATGGCTTCTACCGAGAGACGATTCACCACTGGTTTCCCTGGTGGCCCCGTCCGCGACGCACGTAGTGCGGAGTGGGAGCGGATGACGGCTGTGTCACTGGCGGTTATGAACCACGGTGTGATCCGTTAATCGGGCCACCAGCCCCTCCAAGCCAGGGGGCCCGCTTCAATGTTGGCGGTGTGAGCCGCTTTCTTTTGCCTACTTTTCTTTGCGGCGGCAAAGAAAAGTAGGTGCCCCCCGCACAGGGGGAACGCTAATAGACCAATAAGCAACCAAGGAAAGGCCCAAAAAACCAAGACCAAGAAAACACTACCGCCATAGGCAAAAACACAGTCTAACCCGTTCAGGCCGCGAGGCCCCTCACTCCCATGGTAACGAATACGTCTTCACATGCGTGAAGCTCTTCATCGCTTCCTGGACCCCTTCCTTATATCCGAGCCCGGAATCCTTAATCCCGCCGAACGGCGTCAGTTCGAGCCGATACCCAGGCACCTCCCGCACATTCACACTGCCGACCTCCAGTTCGGCAATAAACCGTGTGATGTAGTCGAGGCGATTCGTGCACACCGAAGACGACAAGCCATAGTCCGTCGAATTGGAAATCCGGATCGCATCATCGATATCGCGAAAGCGGATCACCGGCGACACCGGCCCGAAAGTTTCGTATCTGACAAGCGGCATATCGGGCGTGACATGATCGACGACCGTGGGCGAATACAACGCCCCATCGCGGAGATTCCCGTACAGCAGGGTCGCGCCGCGGCTCACCGCATCGTTCACCTGTGCTTCGAAAAATTTCGCCGCCGGCTCGTCGATGACGGTGCCCATGTCGGTTGCCGGGTCCGCCGGATCGCCGTAACGGATTGCGCGGGTCTTTTCCACCAGCAACTCGACAAAGCGATCGGCCACCGCCTCGTGCACCAGAATCCGCTTGATCGCCGTGCAGCGCTGTCCCGAGTTTTTATAGGATCCCGAAACGGCGAGCGTGCTGGCTTCTTCCAGATCGGCATCTTCCATCACGATGATCGGATCGTTGCCGCCGAGTTCGAGCACGGCGCGCCGGTAACCCATCTTGCCTGCAATGTATTTGCCGATCGGCACACCGCCGGTAAATGTAATCAGATCCACATGCTCGTTGGTGATCAGCTCGTCGGCGATTTCTTTCGGGTCGCCTGTAATGACCTGCAGCATCTGTTGCGGCAGGCCGGCGGCATACAGAATGTCGGCCAGCAGATAGGTGGAGAGCGGCACCTTCTCCGAGGGTTTGACGACGATCCGGTTATTGGTCGCGATCGACGGCACGATCTTGTGCGCCACCTGGTTCATCGGATGATTGAACGGCGTGATCGCGGAGATCACACCCAGCAGCGGATCGCGCTGCGTATACACCCGGCGCTTCTTGCCGTGCGGCGTGAGGTCGCAGGAAAACACCTGGCCGTCGTCTTTCAGCGCTTCATTCGCGCCGAAGATCAGCACGTCGCTGACACGGCCCGCTTCGTAGAGCGAGTCCTTCTTGCACAGTCCGGATTCGGCGGTAATCAGATCGGAAATCTCGTCGAGGCGCTCACGAACCAGCTCTGCGGCGCGTCGCAGGATCTGCGAGCGCTCGTAACGCGTGAGCCGTGCGCGATACGCGTGGGCATAGGCGAAAGCGTGTCGTACATCGGCGAGCGTGGCTTTGGGCACCGTACCGACCAGCTCGCCGTTGTACGGATTGAATACCTCGATAACCTGCTCGCGCCGGATCTGTTCTCCTCCGATGCGCAATTTTTCATGGCGGACCGGCAGCGAAGGCCGCGACTCGACGATTGCGTTCATGGTGTCTCCCAAGGCAGTGGCAGGTTATTGAAGGTGGTTGAGCGCAACGTCGAGAATGTCGAAATTGCGCAGGCGCGGCCGGGCGGTGACGCCGCTATCGACAGGGCGGCTGAACAGTAACGGCACACGCTGCTCGGATAGTCCGCCGTGCGAGCGCAGCGGTGCATCGAGTCCGGACAGGTCGTGGCGCGACTCGCTGGTGCCCATCACAACATGCCGCCCGGACACGACGATGATGTCGCCGAGCCGGTCCCGCGGCAGCTCGAAGCGTTCGCATCCTTCGGCGCCGCTCAAAGCCAGTTCGATGCCGTCGCGGGCCTTCAGTTTTGCCATCACGCGCGCCGGATCGACGGAGGAAGGCAGGTAGATCGTCGCGAACGAGCCCAAAGCGCCGTGGTGAACCACGTACGGATCGGTGATCGGCAGGATCACGCGCGCGACGCCGGCGCCGAGCCATTCGTCGAGTTCGTCCTGCAGATAGATCACATTCGGCTTGCCGGCCGTATCGTGCTTGTCGTTCATGCCGTGGTCGGCGGTGATCGCAACGGTTGCGCCCAGTTCAGCCATGCGCTTCAGATACGGATCCATCATTTCGTAGAACGCGTTCGCGCCGACGCTGCCCGGTGCGCACTTGTGCTGCACGTAGTCGGTGGTGGACAGATACATCAGATCGATAGGCCGCGTTTCCAGCAGACGCACACCGGCCGCGAACACAAACTCGGAGAGCTCCGCGCTGTACACATCCGGGACCGGTTTGCCGACGAGTTCGAGCACGCCGGTAATTCCGTTCTCAGCCTCGGTGACCTGGTCAGCCTTTTCCGACGAAAAGCAGATCCCCTTGAGCTTGTTGCCGAGCAGGCGGCGCAGCTTGTCCTTGGCGGTGACGACGGCGACCTTCGCGCCCGCGTCGGCAAACGCGGCCAGCACGGTCGGCGCGCGCAAGTACTTCGGATCGTTCATCAGTACTTCGGCGCCGCTCTCGCGATCGAAAAAGTAATTGCCGCTGATTCCGTGCACGGCGGGCGGCACGCCCGTCACGATCGACAGATTGTTCGGGTTGGTGAAGCTCGGCACCACGCAGTCCGCCTGCAGCGCCGCGCCCTGTTCGAGAATCTGCGCGAGGAACGGCGCCACGCCGGCTCTCGCGGCCTCGGTCAGATAGTCGTACTCGCAGCCGTCCACGCAGACGACCACTAGCGGCCTGTCCATCCAGCGGTAGTGACGTCCGTTCACATTGATGGTTGGGGTATTCGCGTTCATAGGGTTTCCCTTTGATTGGTCGAGGTGCGGCTGCTGCTCAACGTCCGCGACTTCCGCGGTCATGGAAGTTTTTTTCCATGCTTGACATTAAACTTTGCAAATCGTAGATTGTCAACAACAGGCAAAAACCAAAAAACAATTTACGAAGAGACCAGACACAGAGCGAAGTACCCACTTTCAGGAGGCGACGATGTCGGAGTACCTGCGCATCGAAGGGATACATAAGCAGTTTGGTTCGACCCCGGTTCTGAAAAACGTCAACCTGACGATCTTCAAGGGCGAGATGGTGTGTTTTCTGGGCCCTTCGGGTTGTGGCAAGACCACGCTGCTGCGGATCATCGCGGGGCTGGAAATGCAAAGCGCGGGCACCATCGCGCAGGCCGGCAAGGACATTTCCATGCTGCCGCCCATGCTGCGCGACTACGGCATCGTGTTTCAGTCGTACGCACTGTTTCCGAATCTCACGGTTGCCGAGAACGTCGCATACGGGCTGGCTAACCGGAAGGCGCGCAAAGCGGTGATCCGCGAGCGCGTGGCCGAACTGCTCACACTCGTCGGACTGCCCGATAGCGGACCGAAACATCCCGGGCAGCTGTCCGGCGGCCAGCAGCAGCGCATTGCTCTGGCGCGCGCGCTGGCGACCTCGCCTGGTCTCTTGTTGCTCGACGAACCGTTGTCCGCGCTGGACGCGCGGGTGCGCGTGCGTCTGCGTCAGGAAATCCGCCAGTTACAGCAGCGCCTGGGCGTGACGACGATCATGGTCACACACGATCAGGAAGAAGCGCTCTCGATGGCGGACCGCATCGTGGTGATGAACCACGGCGTGATCGAACAGATCGGCACGCCTAGCGAGATTTATCGCGAACCCGCAACGCCGTTCGTCGCCGATTTCGTCGGCAAGGCCAATATGCTGCCGGCCACCGTGCGTGAGGACGGCGCGATCCAGGTGGGCGATGTCGGCCTGAACTGCGTGCGCGTGCGCGATTCGCTCAGGTGCGGTTCGCGGGTATCGCTGTTCCTGCGCCCGGAGGATTTCGTCGTGCGAGGCGTCGACGCGAAAGCCGGCAATACCCTGCGTGGCCGCATCGAGAAGCTTGAATTTCTCGGCGCGTTCTGCCGGGTCAGTATTCAGGTCGACGGCATGACCGGGACCGAATTGCTGGCCGACCTGTCGTACCACGACATGACCGAATTCGGTTTGCAGGAAGGCTCGGCGCTCAATCTCGCGGTGTTGAGCGACCGCGTGCGGATCTTCAGCGAAGACCAGCGGAGGGTGCAATGAGCACAACCCTCGCCGAAGCGAAGAAAGCCGTCGTGCTGCCCGAATTGCGTCAGCGCACGCATTGGCAGGATCGCATCGGTCATGCCGGCATGCTGCTGATAGCCGCTTTCCTGGTGTTGAGCCTGCTTGCACCGCTCACGATGGTGGTGATGAAGTGCGTCGAGGATCGCGATGGACGCTTTGTCGGTCTCGCCAATTTCAGCGCGTATTTCCAGACACCGGCGCTGTGGAACTCGGTAGGGCATTCGTTGTTCGTGGCCGTTTCGGTGACGGCGATTGCGATTCCGCTTGCCTTCACCTTCGCGTATGCATTGACACGCAGCTGTATGCCGTTCAAAGGGCTCGTGCGCAATATCGCATTGATTCCGCTGCTTGCACCAACCTTGCTCTCGGCCGTGTCGTTCATCTACTGGTTCGGCAATGCCGGGCTGCTGCGGCGCTGGATGGTCGGCCACAGCATTTATGGCGCGCCTGGCATTATCGCGAGTCTCGTGTATGCGTCGCTGCCGCATGTGTTGATGATCCTGATCACCGCCTTGTCGTTGACGGACGCGCGCCTGTATGAAGCCGCCGACGCGATGGGCACGAGCCGTTTGCGCAAGTTCTTCACGATCACGCTGCCCGGCGCGAAATATGGGTTGATCAGCGCGACGATGGTGGTGTTCACCATCTGCGTGAACGACTTCGGCGTGCCGATCGTGATTGGCGGTTCGTATAACGTGTTGTCCACCGACGTGTACAAGCTCATTATCGGCCTGCAGGATTTCAACACGAGCGCGGTGGTGAGCATCCTGTTGCTGGTGCCCGCGCTCCTGAGTTTCGCTACGGATTTCTTCGTCAGGCGCAAACAGCGTTCGCTGCTCGGCGCGCGTTCGGTGCCGTACGAGCCGAAGCGTTCACGCGGCTTCGACATGGCGATGCTGGCCTACTGCAGCGTCATTTGCCTGCTGATGATGGCGATCGTCGGCATTGCGGTCTATGGGTCGTTCGTGCGTTTCTGGCCGTATAACCTGTCGCTCGGCCTGAGTCATTACCGGATGGGCCTCGTCGGCGCAGGCATCATCGGCGCATATAGAAACAGTCTGCAAATGGCGGCGCTGGTCGCCACCGCCGGTACCGCGCTGGTGTTCGGCGGCGCTTATCTGGTCGAGAAGACGCGCGGCATGGACTGGCTGCGGCCGGTCATCAATCTGTGCGCGGTGTTGCCGATGGGTGTGCCGGGTCTGGTACTCGGCATCGGCTATATCTTCTTCTTCAATCATCCGGCCAACCCACTCAATTTCCTCTATGGGTCGCTGCCGCTTCTCGCCATTGTCACGATCATTCACTACTACTCGTCGAGTCATCTGACCGCGATCACCGCGCTCAAGCAGATCGACAGCGAGTTCGAGGCGGTTTCCGCGTCGTTAAAGGTGCCGTTTTACGTGACGTTCTTTCGCGTGACAGTGCCGGTATGCCTGCCATCCATTCTTGAGATCAGCCGCTACTTCTTCATCAACGGCATGACGACCATTTCGGCGGTCGCGTTCCTGTATTCGCCCGGCACGCAACCGGCGTCCGTCGCAATCCTGAATCTCGACGAAGCCGGGCAGATCGGACCGGCCGCGGCGATGGCGACCCTGATCGTCATCACGTCGACTCTCGTCTGCGTGCTGTATGCATTGGCGAACCGCCTGCTGATCGCACGCACGCAGCGTTGGCGCCGCACGGCAACTGGCCGTTGATCCCTATTCAAAGTTCAAGGTAAAACGATGAGACCTTTCTGGCTCGAACAGGCATTGCGTGGCGAGGCCGCGGATGCGCCCGCATTGCAAGGTGTGGTGAGTGCGGACGTATGTATTGTCGGCGGCGGCTTTACCGGCCTATGGACGGCGCTGCAACTCAAGCGGGCCAATCCGCATCTGGACGTCGTGCTGGTGGAAGCCGACATCTGCGGCGCGGGCGCAAGCGGTCGCAACGGGGGTTGCGTGTTGACGTGGGAAACGCGTTTTCTCACCTTACTGCGCCTGTTCGGCGAGACCGAAGCGCTGCGGCTGGTGCGCGCTTCGCGTCAGGCGGTCGAGCAGATCGCGGCGTTCTGCCGTGAGCATCGAATCGACGCGCAGATGCGCGTCGACGGCACCTTGTACACGGCGACGAGCGCGGCGCAGATCGGCAGTTCGGAAGCGGTGATGGAGGCGCTCGACGCGCGCGGCATGGGCTCGTTTATCCGCCTCGGTGTAGATGAGGTGCGTCGGCGCGCCGGCTCGGAGCGGCACCTCGCCGGCGACTTTTCGCCGGCCGCCGCGACGGTGCAGCCTGCGCTGCTCGTGCGCGGACTGCGCCGCGTGGCGCTCGAGATGGGCGTGCGCCTGTACGAGAAAACCGCCTTTGAATCGCTGTCGTATGAACCCGGTCCCGTCGTCAACACGACGTATGGTGCGGTACGTGCAAAACGCGTCGTGCTGGCGATCAATGCGTGGATGGCGCAAACCTTCCCGCAGTTCGAACGCAGCATTGCGCTTGTTTCGAGCGACATGGTTATCACCGAGCGTGCGCCTGAATTGCTTGAACGCGCCGGATTCACGAGCGGTCTGTCGGTGCTGGATTCACGCACTTTCGTCTACTACTACCGCACCACGCCCGATGGCAGGCTGATGCTCGGCAAGGGCGGCAATACGTTTGCGTACGGCGGTCGCGTGCTGCCTGTATTCGACGAACCGTCGCCGTATCGGTCGGCGCTCGCGCGCGATCTGAGCGGATTCTTTCCGGCGCTCGCGTCGGTGCCGATTGCCGCAAGCTGGAACGGGCCGTCGGATCGTTCGGCTACCGGTTTGCCGTTCTTCGGCCGCCTCAACGAACGCCACGACGTGTTCTACGGTTTCGGCTATTCGGGAAACGGCGTCGGGCCGAGCTATATGGGTGGCGAGATCCTGTCGTCGCTGGTGCTCGGCCTCGACAACGCATGGACGCGTTCGCCGCTCGTGCGCGGGCCGCGCGGCACGTTCCCGCCGGAACCGATTCGCTACGTTGGCTCGCTCGTCGTACGCAATGCAATCCGCCGCAAGGAACGAGCGGAGGATGCCGGCGCCAGACCCTGGTTCTTCGACGTCGCACTAAGCCGGCTTGCGCAAGCGGCGGGTAAGGCGGACAAGGCCTGAAACAAAGTGGATATCGGTCAGATTTCCGCGAATAAATAATTTGATTAGTAAGGCAAAGCAGTGAAGTACGTGAAAAGTGGATGAGGTCAAGGCGTAAAACTTCTATTGGAGAGAGACATGTTCAGACTCAATAGCATCTGTTTGCACCGCGCGCGCACGATTGCGCTGCTTGGCACCGCTGCGGTCGCTGTGTGGTTTGCCGGTACCGCCACGGCGGTTGCGAAAACCACCTTGCTGGTCTACACGGCGCTCGAGGATGAGCAGCTCCAGCCGTATAAGGACGCCTTCGAGAAAGCCAATCCGGACATCGAAATCAAGTGGGTGCGCGATTCGACGGGCGTGATCACGGCCAAGATTCTCGCCGAAAAGAACAATCCACAAGCGGATGCGATCTGGGGTCTCGCCGCCACGAGCATTGCGAAGTTTGAAAGCGACAACATGCTGTTGCCGTATGCGCCGAAAAATCTGTCGACCATCAGTGCGACGTACCGCGACCCGAAATCGCCACCGAGCTGGTTCGGCATGGATGTATGGGGCGCGACGATCTGTTTCAACACGGCGGCAGCGGCCGAACAGCACCTGCCGAAGCCGCAAAGCTGGAAAGATCTGACCAAACCGGTCTACAAAGGCAAGATCATCATGGCTGACCCGGCGTCGTCGGGGACCGGCTATTTCGACGTGACGGCGTGGTTGCAACTGTTCGGCGAGCAGGGTGGCTGGCAATACATGGACGCGCTCGACAAGAACGTCGCCCAGTACAACCATTCGGGCTCGGCGCCGTGCACGATGGCGGCTTCCGGTGAGTACCCGATCGGCATTTCATTCGAATATCGCGCCGCGACGCTGAAAGCACAGGGTGCGCCGATCGACCTCGTGTTTCCTTCCGAAGGACTCGGCTGGGATCTGGAAGCATTCGCGATCATGAAAACGACCAGCAAGCTCGATGCCGCGAAGAAACTGGCCGACTTCGCTTCGAGCCGCGAAGCGAACCAGCTTTACGCGCAGAGCTATGCGATCACGGCGGTGCCCGGAACCGCCAAAGCGTTGCCGAATGTGCCCGCCAATTATCAGAGTATGCTGGTCAAGAACGATTTTTCATGGGCAGCCAATCATCGTTCACAGATTCTGGCGCAGTGGAGCCAGCGCTATGCGTCGAAGGCGGAGAACAGGCAGTAACGCGCCCGCGGCGCGATAAAACAAACGAAATGGAGGCGACAGATGTTGATCGGCGTACCGAAAGAAATCAAGAATCACGAGTATCGCGTCGGTTTGACGCCGGCGAGTGTTCGCGAGTTGACGAGCCGCGGCCATCAGGTACTGGTGGAGAATTCGGCGGGCGCAGCGATCGGTCTTGCCGACGAGGCGTACGCGGCGGCCGGCGCGACATTGTGCAGTAGTGCGGCGGAAGTCTTTGCGCAGGCTGAGATGATCGTCAAGGTCAAGGAGCCGCAGCCTGCCGAGTGCGCGATGCTGCGGCCCGGGCAGATTCTTTACACCTATCTGCATCTTGCGCCGGATCCTGAGCAGACGGCTGCACTCGTGAAGTCGGGCGCCGTCTGCATTGCCTACGAGACGATTACCGGTCCCGGCGGCGGCTTGCCCTTGCTGGCGCCGATGAGCGAGGTCGCCGGCCGTATGTCGATCCAGGCCGGCGCGGCGCATCTGGAGAAATCCAAGGGCGGCCTCGGCCTGTTGCTCGGCGGCGTACCGGGCGTGGCGCCCGCGCATGTGGCGATCATCGGCGCCGGCGTTGTCGGCACCAACGCCCTGCAGATCGCCGTGGGAATGGGGGCAAAGGTGACCGTCCTCGACACCAATGTGGATCGCTTACGTCAGCTCGACCTCGTATTCGGCAATCGCATCGCGACGCTTTACTCCAATGGCCAGAGTATCGAGGAATCGGTACTCGACGCCGACCTCGTGATCGGCGGCGTGCTGATACCGGGTGCGGCGGCGCCCAAACTCGTCACGCGAAGCATGATCGGCGGGATGAGGGCCGGCACGGTTGTCGTGGATGTGGCCATCGATCAGGGCGGCTGCTTCGAGACATCGCACGCCACCACCCATGCCGAGCCCACATTTGTGGTCGATGGTGTCGTCCATTATTGTGTGGCGAACATGCCTGGCGCGGTCGCGAGAACGTCGACTTTTGCATTGAATAACGCGACGATCCGGCACGCGGTTGCGCTCGCAACCAAAGGCTGGCGGCGCGCGCTAAAAGATGACGCCCATCTGAAAGCCGGTCTGAATGTCTGCGAAGGTCAGGTGACTTATGGCGCGGTGGCGAGGGCGCTGAGCTATGACTATGTCGCCTGCGGACAGCCTGCTGGACGGAGCCTGACATTGCCGCGCGAGGCGCCGGGCAAGTGACGGGCCGGGCGTAACGCGATGGGCACGCGCGGCGTGTCCATCGCTATTGGCCTGACAGTATTGCGTGTCCGATGTTGAGCTTCCCTCGGGAGGGAAGCTTTCTCATCACGCGGATACGGGCTTTTTATCGGCGCTCGCGTGCCATACCTGATGGGCTTGGCGCATGCGGTCACGGCCATGATCCAGGTGATTGCGGATCAGGCTTTCGGTCAGATTCGCATTGCCCGAGGCGATCGCCTCGACAATCGCTTCATGTTCGCTGGCGGACTGATCGATCGCATCGACGTTGAGCGTCAATGCGGCCTGGCGGAACAGGCTGAGTTCCCGCACGAGTCGCCGGTATGTGTCCAGCAGCTTGCGGTTGCCGACCGCCGCTGCCATCGTGTCGTGAAACTGCAGGTTGAGGTGACCGTAGGTCTGCCCGTCGTGGCTGCTCTGCGTGAGCTTCATGGCCTCGACAATCTGCCGCAGCGCCGCCAGTTGCTCGGGAGCGATGCGCTCGGCAAGCAGCCGGCCGATATGCTCGTCGAGCATGGCGCGAACCTGATAGATCTCTTCGGCTTCTTCCAGCGACACGACGCGTACCGATACGCCGTGATTCTTCTCCGTGCGCAGGAGTCCGGCCTGTTCGAGCGCCCGAAATGCTTCACGCACCGGGCCGCGCGAAACGCCGAGACGAGTGGCCAGTTGCGCCTCGTTTAGCTTGTCGCCGGGAGCGAGTTCGCCGCTCAGAATCAGGCGCTCGAGTTCGTCCTGCACGAGTGTGGTCAACGAGTGCTTTTTCAGCAGCTGGATGGCACCGATGGATGGCGCGTCGGTCATGGTATGCGAGCTTAGGGTAACAGTTGAGACTAACGCGCCGCATCGTCAACTGTCAACAAAATGTTCGTTGAAGCGAGCAACGTGACTGCCCCTGCAGGGGGCGAGCCACGTTCTGAATCCGAGGTCTCGCTGCCGGGCTTCAGGGATACGTTGAACTGAAACCGGCCGCTTGCGAGGCGCAGATCGTGGCGAGGGCGGCGGCGCAAATCAATGTTTTTGCTTTCATCTTCGGCTCCTGGGAGGGCTGTCGAAAAGTGAAGTGGGTTCCAGCGTATTCGCCCAGCACTCGGTGTGCCCAGGACCGGCAACCCGGTCTGCCGCGCGATATCATGCAAGCCACGACTTCTCTGGATAAGCGAATGGATCTGGTCCGATATCAATGTTTTGGCACGACGCCGCATAACGGAAGCGACGCGCTACTCGTCTCCGGGCCGGAACTGGCGAACTGGTCGCCAGTTGAGCGGCATGCGTTTACGGTCGCTCAGAAGGTTCATGCCTGCGTCTTTATCGATCGGGACGCACGCGGCGGCGGCCTTGCATCGCTGGATTTCTACTACCCGCATATGCGCAGTCCGCTGTGTCTGCACGCGTCGATTGCCGCGGCTCGCTATGTATGGGGTGATCGACCGTATGACGATTCGCTGTTGCTTGTTACGGCCATGAAGCAACAGGCGCTCATCTTCGATCGGGAAAACGAGGATGTGTATGTCTCGGTTGAACCCGTACCAGCGGTCGATCCGGGCATTAACGTGCAGCAGCTTGCCGCATTCTTGCGATGCGACGAAAGTGCAGTAATAGGTTCGCCCGTTGTGGCCTCGATTGGCAGCGCGAAGCTTCTGGTCGAAGTGCCGGACAGCACTGTGCTTCGCGCGCTGCGGCCTGACCTTGAGGTAATCGCTGCATGGGGACGCGCAAGCGGAGTCAATGGGTGCTACGTGTACACCCGCCTGGCGCCCAACGAATATGAAGGGCGCAACTTCAATCATCTCGACGAACGACTCGAAGACACTGCGACAGGCGTGGCGGCAGGCGCATTGAGCGTCTCGCTGGGACAGGGCCTGACGGTTTATCAGGGCGAAACGCTGGGCAATCCGTGCGTGATCCGAACGTCGCTCGCTAATGGCAAGGTTCGGGTGGGCGGACGTGTGACGCAGATGTCCTCGCAATCGGCGTAAGGGGCGATTTACCGCCAGTAGCGATGTCTCGCACTGCATTGATCTTCACGGCCAGTTCCCCACCTTTAACGGCGCGCCTATGGCCACAACGGCAAAGGCGCATGCTTTTTGCTTGATGGCACTACTCATCGGAACAGCGACGCGCGATAAGGCCGCAATGTGGCCACGGCTCGTCGGCCGGTCAAGGAGGAGTGGCCATGCAGGGAACAAATGACAGCGTACGCGCTGTAATATTTGCCGTCGCAATCTCATTGCTATCCGCGTGCGGCGGCCATGATGGTGGCTCGAGCACTAGCGGCACAGTCACACCGGCAGGCGGCGTCAATCTGCAAGTTGTCTCGTTTGGCGACAGCCTTTCAGACGTCGGGACCTATGCACCGATCGCAAGTGTGGTCGGCGGGGGGCGTTTCACGACCAATCCTGGGCAGGTGTGGACTCAGAATGTCGCCCAATACTATGGCGGCACGCTCAGCGCTGCGTACACAATCGACCTCACGCATAAGCTCAGTGCGCAGGGCGGCCTCGGCTATGCGGAAGGAGGCTCTACAGTAGCGACGCCAGCCGATCAATCCGATTTTCTGACCGACGTGATCGGCAACATCGAAATGCCTGTCAATCAACAGGTCACGAGCTATCTGTCCGCTCACGGAAGCTTTAATTCGAATCAGCTGGTATTGATCTGGGCTGGCGCGAACGATGTGCTTCGCGCGGGGGCACTCCCGGCAGCGGCGCCGACCGTGAACATGGCGGCTAGCAATCTCGCGCAGGTTATCGGGGAGATCGTTCAGAATGGCGCCACGCATGTCGTGGTGGTCAATCTTCCGAACATTGGATTGTCGCCTGTGGGTATTACCTCATCCGACGGTGGCGCAAATCTGACCCAGTTATCGCAACTGTTCAACGGTAGCCTGAACGCCGCCTTGCAGGCCGAAGGCCTGCAAGGCAAGTTCATTCAGGTCGATGCCTTTACGTGGTTCAACCAGACCATTGCGAATTTTCAGGCGAATGGCTTTACCGTGTCGAACACCGGCGTCGCGTGCGACCCTGCGAAAACGCCGCATGCCACGGCGTTGCTGTGCTCGCCGCCAACCTACGTGAGCGCCAACGCGGACCAGACGTACATGTTCGCCGACGATCTTCATCCCACCACGCATCTGCACACGCTCTTCGCCCAGTACGTCGAGCAGCAGATCGCCAAAAGCGGCCTCGGCCACTGAGCGTGTGAAAAATGATGAGTCGCCGACAGAATTCACGGGTCCTCTGTGGTTTACTCCGACCTCGTCGGGCTATCGCGTGGAGCAGCGCATGAGCGACCACATTGACTCCAGCTGCTTACGGCCGGGCCCAGCACGCAAGCTTCGAACGCTTCTGCTTCTAGCACTGTCGTGCTGCCTGAGTACAGCGGTTCCGGCGCAAAACGTGGCATCCGCCGCTGCCGGGCAAGCAAGCGAGAAGGGCGCTCATCACGCGGGTCTTGACCGCTCCGGTAAGGCGCGCAAAGGCGAAGCCTCCTACTACGGAAAGAAGTTCTACAAAAAAACGATGGCCGACGGTACGCGCATGAATCCGCAATCTAATGTTGCCGCAAGCAAAACTCTACCGCTCGGCACCAAGGCCCGGGTGACGAATCTGGAAAACGGCAAAAGCGAGGTGGTCGAAATCAGAGACCGCGGCCCCTACGTCAAGGATCGAATCGTCGACGTGTCCCCGCAGACCGCTGACAAGCTCGGTCTAAAAGAAAATGGTACCGCTCCAGTCGTAGTCAAGCCGGTGGAAGTTCCGCAGGCCGACGGCACCGTCAAGCCAGGCGTCGGCGCAGCCGAAACCGTGGGTGGCAAGACGTCGGGTGACATGCGGGGGAGCCATTCCTCGTTTTGAGCTGACGGCACAGTGACAACCGCACGGCTCGCATCACTGCTGACCGGATGTTCGTCTGCTAGACTGGGCAAAAGCAGCAGCCCTATTGGCGCTCAGGTTGACCCCGGCGCCACAATCACACGCTCAAGCATCGGTCCTTGCCACTGGGTGCGAGATAGTGCGGAGATGTCGCCATGACTGAGCCTTCCGACCTGCGGATCAGAACGATAGCGCTTAATCACGGAGGCGGCCATATGCCCGCGCTCGGATTTGGCACGCTGATTCCCGATCCGGCTATAACTTCCAGTGCGACCAAAGACGCGGTCGAAGCCGGATTTCGACACTTCGATTGCGCCGAGCGCTATCGGAATGAACGTGAGGTGGGCGAGGCGCTGCGGGTGACGCTTGCGGATCACGGTATCCCCCGCGAAGACATCTTTGTGACCACGAAATTGTGGAACTCCAATCATCGGCCCGAGCGTGTCGAGCCGGCTTTCGAGGCCAGTCTAAGCAGGCTTCAGCTTGCGTATCTGGATCTTTATCTCATGCACACTCCGTTTGCGTTTCAACCAGGGGATGAGCAGGATCCGCGCGATGAAAACGGCGATGTCGTCTACGACAAAGGCGTGACTTTGCTCGACACATGGAGAGCGATGGAAAATCTCGTCGACCGTGGAAGATGCAAGGCCATCGGACTGTCTGATATTACGTTGAACGAATTGCGACCCCTCTACGAATCGGCACGAATCAAGCCGGCGGCGGTGCAGGTCGAAGCGCATCCGTATCTTCCAGAAACCGAACTTCTGCAATTCTGCAGCGAGAAAGGCATCGTCTTTTTGGCCTTTGCGCCATTGGGTCACGGAATCAAGCCGGGGCCACTGGACGACCCAGTCGTCTTGGAGATTTCCGCCCGAACTGGAAAGACCCCGGCACAGGTGCTGCTTGCGTGGGCGGTGCAGCGTGGCGGCGCTGTGCTGACCACCGCCAAGACGGCGGAGCGCGCGAGAGAGAACTTCGACATCGACGCGCTTCCGGCCGACGCGTTTGACGAAATCGATCGGATTCAGACCAGGCAGAGGTTCAACGAAGTCGTCGAGACCGGCAGCCCGGGCTTTATTCCGCCAAGCAAACGATAGTGAAACGTGAACCGCGTTCGGAGGTAGTCGATGCAGGAAGAAAAAATACGTGAAGCTCTGAATGCGCACTGGCACGCGTCCGCAGCCGGCGATCTCGACGCGGAACACGATATCTACGATGACGATGCCATCTGCGATTATCCTCAATCAGGCGAACGAATTATCGGGAGGGTCAATTTGCAGGCATTGCGGAGTCATCATCCAGGTAAGCCGTCGGGTTTCGATGTCAGGCGAATTCAAGGAAGCGGTGATCTCTGGATCACGGAATACTCGATCGACTATAAGGGACGAGCGGCCTATACGGTGAGCATTATGGAGTTCCGCAACGGGAAGGTCGTTCACGAGACCCAGTACTTTTCGGAGCCCTTTGAGGCACCGGCTTGGCGGAGTCAGTGGGTGGAGCAGATCGGGTGACGTCGCACTGCGGCGAGATCAGCCCGTTAGTTCAATGATGCCGTGAGTTATTAGCGCAAATGGTAGTTAGACAGGAGTGGCGGTCGCCAACACAGGGACGTCCGCCACGGTTGTAGGTGAGCTGGAGTACAAGTCGGTGTGTCTTCGCGATAAACCAAAAGAGGTCTATTCGAAGGGCAGCTTATGCCGTATTCGCCTCTATTCCTTCACACACCGGAACCCCGCATAAACATACTGGTAATGCGGCTGAAACCAGTTGCGGAAAGCCGGCCGCAACATGCATTGCGCAGTGCGCGCCGATCCGCCCTTGATCACGTAATGCTGCCCGTCGAAGAAATCGGCGGAGTAGCCCGGATAGAACGGAAACGCTTCGAATCCCGGCAGCGCGCCGAACACGGTCGAAGTCCACTCCCAACCATTGCCGAATTGACCTTCCACGCCGAACGCGCTGACGTTATCCGGATAGGCATCGACCGGCTGAGGGTTCCAGCTGCGGAAATCGAAATTGCCTGACCCGGCATGCGGCGCGCCATGGGCGGCGCGTTGCCATTGCGCCTCCGTGGGAAGCGCCTTGCCGGCCCAGCGTGCGTAGGCGCTGGCTTCCGCGTGGCTCACGTAGACCGGCCAGTCGAGCGGCAGCGGCACTTCGTCGAACATCGTGCGCAAGTGTCCATGCACCTGTCGTTTCCGTCGCGTCGCGACCAGCCGGCGGGATGCTCGATATGTTCGGCTTCCTTCCAGGCCCAGTCTTTCTCCGACCACCATTTCGGGTCACGATAACCGTCTGCCTCGATGAACTCACGAAACGCGCCATTGGTCACCATGTGACGATCGATCTCGAAGGCGGGCACGTCGACGCGTATTTCGCCGAACTCGTTGTCCCACCCGAAGCGGCCGCTGTCGCGCGACATGCCAAGCACGGCGGACCCGGCCGGCACACGGACCATCGACCGCAACATATTGACGGGTTCGGCGCGCACCGGCACTGGCTCGCGAAGATCGGTAACCTTCTGCGCAAGCGGCAACTGATGCAGCATGTACGCAAGCGTTTCTGCGTGCATCAGCCGATGTTCGATCGCCACATTCAGCAATTGTTCGGACGCTGCCGCCCGCGTTCCGTCGCGCAAAGGTTGAACTGAGTCGCTCAGCGCATCGAGCGCGCGGTCGATCTGTTCGCGTGCGCGCAATCCATATCCGCGCACGGTTGAGAGCGACGGCCAGTCACTGGGTTGATCGGTCGGAAAGCCGCCGTCGACGGGGTCGATGCCGAAGGCGAACAGCTGGTCGAGCTGCGGATCGAACGCGGGCAGGTCGCACAGCGCTGATCGAACAGATTACGGTCGAAAGCTTCCAGATGGCCGATGTAAAACACGATCCGGTGGCGTTCGCGGATCGGCCGTTCATACAGAAATTCGGGTTTGACGATGGAGAACAGTGCGTCGGTAATTTGACGCGCGTCGATCAGACGCTGGACAAGCGGGTGATGCGGGGCAGGGTCGCGATTCATTTCGCCGGGTCTCCTTGCGGGGGACGGACTAAAGACTGTACCCGCTCGCAGGAGCCATGCCAAGACGAAAGCGCGCTAAAACGATGGCCGGCAGGGCGCGGCGGCGCGCGCCGGCTCCCTGGTGCGCCGCTTAGACTTGCCGCAAGCCGTCCAGATCGACGATGCGGATGTGTTTGCCTTGCGTGTCGATCAGGCCGCGCTTTTGAAATCTTGACAGGGTGCGGCTGACGGTTTCGAGCGTCATGCCGAGGTAGCTGCCCATGTCCTCGCGCGTCATGCGCAGATTGAATTCCGCCGACGAATAGCCGCGCTGCGCGTTGCGCTCGGACACGTCGAGCAGGAATGCCGCCACGCGTTCATCCGCTGACAGCGAGCCGAGCACCATCATTTGCGCGGCCTCGCGAACGATCTGTTCGCCGAGCAGCTTATGCAGGCGTTCCTGCATCGAGCTGATCTCGCGGCAGAGGGATTTGAGCGCGGCGTATGGGACGATGCAAACCGTGCTGTCTTCCAGGGCCAGCGGCGCTGCACGCATGGACATCTTCACTGATGCCGTCGAGACCGAGCGCTTCGCCGGCGAGGCGCAGGCCGGTGACCTGCTCGCGGCCGTCGCGATGCGCCATCAAGGTTTTCATCGAGCCGGAGCGCACGGCGTAAATATTGTCGAAGCGGTCGCCGTTGCGATACAGCGCTTCACCGCGCTGCACCGAGCGCGCGGTGCAAATGAGCGCTTCGAGTTTCGGCAGTTCTTCGGGGGACAAGCCTTGAGGCATGCAGAGTTGCCGCATCGCACAGCTCGAACAGCGCGCGGCGGTGCGCGCGGTCGCCCGCACCGGCAGGGACACGGCGGCCGCCGCGCACCGACGACGAACCCGTAGCGGAATTGGCAGTGCCGGTGGAGCGAGTAACAGCGATAGGAGTAAGCATGTTCTGCAGCCATTTGTCAGAGTAATGACTGATTGTCCCACCGGCTGCGGCCCTCGCTTAGCGACAAAATGACGCGTTCGCACAGCGGGCGCTCTTGAGCGATGTCACACCTGAGACGCCGCTACTGGTTACGGACTGCTATGTATTCGGCTGAATGGCGCTGCTGCGCCCGACATTCGCCATCTGAGCACTGCGCTTGTCGCGCCATAAGGCGAACGCAGTCGTCATGCGCGTGACCGCCCGCTCAGGCCGCTTCGCCGTCCTTGCCCGCCGCGGACGGAATCAGCAGCACCGGCAAGCTCGCCTGACGCACACAGCGCTCGGCGACGCTGCCGAGAATCAGACGCTGAACGCCGCGCCGGCCATGCGTGCCCATTACCAGCAGATCGGCGTTGAACGCGGCGGCGGCTTTGAGTACGACCGCCGAAACATCGTCGATGGAGGATGCTTCGCCGACGACGAGTTCGCCTTTTACACCTTGGTCGATCATGGCCTGCGGCGAATTGCGCGCCGAGATTCTTTGCCTTCTTCGACGAGGCGGTTGCGCAAAATAGAAGGATCGTAGCCGGGTGCCTCGAAATACATGGGCGTGTTTTCGACCACGTAGAACGGTTGCAGGACCGCGCCCGACGATTTGGCGAGCGCAAGCGCCGCGTCGAACGCACGGCGCGAAGTGTGGCTGCCGTCGACCGCTACAAGGATGCGTGTGTACATATCAACTCCGCGTCTGAAGGATTTGGATGCCACAGCTGTTTCACACGGCCGGGCTCATTGACGATGAATTACCGATACGAGCCTAAATGATCGCTGAAAAAAGTGCATTCGAGTGAGGATGTAAATCAACCACTTGTCAAATTATGTTGTGACCGTGCGTTGCGCTGTAAGCAATGAACTGCCGGCGGTTTGTGGCAATTGCAGTGCGCTGGAATGCCAAAGCAAAATCAGGTTAGGGCGAGGTTTGCCTTACAATCGGAAGCTATTCAGACAAACTGCTTCAGCACCGCTGATGAACGAGCGCAAAGCCACCGGTTTGCCCGACAAGATTTACGGGGATATTCTCAATCGCATTCTTGAAGGCGAGTACAAGGAAGGCGACCGCTTGCCAACCGAACACGCGCTCGCCGAGCGCTTTGAGACGTCCCGGCCGACCGTGCGTGAAGCACTGGCGCGATTGCGCGCCGACGGCATCATCATGACGCGGCACGGTTCGGGCACCACGGTTGCGCGGCGGCCCGATCCGGACGTACGCCGCTTCGCGCCGCTCGAAACGCTGTCCGACATCCGGCGCTGCTATGAATTTCGCATCGTGACCGAAGCGGGCGCCGCGCAGCAGGCCGCGCTCAAGGCCGATGCCGACGATATCGCCGCGATTCAGCACGCCTGGGAAGAGCTGGAACGCATCGTCGAGGCGCAGGGTATCGGCGCAAAAGACGATTTCATATTCCACCTGGCAGTGGCGCGCGCGTCGAAGAACCCGTTTTTTATCACGGTGATGTCCTTCATCGAGGAACAGATCATGTTCAGCATGAACCTGTCGCGCAATCTGTCGCTCGTGAAGACAGTGGAGCGCCAGCGCCTCGTGCAGGCGGAACATCTGGCTGTGCTCGAGGCGATTCGCCGTAAGGACGGACCCGGCGCCGGCCAGGCGATGCGCTCGCATCTCGAGAACGCGCTCGAGCGGATGTTCGGTTCCTGAGCGGGCGGGTCGGCGTCGCCCGTCGTTGCTGGCGTCCGCGTCGATCTTGCGTTGTGGCGATTACGCGGCGGCGGCCATCGGACCGAACAGCGCCGTGCGGGTCTTCGGACTCACCGCGATATCCAGCGCCACGGCCCGCTCCACGCCGATCTGCAACGGCGACCCAAGCCGGCTGATATCGATGCCGGTCTTGCGCAGCAGCCGCTCGATCGGTGTGGTCGTTACCGTGACATAGCGCGTGATACCCATCTTGTCGGCAAAGGTGACCAGCTCGTGAATCGCCTGCATGGTCAGGTCGGCAAAGCCGAACGACTGGTCTTCGCCGCCGGTTTCGATCGCGAACCGGCTCAATTCCCAGATGTGCCGTCCAACTGGCGCCGCGGCGCCGTGCAGCAGTTGCGGGAAGGTGTCTTTCAGCATGTTCGGCCCCTCGGTCGGCATCAGGCGCCAGCAGCCGCGCACGTGGCGGTCGTCGCCCTGGATCAGCATGTAGTGCGGGCCGAGCGCGTCGTAGCCGTCGATTTCCATCCCCGCAATGGTCGGAATGTCCCACCCGAGCCGCCCGTGAAACACTCGGGCCCGCAGGCGGTACATCTCGTTGATGTCCGCGTTGTCGAATTCTTGCCGCATTCCAATCCGGATTGCTGTTTGCATGACGTTCTCCTGAACGTGTTGGGTTACCCAATACGCAAGAAAACTTATGCATTTTGAATCGTTCTGCCACCTACCTACCTGGATAGGTGTGCATGCTTATCGGGTAAAGCAAAATCGAGATACCCCTTTGCCATCAACCGATCGGACACGACATGGAACTTCTCGAAAATCACTGGCAACCGCAAACCGGCATCCAAACCCGCGGGGCAGAGCCGTCGTCCGCGGTGGATCGGATTCTGATCATCGCCTACCGTAAAAAGAAAAAAGAGAGCCAGCGTCGTTTCTGGGCACGCTTTGGCGTGACGCAGTCGCGCGGCAGCCGGTTCGAGTCGGGCGCCGAAATCCCGGCGCCGGTGTCGATCCTGCTGGGCCTTTACTTCACCAAAACCGTTTCCGACGCCGATCTGGGCCGCGCGGAGCGGGTGCTGCACAGCCGCGACGCGGCCGCTTTGCTCAACCCGGGTCAATAAGTCCGAGCTGCGCGGCGATCACGGCCGCCGCGCGTCGCGAATTCACACCGAATTTCGTCCTGATGTTTTTCATATGGAAGTTCACCACGGCTTCCGAACAGTTCAGGATATGCGAGATTTCCCACGTGGATTTGCCGCGCGCGGTCCATTTCAGACATTCCCGTTCGCGCGGCGTCAGCTTGGGCATTAAGGTCTGAGCGTGCGTATTCAAATGCTTCTGACTGGTATCGATTACAAGGTCGCGCAATAACGTCAAATTCGGCAATACAACGTCGACATGACGCCAGAAAGCGTCGCTCGGATTGCTGTCGTTGACGAAACACATCATGCCGGCTTCCTGGTTCGGGCCATGAATTGGCAATGTGACGCCAGCGCGCAAGCCATGCGAGCGGGCTTCTTCATACATCGATTGCTGTGGTGCTGTCGTAAAAATTTCCGGCGACCAGATCAGCGGCATGGCGCGCGTCGCGCAGTGGGAGACCGTCGGGTCGATATGGACGAGTCCTTGCTCGTCATACGTGCGCCGCCACGCTGGCGCGTACGTGCTGCGCACATACGCGTCTTCAAGGCGAATGGTCGGGCGCGGCAGCATGGCGATCAACACCCGGTCGAAACCCCACGAGTCGGCCATGCTCGCAATGGCACCGAACCATTCCGCCTCATCCGCGGCGTTCAGTAACGGTGCCATTTGCTCGATAAAATGTAGCGACAATTTGGTTCTCTCAGACTCGCAAATATTCCGTTGCGGTTAATTGCTGTACGGCCTTCCGTGCGGTGGCTTTATCGCCACAATCTATCACTAAAAATTATTTCGTAAAGGGCGACCGGTTTCGAAAGAAACGGCGCCGGTGCGGGTCGTGCGAAAAAGCGAACGAATTGGTCTTTATATCGGATTTTTATGACCCGATTATCATTCAACATTCAATAATGTGGGTATATTTCCCGTAGTAATTTTTTGATGCCTTTCATTGGCAACATTATTGCGAATTCGGTTTGAATGGTGGTTCCAGTCGGATTTCCTTGTTCCAATCGGATTTCCTAGTAAAGCGTTGATTGTCGCCGCGCCGGTGCCTTCAGGCGGCGAGCGCGACCATCATGGGTCAAGTTGTTTGACAACGTGCTGAGCGCAGTGCTAACTATGCGCCTGGTTCCTGCCGCCGCTTCATTCGACGCCGCCCGAGCGTCATGCGAAGATCGATTGAGCGGCGCAGGCCCGCTTTTACCCACAACCTCATCCCTGGCACCAGCATGATCGACAACAGCCGACGTTATCCCGATCCCTCCATCCGCGTACTCGATCCGCGTTTCAAATCGCTGATCCTCGCCTCCGCTTCCGTGGAGTGCCTTTATCAAGGTGCGCGCTGGTCGGAGGGGCCGGTCTGGTTCGGCGACGGCCGCTATCTGCTGTGGAGCGACATCCCCAATGACCGCATTCTGCGCTGGGACGAACCAGGCGGCACGGTCTCGACGTATCGGCAGTCATCGAACAATGCGAACGGCCATACGCGCGATCGCCAGGGGCGTCTGGTGAGTTGCGAGCACTTGACAAGACGCGTGACGCGCACCGAATACGACGGCTCGATTACCGTGCTCGCCGACCGCTATCGCGGCAAGCGCTTCAATTCGCCGAACGACGTGATCGTGAAATCGGACGATTCGATCTGGTTCAGCGATCCGACCTTCGGTATCGACAGCTTCTATGAAGGCGAACAGCAGGCCTCGGAGTTGCCCGCGTGTGTGTACCGGATCGACGGCCAGACCGGCGAGGTGACGGTCGTGGCCGACGACGTGCTGGGCCCAAATGGCCTCGCGTTTTCGCCGGATGAATCGCTGCTGTATGTGGTCGAATCGCGCGGCGAGCCGCGCAAGATTCGCGCGTTCGATGTCGGCGGCAATGGCAGCACGCTGTCGAACAACCGCGTACTAATCGACGCCGGCCCCGGCACGCCGGATGGCTTTCGCGTCGATACGCGCGGCAACCTGTGGTGCGGCTGGGGCATGGGCACCGATGAACTCGACGGCGTACGCGTATTCACGCCGCAAGGCGAGCCGATCGGCCACATTGCCTTGCCGGAGCGTTGCGCGAATGTGTGCTTTGGCGGGCGGCATCGCAATCGGCTGTTCATGGCGGCGAGCCACGGCTTGTATTCACTCTACGTGAATGCGCAGGGCGTGCAGGGCGGCTGAATCAGGGTGTGCCCCGGTTGACTGACAACTTGTCATCGTATCTCTTATCGCTTGGGGTTTGCCCTTGGATGAAGCGTGCAAACCCATAATGAGCAAGGTTTTGGCGCATAGCCTGCCCGCGTTGCGAGTGGGGTGAGTCGCCAGAGTTTGCTTGACATCAGTTGTGTCACTTCGTTATGTTCCATTGGTAGAAAGACACCGCCCGCAGCGCATCTGACTGGCGGCTTCCATACCAAGAAGCGAGGAGACGCAATGACTGTTTCAGGCAGGTTGGCGTTCAGGCTGGTGTCCGTATGTTTCGCGGCAAGCGCTGCTTTCGCATCCGCCGCGCACGCGGCCGATCCAGTGACCCTCAATATCGTCGACGTAGCCGGCGATCTGCAACTCACGCAAAAGGGCTTCGAGGCCTTCAAGGCGAAGTATCCGAACCTCGTTGCCAATCTCACATTCACGAACGCACCCGCGCCGCAACTGCCCGGCAAGATCAAGGCGATGCAGGCCGCGGGGCGCTCCGACATCGACCTCGTGCTAACCGGCACCGACGCGTTGGCGGCCGGAATCGAACAGAATCTGTGGATGAAGCTGCTGCCGGACAACGCGGCGGTGTTTCCCGGCGTGCTCGACAAATACGCGCCCGGTCCGCGCAAGATGCAGGATCTCGCGCAGGGCTTCGGCCTCGAAGTGGCGTATATGCCGGCCGGTCCGCTGCTCGAATTCAACCCCGCCAAAGTCAGCGATCCGCCGAAAACGCCCGAGCAGTTGCTGCAATGGTGCAAGGCGCATCCGGACAAGCTGATCTACGCACGGCCGGCGAACTCAGGCCCGGGCCGCACATTCCTGATGGGCTTGCCGTACGTACTCGGCGACAAGGATCCACAGGACCCGATTCACGGCTGGGACAAGACGTGGGCCTTTCTCAAGCAACTGAACGATTGCATTCCTTACTATCCGGGCGGCACGTCGGCGGTGATGAAGGAGCTTGGCGAGGGCACCCGCGACATGACGGTGACGGTGACCGGCTGGGACATCAATCCGCGCGCGCTGGGCATCGTGCCGGCCGAATTCCGCGTGCAGGCGTTCGACAACATGACGTGGGTCAACGATGCGCACTTCATGGTGATTCCAAAGGGCGTGCCGAAGGAAAAGCTCGACGTGCTCTACAAGCTGATGAACTTCATGCTCGAACCGGCGCAGCAGGCCATGACTTACGACGACGGTTACTTCTATCCTGGTCCCGCGATCAAAGGAGTGAGCGTGGAGCAGGCACCCGAGCACAGCCAGGAGGTGCTGAAGAAATACGGCCGGCCGGAGTACGCGAAACTGCTGGCGGAGCGTCCGCATGCGTTGCCGCTGAATGCGGCCGCGATGGTCGCGGCTTTCAAGAAGTGGGACAGCGAGGTCGGCGCGCAGAAGACCAAGTAGCCGCCGCAGTGGTCCGCGCAACTGTCCGTTTCGGCCATCGCGTTTTCGCCCGCTCCGCGTATCAGGAAACCGCCATGAAGCATCACTTTGAGCAGTTGCGGCTCGACTCGGTGAGCCGCAGTTTCACGAACGCGGAGGGGCAGTCGATCGCGGCGTTGCAAGGACTCGATCTGAACATCCGGCGCGGCGAGTTCATCGCGTTGCTGGGACCGTCCGGATGCGGCAAGTCGACGGCGCTCAATTGCATCGCCGGTTTGCAGCCGTTGAGCGGCGGCGGTATCTGGCTCGACGACACGCGCATCGACGTTTTGCCGCCGGAAAAGCGCGGCTTCGGCATGGTGTTCCAGAACTACGCGCTGTTTCCGCACATGAGCGTGCTCGATAACGTTGGCTTCGGTTTGAAGATGCGCGGCATCGCGAGGAGCGAAGCCACCCGCCGTGCGCGCGAAGCGTTGCAACTCGTGCAACTGGTCGGCCATGAGCGCAAATTGCCTGGACAGCTCTCCGGCGGCCAGCAGCAGCGCGTGGCCATCGCGCGAGCTATTGTGATCGAACCGCCGTTGATTCTGATGGACGAGCCGCTGTCGAATCTCGATACGAAGTTGCGCATCGAGATGCGTGCCGAGATTCGCCGCATCCACAGCCAGCTGGAACGCGCGACTCTCTACGTGACACACGATCAGGACGAAGCGCTGTCGATGGCCGACCGCATCGTCGTGATGAAAGAGGGTGTGGTGCAGCAGATCGCCACACCGAAGGAAGTCTATACGCGTCCGCAGAATCTGCATGTCGCACGTTTCATGGGTTATCGCAATGTGGCTGAGTTCGCACTCGAAGGCACGCAAGGCGAGGGCGTGGCAGTAAGTTCGAACGGCGTGCGTCTGATCGGCACGCCAATGGCCGGTTTCAACAGCAAACGCGTCAGCGTCGCGCTGCGTCCCGAGGATATGGAGCACGCGATGCCCGGCACCGAAAACGCGTTCGATGCGCTGGTGACGACCGTCGAGTACGGCGGCCACGATTCACTGCTGCGCGTCAAAACGGCGTTCGGCGATCTTTGGGCGCGCATCGCCGGCGAATTTGAAGCGGGCGAGCGCATCAGTTTGCGCGTGGCGCCGTCACGTACGCTCGTCTACGAGGCCGACGCGCCGTGAACGCGCCCCTGCTGTCGCCGCCGCTCGTGCCGCGCGATGCCAAAGCGTGGCTGGTCGCGCCTGCTTTGATCTTTATCGTTGCGCTGTTCATCTATCCGTTCGTGTACGGTCTGGTGCTGTCATTCCGGCCGATGAACGGCGGCAGCGTGTGGGCCAACTATCTGACGTTCTTCACCGATACGTCGATGTGGCCCACCATTCTAGTCACACTCAAACTCGCGGTGCCCGCGACGCTGATCAACGTCGGCGTGTCGGTGCCGGTAGCGTTCGCGCTACGCCGTAGTTCGCCCTGGCAGAAGTTCGTCACGACGCTGCTGGTAATTCCTGTGACGCTGGGCACCGTGCTGATTGCCGACGGCATGCTCACGTACTTCGGCCCGAACGGCTGGTTTCCGCAAGCCCTGCACGGCGCACATCTCTATGCGCAAGAAGTGCGTCTCACGCATAACTTCTGGGGCGTGCTCATTTCGCTGATCGTGTCGGGCTTTCCGTTCGCGTTTCTGTTGACGCTCTCATACGTCACCGGCATCGATCCGACACTGGCGAGTGCGGCGGCGACGCTCGGCGCGAGTCCATGGCAGCAGTTTCTGCGCATCTATCTGCCATTGCTGGTGCCGGGGCTGACGATGGCCGCGTGTCTGTCATTCGTGCAGGCGTTTTCGGTGTTTCCGTCGGCGGTGCTGCTGGGTGCGCCCGCCGGCCCGACGCGGGTGATGTCGATTGCCGCGGCCGAGGCTGCGTTCGAAAGCTATGACTATTCGCTCGCGTCCGCCATCGCAATGGTGATGGGTTTCGTGCAACTGGTTGTGGTCGCCGCGATGCTCGGCGCGCGCCGCTTCTTCTACAGCGGTCCGGTGACGGGAGGTAAAGGCTGATGGCAACCGATCACCACGCGAGCCAGGCGCCGTGGCCCGCCACCACGTCCAACGACGGCCGCAACGACGGCACGCAACAGCCCGGCAAGCGTTTCCGGCAGCGCGAAAGCGTGCCGGGGCGCGTGTGGCGGGTGCTGGTGTGGGGCGCGATGGTGTTCTTTCTTGTCAACGTGGTGCTGCTGATTGCGACGGTCGCGGTGAACTCGGTGGCGACTCGGTGGTTCGGTACCTTGTTGCCGCAAGGCTTCACGCTGCATTGGTACGCGCAGGCGTGGAGCGATTTCCAGTTGGCGAGCGTGCTGTGGGTCACGGTCGAAGTGGTCGGCGCGGTGGTGCTGCTGTCGGTGCTGCTCGGCGTGCCCGCGGCCTATGCGCTCGCGCGCGTGCAGTTTCCGGGCAAACGCACGGCCATGCTGATCTTCCTGTTGCCGCTGATGGTGCCGCCCGTCACCTATGGCATTCCGATGGCGACCGTGATGTACAAGGTCGGCCTCGCGGGCACGCTTGGCGGCGTGATTCTTGCGAACCTCGTGCCGGCACTGCCGTTCGTGATCCTCGTGATGACGCCGTTCATCGAACAGATCGATCCGAACCTCGAGGCGGCGGCGCGCATATTCGGCGCCAACACGTTCCGCTATTTCCGTTATGTGTTGCTGCCTCTGCTGGTGCCCGGCATGCTCGCGGCCGGCTTGCTGGTGCTGGTGCGCACCATTGGCATGTTCGAGTTGACCTTCTTCACGGCGGGGCCCGCCACGCAGACACTCGTGGTCGCGTTGTACTACGCTGTATTTTCAACCGGCGTGCGGGCGCCGCAATCGATCGATGCAATGGCGATGATCTACATGGCAATTACGTTGATCTGGGTGCTGATCGCGCTGCAATTCGTCAGTCCGACGCAGATCGTATCGCGCGTGAAAGAACAGAAGCGTTGAGGCGCGGCGAAGCGTCTGGTGACGGCGCGGGCAGACCCGAACGGGGCAACTGCCCATGACGCGGCCGTCACTCCACTGTCATCAATAGCCGACGCGATACACACGGCCCGTCTGCGCGCCTTCCACACTGCGCAGGTAGGCGAGGGCGGCCTGCTGCGCTGGGACGGGCTCGAAACCGCGGAAGTAGGGTGCGTAAGCGTCCATGGCTTCGGTCAGCACCGTCGGGCTCACCAGGTTGATGCGGATGCCGCGTGGCAATTCGATTGCGGCGCCGCGCACGAAACCCTCCAGCGCCAGATTCACGGTGGTGGCGTTCGCACCTTCACGGATCGGTTCGTCGGCGAGAATGCCGCTTGTCAACGTGAACGAACCGCCGTCGTTCACATAGGGCTGGGCCGCCAGCACCACGTTGATCTGGCCCATCAATTTATCGCGCAGGCCAACCCAGAACTGATCGATGCTCATGTCCGGCAGCGGGCCGAAATGCACTTTGCCGGTGGCGGTCACAACGCCGTCCACTTTGCCGATCTCGCGAAAGAGCCGCTCGATGCTCGCCGGATCGGTGCTGTCGACACGATGCTGCCCACGCGTCGCACCCACTTCGATGACTTCATGGCGAGCCTTCAGTTCCGCGCTGACTGCCCGGCCGAGGGTGCCGGTCGCGCCGATCACGACGATCTTTTTCATCTGCTGCTCCGTTGATGGTTTGGACGAGATGTTGATTGTCCTGTCGTTCGGCGAGCGGAAAAAGCCGGTTTGACGTTCAGGTCCCGCAACCCTGAGTTTCTAATCGAAGACCAAAGCGGGCACCATTATTGAAACGATGCACGCTTCAGAATTCCTTGATTCATCAGTGCAGGCGCTGTAATTCAAACGCATACGCAAATCGAGAACGCTTATTTCACCCGATGTAATTCGATCACGCGCGTGGGCCGAAGATGATTCAGGGCGTAATGAATGCGGCCGCGGTCATGACGGCTGCCGATCGGACGTGGGTCGTCAAACTGATGATCCGCTGAATAGACGCCTTGCGGCTCGACCATGCCTTTGTCAATCACGGTATAGCCTGGTTCGAGTGCGAGCAGCAGGTGATTGCCGCCAACCCGGCTGTCGAAGCCGGCCATGCCGTCGAGCGCCTCTGGCACGCTATTGGCGAGTGTTGCATTGCTCGTGGTGATCTCGTCTGGCGCAATCGGACGGTAGCCGGCGATACGCGCCGCTTCGAGATTTTTGCCGTCGGTGTCGACCGTGCTGTCGTGCGTGCGGTCATTATGTAACTCTGCCGTGCTCGGGCCGGTGGTGCCGGGTAATTTGTTCACGTCCGCTGGCTTGTTGATATCGGTGCTGGTCATCATGCATTCTCCTTTGAAGAGGACATGGTTTGGCTTACAGCAAAACCCGTTCCGCAAAGCGCAACACCCGCATACACATGAGTTACACCACATATGACGCCGCGGTTGTGTGTGAGGGTATTTCACCCGGCGATTGCGTCCGCAATTCTTTTCGATTTTTTTAATGGACGCGTATTTTCTACAGAGTATGATCTTACTCCGACGAGCGACGCGCGGTTAAATCGAGAGACATTTGTCCGGCTGTTTCAACATGGCCGGCAACCAAAGCCTGCGCGCTACGCAAAACATCTTATGGGGCCGTCAGGGCGGGTGACACATGCACTTTGATGCTGCATTCACACATCGCGGCTACTTGCTGAACTGTGCGCCAGCGCGCGCGGGCGATGGCAGTTGGCAACCTTATGTAGTGATCTCCCGTTCGAGCGACGGCGAACTCGTCGCCAACCGTTTCTTCCCCACTGAGCTGCGCTTTCCCGACGAAGCCGCTGCTATCGCGCATGCGCGTGACTGGGCGGTGCGTTGGATCGATGCGAGCAGCGTTACCATCTGAACTAAGCCGGGCACGAGGGTGCGTACCTCGGGCCGCTGCGCGGCGACGCGCGAGTCGCGGGAAAACGCGGTAATCTCTCAGGACCATTACTCGGAACCGTGTTCACCGCACGGCGCTGTCTTTTATGCCTAACGTGCCCTCCCATAACTGGGGTCTCGAACAGATCGTCGCGGACTTGCGCGCGTCGCGTGAACAATTGCACCGCACGCGGCATCCGCTCGGTATTCGCGAGTTGCCGTCGCGCGAAGCGGTGGTCTGCATCGTCGCCGGTCTGCGCGCAGCGCTGTTTCCCACGCACTACGGCGCGCCGGATCTGACAGATGAAACGGTCGACTACTACGTCGGCCACACGCTCGAGAGCACCTTGCGTTTGCTCGCTGAACAGATTCGCCGCGCGTTGCGCTTTCTGCCCGAGTTCGGCGCAACGCCCGATGCGGATCTGAAGGAGCGCGCGTTCAACGTCGCACGGGAATTCGGTACCCAGTTGCCTGGCATTCGGGCGCTGCTGGTCAGCGATATTCAGGCGGCCTTCACCGGCGATCCGGCCGCGCAGCACATCACGGAAATCCTGCTGTGCTATCCGGGTGTGTGGGCCATGACGCACCACCGTCTCGCGCATGCGCTGCATCGGCTTGGGGTGCCGTTGCTCGCGCGCTTCATCAACGAGATCGCGCACTCGGCAACCGGCATCGACATCCATCCGGGCGCGACCATCGGGCCGAGTTTCTTTATCGACCACGGCACGGGCGTGGTGATCGGCGAGACGGCGATCATCGGCGAACGCGTGCGCGTGTATCAGGCGGTGACGCTCGGCGCGAAGAGCTTTGCCGCCGATCTCGACGGCGCGCTGATCAAGGGCAACGCGCGTCATCCGGTTGTCGAAGACGATGTCGTGATCTATGCCGGGGCGACGATTCTCGGCCGCGTGACGATCGGGCGCGGCTCGGTGATCGGCGGCAATGTGTGGCTGACGCATAGCGTGCCGCCGGGCAGCAGCGTCTCGCAAGGCAAGATTCGCGAAAGCGAGCGGAGTGAGGAGGGGCGTGGCTGATGTCACCCATGTCGCCACCCATGTCGCGTGGCCGCATTCAGATGCCTCGTTGCGCGATTGCGGGTGTCGAAGCGACAGTGGCGCAGACCGCGCGTGCGTTTCCACGTCATTCGCATGATTGCTTCGGGGTCGGGGTGATCGCCTGCGGCGGCCACCGGTCGGCGAGCGGGCGTGGTGTGGTCGAGGCGCGCGCCAACGATGCGATCACGGTGAATCCCGGTGAAGTTCACGATGGTAGTCCGCTCGATGAGCGCGGACGGGCGTGGCGCATGCTTTATTTCGAGCCGCTGTTATTCGGGAGTGTGGCCGGCGAGTTGAACGGCGCTGGCGCGCGTGAGGTGGAGTTGACGCAGCCGGTGGTACGCGATCCATTGCTGAAAAAGCTGTTCGAGCGACTCTTCGCTGTTTCAGTTGCGGTTTCTGTTGATACCCATTTCGCGCCGGATGAGCTGATGCTGGAGGAGGCGCTGCTTGCGCTGCTGGGGTATCTGGCCCGGCGTCATGCGTGTGTGCAGGCCAGGTCGCAAGGGATCGGCGCACCAGGGCCGATTGGGCGCGCCAAAGCGCGGATTGACGACGATCCTGTTTCTTCAGTGACGCTGGCTGAGCTCGCTGCCGATGCTGGTATGAGCCGCTTTCAATTGCTGCGCGGTTTCGCCAGTGAAGTCGGGCTGCCGCCTCATGCCTATCGGATGCAGCGGCGGGTTGCGGTCGCCCGGCGGTTTATTGCTGGCGGTTTGCCACTGGCGGATGCCGCTGCCGCGGCTGGCTTTGCGGATCAGAGTCATATGACTCGCGCGTTTGTCAGTTTTTTGGGCGTCACGCCTGGGGATTATGCTTTGGCCATTCGGTAATTTGCACATCACGGCCACGCCTTCCTGTCAGTCACATTCATCCACCGCAATTTCGTTCAAGACCTTCCGCCTCGCCCCGCTCTAATCTGCCTGCTCGTTCCACTCGATGGGAAGGCAGCATGAATGCTCGGCTCGCGGGTTACCTCTTTTGTGCGCTGGCGATGATCGGCGTGGGCAGCACAGTCGTCGTGAGCAAATCAATTGCGACAGGCCTACCGCCGTTCAGCGCGACGGCGTTGCGTTTTGCAATCGCGTTTCCCCTATTCGTGCTACTCATCCGATGGCGCGGCGTTCGCTGGCCGCGTCTCGATTTGCACGATACTTTGCTCGTGGTCGCCCAGGCAGGCGCGGGTAGTGTCGGCTATACGGTACTGCTGATCAGCGGTATGAAGCTCGCCTCGGCCGCCGATGCGGGTGTGATCGCCGGGACCTTGCCCGCAGTGTCCGCCGTCGTGGCCATGCTCGTGCTCGGCGAACGTCCAGCGCCCTCGTTGGTCGGCGCGATTGCACTCGCGACCCTCGGCGTGTTGGTCTGCACCGTGCGTTTCGATGATTTCGCCGTGTCGCACGCTGTCAATTCGCTGGCCGGGAACGCCCTCGTGTTTGCCGCGATTGTCTGCGAGGCGCTGTTCATTCTGCTCAACCGCAAATTGCGCACGCCCGTCGCGCCGCTGACGCTCTCGGCACTGATGTGCGGCATCGGCTTCGTGGTGGCGATCGTGCCCGCATGCTTCGAGAAGCCATGGAGCATGCCGTTCGATGCGAGCGCGACAAGCGGCGTGGTGTATTACGCTCTCGTGCCGACCGTGGCCGGCTTCGTGCTCTGGTATGCGGGCGCCGCGCGCATCAGCGGCGCGGAAGCAGGGCTCATGACTGCACTCGTGCCCGTCAGTGCAGTGGCGTTGGCCGCGCTCGTGTTGCACGAGCCTGTCAGCGCGGCGCAACTCCTGGGCGTCGCATGCGTGCTGGGCGCTGTGTTGCTCGCCGCGTTCGGCCAGTTGCGTACGGTGCGCAGCGCGGCATGAAGCGCGTCTTCATGCAATGCGTGGAGCGATTGCACGAAGTCGCGGGCCGAGTGGCGGCGCGATGCCGCCGACCCTTACGTATTGGGGACCGCGACCACGCCCGGGTTGCCGACGATCGACAGAAACTCCCGACGCGTCGACGGGTCGGTGCGGAAGGTGCCCAGCATGCGCGAGGTCACCATCGTGACGCCGGCCTTGTGCACGCCTCGCGTCGACATGCATTGATGCGCAGCTTCGAGAATCACGCCGACGCCCGCTGGCTGCAGCACCTCGTTTAGCGTATCGGCGATCTGCACAGTCATCTTTTCCTGAATCTGCAGACGCTTGGCGAACGCGTCCACGAGGCGCGCGAGCTTGGAGATGCCAACGACGCGATGCTGCGGCAGATACGCGACATGCGCCCGGCCGATGATCGGCACCATGTGATGTTCGCAGTAGCTTTCAAAGCGGATATCTTTCAGCACGATCATTTCGTCGTAGCCGTCCACTTCGGAGAAGGTGCGGGCGAGTATCTCGCGCGGGTCGACATGATAGCCGGCGTAGAACTCCTCATAGGAACGCACCACGCGCGCCGGCGTGTCGAGCAGGCCTTCGCGCTGCGGATCGTCGCCGGCCCAACGCAACAGCACGCGTACGGCTGCTTCAGCTTCCTCGCGGCTGGGGCGCTCCGGCGCGGCCGCGGGTTGGGTTTTCTCTGCCTTACTGCTGGTCATCCGTCGCTCCTTCGGGATCGCGCGTCGACGATAAACGGAGCGCGCGGGTTCAATAGGTGTGGCCATTGTTCCATGTTTTGCGTCGAGTGGTGCCGAGGGCCCCTGTCGTCGTCTGAATGGTTGCTTACTTTGGCCACTCGTCCATCGCGTCGTTGAAGAGTTCCGCAACGATGCCGCGTAACCAGCTTGCCCGCGGATCGTTATGAAACTTGCGATGCCAGTGTTGCCGCAGATCGAAGCGCGGCAACGGCAGCGGCGGCTCGACGAGCGTGATCGACGCATGCTCCGACACGTACGCGAAGCCGATCGCATGCGGCACTGTCGCGAGCAGGTCAGTGCGCGCGAGAATGAACGGCAGGCTCATGAAGTGCGGCGTTTCGAGCACCGCACGGCGCTTGATGTGTTTCTTTGCGAGGTACTGTTCGAGCACCTCCTGGCTGCGTCCTTCGGCGCGCACGACGGCGTGGCCCGAGGCTACGTATTGAGCCAGTGTGAGCGGCGCTTTCGCAAGTGGATGGCCGGTGCGCATCAGGCAGATGAATCGATGGCTGAAGAGCCGTTGCTGGAAGAAGTTGTTGCCGGACAGATCGGGAAAGTAACCGATCGCAAGATCGACGTCGCCCGATTCGAGCCCGCGTTCCACGTGCGACGGCGATAGCGATACCGAGCGCAAATTGGCGTAGGGCGCACGTTCGGCGAAGAGTTGCAGGAGCCGCGGCAAAAAGACGATTTCGCCGACGTCGGAGAGGGCAATGGAGAAGGTGTGCGTGCTGGTGGCCGGGTCGAAGTCCTGGGCGTCGAGCATGCCCTTTTCGATACGCAGAAGCGCGTCGCGCGCGGCGGGGAGGATGGCGAGCGCACGAGGGGTCGGCTCCATGCCCTTCGAAGTTCGCACGAAGAGCGGATCGTCGAAGTATTCCCGCAGACGGCCGAGCGCCGTGCTGACGCGGGGCTGGCTGACGCCTAGCTGCTCGGCAGCGCGGCTGACATTGCGGGTGTCCTCCATGGCTACAAGGTATGGGATCAGGTTTAGATCCAAAGATGTCTCTGACATTTTTTGTCTGCGGCCCTGCCGTTTGCGTGTATGTAGATTCTGGATAGAGGGTAGGCCCTGAAATGGGATTCTGGATAGTGGGAGTGGAAACAAAGACCTATGCTTAGGGGAAACCCCTTGCCTTGACAACGCGCCCGAAGCCCAACCATAATTCGCAATAACGTTCGCTAAACGAATGCATGTTCATATAACGAACAATTCGAAGGTGAGCAAACCGAAGGCGCGTCATCTTGCGCCTCCAGCCGGCGGCAAGCCGGCACAGGCCTGGAGACCGTTCCGCACAAGCCTCGCCTGCCACGGCAAAGGCAACCAGCACAGCGGCACGCAGCGCCCCAAATGGAAATTCGACATGATCAACAAGATTTTCGAGTCACTTCAGTCGGCAGTCGCCGATGTCCACGACGGCGCGACCGTCATGATCGGCGGCTTCGGTACGGCCGGCATGCCGTCGGAGCTGATCGACGCGCTCATCGAACAGGGCGCGCGCGAGCTCACCATCGTCAATAACAATGCCGGCAACGGCGACATCGGCCTCGCGGCGCTGCTCAAAGCCAAACGCGTGCGCAAGATCATCTGCTCATTCCCGCGCCAGACCGATTCGTACGTGTTCGACGCGCTCTACCGCGCCGGCGAAATCGAACTCGAACTGGTGCCGCAGGGCAATCTGGCGGAACGTATCCGCGCGGCGGGCGCTGGCATTGGCGGCTTCTTCACGCCGACCGCTTACGGCACCAAACTCGCCGAAGGCAAGGAAACCCGTCTGATCGACGGCAGGCACTACGTGCTGGAGTCGCCGCTTCATGCTGACTTCGCGCTCATCAAGGCGCTCAAGGGCGACCGCTGGGGCAACCTGGTCTATCGCAAGACCGCGCGCAACTTCGGCCCGATCATGGCGAGCGCGGCAAAAACGGCGATCGTGCAAGTGTCGAAAGTGGTGCCGCTCGGCGAGCTCGACCCGGAAAATATCGTTACACCCGGCATCTTCGTGCAACGCGTGATCGAAGTGCCGCAAGCTACGCATCAAGCCGAGCTTGCATCCGCGACTGCCGCCTGAGGAGACCGACATGAAAAAACTGACCCGCGATGAAATGGCCAAGCGCGTTGCGCAAGATATTCCCGAAGGCGCCTACGTGAACCTCGGCATCGGCGTGCCGACGCTGGTGGCGAACCACCTCGCCGCCGACAAGGAAATCTTCCTGCATAGCGAAAACGGTTTGCTCGGCATGGGCCCTGCGCCCGCGAAAGGCGAGGAAGACGACGAACTGATCAACGCCGGCAAGCAGCACGTCACGTTGCTCACGGGCGGCGCCTATTTCCATCATGCGGATTCGTTCGCGATGATGCGCGGCGGCCATCTGGACTTCTGCGTGCTCGGCGCGTTCCAGGTGTCGGCCGCAGGCGACCTCGCGAACTGGCACACCGGCGCGCCCGACGCGATTCCGGCGGTCGGCGGCGCGATGGATCTGGCGATCGGCGCGAAGCAGGTCTACGTGATGATGGAACACCTGACCAAGCAGGGCGAAAGCAAAATCGCCGCCGAATGCACGTACCCGGTCACGGGCGTGGGCTGCGTCGACCGGATCTATACAGACCTGGCCATGATCGACGTCACGGATAAAGGGCTCGTGGTGCGCGAGATCTTCTCGGACATCGACTTCGACGCACTGCACAAACTGACCGGCGTGCCGCTGATCGACGGCACCCAGCCCGCGCGCGCGGCATAACGAACGCGCGCCGAACCTTATCGAAAACTCACGCCACCACGTGAGCGGCGCATGAGGAACGCCTCATGCGCCCGCAACGCCTGGCACGCGCGCCTTCCGAACCGCGTTCGGCGCACAATAAACGGCGGCGAAACGCAACGCCGCGTGGGGTAAGCTGTCTACTAGCTGTGAATTGCAGTCCATATGGCGCGCGTCGCAATGCGTGCCGGGCGGCGCGGCAAACCTTCAATTCCTTTCCTCGATCATCGACGCCATCATGCTCGACTCCAGCGCCCGTCTGACAGGCCTTCTTTGCGGCACGCAGCCCATGAACGATATCTGGGCGCCGCGTGCCACGCTGCAGCGGATGCTCGATGTCGAAGCTGCGCTGGCGCGCGCCTGCGCCACGCACAACGTGATTCCGCCTGCCGCGGTGGCCGCGATCGAAGCGGCCTGCCAGGCCGATCAACTCGACGCCGACGCACTTGCGCGCGACGCGGCGCTCGGCGGCAACCTCGCGATTCCGCTCGTCAAGCAGCTCACCGCGCGTGTCAAAGCGGCCGACGCCGAAGCGTCGAAGTACGTCCACTGGGGCGCGACGAGCCAGGACATCATCGATACGGCGACGGTGCTGCAATTGCGCGACACCTTCGACCTGCTCGACCACGGCTTGCAATCCACCTGCGATGCGTTGGCCAGCCTCGCGGCCAAACATCGCGCGACGCCGATGATCGGCCGCACCTGGTTGCAGCAGGCGCTGCCGATCACGCTCGGCCTCAAATTCGCCCAATGGCTCGACGCTTTGCTGCGGCATCGCGACCGGCTCGACGCGTTGCGCCCGCGTGTGCAGGTGCTGCAATTCGGCGGCGCGGCCGGCACGCTGGCCAGTCTGCGCGACGCCGCGCCGCACGTCACGCAGGCGCTCGCACAGGAACTCGGCCTCACCGTGCCCACCTTGCCGTGGCATACGCAGCGCGATCGCATTGCTGAAACAGCGTCGCTGTTCGGCATGCTGATCGGCACGCTCGGCAAGATCGCGCGCGATATCTCCCTGCAGATGCAAACCGAAATCGACGAACTGGCTGAGCCCGTCGCGGCCGGCAAGGGCGGTTCGTCGACCATGCCGCACAAGCGCAATCCGGTGGGCTGCGCCGCGGTGCTGACCGCCGCGACGCGCGCCCCGGGACTCGTCGCCACGGTACTGGCCGGCATGGTGCAGGAGCACGAGCGCGCCCTCGGCGGCTGGCAAGCCGAGTGGGACGCATTGCCCGATCTCGCGCGTCTCGCGGGCGGCGCACTCGCCAACATCGGGCAGATCGCGGCGGGTCTCAACGTGAACGTGCCGCGCCTTGCCGCGAATCTCGACGTCACGCACGGCCTGATTCTCGGCGAAGCGGTCATGCTCGCGCTCGGCGACAGCATTGGCCGGCTCGATGCGCATCATCTGGTGGAGCGCGCGTCGAAAGCCGCGATCGCCAACGGCACGACGCTCTTCGAGGTCCTGTCGGCGGACTCCGCCGTCACCGCCCATCTTCCGCCCGAGCGCTTGCAGCAATTGCTCGATCCCGCACAATACGTCGGCCAGGCGCACGCCTACGTGGACGCCGCGCTGGCCCTTCACACCACGCGCGCCCAGCGCGCCCATTCCAAGGAGTAACCGGCATGCCTTACGCCGCAGTCAACGGCACCGAGCTTCACTATCGAGTCGACGGCGACCGTCACGGCAACGCACCGTGGATCGTGTTGTCGAATTCGCTCGGCACTGATCTGTCGATGTGGACGCCGCAAGTCGCGGCATTGTCAAAGCACTTCCGCGTGCTGCGCTACGACACGCGTGGTCATGGCCATTCCGAGGCGCCGAAGGGCCCGTACACGATCGAGCAACTGACCGGCGACGTGCTCGGCCTGATGGATACGCTCAAGATCGCCCGCGCGAATTTCTGCGGCATCTCGATGGGCGGTCTGACGGGCGTCGCGTTGGCCGCGCGTCACGCGAATCGTCTGGAGCGGGTGGTGCTGTGCAATACGGCAGCGCGCATCGGCTCGCCCGAAGTGTGGGTGCCGCGTGCGGCGAAAGCCCGTACGGAAGGCATGCTCGCGCTCGCCGAGGCGGTCTTGCCGCGCTGGTTCACGGCCGACTACATCGAACGCGAACCAGTGGTGCTGGCGATGATTCGCGACGTGTTCGTGCATACCGACAAGGAAGGCTACGCGTCCAATTGCGAGGCAATCGACGCCGCCGATCTGCGCCCCGAAGCGCCGGGCATCAAGGTGCCGGCGCTGGTGATCAGCGGCACGCACGATCTGGCCGCGACTCCGGAGCAGGGCCGTGCTCTCGCGGCGGCGATTCCGGGCGCGCGTTACGTCGAACTGGACGCTTCGCATATTTCCAACATCGAGCAACGGGATGCTTTCACGAAGACCGTGCTCGACTTCCTGACGGAGCAGCGATGAACGACGAAGACCGCTACGAAGCCGGACTCGGAGTGCGCCGCGCGGTGCTGGGCAACGCACACGTCGACCGCTCGCTCGCGAATCGCACGGAGATGACCGACGAATTCCAGAATTTCATCACCCGCTATGCCTGGGGCGAAATCTGGACCCGCGAAGGGCTGCCGCGTCACACCCGCAGCCTGCTGACCATCGCAATGCTGGTCGCGGTCAATCGCAACGAAGAACTGGCACTGCATCTGCGCGCCGCGAAGAACAACGGCGTGACACGTGAAGAGATCAAGGAAGTACTGATGCAAACCGCGATCTATTGCGGCGTGCCGGCGGCCAATTCGGCATTCCACCTCGCAGACAAACTGTTCCGCGAAGACGACGCCGCGGCGAAGCCGTAAACGAAACAGCGCGCGCTGCGAACACAGCGCGCGCCTTACGCGGTTCCGCTCTCGCTCGCCGCCTCAGCCGGCATCTGCAAGCGCACCGCGCGCAGCACCGTGTCCTTGATGACTTCGCGCCAATGCGCAAGCGCGGCCTTGTCCATGAGCGGCTCGCCGAGAAACGCACCCAGCGTGTACTGATTGGCGTTATAGAAATAACCGAGCGACGCGATTATCAGGTACACGTCACGCGCTTTGACGTCGGCACGAAAGACGTTTTGCGCCTTGCCCGCATCCAGTACCTTCTGCACGACGGAAATCGCGTAGCCGGAGATTTCCTTCAGCTTTAACGATTTTTTCGCGTGCTTGCCTTGATGCAGATTCTCGCTCGACAGCAGCGTCACGAACTCGGGATGATCGAGATAGTACTGCCAGACAAACTCGACCATCTGCTCGAGGCCATGCAAGGGATCGTCCAGATCGAGATCGAGCCGGCTTTCGGCCTCGTTGAATTGCGAGTAGATCGTCTCCAGTACTTCGACAAACAACTGTTCCTTGCTGCCGAAGTAGTAGTAGATCATGCGGTCATGCGAACGCGCTGCTTTTGAAATGCTTTCGACGCGGCCGCTCGCATAGCCCTGCTTCGCAAAGACCTTGATCGCCGCTTTCAGAATCTTGGCGCGCGTGTCCTGCGCCTGCTTCGCGCGGATGCCGATAGCGCCCGGTTTGCGGGCGGCAGTGGGACTCATGGCGGTCTCGGATTTCTTGGTTAACGTCAGATTGAACCACATGCGCCGCAGCCGGTGAAACACGGGCGCGCTTTCATGATACCGCCCGCGCCACGCGCTGCGTAGAGCGCTGCACGAAGATATGCTTCGGCGTAAATTGGATCGTGCTTCACGCCACGATGCCGCGCCGCAGCATTCGGGCTGATGCCGGGAAACACGTTGCGCAGTCTATTTTGATCGAGTAGATTTCACACAGGTTTGGTGTAGCGGATACTACACGAACGGTAAGTGACCGCAACACGAAAAAACACAATTCATGCGAAAGCCCCTTTAAATAAGGGCGTTTCGTTGGCTGGGCAGGACCGGTTGTAATGTCGTCGTATGGGAACCCCACCATGACAGAACATACGAAGGTCGATTTCGGTGCGGAACGCGTCGACGGCGAAATCGCCTCGACGCCGGGTCCGACCGTGCTCGAGAAGGCGGCGCCGCGCAGTGAGCGGATGGCGTCGAACAAGATCGAATGCAATGCCTGTCCGGTGTTGTGTCAGATATCGGAAGGGCGCACCGGCGCGTGTGATCGCTATGCCAATGCGGAGGGACGGCTGATCCGTGTCGATCCCGTGGTGTTTCTTTCCCGTGCGCCTTCATTGCCCGAAGCAGAGGCGAACCCTGCGAGCGCCACGGTCGAATTCGGTGCATCTTCAGAAGCGCACGATCCGGCTGCGCAACAGGCGCTCTTTGTCACCGGCGTCGGCGCATCGTCCACTTATCCCGACTACAAGCCCGCGCCGTTCATCGTGTCTTCAAAGCTCGACGACGTCGACATGATCACCGTCGTGACCGAGGGCATTTTCAGCTATTGCAGCTTCAAGGTGAAGATCGATACCGATCGCTTCCTCGGGCCTGAGCAATCGAACGTGCGGTGTCATGGCGAGATCGTCGGCCATGTGACTACGGCCGAATATGGCTCACAAATGCTGAGTCTTGGCGGCGTGCATCATCTGACCGGCGGCAGCAAGAAAGAAGGCCGCGTGACCTGCGACATGATGCTCGCGCTCGGCAACAAGGAAGCAGTGGAACTGAGCATCGACGGCGGCGCGAATCTCGTGATTCGCGCGGGCGCGGCGCCGATTGTCGACGGTGTCGAAGAACAGCGCATGCGCGTGGGCTGCGGGTCCGCCACGATCGGCATCTTCGCCAAGCAGTGGTTCGGCCACGTCGACGAAGTGGTGGTGGTCGACGATCACATCACAGGCGTGCTGACCGAACATCAGGCCGGCCGTTGCCTCGGCATGACGCGTTCCGGTCTGAAGATTCGCGGACGCAAGTCGACGCCCGGCCGTTATTTTCAGGTGGCGAATCCGGGCACCGGCTGGGGCGGCACCGATATCCAGGACCCGTTGGCGATCGTCGAAGGTTTCGATCCGGATGTGGCCAGACCCGGCATGCGTGTGCTGATGGTGTCGACGACCGGCGAGCACGCGCAATGGTATGAACTCGATCAAGGACTCGTGCCGCGTATCGCGCCGATGCCGGACGCGGTACGCAGCACCGTCGAGCGGATCGGTGAGAACTGCGAGCCGTCGCTTGCGACCGTGCTGTTTCTGGGTGGCGCGGGCGGCAGTCTGCGAGCGGGCGCAACGGAGAACCCCGTCCTGCTGACACGCGCGATCAAGCAGAAACTGGTGAACGTGACTTGCGGCGGAGCGCCGGCCTATGTGTGGCCGGGCGGCGGCATCACGGTCATGGTAGATGTGTCGCGGATGCCCGATCGATCGTTTGGCACGGTGCCGACGCCCGCGATCGTCGCACCGATCGAATTCACCATGACATATGACGCGTATCGCGATCTAGGCGGTCATCTGGACGCGGTGCGTTCACTGGAAAGCGTCCTGGCGAACGGCCCGGAACATACCGAAGGCGCGCCGCTTGCTCGCCGCACCTTGGCGCGTAATCCCGACAATCCATGGCCGCCTCTCATGCTGCCTATGCCGGGATGACGGCCATCAACGTGATAAACGCGACCAACGTGACCCACACCATGAACGCCACTCGAACCCGGCTCGATGCGACCCGCTGGCATTGGCAGCATGGACCGATCGATCTGATCCTCGGTGCAGACGGCGACCCTGCGGCGTTGCAGGCCGCGTATGCAGCCTGCTGGGCGCGATTCGTCGGCGTTTTGCCGGAACTGGTTAGCGAATTGAAGCTGCTGCGCCAGCCCGTGCCGCACGCGGCCACGCTCGACGACTGCGCATTGACAGGCGGCGTAGCGCGCCGCATGTGGAGTGCCTGTCACCCGCACCGTGCGCGCTACATCACACCGATGGCGGCCGTGGCGGGCAGTGTCGCCGATGAATTGATCGCGGCGTTCGCACGTGACGGCATCTCACGCGCCTTCATCAACAACGGCGGCGACATCGCACTTTATTTGACCGAAGGGCGGCAATACCGCATCGGCGTGTTCGCCGATCTGGCGAACTACTCAGGCGCAAAACGGATAAGCGAGCAAGCGCTCGACGCGAATCTGACGCTCGCTGCGGCCACGCCGGTTCGCGGCATCGCGACAAGCGGCTGGCGCGGCCGCAGCTTCAGTCTCGGTATCGCCGATAGCGTGACTGTGCTTGCCCGTCACGCCGCCACTGCCGACGCCGCCGCGACGATCATCGCCAACGCTGTGAACCTGGACCATGCGGGCATCGTGCGCCGTCCGGCTTCGTCGTTGAAAGACGATAGCGATCTCGGCGACATGCTGGTGACCGTGGACGTCCCGTCCTTACCGCAGCCGCTGATCGATTTCGCGCTGGCGCGTGGCGTCGAAACCGCACAGCGTTTGCGGCAAAATGGCTTGATCGAAGGCGCCGCGCTGTTCCTGCAAGGGCGTGCGCGTGCCGTCGGCATTCACGACAGTTGCGCGTTGCCCGCGCCGCATGCTCACCCAGAAACGGAGGCTCCGTGTTCGAAATACGCCGCGTACTGACGCACGTCGAAGACATCTTTCACGAGTTCGGCCCTGCGCCTGCTCAGCCGTTGCGGCGCGGCGCGATTGCCGCGGTGATGACGAATCCGTTCGCGGGCCGCTACGAAGCGAAAATCGAGCATGCAATGGAAGCGCTCAAGCCCATCGGCTTCGACATGGCGCAAAGGCTGCTCGCCGCCATGGGAGTGCCGCATGCATCGATTGAAAGCTATGGGAAAGGCGCGATCGTCGGCGCGCGCGGCGAACTCGAACATGGCGCGCTATGGCATGTTCCCGGCGGCTACGCGATGCGTGAGCTGCTCGAGAAAAACGGCGTGCCGACTAACGCCATCGTGGCATCGACCAAGAAAGTCGGCGCGCCGTCCACCGCGCTCGACGTGCCGCTCACGCACGTCAATGCCAGTTACGTGCGCAGCCACTTCGACGCGATCGAAGTGCGCGTGCCCGGCGCCCCCGCCGCGGACGAACTGGTGTATATCCTCGTGATGAGCACCGGACAGCGCGTGCATGCGCGCGTCGGCGGCCTTGTCAAAGAAGCAATCGTCGGCAAGGACGGTTTGCGCTAGGCTTCGGTCCCCGTTGCGCCGTTTGTTGAGCACAGAATAGTTGGACCCCATCACGGAGAGCGAAATGGCAATCAAGCTTCGCAAGCTGGTCGTGCAGGTCGATGAAACACGCATTGAAATGGGGCAAGCCGTCGAGCCGCCCGCACGCCGCGCGGTTGCGATGGCGGTGATCGATAATCCGTACGCGGGTCGCTATGAGGCGAAGCTCGACGCGCTGATCGAAGCGGGTGAGGAACTGGGCGCGCTGCTTGGCAACAAGTGCGTCGAAGCGCTCGGCATCAAGCCGGCGGACGCGCAAAGTTATGGCAAGGCGGCGATTGTAGGTGAAGCGGGCGAACTGGAGCACGCGGCGGCGATCCTGCATCCGAAGCTTGGTGCGCCGCTGCGGGCAGCGGTCGAAAAGGGCGCAGCGCTGGTGCCGTCGGCGAAGAAAATGGGTACGCTCGGCACCGCGATCGACGTGCCGCTCGGTCACAAGGACGCGGCCTTTGTGCGCAGTCATTTCGATGCAATCGAAGCGCGCATTTCCGACGCGCCGCGCGCGAACGAAATCGTGGTGGCGGTGGCCGTCACGGCCTCGGGGCGGCCGCTGCCGCGCATCGGCGGTTTGCAGGTCAGCGAGATCAAGGGCGAAGACGGTTTGCGTTGACTTATTTCAAGGGTCGTAATGCTTTCGAATTTGCTGGTTCAGATGGTCAACGGACTCGCCGACGCGTCGACGCTGTTTCTCGTCGCCGCCGGCCTGTCGTTGATCTTCGGCGTCACGCGCATCGTCAATTTTGCGCACGGCTCGTTCTATATGTTCGGCATCTATGTTGCGTATAGCATCGCGAGCCGCTTCGGCCATACGGCGGGCGGGTTCTGGCTGTCGGTGCTGGCGGCGGCGCTGGTTGTGGCGGTGCTCGGCGCGCTCGTCGAAGTGATCGTGTTGCGGCGCATTTATCAGGCGCCCGAGTTGTTTCATTTGCTGGCCACCTTTGCGCTCGTGCTGATCTTTCGCGACGCCGCGTTGTGGCTGTGGGGCCCGGAAGACCTGTTCGGCCCGCGCGCGCCGTATCTGGCGGGCGCGGTCGATTTCCTCGGCCATCCGCTGCCGACCTACGATATCGCCTTGATCGTGATCGGGCCGGTAGTGTTGCTGCTGCTCTGGTATGCGCTGACGCGCACGCGCTGGGGCACGCTCGTGCGTGCGGCCACGCAGGATCGCGAGATGCTCGGTGCGCTCGGCATCAATCAGGCGTGGTTGTTTACCGGCGTGTTTTTCGTCGGCGCGTTTCTCGCCGGGCTTGGCGGCGCGCTGCAAGGCCCGCGGATGTCGGCGAATCTGTCGCTGGACCTGGAGACCATCGGCAACGCTTTTGTCGTGGTGGTGGTCGGCGGCATGGGCTCGATTCCGGGCGCGTTCGTCGCCGCGCTGCTGATCGCGGAGATCAAGGCGCTGTGCATCGGCATCGGACATGTGTCGATCTTCGGTATCGGTCTGTCCTTGAGCCGTTTCACGCTGGTTGCCGAATTTGTGGTGATGGCGGTGGTGCTGGTGGTGCGGCCCTGGGGTTTGCTCGGCCGGGCAAGTGCCGCGGTGCGCGGCATGGCGGCGCCCGAAACGCCTTTGCGGCCCGCGGGCAAGCGCCTCAAATGGCTGGCGGCGATTGCTCTGGTGGTCCTCGTGCTCGCACCGCTGGCGGCCAATGCGTTTCCCTACATGCCGGTGCTGCTGGTCGAAATCCTGATCGCCGTGCTGTTCGCAACCAGCCTGCACTTCATCATGGGACCGGGCGGCATGCATTCGTTCGGCCATGCCGCGTACTTCGGTCTCGGCGCTTACGGCGCCGCGCTGTTCCTCAAGGTCCTGAATCTGCCGATGGAAGCCGCGTTGCTACTCGGGCCATTGCTTGCAGTCGCCGGCGCGCTGGTATTCGGCTGGTTCTGCGTGCGGCTCTCCGGCGTCTATCTCGCCATGCTGACGCTTGCGTTTGCGCAGATCGTCTGGTCGATCGTATTTCAGTGGGACGACGTGACGGGCGGCAGTAACGGCGTTTTGGGTTTATGGCCGTCGAACTGGCTGTCTTCGCCGGTGGCTTTTTATTATCTGACGCTGGCGTGCGCGGTGATCGGCGTGTGGCTGCTGCGCAAGATGCTGTTCTCGCCGCTGGGATACGCAATGCGGGCTTCGCGCGATTCCGTGTTGCGCGCCGAGGCCATCGGTATCGACGTCAAGCGCGTGCAATGGGCGGCGTTCGTGATCGCCTCGCTGTTTTGCGGGCTCGCCGGATCGCTGTATGCGTTCTCCAAGGGCACGATTTCGCCGGAGGTGATCAGCGTGAGCCGTTCCGTGGATGGCCTCGTGATGGTGTTGCTCGGCGGCTTGCAAACTCTCACGGGGCCGCTTGTCGGCGCGGCCGTGTTCACCTGGTTGCAGGACACCGTGGCGAGGCAGACCGATTATTGGCAGGCGCTGCTTGGTTTCACGATCCTTCTGCTGGTGATCGCGTTTCCGCAAGGGATTGTCGGCTTCATCCGCGAGCGCTTCGGCGATGACGTTGCGGATACGGCTGACAAGGACGCCGCCCCGCCGAGGCAAAGCACGGCTGCGATCAAGGAGGGACTGTGAGCCTCCTGCGCGTCTCTGGCCTCTCCAAATCGTTCGGCGGCCTGAAAGCCGTCGACGATGTCTCCTTCAATCTCGAAGCCGGGCAACTGCTGGCCCTGCTTGGACCGAACGGCGCGGGCAAGTCCACTTGCTTCAATATGGTCAACGGCCAGTTGCCGCCTTCGGCCGGCTCGATCCGGCTCGACGAGCGCGAACTGGTCGGCATGCGGCCACGCGATATCTGGCGTCTCGGCGTGGGCCGCACATTTCAGATTGCCGCGACCTTCAATTCGATGACCGTGCTCGAAAACGTGCAGATGGCGCTGGTCTCGCGTGAGCGCAAGACTTTCGGCCTGTGGAAACCCGCAAGCTCGCGCTATGCCGACGAAGCCTTGGCGCTGCTGGAGCAGGTCGGCATGGCCGCCGACGCGAACCGCGCCTGCGGCGTGCTCGCGTATGGCGACGTGAAGCGCGTCGAACTGGCGATCGCGCTGGCCAACCGCCCCAGGCTATTGCTGATGGACGAGCCCACTGCCGGCATGGCGCCCAAGGAGCGCAACGAATTGATGGCTTTGACGAAACGCCTCGTCACGGAACACAGGATCGGCGTGCTGTTCACCGAACACAGCATGGACGTGGTATTTGCCTACGCCGATCGCATGATCGTGCTCGCGCGCGGCAAACTGATCGCCGAAGGCGACGCCGAAACGATCCGCAACGACGCGCGCGTGCAGGAAGTTTATTTCGGTACCGGCAAGACTTTCCAGCCGCGCGCGCCGCTGGATGAAGCGGCAGGCGGTCAGCCAGGCCAGGGGGCGCTGCAATGAGCGAGCCGATGCTGAAGGTTTCCGGCCTCAACGCGTTTTACGGTCGCGCGCACATTCTGTTCGACGTCGGCCTCGAAGTGGGCCGGGGCGAAGTGGTGGCGCTGATGGGCCGCAACGGCGCGGGCAAATCCACGACGATGAAAGCCGTCATGGGCCTGCTGCCGCGCCGTCACGGCGAGGTGCGGTTTCGCGGACAAAACATCGCGGCGTTGCCGCCGTACCGCATCGCGCGCATGGGCATGGGCTTCGTTCCAGAAGACCGGCGCGTGTTCGCCGATCTGAGCGTGATGGAAAATCTCGACGCCGGCCGTCAGCCGCCACGCGAAGGTGCGCCGCAATGGACGCCGGAAAAACTGTTCCGTCTGTTTCCCAATCTCGGCGAAATGCCGAAACGCCCCGGCGGGCAGATGAGCGGCGGCGAGCAGCAGATGCTGACGGTATCGCGCACGCTGATGGGCAATCCGTATCTGGTGCTGCTCGACGAACCCTCCGAGGGCGTCGCGCCCGTGATCGTCGAACAGATGGCGAACATGATTCTCGAACTCAAGCGCGAAGGGCTGTCGATTCTGTTGTCCGAACAGAATCTGCATTTCGCCGAGCTGGTCAGCGACCGCGCGTACGTCCTTGAAAAAGGGCAGATCCGCTTCAGCGGCACGATCGGCGAACTTGCAAAGAACGAAACCGTGAGGCGCGCTTATCTGAGCGTGTGATTCCATCGGTGCGCCTGGATGCAGGGCAGGCATGCATGCGGCGCCCGGCAGTCGTTGCGAAAGGAGAGGCAGATGGCAGCAGAGACGTTGACAGGCTTGTCGGGCAAAGTCGCGGTAACGAACATCGGTCTGCTGTTATCCGGCGATATCGACCGGCCGATTCTCGATGCCGATACGCTGGTGATCGACGACGGCGTGATCGTGGCGCTTGGCAAGGAGAAAGACTGCGATCTCGAAGGCGCGCGTACGACGGTCGATTGCAAAGGCACCACGGTGGCGCCCGGTTTGATCGATTCGCACGTGCATCCGGTCTTCGGCGACTGGACGCCGCGCCAGAATCAGATGGGCTGGATCGAATCGAATCTGAACGGCGGCGTGACGACGATGATTTCGGCCGGCGAGGTCCATTTGCCTGGCCGTCCGAAAGACGTAGTCGGTGTAAAAGCACTCGCGATTACGGCGCAACGGTCGTTTGAAGGCATGCGTGGCGCGGGTGTCGGTGGCGGCGTGAAAGTGCTGGCCGGCGCGCCGGTGATCGAGAAGGGCATGGTCGAGGAGGACTTCAAGGAGCTCTCGGAAGCGGGCGTGAAGCTGCTCGGCGAAGTGGGACTCGGCAGCGTCAAGGGCGGCGAGGAAGCGGCGCAGATGGTGGCGTGGGCGCGCAAGTACGGTATTCAGAGCACGATTCACACGGGCGGCCCATCGATTCCCGGCTCGGGGCTGATCGATCGCGACGTGGTGCTCGCTGCCGACGCCGATGTGATCGGCCATATCAACGGCGGCCATACATCGCTGTCGTACCGGCATGTCTGCGATCTGTGCGAGCAATCGAGCCGCGCGCTCGAAATCGTTCACAACGGCAATGAGCGGATCGCGTTGCTCACCGCGCGCCATGCGATCGAACTCAAATGTCCGCACCGGATCATTCTCGGCACCGATAGCCCTGCCGGTTCGGGCGTGCAACCACTCGGCATTCTGCGCATGATCGCGCTGATCTCGAGCCTCGCCGATATTCCCGCTGAAATCGCCTTCTGCTTTGCGACCGGCAATACCGCGCGGCAACGCAATCTGCGCCAGGGCCTGATCGAAGTGGGCCGTCCCGCCGACCTCGTATTCATGGACCGCGCGCAGCACACGGCGGCGGATACGTTGCTGGAAAGCGTGCAACTCGGCGATCTTCCGGGCGTCGGCATGGTGATGATCGATGGCTTGATTCGTTGCCGGCGCAGCCGCAACACGCCACCCGCCACCGAAGTGCCGGTGGTCATGTGAGCGCAGCGCGCACGGCGTCGCTATCGTCATGAGCCGCCCGGCCATTCTGACGCTGAACGTCAACGGCGCGACCCATCGGCTCAACGCCGATGCCGACACGCCGTTGCTCTACCTGTTGCGCAACGACCTGGCGCTGAACGGGCCGAAATTCGGTTGCGGCCTCGGCGAGTGCGGCGCCTGTACGGTGTTGCTCGACGGCATGCCGACGCGCTCGTGCGTGACGACCGCCAAGGTCGCATTGGGCCACGAAATCACCACGCTCGAAGGACTCGGCACGCGTGCCGCGCTGCATCCGGTGCAGCAGGCCTTTATCGAGGAACAGGCTGCGCAGTGCGGCTACTGTCTGAACGGCATGATCATGACCGCCAAAGCGCTGCTCGATCGCGATCCGCATCCGAGCGACGAAACCATTCGCCGTGAGCTGTCGCGTAACCTCTGCCGCTGCGGCACGCACGTCGAAATCATGCGCGCGGTGCACCGTGCCGCCGAATTGCTCGCCACGCAAGCCGCCATGCGGGAAGGAGCGCGCGTATGACCGGACCGGATTTCAGCGTCGATCGCCGGCCCGCGCCGTTGTCGCGGCGAGAACTCTACGACGCGCAGAGCGTTCTGATCGTGACGCGTGAGCCACAGGCGCCGGTCAAGCCGGCCATCGGTCAGCCGGGGTCGCGTTCGTCTTTTGTGCCGACCGAAGCCGACATGTTCCTCGTCGTGCGCGACGACGGCAGCGTGATCGCGTTCAACGGCCACGTCGATCTCGGCACGGGTATCGGTACCGCGCTCGCACAGATCGTCGCCGAAGAACTCGACGTGCCGCTGACCCGCGTGTCGGTCGTGCTCGGACACACGAGCGAAGCGCCGAATCAGGGGCCGACGATCGCCAGCGCGACGATCCAGATTTCCGCGGTACCGTTGCGGCATGCCGCGGCGCAGGCGCGGCAGTTTCTGCTCGCGCAGGCGGCAGCGCGTTTTAACGTCAACGCAGATGCGCTCGACGTACGCGACGGCGTGGTTTATTGCCGGAGTGGTGACATCAAGGGCATCGGCTATGGCGAATTGATCGCGGGACGACGCGTCGAATTGAATCTTGCCACCGATGCGCCTTTGAAATCGCCGGAGGCGTACCGGATTGTCGGCAAGAGCACGCCGCGCGTGGACATTCCCGCCAAAGCAACCGGAGAGCTGAACTTTGTCCACGACGTGCGGGTGCCGGGCATGTTGCACGGACGCGTCGTGCGGCCACCGTATGCGGGCGTGGCGCAGGGCGACTTCATGGGCAACAGCCTGCTGCGCGTCGACCAGGAATCAATCCGCGATTTGCCGGGCATCGTCGACGTGGTGGTGATCCGCGATTTTGTCGGCATCGTCGCCGAGCGCGAAGAAATCGCGCAGCAGGCGGCAAAGCGGCTGAATGTGCAATGGAAACCGGTCGAGGGGTTGCCGCCGCTCGAAACCAGCGAACAGGTGGAAGCCGCATTGCGTGCCAATCCTGCGAAGCGCCGCGACCTCGTGATTGAGGGCGACGTGGATGTGGCGCTTGCGGCCGCCGACGCACGTTCACTCGAACGGACCTACGTATGGCCGTTCCAGATGCACGCGTCGATCGGGCCGTCCTGCGCGGTGGCCGACTATCGCGACGGCGTATTGAAGGTCTGGTCCGGCACGCAGAATCCGCACTCGTTGCGCGCGGATCTCGCCTTGCTGATGACGCTGGACGAAGCGCACATCGAGATCGTGCGGATGGAAGCGGCCGGCTGCTACGGCCGCAATTGCGCGGACGATGTGGCAGCCGACGCCGCATTACTGTCGCGTGCAACCGGTAGTGCGGTGCGCGTGCAACTGTCGCGCGAGGACGAACACGCGTGGGAACCGAAGGGCGCCGCGCAGCTGATGGACGTGCGCGGCGCACTCGGCGCAGACGGTCAACTCGCGGCGTACGACTTCGCGACACGTTATCCATCGAACGATGCGCCCACCCTGGCGTTGCTGCTGACCGGCGCGATTTCCGCCCAGCCGCAGGTGTTCGAGATGGGCGACCGCACAGCCGTGCCGCCTTACGACTATCGTACGATGCGCATCGTGTGCGACGACACGCCGCCGATCGTGCGGGCGTCATGGTTGCGCGGCGTGTCGGCGTTGCCGAATACTTTCGCGCATGAATCCTTTATCGATGAACTCGCGGCCGAGGCGGGCGTCGATCCAATCGAATTTCGTCTTCAGCATCTGACCGATCCGCGTGCGATCGATCTGGTCAAAGCAGTGGCCGAGAAAGCCGGTTGGGAACCGCGCAATGTTGCATTGAAGGATGCGGAAGACGGCGACATAGCGCGCGGTAGAGGCTTTGCCTACGCCCGCTATGTGCACAGCAAATTCCCCGGGTTCGGCGCGGCGTGGTCCGCGTGGGTGGCCGATGTCGAAGTCAATCGCAGGAGCGGCGAACTCGCGGTGACGCGCGTGGTGGTCGGCCAGGACACCGGCACGATGGTGAATCCGGACGGCGTGCGTCATCAGATACACGGCAACGTGATTCAGGCCACGAGCCGCGCGCTGAAAGAACGCGTGACGTTCGGCGAGAACGCGGTGACGAGTCAGGAGTGGGGCGCGTATCCGATCCTGACCTTCCGTGAGGTACCGGTCATCGAAGTGGTGATGATGCCGCGCCACGGCGAGCCGCCGATGGGCACGGGCGAATCGGCCTCGTTACCTGGCGCGGCGGCAATTGCCAATGCGCTGTACGACGCGACGGGTGTGCGTTTTCGCCGGCCGCCGTTTACGCCGGAGACGATTCGCGCCGCGTTGGCCGACGCACAAGCCGAAGAGGCGACGGCGCGCAAAAGAAAGCGCTGGCGGTTCGGATTTCTTGGTGCGCTGGCAACCGGCGCAGCGGGCTGGCTCGGCGGGTTCGCTATCGCGCCGCACGCCATTGCGCCGATCGCGCCGCCGCTCGCAAGTGCGTTTGCGCCGGACCTGGTCGCGCGCGGCAAACTGCTCGCGTCGCTCGGTAATTGCGCCGTTTGCCATACCGCGCACAACGGCGTGCCGAACGCCGGCGGCAAACCGCTCGATACGCCGTTCGGCACCGTCTTTAGCACCAACCTCACACCCGATGGACTGACGGGCATCGGCACGTGGTCGCTGGACGCATTCATACGGGCGATGCGGCAAGGCATCAGCCGCGATGGGCATCGGCTATATCCCGTGTTTCCCTACACGTCGTTTCAGAACACGTCCGATGACGACCTGAAAGCGCTCTACGCGTACCTGATGACGCAAACGCCGGTGCGCTCCCGTGCGCCGGAGACGAAGCTCGCGTATCCGTTCAGCGTGCGTCCGTTGATGGCCGCATGGAACGGGCTCTTTCTCGGCCGCAACACCTTCGCTGCGAGCGCCACGCAAAGCGCGCAATGGAATCGCGGTGCGTATCTGGTGAACGGCCTCGGCCACTGCAGCGCGTGCCACACACCGCGCAATGCGCTGGGCGCTGAGAAAACCGGCGCGGCGTTCATGGGCGGCGGCATGGCGGAGGGCTGGGAAGCGCCGGCGCTGTCCACGCTTTCGAACGCGCCCGTGCCGTGGAGCGAAGACGAACTGTTCAGTTATCTGCGCTATGGTCACGCGCCGTTGCATGGCGTTGCGGCCGGACCGATGGCGCCGGTCGTCAGCGATCTGGCGGCGCTGCCCGACAGCGATATTCGTGCGATGGCGACGTATCTGGCCTCGCTCAATCCGCTCGAGCCCAACGCCGACCCTCGGGGCCTTGCGCGTCAATACGAGCAGGCCAGCGCGATTACCGGCTCTGGCGCCGCGAACGGCCTTGGCGCGCGACTCTTCGATGGCGCGTGCGCCGCCTGTCATCACACCGGCAGCGGGCCGCAGTTGTTCGGCGCGCATCCTTCGCTGGCGCTTAACACGAATCTGCACAGCGCGACGCCCGATAATCTGATTCGCGTGATTCTGGAGGGCATCGGCTCGCCTGCGCGGCCCGAACTCGGTACGATGCCGGCTTACCGCGACAGTTTCAACGACGCCCAGGTTACCGAGCTCGTGTCCTGGCTGCGTCTGCAGTTTGCTGGCGGCAAGCCGGCCTGGCAGGACGTGGCGGCGAGCGTCGCCAGAATTCGCGCGACGCCGCGGGCCGATTGAAGCGCACGCACTTGATGAACACTCGATAAAGATCACCGGCATTCCCGCAATCCTTTTGATAACGGAGAAAAGCATGACCACGCGCGCAGGATGGCTCTCCCGCATGACGGTTTCGACGGTTTTATCGCTGGCAGCCTTAGGCGCTGGCGCACAGCAGACCATCAAGATCGGTGAAATCAACAGTTATAAGGCGCAGCCGGCTTTTCTCGGTCCTTACAAGAACGGCTGGAATCTCGCGCTGGAGCAGGTGAATGCGGCGGGCGGCGTGCTTGGCAAGCAACTCGAAGTGGTGTCGCGTGACGACAACGGCAATCCGGGCGACACGATTCGCGTCGCGCAGGAGCTGATTGCGCGCGAACAGGTGCAACTGCTGTTCGGTGGCTTCCTGTCGAACACCGGCCTCGCACTGACCGATTTCGCGAAACAGAAGAAGATTTTCTTCCTCGCGGCCGAACCGCTGACCGACAAGATCGTATGGGCTGACGGCAACAAATACACGTACCGTTTGCGTCCTTCGACGTATATGCAGGTGGCGATGCTGGCGCCGGAGGCGGCGAAGTTGAAGAAGAAGCGTTGGGCGCTGGTGTATCCCAACTATGAGTATGGACAGTCGGCGGTGGCGACTTTCAAGAAGTTGCTGACGGCTGCGCAACCGGATGTGCAGTTCGTTGTTGAACAGGCGACGCCGCTTGGCAATGTCGACGCGGGTGCGGTCACGCAGGCGATTGCCGATGCGAAGCCGGACGCGATTTTCAACGTGCTGTTTGGGGCCGATCTCGGCAAGTTCGTGCGTGAGGGCAATACGCGCGGGTTGTTCAAGGACCGCAGTGTCGTGTCGTTGCTGACCGGCGAGCCGGACTATCTTGATCCGTTGGGGGCGGAGGCGCCGACGGGTTGGATCGTGACGGGGTACCCGTGGTATTCGATCGATACGCCGGCTAACAAGAAGTTTGTCGATGCTTATCAGGCGAAGTATCACGACTATCCGCGACTTGGGTCGGTTGTGGGTTATTCGGCGTTGATGTCGATTGCCGATGGGATCAAGAAAGCCGGGTCGACCGATTCGGATAAGCTCGCTGCTGCTTTTAAGGGACTTGGGGTGGAGACGCCTTTTGGGCCGATTACTTATCGGGCTCAGGACAATCAGTCGACCATGGGGGCGTTTGTTGGGGTGACGGCCGTCAAGGACGGGAAGGGCGTGATGGCTTCTTATCGGTATATCGATGGGGGGAGTGTGCAGCCTTCGGATGCTGAGGTTAAGAAGCTGCGGGCAGGGGAATAGTTTTTTTTGCCTTTGGCGGCGGCATTTTTGTGGTCATGCCTACGGCGTTTGGTGTTTCTATACTTATTGGTTTATTAGCGTTCCCCCTGTGCGGGGGGGCACCTACTTTTCTTTGCCGCCGCAAAGAAAAGTAGGCAAAAGAAAGCGGCTTTACACCGCCAATTCTTAAGCGGCTCCCTTGGCTTGGAGGGTGTCGTGGCTCCGTAGAGATTGAGCCTGCGCGCCTTCTCTCGTGAGTGACCAGGCCGTCATTCTTCCGGCGGCGCTGCGCGCGCCGATGCGGTACTTCTTCAAACCACCCACCAAGCTTTACACAGGTGGTTTGATCGGCGCGTGACCCTCATGTGCATACACTTGCTGAGTTGCTGAGTTGGAGTTGCTGAGTTGCTGAGTTGCTGAGTTGCTGAGTTGCTGAGTTGCTGAGTTGCTGCGGGCGCCAGCACTTCCCAAAACTTCCAGTGTGTTTCGGCTCCTCGCCGAGGCTAAGCCGATGGCCCGCGCTGCGCGCAACCGAAGCACCCGGTTTCCTTGGTGGACCCGTCCGCGACGCACGTAGTGCGGAGTGGGAGCGGATGACGGCTGTGTCACTGGCGGTTACTGGCTGCGATGTGATCCGTTAATCGGACCACTGGCCCCTCCAAGCTAGGAGACCCGCTTAAGAATTAGCGGTTTGAGCCCGCTTTCTTTGCTTACTTTCTTTGCGGCGGCAAAGAAAGTGAGTGCCCCCCCGCACAGGGGGAACGCTAATAGACCAATAACAAAGGAAACACCCAACGCCGTAGGCACACCAAAATAGTGCCGCCGCCAAAGGCAAAAAAAATCCTATTCCTCTGCATCATGCTCAATAACAAACCGCTTCAGATAGGCAAGCACAGCGGCCTCCCCAGCCCGATGATCGGCGGTACTCTTCGACCCGGCATTCTCCTCGTCGCCGAACAGACTGGAAGGCGCATTATGGACATCCACTTCCTGGCCTTCGCGAAACACGCGAATCTCATGAACATCCTCGGCGTACTCGGCGATCCAATGAACGCCTTCAATATGCGCGCCTGCGCGAATAGTCGGTATCTTCATGGACGTCTCCCGGCGGGTCGGACCACGGCGCCAACCCTCGCTATTACCATACGCCCTCCAGATGGCCTGCGCGAGTCCCGTCAGGTAATTTCCCGAAGTCTCGCGGCGCGAGCAGCACGGTCCCAATGCCCTCATCGTCCCGCGCGGAAAGCGCGAAAACCCCCGCCAGGTGGTTCTCGCAGAGGAATTCACCAGCCCTGGAAACAGTCCCCGGCACAGCTGTTGCTGGACCACGGTAGCCAACCGCCAAACTGGAGGACCATCATGCCCGAACAGAAAACCATCAAGCGTGCCCAAGCCGACAAACGCGCCGGCAAGGCCGCGAGCACGCAAGCCGGGGAATTCGTCAAGGAGCAGGTCGATAAGGTTCGCGCCGGCAAGCACGGTGTCCGCTCTGCCAAGCAGGCCATCGCCATCGGCCTCTCTGAAGCACGTCGTGCGGGCGTCGCCGTAAAGTCGCCGAAAAAAGGTAGCGCCAGCGAGGCAACCCGCAAGAAGGCCGCTAAGGACAGCGCCGCGGGTCAGCACAAAAGCGCGGCGAAAAAGAGCGGGAACGGCGAATCGACAGCCAAACGCTCACGCGCGGCAACCAATGCGCTCAAGCGCGAGAGCGGAGCCGGTGCGTCGCACACAGCGATGTCGAAACAAACGAAATCGGCCGCGGCCAAACGTCCGGCAGCGAGCCGCTCGGCAGCGGCGAAGAAGGCCGCCGCGACCAGGGGTGCCGCAGGCCGCTCGGCGGCAGCCAAAAAGGCTGCGCACACGAGGGCGTCACGCGCGCATCACTGACTGTCGATATACCGCGCGCGCTTGCAAAGACTGCGTCACGTGCCAACCCCGCGCGCCGCGGTCTTTCCTGCTTTTACTGCACCGTCGCCAGCACGTCGCCCACCGTCTTGAAGATGTGTGCAATCTGCTCTTCGTTGATGATCAGCGGCGGCGAGAACGCAAGGATGTCGCCAGTAAAGCGCACCAGCACGCCTGCCTCGAAACATTTGACGAACGCTTCATAAGCGCGTGCGCCCGGCGCGCCTTCGCGCGGCTCGAGTTCGACGCCCGCGATCATGCCGAGATTGCGGACATCCTTCACATGCTTCGCGCCGCGCAGCGAATGAGCCGCCGCTTCAAACGTAGGTGCAAGGGTTGCGGCGCGCTCGAATAAGCCTTCGCGACGGTACAGATCGAGCGTCGCTACCGCTGCGGCGGCCGCGACCGGGTGTGCCGAGTAGGTGTAGCCGTGGAACAACTCGATCGCGCCTTGCGCGCCGTTGTTGACGATCGTGTCGTGGATCGTGCGGCTTGCCGCCACCGCGCCCATCGGGATCGCCGCGTTGTTGATCGCCTTGGCCATCGTGATCAGGTCAGGCGTCACGCCGAAGTATTCGCTCGCCGTGGCTTTGCCCACGCGGCCGAACGCGGTGATCACTTCGTCGAAAATCAGCAGGATGCCGTGCTTCGTGCAGATGTCGCGCAGCTTCTGCAGATAGCCTTGCGGCGGAATCAGCACGCCGGTCGAGCCGGCAACCGGTTCAACGATCACAGCCGCAATCGTCGAGGCATCGTGCAGCGTGACAATGCGTTCGAGTTCGTCCGCAAGATGCGCGCCCCATGCGGGCTGGCCCTTCGAAAACGCGTTGTGTTCGAGGTTGTGCGTGTGCGGCAGATGGTCGACCGCCGGCAGCAGCGCGCCCGAGAAGGTCTTGCGATTCGGCGCGATCCCGCCCACCGAAATGCCGCCGAAGCCCACGCCGTGATAGCCGCGTTCGCGGCCGATTAGTCGGGTGCGTTGACCTTCGCCGCGCGAACGGTGGTAGGCCAGCGCGATTTTGAGCGCCGTGTCGACCGATTCCGAACCGGAGTTCGTGAAGAAGATCCGGTCCAGGCCGTTCGGCATCAGTTCGGCAACCTTGGTCGCGGCTTCAAATGCGAGCGGGTGGCCCATCTGGAAGGTCGGCGCGAAGTCGAGCGTCGACAGTTGCTGGGTGATCGCGGCGACGATCTCGTCGCGGCCATGGCCGGCGTTCACACACCAGAGACCCGCGCAGCCGTCGAGCACCTCGCGCCCTTCCGTGGTGCGGTAATACATGCCCTTGGCCGATTCGAGCAGACGCGGCGCAGCCTTGAACTGGCGGTTGGCGGTGAAGGGCATCCAGAAAGACGACAGGTCGTCGATGACGGGGCGCGAAGTCATGGTGTTCTCCTCGAAGTGGTCCCCCGAGAGGACTTCCTTCCTTCGGGGCGTAGCCAAAACTGTAACGTTCGCGGTTTAATGGCGGCATAAACAGTTGAAGCAGTGTGGTGCTAACTGTGTTGGTGAAATTGCGGTAACTGTGTCGATCGGTTCGGCACCTTATTTGCGCCGCAATCTCCAGCTTTTTCGTCCTGACCATGATCGAACTACAACTTGAACGAGATCGCCGTGCCGCGCCAACCCTGGTCGACCAGGTGGTGCAGGGTTTCGCGCATGCCATCGAGGCGCAGTCGCTGCGCGCCGGCGCGTTATTGCCGTCGGTGCGGCAGTTGGCCCAGAGCCACGATCTGAGCACGTTTACCGTGACCGAGGCGTACAACCGTCTTGTTTCGATGGGGCTGGTGGTCGCCCGGCGTGGTTCCGGTTATCGCGTGGCGGCGCGTTCGCAGTCCACGCGGGTCGCGACAACCGACTGGCAGCCGCCGAGCCTGACCGCGACGTGGCTGCTCTCCGACGTATTCGCCGACCATTCGGTGCCGATCAAGGCGGGCGGCGGCTGGCTGCCCAACGAGTGGATCAACGAAACCGGCTTGCAGCACGCATTGCGGGCGATGAGCCGGGTGCCGGCGGCGCGTTTCGGTGATTACGGGCATCCGTACGGTTTTGCGCCGCTGCGCGAGCGGATCGCCGAACAACTCGACCGGCGCGGCTTGCCCGTCGACCTGTCCAACATCCTGCTCACACAAGGCGCGACACAAGGGCTCGATCTGATCGTGCGCACGTTGCTGCGCGCGGGCGACACAGTAATCGTCGAAGATCCGGGTTATTGCAATCTGCTGCAGATTCTCAAACTCGCGGGTCTCGTCGTGCACGGTGTGCCACGCACGCCTGCGGGCGTCGATACGGACATCCTCGAAGCGCTGGTCGCGCAGCACAAGCCGAAGGCGATCTTCGTCAACACCACGCTGCAGAATCCGACTGGCGCGACCTTCGGCATGTCGGCGGCGTTCCGTCTGTTGCAGATCGCCGAGCGCCAGCGCATGTGGGTGATCGAAGACGACGTGAGCCGCGAGCTCGCGCCACCCGGCGCGCCGCTCTTCGCCGCGATGGAGGGCTTGCAGCGCGTGTTATATGTCGGCGGCTTTTCGAAGACGGTAACGCCTGGGTTGCGCTGTGGCTACGTGGTCGCGGAACGCGCGGTGCTGCGCGAACTGGCGCGCACGAAGATGGCGGTGGGGCTGACCTCGTCCGAGGCGATCGAGCGGATCGTCGACAAGGTGCTGCTCGAGGGGCGCCACGCGCGTCATGTCGAAGCGGTGAACGAACGGCTCAAGCTGGCGCATGCAACCGTTGAGGAGCGGCTCGATTCGCTGGGCCTCGAATTGTTTCATCGGCCGCGTGCGGGCCTGTTTCTATGGGCGCGTTTGCCGATTGAAGCGGAGCGCGCCGGTGAAGTGGCGACCGCGGCGCTCACGCACGGCATCTGGCTCGCGCCAGGTTCGTATTTCCGTCCTCATGATGCGCCGAGCGCGTGGTTCCGTTTCAACGCGCCCTATTCGACGGACGATGCGTTGTGGCGGTTTATCGAGCGAGTCGGGCAGGGCGTGATCTAGACTACGATTCGGCTCCCTAACTAACCAGCTTCAGCACGACCGGATACAGCGTGAGCACCAGCAGCAGCGCCATGACCACGTTAAACACGCGCAGCCACTTCGGATCCGACAGCACTCGCCGCATGGCGGTGCCGAAGCCGGCCCACAGGCAGATGCACGGAAATCCAATCACATAAAAGACGGCAGCCATCGCCACGGCATTCAGGCTGTAGCTCTCGCTGAGATGGATGGTCGTGGCGGCGGTCAGCACCATCATCCATGCTTTCGGATTGACCCACTGGAACGCAATCGCCTCGTAAAACTTCATCGGCCGGCGTTCGCCCTTCTTCAGCTTCAGTTCACCCGACGTGCCGATTTTCCACGCGAGATACAACAGGTAGGCGACGCTTGCGACCTCGAGCACCGTGTACAGCACGGGAAAGTGAACGAACGCCTCGCCCAGCCCGATCCCAACTGAGAGCATCAATAGCACCACACCCGCGCTAATGCCGGACAAGTGCGGCAGCGTGCGGCGAAATCCGAAATTGACCCCGGAGGCCAGCAGCATGGTGTTATTCGGACCGGGCGTGATGGAGGTGACGAGCGCGAACAGAATACCCGCAGGTAGCGCGCTGAGACTGAGGTACGACATAAGTGGCTCCGGTCGATAGTGCTTCCACGCATTCTAGCGACGTTTTCCAGTACAGTACCGGTACGGTTAAATGGATGATGTCCGGTACGGAGCGTGTCGAGATCGGCTTCGCGGATGAAGCTATATCAGTCTGCGGCCCAACGTCTCGCGCACCATCGCCAGACCGACCAGCGACAACAGGCCACATCCGATGATGTAATAGGCGGGTGCATTGGCGTCGTGAGTCAAGTGAATCAGCAGCGTCGAAGAAAACTGGGAAAAGCTACCGAACACTACGACGGCCGCGTAATAGCTGAAGGATAGCCCCGTGGCGCGGAGCCGCTGAGGCAGCACTTCGCTCACCAGCACGAGGGTTGAAGGCGAGGTCATTGCCATGGGCACGGCCAGACAGGTTGACACTGCCAGCAGCGAGGTCAATGAAGGATGGTTGTTCAGGAAAGCGAAAGCGGGATAGATCATGACCAGCAGCGCCACGCGTGACCACCAGACGACGGTGCGGCGGCCGCGGCGATCGCTGAGCCAACCCGATAGCGGCGAGAGAAGCATCAGCACGAGCGAGCCGACGAAGCCGGCCCAGATCGACTGGGACAGTGGAATGTGCAACTGGATCGCGGCGTAATTGGGAAGATAGAACACGACCACGTGCACGGCGGACGCGAGACCAATCATCAGAAGCACGCTTGCCAGTAACTCGCGCCAATGCGCTTTAACCAGTTGACGATGGGTGCCGCCATCACGCTCTCCCCACTTCTTCGGTACGAGCGTTTCGTCAAGACGACTGCGGATCATCACGCTGACGGGGATCACGAGCGCGCCGATCACGAACGCCATCCGCCAGCCCCATGAACCTAGCGCGGATGGGGTAAGGACATTGGTCAACGACAGCGCAACGAGTGCGGCAAAGACCGCCGCGAGCCCCTGGCTGAATGGTTGCCAGCTCGTATAGAAGCCACGCGACTTCTCATCTGCGTACTCGAGCAGCATGGCGCTTGCCGGCCCCATTTCGCCGCCAATCGCAAAGCCCTGAAGGAGGCGGGCAACCGTCATCAGGATTGGCGCGAAGAGGCCGATCTGCGCGTATGTCGGCGTCAACACGAGCAGCGCTGCGCTGATGGCCATCAGCCACAGCGTCAGTATCACCGCGGGCTTGCGTCCAACCCGATCTGCGTAAGCGCCGATCACCAGTCCGCCGACCGGCCGCATCACGTAGCCGAGGCCGAATGCGGCGAACGACAGCAATAGCTGGCCGTACCGATCGTTGACAGGGAAATACATCGGTCCGATAAGCGTGGCGAAAAAGTTGTACACGACGGAGTCGTACAGTTCCAGACCGCTGCCGATGGTAATCGCGGCGATCGTCCCCGGTTTGGAGAGTGGCCGGGATACGGATCTGTTCGAAGCGCCTGGACGTGCTGGCGCATGAGAGGCGCTGCGTTGGTTGGACATCGATGTCTCCTGAATTGTCTGGCGGCGCCAGTGTTTGCCCGCTCTTTGGCGGATTGGAACGGTAATGCGGTACCGGGTGTACGGCTCGTGTTGTGGTGCGAGACCGCTCGTTTCCTTCGTCGTGCCGGGCCGCTCGAGTCTGCGAAGCGCTGTTGCCCGACCTGGGGTACGTTGCTGTGTTACCGGGTCATCCGGTCGAGGACATCATGCTGCTGGTTTTGAGCCTGCGAAACCGGATTGCGCCATCGCTGCATGAGTTGCTCCCACCGCACGCGCGCCGCCGCGAGATTGCGCGCCTTGACGTGACCGTATCCTCGGATTCCTTCCGGCATGCTGGCAATTTCGAGCGCAATGGCAAGATTGTCTTCAGAGAGACCCGTCAGAATTTCCTCGATGCACGCTCTGTACTCGCTGATGAGTCGACGCTCCGTGCGGCGTTCTTCTGTACGTCCGAACGGGTCGAACGGCGTGCCGCGCAGCACTTTCAATGCAGCAAGCCCACGAAAGGCCGGGCGAACCCAGGACCCGAACGGACGCTTGACGGGTTCACCGTGCGCATTGCGCTTCGCGAAGAGCGGCGGTGCCAGGTGATGGACGAGGCGGATGTCGCCCTCGAACATCGATCCTACGCTTGCGGTGAACGCGGCGTCGGTGTGCAGGCGTGCAACTTCATACTCGTCCTTGTACGCCATCAGCTTGAACAGGTAGCGTGCCACCGTTTCGGTGAGGCGGTGGCTGCCGAACCGTGATTCCGCGTCGCGCACCTGGTCGACAAACGCTTCATAGCGAGCAGCGTATGACGGGTTCTGGTACTGCGTTAGAAATGCGGCGCGCTTGCGGATGAACTCAGCGAGCGACGGCTTTTTCGTGATCTGGATCACCTGCGCATTGGCGTCGCGCACCGGTACGCTCGCGAGGTCGTGCGCGCAGTGCCGTCCCCATTCGAAGGCCGCCTTGTTGTTGTCGACCTGCACGCCGTTCAGCTCGATTGCACGCATCAGCGATTCCCGCGTCAGCGGCACGCGGCCTTTTTGCCATGCATACCCGAGCAGCATCAGATTGGAGTAGATCGACTGTCCGAGTAATTGCGTCGCGGTCAGTTCGGCATCGAAAACGCCCATCTGTCCTGGCGCGACGCTATGGGCGATCGCCGCCATTGCCTCGTCGCCGGGCGCTTTCCAGTCAGGATTACGCACGAACGCCGCTGTCGACGTGACGTGGCTGTTGAGCACGACGAAGGTCCGCCCGGGCTGCATCATCGAGAGTGTGGACTTTTGCGAACCGACGACCGTATCGCAGGCGAGCACCAGGTCCGCCATTGCCACATCGACCCGCGCTGCATGCAAGGCGTCGTCCTGATCCGCAATCTGAATGTGGCTCCAGGTCGCGCCGCCCATCTGGGCCATGCCGGTCGCGTCTTGCGTGATCACGCTCTTGCCCTCGAGATGCGCAGCCATTCCAAGCACCTGGCCGATTGTGACAATCCCGGTTCCACCCACGCCTGCCACCACGATACGACGCGCGATGACGGCGTCGGGCAGTTGCGGTTCCGGTAACGGCAGCATGTCGGCGAGCGTCACCTTGCGCGCGGCTTCGGGCTTCCGAAGCCGTCCGCCTTCGACGGTGACGAAGCTCGGGCAGAACCCTTTCACGCACGAAAAGTCTTTGTTGCAGGTGTTCTGATTGATCTGCCGCTTGCGCCCAAACTCGGTTTCGAGCGGCTGGACCGCAACACAGTTGCTCTCCACGCCGCAGTCGCCACACCCTTCGCACACCAGTTCGTTGATGACCACATGCCTGTCGGGTTCGGGCATCGTGCCGCGCTTGCGCTCGCGGCGCTTTTTCGTGGCGCACATCTGGTCATAAATGATGACCGTGGCGCCTGGCACGTCCCGAAGTTCGCGCTGGACAGCGTCGAGTTCGTCGCGATGCCGTACTGTCACAGCCGTTGCGAAGCCGGTTGCCGCTGCATATTTAGCCGGATCGTCCGTAACGACCACGATGCGTTTGGCGCCCTCGGCCGCCAACTCACAGGTCATGGCAGGCACGTCGAGCTGGCCGTCGACGGGCTGGCCGCCTGTCATCGCGACTGCGCTGTTGAACAGCATCTTGTACGTGATGTTCACGCCTGCATGAATCGATTGGCGGATGGCCAGCAGGCCAGAATGGTTGTAAGTGCCGTCGCCGATGTTCGCGAACATGTGGTTGCGGCGGCTGAACGGTGCCTGCCCCATCCACGCAACGCCTTCGCCACCCATCTGGGACCATGAAGTGGTTGAGCGGTCCATCCAGACCGCCATGCCGTGGCATCCGATTCCCGCCGTGGCCAGCGAGCCCTCAGGCACGCGGGTGCTGGTGTTGTGCGGGCAGCCCGGGCAGAACCAGGGCTTGCGTTCGGAATCGCCCGTGACCAGACTGACTGCGCACGCTCTGGCATCGATTTCCGCGAGGCGGCGATCCATGCGCGCCGCAATGTCCGCTGGCACGCCGAGCCGCTTCAGGCGAGCCGCAATGGCCTTCGCGATCTGCGCGGGTGAAAGATCTGCCTTCGCGCGCAACAGCCAGTCCTCGCCCGGCGCGCGGTGGCTCCATTCGCCGCCGGGATGGTCCGCGCCGGCTTCATGGTATTTGCCGACAATCACCGGACGTGAGTCGGCGGGGTAGTGGTAGAGCTCGTCCTTCAGTTGCTGTTCCACAAGCGGGCGCTTTTCTTCGACCACGAGGATTTCGCGCAGACCGCGCGCGAATTCCCGAACGCTTGTGGGTTCGAGCGGCCACACGACACTGATCTTGTGCAACCGGATGCCGAGTGCGCGGCATTGCGTGTCGTCGAGACCAAGGTCGAGCAGTGCCTGGCGCGTGTCGCTATACGCCTTGCCGCTTGCGACGATCCCGAGACGGTCATTGGGTCCTTCGATGACGTTGTGGTTCAGGCGATTCGCGCGGATATACGCGAGCGCGGCAGGCCACTTGTACTCCATCATGCGCGCTTCCTGCGCGAGCGGATCGTCCGGCCAGCGAATATGCAGGCCGCCTTGCGGGATCACGAAGTCGTCCGGAATCACGGTCTGGATGCGGTGGGCATCGCGTGAGCACGGAAGACGCTGCTTCGACGACTTCCTGCACTGTCTTCATGCCGGCCCACAGACTACTGTAGCGGCTCATGGCGAACGCGTGCACGCCGAGGTCCAGGATGTCCTGCACGTTGGCGGGGAAGAACACCGGCAGACCGCAGGCGATGAAAGTGTGGTCGCTCTGATGCGCGAGCGTGCTGCTTTTCGACACATGATCGTCTCCCGCCAGCGCGATCACGCCGCCAAGCGGTGCGGTCCCTGCAAGATTCGCATGCTTGAGCGCGTCAGCACTCCGGTCGACGCCCGGGCCTTTGCCATACCAGATGCCGAACACCCCGTCGTACTTTTTACTGGGAGCGTCGAACTCCAGTTGCTGCGAGCCCCACACTGCCGTGACGCCGAGTTCTTCGTTGACGCCAGGCTTGAATACGACATTCTGCTCTGCCAGAAGTTTTTTCGCCTGCCAGAGCGCCTGGTCGTAGCCACCGAGGGGTGAGCCGCGGTATCCCGAGATGAACGCCGCGGTCTTGTGTCCGGCATGCTCATCGCGCCGCCGTTGCATGAGCGGCAGGCGCACGAGCGCATGCGTGCCGTTCATGAAGGCACGCCCCGTTTCCAGCGTGTACTTGTCGTCGAGCGTGACGACTTCCATGGCCTTACGGGTCGTTGCTGTAAGAGGGGCATTCATATGAAAGCGTCTCGTCGATATTTGTAATAAGGATGGCTGAATGATTGGGCTGGATCGATGAAATGCCGCAGCGTTTGATCCCTACCCTGGAAAGCTCACGCGTAAGCGATCGCCGAGGGCACGTAATTCCTCCGCGATGGCCGCGGGTAATGTCACGCCTTCCTCGCGTGCCTGCCGCTCCAGCGTGTCGCCGCGCTCGCCCGGCAGCCTCGCGCCGTCGCCGGCTGCTGCACGGTATGTCCGGGTCCAGTTGTTCATGTACTCTCCGAAAGCTGGCTGCTCAGCATATTGTTCAGGCCGTACGAGCCATAGAAACGCACCTTGCATCGCCGCGCGCCGCTGCGGGGCGGGCGCAGGGGCGGCCGCCGTCAACGCGCCTGCGAGACATTCGACCATCATCGCGATGCCGATACCCTTGTGGCCGCCCATGGGGAGCAAAGAGCCACCGAGTGCGCGCTTCGCGTCGGTTGTCGGTTGGCCTTCGGCATCGAGCGCCCAGCCTTGCGGAATCGGCTCGCCGTCGCGGGCCGCAAGGAGGATGTGGCCGCGCGCAGCGACGCTGCAGGCGACGTCGAAAACAAGCGGCGCGTGCCCAGGCCGCGGGCAGCCGAATGCGATCGGGTTGTGTCCGATGGCAGCCCCGCGAAATCCCGCCATCGCGAGCGCGGGCGGCGTGTGCTGGCCCATCATGCTGAAGGCGCCGCCCTCGGCGGCGAGCAGCGTGTGGATGCCCAGCGCGCCGAGATGGCCGCATGCCTGGATGACGATCAGCACTGAGGCGCTCGTCTTCAGCGCTTCGAGCCCGAGCTGAACCGCGTACGGACCCGCCAACTGGCCCATCGCGCCGTCCGCATCGACCACGATGCCACCGGGGAAAGCCTTGTTCGTGATAGTGGGCCGCGGGTTGAACGCGTCCGACTGAAGCCGCTCGACATAGGAAGCAAGGCGTGTCATGCCGTGCGTGCCGTAGCCGCGCAGTTCGCTACGAACCAGCACCGATGCCGCTTCGGCGGCCTGTGCGGGTGGCACATTGCACGTTTCGAAAATCGCGGACGTCCAGCTTTCGAGGGCATGGGGAAGCAGGCGAGCACTCATTGCGCATTCTCTCGCGTGATGATGAGCCGCTCGGAAAACGGCCCGGAATAGATCGACTGGTAGTAGAGCGGCCGGTTGCGCAGCGTGTAGCCGCGCAATTCCATGATGAACCCGGGCTCGTTCGGGTCGATGCTCAGTTCGTTCGCCGCTGCGGCGGGCAGCTTGCCGAACTGGATCCATTGATCTACCCGCAATGTCGGCAGTGACAACCGTTGGGCGACGAGTTCGCGCAGATTCTTTTCCAGCGCGGCCCGGTCGACACCACCAAGCTCGGCGAAGTCCTCCTCGCGCAGCCAGAACTCGCTGTAGAGATCGAACCGGCCGCCCACGCTGATGACACGCTCGATGCGCACGAAGCCGTCGCCGCCGAGGAACTCGGACCATGGGCCTTTGCGTTTTAGCCGCTTCACCGAGCGGGCATGAACGTAGGAGGGAAGGTCGTTGCCATCCGCATCGCGAAAGCGCAGATAGCGCACGTCGGCGGGCGCGACGCGCGAGCCCGACACGAACGTGCCCCGTCCCTGCTCGCGGGTGATGAGCCCGGAGTGCACGAGTTGGCCGAGCGCTTTCTGCACCGTGCCGACGCTCACGCCGTGGTTCTCGGCGAGTTCGCCCTCGGAGGGCAGACGGTCACCCTCCCGCAAGGACCCGGATTCGATGTGCCGGATGATCGCTTCCGACACCATGGATAGTTTTGTCATGTTCTCTTAGAGACTGCGTTCAAACCGGCTGACGGCGGTTTCCCGTACGTCGAGCACTTCGCTGGCGAGACGTGTGCCCGATGCGACGTCCGTTGCATAGTCATACAGCCGGTCACCTAGATCCGAAATTTTCATTCCCTGCTCGAGAATGCCGCTGGCGTCGAAATCGATGTTGTCCGCCATGGTCTGCAGTGTATGGATGTTGCCACACACCTTGACGGTGGGCGCGACCATGTTGCCGATGGGGTTCCCCACGCCCGTGCCGAAAAACGTGAGCTGGCATCCGCCTGCGGCGAGCGCGGTCAGGTTTTCGACCGCAGCGGCCGGCGCGTCCATGAAATGAAGTCCCTTGCGGACGGGCGTCTCCCCATATCGAAGCACGCCGACCAGCGGGGTCGAACCGGCCTTGGCCATCGCCCCAAGCGCTTTTTCCTCGACGGTGGTCAGCCCGCCGCGTTTGTTATCCGGCGACGGTTGGGACTCGCGCATATCCACGCCACGCACAATCGCGGCGTGCTCCATCTTCCGGACCGCATCAACGAACGCCGCCCTGACGGATTCATCTGCTGCCCGTGCGGCGAACAGATGTTCCGCGCCGATGAACTCCGACGTTTCGGAAATGATGACGGTGCCGCCTTCAGCAATCAGACGGTCAGCCATTCTCCCAATGGTTGGATTGCAGCTGAGGCCGGACGTCGTATCGGAGCCGCCGCACTCGACGCCCACGATGAGTTCCGACACCGGACACGGCTCGCGCCGCAGGCTCGAGGCGGCAATCGAGAGCCGCAACGCCTTGCGCGTGCCTTCGGCAATACAGTGAATCGTGCCGTGCGGCTGGAGATGTACGGTGTCGACGGGCTTGCCGGTATCACGTATGCGCGAGGCGACGTCTTCTGTCGACGATTCCTCGAGGCCGACCACGAGGACGGCCGCAATGTTGGGATTGCGTCCGAGACCCGCGAGCGACTCGTACGCGAAGTCGAGATCCGCACCGTATTGACCTCGCACGAATAGCGTGGTGACGGGAATCGTACCGTCGACCGCGCTGGCAATCGTCCGGGTCACCGGGTTGCAATTGTCCATGACGGAAATGATGGCGACCCAGTTGCGCACGCCGACGGTGCCATTTGCGCGCCGGTAACCGAGAAATGTTTTCATCTGCTTACCTCGTATTCAGATCGCCGCGCCCGCGGGTCGAGTCGATGTTGTGTACATGTGCGTGTTCGCCGACTGTCAGCGAAGTGCGCGCGGTGCCGATGACCTGGCCGTATTTGAGGATCTCTGCGCCACCTGGGGTCTGCGCAATGCAGACCTTGTGCCCGAAGGGCACGTCCTGTCGCAGCGTGACCTCACCTGCGCATTCGCCCTGAAGAACACAGACGTCGCCGACGCTTCCAGGATCGAGCAGTGTGGCGACGTTGTCTGACGGATTAAGTACGATCGCACGAGGCATTTCGTAACTCCTATATAGATGTTGAGCTTAAATGTAGGATTCGGTGCGGGGTAAGTCAAGCCAAATATCCCTTGGTTCATGAGGCTAAGGATAGATCGCGCGTCGAATGTCCTATATAGGTGTTTCCATTTACTCCTATATAGAAGTTGTTGACTTGTGAATGACGGCCGTCTATCTTTCAAGCACGCCATGCGACGCGCTGGGCATACAGAGAGGGGGATCTCCGATGAACGTGAATTCGCATCTTGAGAAAATCGCCAGACTGGAATCGCTGCGTGCGCGCTTCGATCCGCTGGACGATTTCGAGCTGTGGTTCTGGACGGGTATGACGGGTGGCACCCAGGCGGTGAATGCAGCACTGCACCATGCGGGGATCACCGCTAGCGAGGACGTTTATGCGGCGCAGCCCGGGGTTTACCTCGTGCCTCAGCCGGACGGCACGTTGCAGGCCGCGTTTCGTCCTTTGGGAGACGTGCTCCACGTGGGCCGCCCGGTTGTCGAGGCGCCCGTGCCGGAGGACATTGCGTCGATGATGCACTCGATGGAAGTGGTGGAGCACTATCGCGATCCGTGCGTACGCGAAGGACTCGCACCGACGGCGGCGATCGTGAAGGAATGCGACGAGGCTTTGCTGTTGTGTTTTCGTCTATTGAATGAGCGGATGAATGGAGCGTCGCATGAACATTGAACAACACATTGCGGCCGCGACGCGCATCGAGCATTCGCTTGAGAAATGCCGGGCGGAGGACGTCGAGATGCAGATCGAAGCGGCCATGCTGGCCGGCACACATTGGCTGAACGCTGCGTTGCATCATATGGGTGTGACGCCGCCGGCAAAGGATGTTTTCCACAGCTATCTTTTGACGGTCAACGAGTACCGCAGATTGTGCGTGGCCAACGAGGAGATGGTTCGCGCGCTGTCGGAGATCGAAGATCTGCGTCCGCCATTCGTGCGCGGCAATTGGCCTGGCGCGCAGGCCGCTGCCGACCGTGCGCGTGGGCTGCTGTCGGTTATTCGCCGTGGGGCGACGACAGCCGGCTGATCAGAGCGACAAACCGTCCGTAATCAAAGGAGGAGACTAAGTGAAAGCAGTGCGAGTAGTGCCGACGCCGCTCGGCGGAAAGGTCGAGGTGCAGGACATCCCCGTGCCGCAGCTTGGAGCTGGACAGGTGCTGGTCAGGGTCCGTGCCGCGGGATTGAATCGCGGCGAGATCAATCAGGCGCGCGAACTCCGTTCGGGTAACACGATTACGGCCGGCGTCGAGCTGGCTGGCGAAGTGGCGCAGGTCGGAGAGGGTGTCACCGGCTGGCGCGAAGGCGACCGCGTGATGGGGCACGGCAAGGGCTGCCAGGCGGAATACGTCGTCATCGACGCGCTGGCGCTGATGCCGGTCCCCCGGAATCTCTCATGGATCGACGCGGCCGCTTTTCCGAACGTCTTTATTACCGCGCACGATGCGGTCGTGACAAACGGAGAGCTTCGCAAGGGCGAGTCGATTCTGGTCAATGGCGCGTCGGGCGGCGTGGCAATGGCGGCGATCCAGATTGCCTCGTTGCTGGGCGCAAAGCCCGTGATCGCGACGTCCCGCTCAGCGGTGAAGCTCGACAAACTCAGCCAGTTCGGTGTCGATATCGGCATCGATTCGTCGCGCGAGTCGCAGCTCGAGGTTGTGATGGCCGCAACCGACAAGCGTGGTGTCGATGTGATCATCGACACCGTTGGCGGCCCGGTATTCGAGGCAAACATGGACAGCCTGGCGGTCAAGGGGCGGCTCGTCAATATTGCGCGTCTCGGCTCGGCGACGGCCCAGATCGATCTGAGCAAGCTATGGCTCAAGCGCCTGAAGCTGATCGGCGTAACGTTCCGCACGCGTACGGAGCAGGAGCGGCTCGAATGCATCCAGGCGTGCGCGCGTGACCTGTTGCCGTTTCTCGAGGCAGGCCGTATCCGGTTGCCGATCGACCGTACCTTCGCGATCGACGAGATCGCCGATGCGCACGCGTATATGCAGCTCGACCAGCACGTCGGCAAGATCGTGCTGACGGTCGCGTGAGTTCGCCCGGTTCAACGCTATCGATTAACAGGAGATTTCAATGAGCATCCAAATTACACCGTTGACCGGCTCGGTCGGCGGGTTGGTTGAAGGCGTCAACCTCAACGAACCCATTACCCGTGATGTATTCGAAGTGCTGCATCGCGCGTTTCTCGAGCACGGCGTGCTGGTCTACCGCAAGCAGTTTCTGGAACCTGCGGCGCACGTCGAGTTCGCCAGGCTCTGGGGCAACCCGGCGCAAAGCAACCCGCTGGATCCGGCGGTGCCGGGTTTCCCCGGTCTGATCCAGGTCACGAAGATTCCCAAGGAGACGGCCTCGACGGAAGCGTGGCATTCCGACTCGATCTATACATCCGTTCCGCCGAAGATCTCGATCCTCTCGGCCGTCGTCGTGCCGCATGGCGGCGACACGATGTGGTGCAGTCAGTATGTTTCCTACGAACGCCTGTCACCGACCATGCAGCACCTGCTCGAGGGTTTGCGGGCACGATTCACAGGGCTGCGGCTCGCCCGGATGAGAGGTATCGACACGATTCCGTCGGCGGTGCATCCAATCGTTCGCACCCACCCGGAGACACACCGCAAGGCTCTTTATGTAGGCCATCCCGACACCGCACAGCAGATCGAGGGTATGACGGTTGCCGAGAGCCGGCCGTTGCTCGACTTCCTGTACGAACACTCCACGACGCCCGACAACGTCTACCGCCACATGTGGCAGGTGGGAGACGTCGTCATGTGGGACAACCGCTGCACGATGCACTATGCCGTGCATGATTATGGCGAAGCGGAGCGCGTGTTGAACCGCATCACGCTGGAGGGAGAAATACCGGTCTGAGGTATCGCCGGATCGCGCATGTGCAGGCGGCCGGCTGAAATAAACGACAGGATGGGCCGTATTTCAATTGATTCGGTATCCGAATGGAGTGGCGAATTGAGAAATCGGCACGAAGAGGAGATCAGATGAAAAAGAAAACTGTTGCGACGTCGCTGGCTGCAGCGGCGGTGGGCATTGCATCGGCGCCGTCGTTTGCGCAAAGCTCGGTCACGCTTTATGGGATCGTCGATACCGGTATCGAGTATTTCACGCACGCCACGCCCAAAGGCGGTTCCGTTGCACGCATGCCCGTGATCGGCGGAGGAGATGTACCGTCGCGCTGGGGGCTGCGAGGGACGGAGGATCTCGGCGGCGGGTTGAAAGCGGTCTTCACGCTCGAAAGCGGCTTTTCTGCGTCAAACGGCGCTTTGCAACAGGGCGGCCGGCTATTTGGCCGGCAGTCTTACGTCGGCTTGAGTGGTCCTTGGGGACAACTCACGTTTGGCCGGCAGTACAGCATGACGAACTGGGGCATGACTGATTCCAACATCATCGGCGCGGGCGGATTCGGCGGTCTCGCGTCGTTCGATCCGTATCTGCTTGCCGCGCGCTTCGATAATGACGTGGTTTATATGGGCACGTTTTCCGGAGTCACGGTTGGCGCGAGCTATTCAACCGGGCGCGATTCGAGTACAGCGGGAAATTGCCCGGGTCAGACGGGCAATGACTTCCTTGCCTGTCGCGCGATCTCGGCGATGCTCAAGTACGAAGGCAACGCATGGGGCGTGGCTGCGACCTACGACGAGCAGCGCGGCGGTGCAGGTGCGACGCCCATCACCGTCGTCCCGGGTGCGCCGGGAATCGCCTTCACGAAGTCGAGCGATACCGATCGACGCTACCAACTGGCTGCGCACCTGAATATCAGCTCGGTGCGGTTGGGCGCGGGATGGTTGCACCGGCTGGTCGAGGGTGATGCACGGTCGGCCAAAGTCGATATCGAATACCTCGGTGCATCGGTGCTCTACGGCGCGTGGGTCTTCGATGCGCAGGTCTCGCATATCGGCGACAGCGCCTACGACGCCGACGGCACGATGGGCACCCTGCGGGCCAACTACAACTTCAGCAAGCGAACCGCGGTTTATGGTGTATTCGCCTACATGAAGAATAGCGGCAAAGCGGGCATTTATTCGGTGTCGGCCTCAAGTGCGGTCCCTGCGGCTCCGCATCCCGGCTCGAATCAGCTCGGCGTGGAGTTCGGCATCCGGCATCTCTTCTGACGGAAGGTGCGACCGCAACGCGGTGGGCGTTGGGTTGGCAGAGGTTGCGCGCACCACCATCCGCGTCTGCGACTGCGCGCCGGTGGCGTGGAACGTCAGTATGAAAACAGGGTCGCGCAGACACGCGCAATGTGAGGTTGGACATGCAGATTGGAATTCCCGCTGAGTCGAGCGGCGGCAAAACATTGGTTGCGGCAACGCCGGAGACTGTCAGAAAGCTCGTCGCCCAGGGGCACGGCGTGACTATCGAGGCCGGTGCCGGCGAATGCGCCCACTACACGGACGATGCCTACAGGAATGCGGGCGCGCAGATTGGCGATGCGGCAGCGGCTTATGGCGCACAGATCGTATTGAAGGTCGCTTCGCCGACCGCCGACGAATTGCCATTGATGAAACCCGGTGCGGTGCTGGCGGGCATGCTCGATCCGTTCAATACGGAAAACGCCGAGCGGCTCGCCGCAGCAGGGGTGACCGCGTTCGCGCTGGAAGCCGCGCCGCGCACCACGCGCGCGCAAAGCCTCGATGTGCTTTCGTCACAGGCCAACATCGCCGGGTATAAAGCCGTTCTGATTGCCGCGCACTATTATCCGCGCTTCATGCCGATGCTGATGACGGCAGCCGGCACCGTGAAGGCGGCCCGCGTGCTGGTTCTCGGCGTAGGTGTTGCGGGTTTGCAGGCGATTGCGACAGCCAGGCGTCTCGGCGCAGTGGTCGAGGCCTCCGACGTGCGTCCCGCCGTGAAAGAGCAGATCGAATCGCTCGGCGCGAAGTTTATCGACGTGCCCTACGAAACCGATGAGGAGCGTGAAGCGGCGCAAGGCGTGGGCGGTTATGCGCGACCGATGCCGCCTTCGTGGCTCGCCCGTCAGTCGGCGCTCGTGCATGAACGGGCCAAGCAGGCGGACATCGTGATCTCGACGGCGCTCATTCCGGGCCGTCCCGCGCCGACGTTAATCTCCGTGGATATGGTGCAGGCGATGAAGGCAGGCTCGGTGATTGTCGACCTCGCTGCCGGGCGTGGCCCGGTCATCGACGGGCGCCGCGGCGGAAACTGTCCGCTCACCGAAGCGGATGATGTTGTCGTGACGGATAACGGCGTGCAGATCGTCGGTTATACGAATCTGGCTTCGATGGTCCCCGCCGACGCGTCGTCGCTCTATGCGCGCAACCTGCTCGACTTCCTCAAGCTGATCATCACCAAGGAAGGCGCCCTGAACATCGATCTCGCGGACGATATCGTCGCGGCCACACTGCTGGCCCGTGACGGTGAAGTCACGCGCAAGACCTGAGCCATTAATTGCATGGGACCAGAGTAAGTGCCTGGGCGCTAACTCTGGCCGACATCGAAGTACTACATTGGAGAGCGGCGATGGAAGTCATCAACCACACCGTCATCAACCTGATCATCTTCGTGCTGGCGATTTACGTCGGCTACCACGTGGTCTGGAACGTCACGCCCGCGCTGCATACGCCGCTCATGGCCGTGACGAACGCGATCTCGGCGATTGTGATCGTCGGCGCGATGCTTGCAGCAGGCCTCACCGTGGGCGATACCGGCAAGTTCTTCGGCACGCTTGCGGTCGCGCTTGCTGCGGTGAACGTGTTCGGCGGATTCCTGGTGACGAGGCGAATGCTGGAGATGTTCAGGAAGAAAGAGCCGAAGAAGCTTCCCGCCGCTGCCAAGGAGAAAGCGTAATGAGTCTGAACGTCGTCACGCTGCTTTATCTGGTCGCGTCGGTCTGCTTCATCCAGGCGCTCAAGGGGCTGTCGAATCCGAAGACGGCACGTGTTGGTAACACCTTCGGCATGGTCGGGATGGCGATCGCGATCGTCACCACCATTGCGCTGATCGTCAAACAGGCTAACGGGCTCGGCTCGAATCTTGGACTCGGGCTCGGACTGCTGCTGGTCGCGCTGGTGATTGGCGGCGCAATCGGCGCGTTCGTCGCCGCGCGCGTCGAGATGACCAAGATGCCGGAACTGGTCGCGGCGATGCACTCGCTGATCGGTCTTGCCGCCGTGTGTATTGCTTACGCGGTGGTCTCGGAGCCGTCGGCGTTTGGCCTGATCGATCCCGACAACACGGCGCCGGGCTTCCTGCCGTACGGCAATCGCGTCGAGCTGTTCATCGGTACGTTTGTCGGCGCGATTACCTTCTCCGGTTCGGTGATCGCGTTCGGCAAGCTGTCGGGCAAGTACAAGTTCCGGTTGTTCCAGGGCGCACCCGTCGTGTACGGCGGCCAGCATCTGATCAACCTGCTGCTCGCGCTCGCGATGCTCGGCTTCGGCGTGATCTTCTTTCTCACGCAGTCGTGGCTGCCGTTCATCATCATGACGATCATCGCGTTCGTGCTCGGCGTGCTGATCATCATCCCGATCGGCGGCGCGGATATGCCGGTGGTGGTGTCGATGCTGAACTCGTATTCGGGCTGGGCGGCGGCGGGCATCGGCTTCTCGCTGAACAATCCGATGCTGATCATCGCGGGCTCGCTGGTCGGCTCGTCGGGTGCGATCCTGTCGTACATCATGTGCCGGGCGATGAACCGCTCGTTCTTCAACGTGATTCTCGGCGGCTTCGGCAACGAGGCGGGTGCGGCTGTAGCAGGTGGGTCGGCCGAGCAGCGTCCGGTGAAATCGGGTTCGGCTGATGACGCGTCGTTCATGCTCGGCAATGCCGAAACCGTGGTGATCGTGCCGGGGTATGGTCTGGCGGTCGCACGTGCGCAACATGCATTGAAGGAACTCACCGACAAGCTGGTCGAGAAGGGCATCGAGGTGAAGTACGCGATCCACCCGGTGGCCGGACGGATGCCGGGGCACATGAACGTGCTGCTTGCGGAAGCTGAAGTGCCGTATGACATGGTCTACGAAATGGACGACATAAACGGCGAGTTCGGTCAGGTCGACGTGGTGCTGGTGCTCGGTGCGAACGACGTGGTGAATCCGGCGGCGAAGAACGATCCGAAGTCGCCGATCGCGGGCATGCCGATCATCGAGGCTTACAAGGCGCGCACGGTCATCGTGAACAAACGTTCGATGGCCGCGGGTTACGCGGGCCTCGACAACGATCTGTTCTACATGGACAAGACGATGATGGTGTTCGGCGATGCGAAGAAGGTGATCGAGGAGATGGTGAAGGCGGCTGCTTGACGACCCTCCCGCGGCGCGTGGTCGCAAAGACACAAGAGGGTTGAACGACCACTACTGACGCCACACATGTCGATGTGGGCGATGCCGGGCTATCGGACTATGGGCGCCCGGGAAACTTCTTCAGGAATGCGTCAGTCTGCCCATCAGGCGCTTGCACCGCTCGCATGTTCCATGCGACACCCATCGGTCGCCATTGGTGTGATTCCAGCAACGCCTTCCAGCCAGCAGCAGCAAACACGCCCTGCCAGCCAACGTCGAGGCCGGAAGGGCGAAGCTGCTTCGCGCACTCATTTCGTACGCTGAAATCCGCCGCCACAATCGCCGACGCTATGTAAGACCGGGCCGCCATTCCTGCTTTTTACACGGCATTCACGCTTAGGCGCCCAAAGGGGCCTGTCATGCCCGATGCACCGGCGCAGCCGTTAACCCATGTTCCGTCGACGTCGAGCGGGACGGGAAGTTACGCGCCCCGTTCGTGCCGCCCCGATGGTCCGGGAATTGCTCAATCCGCAGGCTGAGACTCGCTCGCACAAGCCAACGGGTTCTACCATCCATTTGAATCGAAACCCTGGCTTGCAACTTGAAGTCGTCAAACAGCCCGTGCGAGGAACAGAGCGCGGTTATGCAGATGATCGGCTGCACAGACGGCGGCGTCTGGAGTGATAGCCGGCCGGCGCCAACTTCCGCCTCGGCCGGAATCTTTTGGGGGTGCAACCATGCATTTCTTCATCAACGGCAACGACGCCGAGCTGGACTTCGATCCCAGGACATCGCTGCTCGATCTGCTGCGTGAGCAACGTCATCTCTTCGGCGCCAAAAAGGGCTGTAACCAGGGCGCATGCGGCGCGTGCACCGTGCTGGTGAACGGAACACGCATCAACAGTTGCCTCGCCTTGGCTGTGCAGTATCAGGATTGCGAGATCACCACCATTGAAGGACTGGGCGAACCGGGTCAGCTTCACCCGTTGCAGGCTGCCTTCGTCGAACATGATGGATTGCAATGCGGCTACTGTACCCCTGGCCAGATCTGCTCGGCGATCGGCATGATCGAGGAGTTGAACTGCGGCGTGCCAAGCTATGTCAGCGAGGACGTCGCCGCACAGAGTTTTGCGCTCACCGACGCCGAGTTACGCGAACGGATGAGCGGCAACCTGTGCCGCTGCGGCGCTTACAACGGCATCGTCGACGCTATCCAGGATACCTTCGCTACGGCCACGACCGAGCACAGCAATCGCGAGGTCGTCCGATGAACCCCTTCACCTATGAACGCGCGTCCGACCCGCAGACGGCGCTGAGACTTGGCACCCGATCGGGCGCCAAATACCTCGGCGGCGGCACCAACCTCGTCGACCTGATGCGCGAGACGATCGAGCACCCGACCATGCTGATCGACGTCACGGGCCTCTCATGCGCAATCGAGGAAACCGGCGATGGTGGCCTGAGGATCGGCGCCGGCGTCCGGAACACTGCCGTGGCGGCCGACCGGCGCGTGCGCGAGTGCTATCCGATGTTGTCCGAAGCAATCCTCGCGGGTGCGTCGGCCCAAATCCGCAACATGGCGACCGTTGGCGGCAATCTGCTGCAGCGCACTCGCTGCGGCTACTTCTATGACGACGCCGCGCACTGCAATAAACGCGCGCCGGGAACAGGCTGCGACGCCATAGACGGCTTTAACCGCATGCACGCCATCCTTGGCGCCTCCACTGCCTGCGTCGCCACCCATCCCTCGGACATGGCCGTGGCGCTGGCCGCCCTGGATGCATCGGTAACGGTGGAGGGGCGCAACGGCGCACGCGATATTCCACTGGTCGATTTCCACGTGCTGCCCGGCGAAACGCCACAGATCGAAACGGTGCTGGAAGAGGGCGAACTCATCACCGCGGTGACGCTGCCGCCCGCTCTGCGGGGCCGTTCCATCTACCGCAAAGTGCGCGACCGGGCCTCCTATGCCTTCGCCCTGATCTCGATGGCAGCAGTGCTGCAAGTGCAGGGCGGCGTTGTAAGCGAGGTGCGGATCGCGTTGGGCGGCGTCGCTCACAAACCGTGGCGCGCCAGCACGGCCGAGGCGGCTCTGAAGGGCGCTCCGGCGACCGAGGCAGCGTTTCGCGCAGCAGCGCAGGCGGAGTTCGCTTCCGCCCGAGGTCTGCGTGACAACGCCTTCAAGATCGAACTGGGTCAGCGCGTAATGACCGACACGCTGGTCAAGTTGACTGCCCTACAGGAGATCCTCTGATGCCTATCCTCAAAGACGCCATCCAGGCGGTGATGAAAAAGGCCATTGCTCTCGCCCCTGACAGCTTTATCCCCGGCGGCGCACCCGATCCGCTGATCCGCCACAGGCATGGTCTGATCGGTGCGTCGGTGAGTCGGATCGACGGCCCATTGAAGGTGTCCGGTCAGGCGAGCTTCGCCGCGGAGTTTCCGATGGAGGGCATGACTTACGCGGCGCTCAAATATTCGTCCATCCCTCGGGGGCGCATCGTCGACATGAATACAGCCGCCGCCGAGGCTTCGCCAGGCGTCGTCCTGGTGATGACCTACCGGAACGCGCCACGCCTCAAACCCATGCCGGCGTTCATGACCCAACCCAAGGCCGCTGGCGGCGATGACCTGCCGGTCATGCAGGACGACGAGGTTCACTGGAATGGCCAGCCGATTGCGCTGGTGCTGGCCGAAACTCAGGAGCAGGCGGATCACGCCCAGTCCGTGATCCACGTCGCCTATGAGGCGCACAGCGATGCCGTAACGTCCCTCGATGCGGCCAAGGCGAGAGGTTCGGAGCCGGGCGTATTCATGGGTGAGCCGTTGAGGCTCGAGATCAACAATGCCGAGGCCATGCTGGCTGCAGCGCCCCACAAGATCGACGTGCGCTACACGACGCCTCGTCACAACCATAATCCCATCGAATTGCATGCGGCAACGCTCGCCTGGGATGGAGACACGCTGCGAATCCATGACACCGTGCAGGCGGTAGCCCACGAAGCATGGACCATCGCTCACGTATTCGGTATCGACGAGAAGAACGTGCACGTTACTTCGCCCTATGTCGGCGGCGGTTTTGGTTCAAAGACGGTTTGGCAACATCAGGTGTTGGCAGCAGCAGCGGCGAAGCTGGCAGGGCGCCCCGTGAGGATCATGCTGTCGCGGGAAGGCGTGTTTCGTCTCGTCGGCGGCCGGACCCTCACCGAACAGCGCGTGGCGCTGGGCGCCCAGTCCGACGGTACCCTCGACGCCCTGATTCACACGGGCACGGTCGCGATGACGCCGCACAACAACATGCCGGAGCCATTCATTCTGCCGGCGAAAAGCGCGTACGCTTCCAGGAGCTTCCTGCTCGACGTCGAGACCGTCAGAATGAACATGACGGCCAATACCTTCATGCGAGCGCCCGGTGAGGCTGTTGGCACTTTCGGACTGGAGTCCGGCATCGATGAACTCGCCCACGCCATGAGCATGGACCCGATTGAATTGCGGATCGCAAATGAACCAGAAAAAGATCCGACGACGGGATTGCCGTTCTCGCAGCGTGGCATCGTCGAGGCCTGGAAGGTCGGTCGCGAGCGATTTGGTTGGGCTGCGCGTGGGGCGCCCGGCGCACGGCGCGAGGGCGACTGGCTGGTCGGCATGGGCTGCGCCACGGGCACTTATCCGTACTATCGGATGCCGGGCGGCGCGGCGCGAATCACGCTGACCGACCAGGGACGCGCTACGGTCAGCATCGCCGCGCATGAGATGGGCATGGGCACATCGACCGCGCAGACCCAGATCGTCGCCGAGCGCCTCGGGCTGACCATGGACGACATCGACTTCGAATACGCCGACTCCAGGTTGCCGGGCGTCGTCCTCGCGGGCGGTTCGCAGCAGACTGCCGCCATTGGCGCCGCTGTGATTGCGGCGCATCTCAAACTCGTCAGAAAACTGCTCCAGTTCGCCGGCAATACTTCGCCGCTTTCCGGCCTGTTATCGGACGAGGTGGGCGGGCGTGACGGTGGCCTGTGTGCCCTCGACGACGAGAACCGATTCGAGAGCTACACCGCGCTGCTGGCTCGCGCGAGGCAAACGGCATTCACTGTCGAGGCCGAGGCGCCGATGCCGTTTGAACTCCAACACTGGTCGATGCACAGTCATAGCGCGCTTTTCTGTGAAGTGCGTGTAGATGCAGTCACCGGCGAGATCCGCGTAAGCCGCTTTCTCGGCTCGTTCGACTGCGGGCGGATCATCAACGCCAAAACTGCCGCTAGCCAGTTTCGTGGCGGCATCATCATGGGCCTCGGCCTCGCGCTGATGGAGGAAACCCAGTTCGATGAGAGGACGGGACGCGTCATGAATCCTTCACTCGCCGACTATCACGTGCCGGTTCACCTCGACGTGCCGGCGATCGACATCATCTGGAATGAGGAAGCCGATCCTCACACGCCGATGGGCGCGCGCGGCATTGGTGAGATCGGTATTACGGGGGTGGGCGCAGCGGTCGCGAATGCTGTTTTCAATGCCACCGGCAAGCGAATTCGCGATCTTCCCATCACGTTGGACAAGGTGATCGGTTAAGCCGAAGACGGACGCGAAGGCTTGAGGTTGCCGACTATCGGCGGTTCGTCGGCCGCTGGTCTTCGCGTTTCCGGAAGGCAACTGCTCCAGCGTCGGACACCTTGACCCACCTCGGGTCGGGTGCAGCGTTGAGCACGTAACGTCATGCGCTGATAGCGCTCGGGGCGCCTCGCTCGCAGCCTTGCTATTTCTACTCAACTTCCCTTTGCTTCGAGTGGCACGTTCCCCGCGCAACAATGCCGGCGCATTAGCGACATCGGCTCACTAATAAATATGACAGCCGCCGCGCCGTTTTTTGTATCGCAATGTATCTGCGTCTTCCGGAGATACATAAGGTTTCACTGGCGCTTCTGGCCGACACAAGCCAGATACGTCCACCGGGTCTAATCACTTCCACGCCAGACACGCAAACGGGCGTTTGCGGGAACAAACATCCTTGTGGAGTGGAAATCATGAAAGTCATTCAATCGCTTTTGGTCGCCGCTGTTGTCGCTCTCCCGGCGCTGTCGTTCGCACAATCGAATCAGCCGCTCACGCGTGCGGAAGTCCGCGCGCAACTTGTCGAGTTGCAAAAGGCCGGTTACAACCCCGCCAGCGATCAAACGCAATATCCCAGCAACATCGAAGCAGCCGAGGCGCGCGTGAATGCGCAAAAGGGCATTTCGGCGTCATCATATGGATCGTCGACCGCGGGAACTTCAGCTTCCGGTTCGCGCGTGGCCAACGCTGATGTCGTCGGTCTTGGTCCGATTTACGCCAAGCCCTAAGTCTGATTGAAATTTACCAGGCGCAGGTCGAATCCACCACTGCGCCGGTGTCGCTCACCAATAAGGAGAATAGGTATGTCGGACCAGATCAATACCCGGCGCCGTCGTCTACTCGGGACGGCGGTTGCGGGTATCAGCTTGATGGACCTCGGCCTGAGCGGACTCGCTCAGGCCCAGACGAATGGCGCAACGGACGGCACAAAGGCAACGCGTGTGACTTCGTTCGAAAACCTTCGCCAGATCAACGCAGGAACGCTCAGCATAGGCTACGCGGAAGCGGGCCCGCGGCATGGACCGGCCGTTATTCTGCTGCATGGCTGGCCTTACGATATTTACAGCTTCGCCGAAGTCACACCGTTGCTTGTGGCCGCCGGCTATCGGGTCATCGTGCCGTATCTGCGGGGCTATGGGTCGACGCGGTTCCTCTCCGCGGATACGCCACGCAATGGCCAGCAGGCGGTCGTTGCCGTCGACATCATTGCGCTGATGGATGCGTTGAAGATCGACAAGGCGATCCTGGGCGGCTTCGACTGGGGTGCGCGCACGGTGAATATCATGGCTGCGCTGTGGCCGGAACGCTGCAAGGCCATGGTGTCGGTCAGCGGCTACCTGATCGGAAGTCAGGCGGGGAACGAGGCGCCGTTGCCGCCGAAGGCAGAATTGGCGTGGTGGTATCAGTTCTATTTCGCCACGGAGCGTGGCTATAAAGGTTATGAAGCGAACCGCCACGATTTCAACAAGTTGATCTGGCAATTGGCATCGCCGAAGTGGAATTTCGACGACGCGACCTACGAGCGCTCTGCCGCATCGTTCAATAATCCGGATCATGTAGCGGTGGTGATTCACAATTACCGCTGGCGTCTGGGGCTGGCCAAGGGCGAGCCGCAATATGACGAACTCGAGCAGCGTCTTGCGACGGCGCCGCCGATCTCGGTTCCCACCATCACGATGGAAGGCGATGCCAACGGTGCGCCGCATCCCGACCCGGCCGCTTACGCGAAGAAGTTTACCGGCAAGTATGCGCACCGGAATATCGGTGGTGGCATCGGCCATAACCTGCCGCAGGAAGCGCCGAAAGCGTTTGCCGATGCGATCATCGATGTCGCGCATTTGTAGACTGGCGTGATGTGAGATGCGGGTCCTGCTTCGGAAGGCCGACTCCAAGCCGGGCGGCGACAGCACGCAGCACCCGCAGAACATCGAGATCGCGCCGGCATATCCATGTCGAAAGCGCCTTGGCCGCCAAGGCGTTGGAAGACACCTACTCGTTCCGCGTTTGCGTGAGACTCTAGTGGTATAAATGACTCCCTCGCTATTGAAGGGTCAGCAACAACCATGGACCACCTGCGCGAAGCGAACGACGGCGCCAGCAGCCGGCCGATTCCTCTGCCACGGCGCCGCGGACTTATTTTCCCCGCGTTTGCGTGGTCCGGCTTCTCATCCGCGTTTGCCTCGATTGTCGTCGGCAGTTACCTGCAAGCGTCGCTAGGCACGCTCGACGCGCTGTTTGCCGCAATTCTCGGCAACTGGATCCTCTTCATCTATTCGGCGGCGATCGGTTTCGCAGCGGGCCGCTGGGGCTTGAGTTCGCAACTCGTGCTCGAAGCAGTCTTCGGCCGCTGGGGCGCCGTCATCCCCGGCGCGTTGCTAGGCTCGCTCGTAACCGGCTGGTTCGCTTTCCATGTTGCGCTCACCGCTTCGATCCTCGCCGGTGCGCTGCATTTGCCGGGCGACTCCATACTTTCGATCTGCGTGATTGGCGTTCTCTTCGCGATACCGGCCATCGTTCGCATCAGTCGCGGCTTCAACATGACGGCGATCGCGATCCCCGCGATGGCGCTATTCGCCGCCATCGTCTTCGCGCATCGACTCGCGCCCAAATGGACAGTGCTGCTAGACGGCCCGATCGGCGGAACCTTGCCGTTCGGCACGGGCGTGTGCATCGCATTCGGCACCTTCGTCGTGAGCGGAACGATGACCGGTGACATCGTGCGTTACTGCCGCACCGGAAACGAAGCGGTGCAGGCGACCGCAATCGGCTTCCTGTTGTCGAATCTGCCGTTCCTGATTCTGGGTGTGCTGATCGCTGCGGCCGGCATTAGCGTGAACGGTCTGTTCGCCGCGGGCGACGCACTTTCGTGGCTCCTGCTGGGGCTCGTCATCGTCTCCAACTGGTCCACCTGCGATGCCTGCCTGACCAACGCCGGCGCGACGTTCAAAAGCGCGTTCCCGACACTGCCGTGGATGGTGATCACGGCCGGCGCCACATTGTTGGGCCTTGTGCTGGGCATTACCAACATCGTCGGCGACGTGTCCGGCTGGACGCTGCTGCTCACGACCATGGTGTCGCCGATCGGCGGTGTGATCATCGCTGACTATTACGTCCTGCGTGTGCGCGTGGGATTCTCGCGCGCGAGGATGGCGCCCATCAATCTTGCCGCGCTGTTTGCGATGGGGGCGGGCCTGACAGTGGCGCTGTTTTGTCACCGGATGTTCCCCGATGTGATCACTCCTTTGATCAGCGCGCCCGCGGCCGGCTGCCTGTATCTCGTTCTATCAGGCGTAGCGTCGCATCGGCTGGGCACGGACCTCGGCGCGTCGACCGCCGGGGCGGAAGCACTTGACTGATACATGACCTCCATGTTCGGCGCCCGAACCAGAACGCTCACTCCGCGTCCGCCAGCCGAGGCGAGAACCGCTATTGTGGTGATCGTTCTGATTTCATCGCTCGCGTTTCTGCTGTTTCAGGCACGCAAAGACGCGCTCGACAACCTTCTCCTGCATCAGGCACGCCTTGCAATCCAGTTTGCCTCTGCCGAAGCGCGAACCCATACTTCAGACGCTGTCACGCTCGTCGATGACGATCTACGCCATTCGAGTCGCCTGCTCGCAGGCATCGCCGCATGGCCGGGGCAGAAGACGATCAGCGTTCCGCTCGCGTCGGGCTGCGCAGAAAGCCCCGTCTGCCGCGGTCTGTCAGACGCGCAGAACGAAGACACCAAGGGCAGGTTTGTTATCCGCAATGGCGCGCTGTTCGCGTCGCTTCGTGGCGGCAAGGTCACCATTCTGACGACCGCGCCGCTTTCCGCGCTGGCGGCTGGCCTGTTCGGACGCATCACGATGGATATTGCCGGCGTGTTCTTTCTCGGATGCCTGCTGCTGCTCGTGCGCGAGAGCCGGTTGAGCGACTACTCAGTACACCGCTTACTGGACGCGTCGCCCATTCCGCTTCTGCTGATCGATGCGCAAGGGCAGATCGAATTCGCCAACCGCCAGGCGCTCGACCTCTTTCTCGGCGAACCGTTGCGCACGCCCGGCAAACTGGAGGAAGCGCTGCGGCGGGAGGCGCATCTGTTCGAGTGGCTGATCTCCCAACAGGACACCGGCGGGGCAATCGAGACGGGCGAGTTCGAAACTCATAGCAACACTGGCGCCGTTCGGCATCTGCTGGTTTCACGGCAGTCGTTGCCGGTGCGCTCGAAGCGGATGATCATCGCGAGTGTGGCGGACATCACGGTGAGGCACGACGCCGCGACCGCGCTCGTCAAGGCGAAGAACGCGGCCGAGGCGCTCGAGCGGATGAAATCCGAATCGCTCGCGATGATAAGCCATGAACTGAGAACGCCTGTCAACGGAGTACTTGGACTCGCGCAACTGCTGGTCCAATATGACCTGCCCGAAGGCGCTGCGCAGATCGTGCGGCGGATGATTCAGGCGGGTAAGACGCTTGCGGCGATCATCAACGACATCGTCGATCTCGCCTTGCTCGAAGTCCGGCACATCCGGCTCGACCGTCGTCGCTTCGATCTGCGCGAAGTGATCACGGGCGCCGCCTCACTGGCGAGTGCCGCGGCCGCGGAGAAGGGGCTGATGGTCCGCGTAAGCGCACTTGCACCACTGCCGTCAGGCGTGTTTGGCGACCCTGCACGCTTGCAGCAGGTCATCATCAACCTGGTCAGCAACGGGATCAAGTTCACCGAGTCAGGGCATATCGAGGTCAAGACGGATGTCGCCGCGCGCCACGAGGACTCGATAGAGATCGTGATTGAAGTGACCGATACGGGAATCGGCATTGCTCCCGAGGTCATCCCCCGGTTGTTCCGGCCGTTCTCGCAGGCGGAAACCGGACATGAAAAGCGCTTCGAAGGAACCGGGCTGGGTCTTGCGATCAGCAAAGGGCTCGTTGAAGCGATGGGCGGCTCGATTTCGGTGCGCAGCGAGATCGGATCCGGTTCGACCTTTGCGGTGCGTTTGGCGTTCGCATTGGCGGAACATGAGGAAAGCGCGCCGACGGGCGCGCTGCCGTCGCGCGTGCTGGTCGTCGACGACGTGGCGCTCAATCGCGACGTCGTGAGCGAATTGCTGCGCGCCGAAGGCTGCGACGTGAGCTCCGCCGGTTCAGGGCAGGAGGCGCTGGATATCCTCAAGACACAGCATTTCGACCTGGTGTTGATGGATATTCGCATGCCCGTGATGGACGGGCTCGCCACCACTGCCGCGATCCGCTCGAGCCGCGAACCGCAGCGGCATACCGGCCCGATACTCGGGCTCACCGCGAATCCTCTGCCGACCGACAAGCCGCTCTATCTGCTGCGCGGCATCGACGGAATCATCGAAAAGCCGGTCGAGGTGGAAACGCTGCGCGCGGCGTTGAGACGAGTGGCGCTTCCGGTGCAAGCTGTCGCGATTGAAGAACCGGAGCGCATCGGACGGCTGCGCCAGGCGCTGGGAGAGAAGCGAACCTTGCGCATCGTCGCGGCGTTCGCGCAAACTGCCCGCGACGCCCTTGAAGGCGTCGTGAACGGCTGCGCTCAGGGAAGCCTCGAGAGGGTCGCGGAGAACGCACACCGGCTCGCGGGCGCGGCGTCGAATGTCGGGTTTGAGCACCTGGCGAACGCCGCGGCGGATCTGGAGCAGATTGCCCGGACAGGAAGCGCGCTACAGGTTGCGGACAGGGCGTTGACTGTGGTCGTCGCCTACCGGAGTGCGGAGCCCTGCGTGCGGGCTCTGATGTCGTCTGCGCCGGTCGGGCCCGAGAACAGGTACCCGGTGCCATGAACGGTTTTAATCAGCTGCGGATTGTCAGGATCCGCCTCGATCTTGCGACGCAACCGGCGCACGAGCGTGTCAATCGTCCTGTCCATTGACTCGAAGTGCCGCCGCTTGATGGCGAGAATCAGCCGCTCCCGGGACATCACCTGGCCGGCGTGCCGGACGAATACGGAGAGGAGATCAAACTCCGCGGTCGTGAGGGGCACGCTGTTGCCCGCCGGGTCGGTCAGGCTGCGTCCTCGCGTGTCGATCTGAAACTGACCGAACGTCAGCAGGGACGGCGCGGTGACGCTACGGCTGTGTTCCACCCGCCGCAGCAGGTTACGCACGCGCGGCAGCAGTTCACGTTCGTCGATCGGTTTTGCGATGTAGTCGTCCGCGCCGTATTCGAGGCCGAGAATGCGATCGACCTTGTCGTTTCGACCCGTGATCAGAATGATGCCCATCTCGGACTTCTCGCGCAGATCGCGCGTCAACGACAGGCCGTCGCGTCCCGGCAGCCGGATATCGAGCAGCACGAGGTCCACGGCGCGGATGCGCATCATGCGGTCGAGTTCGTCGGCATCGGCCGCGCAGCAGATCTCATAGCCTTCCGCTTCCAGAAAGCCTTCGAGCGTTTCGCGAATCGATGGGTCGTCGTCGACCACGGCAATGCGCTGGCCAGTCCGGTTCTGCTGCATGGTTTCCTCGCGAATCCTTTCTGTACCCGCCTGGCCGCTACCCACGCCTGCCGGTAGCGATTCCGCGCGCTGTTCACAAATTTTAACAAACCGACACACCCTGTTCAATGGTTGGTGGAGACTCGTTCACAAGATCGACGGATAGTTAGCGCATCACTAAAAAACCCGATCAGGAGATGAGCATGGACGTCAAGCAACAGATCTGCGGCATGGACGCAGTCGCCCTCGCGAGGGCCATTCGCAGCAAGGAGCTTTCGCCTGTCGAAGTGGTGGACGCACACCTGGCGCGCATGGAAGCGCTCGAGCCGTCGATTCACGCGTTCTGCACCATTACGCCGCAAGCGGCTCGCGAGCAGGCGCGCCAGGTCGAAGCACGCATTCTGCGCGGCGACGAGGTGGGTGCACTGGCGGGCGTGCCGGTCGGCATCAAGGACCTCGTGAGCACCGCAGGTATCAGGACGGCATCCGGGTCGCCGGCGTACAGGGACTTTGTGCCCGAAGAAGACGACGTGGTCGTGGAGCGACTGAAAAAGGCCGACGCGATCATCGTTGGCAAAACCAACGTGCCGGAATTCGGTTACAGCGGTGTCGGCCACAACCCGGTATTCGAGACCACCCGCAATCCGTGGAATCTCGACATGACGCCCGGTGGCTCCAGCGCGGGTTCCGGCGCGGCGGTGGCGAGCGGCGAGGTGCCGTTTGCCATTGGCAGCGACGGCGGCGGATCGATCCGCATTCCGGCCGCGCATTCGGGAATTTACGGCATCAAGCCGTCGATGGGGCGCGTGCCGCTCTATCCGGGCTGCCGTGATGAACGCTACCCGGGCGTGTCGAGTTGGGAAAGCCTCGAGCATATTGGTCCGATGAGCCGCACGGTTGCGGACAGCGCACTGATGCTGTCGGTGATCGCAGGGCCTGATTCGCGCGACCGCCATTCGCTGCCGTCCGCCGGTTTCGACTGGCAGAAGGCGCTCGACGGCGATCTGAAAGGGCTGCGGGTTGCCTACAGTCCGGATTGGGGCTACGCGGCGGTCGACCCGCAGGTGCGCCGCGTGGTGGATGACGCCGTGCGTGTCTTCGAGCGCGATCTGGGCTGTAGCGTCGAGATTGCGCATCCCGGATGGAGCGATCCCTTCGACGCGTTCTGGGCCATCGTCGCGATGGACACCGACCTCAAAGGCATGCGTGAAATGGTGGAACAGTGGGGCAAAGAGATGTCGCCGCACCTGGTCGCGTTTCTGAATCATCCGTGGACCGCGGAGGACTTCACCAACGCGATGGTGACCCGCAAGAGCGTGGTCAACAAGATGTGGCGCTTCATGGCGAACTATGACTTGTTGCTGACACCGACGCTGACGGTCCCGCCATTCCCCGTTCATTGCCAGGGACCGGAGAAAACCGACGGCCGCATGGTCGCGCCGACGCAGTGGCTCTCGTTCACCTATCCGATCAACCTGACCGGCCAGCCGGCGGCCTCGGTGCCGGCGGGCTTCACAAGCGACGGTCTGCCGATCGGCCTGCAGATCGTTGGGCGGCATCTTGACGATCCGCTGGTGCTGCGCGCGTCGGCCGCGTTCGAGCGGGCGCGTCCGTGGCGCAATACGGTGCCGCCGCTGCTCAAGGAACTCGGTCTCGTCCAGTGAACAGCCATCCAGCTTGGAAACCCAGGGGAACATCATGACCAGTTCGACCGAACAGCACGGGCTCGACGAAGAGTTCGAGCACAAGCCCGTCCCACTCTCGCATCGTCACCGGCTGTCTTCGGTAGCGGCGGTGTGGTTCGGCTTTCCGATGATCATCACGAACGCGGTATTCGCCGGCATCATCGCCTACAACCTCGGCTTTTCGCGAGCACTGCTCGCGATTCTGATTGGGAACGCGATTCTGCTTGCGTACGTGGGCACCTTGAGCTTCATCGCCGGCAATACCGGCCGAAGTTTTGCGCTGCAGGCCGAGCGCACCTTCGGCAAAAAGGGCTATGCGATCACCTCCGGTTTTCTCGCGAGCGTCGTGGTCGGATGGTTTGCGTTTCAGACCGGCCTCACCGGGACGACGGTGCACGCGTCGTTCGGGTGGAACGAAACGGCGACTATCGTAGCGGCCACGCTGCTCTATACCGCTGTGACGTTCATCGGTATTCGCGCGCTCTCGATTGTCGGCATGATCGCCGCGCCGCTCTATCTGATCCTGGGATTCGCGGCGGTGTATCTGATCGGATCGGAGCATTCGCTCGCGGGTGTGCTTGCTTACGACGGACTCGGCGCGAACCGGCTGATGTCCTTCGGCGGCGCCGTCACGCTGGTGGTGGCGACGTTTGCCGATTCCGGCACGATGACCGCGGATTTCACCCGCTGGTCGAAGGACGGAAAAAGTGCGGTGTACGCAACCCTCACGGCGTTTCCGTTTGCCAACATGGTCGCACAGGTGTTCGGCATCGTGATCGTATGCGCGGGGGCCGCCGCAGCGCCGGCGACCGAGGGCGGCAACTTCATGTCGGTTCTGACCAGCCATGGCGGCGTGCTGTCCGCCGTCGCGCTGATCTTCGTCTTCGTGAACCTCGGCTCGGTGTGCACGCATTGCCTGTACAACGGCGCAGTGGGTTGGGGGCGCATCGCGAACCGGAAGATGAGAACGATGACCGTCATTCTCGGATTGCTGGGCGGATTGCTGGCCGTGGCAGGTGTGTGGAGTCTGTTCCTGAACTGGCTGAACCTGCTCGGCGTGCTCGTACCGCCGATCGGCGCGGTGATCATCGTCGATCAGATGCTGGTGCGGCATTACTCGTACGAGGACGACGTACCGAACTTCCGGGGCAGCGCGTTCGCGGCGTGGGCATTCGGCGCATTGGTCGCGATGCTCGTGCACGCGACGGCGCCGTGGTTCTCCGATGCGGTCGCCGGGATGCTGGTGGGCGGGATGGCGTATTACGCGCTATCCCAAGGGGCGAGGCGTGTGGTGCGTCAGCGCAACGGCCTGCTTTAGGCGGCACGGGCGCTGCGCTTCGGCAAACGGCGGGGCCGGCCTGTCGTCAGGTTTGCTCCGTCGCGCTGAGGCCACCGCGCCGCCCTCACATCCTCAGCGGTCACTTACTGCTTACCCGAGGCGAGTTCCTGGTTGCGCCCAGCGAGAAACTGGATCAGACCGTCCACGCCGCTTTGCTGGACTTTGTCGCTGAACTGCTGCCGATAGGTCTGGATCAGCCAGACGCCGAGCACATTCAGGTCATACAGGCGCCAGCCCTGCGGTGTGCTGTACAACCGGTAGTCGATTTCGGCGGGCTCGCCATTCCTCGATGCGATCGTGCGCACCACGACGTCTGTATCGGTTGGAGCGACGTGGATTGGCGGATAGTCGATCTGCTGATCCGGACGGAGTTGTCCGATCGCACCCGAATAGGTGTGGATCAGGAGCAACTTGAACTGTTCGACTATCTGCTCCTGCTGCGCGGGCGTGGCCGTGCGCCAGTAGCGGCCCATTGCGAGCGACGTAGTGCGGCGAAAATCCGTGTAGGGAATAATGTCCCGGTTCACGATATCCATGATGCGGGGAATATCGTCCGGCTGGATCGCCCGGGTGCGCACCTCGTGGAGTATCTGCTGCGTCGCGGTCTTGATCAGCAACTGCGGATCCGACTGGTTGACTTGCGCATATGCCGCACCGCTGCACGAGAACAATGCAGCGCAAAGGGTCAGTAAAGATAGAGGCTTCATCGGCAGGATCCTGGCTGGATGCGTTGGCGAACTGCTACGCAAGTATCCTCCATCTACGCCGAACACGTCGCGGCACAGGCCAGGGCGGCGTGCGGGTGGTCACTCTGGATTAAACCAGCGCTCGGCAACACCAAAGAATAACTCGTCAGTCTCGTTCGCTGAGAGGCCTGCGACCAATTGTGCGTAACGATCGTAAAGACCAGCAAATCCTGTTGAGAGCCTGGCAATAGGCATGTGGCTGCCGAACATGCAGCGCGAGACGCCCAAAACGTCGATCGCGGCCAATACCCAGGGCGCGGCCTCGCTAACGGACCACTGCATGCCGAAAATGCATTCCAGAGCAGAGATGTCGACGCAAATATTGTCACAACAGGCAAGCTGCGCAAGGTCCCGTTTCCAACGTTCAAAGCCGGTTTTACTCAGGTCGAGCGGCCACCCCATCAATGCGATGGTAAAGCCGATATTCGGATGATTTTGTATGACGCGAGTCAAGCCGGGCATTTGATGGGCGAATACTTCGAGCCCACATTTGAAATTGTGCTTGCCCAGCAAAGTCAACGATTTGTTCCATGCGGGATCCGCCAGCAAATCTGGTCGTTTGGCGAATCGCTTCAAAGGATTGTTGTCGTCCCAGACAAGATGTTCCCGAACCGCTGTGAGATTGGAAAGTGCGCTGTATTGCTCCAGCTTGCTTTCCAGATCGGGATCAAGGAAGTCAACCAACGCGACTAGCGCATGACGTATCTCGCTTCCGGTTGCCGCCTGTTGCGCCCACGCTGCTTCTTGAAAGGGGTCGGACGAAAGGAATTCGTGCCACACGACGGCCTCGACGTTGTAACCATCGGTGTCGGCAAGATAGTCGTCGAGCAGGTAACGCCGGGGCAGGGCATCGTAATTGCCGACGAACGCTTCGTAGCCGGGGTCGACCGCATCCAGAAACGTATGTTGGTTTCGTTGGTAATCGTAGAAGTGAAGATGTGAATCGACGACTCTGGTGAAGGGGCTGATTTTTTTCATGGCTAAGGAAGGCGACCTCGCGTCGGCAAGACGAGAATATGAACATCTACGGCAAGACCCATTCTAGGCCGAGAAAAATGAGCCGATCCTTACGAGATGACCCTAGTTCAGGCGCGAAGGCTTGTCGCCGAAACGCGTTTTGCGCATTTCGTCGTGCGGTTTTCTCTTCCAGCGCGATTGGGGCCACAGATCGGAAAAGCCGGTAGATATTCCTTCCAGAGACACGAGGGCAATAGCGAGTTGGCCTGAGCCGCTCGCCGCAGCGCAAGCGGACCATGCCGACCGTGACCTTCACGGAGCGCTGTGATCTGAATCGGTTCGTTCCTTAGCGCGTTGGCGTCCGCGCCGTGTGACCGATCTCACCAACCCGATCACATGGCGCACGGGACCGGGGGTTCCGGTACGCGCCAAACGTCTTGCATGACCCGTCACGGTAGCCTTGAGCCGCCGAAAGCCGGGCTTGCCCATTACCGCGGCACAGATCAATAGCAGAACCTTGTTCGCAAGGAGAATGGCTCCCGTCAGTGCGGCGACGGTTGGTGCGGGCGTGCCCAGGGAAGCGGCGATCGGCACGATCGGCAATAACGCGAAAGCGGACACGAAGATACCGATGCCAAGTTTGAAACGCCATCCGCTCGTGTGCGGTACGTCGGCTTTGATGTCTGACGAAGTCATGATCCTAGCTCCGGTTCTGGTGAAAATCGGCTGTCTGGACGAGCAGGTTTATATAAAAAGGATGCCTTATCGATAAGATGGAACCGCATTCCATGCGGTGGGCACAGCGGTATCTTTGAGACCGGGCTTCGCAAGATTGAATCGGCTTTTGCGAATGCGATGCATCAACTAACGCGGGCGAGAGTAACGCGGCGTTCCTGAAACGCCTGAAGCCGGGCATAACCTTGGGTCCAGGACTCGATGAGACGATGGTCCTGTTTTTCGGTCTGCCAGGGGTGCTACATATTGGGAATGGGTCTGTGCAACTACATTAGGGCCGCCAAATTAATCCCTCTATGGGCGCGGCGGCATAGACACTATTCCCTGGCGTAATCGAGCCGATCCGCACTCCCGCACTAACCCGGTGCCTACCCGCGACGGAACACGACGTGCGCAATCCTTTGCACGAGCAGTGCCGCGGCCAGCGATGCGACCGCGGTCAGCCACACACCGATATGAATCGACTGAACCAGCGCATCGCGCGCCGCATCGATAAAAATCAGCGGATTCAGGCCGGCAGGTTTCATGTCGGCGATGAGCTTCGTTCTCAACGCTTCGTCGATGAGAATGCGCGGGTCGACAAAGCGCGGCAGCCATTGCGCGGCCACGGGTTCACCGAGCACGTTCATGGTGCGGGTCACCACGTCGCGATAATGATGCGAGACGACCGTGGCGACGATGCTCGTTCCAAGCATGCCGCCCACCATGCGGGTGGACTGCAGCAGCGCGGTAGTAATGCCGAAGCGCTCGCGCCCGGCGATTTCCTGCCCGAACACGTTCAGATTGTTGAGGATGAAACCGAGGCCGATGCCTACTGCCGCCATCGGCACTTCAATCCACAGATGCGGCGTCGATCCATTGGCAAAGGCGAGTCCAATCGAGGCGAACAGCAACAGCGTAAAGCCGGTGGAGAGAATGCGCGTCGGCCGGCGCAGATGAATCACGATTCGCGTATTCAACAGGCTGCCAAGCGCAATACAGGCGGCAATCGGCGTGGCGAGCAGACCCGCCTGCTGCGGCGACAGGCCAAAGCCGCCTTGCAATAGCAGCGGCGCGAAGAAAATCAGTGAGAACATCACGAAGCCGGACAGCAACGAGAGCGTGAACAGCGTGACGAGTTGCGCATCCTTGAAAAGATCGAGGGGAATGATCGGATGCGTGGCGCGCTTCTCACAGATCAACAAGGCCGCCGCGGCGAGCGCAACACAGGCGGCCAGCACCAGGTTGCCGGTAGTCAGGCCATCTTTCGGCACGGCTTCGATAAACGCCTGCAGACCGCCAAGCACCACGCCGACGAGGCCGGCGCCCAGCCAGTCGATGCGCACTTCGCCGCTGCGCGGGCGATGAAAGTTCGGCAAATGCGCCCAGATGAAATAGAAGGCCGCGGCGCCGACCGGCAAGTTGATCAGGAAGGTGGAGCGCCAACCCCAATGCTCGCTCATCCAGCCGCCGAGCGACGGCCCCGCCGCTGTGCCGATCCCATACGCGGCCGCCATCACGACTTGCCAGCGCACGCGCGCGCGGGGATCGGGAAAGAGATCGGGTATCGAGGCGAACGCCGTACCCACCATCATGCCGCCGCCGACCCCTTGCAGACCTCGTGCGATGACGAGGAACAGCATGTCGTTGGCGACTCCGCACAACACCGATGCGGCGGTGAACGTGATGACCGCCGCGATCACGAAGCGTTTGCGGCCGAAATAATCGCCAAGACGGCCGAACACCGGCACCGTCACCACCGAGGCCAGCAGGTATGCGCTTGCAATCCACGCGTAGTACTCGAAGCCGTGCAGTTCCGCGACGATCGACGGCAACGCCGTGCTGACGACTGTCTGGTCGAGTGCGACCAGCATATTGACGAGGCCGATGCCGAGCATCGCGTAAAGGGCGTAGCGGAAGGAAAGGGCGGGCGGGGTCGAGGTCACGGATGGAGAGGATTCGCTGGGTCTGCCGCGGCGTTGGGCAGTCGGCGTGAGCGGCGAATTATACAAGCCATGACCATTTTGCTGCGCACATCAAAAAGCCGAAGCCGGACGGCGCCTTCCCACCGGGTCGGGACGAAATCCCCACCGCGTTGCGGGTCTGGCGATTTAATCGGGAAAGCTAATAAACAGAAACGGCGATACGCGTTTCGGCATCGCGGCGCTCCAGGCAATATCGCCGCGCATGCTCAGGGCACATCGTACGCAAGAAAACGGGTGATTTGCCACGAACCGTCTGCTTGCTTGGCGAATACGTCCAGCCCGTATTCTTTCGATACTTCAGCTTTAGCGGCACCGTTCACGGGCGTAACCGTCAGCGTCCAGACCACGCGAACCACCGCCAGACTGTCCGATACGATGATCTCCTTGATGTCGGGCGAGTAACGGAAACGCCGGGTTTTATCCGCTAACGAGCGGTGCAGGAGGTCGCACATATCGCGAGCGTTGCGCTCCGGTGCGCCTCGATAGTCGTAGCGAAGATCCGCAGCGAACAGACCGCAGGCGGCTGCCGCATCGCCCGCATTGAAATCGGCGCTCCATTTCAGAAGCGTCGCACGTATCGCGGCCTGCTCTTCGCCGACGGTTTGAGCCGATACCGGCAGGCTCGCTGCGGCAACCACCATGGCACCGTATGTCGAAGGCTTGACCCAAGGATCCATGGCTTCTCCGTGCGGCATTGTGTGGAATGCATGGCTCAACTACGTTTTGCAGCGTCGATTAAAACGCTGCTGCGGTTGCGACAAAATCAAGTCGGAAGACGCCGTCGTGTGAACGACCGCGCGCCGCACCAGCCGGCCGTGGTACGGCGTTTGCTCAGCTCAGACGTTTACATTGCACTGTGCCGTCCATGTCTCGAACACCATCTACTTGCCAAAGGTGGAGCGCCCGGGAGGTCCGGGTGCTGCACGAATTTCCGCGTGTGCTCGTCGTCGACGACAACGCCGGGGCGGCCGAAGCGCTCGCCACCTATCTGTCGTACGAAGGCGTGGAAGCCCGCAGCGCCAACGGCTGCAGCGAAGCGCTGCGCTGCGTGCGGGACTGGGTGCCGGACGTGGTGGTCCTCGACATCATGATGCCGGAGCGCGACGGCTATGAAACCGCCAGCGCGCTGCGCCGCTATTTGCCGACGCATAGCCTGGGCATCGTGGCGTTCACTTCTCTCGACGAGGACCACGTCAAGGAAACAGGTAAAGCGCGCCACAATTTCGACGGCTATTGTCAGAAAGGCAGCCCGCCGACCCAGCTGTTGGCGCTCATGCGGCAACTCTGGCGCGAAAAGCGGTGAAGTTGCCGGACGGCATCAGTCCAGCGCTCGCATCAGCCGCACCTGTCGATTTCTGCGCAGACGCGCAGTGTGAAGCGCGGCTCGCGCTGGGGCCGCGCTGACGCGCCCTCAGGCCGGGTCGGCGACGATCTGCCTCAGAATCGCGTCGATCAGCCCGGGAAATCTCGCGTCCAGATCGTCACGCCGCAGCGAGTTCTGATGCACGGTGCCGGCCACGCGCGTCCTTACCAGTCCGGCTTCGCGGAGGATACGAAAGTGATGGGACACGCTCGATTTGGGGCGGCCGCCGTCGAGTTCGCCGCAGGTTGCCTCGGCGACACCTGAAAGCTGCCGGACTATCTCGAGGCGCACCGGGTCGCTGAGTGCGTGGAAGAGCCGCACGAGGGTGAAATCATCGGCGGCAGGATGGTTATAAGTGCGCATCGTGCAGATGATAAAGGTTTCTGCGATACTGGGTACTTCGATGTTTATCGAACTACCGAACAAGCTGTCCACCGGAGCCATACCTGATGTCCGCATTATTCGAACCCTACAAGCTCAAGGACGTCTCCTTGCGTAACCGCATCGCCATTCCGCCGATGTGCCAGTACGCCGCGGAAGACGGTCTGATCAACGATTGGCATCGCGTGCACCTCGCCGGTCTGGCGCGTGGCGGCGCGGGTCTCGTGATTGTCGAGGCGACCGCTGTTTCGCCCGAGGGCCGTATTACGCCGGGTTGCACCGGGATCTGGAACGATGCGCAGGCTCAGGCGTTCGCGCCGGTCGTGGCGTCGATCAAGGCGGCCGGCGCCGTGCCGGGCATCCAGATCGCTCACGCCGGCCGCAAGGCCAGCGCCAACCGGCCGTGGGAAGGCGACGACCATATCGCCGCGGACGACAGCCGTGGCTGGCAGACCATTGCCCCCTCGGCGATCGCCTTTGGCGCTCATCTGCCGCAAGTCCCGCAAACCATGACGCTCGACGACATCGCCCGGGTGCGCGAAGACTTCGTAGCCGCCGCCAAACGGGCGCGCGAGGCCGGCTTCGAATGGCTCGAACTGCATTTCGCGCACGGCTATCTCGCTCAGAGCTTTTTCTCGACGCATTCGAATCAGCGCGACGACGCGTACGGCGGCAGCCTCGAAAACCGCAGCCGTTTCCTGCTGGAAACGCTGGCGGCCGTACGCAAGGTGTGGCCCGAACATTTGCCATTGACGGCGCGTTTTGGCGTCATCGAGTACGACGGACGCGACGAGCAAACGCTCGCCGAATCGATCGAGCTGGCGAAGAATTTCAAGCAGGAAGGACTAGATATGCTGAGCGTCAGCGTGGGCTTTTCCACGCCCGAGGCGCATATTCCATGGGCGCCCGCGTTTCTCGCGCCAATCGCCGAGCGCGTGCGCCGTGAAGCGGGAATCGCGGTTTCGTCGGCATGGGGTATCGGTACACCGGAACTCGCCGACCGTGCCATCAGGGACGAGCAGCTCGATCTCGTGATGGTGGGCCGCGCGCATCTGGCCGACCCGCACTGGCCGTACCACGCGGCGCGCAAGCTGGGTATCGAACGGCCGTCGTGGACGCTTCCGGCCCCGTACGCGCACTGGCTCGAGCGCTACGCGGCCGCCTGAACGGCGCGCAGCCTGGCCAACCTCGTGTTCGCCAGGCTGCGTCAATGCGGGTTACGAACCTTTGGCGTGCCCGCTGGAGAGCCAGCCTTCGCTGACACCAATCTGCGCGACCTGTTTCGCGACCGCGTCGGCCATCCGTGTCGCATCAGCCGACACGCCAGCGCGTTTGGTTTCCGACACCGCATGCAAGCCGCCGCCCACCGCCGCCGAGGTGGCGATACCGCCGGCCGCGGCGCCTACGCCGGCGGTTTCCGCGATGCCAGGCGCCTTGCCGCTGTCGGCGGTGGCGTCGAAACTTTGCACCAGCCGCGGCGTGCCGCCCACCGGCTTATACATGATCTGCACCGAACTGCTGACCTGACTCTTGCCCGCACCCAGACCGATCAGCATGCGGCGGCGGCGATTGCCGGCATCGATCTTGTCGAAGCTGCCTTGCACGAGCAGGACATTCTGATCGGCGGGCGCGGGGACATCCGAGCGGACCGCACGTAATCCCATCGATTGCAGTTGATGCACGATTTCATTGGCCACTTGTTCGCGCACTTCGGCGGCGTCGGCGGACTGTTTCTGCGCGGCGGACGCACCGTCGAGATGCGACTCCAGTTTCTGCACCATGCCGCTGTCCAGCTTCACCTGGTCGGGGCTGCCCTCGAAGGTATAGACGTAGATCGTGTCCGGCCGCACTTGCGGCTGTGCGCTGTACTGGCTGGCGTTGGTGACGCTGCCGGCACAACCGGTCAGCAGAGCGCTGCCGCACACCAGTGCGACGCATGCAATACGGGTGGCATTTTGTTTGATGAGTCTGACTGAATTCAACATGATCGTCCTGTCGTCGGCACGTGGGTGCCGTCCTGTTCAAATGGTTCATCCGATGATTAGGCAACCGTAGGATCGTTCATCATCGGCGAAAAGCATTCGCGCATGAAGCACCCTTGATCGCATGCGTTGTTTCTTACGCACCGGCAGCGAAACGAAGTATGGGCGAGGCACTTCCCAAACTCCATTCATCAATTGTGTCGTGCAATGTCACGCCGAACGGCGCTGCACAAGGCAGGTCGCATGAGCGCTCTGAGCGATGCGAAAGGATGGGGAGGTAGACGGTAAAACAGAATGGCGTGAGGCCGATCGACTTCAATTTCGCCTGGCGCGAACGCGTCGAATACGGTGTGACGTGACAGCCGGCGCGGGTCTCAACTCAACGCGAGCTTGATGATGCAACCGAGGACGAAGACAAGCAGGGCGGCGGCAAGCACCATATTCAACGGGTAGCGCATTCTTCACCACACACGAGCGTTGCACAGCCAATATCCTAATCACCTGATGGAAGATGAGAAGTGGGCGGCACCGTCGCTATGTGCGCAAGCTAACGGAGCGCGCCGATCCGTGACGGCGGTTTTGTACGGTAGCGCTTCCAGTTTTTGCGCTCGCCGGAATGCTTTGCAGCGCGCCTTTTTTTCAGGCAAAAATGACCGGCTCGTCAGCCGGAAGCGCCCGCTTCGGCCGGCCGCGCCAGGGTGTGCCCGCTGGCGCAATATTTCCGGATGGCGCATGATTGAACCGATGTGCCGTCCGACCCCAGAAGCAACCCGCTTCAGCGAGTCGTGCGGCGCACTCCGTGCCACCGGTGCATCTGTCGAGCAAGCATGCTGCGGCGTTGCCCGGCCGGCGAATAGTCAAACGTTAAGGAGGAATTCGCATGGACCGACCTGACGCCGCCAATCCGTTTGGCGATTTCACCAAAATGCTGGAGCAGTTCAAGCTCCCCGGCTTCGACGTGCCCGCCATCATGGAAGCGCGACGCAAGGACGTCGAAGCGCTGGTTCAGGCCAATCAGACCGCGTTGCAAGGCATGCAGTCGCTCGCGCAGAAGCAGGCGGACATGCTGCGCGCCACGCTGGGCGAATTGCAGTCGCTTACCGGGCAACTGTCGACCGGCGGTGCACCTTCGCCGAAAGCGGCTGAGCTGATCCAGCAGAGTTTGCACAAGTCGCTGGCCGATATGCAGCAGCTGGCGCAAGCCGCGTATCAGACGCAGGCCGAATCGTATGCGGTGATCGCAAAACGCGTAGAAGAAAATGTGCAGGAGCTTAAAACGCTTTTGCAGCAGAAAAAGTAGCCGGTAGCCGCCCGTTGAATTGCCCGATGTGGGCATAACGTGGACCGGCTCAGTATCGACACCGCGAATAACGGCAACGTTATTCGCGGTTTTTTCTGGGCATTCGAATTCATTCAAGCCGCGATTTTCTCTTCACACAAAAGCCTGCTTTAACGGCCCTTATCTTCAGATGAAAATGACCTTCTGAGGCAGTTTATTCAGCGCGTGCTTACATTGCTCGTTGCACGCCGCATCCAGCCAGATTTTTCTACCGTGGCCTCATTGTTTTGCACAGGTGTTCGGTTTAAATGAGCCGGATTGCAAAACCAGGCTCTAAAGGGCCGTCCCCCGGCGGTTCTGTCCCGAAAAATCAAACGCGTTCGAACGGCATCGGAACCGCGGAAGGTTTGAATCGCATCGCAAACGATTGCAATGCCTTGGCGCGCTAGCTAAAGTTTCGCGCCGCCACTCCGTAGACGCATTCACGCAGCCGCAGTGGAGTGAATGCAGCACCGGCACCGCCGGTCAGGAGTGCGCCCCTAGTTTCACGTTTGTGACCGGCGTGTCCGCCGGTCACGAGCGTTTCACCTCGAAGGAAATCTCTTGAAACCGATGCTCTATACAGGCATTGCTCGCGCAGTGCTCGGGGCGAGTTGTGCGCTGTCGTTTGCCGCACACGCCACACTCGGCCAGAACGTCAGCACCGTCGATGGCGATCAGACGCGTATGCATGCGGTTGCTCATACGGCCACTACGCAAAGCGCGTATTCGGTACACCTGATTACGATGCCCTCCGGCACGCTGGTGCGCGAGTACGTGGCGCACAACGGCGTGGTGTTTGGCGTCGCATGGGAAGGTCCGACCCTGCCGGACCTGAAAGCCACGCTGGGCAATTCGTTCGATCAGTACGCCGCGGCCACGGCCACACGCCGGGGAACGCCGCTCGCGGTATCCAGCGGCGATCTGGTGGTCTTTTCCGGTGGCCACCTGCGTGCGTTTGCCGGTCATGCGTATTTGCCGCAAGCCGTGCCCGCGGGCGTCGACGTCGGCGTCATTCAATAACGGAGCGAATCGTGCGTCATATGTCTTCGTTGCTTACCCTGTTATGCGCGACGCTGCTCGCGCTACTGGTCAGTGCCTGTGGCGGCGGGGGCGGCGGCTCCAGCAGCTCCGGCACCGCGGCCGGCTCCAGTAGTTCCACCAGCGGGTCGGGCACGTCCAACATCAACAGTACGGTGCTTTCACCAGTACTGGCAGCCAACGCTGTGCGGGTGAGTGTCGATTCCGGCGTGAGCGGCGTGCCGAACATGCCGTTCGTCAGCATCACACTTTGCACGCCGGGCACCAGCCAATGCCAGACCATCGATCATGTGCTGGTCGATACCGGTTCGTGGGGCCTGCGCGTGTTCGCATCGCAATTGCCCGCCACGATGACGCTGCCCCAGCAGAAAGACGGCGCCGGCAATCTGGTCGCAGAATGCATGCAGTTCTTCGACGGCTACACATGGGGTCCGGTGAAGCTCGCGGATCTGCAGATCGGCGGTGAAAAAGCGGCTTCGCTGCCGGTTCAGGTGATCGATCCGGGCTATGCATCCCTGCCGGCCGACTGCGCAGCGATCGGCTCACCGCGCAATACGCCCTCGGCGTTGCAGGCCAACGGCGTGCTGGGTATCGGCGTGTTCAAGCACGACTGCGGCGCCGCGTGCGCGCAGCAGGCGGTGGCCGCGACTTATTACGGCTGCAACGGCAGCGCCTGCACGTCGATTCCACTCGCCGAATCGCTGCAGGTCGCCAATCCGATTCCGTATTTCGCCACCGACAACAACGGTTCGCTGCTGAGCCTGCCGGCGGTGTCGGGCGGCGCGACGGCGGTCACCGGGCAACTGGTGTTCGGCATCGGCACGCAGACTAACAATACGCTGGGCGGGGCGCAGGTGATCGGCGTGAGTCCGTCCACCGGCACCTTCACGACGGTGCAGAACGGCACGACCTATTCGAGCAGTATTCTGGACAGCGGCTCGACGGGCCTGTTCTTCCAGAGCAACGCGCTACCGGTCTGCGCGAGCCCGAATAATGCGTACTTCTGCCCGGTGTCGACCGCGTTGATGAGCGCGATGATCGAGGGCGTGAACGGTGCGACGAGCGCGGTCAACTTCAGCGTGGGAAATGCCACGGCCATTGCGCAGACGTACAGCGGCGACGCGGCGCTGCCGTTGCTGGCAGGCCCGGCATTCGTGAAGTCGTCGGTATTCGATTGGGGCTTGCCGTTCTTTTACGGGCGCAATGTGTACGCGGCCGTCGAACAACAGGCCACACCCGGCGGCATGGGGCCTTACGTCGCGTATTGAAACGCGCAAGCAGGTCGCCAGATAGAGCGAGCCCGCTGCCGGATGAATCGGCGGCGGGCTTTTTTCATGGCCCGCTGACGCGGCCACCAATACGCGTGCCGCAACTGGGCTAACGTCGGCGCGCGGTCCGCTTAGGTGGTGCCGCCGTGGCGCCGGGCGCGGACGCTGGCGTGGCCTCTGTCGGCGGCATTGGCTGCGATAGCGGCGGTGGCGCAGGTTCTGAAGGCGCTAGAACCGGCGCTGCGCCGGCACCGACTGCCGGCGCAGCCGCTTCACGCGGTTGCGACTTGTCGCCCACCGCCGCGATCACGCGATGCACGAAGCGCAGTTTGTCGATCACCGGTGCGGCCAGCGTAAACGGATAACCGTCGGGCATGCCGAGACTGCGGTTCAGGCTGTTCAATGCATACGTGAGCGGGAACCAGCGCTTCATCAGATTCTCGAAGCTTGCATCTTCCACGGGCGTGCGGTCGGTCAGCGTCGGCTCGCTCGGATCGTCGGGCAGCAGCGCTACGCCATACGAGGTCGAGGTATCCAGCACGTCGACGATCAGCATGTAATGCGCCCACGTCTCGGCCCAGTCCTCCCAGGGATGCATCGTTGCATACGCGCTGATGTACGACGCCTGCCAGTCGGCGGGCGCGCCGTCGCGATAGTAGGCGGATAGCGCCTCGCCGTAGTCAGCGCTTTCGTCGCCAAACAGCGCGCGGAACGGTTCGAGCCAGCGCGGGTTGTTCTCTACCAGCTGGCTGAAGTAGTAGTGTCCCGTCTCATGGCGGAAGTGGCCGAGCAGCGTGCGGTACGGCTCGCCCATCGAGGTGCGCACCTGTTCGCGATAGGCGTCGTCCGCCTCGGCGATGTTCAGCGTGATCAGGCCGTTGTCGTGGCCGGTCATGATCCGCTCGCCGTCGCCGCCGTCTTCGAGAAACTCGAAGGCGAGGCCGTGTTCGGGATCGGCCTGGCGCGACTGGACGTCGAGGCCCAGTGCGGCCAGCGTGTAGAGCAGGCGCCGCTTTGCCATTTCCAGCCGGTACCAGTAGAGCCGGTTGTCCGGCGCGCTCAGATTCGGGATCGTGAGCGTCAGCTGGCAGGCGCGGCACAATGCGTCGGGCGAGTCGGCGGGAATCATCCAGTTGCAGACATTTTCCACGCTGTAGTTGTGGCACTGCCGGAACAGCGCACCTTCGGCGCGCGGATGCAGGCTGCGCCAGCGCCCTTCGTCGGCCTCTTCGAACGCGCTGATTTCGGCCAGTTCGGGCACGTAGCCGAGCAACGCGTCGCACCGTTCGCAGCGAACGTTTTCATAGAACACAAGGTGCGAGCAGCGATTGCAGTGGAAGGTTTTCATCGATCGGGCCCAGGTAATGGGTGGCCACGTGCGTGGCAATAAACAAGTCGAAGACGGCGCGCTCCGTCAGCCGGAGCGTAACCGGCCGGCAAGCGCCGTTCGCAGCCTGAAAGAGCGAAGAACTGGCGCAAGCTTCATGCCGCATTTGCCAGACGTCACTGGTTTAACGCACATTACGTGCATGATCGTGCATTGGCGCTGCGCCGCTTTGGTGCGCCGGCTCGGAAAAGGCGGTAGAAAAGCGCGCTGTTTGAGGAACCGGAGTCTCGGGCAGCGCGGCACACTTCAAGGCAGGCTGTATTCCGGGCAGTGCAGGCAGTTCACGCGGTTTTTCGATCAACGGCATGAAGCTTGCTTTTTGGCGGGCTGCCATCCTTTGTCCAGGAGTCCGGTGTGTCTATACGCGTCGCGTTGAATCATGTCACACATTACCGCTACGACAGGCTGGTGGCGCTGTCGCCCCAGGTCGTGCGTCTGAGGCCTGCGCCGCATTGCCGGACCCCGATACTGTCTTATTCGATGCGGGTCGAACCGGCCGAACACTTCATCAACTGGCAGCAGGACGCGTTCGCCAACTATCAGGCGCGTCTCGTGTTCCCTGAGAAGACGCGTGAATTCAAGGTGACCGTGGATCTGGTCGCCGAAATGGCCGTCTATAACCCGTTCGACTTCTTCCTCGAGCCGTCCGCGGAGCAGTTTCCTTTCGAGTATTCGGCGAGTCTCGCATTGGAGCTTGCTCCGTACCGCGTCAAGCGTCCCATGACGCCGCGCTTTGCCGAATTCGTCGCGAGCATCGACCGCACGCCGGCCGGCACGGCCGATTTTCTGGTGGCACTGAACCAGCGGCTGCAGCGCGAGATCCGCTACCTGATCCGCATGGAGCCCGGCGTGCAGACGCCCGAGGAAACGCTCGTCAGCGCCGCCGGGTCGTGCCGCGATTCGGGCTGGCTGCTGGTCGAAGCGCTTCGGCAGCTCGGACTGGCGGCGCGCTTCGTGTCCGGCTACCTGCTGCAACTCGCACCCGACATCAAATCGATCGACGGCCCCAGCGGCACCGAAGTCGACTTCACCGACCTGCATGCGTGGTGCGAGGTGTATCTGCCCGGCGCGGGATGGATCGGCCTCGATCCCACGTCCGGCCTGCTCGCCGGGGAAGGGCACATCCCGGTGGCCTGCACGCCGGAGCCCGGTAGCGCGGCGCCGATTTCCGGCGCGGTGGACGAATCGGAGGTCGAGTTCGAACACACCATGTCGATCGAACGGGTGCTGGAGACGCCGCGCGTCACCAAACCGTTCAGCGAAGCAGTGTGGAGCGACGTGCTGAACATGGGTGCGCAAGTCGATCGGCGGCTCACCGAGATGGATGTGCGTCTGACCATGGGCGGCGAGCCGACCTTCGTGTCGGTGCGCGACCGCGACGCCGCCGAATGGAACACCGACGCGCTCGGACCCACCAAGCGTGGCTACGCGGTCGCGCTGATGGACAAGCTGCGCTCGGAATACGGCGCGAATGGCTTTCTGCATATCGGCCAGGGCAAGTGGTATCCGGGCGAACAGTTGCCGCGCTGGGCGATGTCGCTTTA
>CAVTXZ010000039.1:0-15925 GCA_963738755.1 uncultured beta proteobacterium
GATTGGGCCTCGCTCGTTGGAGGCCCGGTTCGGAACACATGGGGGAACGCGCCGCGAGGCGTGCTTCTCAAAAGAAAAAACCCGCAGAAATGCGGGTTTTTTTATGGACGTCGTATTTTCACGTGCTGCCCGAGCCGCCGGCCGCCGAAGCGGCAGACGCCCGATGCCAGTCTCAATGCCGCGCTTCGCCCGGCGTCGCGTCCTTGCCGGCTGCGGGCGGCGTTTCATCATCATCGCTGCTGCGTGCCCAGAAGAAACGGTCTGGCATATACGCACCCATTCCCGGGCGGAACGCGCTGCGCACCGCCTGATACAGATACTCCTGCGCCTCGCGCACGGCTTCGGCCGGTTCCTGTCCGTTGGCCAGCAACGCGGCAATTGCCGAGCCCAAGGTATCGGTCATGCCCATGATGCGATGGCTGCCGCGGTCCCACGTATCCTGGCGCAATTGGCCGTCTTCGCTGTACAGCGTGTTGACGATCCGGTGCGTGCCGGTTTCCGTCGACAGAATGTATTCGCAGCCTTGCGACAGCAGATGCGAGATCGCCGCGTCGAGACTGGGCGCTTCGGCATCGCCGTCCGGCTGGGCGAGGGCGAGCAACGTAGCGGAATCGGCCACCAGCAAGGTGGTTTGCGGCGCGAGCAGGTCGGCGATCGCTTCGCGCAGTTCGTCGGCGGCGAGCACGTGTTCGTCGTCGAGCGTGAAGTCGGGGGCGAGAATCAGCGGGATGTCGTCGTAATCGGCGACCACCTCGGCAATCGCGCTTACGACTTCGGCTCGCGTGCACGCGCCCACTTTGAAGGCCGCGATCGGCATGTCTTCGAGCAGCATGCGTGCCTGGGTGGCGACCACTTCAGGGTCGAGCCCCGTGACTTCGTCGCAACTCGCCGAATCGCGCACCGTATAACCGGTGAGCACAGAGACACCATGGCAGCCCATGCTGGCAAACGTCATGAGGTCGGCTTGCAGGCCGGAACCGCCAGTGGGGTCGGAAAGGCCGAAGGTGAGGACAATCGGAGGCGTGTCGCTGGGCATGAAAATTTACGAAAAGGAGCTAAATTTAGGCGCAGAGAGTGCGCAATCGGCTCAATTATGCGGCCTAAACCGTTGTGGAGGCGTTTTTTCCTGTTCTTCGGCGGCGAGGGCGCCATTGAGTCGTAACATGATACGGATTGACGCGATCCGCTTAACCCGAGGCCGTCGCGACCTACGTTTGGTGGCCCCTGATTCAGTGCGCGACAAATCTTCGTATTAGGCCGGGTAAGGATAGTGCGGACTTCGCAACCGTCCCCACGCCTGTAAGGGCGGCGTTTGCTGCTGACGCTAGACGACAATGTGCGCATAGTCACTACGACCCGCGCAGTAGGTCGGGAATCGTAACGTAATGCACAGGGCAATCGCATGAAACGTTACAAAGGGTTGCGGGATGCTTGTGAGCGCGGTTGAAGGCGCGTCTACTCTGGCTTTTGTGCCCGGGAAAAGCGATGCAGGAAGACGTGCTCAGTATCGAAGAAGCGTTTGGCGATTTGCGTGATCCGCGCAGCCGCACGCCCGCTCATGATCTGACAGAGATGCTGGTGGTGGCGCTCTGCGCGATCCTCTCAGGCGCCGATAGCTGGGTGGCGATCCAGACATGGGCCGAGGCGAAGCTGGAGTGGTTGCGGCGCTCCCTGCCGCTGGTCAACGGCATCCCGTCGCACGATACGTTCGGGCGCGTGTTTGCGGCGCTCGATGCGAGACAGTTCGAAGCCTGCTTCATACGCTGGACTGCGCATCTGTGCCCGGCACTGGCCGACCAGGTGGTGGCCATCGACGGCAAGACGGTGCGCGGCTCCCATCGTGGCGAACAGCGCGCGCTTCACCTGGTGTGCGCCTATGGTAGCGGGCTGGGTATGGCGCTGGGGCAGGTGCGCACGGCGGACAAAAGCAACGAGATTACGGCAATCCCGGAGTTGCTCGATGCGCTGCTGCTCAAGGGTGCGATTGTGACAATCGACGCAATGGCTTGCCAGCAACGCATCGCCGGAAAAATTATCGAAGCGCAGGCCGACTATGTGCTGGCGGTCAAGGACAACCAGCGGGCACTTGCGCGCCTGGTGCGTGGCATCTTTGATTCATTGGAGCGATGGCCAGAACTGCACGCGGGCACGTTTGACGAATACCGCGAGATCGAAAAGGACCACGGTCGCATCGAGACGCGGCACTGCGTGGTGCAGGATATCTCCTCGCGCTGGCCCGGCAAGGTGGATGGGCGATGGCCGGGACTGCGCTCAGTGGTCGTGATCGAGGCGACCCGGGAAATCGCCGGTGTCGCCTCGACGCAGCGGCGTTATTACATCAGCAGTCTGCCCGCCAACGCGTGCAGGGTGGCTCATGCAGTGCGTTCGCACTGGCGCATCGAGAACAACATGCACTGGGTGCTGGACATGGCCTTTGGCGAGGATCAATGCAGGGTGAGGGTCGAAAACGCGGCGCACAACTTCGCCATCCTGCGTCGTATCACGATGAATCTGCTCAGGCGCGATACAAAAACCAGAGTCGGACTGAAAACACGCCGCCTCAAGGCCGGCGCCAGCGACCAGTATCGCGCCAGCCTGCTCGGCTTGTGAGCTTCATGCGATTGCCCTGACGTAATGCACCGCCCGAGAGTTTTTTCGGACTATTCCGCTGGACGCCCCTTTCAGGCTTTGCGTCAGCGCTGACACATCCATTCTCGGTGACTGGTTCATCAACAGGTGCGCATGCTCGCCCTCACCGTCGAATTAGCATACGTTGCCAAAACGCCGCGCGTGTCATCAAGAATTTCATTGGTGAAAGCGCCATGTTGGTGCTTGGTCAGGAAGACCAAATACACCTGCGGCGTAAAACTGAATGCCGGCCGTGCCGACGGTCGTTGTCAGTACTCACAGACCAGTAATATAGTCGTGGCTATGATCCGACTTCAGGCCTACAAATATGAACTCATACCCACTCCCGGGCAGGCGCGTGATATGCGCGGCTTCGCGGGCTCGTGCCGGTTCGTGTTTAACAAGGCGCTGATGTTGCAAAAGGAGAACTACGAAGCAGGCAGAAAATTCATCAGCTATGTCGAGATGGCGAAGCAACTGACGGCATGGCGTAATGGTGCTGGCACGCCGTGGCTCAAGGACGCTCCGACTCATCCGTTGCAACACGCCTTAAAAGACCTTGAGCGGGCCTACAAGAACTTCTTCGCCAAGCGCGCAGGTTTCCCGCGCTTCAGGAAGAAGGGGCGGTCAGACAGCTTCCGTTATCCCGACGCGAAGCAATTCAGGATCGACCAAGCGAATAGCCGCATTTTTCTGCCCAAACTCGGCTGGCTACGCTATCGCAATAGCCGGGACGCGCTGGGCACGGCGAAGAATGTTACCGTCAGCCAGTCATGCGGCAAGTGGTTTGTGTCAATCCAGACCGAGCGCGAGGTTGGCCAACCTGTGCCGCAGGCGGCCGGCATGGTTGGCATCGACATGGGCATCACCCGATTCGCGACCCTAAGCAACGGCACGTTCTACGCCCCGCTAAACAGCTTCAGGCGGCACGAGGCACGGCTTCGTAAAGCCCAGCGGGCCATGAGCCGCAAGGCAAAGTTTGGCAAAAACTGGAAGAAAGCAAGAGCCCGCGTCCAGCGCATTCATGCCCGCATCGGTAACGCCCGTCGCGACTACCTGCATAAGACCACGACCACAATCAGCCAAAACCACGCGATGGTTTGTGTCGAGGACCTGCAGGTTCGGAACATGTCCAGAACGGCAGCGGGCAGCACTGAACGGCCGGGCAGACACGTTCGGGCCAAGTCTGGCCTGAACAAATCCATTCTCGATCAGGGATGGTTCGAGTTTCGCCGCCAGCTGGATTACAAGCTGGCGTGGAATGGCGGCTACCTCATCGTCGTGCCGCCGCAGAACACGAGTCGGACGTGCCTCGTCTGCAACCATGTGTCAAAGGACAACCGCCAGACGCAATCACGGTTTGCGTGCATGTCATGTGGATATGAGAATCACGCCGATGTGGTCGGCGCGATCAACGTTTTAGAGCGCGGACAGCGCTTGTTAGCCTGTGGAGAGACGGCGCAGTCAGGCCGCTCCGTGAAGCAGGAACCCGCCGAAGCGACTCAGGTAGAAACCGCCTGAGCGCCGTAGGAATCCCCGTCGTTCATGGCGGAGAGGATGTCAATGCTAGGCATTGGGGCGGCAACACGGTACCATCGTGGCTCCCGTTTCCACGGACTCTACGACGCGACACAAGAATGGAATATCAAAGCTGGATGTGCCTGATTTGCGGCTGGATTTACGACGAAGAAGCCGGTTTGCCGGACGAAGGCATTGCGCCGGGCACGCGCTGGGAGGACGTTCCAATTAACTGGACGTGCCCGGAGTGCGGGGCGCGCAAAGAAGACTTCGAGATGGTCCAGATCTGAGGTTCGAAGGGCCGCCAGCGGTTGCCGGCTGAGGCGCGTTCCGTACGCGCGGCGTGCGGTTCAGCGCCAGGGCGTCCGCTGGATCGATCGCATTCTGTGCGCTCATGTGTGTGTTCAAGTGCCTGTCCTTACGTGTCGACGCGGAACGTCCCCGATCGCGCCGTGTCGCAACGGTAATCTGTCATAGTCCTGTCGCCGGTTCGCGCGTCAGCAGATCTGCTGACATGGCGCGCAGTGCGACGGCCCGTCAGCTTCCTGTCGCCAGCCCATGAACCTTCGATCCGCCGCACCCGATTCCTTCGACGCCTTGCCGAATCCACGCGGCGGCGCTGTCCGTCCCGCGGAGCTGGCGCTGGCAGAGGCGCTATTAGCGTTCGAACATCATACGGAGAGCAGTTCCGCGCTGCTGCGAGCCTCACACGCCTTGCGGGAAGCGGGCTGGCTCGGCGCGCAGCGTTTCGCCGACGCGCTGGTACGGCTTTCGCCGTTGGCAGCGGGCGATCCATCCAACGTGGACAGCGTGCGGCCCGTGTTCGGTGCCGCGTTACGCGACTTTCGCGCGGCGCTCGAGCGCCACAATCTGCGCGAACTGTCCTGTTCGCCCACGCTCTTCAATCACTACCGCGCGGTGTGCACCCATCTGTCACAGCACACGCCCGGTTCCATCGTCGCTTTCGAAGATCTCGCGCTGGCCGCGCGCCCGGTGCCGCCGGCATCGCTGCACGCGCAGTCCGCTGATCAATTGGGCCATGTGCGGGCGCGCTACGAGCGCGCGCTGCTGCCGGTGCTGCGCGCGCAGCCGGATCTGAGCGGGGTCGCACTGGCCGCCACGAATGCGGCGCTCGACGAACTGGATACCTGTCTCACCGAACTCGCCGGTCCCGATCCGTACGATTTCTGGCGACTCGCCAAAGCCTGCGCCAAGGCATTGCGCGTGAGCGGCCGCGCCCACGGCGACGCCGATGCGCGCCGCTTCTACGCGCGCTGCAATCTGACGCTGGCCGATCACGCCCGTGGCACCGAGCGTGCGCCGCGCTCGCTGGTACGCGCGACGCTGGCGCTGCTGTGGCGCGATTACGCGCTATTCGGTGCTGCGGCGGAAGACGCCGATCAGGTTGAAGTGCTGCACGACTACGGCCTGACGGTCGATTGGCATGTGGCGGGCACCCAGGCATCCGAAATGCTTTGGGAAGCGGGCGCCGCACAGGCCCAGGCGATTACCGCCACGCGTGCCTCGCTGACGCGTGAACTCGGCGTCCTGACGGTCAATGCACACGCCTACGAGGACTTCCTGCAAACGGCGGATGCATCGATCGCCGCGTTGGCCGAGCATGCGCGTGCCGCCGATCAGCCCGAAAAGGCCGATCCGAGCGAAGCGTTGCAAGCGGGCGACGCCGCCTACCGGCTCGGCGCCGCCGCGTGCGCGCTGGGCCTCGGTCACGTGGCGCTGGTGGCCGACGCGCTGGGGCTGGCGTGGCGTCGTCGCGCGCATGCCGGCGTTTCGACACCCGCGGTGCGTTCGCACGTGATCGTCGGCGCGCCGGCGGCGAGTACGCTCGAGCAGACTGCGGAGGCTTTGCGGGCGATGCTGCACAAGGTGGCGGCCGGCGTGACGCCGCCCGCAGGCAGCGCCGCACTGGCCGCGTTGACACGTGCAATCGAGGAGGGCGGCACCTGAGCGGGCCCCGCCGCGTCAGCACCCTACCGGCGGCACGCCGTATGCGTGTCGTAAAACGGCGCTAAGCTGCAGCGTGGCCAAGCTCCGCGTGCGTGATAGAGTGCAACTTGATTGGCCGTCGATGGCTCGCGGCATACGTCATGGCACACATCGCAGTTCCACGCTTAAAGCCCCGCCATCCTGCATCGTCTTTGCTAAAATCCGAACTATGTCCAAGAGTACCGATCGCATCAATCTGACCAACCAGTTCCTGATCGCCATGCCAAGCATGGCGGATCCCACGTTTTCAGGAACGGTGGTCTACCTTTGCGATCACAGCGAGCGCGGCGCGCTCGGCCTCGTGATCAACCGGCCGACCGATATCGACCTGCAGGCGCTCTTCAGTCGCATCGACCTCAAACTCGAGATCGAACCCCTTCTTCATGTGCCCGTTTATTTCGGCGGCCCGGTGCAAACCGAGCGCGGTTTCGTGCTGCACGATCCGAAAGACGGCAACGCGTACACGTCGTCGATGTCGGTGCCGGGCGGGCTGGAAATGACCACCTCGAAAGACGTGCTCGAAGCCGTCGCGAGCGGCACCGGTCCGGAACGTTTCCTGCTCACGCTCGGCCACGCAGGCTGGGGCGCGGGTCAGCTCGAAGAAGAGATTTCGAAGAACGGCTGGCTCACGGTTGAAGCCGACCCGAAAATCGTCTTCGACGTACCCGCCGAAGAGCGTCTCGAAGCGGCTCTCGCATTGCTTGGCATTTCGCTGTCGATGCTGTCGGGCGAAGCGGGCCACGCATGAAAGGTGACGCATGAGTTTGTCGGCCGGACGTGAGGCGACGCTGCTTGCGTTCGACTACGGCGAAAAGCGCATTGGCGTGGCGGTGGCCAATTCGCTCACGCGCAGCGCGCGGCCACTCGTAATCGTCCAGAACCGCAGCCGCGAATATCGATTCGAAGCGCTCGGCAAGCTGATCACGGAATGGAAGCCGGCCATGCTGGTGGTCGGCCTGCCGATGCACCCGGACGGCACGCCGCACGAAATGACCCAACTCGCGAAGCGCTTCGGCAATCAGCTGAATGGCCGCTTCAATCTGCCCGTCACGTGGGTCGACGAGCGCTATTCGTCGGTCGAGGCGAAGGCGGAGATCCGCGCCGGCAACGGTCGCGCCGACATGCTCGACGCCGAAGCCGCCAGCATCATTCTCCAGCAATATCTAGACGGACTTTCCGACGATCATGAGTTCCATTGACGCCGAAGCGCTCTATCGCGCTTTGCTCGAACAGATTCTCGCGGTGTACGGCGATAAACTCGGCGATGAACAAGGTGCCGGCGAAGGCGCCGTGCTGGCCGGCATCCACAGCGGCGGCGCGTGGCTCGCCGAGCGTCTCGCGCGCGACCTGAACCTGCCGAGTTTCGGCGTGGTGAACGTGGCGCTGCATCGCGACGACTACGCGAAAAAAGGCCTGCACTCGCAGGCGAGCCCGACCTCGCTGCCGTTCTCCGTCGACAAGCGCCGTATCGTGCTGGTGGACGACGTGCTGTACACCGGCCGCACGATTCGCGCGGCGTTGAACGAGTTGTATGACTACGGCCGCCCGGCATCGGTCGATCTGGCCGTGCTGGCCGATCGCGGTGGACGCGAGTTGCCGGTGGCGGCGCGTTTTGTCGGCGGCGTGGTGAATGTGCCTGCCGATTCGACGCTCGTGCTGGCGCGTGAAGCTGGCAACTCGAACGAAAGCCTGCGCTTTACTTTTCACACGGAAGCCCGCGCCGATTGAGCACGGCTTATCTATCAGCATCAGCATCACATCAAACGGATCAGGCGCGGCGGCATTGCGCGCTGCCACTGATCCGTCACACGCAGTGCGCATCGACACCGATCACGTTGAAGCCCGTATTTGAAGCAGGTACACCATGAACACCGCCACCCAGGCTCCCAAGGATTCAACCGACAGCGCCACCGAGCGCTTCCGTTACGGCTTCCTGAAGGGCAATCCGCAGCTCACGAAAAACGGCGAGCTGAAACATCTGTTGTCGATCGAAGGTTTGCCGAAGGCGATCGTCAATCACATTCTCGATACCGCCGACCAGTTCGTCAGCGTGACCGATCGTGAAGTGAAGAAGGTGCCGCTGCTGCGCGGCAAGTCGGTGTTCAACCTGTTCTTCGAGAACTCCACGCGCACCCGCACCACCTTCGAGATCGCCGCAACGCGGCTGTCGGCGGATGTGCTGAATCTGAACATCAATGCTTCGTCGACCAGCAAGGGCGAGTCGCTGCTCGACACGATCAACAATCTCTCGGCGATGCACGCCGATATGTTCGTGGTGCGCCATGCGTCGAGCGGCGCGCCGTATCTGATCGCGCAGCATTGCGCGCCGCATGTGCACGTGATCAACGCCGGCGACGGCCGTCATGCACACCCTACTCAGGGTCTGCTCGACATGTACACGATCCGTCACTACAAGAAGGATTTCACCAACCTGCGGGTGGCGATTGTCGGCGACATTCTGCATTCGCGGGTCGCGCGTTCGGACATTCACGCGCTCACCACGCTCGGCGTGCCGGAAGTGCGCGCGATCGGCCCGCGCACGCTGTTGCCGGGCGGTCTCGAACAGATGGGCGTGCGGGTCTTCCACAACCTCGACGAAGGACTCAAGGACGTCGACGTGATCATCATGCTGCGTTTGCAGAACGAGCGGATGAGCGGGGCGTTGCTGCCGTCGGCGCAGGAGTACTTCAAGAGCTGGGGTTTGACGCCGGAGCGCCTCGCGCTCGCCAGCCCGGATGCGATCGTGATGCACCCGGGCCCGATGAACCGCGGCGTCGAGATCGATTCGCAGGTGGCGGATGGTCCGCAGTCGGTGATCCTGAATCAGGTGACGTTCGGCATCGCCGTGCGCATGGCGGTGATGGGTATCGTCGCCGGCAATCACGACTGACCCGAACTTGCCGCCGCCGTCGAGTGCGATAGCGGCGTGCTCGACAACACGCGACAAGCAACGCAGAACTTAGCTGAATATAAGGCAGCGCATGAAGATTCATATTCAAGGCGGCACGCTGATCGATCCGGCCGCGGGCACCGAACAGCAGCAGGATGTTTTTATCGAGGAGGGCAAGATCGTCGCGCTCGGCAACGCGCCCGCCGGTTTTGTGGCGACGCAAACCGTCGATGCCAAAGGGCTGCATATCGCGCCGGGTCTGGTCGATCTGTCCGCGCGTTTGCGCGAGCCGGGCTACGAACACAAGGCCACGCTCGAATCGGAAATGGCCGCGGCGCTCGCGGGCGGCGTGACGAGCCTCGTGTGTCCGCCGGATACCGATCCGACGCTCGACGAACCGGGCCTCGTCGAAATGCTCAAATTCCGCGCGCGCAATCTGGATCAGGCGCACGTCTATCCGCTTGGCGCGTTGACCGTTGGCCTCAAAGGCCAGGTCATCACCGAAATGGTCGAGCTGACGGAAGCGGGCTGCATCGGCTTTTCGCAGGCCGATGTGCCGGTAGTCGACACCGCAGGTGCTGATGCGCGCATTGCAATACGCGAGGACCTACGGCTACACCGTGTGGCTGCGTCCGGTGGATGCGTATCTGGGCAAGGGCGGCGTGGCCGCGAGCGGTGCGCTGGCGTCGCGGCTTGGGCTTGTCCGGCGTGCCGGCGTCCGCGGAAACCATCGCGCTGCACACGATTTTCGAACTGGTCCGCGTGACGGGTGCGCGGGTGCATCTGTCGCATGTGTCGTCGGCGGCGGGCATCGCGTTGATGCGCGCGGCCAAGGCCGAAGGCTTGCCGGTCTCGTGCGACGTCACCGTGAACCATGTGCATCTGATCGACCTCGATATCGGCTACTTCGACGCGCAGTTCCGGCTCGATCCGCCGCTGCGCCAGCAACGCGATCGCGAAGCGATTCGCGCGGGCCTGGTCGACGGCACGATCGACGCGATCTGCTCCGACCACACGCCGGTCGATGACGACGAAAAGCTGCTGCCGTTCGCCGAAGCCACGCCGGGCGCCACGGGCCTCGAACTGTTCCTCTCGCTGACCGTGAAATGGGCCGACGAAGCGGGCGTGCCGCTCGCGAAGGCGCTGCACCGCATCACCACGGCGCCGGCCGATGTGCTGAAGCTCGACGCAGCCGGACGCGTTGGAGTAGGCAGCGTCGCGGACCTGTGCGTGTTCGATCGCAACGCGCATTGGCGCGTCGAACCGCGCGCGTTGAAGAGCCAGGGGCACAACACGCCGTTCCTCGGCTACGAACTGCCGGCGCGCGTGCGTGCGACCATCGTGTCAGGTCGCGTCGCGTTCGAGCAGCTTTAAACGGCCTTAAGCAGCCTTAACATCCGCGCCACTGCCCAGTTACGGAAAGCTCCGACCATGAAGCTCGCGTTACGCAAGGCCCGCCTCATTGCGCATCTGTTGCACGGTATGTGGACTGTCGCGACGCGCTTTCCGAAAGCCAGTCGCGCCGACCGCCACGCGCTCAATCGCGCGTGGTCGCTGAAAATGCTGCGCCTGTGCGGCATGCAACTCGTCGTGCATAACGACAGCGCGCGGCTCGACCGCGGCGCGCTGGTGGTCGCCAATCACATCTCGTGGATCGACATCTACGTGATCAATGCGTGGCGGCCCACGCCGTTTGTCTCGAAGGCGGAGATCCGGCAGTGGCCGGTGGTCGGCTGGCTCGCGCAGCAACTGGACACGGTGTTCATCCAGCGCGAAAAGCGCAGCGACGCGAAGCGGATCATGCACGAACTGTCCGACCGCCTGAGCGCGGGCGAGCTGATGTGCGTTTTCCCGGAAGGCACCACGTCCAACGGGCTGACGCTGCTGCCGTTTCACGCGAATATGTTCCAGGCGGCGGTGTCGGCGGGTGCGCCGGTGCAGCCGCTGTGCATCATGTATGAAGACGCGCAGGGCCGGCAGTCCACTGCGCCGGCCTATATCGACGACCTGACGCTGGCCGATTCGCTCGATCTGCTGCTGCGGGGTGGTCCGTTGACCGCGCATGTGTATGTCGGCGCGGCGCTTGCGCCGGGCGCGGATCGCCGCACGTTAGCGGCGCAAGCCGGAGAGGTGGTCGCGGCGGCGTTGCGCGACATGCAGGCCGGCAAGGCGGGAGCCGGCGCGGTGTTTGCCGCGCCAGCGGCAGCGCCTGCCGCCGCGGCAACGCTGATCGACCCAGTGGATCGGTCAGGGCGTTCGGCCTAGTTGCCGCCGCCAGGCGTGCGGCACGCCTCGCAATCCACCTGGGTCAGCGTGCGTTGCGCCGGATCGGCCGCCAGACGCACGGCAGACAGTTTCTCGCCCCACACGCAGCCGGAGTCGAGGCCAATCAGATTGTCGCGCAAGGTCAAGCCGAGCGCGGCCCAATGGCCAAACACCACGGTGACGTTCGCGGTCTTGCGCGACGGCACGTCGAACCACGGCATGAAGCCCGGCGGCGCGGAATTCAGGCCGCCGCTGGTGCTGAAATCCATCACGCCTTCCTGATTGCAGAAGCGCACGCGGGTCAACGCGCTGCAGGTCACGCGCAGCCGTTCGATGCCTTTGAGGCCGGGCTTCCAGCGATTCGGCTCGTTGCCGTACAGGCCGGCAAGCGTTTCCTTCCAGCTCGGCGCGCGCAGCGCCCGTTGCAATTCGTCGGCGAGTTCCAGCGTGAGCGCGACGTCCCATTGCGGCAAGACGCCCGCATGCACCATCAGCATGTTGTTTTCAAAATGCGCGAGCGGCCGGTGACGGACCCATTCGAGCAGGTCCGCGGCATCGGGGGCGGCGAGGATATCGTCGATCGTGTCGCCTTTCTTTGACTTGCGGATCCCCGCCGAGACCGACAGCAGATGCAGATCGTGGTTGCCCAGCACCGGCACCGCGCGTTCGCCGAGCGCGACGATGTCGCGCAGCGTGGCGAGCGATTCCGAGCCGCGGTTGATCAGGTCGCCCGCGAACCACAGCGGCGTGTCGGGCGCCGGCGCGGCCTTGGCCAGCAACTGCTGGAACGGCGTGCGGCAGCCTTGCAGGTCGCCAAAGGCAAGCGGTAGCGGGTGCGGCTGCTGGGGAAGGGGGGGGGAAGCGGTGGAGGCTGTCATCGGGGAGTCGGTGCAAATCGGAACGCACGCGCGGAACACGGGCGAGACGCGGCGCGTTGGGCGGTGCAACATGCTAGCGTGACATAATAGCCGGTTTGACGCACTGATATCGTGCCACGCGCCGGCTGGAAACAGTCGGGGGCCGCGCTGAGAGGGGCCCGCGCGATATTGCAATACAACAGCTGACCCTCGTGAACGGAGAAAGCATGTCGTCTTCTCATGCGAAGCAACCTGTCCGCACGCTCGTCACCGGGGCGAGTGGCTTCACTGGCCGCTATCTGGTTGAGAACCTGCTCGGCCGCGGTCACACCGTGATCGAAACCGTGGCAGGGCGCCACGAGCCGGAAACGCCGACGCGGCTGCGCCTCGACATCACGTCGCCCGATGCGTGCCGGCGTGTGATCGAAACCACGCGGCCCGACTACATCGTCCATCTGGCGGCGATCAGCTTCGTGGGCCACAACGATCCGCTCGACTTCTATCGCGTCAATGTGATCGGCACGCTGAATCTGCTGGAGGCCTGCGCGGCGGTGGGTCACACGCCGCGCAAGCTGCTGATCGCGAGCAGCGCGAATGTGTACGGCAACGTCACCAGCGACGCCATCGACGAAACCTTTCCTCTCACGCCCGTCAACCACTATGCCGCGAGCAAGGCGGCCATGGAAACGATGGTGCGGACCTGGTTCGACCGCTTGCCGGTTCTGATCGTGCGGCCGTTCAACTATACGGGCCGCGGGACAGACGTCGAACTTCCTTGTGCCGAAGATCGTCGAGCACTTCGCGCGACGCGAACCGGCGATCGAACTCGGCAATATCGACGTGGCGCGTGATTTTTCGGACGTGCGGTATGTGGCGAGTGCGTATGAGGCGCTGCTCGATTCGGACACTGCCTCAGAGACGGTCAATGTCTGCACGGGTACGCCTTATACGCTGCGAGAAATCCTGTCGGCTGCGAGCGAACTGACAGGACATGAGCTCGAGATTCAGATCAATCCCGCCTTCGTACGACAAACCGATGTGAAGATGCTGGCGGGGTCGCCGGCCAAGCTGCGCTCGCTGGTGCCGAAGGTCGAGGCGATTCCGTTTATGGATACGTTGCGGTGGATGTTGGCGGCTTAACTGGCGCAATCGGCGGTATTTACGGCCATCTGCCGTTATCTTGTGCTATAGCCGCGTGTCAGACTGCTTCCTCGCTAGTCATGGAAGCCAAACTTGTCAAGCTGTTTCAAGTTGTTAGGGTTCTAGTTTTTGCCCCGGGCGGCTTTATAATCAGGGGTTCATAAGATTGGCGTTTGAGCGCCTGCCTCGCTGTGCGAGGGGCGGCGCTGGGCGTTGACAAGAATCGCACACCACAACGCGGGGTGCGTGGATCGGCGAATCGATTCCGATCTGCCACCAACATCTAGAAGGGAATTTCATGATCCTGGTAACGGGCGGTGCCGGCTTTATCGGCGCCAATTTCGTGCTCGACTGGCTCAATGCGTCGGACGAAGCGGTGCTGAACGTCGACAAGCTGACCTACGCCGGCAATCTGGGTACGCTCAAGTCGCAACAGGCCAATCCCAAGCATGTCTTCGTACGCGCCGATATCTGCGATCGTGCCGCGATCGACGCGCTCTTTGCCGAGCACAAGCCGCGTGCCGTGCTGCACTTTGCCGCTGAAAGCCATGTGGACCGTTCGATTCACGGCCCGGCAGATTTCGTGCAAACCAACGTGGTCGGCACCTTCACGTTGCTCGAAGCCACCCGTCAGCTACTGGAATACGCTCGGCGAGGCCGACAAGGCCGCGTTCCGTTTCCTGCACGTCTCGACCGACGAAGTGTTCGGCTCGCTGTCCGCTACCGATCCGCAATTCTCCGAAACCACGCCGTACGCGCCGAATAGCCCCTATTCGGCCACCAAGGCGGGTTCCGATCATCTGGTGCGCGCCTACCATCACACGTATGGCCTGCCGGTGCTCACCACGAACTGCTCGAACAACTACGGTCCGTACCAGTTCCCCGAGAAGCTGATTCCGCTGATGATCGCCAACGCGCTCGGCGGCAAGGCGCTGCCGGTGTACGGCGACGGCCAGAACGTGCGCGACTGGTTGTATGTCGGCGACCATTGCAGCGCGATCCGCGAAGTGCTCGCGCGCGGCACGCCGGGCGAGACGTACAACATCGGCGGCTGGAACGAAAAGAAGAATCTCGACGTCGTGCACACGCTGTGCGACCTGCTCGATCAATTGCGTCCGAAGGCGGGCGCCTCGTACCGCGACCAGATCACCTACGTGAAGGATCGTCCCGGCCACGACCGCCGTTACGCGATCGACGCCCGCAAGCTCGAGCGCGAACTCGGCTGGAAGCCGGCCGAGACGTTCGAAACAGGCCTCGCGCAAGACGGTTCAGTGGTATCTGGACAATCAGGCGTGGTCTGACGAAGTCGCTTCGGGTGAATATCGGAAGTGGGTTGAGACCAACTACGCGCAGCGCGCGTAAGGGCACGGCAATGGCGCGCAAAGGCATTATTCTCGCGGGCGGATCGGGCACGCGCCTGTATCCGATTACGCATGTCGTATCGAAGCAGTTGCTGCCGGTCTACGACAAACCGATGATCTACTATCCGCTGTCCACGCTGATGGTGGCGGGTATTCGCGACGTGTTGATCATCTCGACGCCGCAAGACACGCCTCGCTTCGAGGCGATGCTCGGCGATGGTAGCCAGTGGGGCATGAACATTCAGTACGCGGTTCAGCCTTCGCCGGACGGTCTCGCGCAAGCGTTCATCATCGGCCGCGAGTTTGTGGGCAACGATCCGTCGGCGCTGATTCTCGGCGACAACATCTTCTACGGCCACGATCTGGCGAAACAGCTGGAACGCGCAAACGAGAAGGATGAAGGCGCTACCGTCTTCGCTTATCACGTGCACGATCCTGAGCGGTACGGCGTTGTCGAATTCGACAAGCAGTTCCGTGCGCTGTCGATCGAAGAGAAGCCGGTCAAGCCGCGCTCCAACTACGCGGTCACCGGCTTGTACTTCTACGACAAGCAGGTTTGCGATATTGCCGCGGACATCAAGCCGTCGCCGCGTGGCGAACTTGAAATCACTGACGTCAACTCCCGCTACCTGGCCAACGGCGCACTCAATGTCGAGATCATGGGGCGTGGCTATGCGTGGCTCGACACGGGCACGCACGATTCGCTGATCGAAGCGGCTACGTTTATCGCGACGCTGCAAAAGCGCCAGGGTCTGGTGGTCGCGTGTCCGGAAGAGATCGCGTACCGGCAGCCGTGGATCGACGCGGAGCAACTGTTGGCGCTCGCCAAGCCGCTTGCGAAGAACGCCTATGGCAAGTATCTGCAAAACATACTTACGGACCAAGTCGCATGGCTATCCAAGTAACCGCTACCGCGTTGCCCGAAGTCAAGATCATCGAACCGAAGGTGTTCGGCGATGAACGCGGGCTTCTTCTTCGAAAGCTTCAATGCGCATGAGTTTGCCGAGCAGGTCGCGCCAGGCGTCGAGTTTGTGCAGGACAATCATTCGCGCTCCGCGAAGGGCGTGTTGCGCGGCCTGCATTATCAGATCCAGAACGCGCAAGGCAAACTCGTGCGCGTGGTTGAAGGCGAAGTGTTCGACGTCGCCGTCGACATTCGCAAGAGTTCACCGAATTTCGGCAAATGGGTTGGCGTGACTCTATCGGTCGAGAATCATCGACAGATGTGGGTGCCGCCCGGTTTCGCGCACGGTTTCGTG
>CAVTXZ010000040.1:0-60258 GCA_963738755.1 uncultured beta proteobacterium
ATCGTCTCTGCGAATTCGGGCAGCGCGTGGACGCAAAGCGGGTATGCCCAGGACGCGGAATTCACGATCGGGGGAATCCCGGCCAGTAGTTCGAGCAATGCCGTGACAGGCGCCATTTCGGGCGTCACAATCAATCTGGCGGCCGCCTCCGCGGGCACCACGCAAACGCTGACCATCGCGCAGGACACCGCGGCGCAGAATACCGCGATCAATAATTTTGTGAGTCTCTACAACACCGTCGTCACGACGATGACCGCGCTCACGTCGTTCAACGCGGGAGCGAGCTCGCAAGGGCCGCTGCTGGGCGACTCGACAATGCAAACGATCAAGAACAATCTGGCCATGATCGTCGGCGGTGCGGTCGGCTCGGGTAGCACCGGCGCTACGCTGGCAGCGATAGGCGTTACGCTGAAGGACGACCCGGCGGACGGCACGATGGTGGTCGATAACACGGCGCTGAACAGCGCGCTGACGAACAATCCGGCGACGGTCGCGGCGCTGTTCAACTCGACCAACGGCATCGCCGAGCAGTTGAGCAACAGCATTACCACTTTCACTCAGGCTGGCGGCATCATCGATACGCGCAATACTGCGCTGAACACCGACCTGAAGAGCATCGCCGCGCAACAAACCGCGCTGGCCGACTACACGACGCAATTGACGAATCAGTATCAGGCGCAGTTCACCGCCCTGAACACGTTGATGGCGACGATGAACAACAATTCGCAATATCTGACCGCCCTGTTCGGCGGCGCGAACAGCGCCGGCGCGCTGGCCAGCAACAAGAGCTAAGTGAATGGACTCGACCGGTATGAACCAGACAGAGACCGTCGAACGCGTGCTGTCGATCACGCGGGAAATCGAGCAGGCGGCTTCGCTCGCCGACTGGCAGGAAGCCGCGCGTTTAACCGAAGCGCGTTCGCCGCTGCTGATGTCGCTATCGGCGGATCAGGAACCCGTCGCGCTCGAGATGATCCGCCAGATCCAGGCCATTGACGCTGCGCTGCTCGCGAACGCGGAGACGACCCAGGACGAGTTGCACATCGAGTTCGAAGCCGCGATCGGCCGTACCAAAGCCGCCCGCGAATATCAGCGGATTGCCCGTATGTAAGCGCAACCAGGGCCGCTACGGCTGCAGTGCGGCCAGCATAAGCCCACGGCTTGACCTAATAATAAGAACTACGCGCCGAAGTGAGGCGTGCTCGTTCCCTCGGCCCGCCTCGTGCGGGCTTTTTTCTTGTCTTCCGGGTTTTGACACTCCTCTCCATACGCTAAACAGGCGGCTTTTTCACCGTCATCTCCGCGCATCGGAAAGCCCTGCCTCGTCGCACAATTTCCGTCATAGACCATTCTGCGCTGAGACCATGACTCTCCTGTACGAGCAGCCGACCGCTGAACCCTTGACGCCCGACCAACAACTCGAGCACGACATCGCGCTCGTATTGCAGACGGCGCTGGAGCATCATCACAAGGGCGAATTCGACGACGCCGAAGCGCTGTACAAGGCCATTCTCGAAGCGAAACCGCACCACGCCGACGTTCTTTACAACCTTGGCGTGCTGCTGGGTCAAACCGATCGTCCGGCGGACGCCTTGCCGCATTTCGAGCTGATCCTGGGATTGCAGCCGCACAACGGCCAATATTGGGCAGCGTATGTCAGCGCCTTGATTGACGCCGGCGAAACAGCCGGCGCGTGGCTCGCGCTGGAAATGGGCCAGAAGCAGGGGCTGAAAGGGCCGGCAGTGGACGGGTTGATCGTGCGGATGTCGAATCCGGGCAAAGTCATCGCGACGATTCCTGTGCCGGCTGCGACGCCGCCGACGCAAGACGCCGCAGCCGCTGCCACAAATGCTCAGACTGCGCATGACACCACTGAGACGGCGAGGCCGACTATCGCCAGCGGTCGGCGGATCAGTCAACAGGAAACGACGCGCTTTACGTCGCTATACAACAAAGGCCACATCGCCGAAGCGGTCAAACTCGCACGTTCGTTCACCCAGCGCTTCCCGGCCGACGGTAACGCATGGCGCTGGCTCGGGATTGCGCTGCATCGTCTGGGTCGCTACGACGAAGCGCTGATCCCCTTGCGCAAAACGGCCGAAATGCTGCCGGAGGAACTGGAAAGCCGCACCGTCCTCGCGGATACGCTGCGCCTGAAAGGCATGCACAGCGATGCGGAACAAGTCTGCCGCGCGATCATCGCGATCAATCCGGAATACGCAGAGGCACAACGGATCTACGGCATGTCGCTGGTGTATCAGGGGCGCGTCGCGGAGGGTTTGGCCGCGGCACGCCGCGCGATCGAACTGTCGCCGCACGATTCCTCGCTCTACAGCACGCTGGGCGTATTGCAGCTTGACCTGGGGTTGCTGGCCGACGCCGAGCAGAACTTCCGCGTTGCGCTGGAAAAAGACCCGAAAAACGCGATCGCGGCCGACAACTTTCTGTTTTCGCTGACCCACAATCCCGAGATCGGTCACGACGTGCTGTTCGCCGAGCACCTTAAATTCGCCCAGCAACACGAGGCGCCGGTGCGCTCGCAGTGGCCGCGTCACGTGAACAAGCGCGTCCCGACCCGCAAGCTGAAGATCGGCCTCGTGTCCGGCGACCTGTTCCGTCATGCCGTGTCGTCCTATCTGCTGCCGATCATGGAGCACCTGGCGAAAGACCCCAGTGTGTCCCTGCATGTGTACAACAACCACATTGCGGAAGACGACTACACGGGATTGCTGCGTGATTGCGCCGACGAATGGCATCAGATCACCGGCATGCCCGACGCGCAACTGGCCAACAAGATCCGCGATGAGCGGATCGACATCCTGTTCGATCTGTCGGGACACACCGGCCGTAACCGGCTGCTCACGTTCGCGCGCAAGCCCGCGCCGATCCAGGTCAGCTGGCTCGGCTATCCGGCCACCACCGGCCTGAGCGCGATGGACTATTACCTGGTCGACCGGTTCGGCGTGCCGTTCGGTCCCGCGGAGCGCATGTTCTCCGAAAAAATCGTCCATTTGCCGGCGAACGCGCCGTTCCTGCCTGAACAGAGCGCGCCGCCGGTCAACATCCTGCCGGCCATGCACAACGGCTATGTGACTTTCGGCAGCTTCAACCGCCTGAACAAACTGCGCCCCGACGTGATCGCCCTGTGGGCCGAATTGCTGCACGCACAACCTTCTTCACGAATGTTGCTGGGCGCGATTGCAACTGACGAAGACGAACAGACTCTGATGGACTGGTTCGCCCGCGCGGGCATCGATCGCGAGCGTCTCATGTTCCGCCGCCGTTCGAGTATTCCGGTCTATCTGCAACAGCATTTCCATGTCGATATCTGCCTCGATACGTTCCCATACACAGGTTCGACCACGGTGCTGAATTCGCTGTGGATGGGTGTTCCGACATTGACGATCGCCGGCGATACACTGCCGAGCCGCGCCGGCACCACGTGGATGTCACACGTCGAACTGCAGGATTTTCTCGCCGCCGACAAAGCCGATTTCGTCGCCAAAGGCGTCGCGCTGTCCTCCGACATTGCCGCGCTCGCCCAGCTGCGGACCGGCTTGCGCGAACGCTGCATGGCGTCCGCGGCATTCCGGCCCGACGTGGTGGCCGCGGGCGTCTCGCGCGCGCTGCGGATCATGTGGCAACGCTGGTGCGACGGACAACCAGTCACGGCCTTCGAAGTGTCGGCAGACGAATTGCCCACCGCAGCGATCGATGCGGCCGCATCGTCCGAAACAGGGGAAAATACGTGAACGCAGCCCTTCCGCCCGGCGCCGTCGAACCGCAGATCGACGAGCGCATTTACGTTACCCAGCCGCATCTTGCGCCACTCGAAGAGTTCATCCCCTATCTCCAGCAGATCTGGGACAGCAAAGTGCTGACCAATGGTGGTCCGTTTCACCAGCAGTTCGAAGCGGCGTTGTGCAAGTATCTCGGCGTGCGCCATCTGGCGCTGTTCACGAACGGCACGCTGGCGCTGCTCACCGCGCTGCAGGCGCTACGCGTCACCGGCGAAGTGATTACGACGCCGTATTCGTTCGTTGCCACCGCGCACTCGCTGGTGTGGAACGGTATCAAGCCGGTATTCGTCGACGTCGATCCCGAAACGCTGAATCTCGATCCTGCCAAGATCGAGGCGGCGATTACACCGCAAACCACCGCGATCATGCCGGTGCATTGCTACGGTAAGCCGTGCAACGTCGAAGCGATCCAGAAGATCGCGGATAACTACAACCTGAAGGTGATCTACGACGCGGCGCATGCATTCGGTGTTCAGACCGATGCCGGCAGCGTGCTCGAGCACGGCGACCTCGCGGTGCTGAGCTTCCACGCGACCAAAGTGTTCAATACTTTCGAAGGTGGCGCGATCATCTGCCAGGATGCGAAGACGAAGCAGCGCATCGATCATCTGAAGAACTTCGGCTTCGTCGACGAAGTGACGGTGGTGGCGTCCGGCATCAACGGCAAGATGAGCGAGATCAATGCCGCGTTCGGATTGCTGCAACTGCAGCACATCGACGAAGCGCTGGCGCGGCGCGCGCAGATCGACGCGATTTACCGCGAGCGGCTACGCGACGTGCCGGGCATTCGATGCCTACCCAAGGCCGGGGAAAAAGTCGCCAACCACTCTTACTTTCCGATTCTCGTCGGCCCGGAATATCCGCTGAGCCGTGACGCGCTCTATCAAAAGTTTCGCGACCACGATATCTACGCGCGCCGCTATTTCTATCCGCTGATCTCGGATTTTCCGATCTATCGCGGCCTGCCGTCCGCGCGCCTCGAGAACCTGCCCGTCGCGCACGCAGCCGCGCAACAGGTATTGTGTCTGCCGATTTTCCCGGCGCTGACGGATGGCGCGCTGGATCGCATCATCGGACTCATTGCGGATTGTTGAACGTGATGAAGCTCGCGATCATGCAGCCCTACCTGTTTCCGTATATCGGATACTTCCAGCTGGCGGCTGCAGTCGACAAATTCGTCTTTTACGACGATGTGAACTTCATCAAGAACGGCTGGATCAATCGTAACCGGATGCTGCAGGGCGATCAGATTCGCTACCTGACCGTGCCGCTTGCCGGCGCCAGTCCTTCGCTGAAAATCAACGACATCCTGGTCCAGCCACGCGAGCGCTGGCTGCGCAAGCTGCTCGAATCGATTCGGCACGCCTACGCGAAGGCGCCTCAGTATGCGTATGTCAGCAAGCTGATCGAGCAGATTCTGTCCGCGCCGCACGAACACATCTCCCTGCTGGCGGCGCATTCGGTTGTGGAGATTTGCCGGTATCTGGCGATCGACACCGAGTTCGTCGCGTCTTCAAACAGGTACGGCAACGCGCATCTCAAGGGACCCGACCGGGTGATCGACATCTGCGCACAGGAGCAGGCGCAAATCTATCTGAACCTGCCGGGCGGCCGTGCGCTTTACGACAGCGACACGTTTGCTGCGCGCGGCGTGGAACTCGCCTTTATCGCGCCGAGCCTCTGCCCGTATCAGCAGTTCGACGATGTTTTTCATCCTGCCCTCTCGATTCTCGATGCGCTGATGTTCAACAGCAAAGCCTGTGTACGAGACATGATCTGCATGCAGGTGAACGCATGAACGCGAGTCAGCCGCGCGCCATCGGCGGATATTTCGAGCTCGAGCTGCCGCAGGACGGCCTCACCCTCCATGAGGACGCGCTGCGCTTTCAGTCGTCGCGGGCGGCATTTCTGGCGTTGCTTCGCACGCTGCGCCCCGCTGCCGTCTGGATGCCCTGGTACATTTGCGATGCGATGCTCGAACCGCTGCACATGGCCGGTATTCCGATCAAACGCTACAGACTCGATGCGGAGTTGCGCGTGCAGTCCGTCGCGCTCGCGCAGGGCGAGTGGCTTGTCTACGTGAACTACTTTGGCCTGTGCGAGCACCAGGTCGACGAGGTGCTCGACTGGTTTCCCCGCGAACGCGTCGTGATCGACAACGCCCAGGCATTGTTCGCGCAGCCACGCGATTGCCTCGCCACGTTGTATTCACCGCGCAAATTCGTCGGCGTGCCGGACGGCGGCTATCTGATCACGCAACAATCGATCGACATGCCGGGCGCGATCGATCAGGCGTCCGTGAAGCGTTGTGCGCACCTCCTTAACCGGCTCGCGCAAGATGCCGAAGCCGGTTACGCCGACTATGCGTCAGCCGAAGAAAGCCTGAAGCAGCAGGAGCCGCTACAGATGTCGGTCTTGACGCAGCGTATTCTCGCCAGCATCGACTACGAGGCCGTGCGCGCGAAGCGAATTGAGAATTTCGCTTTCCTGCACGAAAAGCTGCAGCGCCACAACCGCTTCACGTTTCACTATCGACACGACGCGGTGCCGCTCTGCTATCCGTATTTCGATGCGCCTCAGGGCTTGCGCGAAGAGCTGCGGGCCCAACGTATCTATACGCCTGGCTACTGGCCGGACGTCCCGACTGCCGAAGGGGTGCCGGCGTTTGAACGCGACCTGCCGGAGTCGACCCTGTTCCTGCCCTGCGATCAGCGGCTCGGGCGCGAAGACCTCGCGCCGATCGTGCAACGCTTACTGGACCGAATTGCATGACTCACGACGAGATATTTCTGCGCGAAATCGAGCGCGGCGATCTGCCCACCATCAATGCATGGCGAGCCGATCAGGCACTGGTCGGCCTGCTGGGCGGCGCCTTCCGTTACGTGGGCCCCGAAATCGACGGCAAGTGGTTCGATGCTTACCTTGGATCGCGCGCGAGCAACGTTCGTCTGGCGGTGTGTCTGCGCTCTACGCGGGAACTGGTTGGCGTGACGTATCTGCTGGGGATCGACTGGCTGAGTCGAAGCGCCGAATTCTCGATCCAGATCGGCGCAGAGTCGGCGCGCGGCCGCGGCATCGGCGAGACCGCAACGCGCCTGACGCTGGAGCATGCATTCGGCGATCTGAATCTGAACCGTCTTTCGTTGACGGTGCTCGCATCCAATGCCCGCGCCATCGCGCTATACGAGAAAGTGGGTTTTCGCGCCGAGGGCCTGCTGCGCCAGGCTGCATTCAAAGGCGGCCACTATCTCGACGTCGTTCCGATGGGCATGCTGGCTGCCGATCGGTCTTAAGCCAAGCCATTCACTTTGCCCGCGGCCTCGCCACACTCATGAACACGATTGACGCTCAACACGACATTGCGCTTGCAACAGCGGGCTGGACCGTCGTACCCCGTCTGGTCCGCACCGATCTGATCGATTCGCTGGTCGAGGCGTTGACCCCATCGCTTGCGTTGCGCGATCAGATCCGGCAACGCAACGGCGTGCTGGAAAACAGTGCGGGCACCTTGCATCATCTGCTGATGGACGCGCCCTGCTATGTCGATCTACTGGCGGAACTCGCTGCGCTCGAACCGGCTTTCAAGCGATATTTCGACGGCAATTTCGTCCTGAATTCATACGGCGGCGTCATTAACGAGCGCGACACGCGCGCCTATGTGCAGAACGTGCATCGCGATATCCGCTTCGGCTCCGATACGCGGCGCTTCATGGTGAATGCGCTGGTGATGCTCGACGATTTCACGCTGGACAACGGCGCGACCCACATTCTTTCCCACTCACAGAACGTGCAGCAGCAGCCCACGGATGAAGCCTTCTATGCACAGGCGTCGCGTGCGACCGGCGAGCGCGGCTCGGTCTTGCTGTTCGATTCGCGCATGTGGCACGCCACCGGGCGCAATACCACCGACGCGCCACGCCGCGCGTTGACTTTGACGTTCACCAGCCCCTTCTTCAAACCGCAACTCGACTACGCCCGGTTGTTCGGCTATCGCAACCTCGATCGGTGCAATGCATGGATGCGTCAGGTGCTGGGCTTCAACGCCCGGGTGCCCGAGTCGCTCGACGAATTTTACGTGCCCGTCGAGCGGCGTTTCTATCAACGTGGACAGGATTGATTGCATGAGCAGAGACTACAACGCGGAAGCGAAAGATCATCCCGAGCATCGCTACGCTTACGATTTCGACTATCTGATGCATGAATACATGCTTCAGACCTTCGCGCCGTTCCTCGCCCACGGCAAGACCCTCGAACTGGGATGCTTCGAGGGCAATTTCACGCGTTTGCTGGCTCAGCGCTTCGCTACGCTTGAGGTCGTCGAGGCGTCGGCGGACTGCATCGCCGTGGCTTCAGATAAAGTGAAAGGGTCGGTCAAATTTCATCACTCGACATTCGAGACGTTTGAACCGCTCGCGCGCTACGACAACATTTTCCTGATCCATACGCTCGAACATCTCGATCATCCGGTTGAAGTCCTTGAACGGATCGGTAGCTGGCTGTCGGAGAATGGCCGCCTGTTCGTCGCTGCGCCGAATGCACGCGCAGGTTCGCGCCAGATCGCCGTCAATATGGGGCTGATCGATCATGCCGCCGCCGTGACGCCCGCGGAAGCGGCGCACGGTCATCGCGTGACCTATTCGATCGATACGCTGCGCGCCGATCTGCGCGCGGCGAAGCTACGTCCGGTCACTGAGGGAGGGGTGTTCTTCAAGGGCCTTGCCAACTTCCAGATCGACGCAGCCTTGAAGGCCGGCATCATATCGAAGGCGTATCTGGACGGCTGCTTCGAGTTGGGGCGCGTCTATCCCGATCTGTGCTCCAGCATCTACGCGATCTGCGAGCGCGTCGCCAGCGTCTGATCGAATGCGGGGAGTGACGCGTCGCACGACTGCTTCATGCTGACTGGACGTGCGCCTCACCGCCTGAACCGCCCGCCCCCGCCTCCGAACCGCCCTCGCGGCTGAAACTGCCCGCTTGCGCGCGCGTTCCCCAGCTCATTCCCCTGCCGCAGCGAATCGAGCCGCTGCGTCTGACTCGCATTCGCCTGCGCCGGCTGCCAGCCGTCGGCGCCGTGCTGTTCCCAACCGCCGCCCTGCTCATGCCGGTAGACGTTGCCGTCACTGCCCGCATACACGTTGCCGTTATTCCACGCGACCGCACGGCCCGTGTCCTTATTGCCCACGACGCCTTTCGTGCCCGCCGCATGATCGCCTGAATACGCGTTGCCGCTCACGCCCGCCTCAGCCGCGCCGTAGCGGCCCGTCTGCGCGTTGTAGCCCGCGCGCTGCCTGCCTGCTGCGTAATCGCCAGTGGCTTCGTTGCCGACCACGCCGCCGCGCGCCGCCCCGCTGCGTCCCGTCGACGGATTGCTGAACGAGCCCTGCCGCCCGGCGGCGAAGTTGCCGTTGTAGGCGTTCTCGACGGCGCCACGGCTCGCCTGGAAGTGGCCACCGGTGTACGGATTGAAGCCCGATGCGGCCGTGCCTGCCCAGCTATTGCCGGTCCATCCGTTCCAGCCGCTTGCGTGGGTCACGGTGCCCTGCCCCCAACGCCCGTAGATATTGGCCTGGTTGACGTTGGCGTATTGCCAGCTCCACGACGGTCCGCCGCCCCAATACGGTCCCCAGTACGGCGACGGTGCGCCCCACGTGGCGCCGATCGCGAAGCCGAAGGCAAAGCCCACCGTGGTGCCGAGCGCGAAGCCGGCGCCATAACCATAGGTCGCGGGATAGCCGTAGTACACGTCGCCGACGTACGGCGCGTACACGTAGCCCGTGCCGTACACCACGGTACCGTCCGCGTTGACCACGACACCCATGTAGCCCGGCGTGTAACCGACGACCACCGTGTCCGGCGTCGCTGAATAGACGTGGACGTACGTCACGTAATGCACTGGCGAGGCCGCCGGAATCGTGTAGATCGCGGCGGGTACGGTATCGGCGACCTGCCACGGACCGCTCGCGCTACTCGCCGCAAACCAGATCCCGTTGGCCACCGCGAAGTATTGCGACGACCCGGTCTGGATTACCGGCGTCGCCGTATTCACCGCATATGAAAGCGACGTCCCGGCGATGCTGACAAATTTCGGCGCGCCGTCGTAGACGACCTTCAGCGTGGTGTTCTTGCGCGATACCGTCGCCGTTTGTGGAATGGTGGCGGCGATTGCCGCCTCTTTCGCCTGCGGCGTGCCGCGCACCGAAACGAGCGCATTCGCATGCGGGTCGTCGGTAGCGATCTTCGCGAAATCGCCGGGCAAACTCTTGCCGTCGACAAAACTCCACGGCCCGCTCAGCGCGGTTGCGTTGAACCAGCGGCCGGACAGCAGCAGGTAGTAGTGGCTATCGCGCGGCTCGACAAACAGTGCGTGATCGGCGTTGGTCACGGCGAGCAGATCGACACCTTTCACCGGTTGCAGCGACGGCTTGCCGTTCGTCACCACCAGTTCCGCCGGCTGGGCGGCCACCACCACGTCGGGTGCCTGCGCGGGCTTCTTGCCGTCGGAAGGCAACATCGGGTCGGACTTGAGGTTCACCTGGGCGTTGTGGGCCGTGGTCACCAGTTCACGCGGCGCCGCCGCGTTCACATGCCAGGGACCATCGAGCGCCGGCGCGTCGTACCAGTAGCCCGCGACGTTCACATGCAGCGTGCCGCTTGCGTCCTTGAGCAGCATGGCACGTGTGTTGATCAGCCGCTGATAGTGCGTGTCGCCGAGCGCGCGCCAGTTAGCATCGCCGTCGACCAGAACAAGCAGCGTCGGGCGCTCGGCGAAAATGATGTTCGGGACGTTGTTCTGCACCGCAAGGCCGGGTTCGTCGCCCTGGTGCGTGCTGGCGAAACTGGCCTGCAGCTGTTCGAGCGAAGTGATCAGGCCGTCTTTCGGAATGCGCGCCTGCAAGGCCGTCTTCACGCCTGCGGCGGCAGCGGGCGTCGCCGGCATATCGACCTGATCGAAGACAATGTCGAGCAGTTGTACCGTCGAGCTGGTCTTGTCGATTTCAGCGCGCGCCGTGAAATGCGCGACGCCGTAGTTCGGCGTTGCGTTCTTCGCGCCGACCGCGAAAGCGGCTCGGCCTTCGATCCGGTTGCCTTGCCACACTTCCACTTGCGGCTGATAGAGCTCGATGCGCTGCTGCCCGCTATCGAAGTCGCGCGGCCAGACCGTCGGCAACGGCTGCACCGCGGCGGCGGCGAGCGCCTGCGCGGGCATGGCGAGCGTCACAGCCAGCGACGTGCAGACGCCGGCGAGCACTAACAAGGAACGCTTCATCGTGGTTTGCATGGCGTACGACCTCTTCAGCATGAAGCATTAGCTAATCAGGAACATCGCGGTGGCAACCCGGCGCTAGTTGCCCTTGTCGAAGTCCTGCCGCGCCTTGGCCATCGCTGCGTCCGCGCCGCCCATGTGGCGCACGAATTCCTTCGACTCTTCTTGCGGCGGCGGATATCGGCCTCGGCGGTGAACTGGTTGTTGTGCTGGAATCTCGCATCGGACAGACCGCGCAGCGACACCTACGGCTGCGCTACTGGAACGTGGCGCTGACCGACAGTTCCACCGCGTTGCCCTTGGGTCGATTACTGACGTTGAACTCGTTGACCCAGCGCAGCGATGCCGACAGCGGTGTTTTCTGAACTTTGCCGGACCACGTGACCATCGGCCCAATACCCACCGAGTGTCCCTGGTCGCCACCGGTAAGCTCAGCCAGGCCCCCGCTGTCATGACCGAGCTGCTGGATATAGCCACCTACCACGCCCACGCCCCAGCCACCCGCGAAGCGTTTGAGCGCCAGCACATCGAGCACGCTGAGCGGTGCGTTGTGATAGTGGGTGTCGCTGTTGGGCGTGTAGAACCCGACGCCGTAATTCACCGACAACTCGATCTCTTCTTTCGGGAACAGCTTCGTATAGGCGATCGTCGGTGTAAAGGTCCACGTGTTCTGGCCGGCATTGGCGAGGCGCGTCGTTGAGTAGGCGCCGGTCGGCGCGTAGATCTGCACGCTTAACGCAATGTGGTCGGTTTTGGTCAGGTGATACCCGGCCACGACCGGCGTAAAGAAGAAATCGGCGAACTGGGTGGCGTGATCGTTCGGCAAGCGGCCATGAAAGGACGAGATATCGGTGTACTGGAACGGCACCCCGAAAGCAGACGCAAAGTTCCAGCCGCCCGCGGTAATGCCCCATGTCTTGACCGCATTGACAATGGTGTAGACGGCTGTCACGTCGACGCCCGCCGTGAGCTGCCCTGCGATCGGAATCGACTTGGTCGCGCCGAGCGAGCCCTCGTAGTAGATCGTGGCAGCCGTGACGATCCAGTCGCTGGCGGGCGGTACGACCCCGGCGTACGGCGTGACCTGCATGCCGGTGATCGGCCTGCCGATGCCGCCTTCGGTGGCCCGAGCCTGCTGGGAGAGGCCGAGGCCCACCGCAGTCAGAAACACACCCGTGCATAACCTGCTGGCAAGTGGCCGGCCTGCGGATAAACAGTTAGGGCGGCTCATGATCGTCCTCGAAAATGGTGTGCTGCGCACGCAGCTAAACACGGGGTATGCAAATTGTGAAGGCAGCACGCATGCGCGCACAACTGCGCGTTTGTCACGGTTCATGTTTCACCGGTGGCGGCGTCCAGCTGCCGTCGAGCGCGGGCTGTTGTGGCCAGTAGGCGCGCACGTACAACGAGAAGGCTTCGTTGGCCGGCGCCGGCAGCCAGTTCGCAGCCTTGTCGTCGCCGGGGCTCGTGTTCTGCACGTAGATCGTCAACGAGCCGTCCGCGTTGAATTTAAGCCCCTTGTTTTTCGTGCCGAGCGAGTAGCGGTTCTGCTCGTTCGGAGAAAAGAAATGGTGCGAGTTATACAAGGTCAGCGACCAGAATCCTTTGACCGGCGGCAAACTATCTTTAGCGAATGTCACCGTGTAGCGCGCGCTGCCGTCGAGCCGCTGCCCGGAGGTATCGGCATCGGCATAGAAATACTTTGTCTCGTTGGGCTTGTTGACGAAAATGTTCGACTTCGCCACCGCCGTGCGTGTGTAGTAGTCCGTGCCGAACGCGGCGCCGTTGCTTATCGTGTTCCAGTTGGCCGGCAGGCGCTTGCCGAAGGTGTTGAAGTCGAACAGCGGGGTGACCAGATTCACCTCGGCTTTGCTGGCTTCGTCGACGATAGCGGCCTTTAGCGCCGGATCTTTCTGCGCCGCCGCGATCACCGCACGCGCCTGAGCGTAGAGCGCCTCTTCGCCGCGCTGCGGCGGCGCCTGGTCGAGCACGGTCGGCAGCATGTCCCAGAACCGGCTCGGGTCGACCCATTTGATCTCTTCCGCGTTGTCGCCCGCAGTACCGAAACTCGGCAGCTTCGACCAGTCGGTTTCCTTGACCTTGCCGTCATACTCGGCGAGCGGATACAGGCCGATCTTCGCAATGACCGACTGCACGGCCGCGCGATCTTCCGGCGTGTCATCCATGAAAACACGGGGGATGAAACTGCCGACGCCTGTCGACGAACGGAACACCTGACGGATACCCTTCGGCACCTGGCCGTGCCAGTCGGGACCGGCCAGTAGATAGAAACCCGGCCGCGTGCCATACATCTTGCCGAGGCTCGCGAAGCCGTCGGTGCGTAAATCGACGGCCTGATAGACCCAGAAGCGCTTGCCGAAATCAGGCACCTGCACAACCACCGGCGACTGATTCAGATCGACGATCGCGGACCCATAAACCACATCCTGATTCGGGCACGCGACAAAGCGTTCCTGTGGCTGAATATAGTCACGCAGCATCGACAGATGGTTGGGTGGCGCGACCGGTACGATGCCGCCGTTCAGACCCGGCTGAGGCACCTGCTTCATCGCCAGCAGGCGGCCGTAGACGTTCACCATCGGCCACGCCCAGAAATAGGTCTGACGCGCCACGAGTCGTGCGTATTCCTCGGAGATCGCGTAGCCCGGCACGGGACCCTGCACGGACTGCATGGCGAGCGTCGCATGTGCAGGCTGGTCCGGCTGCGTTCTGGCAAGGATGGGAGCAGCCACAGACGCCAGCACGGCGGCCGTGACCCATGTCGCGGTTTTCTTGTTCATGTCGCTGTCCGGTTCGTCCATGCGCGGCTTAGCGCTTCTGTGGTTCAGGAAACTTCCAGGTGCCGTCGAGCACTGTCTGGTCAGGGCCGTAAATGCGGGTGATCAGGTTGTACGCGCCGACGGGCGCCGGCAGCCAGTTGGCCACCTTGTCCGCCCCAGGCGAGGCATGCTGTACATAAATGTCGAGCGAGCCGTCCGCGCCGTATTTCAGACCTTTGGTGCGATCGCCGATCGAATAGCGGTTCAGCGGATTGGCGACCAGATGGCGCGCAGGCAGGTCGTACAGCGTCATCGACCAGAAGAACTGCGCGGGCGGCAGGTCTTTCTTGTCGAAATGCAGCACGTACGGTTGCGTACCCAACAACGGCTCATGCTGGGCGTTCACGCGGATGCCGACGTACACCGCTTCCTCCTTGGTGTTGCCGTAGATGCCCATCGCCGCGGCGACCGCGCGCGTCGTGTAGTTGCCCTTCAGATCCTCACGCGTACCGAAGAGATCGAACGAGCTCGTGGTGTGTTTCTCCGCATCGCCAAGCGCGGCTTTGCCGTCGGCGACACCCGCTTCGAGTGCCGCGCGGGTTTCCGGCGGCAAGGGGGCCGAATCGAACGGCGCGCCGGGGGCAATGCCGATCCTGGCGAAACGTTCCATCAGCTCTTTTTCCGACGGAGCGGGCGGCTGCGTGAACTGCAGCAGGAAATTCAGATACGCGATGAAGTCGATAGAAGTTGCTTTCGCTTCGTCCCACTTTGGAAACGTCACCTTCGCAGCCGGCGGCGGCGCGGCGGTGTGCTCGAACGCGGACAAAGGCGTGAGCTTGTACTGCTTCTGGATTGCCTGAACGTTCCTGACGTCGCTCGCGCCATTTAGCGCGGTGCGGCCGAGCGTCAGGATCAGGTCCGTCTCGGAGCGGAACACCTTGTCAATACCCTTGGGCGTCTCGCCGTGCCAGTTCGGCCCGGCGAATAGATAGTGCCCCGCGCCGCTGCCGGTCGCGCGCGAACCGACGTACGCGAAGTTGTACGTGAACAGGTCGATCCACTGGAATACGTAATAACGGTCTTTCGGGACCTCGGGCACGCTCAACACCCACGGTTCGCGCCGCAGATCGAGCCACGCCCACGAATACGGCGTGTCGTTGTTCGGCGTGACGATTTCCTTGTTCTCGGGACCGTACGGGTGCGAGTAGTTGCGGAACTTGCCGAAGCCGCCGACATACGCCTTCGAGGTCGAGTCAACGGTCTGCTGGTACAGCGTCTTGTAGTTGAACAGCATCGGGTAGGCGTACAGGAACGCGTCTTTGGCGATCGCGCGCGCTTCTTCCGGCGACGCGGTGACGGTCCCCGGAACACCATTGGCCTGAGCGCTTGCCTGTGCGCACGGCAACGCTGTCAGGGACAAGGCCGTCAGCGCCGCGCCGATATGCAGGCTTTTGAGAAACTTCATGAATATCCTTTCAGGTTCCGTGTTACTTGCCGAAGGTCATGTTCAGACCCGCGAAGATCGTGAACTCCGGTACTCCGGCACCGGAATGCGCGACTGAGTACTGCGGTTCGATAAACGCGTTGTAGATCGTCGAGCCGCGCTTCCACGCCTTGCCCGCGCCGAGGCCGACCGGAATGTAATAGCTGCCGCGCTGCAGATCGAAGGTCCACGTGCCGGTCGAGCGGATGTACCAGCCGCCGGGCAGGTTGAAGATGCCGAATGGCTGCGCGGTAAGTGATTGGGTGGTCGGCCGGCTGCTTTGCCCCGCGAACGAGTGCTGCCATTGCACCAGTGCGCCGAGTAGTCGCGCCCTGGTCGCGCTTACCGCGACGGCGGCGAGGCCGGCCTGCCACTTACCGGTGCCGAGGCTCGAGTCGGTGGCGGTCGGCATGGTCACGAGCGGGCCGACACCGATCTGCACCTCGCCTTGCGAGAGCAGGAAAATGTCGAACAGATTCAGATCGCCGAGTCCCGTGTCGTAGCCTCCGCTCGGGGCGGGCCGCGTGCTGACCGGCAAGGTTCCGCGAAAAATCTGCGGCACGCCGATCAGGCTATTCGGACCAATCGGTACGGTGGGGCGCAACAGTAGATCGTTGGTATGCGCGCTCGCGCCAAACACGCTGGGCGTGTAGTAGTTCTGGATGTTGAACGACGCGGCCAGATTGAGCGGGTTATTACTTTTATTGGCTTCGTCGGCCGACACCTGCGCAAATGCCGGCGACGACACGACTGCTGCGGCGCATAACGCAGCCGCACAAAGCACTTGCCTGTGACGCATTCTCTTGCCCTGTCCGGAGGTTACTTCTAATTAGCGAGCGCACTCCTTTGCTTGACACAAATAATGACAAAGGAATACCACTGCGCATTTTCGATTAAATCAATTCAAAACGCAGGCGCGAGAGTGCCCACCCCGGCATCACAGGTTTGCCGAGGGAAAGAATTCAGAACGAATAAGACCGCGACTAAAGCCGCTGTCTCTATACATGGGTCGCAAAGGCGATGCAACAGGATACATGGCTTGCATGGACGCTCCTTTAACACGACAGAAACGTGAAACCAAACGAAGCATGCGGGAACACAAGACGCACAAAACCAGGTACATCGTTGCGGAATACTAGCAAAGGCTACAGGAAAATACAGAGATAAATTTGTAACACGAACGAAATCTTGGCAATTTTTGCAGGCACGTCCACTTATATCAACTCGAATTGCTTTTCTTGTTGCATCTTTGACAACCGTCTGTTCAATTCAACTGGCTTTCTATATACGGCGTTTGTAATGATTGACATTAAAGGCATTGGTCATGAAAGCAATAACGGCTACAACAATCACTGCGCGCATTGTGAGGCGCTCGCTGCAGGTTGGGTCTATCGCTATTAACAATGCGGATTTCATAATTCGCACGGTGCACAGGTCGTGCGTCGCTTTGATCGATGTCGTATTTTCAGCGCATATCGGTACGCCACGCGACGATGCGAATGACTTGCGCATCCGCATGTCGACGATCGCCGCACCTGTGTCAAGGAACGACGGCGCCGTCGTGGCGGCGTCCGACAGGGCGGGTATATGAGGCGCCGAAGGAAAAGGCGGCGCTCAGGCGAGCGTTCTCCACCTAGCGCCTCGCGCTTAGCGCGCCAGCGTAATCGCCAGATAGGCGGTGTACAGCACGCCGCACATCAGCAACGCCCACACAGGCACGCCGCGCTCGCGCACATTGATGCGCAACCATGCGGCCGCGGCGAGCGTAATCACGATACCGGTCACCACTTCGATGCGCGGCGCCCATGGTGTCAGCAGAATTCCGATGGCGGGCAGCAAGGTGCCCTGGAACACCATTGCGCCGGTGATGTTGCCGAATGCCAGCGTGTCCTTGCCGCGTCGGATCCATAGAATGCTGTTGACCTTCTCGGGCAGTTCGGTGGCGATCGGGATGATCAGCAGCGACAGCAGCAGCGCCGAGACGCCGAGCACCTGCGACACGCCTCGCACGCCGTGGATGAAACCCTCCGCGCCCCACACCAGCAGCGCTACCGCCAGTACCAGTTGAACGGCGATCGTCGTGAGGTTGGTCGGCACGCCGAGGCGCGACAGCAGCATCTTGCCTGGTGCTTCTGTGCCGTGGCCGGCGTCGACCAGTTTTTCCGAGGCGCGGAACGTCATCACCACGTAAGTGATGTACACGCCGACCAGTGCCACGCTAAAGAGCGCTCGCACGATCATCTGTTCGTGCGGCACGTACATCGCCACCGCGGCCAGCACGAAGGCGCAGAGGAAGTAGTTCAGATCGCGCGTGAATCCCGTACGCTCCGGCGCGACCCAACCTTTGGTGCCGCGCGCGCCGAGAATTGCGAGCGTCATCAGAAAGGTGGAAAGGGTGGAGAGCATTAGCGGCGCTCCGAGAATCGCGCCGACGCCGATTTCCTGGTTGACCGCGTTGTCGGTCGTGCCGCCAGCGATCGCGAGCAGCGGCACAAGGGTTTCGGGCAGGGCCGTGCCGACCGCTGCGAACAGCGAACCCGTCACGCCTTCGGAAATTTTCAGCCGCTCGCCGAGATGCTCGAGCGCATTGGTGAAGAGTTCGGCCGCCACCAGAATGACGACCAGCATGATCGCGAGTTCGAACAGAAGACCCGTCATGCGCGGCTCCGGGCAGGCGAAAAGCAGGAACGGTGCGGCGAACGGCCGCGCGGGGAGACTGGCAGGATACAACGATATTTCACAGGGCAACTCCGCGGTCGGACGTAGGTGACGAACCAATGACGCACCGCTACCCGTCCGACCAGAACGAAGCAGTACGCCAATGGTCTCGCCAAACCGACCCGGTCGAACGCGCCATGACCCGCAGGCCAAGTATGTTGACGCGCTCTCCTTCAAAGAATGAAGGAAGGCTACTCCCCAATGACCGAGCGATTCTAGCGGTATGCGCGGCTTTCAACAAGCTTGTACCCGGACGGCCGCGACGCGACCTTCGACATCAGGCGCATGCCGGCCCGCTGGTAAGATCGCTTACCGTCTACGACAGCAGCGAGTCCTAACATGAGCTATCAGAATCGCCAGTGGTTTTACGTCAAACGTCCCGAAGGGCGTGTCGGCGATGAGCATTACGAATTGCGCGAAAGCGAACTCGACGCCGATTTGTCATCGAACGAAGTGTTGATCCGGGCGCGCATTATCAGCGTCGATCCGTATATCCGTATCCAGCAGCACGAACGCAATACCTATGACGTGCCGCATCCGCTTGGCATTGTGCAGCGGGCGGGCGTGGTCGGCGAAGTGGTCGCCTCGGCGAGCCCATTGTTCAAGAAAGGCGACTGGGTGTCGGCGTATAGCGGCTGGCAGTTATACGCGAAGTGCCATCACAGTGAGCTGACCCGGCTCGATCCTGGCGCCGCGCCGGTTTCAACTGCGCTCGGCGTACTCGGAATGCCGGGGCGCACCGCCTGGTTCGGTTTGATGGAAGCAGGCAGGCCACGCCCGGGCGACACGCTGGTCGTGTCCGGCGCGGCGGGTGCAGTCGGTTCGCTGGTCGCGCAGTTCGGCAAACGTGCCGGATGCCGCGTGATCGGGATTGCGGGCGGCGCGGAAAAATGCGCGTTTCTCACCGATACGCTCAAGCTCGATGGTGCGGTCGACTACCGGGCGCATCCCACGCTCGAAGGTTTGCGGTCGGCCCTGCAAGCGGCGACCGGTGGCGTCGATGTCTATTTTGATAATGTGGGCGGCATGGTCACCGACGCGGTGATTCCGCTCATCAAGCGTCGTGCGCGGATCGTGATCTGCGGCGCGATTGCTCAGTATGACGGTGGTCTCGATACGCCGGACCTCGCGCCACGCTTCCTGCAACATATGCTGTTTCAGCGCGCGACCATCCAGGGGATTCTGGCGCGCGATTTTGCGCACCGGATGGATGAAATGTTGCAGACAGTTGCGCCGTGGGTGAAGAACGGTGAGATCGTTTATCAGGAAACGTATGTCGATGGTTTTGACGCGTTGCCGAATGCGTTGAATAGCCTGTTTGAGGGGAAGAATCTTGGGAAGCTGTTGGTGAGGGTGTAAGCGACAACCCCGGCGCTGGCCGGGGTTGTCGTTTGTGGGTTGTTCATTCCCGCTTGCTGCGTCTTTCCCGCATGGCCTCGGTCTCTGGCTCGGTCATGTACCTGCCAGCGACCCTGTGATCGTAGTCCGGGGTAATGGTGATCTGTCCGAGCCGGTGGTTGATGGCGAACAGTACCTGATGCCCAGGCAGGAAGCCGGCGCGTTCAAGCATGGCATCGGTAACCTGCATCCAGGGGAAGGCAGTTCGTCCGCCCCGTTCATGCGTGCGATTTGCTTCAAGCGCAATGGAAATGCGCGTGACGTGTTCGTCGCGTGCGCGACGTGGTTTAAGATTGGCATCAGCCATGGTCAACTCCTGTCTGAGTTGGTGGTGGTCAGCGGGCCTTATGGGTTGCCGCCCATGCGGCCCGCGCTTCTTCTACTGCTTCAAATCTCCTTTCTTACTGCTGGCTCTGTGCCAGCACCGTATCAAGCATCTCCGACACGAAGCGTTGCCGCGCCTTCGGTAGCTGGCCGATCGCCTCGATCTGCTGTTGCAGCTTAGAGGACGGGCCGCGTTTGCTGAGTCGGGTGACGTTCTGCCCCAGCAGCTCATCGGATGAAAGCCCAAGCGTTCTGGTCAACTCCGGTAGCAGTGATACCGGCAGCCGCAGCCGCCCGCCTTCGTAGTGAGCGAGAGTCTGCTGTGCAATGCCAAGCTGCTCGGCGAGTTGCTGCTGGGTAAATTCGTGGGCCTTGCGAGCCATGGCGATACGAGCGCCCAGCGCCTTGAAAAACAGTTCGTCCTTCGGGTTCATGGTTAAGCTCAGCGGTGAAGAGTCCTGCCTGGCTGATAACTTCAGCTTACGGGTTCATGGGTTATTTTACTCTAATTTGGAGTACTATTAGACCGAGTTGTTTTGATGAGTCCCTTCCTGACAGTTTTTATCCGGGGGACGGATTTGTGCTATGCATGCCGCAGGAGGAGGACGATTTCGCTTGCATGAAGGAGTATGACTTTCTGCAAGTTTTCGCCGCGCCTGCAAGGAATGGCTAGCTACTGATGGCTACTGGACCGGCCAGTTACAGGCGCACCGCGCATGGACGAAATAATCGACGGACGCGTGATGGCCTTATGTATAGGCAATGGTCGCGACTGGTAAGCGCCACGAGACGCGGACGATGCTCGACCAAATCTTTTGACCGTAAGCGTAATCATTGTACTGTGTTTTTATACAGTTTCACCTGCTGAAGTAGCGAGCGATAACCTCCGTTGTGTCCGAACTATTCAGCATTTTTCGGACAGACGCAGTTGACCGAAAAATGCAGCATAATTCGGTCATGACAGCTGTCCTCGACCCTACCGAACTCCGCGCTCGCGTGCTGAACCGGATCGCATCCGATCCCGACGCGGTCTGGACGCCTGCCGATTTTTCCAGTCTCGGCACGCGTGCAGCTGTCGACAAAACACTTCAGCGCCTCGCCGCTGCCGGCGAACTACGGCGTATCGATCGCGGCCTCTATGACCGGCCGCGCAAAAGCCGACTCACCGGCAGCGAGGCCGTCCCGGACTACCGTGCCGTCATCCGCGCTATCACTCGACGCGATAACGCCCGCTTTGTCGTCGACGGCATGACGGCGGCGAACGACCTCGGCCTTACCACTGCGGTACCCGCGCGTATCGAAGTATTAGTAGACGCCCGTCTTAAGCCCGTCAAACTTGGCAAGCAGGAAATCCATTTCAAATCCGCGGCACCGAGCCGCCTCTACTGGGCCGGGCGGCCAGCCATGCGCGTCGTTCAGGCGCTTTACTGGATGCAGGACGTATTGTCTGATCCCGAAGAGCGCACGCGTGTGGCAAACGCACTCGGCCGCGTCTTGGCCGACCCCAGCCACGGCCCCGCCATCCGTGCCGATCTGAGCGAAGGATGGCCCGCCCTTCCGATCTGGATGCAGACATTTCTGCGCGATTTGATCGACCCCTCCGCTCAGGGCAACGCTCAATGACAACCAACGCTTATCGACAGGTCATCGCCGCCCATCCTCGCGACCGACTCGACCTTTTTCTCGCCACGGCTAATCGGCTCGGCACACCTGTTGGCAATATCGAAAAGGACTTTTGGGTCTGCTGGACACTTGACGCCCTCTATCACCGTTTGCCGGAGGGTGGTCCGAGACTGCTATTCAAGGGTGGGACCTCCCTCTCTAAAGCCTATGGATTGATCGAGCGCTTTTCGGAAGACATCGACGTTACGGTCTTTCGCGACGACCTTCACGAGCCGGCATCCATCGAGGAATTGCAGACGCTGACAAAAAAACAGCGCAAGGCCAAGCTCGACGCAATCCGGGACGCCTGTCGCGCTTATATCACCGGCCCACTTCGGGAGTCGCTCACCGCCGCACTCGCGCACGATACCGAGGGAGCCGGACGCATCGAGGTGGACGCGAACGATCCAGACGGCCAAACGCTATTGGTGTGGTATCCCGAAGTCGAACCCCGTGACGGTGCCTACGTCCCGCCCGCCGTGAGGATCGAATCAGGCGCGAAGTCGGCGCTTGATCCCAACCAGCCGGCACTTATTCGCCCCTATATTGCGGACGACGCCAGGGACCTCGATCTCAGCGTTCCAGACGTCACAACAATCGAGGCGAGTCGAACGTTTTGGGACAAAATGGTCATCGCCCACGGGCTGCGGCGCTGGTATGAACGCCGCAACGTGTTACGCCAGGAAGGGCAACGCATTTCCCGTCACTATTATGACCTTCACTGCCTGCTTGAAACGGATGTCGGACGGGCAGCCCTCTCTAACCCTGAGCTTGCCGCCGACTGCGTGCAGCATGCTCAGATGTTTTTTGACCGCCCCGACTATGATCTCGCCTCTGCCAAACGGGGTTCCTTCGCGATCGCGCCGATCGGAGGAATGATCGACGCCCTGAGTCGCGATTATGACAATACAACGGCCATGATCTTTGGTACGCCGCCGACCTTTGACCAGCTCCTCACCTCTGCCCAAGCGTTGGATGTCGCGGTCAATACGCATAATGCGGCGGCAGATCTGTCACTCCCGGTAACTAGCTAGCATAAGATTTCAGTGAATATAGATCGATCCCTTCCACCAAATCTTTATCACGGGTAAGAAGAGAAGGGAAAAAGTAGCGGGGCAAGGGCCTTGTCACTTGTGATACACGATGCTGAATCGTCTCGCGTACTCGCATCGCGAGTCTCGAGATTGCCGCGCTCTTTGATGCGGTGCAGACAGCGCAACCTCGGTCGGCTTGACATCCACCGAGAACTGGCCCACGCAAGGAAACACGTGCAATTCCGGTAGCGGATTATTTTCTCAGCGTGACCGGCGCACCATTTTCCCGCAACGCCTTATCTGGCGAGGGTTTTCAGGATTTCAGGGGATTTCTGCGGAAAACTAGATGGTGCGCCCGGCTGGGATCGAACCAGCAACCCCTGCCTTCGGAGGGCAGTACTCTATCCATTGAGCTACGGGCGCTTCAACACGAAAGCGCGGCAACCTGAGCGGAAGCGACGCCAAAGCGAGACCGGAAGGATACCCGGTTTCACTCCAACCGTCCATCGGACGGCCCGCATGGCTGAATCCGGCGCGTTCCGAGCACGCTCTCTCACGTCTGACGATGCGGGTAAACGCCTGCTGAACAGCGCGCCGCCCCCCTCGCCGCCGCCGAAATGTTCCGTCTATAATCGTCCGTGGCTGAATAGAGAACAAGAAGTTGCCGTCACGCTGTACCGCTCACATACCCACGGAGACGAGACAAGCATGAGCGAAGCACCACACGGAGCCCCAATCAAAACCCCCGGGCAGCTCATTGCCGCGATCATTGCGAGTTTTGCGGTACCAATCGTCATCATCGTTCTGCTGGTGATCTACGTCGATAACTCGACCCGCACCGGCGCTGGCACCGACAGTCTCTCCGAAGCTGAAGTCACCGCCCGCATCAAGCCGCTCGCCCAGGTGGACATTCGCGACGCCAATGCGCCGCGCGTCTACAAAACGGGCGAGGAGGTTTATAAGGCGGTCTGCTCCGCCTGTCACGCGGCGGGTACGGCAGGCGCGCCGAAATTCACCAATACCGCTGACTGGGCACCGCGCATCGCGCAGGGCTTCGACACGCTGTGGCACACGGCGCTCACCGGCAAAGGTGCGATGCCGGCACGCGGCGGCACCAGCCCGGACGACTATAGCGACTTCGAAATCGCCCGCGCCGTAGCCTATATGGCGAACAATTCCGGCGCGAGCTTCCCCGAACCGGCGCAACCGGCAGCAGGCGCGGCAGCTGCGTCAGGTGCGGCCGCCGCTGCGCCGGCCGGCGCGTCGGACGCAGGCGCCGCGCAAGCCGCCGCCGCGATGGCGGCCATGGCAAGCGTGCCGCAAGCCGCCGCACCGGCAGCCGGCGGGACACAGAGCGCGGATGCGTCACAAGCCGGCAAGGCGCTGTATCAGCAGGTTTGCCAGGCCTGTCACGCAGCCGGCGTGCTGAACGCGCCGAAGTACGGCGACAAGGACGCCTGGGCGCCGCGTCTGAAAGAACCGATGGACACGGTCTACAACTACGCGCTGCACGGCAAGGGCGCGATGCCGGCTAAAGGCGGCTCGAATGCGTCCGATGCCGACGTGAAAGCTGCGGTCGACTACATGGTCAGCGCGGTGAAATAAGCCGCATCGCAATGAAAAATCCCTGCACCGTGTCGCCACGGGCAGGGATTTTTTTCATGCATGAGGTCTGCTACGAACGAGCAAAAAGCGTGTGCATTCACGCTCGCTTCCTTCGGTGCTTAAGGCTTCTGCAATAGCGCCTTCAAACTCGCGAGCCGGTCTTTCGGCGACATCGGCGCTTCTTCGGGCGTCGGCGGAGGGGCGTCATCGAGCAACATTTCGGGGATGAACCGTGACGGCTCGCACACCACGGTTTCGCGCGCCCGCTTGCGCTTCTTGCACCAGTTCAGATGCAGGCTGCGTTGTGCGCGCGTGATCGCGACGTACATCAGACGCCGCTCTTCCTCGATGCGCGCATCGTCGATGGGCGCGTCGTCGGCGCCGCCCCGGTGCGGCATGATGCCTTCTTCGACACCCACCAGGAATACGTGCGGATACTCCAGCCCCTTCGACGCATGCACGGTCGAGAGTCGCACCGCGTCCGGATCATCTTCCTTGCCCTCGAGCATCGACATCAGCGCGACCGTCTGGATCAGGCCAAGCAGGCTCTTGCCGGTATCTGCGAGACCGTCGGCCGTGTCGTAGCCGGTCGCCTCACCTTTGTCGGCGCCGCCGGGCTCGGCCTTGGTGCCCTTGCGCTTGAGCCACTCGACGAATTCGAGCACGTTTTGCCACTTCGACTGCGCCTGGCGTTCGTCGAATGCATCATATAAATAGGCTTCGTAGTGGATCGCGTCCATCAGTTCGTCGAGCAGCGTGCCGGCCGCGTCCTTCTCGGCGCGATCGGTGAGGCGCTGCATGAAGTCGCAGAACACGCGCATCGGTTCGATCTGACGCGGCGACAGACGCGCCTCGATACCGCCCATGTAAACCGCTTCGAATAGCGACACCTTCGCCTGACCCGCGAACGAGCCGAGCGCCTCGAGCGTCGTATTGCCGACGCCGCGCCTCGGCGTGGTGATCGCGCGAATGAACGCGGGGTCGTCGTTCGCGTTGGCGATCAGGCGCAGATACGCGCAGATATCCTTGATCTCGGCTTTGTCGAAGAACGACTGGCCGCCCGACAGCACATACGGAATGCGCTCGCGGCGCAGCACCTGTTCGAAGATGCGCGCCTGGAAATTGCCGCGATACAGGATCGCGTAATCGCGGAAATTCGCGCGACGTTCGAACTTGTGCGCCGACAGCCGGAACACCACGGATTCCGCTTCGTGCTCTTCGTCATTGCAGGGCGTGACGGTGATCGTGTCGCCCATGCCGTGCTCGGACCACAGCTTCTTTTCGAACAGCTTCGGGTTGTTCGCGATCACGTTGTTCGCGGCAGTGAGAATGCGCACCGTCGAACGGTAGTTCTGTTCCAGCTTGATTAGATGCAGCTTCGGAAAGTCTTTGCTGAGCTGCCCAAGATTTTCGAGCGTCGCACCGCGCCAGCCATAGATCGCCTGATCGTCGTCGCCCACCGCCGTGAACGCCGCGCGCGGGCCGGCCAGCAGCTTCACCAGTTCGTACTGGCAGGCGTTGGTGTCCTGATACTCGTCGATCAGCAGATAGCGCAGCTTGTTCTGCCAGCGCTCGCGCACCTGCTCGTTCTTCGCGAAGAGTTCGGCGGGCAAGCGGATCAGGTCGTCGAAATCGACCGCCTGATAGGCGTGCAGTGTCGCCACGTAGTTGCGATACACGATCGCGGCCTGATGCTCGTCCTCATTCGCGGCGATTGCGATCGCCTCTTCCGGCATGATCAGGCCGTTCTTCCACAGCGAAATGATCGACTGGATCTTGCGGATGAAACCCTTGTCCGTCGAGCCGACCTGCTCCTGGATCATGCCGAAGCAGTCGTCCGAATCCATGATCGAAAACTGCGGTTTCAGGCCGACGTGTTCCGCTTCCTGCCGCAGAATCTGCACGCCGAGCGAGTGGAAGGTACAGACCGTCAACTGGTTGACGGGCACTTTGCGGCCTTCCTTGCCGGGCGTGGTGAGCGTCTTGCCTTCCAGCAGTTTGCCGACGCGTTCGCGCATTTCCGCTGCCGCCTTGTTCGTGAACGTGACGGCGGCGATGTGGCGCGGCTCGAAACCTTTGGCTTCGATCAGGTGGGCGATTTTCTGCGTGATCACACGCGTCTTGCCACTGCCTGCGCCGGCGAGCACGAGACACGGACCGTCAAGATAACGGACCGCTTCATTTTGAGCGGGGTTCAGGCCTGCGGACATTGTGTGGATGGGTAATACGGTTGAGGGCGTTTCGCTGCGCGGTCGCGAGACCGAAGGCCCGGGGGCATGCTGCGCGGTGCGAGCGGCTGGAGCGGGCGCTGCGGTGTGCCGCGCTGCCCTACGGCGTCCGGCGCTCCGGCTCGCGGCGATCCGCGCGAGAGGAGCGATGTTAACACGGATGGCCGCGACGGATACCCACGACGGATGCCCACGACGGATGGCCGCCACTTCGACCGACAGCGGCAACGGACGCTCCAACGATTTCCCCAGCAGACGTCTGCCGGAAGGGCTGTCAGTGTGCCGCCAGCCCATGCCACAATTGAGGTGTTGCGCGCCGACGCCGCGGTGGCAAAGCGGCGCGCCGTTTTTGCAGGAAGGCACGCATGTCCGCATCGCTGAAAATTGGATTGATGGGTTACGGTTTTGCCGGTGCGACGTTCCACGCGCCGGTGATCGAGCATTGCGGACGCGCAAGCGTCGCGGCCATCGCGACCAGCCAGGCGGAGCACGCGCTGGCCGATTATCCGCACGCGAAGGTGGTGGCGGATCTCGACGCCCTGCTCGCACTAGACGAAATCGAATGCGTTGTGATCGCCACGCCCAACGACACGCACTTCGACCTGGCGCGCCGCACGCTCGAAGCGGGCAAGCACGTGGTGGTCGACAAGCCCGTCACGCTGACTGCCGCCGATGCCCGCACGCTCGCGAACATCGCGCTCGCTCGCGGGCGGCTGTTCGCACCCTTTCACAACCGCCGCTGGGACGGCGATTTCCTGACCGTGCGCGATCTGCTTGCCAGCGGGGAATTGGGGCGCATCACGCAATACGAATCGCATTTCGACCGTTTCCGGCCGGAAGTGCGGCAGCGCTGGCGCGAGGAGGCTTCCCGCGGGGGCGGCTTATTGTTCGACCTTGGCCCGCATCTGATTGATCAGGCATTGGCCTTGTTTGGCGCACCGCAGACTGTTTTGGCGACGGTTCGCACGCATCGCGATCAGGCTAGCGCGCCGGACTATGTGCATATCCAGTTGGGGTACGGTGAATTCGAGGTGGTGTTGCATGCCAGCGCATTGACTGCACTGGTCGGGCCGAGGTTTACGATTCACGGCACGCGTGGGAGCTATGTGAAATATGGGCTCGATACGCAGGAAGATCAGTTGAAAGCCGGTCTGCGGCCAGGCGATGCGGGTTTTGGCGGCGGCAATGCGGCGGGTGTGCTGCGCGTGCTGGACGGCAATCAGGAAGTCGAGCGGGAGGTGGTTACCCGCAATGGCGACTACGTCGGCTTTTATATCGCGCTGGCTGACGCCATTCAGAACGGCGTGAAGTTTCCTGTTAGTGCACAGGATGCGATCGATGTGATGGCGATTGTCGAGCTTGCTGCCCGGAGTTCGGATGAGGGGGTTCGATTGGGGTTCGAGAGGGTTAAATAAAATCCCGACAGGCTGAAAGGAACATCCCGTTACAAAAAACCAAACCACTGCGGTCAGCGCAACGGAACGGCAATCCGTTGCTACCCGGTAGCGTCATAAAAAACGACTTCCGGAGAGTCCATGCCCCGTACCATCCGCGCGCTAACCGCATGCGCATTGCTTAGCACCCTGGCCGCCTGCGTGGTAACCCCTCAACCCACGCCGGCACCGCGCCCTAATCCGCAGCAGATCGCAGATCAGCGCCTTCATCAAGTCGACGGCCGTATCGACAACCTCAGCCGCCGCATCGACAACCGTGTGAATCAAGGCTACTACCCGCCCCCGCAAGGCGGCGCCCTGCACCATCGGCTGGACGTGATCCGTCAGGAAGCTCACGACATGGCCGCGCAGCACGGCGGCGGCCTGTCCGCCGACGAACAGCGCGTCCTGAACCAGGAACTGGACAACGCGGCCCACGCCATCGGCGAATAATCGCGCCAGTTCGGGCGTCGACGCAGCACAAGCAGCGCGGGCATCACGTCCCGCGCTTTTTTTGATGCACGCCTTCCCGTTGCGCCAGTCGCCAAGCCCCTTACGGGCCTTTATTTGACAAGCCCCCGGCCCTCGCGTACATTCGCCGCACGCGTCGGGAGAGCGCGCTGGCCGCATATTTTCAGCAGGCCGCGCCGCCGAAGGGGCACACCCGCAAACTCTCAGGCAAAAGGACCGACCGCGTCGAAGAACCCGTGCTGCGGCAGCATCAAGGCGCAGGTTTTTCGCACTCTGGAGAGCGGCAGTAGCCGTCTGCATACGCAGACCCGGCAAGCTGCCCACCGAAGGGGCGCGCGTTTAACCGTGATGAACCAGGGTTCTCACGGCAGCGCAATCTCTCAGGTATCGAGGACAGAGGGGTCATGCAACGCAATCGCTCGCAGGCATACGCCGCGAGGCGTAGCGCCGCATGGCCTTTTTTGTTCCGCGAGACGCCCGAGGCCCCATGACCGAACTCAAACACACCCCGCTTCACGCCACCCATCGTGCGCTCAACGCTCGCATGGTCGATTTCGGCGGCTGGGATATGCCCGTCAACTACGGCTCGCAAATCGACGAACACCGCGCCGTGCGCACCGACGCTGGCATGTTCGACGTCTCGCACATGTGCGTCGTCGATTTCACCGGCGAACGCGTGCGCGCCTTCTTCGAATACGCGCTGGCCAACAATGTCGGCAAGCTGCAAACGGCTGGCCGCGCTTTGTATTCCTGTCTGCTGAATCCGAACGGCGGCGTGATCGACGATCTGATCGTCTACTACTTCGGCGAAGATCATTTCCGTGTGGTCGTCAACGCCGGCACCGCCGACAAAGACATCGCCTGGTTCGGCCAACTCAACGCGGAAGGCGGCTTTGGCCTGACCATCACGCCGCGTCGCGATTACGCGATCGTCGCCGTGCAAGGCCCGAACGCGCGCGAAAAAGTCTGGCAAACCGTGCCGGCCGCGCGCGCCGCCACCGAAGCGCTGAAGCCCTTTAACGCCGCGCGCATCGAAGGCACGCCGTTCGGCGAATTGACCGTCGCGCGCACCGGCTACACCGGCGAAGACGGCTTCGAAATCATCGTCCCGGCAGACCACGTGGTTGGGCTCTGGAACGCGCTGCAGGCGCAAGGCGTACGCCCCGCCGGTCTGGGCGCGCGCGACACGCTGCGCCTCGAAGCCGGCATGAACCTGTACGGCCAGGACATGGACGACAATGTCTCGCCGCTCGACGCCGGCCTCGCCTGGACGGTCGATCTCACCTCGCCGCGCGACTTCGTCGGCAAGGGCAAGCTCGAAGCCGACGGCTCGCAGGCGGCATTTGTCGGCCTGATCCTGCTGAAGGAAAACGGCAAAGCGGCGGGCGTGCTGCGCGCCCATCAAAAAGTCGTCACGCCGCACGGCGAAGGCGAAATCACCAGCGGCACTTTTTCACCCACCATGCAGGAATCGATCGCTTTCGCGCGCGTGCCGAAAGGCGTGCAGCCGGGCGATACCGTGCACGTCCAGATTCGTGACAAAGCCCTTCCCGCAAGCGTGGTAAAACTGCCATTCGTGCGCAACGGCAAAGTGCTCGCGGTTTAAGCCGCCGCCGCGTACGTCAGTCCACTTTTAAGTTTCTACCGAACACACCGCACAGGAGCATCCGATGAGCATCCCGGCCGATCTGAAATATACCGAATCGCACGAATGGGTCCGCACCGAAGCGGACGGCACGCTGACGGTCGGCATCACCGACCACGCGCAGGAAGCGCTTGGCGACATCGTCTTCTTCGAAGTCCAGGCACTGGGCAAGACCGTCACGGCAGGCGACACCGTCGCCGTGATCGAATCGGTGAAAGCCGCTTCCGATATCTACGCGCCGGTCTCGGGCGAAATCATCGAAGCGAACACGGCGGTCGCCGACACGCCCGACTCAGTCAACACCACGCCGTACGACAGCTGGCTCTTCAAGATCAAGCCGGCCGCGGGTGCGGCGCAAGATCGTCTGATCGACGCCGACGCTTACACGAAATCAATCGGCGCCTGATCTACCTACTCGTTTAAACCGTCAGGTGCGGCGCGTCCGGTTCAATAGCCATCACCGAACCCGCTGCCGCACCGCCAGGAACACCCCATGAAGCTCGAACACCCGGATCGTCTGATGAACCGCACTCCTCTCTCGCTCGCCGCGCTCGAAGTGCATGACGCCTTCGCCGAACGGCATATCGGCCCGGACTCGGCCGACCAGCATGCGATGCTCGAAGCCCTCGGCTTTGCGTCGCGCGCCGCGCTGATCGACGCCGTCATCCCGAAGACGATCCGCCGCGGCGAAACGCTACCGCTCGGCCCCTTCTCGCAACCGAAGAGCGAGGCCGAAGCGCTCGCCGCGCTGCGCGAGCTGGCGGACAAGAACCAGGTGTTCCGCTCGTACATCGGGCAGGGCTACTACAACGCACATACGCCGACGGTGATCCTGCGTAACGTGCTGGAAAATCCTGCGTGGTACACCGCGTACACGCCGTACCAGCCGGAAATCTCGCAAGGCCGTCTGGAAGCGCTGCTGAACTTCCAGCAGATGATCGTCGACCTGACCGGTTTGGCAATCTCGAATGCGTCGCTGCTCGACGAATCCACCGCTGCCGCCGAAGCCATGACGCTGCTGCAACGCATCGGCAAGCCGAAATCGAACGTGTTCTTCGTGGCGGACGACGTCCTGCCGCAAACCATCGAAGTGGTGAAAACGCGCGCCACGCCGGTCGGCATTGAAGTGAAAGTGGGCCCGGCCGCGGAAGCCGCGAATGCCAACGCATTCGGCGTGCTCCTGCAATACCCGGGCGTGAACGGCGACGTGCGCGATTACCGCGCGCTCACCGAAGCGATCCACGCAGCCGGCGGCCACGTCGTGGTCGCGGCCGATCTGCTCGCGCTCACCGTGCTCACGCCGCCGGGCGAATGGGGCGCGGATGTGGCGGTCGGCAATACGCAGCGCTTTGGCGTGCCGGTCGGCTTCGGCGGCCCGCATGCAGCCTATCTCGCCGTGCGCGATGAATTCAAGCGTCAGATGCCAGGCCGTCTGGTCGGCGTGACGGTCGACGCGCAAGGCAACCCGGCACTGCGTCTCGCACTGCAAACACGCGAGCAGCATATCCGCCGCGAGAAGGCCACCTCGAACGTGTGCACCGCGCAGGCGCTGCTCGCGATCATGGCGAGCATGTACGCGGTCTATCACGGCCCGCGCGGTCTGAAGACGATCGCGCTGCGCGTGAACCGCATCGCTGCATTGCTGGCTGAAGGCGCCAAACAACTGGGCTACACGCTCGTCAACGAAACGTTCTTCGATACGCTGACATTTGAAAGCGGCGCGCGCACGCAAGCGCTGCACGACGCCGCGAAAGCGAAGCGCATCAATCTGCGCCGCGTGAGCGATACGCAAGTCGGTCTGTCGATCGACGAAACCACCACGCGCCACGATCTGGCCGATCTGCTCGCCGCGTTCGCCGAAGCAGCGGGTGCGAAGGATGCGCCGCAAGTCGACGCACTGGATGCGGTCATCGCCGCATCGAATACCGCGTCCGTGCCGGCGGCGCTGGAGCGCACCAGCGCCTACCTGACGCATCACGTATTCAACCGCCATCATTCGGAAACGGAAATGCTGCGCTATCTGCGCAGCCTGTCGGATAAAGACCTCGCACTCGACCGCTCGATGATCCCGCTCGGCTCGTGCACGATGAAGCTGAACGCGACGTCCGAAATGCTGCCGGTCACGTGGCCCGAATTCGGGCAGATTCATCCGTTCGCACCGGCTGAGCAAACGGTCGGCTATCGCGAAATGATCGATCAACTCGAAGAGATGCTGGTCGCGGCTACCGGCTACGCTGCCGTTTCGCTGCAGCCGAACGCCGGCTCGCAGGGTGAGTACGCGGGCCTGTTGATCATCCACGCTTATCACGCGTCGCGTGGCGAAGCGCATCGCAATGTCTGCCTGATTCCCGCTTCGGCGCACGGTACGAACCCCGCGTCGGCGCAAATGGCCGGCATGCAGGTAGTCGTGGTTGCGTGCGACGCGCAAGGCAACGTCGATATCGAAGACCTGCAGAAGAAAGCCGATCAGCACGCCGAGAAACTCGCGGCCATCATGATCACGTATCCGTCGACGCACGGCGTGTTCGAACAGAATGTCCGCGAAATCTGCGAGATCGTGCATGCGCACGGCGGTCAGGTGTACGTGGACGGCGCGAACATGAACGCGATGGTCGGCCTGTGCGCGCCGGGCCAGTTCGGCGGCGACGTCTCGCACCTGAACCTGCACAAAACCTTCTGCATTCCGCACGGCGGTGGTGGACCGGGCGTCGGTCCGGTCGCGGTGGGCGCGCATCTCGCGCAGTTCCTGCCGAATCAGATCTCGTCGGGTTATGAGCGTGCGCCGAACGGTATCGGCGCCGTGTCGGGCGCACCGTACGGCTCGGCTTCGATCCTGCCGATCTCGTGGATGTACATCGCGATGATGGGCGCGAAGAACCTCACTGCTGCCACCGAAACCGCGATCCTCAACGCGAACTACGTCGCGAACAAGCTCGCGCCGCATTACCCGGTGCTGTATTCCGGCCCGGGCGGACTGGTCGCGCACGAGTGCATTCTCGACCTGCGCCCGATCAAGGACACGAGCGGCATCACCGTGGACGACGTCGCCAAGCGGCTCGCCGACTACGGCTTCCACGCACCGACCATGAGCTTCCCGGTGCCGGGCACGTTGATGGTCGAGCCGACCGAATCGGAATCGAAGGAAGAACTCGACCGCTTCATCGAAGCAATGATCGCGATCCGCGAGGAAATCCGCGCTGTCGAGGAAGGTCGCTCGGACCGCGAGGACAATCCGCTGAAGCATGCGCCGCATACGGCAGCGGTGGTGATCGCCAACGACTGGAAGCACGCGTATGCGCGCGAGACCGCTGCATATCCGTTGCCTACGCTGATCACGAAGAAGTACTGGCCGCCGGTCGGCCGTGCGGACAACGTGTACGGCGACCGCAATCTGTTCTGCTCCTGCGTGCCGATCGCCGACTACGAGTAAGCATGACCACGACCGCGCATGACCCACCGGCTGCAGGCAAGCGGTGGGCGATGCGCGGTTCTGTCGTTCGTGCCCGCAAACGGCTAACATCACACACCGAATCAGCCTAACGAGGAGTTTCGCATGGCGCGAAAGGTGCGATTGATGCAAAGCCGGACCGGAATGAGGCGAATCCAGACGTGGCAACACACCTGCTCACTGTTGTTGGCTGGCGCGGCCGTGCTGCTGCCGCTGCGACAGGCACAGGCGGCAATGAATTTTTGTGCAGCGCCCGCGCTGCAAACCAGTGAACGCACGAACGCCGATCCCGGTGTCAAAGCGCTGGTGAGCAATGTGCAAGCGCACCTGAACGACCCGCCACATGCGGTGGCGAAACTGCACACCGAAGGCACGCTTCCGCACGAGGGCATCTACGATCAGAGCGTCGAGGCGGAAATGGATCTCGACCTATTGCGCGACGCTGCGCTCGCCTGGCGCGCCACCAGCGACGACCGTTATCTGAAGCTCGTCGACCGTTTGCTGTACGCATGGGTCACGACTTATCAGCCAAGCTTCAATCCCATCGACGAAACCCGTTTCGAAGGCCTGATCCTCGCGTACGACATGACCGCGAGCGCGCTGCCCGTGAAAACGCGCAATGCGTCGATGGCGTTTCTGACCAAACTCGCGAACGGTTATATCGCACAAATCGACGCGCAGCCGCGTCCGTTGAAAGGCACCTACCGGAACAATTGGCAAAGCCACCGGATCAAACTGATTGCGATGGCAGCGTTCACGCTCGACAACCGCAAAATGATCAATGCGGCGCAGCGTCTGTTTGACGAGCATATCGGCGACAACATCGCGCCCGACGGTTCAACGGTAGATTTCAGCGAACGCGATGCGCTGCACTATGTCACCTACGACCTGCAACCGCTCGTGACCGCCGCGCTCGCCGCGCGCCGCCACAACCGCAACTGGTTGCCGGAGAAAGGTGCGAACGGCGCCTCGCTGGTGGCTGCGCTGAACTGGTTGACGCCGTATGCGGACGGCAGCAAGACGCATGAAGAATTTGTGCATTCGAGTGTCGCGTTCGATGCCAAACGCCGCGAAGCTGGCTTGCCTGGCTATTCGGGTCAGTGGGACCCGAAGAACGCGACGGAACTGTTTCATCTGGCGGCGCGTCTTGACGGACGCTACACGCCGATCGCGCTGCAGCTCGCACCGGCGCCGCCCGCGTGGCTGGCCGTGTGTTTACCGCTGTCGGCGCGCTAAACCAACTTTCATTAGCAGGAGCAGCAATGGCAGTCAGCGTGTTTGACCTCTTCAAAATCGGCATTGGCCCGTCCAGTTCGCATACGGTCGGGCCGATGCGCGCGGCGCTGATGTTCGCTCAAGGGCTCGAACGTGATGGGCTGCTCGGCGCGACGGCATCGGTGAAAGTCGATCTGTATGGGTCGCTGGGCGCGACCGGCAAGGGTCACGGTACGGATCGCGGCGTGATGCTGGGTTTGATGGGCGACGCACCCGACACCGTCGATCCCGACACGATCGTGGAGCGTCTAGAGGCGGTGCGGGTATCGCGCAAGCTCGCGTTGCTCGGCACGCACGAGGTGCCGTTCGTGCAGAAAGAGCACATCTCGTTTTACCGGCAGGCGCTGGCCGAGCATCCGAACGGCTTGACGCTGCGCGCCTTCGATGCACAAGGTGAGACGCTGCGCGAATCGACTTATCTGTCGGTCGGCGGAGGCTTTGTGGTCACGGCCGGCGCGCCGAACACGAAAGTGTTAAGCGCAGTCGACCAGCTGCCGCATTCGTTCCGCAGCGGCAACGAGTTGCTCGCGCTGTGTGAATCGACCGGCAAGAGCATCGCGCAACTAATGTGGGAAAACGAGCGCGTCTGGCATACCGAAGAAGAGACGCGTGCGGGTCTGCTGAAGATCTGGGACGTGATGCAATCGTGCGTGTCGCGCGGCTGCGGCATTAATAATCCGGCTGCCGATGGCAATTTGCCCGGACCGTTCCAGGTGAAACGCCGCGCGCCGCAACTGTATCGCGCGTTGTCCGGCAATCCGGAACTGGCGCTGCGCGATCCGCTGTCGATGATCGACTGGATCAATCTTTATGCGATCGCCGTGAATGAAGAGAATGCCGCGGGCGGCCGCGTCGTCACCGCGCCGACCAATGGCGCAGCCGGCATCATTCCGGCGGTGCTGCATTACTACACGCGCTTCATGCCGGGCTCGAACCAGCAAGGCGTGATGGACTTCCTGATGACGGCTGCGGCGATCGGCATTCTGTACAAGCTGAACGCGTCGATTTCTGGTGCGGAAGTGGGCTGCCAGGGTGAAGTCGGCGTGGCTTGTTCAATGGCCGCGGGTGCACTCGCCGCGGTGATGGGCGGCACGCCGAAGCAAGTTGAGAACGCGGCGGAAATCGGCATGGAGCATAACCTCGGACTCACATGTGATCCGGTCGGCGGGATGGTGCAGATTCCGTGCATCGAGCGCAATGCAATGGGCTCGGTCAAGGCTGTCAATGCGGCGCGTATGGCGCTGCGCGGTGACGGCACGCATTACGTATCGCTGGACTCCGTGATCAAGACAATGATGCAGACCGGCGCAGACATGAAGACCAAATACAAGGAAACGTCGCGCGGTGGGTTGGCGGTGAATATTGTGGAGTGTTGAGGGCGGGGGTGCGTTGTCGGCGTGCGAGATGCGCGGCGTTGACGTCAACATGTACGCCAGGACATGTCAGTTGTATGCGTCTCTGCAATCGAACGCGGTAGTCTTTGCCCCCGAAACGCGATAGCACTCTGATGGAAGATAAAGCGCTTTTGCCCGGTTCCAGGAGTACACAACCTTCGTTTCGGCAAAGCCGGGCGGCGCCTGCGTCAGCGTGATCCATTGCGCTGGTCGAGCGGATTTTCCCTTACCCGAAACCGCATTCATGCTGGCTACGGGTGGTGAAGTCAACACGATGCACCACTGGTTCCCCGCGCGCTTTTCGAAGATGGTCCGCGACGAATTGGTGCCTGAGGTCGTGTCCTGGCTGAGAATCATCTCGCTCGTGCGATAGTGATTTGTGACGCTTAGCACGTTATCGTCGCTGGCGTAGTGGATCCCATAGACCGCTGCCATGCTTTGTTCCACGGAGCCATAACACGCGCCGTAATGTGAGTTGGCCCACGCGGGCGGTAAGGCCAGATGTCGCTCGCCGAATGCAGGCATCGCCAGGAGAAAAATCAGAGCGCTAAGGCTTCTGTGCAGCATAAGTAATCGTCACACTTTGGGTTAAAGGGACCGCATTTGGCGGAAAGGTGCTGCAGAGCAAAGGATTAGCAGGCGGCAGCAAAGGCGGATAGTTGAGCGTTCCGCTATCCGTTCTGCGTGGCTGATCGAGCAACACCTCGGCGAGAAGCGACGCGAACTGCTGACGATTCACATATCCGTGACCGCCTCCATTGACGAGCCAACTGATAAAGCCCACTACGGCTGGCGACGTACCAAGGTCTGCAGCGCGATTGATGTTGTGCTTGCCACGAAATGTCTTTGCCAGCCAATACATAGCGGATGATTCGGCTGCATGTACGAGATCCGTACCAACAATTTGCGGGTCAAATCGAGGCGACCAGCGCTGTGTTGTACCGCCATTCGCCCAGATATGCGTCGATGTTGACGTTATACGACGATCCGAATATGGCAACGTAGCAATATCGGGAATACATTGGTATCGGCTATATGCGTCATAGTTAAGCGGCCAAGTTAGCTGCAGGTAGCCTCTGCCATAGAAAGGACCGTAGATCCTTCCACTGCCGCTCCCATCCTCCGTCAGCGTTCGGAGAATATCCGTCTCAATGTGCACCTGCGCCAGGAAATGCAGAAGGCGAAGCCGGCTTTCATTCAGGTACTTCCGATATATGAGATTTATGGGTTTCGCATGTGTGCTTGCACGGTCAAACGCCACATTCCAAGACACGTTTCCAGAAAGCGATCTTCTCGGAAGGCATTGAGCGAGCTCACTCGCGCTCAGCCAACCACACTTCCTGAAATGGTCTATAAAAGCTCTAGGCGGGAAATGCCAGCATTGATCGATTGCTGGTAAATGCGCGTCATCGATTTCTTCCCAAAACGCCGAAGCTCGTATGTGAGCTTTCAGAAGGGCGAAACCGTCTGATGACAACGCAACAGGGAATCCTTTACACGACTCCTTGACCCAGCCCCAACGATACTCGATGGCGTATTCGCTTTTCGACCACTCGATTGGAAATTTGCAGATCGCCATCGACAAGCGAGCGCGTACAGCTTCGCTATGCAGGCCTTGCACTGCCTCCGCATGCGAGATGTGGCCGTCGCCATTCAGGTCGAGCCAGTGTCTGATCGTTGGCGAATTACATAGACTTTTCGCCGTAGCGTCGTCGTCAATCAGACTCCAGCCAGCCCAATGTGGAAAGTCTGCATCGCTGTAAACGCCAATGCCGGGATGTCTCAAGTTGATCCATCCAGTAGCCTCAGGCGTTGTGATCTTTCGCCAGTGCCCGAATTTACTACCCGTGGGCAAGGAGTCAGTGCAAACAGCACGCCCGAAGCGCAGAATTTCATAAATTGAAGCGGGCGCCGGCACCTTCGCATAGGCGCAACCCGCCGCGCGATTCAACTCAACATACTTTTCGCTAAGCCGGGTGGCTTCCTTGTAAAGGTTATATTCGTAGCCGCTCGCGCACGTCTGTGAGCCAATCTCGAGGTAGCGGCCGTCGTTGTTTTTCTGAAACGTGACTAATGAGCAGTCGCCATGCTGATATCGCATGCGGATCACGTAGTCCCGTTCCGTCATGCGCGCCGCTTGTGGGGTGATGATATTGCAGGGCGGTGGCCCCCTGTCGTCGGTTCGATACGGATGCGGTTCTCGACTCTCGAATACCGGCGTGCCCTTCGGCACACTGAACCATATGTCACCGAAGATTGCGTCTTTCCGGCCAGGCGCGGCTGTCAGTTGACCCGTCTCGCGTCCAACCAATTTTTTCAAGTTAGCCTGATCACAGACAATTTCAAAATGGATCTGACCTCGCTGGCCGTATATCTGACCCGCAATGCCAACAACATCCTTCCGATAAACTTTGTCGCCGACGACCATTGACGAGTTGACGGTTTGCAGATGCATATAGATCGAGAAAAAAGTGACCTTTGCATTTTCGCCTTCTCCGATCTCAGTCGAATGCCTGATTACCACGCAACCGTCATCCGTACGCACGCCGCGATACGACAATGCTGCATTCTCCGTGGCGTCGGTTTGGCGCGCATAGACAATCGTACCGTCGGCAATGGCACGCACAGACGCCGCGGTTCCGTGTGCATCGCGCGGTGCAATGAGGTGTGAACCGCCATGCCAACCGAGGTTGAAGCTGACAGGATAGGCGCCATTTCCCGGCGCACATTCCTGCATCCCCGCAGCACACACATCCTGATCCGGAATGACGGTAATTCCCGCGTCAGTGGAATCCGTTCCGGAAGCGGGCACCGTCGCCAGGAACGGAGGACTTATTAGCATTGCTTAGCGCAATCCATGTTTGGAACGATTGACTTGGACATTCGGCGGCCCGCGTTTCCTGTATTGCGAAAGTCGGATCCTACGCGTCAAAATCATCTCGAAAAATACTGCTTTCAGTAAAACTGACCGTCTGCCCCGTGACGTCGATGGCATAGTCGGCGTAAGCTGTAGGTGGCAATTCGCCTGAACAAGACCTACGCGTTAACCGACTCGCATGGAGGCTTCATCGCAATGTCGCTGCCGAATGCTCACGCTTCTGATTCCCCTGCCGCCCAAACCACCGGCGCGCGCCTCGTCGTCGACGCTCTGCTGACGCACGGCGTCGAATGTGTTTTCTGCGTCCCCGGCGAAAGCTTCCTCGCCGTGCTCGATTCGCTACACGACGAAACCGACCGCATCCAAACCATCGTCTGCCGTCACGAAGCGGCGGCCGCGAATATGGCCGAGGCTGTCGGCAAATTGACCGGCCGCCCGGGCGTCGCGATCGTTACGCGCGGACCTGGCGCCACGCATGCGTCGATCGGTGTGCATACCGCGTTTCAGGACTCCACGCCGATGATCCTGCTGATCGGCCAATGCGCGCGCGAACACCTGGATCGCGAGGCCTTCCAGGAAATCGACTACCGTCGTATGTTCGGTCAGATGGCGAAGTGGGTCGCGCAAATCGACGATCCGAAGCGTATCCCCGAATATCTGAGTCACGCGTTTCACACGGCAACATCCGGCCGGCCTGGACCCGTCGTGCTGTCATTGCCGGAAGATGTGTTGAGCGACGCGTGCGACCTCGTTGCCGGCGCACCGGCGTACAAACGCGTCGCGGCGTCGCCGTCTTCCGCGCAAATCGAGCAACTCCGCCAGTTGCTCGAAGGCGCGCAACGTCCCATGGTGATCGCTGGCGGCAGTGGCTGGACACCCGCCGCATGTGCGGACTTCCAGCGCTTCGTCGAGAACTGGCAATTGCCGGTCGGCCTCGCGTTCCGCTTCCAGGACACGCTCGACAACGAGCATCCAAACTATGCCGGCGATGTCGGACTCGGCATCAATCCCGCGCTTGCTCAACGTATCCGCGACGCGGACCTGCTGCTCACACTCGGCCCACGCCTGGGCGAAGCTACGACCAACGGCTACACGCTGCTCGACATACCGAAAACGAAGCAAATGCTGGTTCACGTCCATCAAGGCGCGGAAGAATTGGGCCGCGTCTACGCAGCCGATTTGCCGATCGTCTCCGGCATGCCGGAACTGGCCGCCCTGCTTGCCGAACTCAAGCCTTCATCTGACATGCCCGCATGGACCGGCACCGCGCAAGAAGCGCATCGCCAGTATCTGGACTGGCGCACGCCGCGCCAGATTCCTGGCGATGTACAGATGGGCGAAGTGATCCAGCAACTGCGCGCGCATCTACCCGAAGACGCGATCCTGACCAACGGCGCGGGTAACTACGCAACGTGGCTGCATCGGCATTTCTCGTATCGGCATTTCCGTTCGCAACTCGCGCCGACCAGTGGCGCGATGGGCTACGGCGTGCCGGCGGCGATTGCCGCGAAGTCGCTGTATCCGCAACGCGCGGTGGTCGCGCTAGCCGGCGACGGCTGCTTCATGATGTCCGCACAAGAGCTCGCTACGGCGATGCAATACGATCTGCATGTGCTCTTCATCGTCGTGAACAACGGCCACTTCGGCACGATCCGGATGCATCAGGAGCGGCACTATCCGAATCGTGCTCACGGCACGGGTCTCACGAATCCGGATTTCGCGGCGTTCGCGCGCTCGTTCGGCGCGCATGGGGAGACGGTGGAGCGCACTGAAGACTTCCTGCCCGCGCTACAGCGCTCCTTTGAGGCGAAGCGTGCAGCGGTGATCGAAATCCGCATGCCGCAGGAAGCTAGCACGCCAGGCGCGACACTGGAACAGATTCGGGAACAAGGACGAAAGATGCGGGGAGAATCGGCCTAGTAAAAAATCCACGGCCAACGTCCATGATCCGCCGTGCCTTAAGCATCACACGGCGATTTATTGATGCGCCGCAGTACAACATGGCGAGCGCCTTGCACCGCATCGACCGAGCAGACTAACGTACCGGCTCGTTGAAACGATTCAGGGGGTCGAAATGCTTAAAGCGATGGTGTTTTTCGGTACGTTGGGATTGTCGGGCGCGGTGTTCGCGATGGGCATGTCCTGTCCGGTTCATCCCACGGCGGAATGGCTTACGGAAAGCGACGCGCGCACCCAGATCGAAGCGCAAGGCTACAAGATCGCGAAGTTCGAAATCGACGACAACTGCTATGAAGTCGAGGCCTATAACAAGGACGGCAGAAGGATGGAGTTGAACTACGACACCAAAACGCTCGCGCTCATACGGCAAAAAATGGAGTAAGGCCGCAGCTCGCGCAGAACACGTCATAAAAAAAGCCCCGCATTTGAACCGCGGGGCTTTTTTCCTGGCAACGCCAGAAGCGTAACGAGAGCAGCTTACTTGCCGCCCACGCTTTGCAGCGTCGTCCACTTGCCGTCAACAACCTTGTACAGCGTGATGCCGCCGTTCTTCAGGTCGCCCTTGCCGTCGTATGCGAGGTTCGCTGCCGTCACTGCCGGCATCGAGGTCTTCGCGAGCAGCGGCAGGTACTTGGCCGGATCGGTCGAGTTCGCCTTCTTCATTGCGTCGAACATGGCCATCGCGCCGTCATAAGCGTACGGCGAGTACGTTTGCACGTCTTCGTTGAAACGCTTCTTGTACTTCGCGACGTAGTCCTTGCCGCCCGGCATTTCTTCCAGCGGCAGGCCCGCGAGCGATGCCACCGTGCCGTTCGCCGCGTCACCCGCGAGCTGGATGAACGTCGGCGTGTGGACCATTTCGCCGCCCATCAGCGGAGCCTTGATACCCAGTTGCTTCATCTGCTTGACCATCGGGGCCGCTTGCGAATCCGCGCCGCCGTAGTAGACCATGTCAGGATTGACCGACTTCAGCTTGGTCAGGATCGACTTGAAGTCCACTGCCTTGTCGTTCGTGTATTCACGATCAACGATCGTGCCGCCCGCCGCCTTCGCCGCCTTTTCGAACTGATCCGCCAGACCCTGGCCATAAGCCGTGCGGTCGTCGACGATCACGATCTTCTTCATACCCAGGCTCTTCACCGCGAACGTGCCGGCGACCGACCCTTGCTGCGTGTCGGACGTCATCATGCGGAACGTGGTCTTGAAGCCCTGTTGCGTGTACTCAGGCGCCGTCGCCATCGCGATTTCGGGGATGCCCGCGTTCGCGTAGATGCGCGAAGCCGGAATCGTGGTGCCCGAGTTGAAGTGGCCGAGCATGCCCTTGATGCCGTCATCCACCAGCTTCTGTGCAACGGTCGTACCGGTGCGCGGGTCAGCCTGGTCGTCGGCCGCATCCAGCACGAAACGAACCTGCTTGCCGCCGATCACCGGCTTGGTCGCGTTCATGTCTTCCACAGCCAGCGTGATGCCGTTCTGGAAGTCTTTGCCGTAGTGCGCCTGCGCGCCCGTCATCGGACCGGCGAAACCGATCTTCACGTCTTCCGTCGATTGAGCGTTGGCCGTCCCCGCCAGCGACATCGCTGCAACCAGCGCTGCGCCTGCCAGCTGTTTCATCTTGTGTTGCATAGCTTCTCCTTGGTACCAGGTGTGGATGGAGCGGCTTCGGGGTCGCCGTACCGCTTCCGTTCTATTGAGGAAATCGATGAGGTTCGCTCAACCGATCGTCATCAAATTCGCATTACCGCCGGCTGCTGCCGTATTCACGCTGACCGAGCGTTCCGTCAGCAGACGCTCGAGCGCGTAGTCTTCGTCGCCGCTTTCCAGCGCGCGAGCCGCGACGCCTTGCACCGAGACAATCGGCCCTGGGCGCTTCGCAACTTCCTTCACCAGCGCCAGCAGTTCGTCGCTATCGCCTTCGAAGAGCGCCGCGTCGAATGGCGTATCGGCGCTTTTCTTCACGTTCGCATATGCCTTCAGTGCAGCGGGCAACTGCGACACCAATTGTTCACCAGCCGCGCCTTCGAACAACGCGCGATTTCCCGTAGCCAGCGCCGCGGCAAACTGCACGCGCGCACCGCTCGCGGTGGACGCGATACACAGCACCGTGCCGCGCGCGCCCAGCGTGTACGTATTGCGCTCGCCGGTGGGGCCCGACAATACCGCAGTTGCGCCCGCCAGCACATGCGACAGATAACCGTCGCAGCGTGCGGCCAGCACCGGCTCACGCTCCGCGATCAGCCAGTCGCGCAACGCCGTCAGCGCAGCGGTAGGATTGTCGCCGCTTTCTCCGGCGTGCGGCACATCCACGATCAACGATTGCGCCAGCGATTTCGGCAACCCCGCCGGACGCGTGGCCAACAGACGTTGCAGATACAGCGCGCCGCCCGCTTTCGGTCCCGTGCCCGACAAACCCTCGCCACCGAACGGCTGAACCCCCACCACAGCGCCGATCACGTTGCGGTTCACATAGATGTTGCCGACATGCGCACGGCTGATCACGTGAGCGATGGTTTCATCGATTCGCGTATGGATGCCGAGCGTCAGGCCGTAGCCGGTCGTGCGGATCTGTTCGAGCAGTTTATCCAGCTGGCTGCGGCGGTAACGCACCACGTGCAGCACCGGACCGAACACTTCGCGCTTCAGTTCGTCGATGCTGTCGAGTTCGATCAGCGTCGGCGGCACAAACGTTCCCGGCGCGCAGCCGTCAGGCATCGGCAGCTGCTCGACCTTGCGGCCTTTTTCGCGCATCGCCACGATATGGGCGTCAATGCCGCGCTTCGCGTCGAGGTCGATCACCGGGCCCACGTCGATCGACAAACGATCCGGATTGCCCATCGCCAGTTCGCGCATTGCGCCTGTCAGCATTTCCAGCGTGCGGTCCGCGACATCGTCCTGTAAACAAAGAACGCGCAGCGCGGAACACCGTTGACCGGCCGAGTCGAACGACGATTGCAATACGTCCGCGACCACCTGTTCGGCGAGCGCCGACGAATCGACGATCATCGCGTTCTGGCCGCCGGTTTCGGCGATCAGCGGAATCGGCTTGCCGTCCGGATCGAGACGGTTCGACAGCGTCTTGTTGATCAGGCGCGCGACTTCGGTCGAGCCGGTGAACATCACAGCGCGGGTACGCGCGTCGGCCACCAGCGCGGCGCCGACCGTTTCGCCGTCGCCCGGCAGCAGTTGCACCGCGCCCGCCGGCACGCCGGCTTCGCGCAGGATACGCACGGCTTGCGCGGCGATCAGCGGCGTTTGTTCGGCCGGCTTCGCGAGCACGGTGTTACCGGCCGCGAGCGCCGCGGCCACCTGGCCCATGAAAATCGCCAGCGGAAAATTCCACGGGCTGATACAGACGACCGGACCGAGTGGACGGTGCGTATCGTTGGAAAACTCGTTGCGGATCTGCGTGGAGTAGTAACGCAGGAAGTCGATCGCTTCGCGGATTTCCGCGACTGCGTTCGCCAGCGATTTGCCGGCTTCACGCACCACGAGACCCATCAGCGTATGCATCTGCGCTTCAAGCAGATCGGCGGCGCGGGCAAGGCAATCGGCCCGGGCATCGACCGGCGTGGCCTGCCAGATCGGCGCGGCGGCTACAGCATGCGCGAGCGCGGCGCTGACATGTTCCGAAGTCGCTTCAACCACAGTGCCCACCAGATCGCGATGGTCGGCCGGATTGCGCACATCGCGTGCGGTGCCCACGGCGATCTCGTCGTTTTCGAGCATCGGCGCGGCGCGCCACGGATGATGCGCACTCGCCAGCAACGCCGACGACAGCGACGCCAACCGATGCTCGTTCGACAGATCGAGGCCCATCGAATTGAGACGCTCGGCGCCGTACAGATTGCGCGGCAGGGGAATCTTCGCGTGCGGTGCGCCGAGCGGCACGATCTTCGACGCTTCGTCGACCGGGTCGGCGATCAGGTCCTTGATGGCGACGTTTTCGTCAGCAATGCGATTCACGAACGAGGTATTCGCGCCGTTTTCCAGCAAACGGCGCACGAGGTATGCAAGCAGCGTTTCGTGCGTGCCGACCGGTGCGTAGACGCGGCACGGACGATTCAGCTTGTCGCGGCCGGTCACCTCTTCATACAGCGGCTCGCCCATGCCGTGCAGGCACTGGAACTCGTACTGGCCGGGATAGTAGTTGTGACCTGCGAGGTGATAGATCGCGGACAGCGTGTGCGCATTGTGCGTGGCGAACTGCGGATACACCGCATCCGGCGCGCCGAGCAGCTTCTTCGCGCAGGCGAGGTACGACACGTCGGTGTAAATCTTGCGCGTGTAGACCGGATAGCCTTCCAGGCCATCCACCTGGGCGCGCTTGATTTCGGTATCCCAGTACGCGCCCTTCACGAGACGCACCATGATGCGGTGACGGCTGCGGCGCGCCAGATCGATCAGGTATTCGATCACAAACGGGCAACGCTTCTGGTAGGCCTGCACCACGAAACCGATGCCGTTCCAGCCGGCCAGTTCCGGATCGAAGCACAGCGCTTCGAGCAGGTCGAGCGAGATTTCGAGGCGATCGGCTTCTTCGGCGTCGATGTTCAGGCCGATGTCGTAGCGGCGCGCAAGAATCGCCAGCGAGCGCACGCGCGGCAGCAGTTCGCTCATCGTGCGTTCCTGCTGCGAACGCGAGTAGCGCGCATGCAGTGCGGACAGCTTGATCGAGATGCCCGGGCCTTCGTAGATGCCGCGGCCGCCGGCGGCCTTGCCGATGGCGTGGATCGCCTGCTCGTAGGACGCGTAGTAGCGCTGCGCATCGGCTTCTGTCGTCGCTGCTTCGCCGAGCATGTCGTACGAGTAGCGGAAACCGCGTGCTTCGTATTTGCGGCTGTTGGCCAGCGCTTCGGAGATGTTCTCCCCGGTGACGAACTGCTCGCCCATCAGGCGCATCGCCATGTCCACACCCTTGCGGATCAGCGGCTCGCCACCCTTGCCGATCAGACGCGTGAGCGCCGACGACAGCCCGGTTTCGCTATTGGTCGTCACCAGCTTGCCGGTGATCATCAGGCCCCACGTCGCGGCGTTGACGAACAGCGACGGCGCCTGGCCGACGTGCGATTTCCAGTCGCCCTTGCTGATCTTGTCGCGGATCAGCGCGTCGCGCGTGGCGCGATCGGGGATGCGCAGCAGCGCTTCGGCGAGGCACATCAGCGCGACGCCTTCCTGGCTCGACAGCGAGAACTCGTGGATCAGCCCTTCGACGCCACCGCCCTTGCTCTTGGTGCGCAGCGTTTCGACGAGCTTGCCGGCCATCGTCTGCACGTCGCCCGCGAGGTTCGCCGGCAAGCGCGCCTGACCCAACAGGAACGGCACGCATTCGGGCTCGGGACGACGATAGGCAGCGGTGATCGCGGCACGCAGCACCGATTGCGGTTGCACGTTCTGCGCGAATTCGAGGAACGGGTGCGACGCACTGTCTTCGTCGCTTTCAACCGCTGCGGCGTCGGCCAGGTCGGCCGAACCCGTCACGCCCGACAACTCGGGAGGCAATTGGCCATGCTCGATCTTCTCAAGGTAAGCGAAGATCGCCTGCTTGATCAGCCAGTGCGGAGTGCGTTCGAGGCGAGTGGCGGCATCTTTCAGCCGCGAGCGCAGGAGATCGTCGACCTTAACGCCAAGTGTGGTGCTAGCCATGTTTCCTTCTTCGGATACCAGTCAAACTACGCTGGCGAAAGACTAAAAGTTGGCCGAATCGTACGCCTCCCAATAAAAAGGTGCAACCATGCATAGCATAAGGTTGCACCCTCGTGAAAGCCCGATGGCGTCGGGGTTTGCGCCGAGCGGCGCTGCGTCTGGCGGCGGTGGTTGCGATCGGTACTTTCCCTGGCGTGTTTCTTTTTGTCTTCGCCCTTATCGAATCGCGCGCCGCGCCGATATACAGAACACAGCGGCACGCGGCCGAAAGGTACGCACATAAAAAGCGGTACGGGGTTTTAGAGGACCTGAAAATGGAAAAGTGGCTAGTGGTATTGGGGATCTGGGCGATGTGCGCGACTTGCGCGGTGCTGTTCATCCGTGGCGCGACGGGTCGAGCGGCTAAACGCGCGTCCGCCGAAGCGCAGGTGCTTCCGGCTTCGTGCGCTTCGGCGGGCGACGCGCACGGGGCATTGAACGAATCAGCGAAGGCGTACGGCGATTCGCGTGTGAAATAGCGACGCCGATTCTCCGTGCAAGGGGAGGCGCCCAGTTCAGCTGGGCGTCGAAGCCGGCGCGCGCGTCAGTGCCGGGGAATCGGCTCGAACTGCGCGCACGCATCGTCCGGCGAAACGAGCTGGTCGTGCAGGCGGCATAGCCGGCTATCCGCCACGCTCGCGCCGAACCCGGAACCGAACACCGCGAGACCCGGGATGCTCTGCTCCAGTGAATGCCGATCCGCGGCGCGATACCGGCAGCTTGCGCAATGCTGCGCGCACGCCTCTTCGCAAACGTCGGCAGTATTGCCGACATGCGCGGGCATGGACGTCACGAGCCCTGCCCCAAGCTATTCCAGTACGGTGCGAACACGTGCGCGGATAGCGCGTAGCCGATGGCGATATTGACTGCCACGCCCACCGTAAAGGCGAGGAAGGGCTTGAGGCCCGTGGCCGTTAGCGAGCGCAAGCGCGTGGTCAGGCCGATGCTCAGAAAACAGAACGTGAACGCCCACGTGCGCAGTGCGGTGATCGGCGCGACGAATTCCGGCGTCACCACCTTGCGGTAATCCGCGAGCGAATAGTGACTCGCAATCCATGTCACCAATGCAGACGCGATCACGAAGCCAATCACGAATTTCGGAAAACGCGCCCAGATCTCGCCCGCGTTAGCCCGGGATCTGACGCCGCTGTCCTGCGATTCCCAACGCGTTGTCGCGACGATCGCCAGTACGAACGCCCAGATGCCGATCCAGATATCGCGTCCAACCACCTTCATTAGCGTGAACGCCTGCAGCGACGCTTCCGGCGCGCCGGCAATCGCGCCGCCCGCGTGCTTCGCGAAGTCGCCATAAGCCTGCGCGGCGGCGATGCCGGCCGCATCGGCGAATTCGGAAGTTCCAATCCACGCACCCGCCACAGCCGTCGACAACCCCAGCGAGCGCGACGCGAACGGCAGCACGAAGATCATCACAATCGCCCACAACACCACCAGCGTGATCGCCACCGAAACCTGCTCGCGCTTGGCCCGCACCGCGCCCGCAATCGCGATGGCCGCCGATACCCCGCACACCGCGCCGCCCACGCCAAGCACCGCGGCAAAGCGCCGGTCGAGTCCCAGCGCTTTGCCAGTGAAAAAGATCACGAAGAACGTGACGAGCGACACGATGGTCGCCTGCCCGACCGCCACCGGCCCAGCCCATATCAGCAGGGTGAACGGCAGCGTCGCCCCGAGCAGCACGATGCCCACCTTGATATAAAACTCGACCCGCAGACCCGCCGAGAACCACTCAGGCAGCGTGAACACGTTCGAAATCAGTAAACCGAGCGCTAGCGCCACGAGCGGCGGCTCCAGGTTGTACTTCGACGCATTCACCCATGCGCCGAGCGTGAAGATCAGCCCTGACGCGATGAACAGAATCAGGAACGAGCCAAGAAACGAGCCCACCCGCTGCCGCAACGCGGCAAGGCTCACGCCGAACAACACAGCGAACACGACGAACAGCGCGAGATAGTTCGGCAGATGCTTGCCGATGTCCTGCGCGGCCTGCCCCACGCTCGACCATTTGGCCGGCGCGACCGCCAGCCACTTGATGCTGCTGCCCGAGGCAAACAGTGCCCAGGCAATCACGATCACCAGCAGGCCGATCCAGACGGCCCACCAGTCTTCAGTCGAAAACAGACCGCTGCCGTGCGCGCCGTGGCTGCTGTGCGGCTTGCTCGGCGCGGCGCCGCTCGGCAGTGTTGAGTTGGTATCGCTCATCGCAATGCCCCGGGGAAGTTGAGGTGGCTCGGCGCGGGAATGGGATTTTTGAGCAACGATGCGCCGATCCGGCGAAATATAGGCGAGCGAAGCCGCAAAGCGAAACGACCATTCGCTCTATGGATATGACTCAAAGGAGTAACGACAGCGCCGGGCCAACGGCCGGCTCAGACGTCGAGCGGATCGACTTCGAGATTCCAGCGCAATACGCCCTTGATGCCGCGCAGCGCGGGCTGCCACGCGCGCAAGGTGGCCTGCAGCGCGGCACGTGACCCGCTTTCGATCAGCAACTGCGCGCGATGCACATGCATCACCTTGACGATGGTGAGCGGCACGGCGTCATAGACGGTCACGCGCTCGGCGGCCGGGATCTCGCTCAGCGCCGCGGCGGCCTGCTGCAGGAAAGCGACCGCGGCTTCGAGCGTGCGCCCTTCCGCGCGCAGCAGCGCCTGATAGACGAACGGCGGCAGACGGGCGTCGCGCCGTTCGGCCAGCGTCGAATTGGCGAAGCCGACATAGTCGTGGCGGCCGAGCGCCTGGTAGAGCGCATGGCGCGGATAGCGCGTTTGCACCAGCACCTCGCCCGGCAGACCGGCGCGTCCGGCCCGGCCGCTGACCTGCATCAATTGCGCGAACAGACGCTCGCTCGCGCGGAAGTCGTGCGAAAACAAGGCCGTATCGGCGTTCAGCACGCCGACCAGCGACACCCGCTGAAAGTCGTGGCCCTTCGCGATCATCTGCGTGCCCACCAGGATATCGACCTCTCCGGCGTGGACGTCGGAGAACAAAGCCTGTGCGCTGCCCTTGCGGCGTGTGCTGTCGGCGTCGATGCGCAGTACGCGGGCCCCGGGCACCGCGCTCGTCAGCGTTTCTTCGACGCGTTGCGTGCCGCGCCCCATCGGCGCGATGTCGACGTTGCCGCAGTCGGGGCACGCGCGCGGAATGCGCGACTCCCAGCCGCAGTGGTGACAGCGCAGCGCGCGCTCCGGTTTATGCAGGACGACGTAGGCGCTGCAGCGTGGGCAGCCGGCCACCCAGCCACACGCGTCACACGCGAGCTGCGGAGCGTAGCCACGCCGGTTCAGGAACACGAGGCTTTGCTCGCCGCGCTCGAGCCGAGCTTTTAACGCCGCAATCAACGGCCCCGACAAACCTTCCACCGAGGCCCGCCCGCGCCTGCGTTCTTCTTCCAGATCGATCAGTTTGACGCTCGGCAACACCGCCTCGGCGACTGCCCGGCGCGATAACGTGAGCCGCTTATAGCGCCCCTGATCCGCCTGCCACCAGCTTTCCAGAGACGGGGTGGCGGAGCCGAGCACAACCGGCAAACCGAGCTGTTTCGCGCGATAGATCGCCAGATCGCGCGCCGAATAACGCAGACCTTCCTGCTGCTTATAGGCCGGATCGTGTTCTTCATCGACTACGATGATCGCGAGCTTCGGCAGCGAGGCGAGCACGGCGAGACGCGTGCCGAGCACGATGCGCGCACGGCCGGTGTGTGCGGCGAACCAGTTGCGAGCGCGTTCGCCTTCCGCGAGACCGCTGTGCAGCGTGACGATCGACGTGCCTTCCAGCGCGGCGAAGCGCGCCCGGAAGGCCGCCTCGAACTGCGGCGTCAGATTGATTTCAGGGACAAGGACGAGCGCCTGGGCGTCGGGCTTCGCAGCCAGGATCTCGGCCAGCGCGCGCAGATAGACCTCCGTCTTGCCGCTGCCGGTTACGCCGTGCAGCAGGAACGGCGCAAAGCCGCCCGCGTCGCGAATCGCTTCGACGGCGGCGGCCTGTTCGTCAGTGAGGGTGGGCAACGCAGGTGCTGGCGTGTCCGGCGACGCTGGCGCGGCAAGAACCGCCGCGGCTTCGATGACTTCCAGCGCAATCCAGCCTTGCTCCCGCCACGCGTCCAGCGTTGCGATGGCCTTGGGGTGGATCGCGCGAGCGTCCGCGGCCAGCAGGAAGTGGGTCTCAGCCAACGTCTGCGCGAGCTTCCTCAGCGCGCTGGCTCGCGCCGGCAATGCGTCGGGCAACGCTGCGCGCCCCGCCGCGGTCAGGCTGTAGCGCTCTTCCGGTGCAAACAGGCGCGCCCAGCGCGACGCATCGCGTAAAGCTTGCGGCAAGGCGGGTAGAGCGACTTCCCCGAGGCCACGCTGGTAGTAGTCCGCGGCAAACGCGGCCAGCGCCAGCCATTCCTCCGACACCGGCGGACATGACGTGCAGACGCCGTTCACCGCGCGCAGACGGTCGGCAGGCACGTCACTGTGAGTCGTCACTTCGCAAACAAGGCCTACTACATGGCGCTTGCCGAACGGCACGCTCACGAGCGTGCCTGGCGCAACGCTTTCAGGCGTGTCGCAGCGGTAGTCGAATAAGGTCGGCAGCGGATGATCGAGCGCGACGCGGACGAAAATCTCACTCACGCGGCGGCGGGCCGCGGCTGCGTTTCTGCGGCACGACGCCGCATCAAGGTGCACGTCAGGTAGACGGTCCATCCGTCGAAGTTAAAGTAAAACTTCAATTTCGCCGCTAAGTTTTGGATTCCGCTGAACAATTGCACTCGGCTCGTGTACCTGTGGATAACTTTGTTGAAAACTTCGCTCAGAACGGCCAGGAACCGCGCCGCTGCGGCCTTCTGTGGGATTCCGCACATTTCGAAGTTGCCCCCTGAAACCCTTGCCAGACAAGGCTTAGATCAAATGCGCCCGCAATGCGCAAGGGCTAGGGTACGACGAAAGCTTCTACCGCGCCGCAGCGTGATGAATGTGCATAAGTCAAGTCTTGACAACTGCAAGAGCACCATTTGACGGCCCGCGGACTGCAATTTTCTCCTTAGCCTGAGAGCCCAGCCCGCTGCGCTGCAGCAAAAACGGTAACGGTTACAGCATCATGCTGGTGCATGCGCGCCGCTGCGAATCGCGCGACTATGCCGATGAACTTCGTCCACGAGTTCGGCGACGTGCTCTGGCGGCGTGAATTGCGAAATGCCGTGACCGAGATTAAAGACGTGACCCGGATGATTGCCGAAGCTGTCTAGCACGGCGCGCGCTTCCATACGGATCGAAGCCGGCGGTGCGAAGAGTACGGACGGATCGATATTTCCCTGCAGCGCCACCTTGCCGCCCACGCGCTCACGCGCCTTGCTCAGGTTCACGGTCCAGTCAAGACCGACTGCGTCCACGCCGGTATTGGCGATCTCGTCGAGCCACAGGCCCCCGCCCTTCGTGAAGGTGATCACAGGTACTTTTTCGCCGTCGTGGTCGCGCTTCAACTGGCTGACAACCTGCTGGATGTATTGCAGCGAGAAGCGTTGATAGATGCCGTCGGCGAGTGCCCCGCCCCACGTGTCGAAGATCATCACGGCCTGCGCGCCGGCTTCGATCTGCGCATTCAGGTAGGCCGCAACCGACTTCGCATTGATGTCGAGAATGCGGTGCATCAGGTCCGGACGCGCGTACAGCATCGATTTGACGGTACGGAAATCGGCCGAGCCACCACCTTCGACCATGTAGCACGCCAGCGTCCATGGGCTGCCGGAGAAGCCGATGAGCGGCACACGCTGATGGCCTTGGGCGTCGGTCAGTGCGGTGCGAATTTCGCGAACCGCGTCGGTCACATAGCGCAGCGTAGCGTCGATGTCCGGCACCGCAAGGCGGGCCACGTCGTCTTCCGTACGCACCGGCCGGGCGAATTTCGGGCCCTCGCCCGTCACGAACTCGAGGCCGAGGCCCATCGCGTCAGGCACAGTGAGGATGTCTGAAAACAGAATCGCGGCGTCAAGCGGATAACGCTCGAGCGGCTGCAGCGTGACTTCAGTTGCGTAGGCCGGATTCTTCGCGAGACCGAGGAAACTGCCCGCGCGACCACGCGTGGCGTTGTACTCCGGCAAATAGCGGCCGGCCTGGCGCATCAGCCAGATTGGCGTGTAGTCGGTCGGCTGGCGCAGCAACGCGCGCAGGAAAGTGTCGTTCAGGAGTTTATGGGCCACGTTGCGTACGACTGAGGACAAAGGGGCATTTTACCGGACCCGGCTCGCCGCATCGCGCTTGATGCGGGCAATAACTGACGCGTGCGCTGCGGGTGTCCGGTTCCCGGCCACGTCCTGCGGCGCCATGACTCAGCTGAACGGCCAATGTTCAAGCACGAATTGCCGGGCTATCATCCGACGGCCTTTCCAGATAATTACGCGCAATCAAGGAGACTCGATGAATAAGGCAGCACTCGCACTGCTCGGTGTTTTGACCGGCGTTCTGGTTCACGCAGGCGCGGCCCAGGCGCAAGCCAGCGCTACCGCCGCGGCACCCTCACGGCTCGACGAAGTGCTTTCGCGCGGCACGCTGCGCGCCTGCACGACCGGCGACTACAAACCGTACTCGTTCTACAAGACGGACGGCCAGTTCGAAGGCATCGATATCGACATGACCGAGTCACTCGCCAAGTCGCTCGGCGTGAAAGCGGAGTTCGTCAAAACGTCGTGGTCGAATCTGATGAACGACTTCGTCGCGAAATGCGACATCGGCGTGGGCGGTGTTTCGCCGACGCTCGAGCGGCAAAAACGCGCGTTCTTCACGCAGGCGTACATGATCGACGGCAAGACGCCGATCGTCCGCTGCGACGATGTGAACAAATATCAGACAGTGGCCCAGATCGACCAGCCGTCAACACGCGTGATCGTCAATCCGGGCGGCACGAATGAGCGTTTCGCCAAGCAGTACTTCCCGCACGCGAACCTAACCGTCTACCCGGACAACGTGACGATCTTCAAGCAGATCCTCGCCGGCAAAGCCGATGTGATGGTGACTGACGCGTCCGAAACGCTATTGCAGCAGAAACTGAATCCGGGCCTATGCTCAGTGCATCCGGACAAGCCGTTTCAGTACGGCGAGAAGGCCTGGCTTCTGCCGCGGGGGGACGTTGCGTTCCAGGAGTACGTGGATCAGTGGCTGCACCTGGCGCGAGCGACTGGCGAATACCAAACGATCTCCGACAAGTGGTTGAAATAGGACCGTTTAATGACTGCGCGCCTGCTCACTGAATAGCTGTTAGCAGGCGCCGGACACGCCGTCAACAGGTCCCGAACAACAATACAATCCTGTAACGGAAGCGTCTGTTGTTAAGTGAAAGCAGAACAGTGCGGCGTAATGGCCATTTCCCCGATCTGGTGCTTCGCACGGAACGACCCGCGTACGTTGTATTGCATCGCAACGCAGCGGTTGAACGCATAACAAGGATCGCGCAAGTTCGGCAAAGTGCTTATAAAACAGGCAATTCAGTACGTAAAAAGATGCGCGTGCAACCATTTCATTCGAAATCGGCTGAACGGATTACGCGGCGATATGCGTCGCGAATAGCATCAATCACGCGTATGAAATTGCAAGCTTGTCATCGGTATAAATTACGCTTAAAACCTTCGGGTTTGGCAAAATGTCCCGCAACCCCTTATCTGGTGGGCGTTACAACCTGAAACACTTTGTTACCGCGCTCGTAGGTTAATTCGCCCACAATGCCCTCAACGGTTTCAACACGGATGTGGCTGGGTGCGTGGTGTGAGCGGATACAATGCACTTGCCGGTCGGCGTATGCCGAAGCCCTGTGAAGGGGCATCCCTGCTGGGGCCGTAAAACGGCGCAGGGTCGTCGTCTCAGTCGGTTCCTTCTTTGGTCTCCTCGCGCTAACCCCGTAGCGTGTGGTTTTTAGCGGGCTCCAGGCCCGCTTTTTTTTCGTCTGGTCAAACGTTTGCGCGCTCGTCAGCAGAGGGATTTTCTGGCTCGCCGGTGGCTCACTTAGCAAACGATTTCCCGCAAAATGTCGGTCGGCGCCGCGCGAATATGTCGCGTGGCGCCGAATCCGCATGTCCAGCTTCAGGCCAATCAGGCCGTCTTGTCTTCCTGAACCTTCAGTTCGCTGATCATCCGTTCACGCATGATGAATTTCTGCACCTTGCCGGTCACCGTCATCGGCAGCTCGTCAACGAAGCGGATGTACTTCGGCACCTTGTAGTGGGCGATCTGGCCCTGACAGAATTGCTGAATATCTTCTGCCGTGGCCTGCTCACCTGGGCGCAAGACAATCCACGCGCAGACCTCCTCGCCATATTTCGAATCCGGCACGCCGAATACCTGCACGCTTTGGATCTTCGGATGGCGGAAGAGAAACTCTTCGATTTCGCGTGGGTAGATGTTTTCGCCGCCACGGATCAGCATGTCCTTCAGGCGGCCGACGATATTGCAGTAACCTTCGGCATCGAGCGTCGCCAGATCGCCGGTGTGCATCCAGCCGTCGACGATACTTTCCCGTGTTTTCGCCTCGTCGCCCCAGTAGCCCTGCATCACCGAATAGCCGCGGGTGCACAGCTCGCCCGTCTCGCCCACCGGCACAATTTCACCAAGCGGATCGACGATTTTCACTTCCAGGTGCGGCTGAATCCGGCCGACCGTCGTGGTGCGCTTGTCGAGCGGATCCGTAGTGGAACTCTGGAACGACACCGGACTGGTTTCCGTCATGCCGTATGCAATCGTGATCTCGCTTAGATGCATCCTGGAGACGACCTTTTTCATCGTCTCGATCGGGCACGGCGAGCCGGCCATAATGCCGGTGCGCAAGCGCGAGAAGTCGTACGCGGCGAAGTTCGGGTGGTCGAGTTCGGCGATGAACATGGTCGGCACGCCATGCAGCGCCGTGCACTGCTCTTCGGCGACGGCTGCGAGCGTGGCAGCCGGATCAAACGCTTCGCCCGGAAACACCATATTAGCGCCGACCGACACGCACGCCAGCACGGCCAGCACCATGCCAAAGCAGTGATAGAGCGGAACGGGAATGCACAGCGCGTCGTGTTCCGATAGACGCATGGCCATGGCGATATAGCGCGCGTTATTGACGACGTTGCTATGCGTCAGCGTCGCGCCCTTCGGATTACCCGTCGTACCACTGGTGAACTGAATATTGATCGGCTCGTGGCACGACAACGTCGCGCCGATGGCGTCGAGCGTGGCAATGTCGAGCGTCGCTCGGCCCTGCTCAATCACGTCGGAGAAAGTGAGCATGCCGGGCGTTTCGGTATCGCACATGCGGATCACGTACCGCAACTCCGGCAGACGGGCCGCATGCAGTTCGCCTGGCGTTTGCGTGGCCAACTCCGGCGCGAGTTCCTGCAACATCTCCAGATACATCGACGTCTTGAAACGCTCGGCAGCGATGATCGCCTTGCAGCCGACCTTGTTCAACGCATACTCGAGCTCGGCGAGCCGGTACGCCGGGTTGATGTTGACCAGCACGGCGCCAATGCGGGCAGTCGCGAACTGGGTGAGCAGCCATTCCACCCGGTTCGGCGACCAGATGCCGACGCGGTCGCCCTTCGCAATGCCGAGCGCAAGCAGACCGGACGCCAGTACATCGACCTCTTCCGCAAACTCTTTCCACGTCCAGCGAATGAGTTGTTCGCGGAACACCACGGCCGGGCGGTCAGGGAAACGCTCCGCGGTGTCGCGCAGAAACTGGCCCACCGTCGCTTCGCTCAAAGGAATGTCGGTCGAGCCACGGACGTACGACAGACCGTCCTTCGGTTCGATGAGTGCACCTTCGCCTGACACTTGCGTTGCCATGGTTTTGTCTCCGTGAGCAGAAGCTCGCTCGATTGAAATGGTTTTGAAACCAATTGTGCCATCGGCACGTGTTCGCAAGGCATCAAGTCTTACCCGCAGCGCATGCCGCACGACGTCGTAGTTTCGCGCCGTCGATCTAAGCACACGATTTTGCTTACCTTTCCGTAAACGTCAAGTGTGGATCAAAAAAAAGCAGCCACGAAGGCTGCTTTCTCTCTGATACGTGTTGCCTAGTTCTGACCGCGCAGCTTACGCAGACGCTGGATCGCAGCGAGCTGAGCCGTCGCGTACGCCAGTTCCGCTTGCGCGGTTGCGTATTCGAGGTTCGAACCCGTGTTCTGCAGCGCTTCTTCCGCGCGCTTGCGTGCATCTTCGGCCTTGGCTTCGTCGAGATCCTTGCCGCGGATAGCCGTGTCGGCGAGAACCGTCACAGCGCCCGGCTGGATTTCGAGAATACCGCCGGCGACGAATACAAACTCTTCTTCGCCGTTTTCCACCTCGATGCGCACCGCACCCGGACGAATCCGCGTGATGAGCGGCGTGTGGCCCGGCAGAATGCCGAGTTCACCTGCTTCACCCGGCAGCGCGACGAACTTCGCCTGGCCCGAGAAGATCTGCTCTTCCGCGCTGACGACGTCTACTTTAATGGTTGCCATATCGACTCCTGTGGCGACCGGAGTTAGCGCTTTCGCGCTTACTCTGGTCCCATGCAAGGCTGGTTTGAGCGTAATTCGAGGGCACCGACCCGGCGCCCGCTTCCATACACCCGACCTTTACTGGATCTTCTTGGCCTTTTCGAAGGCTTCGTCGATCGTGCCGACCATGTAGAACGCTTGTTCCGGCAGGTGGTCGCACTCGCCTTCAACGATCATCTTGAAGCCACGGATCGTTTCCTTCAGCGGCACGTACTTGCCCGGCGAGCCCGTGAACACTTCAGCGACGTGGAACGGCTGCGACAGGAAACGCTGGATCTTACGAGCGCGCGCCACGGCGAGCTTGTCTTCCGGCGCCAGTTCGTCCATGCCCAGAATCGCGATAATGTCGCGCAATTCCTTGTAGCGCTGCAGCGTTTGCTGCACGCCGCGCGTGATCGAGTAGTGCTCTTCGCCGATCACGTTCGGGTCGATCTGACGCGAGGTCGAATCGAGCGGGTCCACTGCCGGGTAGATACCCAGCGAAGCGATGTCACGCGACAACACGACGGTTGCGTCCAGGTGGCCGAAGGTCGTAGCCGGCGACGGGTCGGTCAAGTCATCCGCAGGGACGTACACGGCCTGCACCGACGTGATCGAGCCAGTCTTGGTCGACGTAATACGCTCTTGCAGCTTGCCCATTTCTTCAGCCAGCGTCGGCTGATAGCCCACTGCCGACGGCATACGGCCGAGCAGTGCCGACACTTCCGTACCTGCCAGCGTGAAACGGTAGATGTTGTCGACGAAGAACAGCACGTCGAGGCCTTCGTCACGGAAGTGCTCAGCCATCGTCAGACCGGTCAGCGCGACGCGCAGACGGTTGCCCGGCGGCTCGTTCATCTGGCCGTACACCAGCGCGACCTTGTCGAGAACGTTCGAGTCCTTCATTTCGTGATAGAAGTCGTTCCCTTCGCGGGTACGCTCGCCAACACCGGCGAACACGGAATAACCACCGTGTTCCTTGGCGATGTTGTTGATCAGTTCCATCATGTTCACGGTCTTGCCCACGCCGGCGCCACCGAACAGGCCAACCTTACCGCCCTTCGCGAACGGGCAGATCAGGTCGATAACCTTGATGCCGGTTTCGAGCAGTTCCGTCGACGGCGACAGTTCGTCGAACGCCGGAGCCTTCTGGTGAATGCCGCGAACCACGTCCGAGTTGATCGGGCCGGCTTCGTCGATCGGGCGACCCAGCACGTCCATGATCCGGCCGAGGGTCGGCTTGCCAACCGGCACGCTGATCGGCTTGCCGGTGTTTTTCACCGTCGTACCACGGCGCAGGCCATCCGAAGCACCCAGACAGATAGTACGGACAACGCCGTCACCCAGCTGCTGCTGGACTTCGAGGGTCAGTTCCGAACCTTCGAGAATGAGCGCGTCGTAAATCTTCGGCATGTCCGAACGCGGGAATTCCACGTCGATCACCGCGCCGATGCACTGTACGATCTTGCCTTCTACCAAAGCAGTAGTACTCATCGCTTTTCCTTTAGATACTCAATTCTTCACTCGCGCAAAGGCGCTGTTTCGATGGAGCCGCCGAGGCGGGGTGCGCCACAAGGGCGCACACGAAGCGGCTTGCTTGACCCTGAGGGTCAGACGGCCGCCGCGCCACCGACGATTTCCGACAGTTCTTTCGTGATCGCTGCCTGACGGCTCTTGTTGTACACGAGCTGCAGTTCGTTGATGACCGTCTTCGCATTGTCCGAAGCGGCCTTCATCGCGACCATTCGCGCCGACTGTTCCGATGCCATGTTTTCCGCGACGGCCTGATAGACCAGCGCCTCGACATAACGCACCAGCAGTTCGTCCACCACTGCCTGCGCATCCGGCTCGTAGATGTAGTCCCACTGCGTGCTCGGCGTCGTGCCGTCTTCTTCCTTACGCTCGAACTGGTCTGCCGACAGCGGCAGCAGTTGCTCGATCACCGGCTCCTGCTTCATCGTGTTGACGAAGCGCGTGTACGCCAGGTACACCGCCGAAACCTTGCCTTCCGAGTACAGGTCGAGTTGCACCTTGACCGCGCCGATCAGCTTTTCCAGATGCGGCGTGTCGCCCAGATGCACGACATTCGACACCACTTTGGCGCGCAAACGGTTCAGGAAACCCAGACCCTTGGTGCCGATCGCAGTTGCTTCGATCGACTTGCCCTGGCCTTCCAGTTCCTTGAACTTCTGCAACGACGCGCGCGAGCACGTTGGTGTTCATGCCGCCGCACAGACCTTTATCAGTCGTGACGAGGATGATGCCGGCCGCCTTCGCGCCTTCGTTCGACACCATGAACGGGTGACGATACTCAGGGTTCGCACGGCTCATGTGTGCAGCGATATCGCGGACCTTGTCGGCATACGGGCGAGCAGCGCGCATGCGCTCCTGAGCGCGGCGCATCTTCGATGCGGCCACCATCTCCATCGCTTTCGTGATCTTGCGCGTGTTTTGCACGCTCTTGATCTTGCCGCGAATTTCCTTCATTCCAGCCATTGCTTGCTCCTTGTCGGCCCGAGTTTGCGCTCAGCGCTTACCCGGGTCCCATGCAAAGCGATCGAAGCAGCACGGGGGCATTTTCATGCGGCCCGCGCCGCTTCAAGGTCCTTTTATGCCTTGCGGTAATCACTCGCGGTATCAATACGCGCCGGACTTCTTTAAGTCTTTAAGAACCGTATGTACAAGCAGGGCTTCGTCGTCCTTCGAGAGTTCCTTGGTGTCTTCGATGCGCTTGACCAGGTCAGCGTGGCTCGACTCCAGGTATTCGCGCAGGCCCTTTCGAACGGAAGCACTTGTGCGACTTCCAGATCGTGGACGTAGTCGTTGTTCGCGGCGAACAGCGAGATAGCCAGCTCCCACACTTGCAGCGGCTGATACTGCGGCTGCTTCAGCAGTTCCGTCAGCGCGGCGGCCGCGCTCCAGTTGCTTGCGGGTGGCTTCGTCGAGGTCCGATGCGAACTGTGCGAATGCTGCCAGTTCCAGGTACTGCGCCAGGTCGGTACGGATACCGCCGGACAGCTTCTTCACAACCTTGGTTTGAGCCGCACCACCGACGCGCGACACCGACACGCCGGCGTTAATTGCCGGGCGGATACCTGCGTTGAAGAGGTCGGTTAGGAAGATCTGGCCGTCGGTAATCGAGATCAGTTCGTCGGAACGAATGCGGTCACGTCGCCTGCTTGCGTTTCAATGACCGGCAGTGCCGTGCGAGCGAACCGCTCTGCCCTTCACTTCGCCGTTCGTGAACTTCTCGACGTACTCTTCCGAGACGCGAGCAGCACGCTCCAAGAG